>JACPFU010000014.1 GCA_016182785.1 Lysobacterales bacterium | reverse complement strand
TTCTTCGCCAGGTCGATCGCCAACACCTCGAATTTTGCCGTACGCTCTTTCATGGGCCCGCCCCTCGCTGTCGTTGGTCCTCATTGGATACCACCGTGGCGCGAATGACGCCTCGGCGAGGGGCGAGTCCATCCAATTACAGGCCCGGTGGTGCATCGCACCTGCGATCAATGCCCACCACCGCCATCGATCTGCTTGAGCTCGGTCGACAGCGACGCCGCCGCGGCCTGGCCGTCGGCGTACAGCATCTTGCAGTTGTCCTGGTAGAACAGCGCGTTCTCGATGCCGGCAAAACCGGCGCCCTTGCCGCGCTTGATCACGATGACCTGGCGTGCGTTGGCGACGTCGAGGATCGGCATGCCGTAGATCGGCGAACTCTTGTCGGTCTTCGCCACCGGGTTCACGACGTCGTTGGCGCCGATCACGATGGCGACGTCGGTGGTCGCGAACTCGGGATTGATCTCGTCCATGTCGACGATCAGGTCGTAGGGCACGCCGGCTTCGGCGAGCAGCACGTTCATGTGGCCGGGCATGCGTCCCGCGACCGGATGGATCGCGAACTTGATTTCCTTGCCGCGCTCGCGCAGCTGTTTGCACAGTTCCCAGATCTTGTGCTGCGCCTGTGCCACCGCCATGCCGTAACCGGGCACGATCACGACCTTGTCGGCCATGTACAGCAGCGAGGCGGCGTCCGAGGCCTCGATCGGCTTCATCGAACCCTTGATGTCGGCCGCGGACTGGCCGCCACCGCCGAAGTTCGAGAACAACACGCCGCTGATCGGACGGTTCATCGCCTTGGCCATCAGCTGCGTCAGCAGCATGCCCGCGGCACCAACCACCATGCCGGCGATGATCAGCGCCTCGATCTGCATCACGTAGCCCTCGAACGCGACCGCGAGACCGGTGAAGGCGTTGTACAGCGAGATCACCACCGGCATGTCGGCACCGCCGATCGGCAGCGTCATCAGCACGCCGACCAGCAACGCGAGCGCGAAGAACGCGACGATGATCGGCACTTCGAGCTTCATCACCAGCATCGCGCCGAGCGCCAGGGTCACGATGAACACGAGCAGGTTGAAATACTGCTGCCCGGGGAAGGTGAAGCGCTTGTCCATGCGCCCGTCGAGCTTGGCCCAGGCGATCACCGAACCCGACATCGAGATCGAACCGATCAGCGCGCCGACCACCGCCAGCACCAGCGTCGTCTTCGACGGCACCGCACCGGTGTGCACGAACTTGATCATCTCGCCGGCACCGATCGCCGCCGCCGAGCCGCCGCCCATGCCGTTGAACAGCGCGACCATCTGCGGCATGTCGGTCATTGCGACCTTCTTGCCCCAGAGCCAGGTCGGGATCACGCCGAGCGCGATCGCGCCGATGATGAGCCCGAGGTTATCGCCGCCGGTAATCGCGAAGGTCGCGAGCGTGGCCAGCACCATGCCGATGCCGGCCTGCACGATGCCCTTGCGCGCGGTGACCGGGCTCGACATGCGCTTGATGCCGAGGATGAACAGCACCGCGGCGATCAGGTAACTCGCCTTCGCGATGGTGGGAAGCAGGGTCGCCATATCGAGGTTCATTGCTTACTTCCCCTTCGACGACTTGAACATGTCGAGCATGCGTTCGGTGACGACGTAGCCACCGGCGGCATTGCCGGCGCCGAGCGCGACGCCGAGGAATCCGATCGCCTTGGCCAGCGGCGTGTCGGCGTGGGCGAGCGCGACCATGGCGCCGACCAGCACGATGCCGTGCACGAAGTTCGACCCGGACATCAGCGGCGTGTGCAGGATCACCGGCACGCGCGAGATGATCTCGTGGCCGGTGAAGGCCGCGAGCAGGAAGATGTAGAGCGCCAGGAAACCGTCCATCGTCTTGTCCTCAGCCTTGGCCGCCTTCGACGGCATTGCGGGTGGGTTCGTGCTTGATGACGCCGTCGTGCGTCAGGCAGGTCTTCTCGATCAGCTCGTCCGACCAGTCCAGGTTCAGCGCGCCGTCCTTGAGCATCAGGCTCAGGAAGTTGAACAGGTTGCGCGCATACATCTCGCTGGAGTGGATCGCGCCCATGCTCGCCAGGTTGAGCGGGCCGATGATGGCGACGCCACCGACGACCACGGTCTCGCCGGGTTGCGTCAGTTCGCAGTTGCCGCCGGTCTCGGCCGGCAGGTCGACGATGACGGCGCCCGGCTTCATGCCCTTGACCATCTCGGCGGTGATGATGCGCGGTGCCTTGCGGCCGGGAATGGCGGCGGTAGTGACGATCACGTCGATGTTGCGCACGTGTTCGCCGAGTCGCTTCTGCTGCTCGGCCTGTTCTTCCGGCGTCAGCGCGCGCGCGTAACCGCCGCTGCCGGCCGCGGACACGCCGAGGTCGAGGAACTTGGCGCCGAGCGACTCGATCTGTTCGCGCACTTCCGGGCGCACGTCGAATCCTTCGACCTGGGCACCGAGGCGGCGCGCGGTCGCGATCGCCTGCAGGCCGGCGACACCGGCGCCGATGATCAGCACCTTGCTCGGTCGGATGGTGCCGGCCGCGGTGGTCAGCATCGGGAAGAACTTGGGCGCCGCCTGCGCTGCGATCAGCACCGCCTTGTAGCCGGCCATGCCGGCCTGCGAACTGAGCACGTCCATCGCCTGCGCCCGCGTCGTGCGCGGCAGCAGTTCCATCGCGAAGCTGGTGATCTTGCGGTCGCGCAGCAGTTTCACGCGTTCGGGCGAGGCATGCGGCTGCAGCATCGAGATCAGCACCGAGCCTTCGCGCAGTTTCGCGATGCGGTCGTTTTCCGGCGGCTGTACCGCGAGCACCACATCGGCCTTGGCCAGCAGATCGTTCGCGGACGCCACCGCCTGCGCGTCCTTGTAGCTGTCGTCGGGCATCGCGGCATCGACGCCGGCGCCGGTCTCGATGCGCACTTCGGCACCGAGCCCCTTCAGCTTCTTCGCGACTTCTGGCGTCAATGCGACGCGTCGTTCATTCGCTGCGGTTTCGCGCAGCGTGGCAACCATGACGGGCATGCTCGTCCCCATTCCTTCCGCCGGTGAAGGGCCGATGCTAGCCGATGCGACACCGCGGCGGGAACCGGCATCGCTACAATGCGCGCCCGCACCGGAGGTCCAGATGAGCTTGATCGAGTTGCTCAGGCAGCGCCGTTCGCACCCGTCGCGGCAACTGGTCGACCCCGGACCAGACCCGGCGCAACTGCGCGAACTGGTCGAGACCGCCCTGCGCGTGCCCGATCACGGCAAGCTCGAACCATTCCGCGTGCTTGGCGTCGATCGCAGCCACGGGCGAGTGCTCGGCGAGCGACTTGCGGCACTGACCCTCGTGCGCAACCCGGAGGCCAGCGTCGCCGAACTCGACCAGGACCGCTCGCGCTTCGACCGTGCACCCTGCTGCCTGGTGGTCATCGCGCAATTCAGCGAAGGACACAAGGTGCCGGTGCAGGAGCAGCTGCTTGCCGCCGGATGCGTCGCCTACAACCTGCTGCTCGGCGCCCAGGCACTCGGCTTTGGCGCACAGTGGATCACCGGCTGGCCGGCCTACGATCGCGACGCGGCCGCGTTGCTCGGGCTCGCCGCGCACGAACATGCGATCGCGTTCGTGCATGTCGGCACGGCCGCAGGCGAAGCGCCGGATCGCGCGCGTCCGCAGTTCGCGACCAAGTACCGCGAGTGGCATCCATGAACTCGACCGCAGCCGTGCATCTGGTCGACGCCAGCATCTACGTGTTCCGTGCCTATTTCTCGATCGCGCCGGAATTCGTCGACGTCGACGGCCGGCCGGTGCATGCCGTGTTCGGCTTCCTCAACATGTTGCTGAGCCTGCTGCACGAGGAACAGCCGTCGCACGTCGCGGTGTGCTTCGACGAGTCGCTGACCACTTCGTTTCGCAATCGGTTGTATCCGCCGTACAAGGCCAACCGCGAACTGCCACCGCCCGACCTCGCGCTGCAGTTCGACTATTGCCAACGGCTGAGCGCCGCGCTCGGTCTGCGCGTGCTGGTCGATGGCGAATACGAGGCCGACGATCTCGCCGGCAGCGCGCTGCACGCACTGCGCGCGCAGGGCCTGCGCGGCGTGCTGGTCACCGGCGACAAGGATTTCTCGCAGCTGCTTGGCGAACACGACGTGGTGTTCGACCTGACCCGGCGCGAGAAGACCGACGCCGCGGCGGTCAAGCGCAAGTACGGCGTGCGCCCCGGACAGTTCGCCGACTACCTGGCGTTGACCGGCGATGCGGTCGACAACATCCCGGGCATCCACGGCATCGGTCCGAAGACGGCGGCGACGCTGATCGCGCATTTCGGTTCGCTCGACGCACTGCTTGAGCGCGTCGCGGAAGTGCCGTTCCTGCGCCTGCGCGGTGCCACGCAGATCGCGGAGAAGTTGCGCAAGGGACGCGACGACGCGCTGCTGTTCCGGCTGTTGAGTCGCATCGCGCTGGATGCGCCGGTACCGCTGGCCGCCGCCGACTACGCCTGCGCGCGGCCCGACGGCAACGCGCTCGACCCGCTGCTTGACCAGCTGCGCTTCGGCCCGCTGACGCGAAGGCGCTGCCGCGAGTGGCGTCAGCGCTTCGACTGAAGCCGATACGCGCGACTATTGATTCGGTGACATCGGCGCAGCCGCCGGCGACACCACCGCCTTGCCGCTGTCGATCGCGTACTTGAGATCGCTGCGGTACACATGCACCGCTTGCAGCTTGGCCGCGTCCTTCGGGATGCCGTAGGTGTCGTACTGCCCGCGCTGCGAATTGGCGATGAACCAGAACTCGTCGCCCACCACCACGCCCTGGGTCGGCGTGCCGAACTCGGGCTTGGCTGCATCCAGCGCCTGGGCATGGGTCACCCGCGTGAGCGTCTCGTCCAGCGTCAGCCGCATCACCCGACGCGGGGGAAACCCGTTCTGCACCGCCACCAGGTAGCCGTTCCAGAATGCCAGCCCCTCGATGCCATAGAGCGTGAGGTTGGCATGCGGCGTCACCGCGAAAGCCTTGCCGGCGCTGAGGTCGATGCCGAACAGGCCGAGGTCGTAGTCGGCGAAGACGAGCCTGCTGCCATCGGCATTGAAGGCCATGCCGCGAATGCTGGTCAGCTTCGGGTTCTCGACCACGAGCTCCAGCGCGTCGCCGGCGAGTCGATAGATGCGTCGCGCCGGGCCATCGGCGACATAGGGCGTGCCGTCCGGAGACACCGCGATGGACGACAGGATCGAAGGCCGATGCGCCAGCGGAGTCTCGAAACGAGCCAGGTACTTGCCCGAGGACAGCGTGAACTTGTACAGCACGGCCTTGCCGAAGTCGGCGGCCTGGATGCCCTTGCGGTGCGGCACGCCGTTGCCGATCACCCAGAGCAGGTCGCGCTTGGCATCGACCGCCATGCCGTAGGTTGCGAGCAGGCCGTTGCTGGCGTCCGGCCGGATGAAGGGCTCGGTCTTGCCAGCGCGGTCGACCCGATCGATCGAGCCGTCGCGGACCGAGGCAACCAGGAAGCGCTTGCGCGACGGATCGTAGGCGATCGATTCGATCAGCGTGTCTCCCCCGGGCAGGTTGAAACCGGGCTGGCCACCACCGAACGCCTTCTGGTTCGCCTGCAGGTTGAGCACGATGTACTCCCACACCGGGGTCCCCTTGATCGGCTCGAAGCGGGGGTCCTGATCGGGCGCGAAGGCGTAGCCCTGGCCCTGCAACCGCACCAGCACGTCGTAGGCCAGGCGCTTGCTGTCCTGACGGGCATACGCCGCCGCGAGCTCGTAACCAATCGGACCCTGCATCGGGCGCAGCGCAAACAGCTTCTGCAATGCGTAGGCCTGATGTCGCCAGTCCTTCTGCACCTCGAACTGCTTGGCCAGGCGGACCAGGGTCAGCGCGTCGGAAATGGTGTCGATCTTGTTCTCGGTCTCGGTCGGTATGCGCGCCGCTGCCGACCCCAGTTTCGGCCGCGCCAGCATCGGCGGAATGGTCGATCCCTCGGCCCACGCGAGCGGCGCGAACAGCAAGGCGATCAGGGTGGCGGACAGCAAACGACGATACGCGGGAACCATGGACAAACCTCGGAACGGGACGGAGCTCAGACACGCGGCCGGCACGGAAGTTTCACGCGCCGCCCCCATTGCCGCTGCAGAAACGGGGCCGCTAGCATCGCTGCGAACCATTGGGGGCGCGCACCATGACGGAAACCGAAACGCTTTTCAACGGACGCTGGCTGAACGTGCGCAGGCGCGGCGGCTGGGAGTTCGTGGAGCGCGCGAACCCGCAAGGTGCGGTGATCATCGTCGCACTGACCGCGACCGACGAACTGCTGTTCGTCGAGCAGTACCGGCCGCCGCTGCAGGCAAGCACGATCGAAATGCCGGCCGGACTGATCGGCGATCTCGCCGGCAGCGAGCACGAAGACGCCGTCGCCAGCGCCGAGCGCGAATTGATCGAGGAAACCGGCTACGCGGCGGATCGGCTCGAATACGTCACCGGCGGACCGGTGTCCTCCGGCCTGTCCACCGAGATCGCGCATTTCGTCCGCGCCACCGGGCTGCGTCGCGTCGGCGAGGGTGGCGGCGATTCCAGCGAGAACATCCGCGTGCACCACGTGCCGATGCGCGACGCCGCGCGCTGGCTCTGCGCCAAGGGTGCTGCGGGGTATCCGCTCGACCCGAAGCTGTGGGCCGGGCTGTATTTCGCGGAACGCAATGCGGACGGGTCGGCCTGGCGCTGAGTGATCGCTCAGAGCGGACCGTTTTCCCACGGCCCGGTGATCGCCACGGTGAACCCCGGCGTGTAGCAGTTGGCGAACAACCAGCGCCCGTCCGGCGAGAAGCAGACGCCGCACCATTCCTCGAAGCGGAAGTCGCCGCGGAAACCGAACTCTCCGGCCAGCACGACGTTGCTCTCGGCGAAGTCGAACGCATTGCCCTCGCCATCCATGCCGATGATGCGCTGCGGGCTGCCGCTGTCGTTGTCTTCGTTGATCAACAGCCCACCGCGCGGCGTGACGCAGAGGTTGTCGGGATAGTCCATGGTCTTGGCCGACTTCGACTCGAACAACAGGCTCAGTGTTTCCTGGCCGGGCCGGTACACCCAGATCTGGCCGATGCCGAGGTCGCCACCGGAGGTCGAGGTGAAGAAGATCGCGTCGCCGTGGATGTAGCAGCCTTCGAGGCGCGCGAAGCCGGTGGCGCCGTTGCGCAATCCCTGCTCCGCCACCGCTGCGCTCTGTGCCGCGGTCGGTGAGGACAATCGACGCGGCTGCTCGATCGGCACCCAGCGCACGTCGAAGGTGGCGCCCACCGCGACGTCACGGCGCAGGTCGCTGCGCCCGACCGCACGCAGCATGTGCAGATGCCCGCCGGCGGCCAGCCGCAGGCGGTCGTTCGGCATGTACCGATAGAAGCCCGAAGGGCCGCGTCCATCCTCGGTCAGGTAGACGTACCCGGTACGCGGATCGGTGGCTGCGGCCTCGTGCTTGAACGCGCCCATCGCCGGGATGACCTCGGGCGCGCGCCGCCCGTCCGGAAACACCTCGAACACGAAACCGTGCGGCTTGTGCAGTTCCGGTCGCCGCTGGCCGCGATCGTCGGTGCCGGTTGCCGGATCGAAGGTCATCTCCTCGCAGCTCAACCAACTGCCGCGCAGGCTGACGCCGCCGGCGCAGTTCTGCAGCGTGCCCGAGAGCACGGCCCGGAAGCCGCTGGCCAAACCGCTGTCGCCGTCGAAGTCGAAGGCTACGCAGCCACCGCTCGCAGGCGGGTCGTACTGCAGTGCCGCGGTGCCGAAGCTGCCGTCCGAGGTGATGACCTCGTGGTTGCGGATCAGCGTGCAGCGCGCTCCTTCGCCGGAGACCACGCCCATGCCGTCGTGTGCGGTCGGGATCAGGCCGCCCTGCATCGGTTCGCCGGCCCAGCCGAAGCTGCGGTAGCGGAAGCCGTCCGGCAACTGCAGCAGCTTCAGCCCAGTGGCCTCGTCTGCAACCGGCCGCAGCGGTCCATAGCCCGCTGCCGACACCGGCACGCGGTCGCCGGGGCCACGCGCGCGGCAGCCGGCGAGCGCGAACATGCCGGCTATCGGCAACGAGGCGCCGAGGCCAAGCCCTGCGCCGCGACGCAGGAAGTCCCTGCGCGCGACCGAATGCTCTCCGCCCACCTCAGCGGACGCTGGCGACGCCGCGCGCCTGGATGCGGTACTCGACGCGCGAGGCCGCCGCATCGAAGCTGCGGCCCTGCTCCTCGGCCAGGTGCTTGGCTTCCTGCTCGCTGATCTCGATGCGTTCGAGCTTGCCGGCGACCACGGCGTTGCCGGAGAAGTCCTTCGGCAGCGCGAACTTGTGCTGGGTCATCACGCGCGCGCTCTGTTCGCCGTCGATCAACTGCATCCAGCAGCCCTGCTTCTGGCAGACCTGCCCGACGCGACCGCTGAACACGCCTTCGAGCGCGGCATGGTCGGCATCGACCCGGGCCAGCGCGCCGGCAAGCGGATCGGCCTTGGCATCGGCGGCGATCACCTCGCCGTAGCCGCCTGCGGCGTTGACGCTCGGCGCGGGCGCGGCGTGTTCCTCCTCGGCAAAGACCGGGGAAACACCGGCGAGGGCGATCAGGGCGAGAGCGAGCGGGACGAGCTTGGACATTGCGCAATCTCCATGGCTTGGGTCGGAAAGACGGAATCAGTGCAGTTGCAAGGCGGAAAGTTCCGCGAGCGGCGCGCAGGTGGCGTAGCGGCCGTTGGCGTCGCGCGTGGGCTCGGCCAGCGCGCATTCCGGGTCGTGCGTGAAGAACAAGCGTACGCCACGCGCCAACTTGTCGTCGAGGAACGCGCGCTTCTCGTCGATCAGCAGCTCCGGGTAGCGGTCGTAGCCCATCGTGATCGGCAGATGCACCCAGGCGCGGCCCGGGATCAGGTCGGCACACGAGACCACGCCGCCGTCGCCGCCGATCTCGGCCAGCATCAGCCCCGGGGTGTGGCCATGCGAGTAGCTGAAGCGCACGTCGCTGCCGAGACTGTCGCAACGCTCGCCGCGGACGATCTCAAGCCGCCCCGAGGCTTCCAGCAGCGCGCACAGCTCCGGGATGAACGAGGCGCGGTCGCGCGGATGCGGTGCCTTCGCGCGCGCGAAGGCCTCGGCCCCGACGATGAAGCGCGCATTCGGGAACAGCAGCTCCGGGGCGCGTCCTTGCTGCCACGGCGCGAGCAGCCCGCCGGCATGGTCGAAATGCAGGTGCGAGACCACGACTGCATCCAGGTCACCATGCGCCACGCCGATTGCCGCCAGCGAGTCGAGCAGCACATGGCGGTCTTCGACGACGCCGTAGCGTTCGCGAAGCGTCGGATCGAAGAACGCACCGATACCGGTCTCGAACAGCACGCGCTTGCCGTTCACGCCTTCGGCATAGAGCGCGCGGCAGGCGAGCGGAATGCGGTTCTGTTCGTCCGGCGCGATCCACTTCGACCACACCGGCCGCGGCGCGTTGCCGAACATCGCCCCGCCGTCCAGTTTCTGGCTGTTGCCGAGCACCGACCAGAGCTTGATCGTCATCGTGGCCGCCTCAATGCACGTCCGCGGAGCCGACGCCGCCGCGCGGATCGGCGGCACCCGACAGCGTGTTCGCGGCGCGGTCCCACAGCACCACGTGCATGTTGCCCCAGGGCCGTTCGCCTTCGCTGAGCACATGCCCGCGCGCGCGCAGGCTGGCGGCTGCCTCCTTGTCCAGCGCGCCGGCTTCGGCCGAGATCGCATCGGGCAGGTACTGGTGATGGAAGCGCGGCGTCGCAACGACTTCGGCCGCGCTCTTGCCGTCGAACACTTCGAGCAGGCCGATCAGGACCATGGTCGCGATGCGTGAGCCACCCGGCGTGCCGATGACCGCGGTGGTCTGCGGTCCGAACGCAAGCGTCGGCGACATCGTCGACAGCATGCGCTTGCCGGGCGCGGGCGCGTTGGCGTCGTTGCCGATCAGGCCGTAGGCATTGGCCTGGTTCGCGGCCAGCGCGAAGTCGTCCATCTCGTTGTTCAGCAGCACGCCGGTACCGGGAACGACGAATCCCGAGCCCATCGGCAGGTTCACGCTGGCGGTGACCGCGGCCAGATTGCCCTCGGCGTCGATGATCGAGAAGTGCGTGGTGTCGGTACCGCCATCGACGACGCGCCCTTCCGGCAACGACGCCGACGGCGTGGCCCGGTCCATGCGGATCGAACCACGCAGTCCGGCGGCGTAGTCCTTGCTCGTCAGCAGGCGGATCGGCATCTGCACGAAGTCGGGATCGCCGAGCACGAAGCTGCGGTCGCGGTAGGCACGGCGCATCGCCTCGACCGCGAGATGAATGCGGTCGGCCCTCGGCATTGGGCCAAGCTCATAGCCTTCGAGGATGTTCAGGATGGTCGCCAGCAGCACGCCACCCGAAGATGGCGGCGAAGCCGTGACGATGTGCCAGTCGCGGTAGTCAAAGCGCAGCGGTTCGCGCTCGATGACCTGGTAGTTCGCGAGGTCGTCCAGGGTCCAGTTGCCTCCCTGCGCGCGCACGCCATCCACCAGGCGGCGCGCCCAGCGGCCGCGGTAGAACTGCTTGCGGGCGATGCGTTCGAGGGTATTGGCCAGGTCGGGTTGCCGCACCAGGGTACCGAGTGCCGGCAGTTCTCCATCCGGGAAGAACACCGCGCGCGACGCCGGGTAGCGCAACATCACTTCGCGGCGCATCGCCAGCATGCCGCGCAGGCGCTCCTGCAGCGGAAACCCCTCGCGCGCGAGCCGGATCGCAGGCGCCAGCGAGCGCTTCAGCGGCAGCCGGCCGTAGTGTTCGGCCAGATGCACCAGGGCCGCCGGTTCTCCCGGGATGCCGGCAGCCAGCGCGCCGTTGACACTCTTGTCGCGATCGAGCTTGCCGGTGGCGTCCAGATAGGCCTTGGCATCGACCGCGAGCGGTGCCGTCTCGCGACCGTCGATCATTACTTCGCGCCCGTCGCTGGCACGGTGCAGCAGCCAGAACCCGCCGCCGCCGATGCCGCTCGACGAAGGTTCGACCACGGCCAGCGCAGCGGTCACCGCGATCGCGGCATCGAACGCATTGCCGCCTGCGGCCAGCACCTCGAAGCCGGCATCCGTGGCCAGGTGATGGGCGCTGGCGATGGCCGCCTTGCCGGGCTTGCTCGGCGCCTGCGCCGCGAATGACCCGCTCGCGCACAGCAGCAACAGCCACGCCCATCGCTGGATTCTCATGCCTTGATCTCCTGGCGCATCAGCAACGCATACTTGGCCAGCAACTGCTCGCGCGTCTCCGGCACCATCGCATCAGGCTCGATGCACTCGACCGGACACACCGCGACGCACTGCGGTTCGTCGAAATGACCCACGCACTCGGTACACAGCGTCGGGTCGATCTCGTAGATGAACTTGCCGGCCGTGATCGCCCGGTTCGGGCAAACCGGTTCGCAGACATCGCAGTTGACGCAGAGCTCGTTGATCAGCAGGGCCATCGGGGCATTGTCTCACGCCCGAAGCCGCATCGAATCCGTCGCATCGGGGCAGGCCCAGGCCGCAACGTTCGCCCCGAATTGGCCGCACGACGCGGGCGGCCACGGGGGGCCGCCCCTACTTCACGACCGTCTGGCGAGGCGATGAGCGTTACTTCGCCTCGACGAACACGAACTCGGCGGCGCTTGGCGCCACCGCATCGCGCACCCGCTGCTCGTCGGCCGCGGCCCCGATGAACAGCACGCGCACGTCCTTGAGCGAGGCCGGGCGCGCCACCTTGAATGCCTCGATGATGACATCGGCCATGCGTGCCGAGTTCGGCGAACCGAACGCGATCATGTTGCCGGGCAGGATGCCGCGACCGACCACGTCGGTGATGTCGGACTGCTGGCGGTCCACCTGCTCAATGACTTCGGGCGTGTCGCCCGCCGGCACGTAGTACATGTACGGACGCTGGCGGATGCCCTCCATGTTCTGCTTGGCGACACCGACCAGGTAGTTCCTCCAGCCTTCGGTGTCGTTCGGGTCGGTCGGCAGCGTGACCGGGGCCGCGCTGGCGGCGGCCGGCTTGGCCTCGTCTTCCTTCTTGCAGGCACTCAACGCCAGCAGCGACAGCAGCAATGCGGCGACGATTCGGATGGTCTTGGTCATGAAATTCCCCGGATTGGACAAGGTCTACGGTGCGGCGCACCAGCGGGTCTTCAAGGCCTGCTGGACCGCGGGATGGACGAAGCCGGAAATATCGCCGCCAAGCCGGGCGATTTCGCGCACCAGCGACGACGAAATGAAGCTGTACTGCTCGGCCGGCGTCAGGAACAGGGTTTCGACGCGCGGGATCAGGTGGCGGTTCATGCTCGCCAGCTGGAACTCGTACTCGAAATCCGAAACCGCACGCAGGCCGCGCAGGATCACTCCGGCGCCGATTACACCCACGAATTCGGCGAGCAAAGAGTCGAATCCGACGATCTCGACATTGCCCAGCGGACCGATCGCCTGGCGCGCCAGCTCGATGCGCTCCGCCAACGGGAACGCCGGCCCCTTGCCCGGACTCTCGGCAATCGCGACGTAGAGCTTCTCGAACAACGGCGCCGCCCGGTGCACCAGGTCGGTGTGGCCGTTGGTCATCGGGTCGAAGGTACCGGGATAGACCGCGATACGAGGCGAATACGTGGGCAAGGCGTGACTCGGCGTGGATTCCCCGGCCGAAGCTTACCCGACGGGCGCGACGCGCCGATAGAGCGCGGCACGCACCTCTCCCGCCTGCGTTTCGCGCAACAGCTGCCAGTTTGCGGGCAATTGCGGGACCAGGCGCCGCGGCGACTCGACGTAGACGCGGGCGCCATCAACCAGGAACCCGCCCAGTTCCAGGCGCGCGGCGACGCTGCTCCAGGCGTCGGCGGCGAAGGGCGGGTCGAGGAAGACCAGCGCGTAGGGGCCGCGCGCCGCGGACAGAAAGGTCTCGGCACACAGGTTCGAGACCTGCCCTTGCGCCCCGAGCCGCGCCAGCGTTGCACGCAGCGCATCGGCCAGGCCGCGGTCGGCCTCGACGAAATCGACCGAAGCAGCGCCGCGCGACCAGGCTTCGATGCCGAGGGCACCGGTGCCGGCGAACAGATCCAGCGCATGCGCGCCCTCGACCACCGGGGCTAGCCAGTTGAACAGGGTCTCGCGCACCCGGTCCGGCGTCGGGCGCAACCCGGGCCGGTCGGGAACGTCGATCCGCGAACCGCGCAGCCGTCCCGCGATGATGCGGACGCGGCCTACACCCCGACTCATTCGTCGGTCGCGGCCTGGCAGGTCAGCAGATCCTCGTCGGTGATCACCCACGCATCGTTGTCGGCGCACATGCTGACGCCACCGACGACGCACGAATCGCCATCCTCATCGACGATCTTGACGTCGTAGTCGTCGCAGGGGATGCCGCGCAGCTGGAAACTCTCGCCGCTGCCGATGACCTCGTCGCCGAGTTGGTCCGGCCCCCATTCCTCGTCGTCGACCGACGACAGGTACAGATGATGGATGTCCCATAGCGACTTGTTGACGATCTTGACCACGGAATCGTATTTGCCGGCGTGCACGACCGGCCCGACGGCCAGCGCGAGCAGGGCTGCGAGCGGAATCAGGATTCGACGCATGGTGAGCTCCGTTGGGAGACCGGATTGCACTCCGAAGCGGCGCCTGAATCAAGCCATCCCCGCGCCTGCTAGCATTTTTCGCATTCAAGGAGTGCCGATGTTCCGATTCTTCAAGCGCAAGCCGGAAACCGCGCCGGCCGCTGATCCCGAGGCTGCACCGCAGACGCCGGCAGCGCCGGCCTCCGTGCCTGCATCTTCCTGGCGCGACCGCCTGCGCGGCAGCCTGCTCGGGCGCCAGGTCAGCGCGCTGTTCTCGTCGCATCCGAAGCTGGACGAGGACCTGCTCGACCAGCTCGAAACCACGCTGCTGACCGCCGATGTCGGGGTCAAGGCCACGACCGAGGTGCTGGACGACCTGCGCCGGCGCATGCAGGCGCGCGAGTTCGCCGACGTCGATGCGCTGTTCGCGCACCTGCGCCGGCAACTGGTCGCAATGCTGCGCCCGATCGAGAAGCCGCTGGAGTTGCCGCAGAGCGAACGCCCGTTCGTGCTGCTCGTGGTCGGAGTCAACGGTGCCGGCAAGACCACCACCATCGGCAAGCTGGCGAAGTGGATGAAGCGCGAAGGGCTCGACGTCATGCTCGCGGCCGGAGACACGTTCCGCGCCGCGGCGGTGGAGCAGCTTCGGACCTGGGGCGAGCGCAACCAGGTGCCGGTGGTCGCGCAGGGCGGCAGCGCCGACTCCGCTTCGGTGATCTACGACGCGCTGGCCGCGGCGACCGCGCGACACGCCGACGTGCTGATCGCGGACACCGCCGGTCGTCTGCACACCCAGGCCGGCTTGATGGACGAACTGGCCAAGGTCAAGCGCGTGCTGGGCAAGCTGGATGCAACCGCACCACACGAGACCTTGCTCGTGATCGACGGCAACACCGGCCAGAACGCGCTCAGCCAGGCGCGCCAGTTCCACCAGGCCGTCGGCCTCAGCGGCCTGGTCGTGACCAAGCTCGACGGCACCGCGAAGGGCGGGGTGGTGTTCGCGCTGGCACGCGAGGTCGGGGTGCCGATCCGCTTCATCGGTGTCGGCGAGGGCATTCTCGATCTGCGCGTGTTCGATGCCGAGGAGTTCGTCGACGGACTGCTGCCGGAACGCGCCGGCCACGCATGAACGACGGCGCGTTCGCAACGCGACTGCTGCACTGGTTCGATCGTCACGGCCGTCACGACCTGCCCTGGCAGCATCCACGCACGCCGTACCGGGTGTGGCTCAGCGAGGTGATGCTGCAGCAGACCCGGGTCGCAACGGTGATTCCCTACTTCGCCCGCTTCGTGGCGCGCTTTCCGGATCTCCAAGCGCTTGCCGATGCCGCGCAGGACGAGGTACTCGCATGCTGGTCCGGGCTCGGCTATTACAGTCGCGCCCGCAACCTGCAGCGCGCGGCGCAAGCCTGCGTCGCGCAGCACGATGGCCAACTGCCACGGACGCTGGAGCAACTCGCCGCCCTGCCCGGCATCGGCCGCAGCACCGCAGCGGCGATCCTCGCGCAGGCGCACGGTGCGCGCGTCGCGATCCTCGATGGCAACGTCAAGCGCGTACTCGCGCGCCACGCCGGCATCGAGGGATTCCCCGGCCTGCCCGCAGTCGAGCGCGCCCTGTGGACCGAGGCCACGATGCGCCTGCCGCAGCGGCGCCTGGCCGACTACACCCAGGCGCTGATGGACTTCGGCGCAACCCTGTGCAGCGCGCGTCGCCCGGCCTGCTCCGCCTGCCCGCTGCGCGAGGACTGCGTGGCGCTGGCGAGCGGCCGCGTACACGCCCTGCCGACGCCAAGGCCGCGGCGGACCATTCCCGAGCGCGAGGTCGTGATGCTGGTGCTGCTCGACGGCGACGAACGCGTGCTGTTCGAGCGTCGTCCTCCCAGCGGAATCTGGGGCGGTCTGCTCGGATTGCCCGAGTTCGCTTCGATCGACGACGCGCTGTCCGCCACGACGCGGCACGGCACTGCGATCGGAAACGCCTGCACGAGCCGCATCTATCGCCATCCCTTCACCCACTTCCGGCTGGCGATCACGCCGCTGCTGCAGCCGGTCCGGACGGCGCTGGCGGTCGGAGAGAGCAACCACGAATGGCACCGGCGCGATGCGTTGGCCGATCTCGCGCTGCCGACCGCGATACGCCGCGTGCTCGATCTGGCCTTGCCGCGCAGCGACCGCTGATCGCCGCCGCCTTCTCGCGTAAGCTTCGCGCGTGAACGAGATCTCGATCATCGCGGCGATCGACCGCAACCGCGCCATCGGCTTCCGCAACCGCTTGCCGTGGTCGCTGCCCGACGACCTGCGCCGCTTCAAGGCGCTGACCATGGGCCACGCCATCCTGATGGGCCGCAAGACCGCCGAGTCGATTGGCCGCGCCCTTCCCGGGCGCAAGAACCTGGTGCTGACGCGCAGTGGTTCGGCACCGTTCGCGGACATGATCGCGGTGGCGTCGCTGGACGAGGCCGTGGCGCAGGCCGAGCAGAGGCTGTTCGTGATCGGCGGAGGAGAGGTCTACGCACTGGCCCTGCCGCTGGCGACGCACTTGCACCTCACCCACGTCGCGGTGTCGCTGGACGCTGCCGACGCCTGGTTCCCGGCGTTCGATCCCGCCCGCTGGCAACGGCGCCAAGTGCAGGCGCACGCGGCCGATGCGCGCCACCCTCATGCCTTCGAGTTCGTCGACTACCAGCGGAACGACCTGACATGAGCAGCGGCTTCAGCGCGCGCATCGAGCACGGAATCAGCGGCAACCAGGCTTGCTGCGAACTCGACGGCATCCCGCAGCACCTGCTCGGGCATGACGCCAAGCTGTCGCTGCGCATCCAGGTCGATGTCAAGCGCGCCTCCGGCGTCGACAGCAGCGAGTCGCTGCTGGAACTGCCGCTGCGCGTCAGCGCGACGCGGTTGCGGGTGCCGCTCGCGCAGTTTCCGGCTCATGCCTACGCCTTCCGGGGCGAGCACATCGACATCCGACTGCTGGCGCGGCTTCGTGTCGACGACGGCGTGATCTTCGACACCACGCTCGAAGCGCCGCTGGAACTGCCGCTGCGGCGTCCGCTCGCGAACACCATGCAGGCAACCGCGTGGATCGAACCACCGGACCACTATTCGCTCGCCGCAAACCTGCGCGCGCTGTCGCCGAAAGACCGTCTGATCGCCAGACTGCTGCTTGCAATCGCCGGCGTCGTCGGCGCCGGCAACGCTGCGATCGGCGTGCACGACCAGTCCGTGCCCGAATCGCAGGTCTACTGGTACGACCACACCGGTGACGACGGCTCCGAGTCGCCGGTCATGAAGTCGCTGGCCGGCAGCGGGTTCCTTGGTGTCGGTCTGTGGATCGCCATCCGCGCCAGACTGCGACGCTACATGCGCATCGGCCTCGCCTCCGGCGTGGCAACGCCGCGTCGCGGCGAACGCCTGGCAGCGCGCAGGCTGGTGGAAGGCGAAGCGCGTGTGCCGCTGGAACGCAGCACCCTGCGCGTGGTCGCCGCCAACCGCGAGAAGGGCCAGTACCGCGAGAAGTCCGGCAAGGAAACCAAGACCCGGAGCTTCAGTCACCCGCTGCAGGCGGTGGTGCTGTTCGAGCAGTTCCTGGCGCACGTCCCGGCCGGCAGCCCGATCGAAGACCACCTCGACGGCGACGTCGACTTCGAGCCGATCTTCACCGACCTCCTGCCCCCATTGACCGTCGGCAGCAGCCACGGCATCGACGTGGTCTGGGAAGTCCAGCTGCTGCATCCAGACTTCGTCGACCAGGAACTCTCCGGCCCAAGCCAGTGGACCGCCAGCGACTGGACCGCCCACGACTCCACAGATTTGGCCTCACCAGCGCATCGACCGACGCATTCGGCTTGACAGCCCGGCGTGGACTGACGATCATGCGCGCCCCTCCAATTCCCCGATAGCTCAGTCGGTAGAGCAACGGACTGTTAATCCGTGTGTCGCTGGTTCGAATCCAGCTCGGGGAGCCAGAACGAAAAACCCCCGCGTCGCGAGATGAGGCGCGCCGCGATAATTGCCGGCGCTGAGACATGATAATTCCCCCTGCGACGATCTTGCGCCATGCGGAAGGAAATGCCGCGCTGCGCAACTAGAAGTAGTCGACCAGGCTGAGGGTCACGTCGAAGGTCCGCAGCATTTCCCCCTCCAGAAACCCCGATTCGACCCGCCGCAGGTCGGCCCGGCGAATCCGCAGCGAGTCTCGGAAGCGGCCGAAGATTCCGGTCCTGTGCATCATCTCCACCAGACCGGTCGAGTCGCTGGCCAGGGCGACGCGTGGCAGCCAGACGATCTCGCCGAGCCGGCCGTTGTTAAGGAAGGCACTGCGGATCGCCTTGGTCTCGTTCAGGAATACCGCCTGCAGGACGCCCTCCCAGCGCTTGGCGCGCCGTGGGCGCTCTTGCTGGTCGCGGGTTGCCCAGATCGAGGTAGCGGCACTGTTGGCCTGCACACGGCCAGCGAACTCGATCGATGTGCGCCAGTCGGTTCGGACCAGACCGGACATGTCGTAGGTCTCGCCGACGAACACCCGGCCGACCTCGCTGTCCGCCGCGCAAATCACGTCGACGTGCTTGGCGGTCGCAGGTTCCGGCAGGTAGAGGAAGCGCCGATCGGGCAAACCGTCAGGCGCCTGGTGCGAAAGCGTCTCGCTGACCAGAATAGTGCCGGCGGTGTTGCGCAGTTGAACGGTGATGTCGCCCAGCATCGGCCGGCCCGCTGGGGCCGCCACCACCACCACATCGACCGGCACGAAGCCCGTCGACTCGCTCAGGGTCAGCGTCTGGCTACCGCCCGCGGGCGCCTTCCAAGACCGGTAGATGCGACGGTCGAGCACGTTGCTGGCCGGGTAGCCAGAAACAGCGACGCCGGTCGAGCTCGCCGACCAGCTGTAGTAGGGCGATGCGATCGCGCTTGCGCCACAGAACACGGCCGTAGGCATGTCACTGGTCCGTCAGGCGAAGGGGAACGCGCAGCTTCGGCCCGCTCGCGTGGGCGATCTCGGGCGCGTTGACCAGGCGCATCAGCATCGTCTCCTCGATGTCGCCGAGCGTCGATGCCAACTCGATGTCATCGACCCGCATCAGGATCGTCGGTAGGCCGCCGCACCATCCGAGCGCGTCCTGCAGATCCTCGAAGGTGCTCTCGGAGCCGCTGGAAGCGCCGATGGACAAGGATTCGACCACATTCTGCAGGATGATCGTGCAGTCGCGCGCAATGCGAGCACGGTTGCCGCTCACCGTGCCGGTTGCCGTGGTCTGGATGTCGCTCGGGTCGATGTAGACGTACTCGATCGTGTAGCGGGTGAAGGTCAGCGCGGGGCCAGCCCAGAACCCGAAAGCATGCACCGGCAACGCCCATGCAGGTATGACGAACTCGACGTAGTCACCAGTGACCGGCGCGGCCATGAAAGCACTGAACGCGCGTTGCACAAGCTCGGTCGATACGTTGGAGGGCACATTGAGCGTCTCGGTGGCCACGATGGTTCCGCCCGAGCCGCCGCTGCGGACGCGCACAGTGATCGATGCGCTGACCGCGGAACCGTGCGCGCAGTAGCTGACGCCCACCCCGCCGATCTCCCGCGCGCTGTCGAGATCGAAGCCGACCGTTCCGGACGTCGTCGCCTTCCACATCTTCGCCGTGTTGCCCGAGAGCAGCACATCGTTCGACGGATAGCTGGTGCCGCTGTATGCGACCACCGTGCCGGGCTCCCAGATCCAGTTGCGGACAGACAGGAACATGATCAGGGGCCCCTCAGTTTCAGTTTGACGACCTGACGACGCCAGCCCAGCTCGATCCCGCGCACGACCATCAACACGCCACTCGAGTACCCGAACTTCGGCAGTTCGATCGAGATGGTGTCGCCGCGCTTCAATGCGATCGCAGCGTCCGTCTCGAGCAGTGTGGAGCCCGCATACCAGAACCGCGGTGCGCGATAGCAAACCGCGATGTGGTCGGCGAGCAGCTGCGCGTCGGCCGCGGTCCGCAGCAGCGTGCCGAAAGGTGCTGCTGTGCGGGCATGCTCGTAGATCGGGTCAACCACACCCACGGCCTTGCACACCGACTGATACTCGGCACGCAGGAGCGCCTTCGTGGCCGCCGGTACCGAGCCCGCGAAATCGGCATCGGTGTGGCGGCTCCAGTTGCGTGCGGCACCGATCGACGTCGACAGCTTCGGCGCGCGATCGAGCTCACGCGTCCAGTCGTCGAGCAAGTCGTCCTCGGTGAGTGTCATCACCGGCGTGGGTGCGGGCTCCTGCAGTCGGCCGACGCTCAGCTGGTTCAGCCGGTCCGGGCCGATCCAGCCGCAGAACGAATTCATCGTCTCGACCAGGAGCTGGCGGCGGGTGATGGGCTCGCGGCTGTAGAAGCCGAGCGTGTACGGCAGCAGCGCATTCATCGCGGCAATGCCCGTGGTGTCCAGGTCGGACGTCGAGAAGCCCGAGCGCGTCACGGCGATCTCGGTGATCCAGTCCTGCAGCTGCTCGATCAGGGTGGCCGGATAGACGTCGATCGACTCGAACTCGGCCTCGGCCACGTTGGAAGCTTCGATGCGTACCCGCAGGTGCGTGTGCGACGCCGCCGGCGTGAAGCAGAACGCATGCACGCCATCACGCTTCGAACTGTCGAGCAGGAACTGGATGGACGACTGCACGCCGCCACCTGTCGCGGTGCGGAACTCGATTCCGCCCGAACCCCAATAGGTGCAGTTCACGACGCAGACGTAGGTGGTGCCGGCGACCAGACCGATATTGCGCTCCATGTACAAGGCCGGCGCCGCGCCGTTCTTCTTCAGCGCGCACCGGCCCGCCGTGCGCTCATACACGCGCTCGTTGGTGCCGCTCTCGCCAGACACCGTCCATCCGGTTGGATTCGGATCGAACGCGCCGGCCGACCAGGCTGCGAAGGCCTCGTTGAACAGCGCCGTGCCGCGCTTCACTGCGCCGCGGATTGTTGCGGCCGACTTGCCCACCGGGGCGAACACCCGGTCGAAGCCGTTGTTGCGGTTCGTGTAGTCCACGCCGTAGGTGTCGGGATCGCCCTGGTCGCTCACGGCGTCGACGGCGAGGATCGCGTCGTCGTGCACGTCGTTGTAACCAAGCGCAGTCTCGACGACGACTGGGTCGATGTTGCGCGCGAGGCCGAGGCAGAGCGGCATGTTGCGATCGACCAGCGACGGCTCCTGAATCCAGGTCGGATACTTGGCCGTCACCGCAGCCTGGTCGAACTTCAGCATCATGTCGCCGAAGACAAACTTCACCGTCTCGTCGGCCAGGTCGCTATGCCGATCGAGCGTGCCGTTGGCGTAAGGCGTGCACGTGCTCGGGTCGAGGACGTCCGTTTCATCGCCGTATAGGAACTCTACCGGGCGATCGCGCAGGATCAGCCCAGCCAGGTCGTTCAACTGACGGTCGCCATTGTTGAACACGATCTCGGCGATCGTCGTCGTCGCCGAACCACCGCCATCAATCCAGGTTGAGGCGTCGGACTTGATGACCGGGTCCGAGTTCTTGGCCAGCCGGCCCTCGTACAACGTGTTCGCCGGCGTGCTGGCCGAGCCGGTGATGAAAGTCTCCGATGCGTAACGCAGCACTTCGTCGATGGCCGCAGCTTGCGTCCAAATGCCGGGCTGTCCGCCATCGAGCGCTGGGATGGCCATCGGCACGGTCTGCCCGAAATTCGCAGTCGCAGCGAAGGCCACCGTCGAGCCCACCATCGGATACAACGTACCGCTCAGCCCGGTGTGCCCGACACTGGAAAACAGAAGCCCCGTCGACGTGAAGACCAAGTCCCACGTCGACGTGGCCGCTTTCCAGCGCATCAACACGCCGATGGTGCCGCCGGCCGCGATGCCGCTCTGGTATGCGGTGAGCACGCCGTTCGTGTACTTCTGCCCCGTGCCCGCATTCAGCGCCCAGCCGTTGGCGTTTGCGCCAGGTGCTTGCGCGAGCGACGCCGCCGCGTTACCGACACCCACATACAGGGCCGTGCCCGAGTCCCAATGCACGGTCCAGAAGTAGCTCTTGCCCGCCTCGAACGCCTGCGTCGCACGCACCGACTGGCCGGTGGCCGCGGCCGAGGTTGCCGTGAGGTCGCCATTCGACAGCGCGATGTTGGCGTTCTTGTCCGCCGGATTCCACGCTGCGTAGGTGATGGCACCAGGCCGCTGTGCATGGATGTGCGTGAGCAGGATGCGACGGCTCATCCGTTCCTCACCAATGCGCCCGTGCGGCCAAGCTGATCGACCGACTCCGACACCTTCTGCGCGGCCTCACTCTGACTATCGACGGTGGCGCGCTCATGCGCGCGCAGGCGCTCTTCAACCACCTCGGCGAGCACGGTGATCGATGTCCGCATCGCGCGCACTTCGTCAACGATGACCTGGTTGCCGGGGTCACCGAACGACTTCGCATAGACCGTGCCTGCCGATGCGTCGCCGCCGACCGCCGATGTCGGCGCGGGTGCCTGCGGGGCCGCAGGCGGCGTAGCGGTGCCGCGCATCTCGTCAAGGATATGCCCCAGCAGCAAACGCGAGGCCGCCGTGTTCTCGTCGATGCCGGACAGGAAGTCGAGGTCATCGAAGGTCGCATCGGTGATCGGATCGACATTGGCCAGGTACGGCGCCAGCTGCATGCGGAACTCTTCCGGCAGCGCGTTGGTCAGCTCGGCCAGGCGATCGAGCGCCGCTTCCACTTCCTCCGGCGTCGTGGCCGCCTGCAGCTGATCGAAGGCCGGCAGCAATTGGTCGCGGATGCCTTCCGGCAGCCCGTTGATCGTCAGCTCCAGCGCATCGTTGAGCAACGACTGCGTGTCGTTCAATGCGCCGAGCGACAGGCCGAGGTGTTCAGCCAGTTCCGGCAGCTCGACCGCGAGCGTGTTGGCCACCAGGCCAAGCGCAACGATCTGGTCGGCAGTGGTCGCGGTGGTGGTCGCGCCCAGGTCGGTCAGGAACTGCTCGAAGTTGACGCCGAGGCGTTCCCCAGCGGCGAAGATCGTTTCGCCGGAGATCTCAGTGACGGCGATCAGGTACGCAGCCAGCTCCTGGGCACGCATGGCGCGCTCGGCGGCGTCGTACTGTGCCTGCAGCTCGCGTTGACGTGCATAGAGCGCTTCGAGTTCGGGGCTCGGCACCAGCTGCACGGTGCCTGGTGTGCCGCCGCCGGTGGGCGCGTAGGGGTTCACGCCCAGCGCGCGCATCTGCTCGATGTACTGCAAGATCGGGCCGCTCGAATCCGTGCCCGAGGCCTCCATCTCGCGCAGCACCGCCATGTAGGCGTCGAAGATCTGAGGCAGCGAATTCAGCGCATCGACATCACCACGTCCGGCGGCGCCGAGTGCCGCGTCGAGCTGGCGCTGCGCCTCCGCCATTCGGTCTTCGATCGAGAGCGGTGAATTCGACCCGGTCAGCAGACTGTCGAGATACTGGTTGAGGCTGATGATGCCGTCGCGCCAGCGCTCGAACATGCTGGTCGCGGCGTCGTCGACGGCGCCGATAGCGCTCGACTGCGAATTGGCGGCGGCTTGCGCTGCCTCCGCCTCGGCGATCTGGTGCTCGATCAGCGACAACGCGTCGTAGCCGAGCGACGAGATCAGGTCGCGTGCACCGGCTTCGAATTGCGCCAGCGCGCGCCTGTACTCGTTCGACGCCCAGCGGTGGATCAACGCGAGGTCCCGCGCGCTCGCGCCTTCCTCGCCGCGTGCACGCGCGATCGCATTCGCGTCGGCGATGTAGCCAGCGGTGGCGCGCTCGATGCGCACCCGCTCGCGCGTGTACATGCCGCCTTCCTGCGCCATGACAGCGTCGCCCAACGACTGCGTGAACATCGCTGCCTCGATGGCCTGCTGAGCGACGGCTTCGAGTGCGGTGTCGAGCAGTGCCATCGCGCGTGCCGCTTCCAGCCACGCCACCGTGTCCTCGGGCGACAAGGTCGACAAGGCGGCCTCGAACTGGGCGCGGAACTGTTCGGCCGTCGTGTCCGGGTCGAGCCCGATGCCTTCGAGCGAGCTGCTACGCGACTGCACCAGTGCCGCCAGCGCCTGTTCGTTGCGCTCGGCCGCACTGTAGAAGTTGGCCATGTAGTCGTTGAACAGCGCACTGGCCGCGTCCAGGCCGCCGGCGGCATCGACGAAGTCTTGCGACCACTCGACGAAAGCCGCGCCGCTGGTGTTGATGGTGCTGTCGATCAGCTCGAACGACGAGCGCACCAGTTCGGTGGACGCGAACAGCCGCGCAAAGGTATCGCTCAGCGATTCCTCACCGCGGGCCATCTCTTCGACCAGGTCGGTGATCTCGGTCAGCGAGCCGCCGGCGCCGAGAAGGTTGTTGCCGGCCGCGATCTGCGTCTGCGCGAGCACAAGAAAGTTCGCGCCGGCGAGCAGGTCTTCGGCGCTACTGCGCCACCGCTCTGCGATCGCCTGAACTTCGGTGACCGCTGCGGCTACCTGCTCACCGGGTCCGCCGACGCGGCCGGGGCCGCCGGGGCCGTCACCGATGTCGCGCTCGGGCGCGAGGATCTTCGCGATGGCTTCGGCCGATGCTGCTGGCCGCGCGGCGGTGGCCGCCTCGGCGATGCTCTTGTCGAGTGTTGCGAGGATATTCTCGGCGGCGATGCGCATGGTGGCGTGATCGATGTCGGCCTCTTTGAACGTGCGGCCGAGAATGTCCACGAAGATTTCGCTGCCGGTCGCCTTGCCCTTTTTGTCGAACTTGGTGACCTCGCGGATCGCGGAGTTCAGCACGTCCGGCGGGTCGGCTTTCAGCATGCGCGCCGCGTCTTGCATCGCGCCTGTGATGATCTCCATGATCGCCTCGGCCGCGCTGCGCTGCTCTTCACCGAGGCCCGTGTTGTGGACACTGCGGCGATTGCTGCGGAACAGCCCGCCGCGCTCGATGACGTGGTCAACCATGTTGCCGCCGACGCCGCCGGCGCCGAAGGTGAGGTTGGTGTCCTGTCGCTCGAATTGCGGCGCCTTGCGCCCGAACAACCGCGTGTGGATTCCCATGCCCGTCAACAGCGACGACACTCGATCACTGAGACCGAGGCGACGTAGCAGGCCCTCGGTCATCGCGTTCGGCTGGCCCAGCGCGCCGAGGCCGACGTTGGAACTGCCGCCGCCGTGCACACTGGTGCCGCTGCGGAGCGCGAGGTCGCCGCCGTGCGAGCGCCAGCCCTGGCCGTAGAGCTTGTCGTTGACCATCGCGGCAATGACGACGATGGCAGCGATGCCGGCGGCACCAAGGCCGCCCAGCGCCGCGCCTTGGCCACCAGCCGCCGCGCCACCGCTGACTGCCGCACCGCCCGCATAGTTCGGGATGGCGCCGTATCCCAGGTTCGTCATGCCGGCCTGCAGACCGGACGCCGCGACGCCACTGAATCCGAGGCCAGCGCCAGCTCCGCCCGCGCCCGCACCGAACCACCCCGCGATTGTGGACATGAGGCCATTTCCGCCGGAGCCCGAGCCGAACATCGACAGCAGGCTGCTGGCGCCCGATCCCGAACCGCTCGCCCCGGACGCACCGCTGAACAACGACCCGAGCAACGATCCGCCCGCCTGCGCGCCGCCGGTGTTGAAGATGCTGCCGAACAGGCGCAGCAAACCGCTCTGAATGAGCTGGCGCTTCATGTCGTCGATCATTTGGTTCCACCAACGCTTCACGCCTTGCGCACCCTGCAGGGCGGCATCAGCCAACCCACCCGTGAAGTCGTCCCACGCACGCGCATTGTCTTCGACGGCCAGCTGCTGCGCTTCGAGGTTGGTGATGTTCGCTTCGCCTGCGGCGATCACCGCCCGCAGATCTGCGATCTGCTGCGGCGTCATATCGATTTTGTTCTGGTGCGCCTGGTTCAAGGCGTTCAACACCTGAGTCTCGATACGACGTTGCTCAGCACTCATGCCGGCCAGACGGACTTCAGTCTCGTACTGCTTGTTGATCTCGGCAATGAACTCGGCGGCCGTCTTCGTTGCTTCCAGGTCATCGAGTTGGCGCTCGTGCAGCTTCTCCAGCGCGCGCGTGAGTTCCTCCACGCGCTCGGTCTGACCTGCACGCGCCGCTTCCTCCAGCGCAATCATCAGCGTCAGATCTTCTTCGGCGTCGCGGTTAACGAGCAGCGACTCGACCAGACCATCGACCTTTTCCTGGAACTGCTTGAGCTTCTCGGCGGCGTCCGCCGAAGCGTCGCCGATCGCGACCAGTGGCGGTGGCGCCTTCTTCGTTTCCTCGGTCAGGCCCTTGGTTTGGTGCTTCGCTGCCTCGGCGGCGAGCTCGTAGTCGGCCATGTCGCCAGTGATCGTCTTGATCCGAGCCTCTTCAGCGAGGAACGCGTCGTCGACCGCCTTGACCTCTTTTGCGAACTCCGTGGCAGCGCTCGTTGCTGGACGCAGAGCAGCTTGCCATTCGGCGAGCTTTCCCTTGATCGCCGCGCCGCCGAACTTGTCGGGAAGAATGGCCGCAGCGCTCGCGTACATGCCGACGAAGTCAGCGAGTTCGTCGCGCATCAGGTTGATCGCGCCAAAGAAGGCGGCTCTGACGCCGGCCCAGGCGATCGATCCGAACTGTTTGATGCGCTCCCAGCCGACCAGAACCCCTTCGACGAACGCGATGCCGAACAGTCGCGCTTCCACGAATTGTTCGCGCAGATAGGTGCCGATCGACCAGCCGACCACACCTGCCTGCAACAAGCCGAAGGTCGCCTGCAGCGCGCCGACGCTCTTGATGGACGCCATCAGCCCCGTCTGCGAAGCCGCACCGCGTGCCGTTTCGGCCGCAGCCACGGCCTGGTTCTTGGTGACCAGGTCGACCAGGGCGCTGGCGTAGTCGAGCGCGCCACGCACCAGCTTGCCCGCGTATACCGTGCCGGCGATCGTGCCGAGCAGTTCGAGCAGGCCGATGATCTCGCTGGTGTGGCTGGTGATGTCCACCAACGCCGGCAACACCGCGCGCATGATGTCGTTGGCCATGCCCTGCAGGTTGGCCTTCAACAGGTCGATATTGTCCTTCAGCTCGGCCGCGCCGGCCGCCGTCTCGCCGGAGATGACCAGGCCCAGCTCGGCGGCACGCTGGCGCATCACGTCCAGCCCAGCCGAACCATCGTTCAAGTACGGAATGAGTTCACGCCCTGCGGAACCGAACAGCTTGAGCGCGAGCGCAGCCTTGCCCGGCCCGTCCTGCATGCCGGCAAACTTGTCAGCGATCGCCGGCAGCAGCTGATCCAGGCTGCGCACGCCGCCGGCCGCGTCGGACGCCGAGACGCCCATCGCCTCGAACAGCGCCACCTGCTCGCGCTTGCCGCGCACAGCGTTGGTCGCGTTCACCGACAAGCTGCCGAGCGCGTCGCTCAGGCTCTTCAGGTTCGAACCGGACGCATCGGCCGCATAGCCCATGCCGGAGATCCACTCGGTGCTGACGCCGAGCTTCTCGGCCAGCTTGCCGGCCTTGTCGGCAGCGTCGACCTGCAGGCCGATCAGCCCAGCCAGCGCGATCGCGCCGCCCTTGGCACCGCGGATGACGTTCTTCTCGATGCTGTCGCCGAGCGCGCCGAACTTCTTGCTGGCGGCCGTAGCGGCCTCGCCAGCCGGCACGACCTGGTCCTTGAGCAGCTCGGCCGCATCGTGCAGGCGCACCATCGAGCCAGTGACCGCGTCGAACTCGCCGATCGCGGCCTTGCCGTTGGCGTCGATCACGATGGCCAGTGAATACTCGTTCATGCGCGACGCGCCGCTGCGTTGCGGCGTTCCTCAATCAACTGGTGCAACTTGATCGGGCGTGCCGTGTCGATCAGCTTGCACACGCGCCAGAACGTGTCGGCGATGTCGGCGACGCCCATCATGCGCATCGTCGACTCGATGTCCGGTCGTGGAATCGTGTATCGGCCACCGTGATCACTTGGCTGCTCCCACTCGTTGCGCAGCGACCAGAACACCTGGAACGCAACGCAGTTCTCCGGATAGATCTCGAACCGCGGATCGACCTCGGGCTGCTGCGCGAACCAGAGTCGCCGGTTGCGGTTGATGTCCCGCTGCGGTGCCCCGTGTGCCTTCATCTGGGCTTCGAGGCTTTCCCACGTATTGCGGGTCAGCCCCGTAGCCCATGCTTCAGCAGCCCGAATCAGTTTCCCGCGTCGTCTCGATCGCTCAGGCTCTTGATGTAGCCGCGGAACAGAGCACCGCGTGCCCACGAGTTGGCCAGCAGTGCCGCCTTGGTCTCGTCGTTGAACTCGACCGGCTGGCCCTGCGGGTCACGCACGTATTTGAAGCCGATCAGCACCTCGCTCAGCAGCGAACCCTCGAAGCCGAGCGCCTGCTTCACTGCCTCGACATCGTCAACACCGCTGCCCTGGCTCTCGTCCTCATCCACCGGCGCCGGCTCATCGCGATCGCGCCGCTTCGCGCGTTCCTTCACGAGCTTGCGGTACTCCTCGAGCACTTCGACACGGCGCTCCGGCGTGACGTGCTTGAACGTCGCGCCGATCTTCACCTTGACGCGGGCGCCGTTCTTGCCAGGCACTTCCGGATAAACGATCCAGTCGTAGGTGGCGTCGTTGTTGAGGATGAACTCGCCGATCTGTTGCTTGTTTGCTTTGGGACTCATGGTGGTGGCCTCTGGTGAGTGAACAGCAGCCGGCGCCGTTCAAGGCGCCGGCATGGGTTGGTGGAGATCAGGCTGCGGCCAGGCGCAGTTCCCACTCGTCGTCGAGCGCCGTCGTCGGGACGAAGTTGAGGTTGCCTTCGAGCGTCGCGCGGCCGCTGTATTCGCCGTACTTCGGCTGCAGCAGTTGCACACGGTTGTCGGCCGCCTCGAAGAACACCAGCTTGTTCGAGACCGTGCCGTGTTCGAGCTTGAGGTTGCCGAGCGTGTTCGCCTTCGCCGCGGTGAAGTAGTTCTTCGACGACAGCACCGGCGCGATCACGGTGATCGAAGCCTTGCTCTCGCGATCGACGATGTCGACGAACTGCTCGCCCGGGTTGTCGAAATACTCCAGCACGTTGCCCTGCTCGAAATTGAACGTGCGCAGTACCGCGTCGTAGCTGTGCAGATTGATGGCCGCCGTGTTGTCGAACGTCACCGGCTCCGGCTGCTGGAAGGCATTCCAGCCGGTCAGGCCGGTCGGGTTCGCTTCCGACGTCGGGTCAGACCAGATGCCGATGAACTTGAAGTGCAGGAACGGAATGCCCTGCGAATCGGTCTTGATCGAGAACGTGCCCTTGCAGCCCGACAGCGCATGCAGCTGGCCATCGAGATAGAACTTTATCGCCACCGAGTCGGTGCTGGCCGAGTTCGGTTTGTATTTCACCGAGGTCACCGCCACGACCGTTTCAGTACAGCCGCAGGCGATCAGCAGCTTGCCCCAGCCCGGCGCGGTGCCGAGCGTGCCGGAGCCGACCAGGGCGACGTCGAACTCGACGGCGACGTGGACGCCGACATGGAAAGCGATGTCGTTACCGAACGCGGGACGGTCCCGGTTCCACGGAACCGTGCTGCCTTCGAGCGGCATGCACTTGAGATTGCTGGTCTGGATCGCGTCGGCGCCGGTCATCGCCGGCGGCGTGCCGTACACGACTTCTGCGATCGCGAGTAGCAGGATGTTGGTATAGCGCATGGCGCGTTACTCCTCAGTTGCCCTGGATGATCGACGCCCACACGGCGTCACGCTGTTCTTCGGTGATCGGCACGCCGAGCACGGTCTCGATGGCTTCGACCTTCGGCTTGCCGGTCTGCGTCCAGGCATTCGCGTCGTTGGGGTCGAGCAGACCGATCGCGTCGCGGATGTCGTCGGCAACCGTGCGCGGCGGTGCGGGTGCGAGCGCCGTCGCTACGGACTCCACTTCGCTGGTCACGCGGCGCCTCTGGATCTCGCGTGGACGCGTCATTTCGCGCACCGCGATGAGCTTGCCGGTCTTGTCGTAGGTACGGCTCGACACGCGGTTCGCAGGAACCTCGGCGGCCGCAGCGGATTTTTCAGTCTTGGACTTGTTGCTCATACGGTCCTCGTGAGGTAGCGGATGGTGGGGAGCTGCAGCTTCACGCCGTGGCACAGCACACCGGCGAACATCACCGGGCCGGCGTCGACGAGTTGCAGGTTCGCTTCGCGGCTGCCGCCGCCTGGCGAAGGGATCGAGCACTGGGCGACGGTGCCGTCGAGCGAGTCGTTGGCGCGGAATGCGGCGCGCATCTCCTCGACCAGGTCATCGAGCGTCAGCTCGGTCACTTCGTCGTCCTTGAACGACATGAAGCCGTTGATGCGCCAGGTGGTGACCTCGAAGCTCGTGTTCTGGATGCGCCCGGTCTCGGCGACCTTGCTGCGGCTGATGTACCAGCCGCGGATCTGCGCATGCGGCGCGCTGTAGTAGAGGTTCTTGAGGTCGGCCAGCGCGGTGGCATAGCGCTCGCGCACGTGCACAACACCGATGTCCGCCACGGTGAGCATCGTGTTCCGGATCGCGGTGCGGATGGGCGTCATGCTCATGCTTGCGCCATCCGGTTGACGACGCGCGCGACGCCCTCGTTGAACATCTCGACGATCTGCGCCTGCGTCTCGGCAAACGTGCGCTGGAACATGAAGGCACCCTCGGTGCCCTTCTGCGCGATCTTGCGTGCGACCAGGAACGCGACCGATTCGCTCTCGGACGGATCGACGCCGAGCTTCGCCTCGACCCAGTCACGCAGCGCCGCGACCGGCGGGAAATGCGGTTTGGTACCCAGTTCGACCGGCACCGCGTATGGCATGGCCGTGCTCACGACGCCGAGTACGTTGTCGGCCAGCACTTCCTCGCTGCCGAAGATCGAGCCCTTGAGGCCGCCGCCACCGCCGACACCGACCGGCGTGCGGTCCTGGACTTCGCGCAGCAGCAGCGAGTCCGCCTCCATGACGGCGACGAGCATCTCCTCGCGCACGATCTCGGGCGCGGACTTCCAGGCGTTGGCCAGGACATCGAGGGCGGAGGTGTCAACGCGGATCTGCATCAGAACACCCGTCGCGGATGAAACAGACGGCCGCCGCCATCGGACGCGGCGCGATCGAGGTCGACCACGTTCGACGCCGGAATGACGCGCGCGATGTCGATGCGCAGCGTTGTCGCGTACTGCTCGCGCAGCACCTTGGCGCGGGCAGCGAACGTGCGCGACTTGTTCTGGTGATCGACCGTGTCGGCGCCGATGGTCGGCGCGGACTCGGTGGCGTAGTAGCTCGCAAGCTGGTCGCACAGCAGCGACGCCGCGTAGGCGGCGACTGGTTGCATGTCGGCGCTGGGCACGGTGTCGGTCGAGTTGTCGACGACATGCGGGCCGGTGAAGGTGTAGCGGATGCTCTCGCCGGCGGTCAGCTCCAGCGGAAGCTGGATCTGCACGGCGGAAGGACTGCGATAGATGCTGGCCTCTCCGACCTGAATCCACGCCGGCGGCGTTTCGCCGATCGGGAACTCGATGGCGATCAGTTGGGAGAACCCATCCACCCAGCCGGCCGGCGTATCGGTGAAGCGGCCGCCCACCGAGACGACGTCGACGACGCGCGGACGCGCGCGGTCGGCGCTGTAGCGAGCCACCGCGTTGCTGATCGCGGTGTCGCGCTGCAATGAGCTGATGACCCCGTCGCGATCGCGAACGAGGTCATCAGTCGACGCCTGGAATGCAGCGAGCGTCACGGTCGGTCAGGCGACGATCGAGCCGTCCAGGCCGCGGAACTCGACCACGGTGCCGCCGTACACGTGCCGGATCTTGTACTTGATCTGGTCGTTGCTGAAGAGCGAGCCCTGGGTCGGGTTGTCCTGGATGAAGATCTGCGGCTCTTCGTTGCCACCGTAGAAGCCGAGTTCGATCATCGGTATCGACGACTTGTCGGCCGTGGCGAACCAGTTGTTCGCATCGGTCCAGTGGTCCACGACGTGCACCGTCGGCTTGCGGCTGTTGATGAAAGTCTCGTCCTGGTTGGTGTTGCGGACGAACAGGTTGAACGCCGCTTCCTCGAGGTCCGACGGGACGACCAGGTGCTTGAGCCCTACGCCGAGGCGCTTTCCGGACGTAAGCTCCTGCTGCCGCTTCATGCGCAGGCGCGCCGCGGCAAAGCTGGTCGCGTCCAGCGCGGCAGCGCCGAGGTTGCTGTGGCCGGCATGAAACAGCGCGACGCCGTCGTAGATCATGGGATTCGTCGACAGGAAGTCATAGACGAACTCGTAGAGCGTGCGGCCGGCAGCGGTCGCGAGCGCTATCGGAATGCGGCGGATCACGCCCACATCGTCATTGGCGATGGTCTCGATCGAGATCGTCTCGGTGCCGCCGCGCTTGCTGACGGCATAGCTCGCCTTGTCGTCGCCCGGCGAAGTCAGCGGATCATAGGCGCCGTTCTCGGCGACAGCCGGCAGGTTGCCGTAGCCGCCCATGCGCGTGCGTTCGTTCGTGCGGAAGTCGCGAATCGGCACAATGTCGACGATCCACCGCCAGTCACCATACGCTTCGAGACCGCGGTACTCGCGGATCATCGAGCGCGTGATCGAGTCACCCAGGATGTCGGAGAACGTCGACGCCGAGATCGCCTCACGGAAGAGCGCCTCTCCGACCGCTTCGCGCAGCCGCGTCCGGTCGCAGTTCTCGAGCAGGCCGGTCACATCACGGTCGCCGGTGATTTCGACATAGCACTCGCGGAACGACATCGCCTTCTTCTTTGGGTCGAAGAAGTCGTCGAGCATGTTCTTGACCTTGTCAGCACGGTCCTCGCCAGCCTCGACACGACCCTCGCCCAGACCGCGCACGTGCGCGGACTCGGTCAGGCGGGTGACGTATTCGGACTCGGCCTTGATGGCCGCATCGACTTCGGCGACCGTCAGCGACTGCGCTTCGGTGAAGCGCTGCGTGAGGCGATCGCGCGAGGCCTGCGGCAGCTTTGACGCGGCGAGCGTTGCTCGGGCGTGGCCGCGTGCTTCCATCGTCGCGAAGCGTGCTTCAATCGCTTCGGTGCCGGTGCCGGTGCCGTTGCCTTCGTCCTGGTTGGGCTGGGACATGGCCTCGGTGTAGCGGGTGAGGATTTCGTCGTCGCTCGCGTCGGCGAGCTGGGTGGCGAGCGCCTTGTTGCGCTTGCCAATGGCGTGGAGCATCTGCTGGCGCAGCATGGAATCGCCCTCCTGTTGGGCTTCAACGAAACGAATGATTTGGCCGCCGGCACCGGGCTCGACGATCAGGTCGACGGACTCGACCTTCTTGATCGACGTGCACTCGGTGAAGCGGGCGGATTGCTTGGACGTGCCGGTCGCGTCGATCGACAGACCGAACAGGTCGTCGCTCATGCCGCGCTCGACGCTTTCGCGGAGCTTCGCGGCCATGTCCGACGATTCGAGCACTTCGAGCACAGCCTGCACTTCGCCGCCGCCCTTGGTCTCGACGAAGCGAGACTCGACCAGGCGGCCGACGAGCTGGCGCACGTCCTTGCCCTTGCCGCGCGTGTGCTCTTCGTCGGACTTCGCGAACACGCGCGCGCCGTTGAACAGCGCGACGGATTCGCGCAGCACCTTGGCCGGGTAGTTGACGTTGTTGCCGGAGAGGCCGGCGCGGATGACGCGCACCAGGTAGCGGTTCTTCGGCTTATCCTGGGCATCGGCGAGCGCTTCGATGAAGCAGCCTTCGGTGCCGGCACTGCGGCCGGCACCTTGGCCTTTCTGCTCGCTCGCTTCGGTTGTGCGGAGCGCCTCGCGCAGAGCGACCGGCGCGTGTTCGAGAACGACTTCAACCGGCGTGCCGAAGCTCACCTGGTTGTCGTCGCCAACGGTGTACGGGTAGGCGAAGAGCCGCGCGACATCGCGCAGGATGACGCGGTCGGGATACAGCGCGCAGACGTGGACCCATTCGCGGCCAAGCGACTTGGCCAGCGCAAGGCTGACCAGTTCGTTGATGGCGGAGTACTCGGTGGTCTTCGCCTCGCGCAGTGCGCGCTCGCCCAGGATGCCCTCAGCCGGAACCGGTTTCAGCTTCACGGCTTGGTCTCGCCCTTGACGGGAGCAATCTCGACCTTGGCGACGGTCTTCTCGCCCTGGACGACCAGCACCACGCGGTCACCGTAGTCGCGGGCGCCGATGATCTGCTCCGGCTTGCACTTGGCAGCCTTCGCATACGCGGCGCGCTGCTCGGCAGTGATATCGGTGGTCGTGGCCGTCGACGCCGCCGAAGCGGACGCCGACGGCGCACTTCCTCCACCGCCACCAGCAGAACCGGATGGATTGGCTTTGCCCGACGCGCTCGACTTGTTGCTCATGTGGCCCTCGCTGGTGACGGGCTCATGGTCCGGGTCGGCGCCAGCCAGGTCTGCTAACGCGTGTTACTAACGCATCCCGGAATCAGCCGAGGTAAGATCCATCTCGCGTGCGCGACACGGTGCTATTCACCCGGCCGTAGGACGACGAAAGTCGGACCGCTATGTGGGGTTCCAGGGTGGCCCCACCGCACGTCTTACCCCTCCAGCATGCGCTGCACGCGCACGCCTTTGCGAGTGTCCCGCCGCAACTCACTTTGATTCGCGCGACGCAAGCTGACCAGGTAGTTCGCCTTGCCGGACTTCGTCAGCTTCACGACTGCCTTGTACAGCTTGCCCTTCGCGCGGCCGTAGACCGCATAGACCTGCGGCTCGATCTGGTAGACCTCGCCGGTCGCGATCAGCGCGTCGACCACCGCATAGTCGTCGACGTCGATCTCGGGATGATGCGCCGACTGTTTCGCGAGCGTCGCACTCGACAGCAACACGTCGTGGCTCTGCGTACCGATGCGTGTGCGCAACACCAGGTCGAGCGCGCCGATCGCCACGGGATGGATGGACGGCTTCGCGACGAAGCGCTTGATGTCCTGGCGCTGGATCAGCTCGTTCAGCTCACCGCGCTCCGGCCGCGCCGCCACTTCCTCCGGCGTGAAGCGTTTCCGCCCTGGCGTGGCCACGTCCCACTTCACCATGTGCGGCAGCATGGTGCAGCCGCAGTTGATCGTGTTCACTGCACTCGCATTCGGATCTCGGGGAAAGCGCAACTTCTCGCCGCCGACATCGAACGATTGATCGACATCGCGGATCTGCCCGTCGACCAGGTCGTGCTGGATGCGCGACTTCAGCTTGCCCGAGCGCCGCCATTGCTTGCGCAGGCCCGGCACCAGCTGGCGTGCCGCGATCATGCGCTCGTAGCTGGCCAGCGCGTACGCGCGGCCAAGCTCGGTGCGGGTGATGGTGATGGCGCGGCCGCGCGCATTGCCACCGAGAATCTGCTCGATGTTGTTGATGGCGTCCTGCGGTGCCTGCGCGCCGGCGATCACGAGCGCGAGCTGGGTCTCGATCGCCCTGGCCGCTTCGGAACTGATGTCCTTGATGCGCCCGGTCAGGAACGCGCGCATCGCGGCGAGCTGCCGCGAGTCGACGCGTTGCACCGTCGACACGATGCCGATGCCACCGGCCTGCAGCGGTTTCTCGATCAGGTCGCCACCGGCGCTGAACGCCTGGCCGACACCTTGCTGCCACGCCGCATCGCCATCGCGCTCGAAGCGCGTGAGCGCGCCGCGCACGCCAGCCAGCGCCGCCGCCGATTGCGCCTGCGTGAACGCGCTGGCATTCGCCGCCAAGCGTCGACGGATCACGTCCTGGGCAGTGCGCAATGCCGACAACACGCGCTCACGCGTCGCCGTCGTGATCGTCGCGAGCCGACCGAGCTGTCGCCGCCGCTCTTTGTCGAAGGCAGTTTGTTGCGCGGTCGGCATCGCTGACCTCAGCCAACCAGATATTCGAGGTAGCTGCCGATGCGGACCGACGTCGTTCCCGAGCCACTCGCCGTTGCCCAACTGAGACCGAACGTGCCTGCATTCGCGCCGCTCTGGACGAAGGCGTCGATGAAGATCTCGACGTCGCTGCTGGACGTGGCGTCCAACGTCAGATCCGTCTGCAGCGAGGTCTGCCGATAGTGCACGTCGGTCGTGTTCGCGGACGCCAGGAAGTAGTAGCCGCGCACGACGACTGTCGTCGGGAATGTCGGGCCGGTCAGTCGGAATGCGAAGTCGGCTGTACCGCCACCCGTATACAGGATGCGCAGCCGAATTCGGTATCGGGTGTTTGCCGCCATCGCGAACTGCAGATCGGGATCGATCGACTTGATCGTCGTCGTTCGACTCGTAGTCGCGTTCTTCAGCACCGGCACCCAAACATAGGTCGGCAGCTCGAGCATTGTCTTGACCTGCGCTACCGTCAGGTCGGCCGGATCGGCTGCTCCGCCGGTGTTGTTCCCCTTGATGGTCATGGTCGCCATGTTCGCGAGCATCGCGTTCGTGATTGCGTCGTTCGCGATCGTGTGCGGCAGCCGCATCGCACGCCAGGCCGTTGACACCTGGTCGTAGTACAGCAGTACGCCGGCACCGGCAGGTACCACCTGGTCAGACCCGAGCTCGAATCGGTTGCCGACCACACTGGACCCGCTCGCGTGCTTCAACGTAAGCGTGCCGCTGAGCACGAGGAGCGCGACGGTGCGGCCGCGCGCCGCCGCGACGATGCCGGTCAAGTCGAACGAGCCGGACACCGTCACGCGAATCACTTCCGTGGTTTCGAAGCCGACGGGTGACCAGTCGTTGGTATTTGCCGCGATCGTCGGCGAGATGGCGCCGGTGAGTCTCATGCCGCGGCCCCTGCGGTGTCCTCTTCCGTGTCATCGACTTTCCCTGGCATGAAACCGTCTTCCGCTGCAATCTTCGCGGCTTCCTCCTCGACCGCCGTCAGTTCGGCCTCGACATCGAACTCGACGCCGAGCTGCGCGGCGATCGCGGCGATCAGGCGCGCGGCCGTGGCGCGCGTGACGAGCTTGGACTGGATCATCGCGACCGCGGCCGTGACGCATTGCTGCAGCGCTGCGGCGTACTTGGTCGTGTCCTTGGTCGTCATCTCCGGCCAGTCGACGACGATGCTGTTGAGAATCTTCTGCTCTTCCTTGGTCAGCTCGCGATCGAGCGCGCCGAACTTCGCGCGCAACACGTACTGGCCAACCTGGACGAGCATGTAGCCCACGAAGCGTTGGCGCATCTCCAGCATCTTCTCGGTCGGCTCGGCCATGCTCTGGCTGTTGGCGCGGTTGGCGTCTTCGCCATCGGCGTACCAGGTGGGCGGGAGCGTGGCGCCACCGAGCACGTGGTTGCGGAACACGCGCGCCGCGGCGCCCGAGTCCGCGGCTTGCAGGCTCGGCGTCTCGGCCTTCCACTGCTCGGCATCGTTGTGCACGCGCACCGAGCCGGGCTTGGGTGGGGCGATCGACTTGGCGCGCGCCGCGACTTCATCCGGCGTCGCACCCTTCAAGGTGACATCCCACATGAACGAGCGCAGGAACCCCGCGCGGTCAAGCTCGCCGAACAGGAACTGGTCGTAGGCATCCAGCCAGTCGGCCTGGGCGAGGATGTCGCTGCGCCCGCGGGTCGACGAGCAGAGGTCGTTGATCTTGAAAAAGAACACATCGCCGTCCGCGAGGGTCTCGCGAATCTCCTGGGTGCGGCGGGTGAACACGTCCTCCGGCCCGTTCACGAGCACGCGATAGCGCAGCACCTTGCCGCGGGTGTCGGTCTTGGTGACGATGCCGATCGGCTGCTCGATGTTGTCGGGGTCGGAAACCACGGTGGCGATGCGCGACGGATCGAGGTAGCCGATGCGCACGAATCCGCTGTGCCCGGTGAACACCGGCCAGACCTGCTCGCCGAACATCGACAGCTCGCGCAGCTTCTTCACCAGCTTGATGTCCCAGGCGTTGATGCCGTCGCGCCAGTGCGCGTCGATCGCCTCCTGGCAGGCTTCGTCGTCGACGCGGATGGCGACGCCCTTGGCCAACAGGTAGGCGAGCGGCAGCTCGATCAGCCGGTTGGCCAGCAGATTCGACTCCCACAGGTGATGCGCGAGCTTCTGCATCCGGTCCTGGGTCATCGGCGCCAGGTCGCGGTGATCGTTGCCGGTCAGCGCCCGCCATTCGTGGTCGTCGGCGTCGACGGTGGCGCCGGCCGACTCCCGGAACTCGGTGGGGGTTTCGGCCGGTCCGACGATCGCGGCTACAAATCGGGTCCACAAAGACATGGTCAAAGCCCCCAGTTAATTTTTACAAAATACCCACAGGCGGCGAACCGGCTCGAAGCGCGACCCTTCATCGGACCCGCCCCCCGCGAGGCAGCCAGAGGCCGGTTTCCCGATCGCGCCCAAAACCGCCCATCAGGCGCCGTTGATTGGCCTCCGGGGCGTAGGTGTCTTCCGCGGTGGGCACCTCGGCGCCGGCGGCTGGTTGCATGGGTCGGCCGGCGGCGTGCAGGGCCAGTGCATGCGCCCAGAACTCGTCGGCGTGGCCGAGCTTGTCGGTGCGCTCGGCATCGAAGCGCGGATTGCCCGCAGCAGTCATCACCTTGCGCACCGCGTAGTGGGCGTCGCGAATCGCGCGGTCGGCGGGAATGCGCACGCGCCGGTCCTGCATCGTCTGCTTCACCAGAGTGGCCAGGTGCAGCTTGACCGGAGAGGTGAACAGCACGCCCTCGACGCGGAACTCGCCGTACTCGGCCTTCGCGTCCTCCACGACCTTCTCGCCCATGCCGGTCTGGTCGATGCACATCCGCTGCACGTCGAACTCGTCGAAGATCTGGTCCACCTCCGCGAACTGCGCGGAGAAACTCATGTTCTTCATGCGCAGCGTCTTGCGCGTGACCGCCACGTCGCCGACCTGCTCGTTGACCCACAGCAGCGAACCGTCTCCGCGCCGTGCGACGTCCCATCCAACGAAGCACTTGCCGCCGGTGTACAACTCGGGCTTGCCGGCTTCGTCAGTCTCGCAGTCGCCGATGGTCTTCCAGTCGAGCCAGCGGCTATCGCCGTCCAGCACCTGGCACATGTACTCCTGCGCCCAGGTGTCTTCGTCACCCACCGCCTCGCGCTCGTCGGCAAGCCACTGCATGCGCTCGGCCGCAGTCAGCTTGCGGCCGAGAATCTTGTCGGCCAGTCCATCGTTCACCGCGTCTTCGATGGTGATCTGGTGCAGCGACCACAGCGGCTTGGCCAGCAGCGCCAGCTTGCGCTCGGTGTCGCTGATGATCCGGTAGTAGCGGTTGTCCTTGCCGTTGAGCGTGCTGATGATCCGCACCGGGAAGCCCCAGGTGATGATCGGGCGCGCGGCCTTCCACATCGCTTCGCCGTCGGTGTGAAAGGCGAACTCGTCGAGCACCAGCTTGCCGCCCTTCGAGCGGAACGCTTTCGGGTTGCTGGTCAGCGCGTTGATGCGCTTGCCGTTCGCGAACTCGATGCTGAGTGCCTTGATGCCTTTCTGCTCGTCGACCACGACCTCGCCGAGATCGCGCGCACCGATGTCGAGCATCTTCGCCCACACCGCGCAGTAACGAATGTATTCCTTGGCCGCGCTCTCGTCGGCCGAACTCATCCACACATCCAGCCCATCGAGCGGCGCGGCGTCGCGCACGTCTTCGAAGCTCTGCGCATAGGTGAGGCCGACGCGTCGACTCTTCTTCGCGATCTTGAAGCGCGACCGGTCCTCGATCCATCGCGCTTGGTACGGGAGGAAGAACTTGGCGAACGCGTCGCTCATAGCAGTCCGATCGCCTTGGTCATGCGCTCGATCGCGTCGGCACTCAGGCCGGCCTTGCGGCCCTCGGTCTGCACGGCCTTGGCCGCTTCCGCCATCGCCATCTGCCGCACCTTCTCGCGTCGCTCCATCGACTTGCGCGTCGTCGCCTCGAGCGACTCGACGGCTTTCGAGAGCAGCATCATGTCCATCGGCTTGAGCTGCAGGTTGCCCTTGTCGTCGGGCTGGATCTGCTGGGTCACGCGCAGCGCGACCATCTTCAGCATCTCCGTCACCATCGTGCTCACGTCGCCGCGCGGGTTCTCGTTCGCCGCGTGCGTCCATTGCGACGCCAGCTCCTGGGCGGCGCGGTAGTCTGCCATCTGCTCGCGGGCGTTCTTCACGTAGCGACCGACCGCGCTCTTGCTCACGTCCTCGTTGAGCCCCTGCAGGTGCTCGGTGATCTCGATGATGGTGCGGCCCTGGCGGATCAGCTGGTCGATCAGCTGCTGCACCTCGACGGGCATGCGGCGGATGGACGAGACGCGGCCCATCACACGTCCCCGACGCGTTCGAGGCCGGGCACGTCGAACTGGCCGCCGGCGAAGTCGCGGCCGCGCTGCTCGATGCGCGCCATCTGCAGGGTGCCGATCTCGCGCAGCGTGAGCAGGCCCAGGTCCCGCAGCGCGGCCAGGTCGGCCTTGATCACGTCGGCCGAGGCGCGGTAGCCGGCGTTCTGGGTGATGCTGACCACCAGCGGCACGTTCGCGCCTTGCTCGCCGGACTGCGCGAGCAGCGCGACGATGAAGCCGCGGCGACGTGGTTCGATGAAGCTCGAAAAGCTCATGGCTTGTTCTCGCGCAGGTAGTCGTTGATGTTCTCCGCCAGCGTCCTCACGCCATCGAGTTGGCCGCGCACCTCCGCCACCTGTTTGGCGACATCGGTGACGCGGTGGTGCAGCCCGTTCAGTTCGTTGCGCGTGATGCCGTGCTCCATTGCGGTGGCGATGCGCGCCAGGGTGAGTCCCTGCGATTCCTGTCGCTGCTGCACTTCCTTGCGCATGTCGCCGAGTTCCAGCGTCACGTTCTTCAGTCGGCCGCTCAGGTCCGAATCCAGGTTGCGCATGGATTGCTCCGCTCGGTGGCTCTGTTCCTTCGCATCGTTCTCGACCTTGGTCAGCCGCGAGGTGAGCGGCCCGACCGCTTCTTCGACGCGCGCCTTCAGGCGGTCCGGCCGCGTGCGCATGAACAGCGCCAGGGAAATGAGGCAGCTCGCGACGCCGGCCAAGGCGCCGAAGGTCGCGAACATGTAATAGGTTTCCTGCCAGCTCTGCGTCATACCCGGCGTCCTTCGTGAATGCGCTGGCAGTCGATGCAGCGCTGGCAATGGGGCACGGCCGCCAGCCGCGCGCGTTCGATCGGCCCCTCGCAGTCCATGCACTGGCTGCTCAGGTTCGCGATCGGCCGCGGTCGATTGCGCAACAGCGCGAGTGCATCCTCGCGCTGTTGTTCTTCGACACGGCTGGCTTCGTCGGCGAAGTCGCTCACGGATCGTCGTCCTCGATCTCGGTGTCGTCGTCCGAGCAGTCGGCGCCGCCGGTGCAGTCATCGCCCGGATCGGAGTTGTCTTCCTGGATCGGACCCGGCGACTCGTTGCGGATGGTGTTCTCATCGCCAAACGCGGAGCCGTCGCCCTCCTGGTGCGTGGACTCGTCGATATCGAGCGCGTTGCCGATGCCGGCGCCAGGGCCCGCCACCGGTCCGGCGATGTGCTGGCTGTCGGTGTAGGTGTCGCCGTGTTCGCTCTGGTCGCTCTGGTCGTTGTACGAATCTTCGATGTTGATCGTGGTCTGCGAGTGATCGCCGCTGCCATCGAACGCGCGCGTCAGGAAATCGCTGCCGAACTTCAGTGCGTCGTGGCCCAGCAGGTAGCGACCGCCGGTAACAAGCGCCTTCTCGGCGAAGCCCCAGAAGCCGGAGCGCTGCTGCGGCAGCGCCAGCACGCGCGCGTTCGTCGGTGCATAGACCTCGAACTTCTTGACGCCGCGCAGCTCGATCACCTGGCCCTCGGCAGCCTCGAAGCTGACGATAGGCTTCTGCGCCGCGATCGCCTTTTCCTGCGCGTTGACGTAGCTCTCGGCTTCCTCGGCTCGCCACTTGTTGTGCATGCAGCCGGCCAACGCCATCGCCACCAGCAGCATCGCGAACATCATCATGCGTTTCATCGTTCACCTCACCAGTAGATTCGCCAGAACTGCCACCAGCGTGGCTCAGGGTCCTTCGGCGGTGTTGCCGCTTCGATCAGGGATTCGTGGTCCGCGCAGACCTGGTGGTAGAGCTTCGCCGTCTGCACGTGGTTCTTGAGCAGCGTCGACGCCTTCGCGTCCTCCGGCTGCGGCAGCGGCAGGCACTTCCCCAGGAGCGCGGCATCCGGCGGCGGCGGCGGATCGGCCTTCATTCGCGGCCCGCCACACGCAGAGCACGTCAGGGCCAAGGTCAATGCTGCGCAGCGCATAGCTCGCCGCCACCAGGTGTTCGGTTGCATCGTCGATCTCCTCGAACGTCTTCTCGATCAAGTCGCGCTTGGTCTGGTGGCGTGCACCGATGTCGCGCTGGCGCGTTTCTTCTGTCAGGCGGCCGGCGCTGGCCGCGCGCTCAACCACCAGGTCGGTCGCCGCTTCCTTCCAGCCATAGATGCGCCATGCGGCGCCGAACCCTGCGGTTGCGCCGATGACGAAGGCGATGGCCACCGCCGTGACCATCGCCTGAAACGCGTAGACGCGCGACGTGATCGCGATCACGGCAGCCACTCCCGGCACTCGAGCGTCAGCGCCAACTGCCGACGGCGGATGCCCACGGCGGCCAGTCGACAGGTATCGCCCACGGCGCCCTGGCCAGCGACCACTACCGACCACCGTGCGGGCAATGCTGATGTCGAGATGCCGAGCGAACGCCCGGTCGTTGAAACGGCATCACACACCGCAGCGATGTCCAGATGATCCACGTCCACTGCCACGGCGAGTTCGCAACGACGGTACGTCATCACCACTGCGCGCATCAGGTTGAACGACCCCTGGTCGCGAATGATCACTGTCAACGTGGCGTCACCGCCGGAAGCGCCAGCTGTGGTCGCCACAACACAGGCCATCGCGAATGCCAATCCAGGCAAGATACGTTTCTTCATGGTGCGAACTCCGTCAGCGAGCGGAAAGCGCCCGCGTTGTAGAACCACGCTGCTTCTGCACTGGTCAGCGCACGGCCGAGCACGACGACTTCGTCGAAGATGGGCGAGACGACGTAGCCGGAGCCGCTGTCGTAACCGTGGAATTCGACGCGGTGATTCACGCTGCCCGCCACGGAGGGCGCAAAGGTCGACGCTGAAACGTCGACCGGCGCGGTCGCCTCGGTGCCGCCCACCCAGAACTGGACAACGCTGGCCGTCTTCGTAATGAAGATCTGCGCCTGTTGCTCACCGAGCGAGTAAGTAGCTGCAATCGCGCCGGCGGCGTCGTACACGTACAGCCAGATCACCTCGGCAGGCTGAAGGAATGGCAGCGCGCCGCGCGAGGCGGAGACCTTGACCTCGATCAGCGGGAAGGCCGCCGCAGCGTCTCGAAAATATCGCAGGATGGTTTGCGGGCCGAAGGACGTGCTGGTCGGCATGGTGGCCGTGGCGTCGACCACAAAGCCCACGGTGACGTCGTCGCCGCCGAACGTCTCGGCGCCGGGGGCGTAGGGCCACGCACCCTGATAGGCCGCACACTGGCCATTTGCAATGGCTTGTGCAGATCCGCCGACGAACCATCCAGCGGTTGCCTGAAAGCTGGCGCTGCTGGGAATGTCGCCATCGTATGCCGAAGGCCAATCGCCGGTGATGCCGTCAGGCTCATCCAGCGTCCAGTCGCTGCGCAACCAGGGCTGCAACGCCGCGACATAGTCGTGCGCTTCGGCGGCGCGACGCGACGCGAGTGCAGGCAAGCTGATCGACAGGCCGAGCATGGCTCAGTAGCTGCCCACGAGCGACGTGGCGGTTGTGTCGGTGAAAAAAACCATGCGCACCATCACCGGCACGATGGCGCCAGCAAGCATTTCGTACGTAACCTCGGACTCGGCGTTCCACGGCAGCACCATCACCGCGCCGGCGCCGCCGACATAGACGGCCACTGGCGCAGAGAATGTGTTGTTGTCGGACGGAACGATCGTAAATGCGTTGCGCGGCAGTTGCGGTGCTGCCGCCATTTCCGGCGTGGGGAGAGGCAGATTGATCAACATGAAGTGTCCCTCTAGGTCTTGTGGCAGTCGTCGCCGCTGGTCCAGCCAGCCGCGACATAAGCGCGCTCGATGACTCCGAGAATCCGTTGTACGTAGCCGCGGTTCTCTTTCCACGCAGCTTCCGAGCGCGCGCGGCGCGTGGCCGTGTGGTTGAACCACCGCGTGCGATCGAGGCCAGCTTCGGCCGCCGCTCTCTGTTCGAGCGCGCGCCACTTCGAGCCGCCGTTGTAGTCGCTCAGTGCGAACGCCCAGCGGTCGCACTCGGTGGCCGCGCTCACGCGCTTCAGCAGCCACGCGTCGTAGCAAATCATCGCCTGCATCGACTGGTGTGCGTCCCACGGATCGAAGGCTCCCAGCTGCGGGCACACCTTCGGAATCCAGCTCGCCGTCGCCGGCGTGAACTGCGCCAGGCCCTGGGCGTACTTGCTCGCCGCCGCCGGCTTCCAGCGCGATTCCTGGTGGATCTGCGCAGCAAGCCGCGCGACCGGTGCATTCAGGCCCCACTCGGCACCCGCGATGCGCTCCAGCTGCCAGCGATAGAGTGCCGAGTGCTGCGGAATGACGACCTCAGCGCGCGCCACGTTGAGGCACAGAGCCGCCACCGTCAGCGTCAGCACGAGCGCGAGCCAGATGATCAACCGCTCGACCGGACGCGGCAACGGGAGACAGCCGTCGCGGTCGTCCGGCTTGCGGCCGATGCGCCGCACCAGGTACTTGTTGATCACGGGATCAGCGCCGCAGCGATGACGCAACCGACCACGATGACTGCGCGACGCTTCTCAGCCGCGCCGCGCGCAATACCCTCCAGCGTGTGTGGGCGGGCGTAGGGGAACAGGATGCGATCGGCCCAGTAGCCGAAAAACACTCCGAAACAGAGTCGCGCGATGCACCAGGCCATCAGCCCGGCCTTGGCCGGGTTCATCGCGTGCACGATCGCCATGAAGAACACGAAGATCAGCAGCATAGAGAACACGCGGAACCTGTCGCGATGCGCCGCGCGCAGACGCGCGGCAAACTGGACGATCGACTTGATGAAGGTCATGGCTGCGACTCCGGCTCACGGTGGGTGGTGCTTGGCGTGAGCCAGTTTCATCGCGCGCGCGCGGCGGGTCTTCTAACGTGTGTTACTAACGGCCGCTCGCCTCAGGCATGGGTGCCGCTGTTCGCCTGCGAAATTTCCTACCAGAGAGCCGCCGGGCAGCGCGAACCAGCGAAGCGGGCCACCCTCGGGCGGCCCGCTTCGTTTACTCGCCAGCTACAGCTGGATACGGCCGTACCGCCACCAATAGTTGATCCAGGTGATGGGCACCGCGATGCCGACCGCGTAGCTTGCGATCTCCCGCATCCGCCCCGCGTACCTTGCAAACGGGTCGGCGACCGTTGGCACCAGATGCATCCTGTAGAGAAGAAACAGGAGCAAGGCCGTCATCAACACTGTGAGCCAGAACCACCAAAACTTCTCGAAGCGGAATCGCGCCTTCGCACGTCGAATCGGGCCGATCGGGTGGTGACAGGCGCGGCACATTTCAGCCTGTGGTGACAGCTTGGCCTTGCACGCCGGGCACGGCACCAAGCCGCTCTCGTCGGGAGGACCGGGGTCGCTGATGTTGAACTGGTGGGCGATGTAATCGCGAAGGGCGATCCGAGCGTGCGCGCCGCTCGATTGAACCGAAGAGGTTTCTTCCATGTGTCACTCCATAGTTGTGGGACGGACGCCCCCCGGCGCGCCCAACTGAAGCGTTTCAGAGCACAGTCTCAGATCGCGAGACCGGTCATAGGTGCTTGGCGATCAGCTCGGCAATGCGATACTTTGCCACGCAGATGACGGATCAACTCGATTGACCGGATCGAGTCGAACTCAGGTAGCCGAAAATCCGCAGGTATTCGCGCCCAGCAGCCACCAGCAATACCAAGCCGAAGCCCGCAAGCAATGCGGTCAGCGAGGAGAACGCTTGCAGCGCCATGCCGTCCGCCAAGCGGGCGATGGCCGCAATCACGGATGCCGTTACCAGTGCTATTACGCTGGCCCCAGATCGCATCACGAGACGTCTCATCGCGCCAACACGCTTGAGCTCCTGCATGACCACCTGGCTGGGCGTTATTGCAACGACGATGGAGATGCAGGTGAGCAGGAACCCGGCGAGCGTTCCCGTCACGCTCGACAGCGAATCGGCCACGTCACGCAGAAGCTTTGGCTCTGGGAGGCCGCCGTAGGCACACCACACGCCTACCGCTGCTGCAATTCCCAGCAGCCCAGCGGCGATGTAGCTACGGTCGTTCATGGCGTCGGATCGAATGTCTGCGTATGTGCGTCGGTGAGCAGATCATAGGCCGATTTCGTTCCCAACTGCTGAACGGAAAGCTGGCTTTCCAGATCAACGTATTGCCGCCCACGCAACAGATCGCGCGCGACGAACTCCCCGGTTTTCGGATCGAAGCTCTCCACTTTCAGCTTGCGCACCGCGCCCGGCTTCTTTTCTCTCGCCTTGAATAGTGCCTCCACTGTGGCCCATGCCTTCTTCAAGTAGTCCTGGTCTGCTTTCTGGTGCTTGACCTTCAATTCCAGCTCGATCACGTCGGGCTGCATGTCCTCGGCCTCCTCGATCAACTTGTCCGTGATCGACACGCCAAGATCTGCGGCGGCGTCGGTGGCCACGGCCACGCGCAGAGAGGTCATCACATCCCGAGACGCCTTCGCTTCGCGGAAGGCGTTTTCGTCCAAGTAGACCGCGAGGGAAATCTTGCAGCCTTCCTCCGCCACGATGTGCTTGAGCCACGCCGGGCCGCAACTGTGATGGCTCGACAGCCAGAGCAACACCAAGCGCGCGGGGTCGAACATGAAAAATGCGCGATGCGCCAGCCCTTCGCCCTCCGCGAGCGTGCGATCGGCACCCTTTCGGGTGCCGATGAGCGGCACGTCGCGCTCTTGCAGGCGCCGAATCCTGCCGCGCAGCAATCCGTCCCGTCCGTCAGTGCTTTCGGCCACCTGATAGGTGTTGCCGCCGGTTTCGTACTGAGTGTCGTTTTTGCGGGCATCGATGACGGCTTTCACCAGTTTGTCGCGCCCACGCCCTGAGACACGGTAGAGATGCACCCTGACTTGATCGGCCATAACTATTTCCCCAGTTCATTCTTGATCCGCTCGCACGGAGCGGCCTGGTGATCCTGCAGCTACTGCAGCTACTGCGCAGCAGGCGTGGTGACTGGTGCCGCTGACTGCACCACGCGGTTGAAATCGAATGCCGCGTTCCAGGGATCGACGGCGCAACCGAACAAGTTGCCGCATCCCGTCGTGATGGTGGCGACGTAGCCGTTGCCTGGCAGCGGTTCCTTAACCACGCTGCAATGCAAAGCCATGTTTCCGTCCACTGAATTGAACGTCTGGATGATCGCGTCGGAAAGCGTCTGGATCTTCATGCCACAGCGCGTGGCGACCCAGCTCTGAGCCGCCGCCCACATGCGCTGACAATCGGACTCGGAAAAGCACTTCGGGCGCGAGTCCAAGAAGCGCTGTTGTCTATCCGCGACGAAAGCCTGCTGCGCTGGAGACATCGCGCAACTGGATAGGGTTGAAACCAGGACAACGAGTAGTGCGAACCGTGAAGCGTTCATCGTTCGATTCCTTCTTCTGAGCCTCGAATGATCGCCCCCCGGCGTCGATCGGGTTGATAGCGGTGCTTTGCGATCGGTCTTGTCAGCGCTTCCCCTTCGTATTGATTTGAACCCCAACCATGTCGCGCCCAGCGATCTTCGCGTCGGCCCCCGTGGAAGTGATCACCGTTCCGGACTGCGCTGGCATAGAGACGCGACGAAGGAAGTAGTGCTCTAGCCCAGGACCACCGTCATATGCATGCGCGTCGACGTGCGTGCTCGCCGCGAGCTGCAGTCGCGTTGCGAAATCCGGGTCGTCTTGCGTGATGCCACCTAGCATGTTGTAGACGATGGCGACGTGCTGCATCTGAACTTCGTACGGTTTCGCCAACGTGCGGACGCGCGATTCCAACTCCGCCTCGATTGCGCGAAGCACGAAGCTGAGCGTTTGCGGATGAATCCGAGAAACGCCAACAACGGCCGGCGCCTTTGTGCCCGCCGGGGCCTGATACCACTTTGGCCACAACTCCCAAAGCGCAATTTGCGTGATCTCGCTGATCCGCTCTTCGACTCGACGAGATCGAGTCTTGCTGTCAATCGCGTTTCGCACCGCGGGACCAGTCACCCCCAGGTCTGACGCCACCTTCTCCGCGGTGTAGCCGGCCTTCTTGAGCGCTGAACGAATGTCTACGGGATGCAAGCGGCACCCCCATGTTGACGGCTGCAAACGTTCGCAGTATCGTTCGTTACTAGAAACAATATGTGTGAACGTCTCGACCTCGGAACAACTTCATGTCGCCACTGCTCATCCAATTTCTGCTGCGTTCCGGGGGCTACGGACTCGCCGACATTGCGCGCGGCATTGCACGCCGGAAGCCGGACGCTACGGGTAAGCGCCAATCGATTACGCCGCCTGCAATTCACGCGGTGATCAACGGGCGCAGTCGATCTCGTCGTATTGAGAACCGTATCGCCGTGCTGCTGAAAAAGCCGCTGCACGAAATTTGGCCGCAGTGGTACTCGCCCAACGGGGAACGCATAGAAATTCGACGCCGCCACGTACCAGCGGCAGAGCGACAGCAACGAATCACGGCATTCGCGCATGAGTTCGAAACGGCGAAGCCCGACGCCGCCAGCAAGAAGGCGGCCTGAGCCATGACGCACTCTGCTTGCGCGCTCACTCCTGAGCAGATCGCGAAGTGCGCTGAGGCGCAACTCGCCTACTGGAAGGCGTCCAGTGCGATCGAAGAGGCGCGCCGAGCGTTCGACTTCCAGTGGGGCTACGCCGACTACGGGCGCTTGCCGCCGCTGAACTGGCCGGACCTCTTCAGCAGGTTCAGTGCTGCGCAATCCGCCGCAGCGCATTTCGAATCGCTCATCTCGCAATGCGAAGCGGTCGGCATCGATCGAGAACACGTGATGCGGCTTCGCATCGACCTGCCGAGGTCGCCGGTGCAGACGGCCCTCGATGCGTTTCGTAGCGCGCACACCGCACTGCTCAACGTACTGGGCGATGCCGAAGCAGCAGCTAGCAAGAAACGCCGGGGGGTCTCGCGTGGTTGATGAATCGCACATGCCGACTTTTTGCCACGCGGAACCATTTTCCGCAACAGCAAAATCAACACGAGATTGGAAGCCCGCAGCCCGCGTTGCTGCTGGAGCCCGCCAATGACGCGCAGGAATTGGAAGCGCTTCGCTGCATCGAGCCTCCAGGAGGCGTTCGAAGCTTGCATCGAGTACGGGCGCGAACAGCAGCAGCTGAGCGTCGATCGCATCGCTGACCGCATGGGCCTGCCGTCGAAGTGGGCGCTCTACAAGTGGATGGAGAGCGGCTCGATGCCGGTGCGGCTGCTGCGCAGCTTCGAGCATGCGTGCGGTGCCGACTTCGTCACGCGCTACTTGGCCACGTCCGCGCACCTGCTCACAGTGGCCATGCCCACCGGACGATGTGCGGCAGTCGCCGACATCGCAGCGCTCCAAGCCAGCTGCACCGAGGCCGTGCAGGCCCTCATCGAGTTCACCGGCGGCAAGCGCACGCAGGGCGAAACGCTCGCCGCTCTTACCGCCGCAATGGAAGCGCTCGCCACAGAGCGGGGCAACGTCGAACGCCACCACCAACCGGAGCTGAAACTTTGAATACGAATCCCTTTCTCGGACCGCGCGAACAGGCGCATCGAACCATCCGCGACGGCCTTGAGAACGCGCAGGAAGCATATGTCGTGCTCGCGATCAACAATCTCGTGACGTGGTTGACGACCCACCATAGCGCCTACCTCGAGTGCGCAAGGCACCAACTGGACTTCGCACGAGAGGCAAGCGACGGCGTTCAGACCGCGATCAATCTGATCTTCACGCCTCAAGAGCGGGGAGATCAGGCATGACCCCCAGCAGCTTCAAGGTCAACAACGCGCAGCAGCGCATCTGCCAGGTCTTGATGGTGCTGGCCGGACAGGAAGAGTTCGGCGTCGCGCAGAGCGCGATTGCGAAGGCGGTCAAGTCGAGCGACTCGCGCCTCTTCAATGACCTGCGGAATCTCCAGCACGCCGGCTTCGTCGAGCAGCTTGAGAACAAGTGTTGGCGACTCGGTCCTCGGCTCGTGCAGGTCTCGAACGCCTTCCACGTCGGCATCACGCGCATGAAGGCGCGGGCGCTTGAGATTGAACAGCGCTACTCGCGCGAACCCCGCTGATCACACCAGGAGAATCCCTTGGCTCGACCCTCTCATCCACCTGCAACCGTACCCGCCGAGATCAACGCTGACGGCGCGAAGGTCTCGCGCGCCGAGCAGGCCAAGCTCGCGGCCTTTTCCGCCGAAGCGAGCGCTGTCCTTCAAAACGCCGGCATCACGGTTCAGTACTCGCTCGCCGGCTTCGTCGAAATGGGCAAGGGCGCGGCCATTGATACGGCACGCGCCATGCTGGTCATGGGCAGCGCGCTGTTGGCCATCCGTGCCAATGAGCCTGCGTCGACGTTTCGCTGGGCCCTGGAACAGATCGGCGTTGGCGAACGGAGTGCCTATGCCGCGATGAAGTTTGCACGCGACGTCGGCAAGAGCGCTGCGCATCGCAAGGTGTACGAGGCGCTCGGCACTTCGAAGGCCATCGCCGTGTTTGGTTCGTATTCCGAGGACGATGTCAAAGACCTGGCGTACGACGACGAAAAGATCAGCGAATTCGCCGGGAAGTCCGTTCGCCAGTTGCATGCTGAGTTCAAGAAGGAACGTGAGGAGGCAGCGCAACAACTGGCCGCGCGGGACAAGATCATCCAACGCCGGCAGAAGCGAATCGAGGAGCTGGAACGCCAGATCGACAGCCGGCCCGAAGCGGACCCCGCAGTCGAGCAGTCGCGCACCTTGATGTCGGAATTCGGCACGGCGGCGACGGATGCAATCAAAGCCCTCGCGGAGTGCGAACGGCTCGTGAGCGAGCTTCGCGCGATCCAGCAGTCGGCTGGGCACGTCATGGCCGCCGCCACTCAGGAGCAGATCACCGCCAGCGTCGAGCTGATTGCCAAGCGCGTCGCTCGGCTGCAGGACGTGAGCGTCGAGTCGAAGGGTCGGAGGAAGTAACCGCGATGGCGCCGCGCATTCGCCCAATCGATGCCGTCCGACTGTCCATCCTTCAGCCGCTCATGCTGAAGCTGGAAGACGATGGCTCGCACGGATCGCGCGGCGCGCTGGTGCGCGATGCGGCGAACAAGCTCAGCTGTTCGCCGCAAGCTGTGTGGCAAGACCTGAAATCGCTCGGCTACGCCAGTGATCGGAAGCAACGCAATGACGCTGGCCGGTCGGCCGTACCAGACAAAGAAGTGATGAAGGTCGCCGGCATCATCTCAGCGGCGTACCGAGACAACGACAAGCGGCTGATGTCGATCGGCGCGGCGATGCAGAAAGCCCGGGCCAACGGCTTGCTCACGGTCGCATGCAGCGAGCGCACGATGGCGCGGCGCATGATGCAGCTCAAGGTGCACTTCCGGCAGGTTGAGCGGCCATCTGCACACGTGCGCTTGCGCAGCAACCACCCGAACCACGTTTGGGAAATCGATCCCAGCTTGTGCGTGCTCTACAGGCTGCCCGATGGTCGCGTCGGCGTCATGCGCGCGGACGACGAGCTGATCTACAAGAACAAGCTCGAGAACCTCGAGATTCTGCATCGAAGCAAGAAGCTGTGGCGCTACGTCCAGTGGGACCACGCGAGCAGCGCGATCTTCGTCCGCTATTTCGAAACACCTGGCGAGTCGACGGAAGTGCTGTTCGACTTCCTGGTTGAAGCGACCAGCAAACGCGACCGCTTTCTGATGCACGGCTGGCCCAGCTTGATCTATTGGGACAAGGGCAGTGCGAATCGAAGCGCGCCGATCAAGAACATGTTCTCGCACCTCGGTGTTCGACACGAAACCCACAAGGCGCGCGCAGCGCGGGCCAAGGGCGGCGTGGAGAACGCCAACAACCTGGTCGAGTGCCAGTTTGAGAGCGGCCTTGCGTTCATGGGCGTGCCGACGATTGAGGAACTGAATCGGCTCGTTGACGACTGGCAGATCGACCTTAACTCGATGGCGATCTGCTCGCGTCACGGCCATACGCGATATGGCGCGTGGCAGATGATCCGGTCGGAGCAGCTGCTGATCGGTCCGCCCGCCGAAGAGCTGCGCATGCTCCTGAATAGCGCACCGGTGGAACGCAAGATCACCGGAGACCTCTGCGTTTCTTTCGGCGGCCTGCGGTACAGCGTCGAGCACATCGCTGACCTCAGCGCTGGCGACCAGGTACGCGTATCGACCAACGCGCACCGGAAGCCGAATGTCTGGGTCATCGCTAAGGATCGTGGCGGCATCGAGCGCTACACCGAATGCACGCCGATGCAAAAGGATCAATTCGGGTTCTACGAAGGCGCAGCCACGATCGGTGAGGAATACAAGCCGCACGTAGAACGCCCTGTCGATGTGGCTCGCAAAGATCTTCGCGAGATGGCGTTCGGCACGCGCGATGAGAACGAAGCGATCGCAGCCCGCAAGCGCGGGCGTGTGGCCTTTGACGGCGCAATCGATCCCTACAAGCACATTGCCGATCGCAAGTCGCAACTCCCTCAGTTCATGCAGCGCCGCGGCACCGAAATGGACGTGCCTACGCCGGTGCAGATCGAGCTGAAGCCGCTGGATCACGTGGCCGCGCTGAAGGCGCTGGCTTCCATTCTTCGAAGGCGCATCACGCCTGAGGAAAACGCGCTCGTCGCGCAGCTGTTCCCGGCAGGCGTGCCGGAAGACGAGATCAATGCGCTCGCAGAGCGCATCAACGCACCCGCCAGTGTTTCCACCACCACCCGCCACCTGAGGGCCGTATCGTGAAAGCCACCATCACGCTGTCGAACCAACTTCGTCCCATCGTCACCGACGTCGAGCCGGGCATGCCCTTCGTGCTTGACCACTCGCCCGACGTGGTCCTGACGCGCGCCAATCGCATCGCCGAGGCGCGCGGTGCCGGCGACTTCCATGCCATCGCCGGCTTCGGCATCGCGGGTGCCGGTGCGCCGGTTGTCGCCGTCGTCATCGCGGTGCCGGAAGACCGCACCATCCGCGCTGGCACGATTCTGCACCTGTCGTCACAGGAACGCGTCATCCCGCTGCGCCAGGTCGAGCCTGCGGCCTTCGTAGAAGCCGAAACGACGAGAGGTTGACGCCATGCTCGCCGCCGCCCACCAAGCCGAGCTTCCCTCTCCGACCGTCGGCACCGTATTGCTCGGCACGACGTTCGCCATTCCCTCCAATCTGCACGTTGTCCTCGCGCCGCTCTGCACCGGCAACATCGAAGTGGGCGAGGCGCGCAGCCGCTGGTGCGTGATCGTCGACGTCGATGACCGGGCTGCGCACCAGGGCGTGATGCGGGGCCACATCGTGAAGTACGACCGCAACGTTCCCGTGACAGTGCTTACGCAGGTCGGTGCTTCGCGCTACCGGGTGGGGCCATGAACGCCGGCCGGCCGGTCGCCTCCACGCGCAGCGCCAACCCGCTTCGCCTGCGCGGTGTGCTGGTCAAGCACGACATCCAGTTCGCGCACCTGCGCGTGCGGCTGCTGCGCCAGTCGGGCCGGATGGTCGGCCAGCCGATTTCTCCGGCCGACATGTCTCTGCTGTTGCTGCGCGGCTGGATGCCGGCAGTGATGCGCGACGCCGACGTGCGCGCCACAACCGAGGCCTTCCTGCGCGAACACGGCGTGCCCGAGGCTGAGCTGGAACATGTGTGGCTGCACGAGCAGGACGACACGCCACCCACGCCGCGCAACCCGCTCGACAAACCACCTACGAAGAAGGCGCTGCGCGAAGCAGCCACGCCGCAACAAGAACCCCGTCTCGAACTTCCGGAGCCCGAAATGCTGTCACCCGCCGCCCGTTCGCAATTCAAGTTGGTTCGCCATCCCTTCCAAGACGACGTGCAAGGCCCGCAGGACGTGTTCATGACTGCCGACCAGCGGTACGTGAGCGAGTCGATGTACTACGCGGCGAAACACGGCGGCATCGTCGCCGTGATCGGCGAGAGCGGTGCTGGCAAGTCAGTGCTACGCCGAGCGTTCCAAGAACGCATCCGCCGCGACGACGACCCCATCGTCGTGATCCAGCCGCGCACGATCGACAAGACGAAGATCTGCAGCGGCCACATCTGCGACGCGATTATCGGCGACCTGAGTTCGGAAACGCCGCGCCAGTCGCTCGAAGCCAAGGCGCGTCAGGTCGAGCGCCTGCTGATGGCCAGCGCGCGTGCGGGCAACAGCCACGTGCTGATGTTCGAAGAGGCGCATGACCTCACGAACTTCATCATCAAGCTGCTGAAGCGCTTCTGGGAAATGGAGGACGGCTTCAAGCGCCTGGTGAGCGTGGTGCTGATCGGCCAGCCCGAACTGCGCAACCTACTCGATGAGCGTCGCAACTTTGATGCGCGCGAGTTCATCCGCCGCTGCGAGATCGCGACCCTGCCGACCATTGACCGGCACCTCGAGGACTACGTGGCACTGAAGTTCCGCCGCGTGAATGTGGACGCGACCACCGTGCTGGCGCCCGACGCCTACGACGCCATCCGCGAGAAGCTCACGCAGCGGCGGCGCAACAGCAACGACGTCGAGTCCAACGTCTATCCGCTGGTCGTCAACAACATGCTGATTCGCGCAATGAACCAGGCCGCCGAGCTTGGCTTCGAACGCGTGGACGCCAAGCTGATTGCGCAGGTCTGACCATGCGTGTCTCCGACGAGCACCTCAACTACTGGGCCGACGAGTTCATCGCGTGGCTGCAGGGCGGCACGTTCGAGCAGTTCATGCATCTGTCGCCGGCGATGCGGGCGCGCAAGCTCGACGCCGCGAAGGCAGCTGCGCTGCAGGACCGCATCGAGCGCGAGCTGCCGCAGTTTCAACTCCACGGCGAGCACCTGCTCGAGCCGCTGCACCATCAGTCGCACGACAGCCCGGTTTCGCTCCGGCTGCGGAGGGCGATGAAGTGAAACTCCGTTGCCCAGCTTGCCATGCCGAAAACTCGCTCGACGCCTTCCTCGGCGCCGACGCCGCGCGCTCGATGATCGCTGCTGCCCTGGCGATGCCCAGCGCTATTTCGCGGCCGCTGGTCGACTACCTGGCCATGTTTCGGTCGCCGAATCGCGCGCTGTCGTTTGACCGACTGCAGAAGCTGCTGGCTGAGCTGAAGCCGATGATCGACAGCGCGATGGTGACGCGTGGCGGCATGGACCGCGCAGCGCCGCTCGCAGTGTGGCAAGCCGGCCTCGAGCAGATGGTCGAGCTGCGCAACGGCAACAAGCTGACGCTGCCGCTCAAGAGCCACGGCTATCTCCTGGAGATCGTTGCGAGCCTCGCCGAAAAGAGCGCAGCGAAGGCCGAGGCCGATCTCGAAGAAGGGCGTCGCAAAGGTCAGCACCGCGCCGCCGGCTCCAACGGGCCTGATGCCGGCCCGCGTCGCGCGGACATCGCGCGCAGCGAGCGCATCAATCGCGTCGGCGCGGACTTGAGCCTGGGCCTGATCGACGAGGCTGCAGCACTTTCGGCGCTGCGTGCGGAAGGGCTTTCCGAACTTGCAGTGCAGCGCCTGGCCGAGCAACACCGGAGGGATGCGTGAACGCGATCGCGCGCGACGCCGTCATCCCGCTCGGCTGGGGTTTCCCGCCCGGCACGCGGCTGCTCCCGGTGCTTGATCACGGCCATGAGCGGGCAGCACTGCGCCGCTGCGAGCAAGCCCGTCGCACACGGCATGCAGTCGTGATGGAGCGCGCTGAAATCGTCCTGGCCGAGAAGCTGCTCGACGCGCACAACTGGCGCGCCATTTCAAGCCGTTTCGACGGCATGAGCCGGGCCTCGACCTACCACCTGATGCAGCGCGCGCGCGAAGTCGCCGAACGCCGCGCCCGCGCCCGCCGCCTCGGTTCCGCTCGGCTGACAGTAGGAGAAATCGATGTCTAGGCTCACCACAGATCTGCTGCTGGTCGCGCTGCGCGACCACATCGGCGCACGCAACGGTGTCACGGCCACGAAGCTGGTCGACGAAGTCAATCAGATCGCCGGCGGCCGCGTCTGCCGCGAGCGCGACCTGCGCCTGGTCGTCGAGCAGCTGCGCGAAGCCGGCCATCACGTCTGCGCGCACCCGAAGACGGGCTACTTCATCGCCGCCAACGCGGACGAGTTGCAGCTCACCTGCGAATTCCTGACCAGCCGCGCCATGCGCTCGCTGAAGCAGGTGTCCGCCATGAAACGCGTCTCCGTGCCCGACCTGATGGGCCAGATGCACTTGCCAACCTGAGGAGTACCACGATGTCCAGCCGCAATGCCCGAATCAAGACCGAAGCCGCGCCCTATGTGCCGAAGAACCGGCAAGAAGTCGATGAGGCGATCGCCGAGATCGGTCGCCTGCAACGCGAGCGCGAAACCATCCAGACGGCGATGAACGACAGGCTATCGGCTGCCAGGTCCGAGTTCGAGGACCAGGCGAAGCCAGCCGCAGAAGCAATCAAGACGCTCTCGCACGGCGTTCAGGTGTGGGCCGAAGCCAACCGCGCCGAGCTGACCAAGGACGGCCGCACCAAGACCGTGCGCCTCGGCAACGGCGAACTGCGATGGCGCACGCGCCCGCCGTCGGTCGGCATTCGCGCGATGACGGCGGTGCTGAAAGCGCTGCGCGAACTCGGCCTCGACCGCTTCATCCGCACCAAGGAAGAGGTGGACAAGGAAGCCATCCTGGCCGACCAGGCCGCAGTCGAGCACGTGAAAGGCATCACGATCAATCAGGGTGAGGACTTCGTCATCGTGCCGTTTGCGACCGAGTTGGAGGAGGTCGCGCCGTGAAGAAGGCGCGCCGCCGACGCTACTGCATGTTGGTCCGTGAACTCGTTCCCGGAGTCGATCGTCACGGCTTCGTCTGGGAAGTGACCGATCACAAGTCATCTGAGGTCGTGCTGCGAGACATCGCTGCCGCCGAGGACATCGCAGTCGTCGTGGCATACGAACAGATGGAACGGCTGGAGCACGCGTCGTGAGCCGATACACGCCCGACGAAATGCGCGTCATCCGCGACGGCATTGCTGCCGCTCGATCGTTCTCGGCAATCGGTCGCGAGCTGGGGCGTGACCGCAGATCGATTGCTCGGCGATCTCGGGAGTTGGGCTGGCACAAGCCTCGCGAAAAGCTGACGCCGGAGCAGCTCGCGCGCATTCGCGCAGAGTATCCGGACCAGCTAACAGCAGACCTCGCGACCGCGATGGGCGTGTCGCTCCCGACCATCTATAACGCCGCGCACCGCCTCGGCCTGAAGAAGTCGGCAGCGTTCCTGGCGAGCGACCGAAGCCGTCGAATCAATCGGGCCCATCAGACGCCCGCCATGATCGCTACGCGGTTTCAAAAAGGGCTCGTACCGCACAACAAGGGCGTGCGTCGACCAGGCTGGTCGCCAGGGCGCATGTCCGAAACTCAGTTCAAGTCGGGCCGTCCGGCGAGCGAGTCTCGCAACTATCTCCCGATCGGCACCGTGCGCATCTGCGCCGATGGCTACCTGGAACGCAAGGTCACGGACGATCAGAGCATCGTTCCAGCTCGACGCTGGACTGGTGTGCACCGCCTGGTGTGGGAAGCCACGAACGGTCCGGTACCAGCTGGTCACGTCGTCGTTTTCCGACCAGGTCGAGTCACGACAGAAGAAGCCCAAATCACGCTCGATGCGATCGAACTTGTGACCCGCGCCGAGCTGATGCGTCGAAACACGATCCACAACCTACCGCCCGAGCTGGCCGACGTCTGCCGGCTGCGCGGGCGCCTCGTTCGACAGATCAACAAGCGGAGCCGCCAGCATGAAGAACAAGATCGATGACCTCAGAAACCACCTGTTCGCGACGCTGGAAGCGTTGCAGGACACCGACAAACCGATGGAACTGGACCGGGCGCGAACCATTGCCGAGGTCGCTCAGACCATTATCAATTCGGCGAAGGTCGAGGTTGCGTTCATGACCCACGTCGACGGTGTCGAGTCGACTTTCTTTCCGTCGACGGAGAAGCCACGCGAACCGCAAGGTCGCGAGCTGGAGCGCCGGCCGTTTCGAGCCGCCCTGTCGAGCCCGATTCGATGACGCCGCGCCCGGCCGCCGCGCAGCGCAAGGCCGATCTCGCGCAGATCCACATGGCCGCTGCCGCCCTGAAGTTGATCGACGGACCGGACGACTCGGCCTATCGCGCGATGCTCCAGACGGTCGTTCGCGTCGATTCGGCTGGCGAGCTCGACCACGCTGGCCGTGCGGCGGTCCTGCGACACCTGCGCGCCTGCGGCTGGCAGCCCGTCCAGAAGCGCGCCCGCACCGCCCAGGCCGACGCCGGCACGCAGCTCGCCCTGGTCAAGCTGCTCTGGTCGAAGCTGGCCGACGCCGGCCAGGTGCGCGACGCCAGCGACAAGGCGCTGCGCGCGTTCGTGCGCCGCCAGAGCGAGAAGTGGAACCCGGACGGCGTCGGCTACGACGCACCGGAGCTGTTGCCGCCTTTGGCTGCGCAGCGCGTGATTGAACAGCTGAAGCGCTGGTGCCGCCGCACCGGCGTCGAATTCCGATAAGGCCGCCACGCCATGAAAGACGCCGATCTCATCCCCGAAATGATTCGCGATTGGTCCCGCATCGCATCCACGACCTTGGTGGACCGGCTCGGCGTCGCGTCCGAGCGTGCCGACGAACTCGGTATCGAGATCGCCCTTGAGATCTCGCAGGAATACGCCGGCCAGAGCCTCTACATGCCGCTGTGCATGGCCTTCAAGGCCTCCCAGCGCGATCGCGAGATCTACGCCGAGTACAACCGCGCCGCCGGCCGGAACGTCGAGTCCCTGATCAAGAAGTACGAACTGAGCTACGTCAGCATCCTGCGCATCTGCCGCCGCGTTCGCGCAATCGAGAAGGCCGAACGCGAAGCGCGCCAGACCGACATGTTTACCGCACCTGGTGCGATGCCGCCGGAGGAAGCGCCGTGATCGTGGACGGCCTATTCGGCCCGCAGCCAGAACCTCCGCAGGCCGGCCGCCAGCCGACCCGGCCGAACGGCTACGCCGCGCAACCTGGCTCCGGCCCGGCGGACCTGACCTGCGGCAAGTGCCGCCATTGTGTGCGGAAGCCGGGCGTCGCCGGCCGCTACCTGAAGTGCCAACTCAACCGCGGACGCTGGACCGGTGGCACGGCGTCGGACATCCGCGCTCGGTCGCCAGCCTGCATCCGGTTCGAGCCTGACGATCGCTGACCTGGCCGGTCCGCCGCGCCTTCCGCAGCGCGGAAGTGTCTTATTCTCGGCTTCCCGATTCTTCCCCATGAAGATCGCTATTCCCCGGAATTATCGTGTCGCCGTCCCCCCGGATATCCTGTCCCGGAACAGCGAGACGCGGGGGTTTTGTTTTTTCGGGCCTGCTCGGCGCCGTGCCGAAGGGCCTATCAAGACCTGCGAAGCAGCGCCCTCGCGGTGATTCCACGAGGGCGCATCTTGGGGCGCTACGTCTTCATTGACTCCCAGGCTTCAGGGGCAAACGAACGAGACGCCATTTCCGGACGTTGGGCAAACCGGAGTGGAGAGGTAGGCTCCAAGCACGTCACCAGCCTGTACCGCCCCCTGCTGAACGAAACTGACAGTGACCGCATGCGGCAGCGTTGCGGACAGCTGCGGAATGCTGATCGTTGTCGTCTCGCCTTGCGTGCGGTCATTTGCGGGAGCGCCGAACGGGTTCGGAACCACGATCTGGTTGTCCAGCGCGACAGTACCCAACGCAAAGCTCTGGCAGTACTTCCGGCTGCTGGTCTTGTTGCCGGTGATGTTCGGACAGACCGCCGAGTTCGTGACGCTGATCGGAGCTGGAGTCGACGCATCCTTGCCGGAGTACTTCCCGACCACCAACCGGATGTCGTTGCCATAGGTCGGGAACGCCTGGCACGTCCAGTACGCCACACTGGTGCCGCTCGGCGCATTGACCGGCGTGCAGGCGCGAGTGTTTCCACTGCCCACGATCCAGTCCACGGTCGGCGGCGCGGAAGCGCTGACCGTTCCGATGCCAGTGACCGTCACGGTGAAGCTCACCGATCCCGCAGGATCGCATGCATCACCGATGCCATCGAGGTCAGTGTCGTTCTGATCCGGATTGGCGACTTCCGGGCAGTTATCGTCGTTGTCCCGAACACCATCGTTGTCGCGATCTCCAGGCATATCGCAGACGTCGCCCATGCCATCCCCATCAGAATCCAACTGGTCCGGATTCGGGTTCAGCGGGCAGTTGTCGGTGCCGTCATTCACACCGTCTCCGTCGGTATCGACACGCGTCGGATCGGTGCCATTGGTGAGTTCGGTGCCATCGTTGACTCCGTCTCCGTCGGTGTCCGCACGCAGCGGGTCAGTGGCTGGTGTCGGCGCAGTCGGATTGACTTCGGCACCGTCGCGCAACCCGTCGCCATCTGTATCCGGGTTGTTTGGATCTGTGCCAAGGTCAGCTTCAGTCGCGTCGGACAACCCGTCGCTATCGGTGTCAACCGCTGTTCCATAGAGCACCGCTTGCTGGTCAGCCTTCTGGCCAGTACGGTTCGCATTGATCGCCACGGACGCAACCAAGCCCGGATTCGACTCGTGCATCGTCACCGCGGTGTTGATCCGCTGCCCATCTGCAGCACCGGCGCCTGGAGTCAGTCGACCGCGAGCGGGCTCATCTGCAGTCTGCCCCACGTAACCGGAACTGTTGTCGACGATCAACGTGCTGCTGGACGTCGACCAGCGCGAAATTTCGGTCGTGTTGATGGAGACGAACGGAATGTATGGCAAGAGACAGTCCACATCGCCGCAAGCCGCCAGCTTCTCCGTAAGGAAGGTCAGTGCGTCCTCCTCAATGTAGTCCAGATACAACCCGCGGTTATGCAGATACCTCTTCTCGGTTGCCGTCCGGAGCATGCTCAGCAAAGCGGGCCGATTCAGCGAATTGACAGTCTCCAGCGCCGCGCCGTCCACCTGGGAAGAGTTGATCGTGCTCAATGGCGAGGTCTGGTCGCTCAAGTAAGACAGCACGAAATGCTGGTAATTGCTCGTTCCGGTACTGCTCGGAAGGTAGCTTCTCGCGTCGTCCTTCGTCTCAAGCAGATTCATGTGCAACATGTTCATGTCGCTGGCGACATGGTAGACGCCATCCACACGAATCAGGCGGCAAGCCTCTTCGTATTGGCCCGACGAGACGAGTTGCAGCGTTCCGGTATTGTCGCGGCGGAAGTGGCCATGCGAGGACATCGTCGGCGAGAACTTCTCTACGGCGCCAGTACCGTCCTGATGATCGCGGCAGCAATCCAGGCAATAGGGCGACTGCGCAGGATCCTGGTTCGGTCGACTCGTAGACGGAACTTCCCAAGTCTGAACTGGAGCGACCCCTGCTTCCGTGGTCGTCTTCGGCGAGGAATACTGGTTGCCGGTCCAGAAAGTGGGTCGGAACCGCGTCTTGAGCACCTCGTTCACGGAACTCGGGGCCGAGCCGAACTGGCACGTGCACTGCACCATCAGCGTATCGACCTTGCGCTGCACGCGGGCATCGCTCGAATTCTCATTCTGGTAGGTCAACACGTCGAAGCGGGTCGCCAGAACGCTCTCTCCCGCCACCAGAACTGGCTTGGGATTCGTAGCCGCCGTGTTCTGGTTGTCACCCACTGCGATCGGGATCAGGCCGGGCTGACTGGGCGTGGCTTGAATCACCGTGGGGCTGGGCTGAGTCGACCCGCTCGGAGGCGTATCGACCAAGGTCGAGTCCGCCCGAATGGACAATGGGCTGACGATGTCGGTCTGCGCGAACGTCCGAGTCTGTCCCATGGAGTCCGTATAGGGAATCGAGATCCTGACCTGCTTGTACTGGGGCAATGCCTCTGACGGTGCGGTGGATCCGGTCCATGGCGAGAAACTCGTTGACCCGCTCGGTGCCACATAGTGGGTCACAGTCGCAACTGGCGTACCCAAGGTGACCCCAGCCGCATTCTGCAATGCCGTCTTGCGCGACGAGTCGGTTAGCCATGCGGTCAACTGCGATGAGCCGATCTGATTGAACGGCCTGGAGCGCAGCGCTTCCATGGAGCTATCCACGTACGCAACGACCTGGGAACGCGACTTCGCATCCGCGCTGTTGCGCGTCAACGTAGCCTGCAACGCGGCAAGCGCTAGCAGCCCGGTGGAAAGAACCAGCACGGCGACCATGACCTCAATCAGGGAGAAGCCCGCTGGAACACGATTTTTCAGAACGTTCATAGGATGTCTCCTGCTGGATCAATACGACGACTGATCGGTCCACGATCCAGGCATCGACGACATTCGCTCGAATGGCGTCCCCGTAAAACCCTCAAGCACGTCCTTGGAATAGATGATGGCTGCGGTTCCATTGATCTGTGGCGCCGTGCCTTGCACCACAACCGCTCCGTAGATTGCCGACTTCCCGTTGGTGCGGAATTCGGCATTGCCGCCGGTCGCCGGAGAGACGACGTCTGCAACAGTGAAATCGCCGTCACTGCTGCGCACAAAAAGAAGTCCGAACACCCGCCCCTGCGCGCCCACACGCACTTGTCGATCCCATACCACGATCGCGGGGTGGTAGGGCGTTCCGAGATCTCCGCCGATGTCGGCGCAACCAGCACTCTCTTGCACCCAATACACGCCGTTCGCAGTCGCATCCAGCTGAGAGCATTCGGCGTTGGTATCGATGATGATGGCGTTTTGCTTGAGGAATGCTTCATCCGCGCCGATATCAGCCCCTCCGTCAGGGTCCGGCGCCATCAACTTCGTCTCGCAGAACAAGTCACCGTCCGTGTCTTCCCATGCGTTCTGACCGAAAATGAAGGCGAACAGATCACAGGGATAGTCCTGCGGTCTCACGTCGCGATTCACACCCACGTTTCCGTCGATGTCCAGGATGTCTTCCCCCTCTTGCTGGAGGTTCCCGGACTTCGGATACGAAATCGAATTCTCGCTCGGGCAGGAGCAGTCATCGCACACGATGATCGGCTTGTGATTGTGCGATGTGTGACCTACCGGAATCGGGAAAAACCCGAGACCGCTATTGTTCCCCGAGCCAAACCGGAAGAACTCATCGAAGTAGCAGGTGTTCGGCGTGCCATTGCGGTCGACGTCGGAGCGCGTCCAGACAGAGACGGGAACACCGGGACCCGCGGAGTTCGGGTTCGTTACTACCTGCAATGTACCCGTGATGTTGACGGTACCGTTGGCGACGATGGGCGGCGTGCTCGGAGCGTCCGCAACGATTGGCTTGGCACCCACAGTCTGGGTCAATGTCGCGCTGGCGCCTTCCCCTGGAATCCTGGCTCTTCCAACCAATGTGTACGTCTTGATCGACCCGGCATCGGTTCCCGCAGTGCAGCGTGCGGGGGGAGCGACATAACCCACAGGCAGCGGGTTTGGCCGGGGGTCCTGCCGTTGGACACGACAGAGGAGCGCGCCCACACCGTACTCCACCGCAAACCCATTCGTCGCGGCAGTCGCGGCGACTCGCCGGTCAAGCGGCAGCATGCGCCGTTCGACATCGTCCAAGCCTCCGCTCGAATCGACGTCCTGAGTACCGCCGCCGAATCGGAACATGTTGCCGCGGTAGGCGATATCCACCCCGTCGACGTTCACAGTCGCCGGCACCGCGCCACACGGAAACGACTCCTCATCCGCACCGCACCTGGTCCAGGCTCCAGATGCCAGATCACCGATATCCCGATTGAGATTCAAGTACTCCATTCCTTGCGAGATCGCCATTTCAGCGGTCTTGTTTACCATCCGCGCGCGGTAGTCATTACCCGACGTCTTCTGCTCGAACACGCCGACATTCAGTGCGAACAAGGAAAGCACGGTGACGAGCAGAAGCAGAATGATCGCAATGATCAGCGTCAATCCCTGCTGACTCTGCCGTTCATGTCGGAATGCATGTCTGGTGGCTTTCATGGCAACCTCGAAAGTAGTTACAGCTGGGTCGAACGAATGCGCACTGACTGGACAAAAGATCTCGTCGCTCCGGCAGGAGTGGCGCGGAGTCTTCCAGTCAGGGTCACTTCAACGAGATTCGGAAATGGCTGGGTGAAGGTCAGTGCGGTGATATCGACCTCGTCAGAGGACAACTGAAGTCCGTCGGCAGCGCAGTCAGACGCCGCATTGTTCGCCGCGAGGACAACCCGGCCAGCACCATCGGAAACCCTGCGACTAACAGAACGATAGTTCCCCAATGGCGCATTTTCGTAGGCATAGCGAATGCAGTTTGCAGAAATGGTCACGTCATTGAACAGCGAGATCGCGGACTCGCCACGCCCGATCTGAGCGATTGAGCCATCTACAAACCGCGCTCGCCGGATATCCCTTGCGATAACCTCTGAAACCGCACGCAACTCCTGCGTGAGTCGCGTGCTGCGCAGGTTGATGGCGTTGGCTGATGAGATCGAGACGAAGAGCGTCAAGACCGAACCGATCACGATCAGACCAAGCGTCATCGCGAGCATCAACTCAACCAGGCTGAATCCCGAGGTTGAAGCCGGCTTGTAGGGCACTGTCAATGAGTACGAACGCATCTCAGCACTCCGAATATCCAGAAACAGAGGGGAACCCCGACGGAATGCACGTCCGCACATGCCCAAGCGCACTGACTCCAACCTGCAGCGAGAAGTGGCCGCTCTCGGATGTCAGCTGAATCGCAAGAGGGTCGAATCCGGCGATGGAGGCAATGTCGAGGGTACCCAGCTTGGAACTAAAGATGACGCTGTCACCGACTGCGCTGACCGAAACGCCCCGGAAACCGCTTCCGAAAACTACTGCCGGCGCGTCTCCCAAAGCACAGGTTCCGGCGGCACAGTCGCATGCAACCGCTTGGGGGATAGGGTCACCGGCGTTCGCCGGATCAGCCGCCATGTTCGCGCCCACGCACCATGCATCCGTGGTTCCACCCACAGCGATCGCGACATTTCGGTCCCGCTTCACGGCCTCTGCTCTGGCGTTGCTGAGCAGCGCAGTGATCGAGTCTGCCGCCCCCCTCACCCGCGCCTTCTCGAAGAACTCCCTGAAACTCGGACCAGCAAGCACCGCGAAAATCGCGATGATCGCCACCACGGTCATCAACTCGACGAGCGTCATGCCAGTGTTCCTGCCGCGTTGCATATGCCACTCCCAAGCACCGTTGTCGCAAACTAGTATTCGGCCGCGCCCGGGGCAACCCTAATTCGACGGGCGGCCGGTACCTGAAGACAAGCGGATTCGGCGACTTCCCCACCGCAGCAAAGGCGCTGCTAGCATCACCGCAGGAAGACTGAGGGGGGAGCGCACCGTGAATGCTCAGCGTGGTTTCACACTGATCGAGATCCTGGTCGTCGTCGCGATCGTTGCGATCCTGGCGGCGATTGCGATTCCATCTTTCCGGGCGCAAGCACTCAAGGCGCGACGTGCTGACGCTGTCGATCTGCTCGCCGAACTCCAGCTCGAAGAGGCGCGCTATCGGGCGGACAACCCGACCTACGCCGGGACCGCGTTGTTGCTGGGTATCGGCAACCGGCTGACAACACATGCTGCGGCGGCGCACTACACCATTACCATCGCGGGCGCGTCGGCAACCGGGGTGACCCTTACAGCAACCGCCAGGACCGGACAGGATCAGGACCGCAACCCCGAAGGCGGTTACTGCACGCCGCTTGTTCTGACGATCAATGGTGGGTCCGTAAGCAAGAGCCCCGCAGGCTGTTGGTAGCGCCGTTCCCTTACGCCACCACCCGATAGCAAGGCTGGTAGTTCGAGCCGCCGGGGAGTTTCATGCGCTGCTGCTGGACGAAGGCGGCGAGGAGGCGGTCGAGGGCGGCCATGATTGCGGGCTCGCCGTGGATCTCGAACGGTCCGTGCTGCTCGATCGCCTGGATCCCCTCTTCCTTGACGTTGCCGGCGACGATGCCGGAGAACGCGCGGCGCAGTTCCGCGGCCAGCACGTGGGTTTCCTGATCCCGATCCAGCTTGAGGCTGGACATGTTCGCGTGGGTGGGCTTGAACGGCTGTTGCAGGGCGTCGTCGATCTTGAGCGACCAGTTGAAGAAGAATGCGTCCTTCTCGGCGATGCGGTTGCGCCGCACCTTCTCGATGCCGGAGTTGACCACGGTGGCGACCTCTCCGGGGTCGTCGATGATGATGCGGTACTTGGCGGCGGCGGCTTCGCCGAGCGCGAGCTTGAGGAACGCATCGATCTGCTCGAAGTAGGCCGCGGAATCCTTCGGCCCGGTCAGGATCATCGGCAGCGGAATCGCGGCATTCTCCGGATGCAACAGGATGCCGAGCAGGTACAAGATCTCCTCGGCCGTGCCGACCCCTCCCGGGAACACGACGATCGCATGCGCGACGCGCACGAAGGCTTCGAGGCGCTTCTCGATGTCGGGCATGATCACCAGGTGGTTGACGATCGGATTCGGCGACTCGGCGGCGATGATGCCGGGCTCGGTAATGCCGATGTAGCGGTTGGTACGGCGGCGCTGCTTGGCGTGACCGATGGTGGCGCCCTTCATCGGACCCTTCATCGCCCCCGGGCCGCAGCCGGTGCAGATGTCGAGGCCACGCAGTCCAAGCTGGTAGCCGACCTTCTTGGTGTACTCATACTCGTCGCGCTTGATCGAATGGCCACCCCAGCACACGACCAGGTTCGGATCCAGATGCGGGCGCAGGATGCGGGCGTTGCGCAGGATCTCGAACACGGCGTTGGTGATGCCGTTCGATTCCTCCAGGTTGAAGCGCCCGGACTGGATGTCGCTGGCGACGTAGGCGATGTCGCGCACCACGGCGAACAGCAGCTCGCTGACGCCGCGGATGATCTCGCCCTCGACGAACGCTTCGCCCGGTGCATTGAGCAGTTCGAGCTTGACGCCTCGATCCTGCTGGTGCACCTGGATGTCGAAGTCCGGATAGCGCTCGAGCAACGCGCGCGGGTCGTCCGAGGTCGAGCCGCTGGAGAGCACGGCGAGCGCGCAGCGACGCATCAGCTGGTGCAGTCCGCCGTGGCTCGCATCACGCAAGCGGCCGACTTCCTGGCGCGACAACATGTCCATCCCGCCCGTCGGCGAAATGCGGGCATTCAAGGTAACTGGGGACATCTTCGGGTGGTTCCTCTGATCAGGGCGCGAATGCGCCGGATGCCGCGTCAGTCCGACTCGGTCATCAATTCCGCAGGCACGCCGCCTGCAACGAGAAGTGCGTCGAAACCTCGCTCGCACAGCAAGTACGTGGCCGAAGCGCTACGCCGGCCCGAATCACAATAGACGGCACAGGGTCTGCGCACGTCGAGTTGCACCGCCAGTTCGCGCAAGTGCGCGAGCGGCAGGTTGATCGCTCCCGGGACATGGCCGCGTGCAAACTCCTCGCGCAGGCGCACGTCGATCAACTGGTGATCGCCGGTGACTTCGTCGAGCGTCATCTGCGACAGCACCGGGGCCTTGAGCAGACGCTCGAAATCCTGGGCATCGATTTTCATCACCGCGATGTCGGTCAGCGCGCGCACCGTCGCATTGCGCGGGTTGCCCGACAGCAGCGCTTCCTCACCGAAGCCACGGCCGACACCAAGCACCGAAACTTCCTGCTCGTTCATGCCGTCGGCATCCTGCTGCACCACCTGCACCCGACCTTCGGTCAGGATGTAGTAGCAGTCGCCGCGCTCGCCTTGCTGGATCACCACGTCACCGGCCGCGAACCGCGCCGACTGCATGCACGCGAACAACTGTGCGATGTTGCCGGGGGGAATGCGGTGGAACGCGTGGTTCTGCAGCAACGCGGTCATCCAGTCCTGAGGCTCGTCGTCGCGGCCGCTGGCACCGTGGTCGGTAACCACCAGCCCGCCGGTCTGCGACCAGGTCAGGATCAGGTCCATGTGTTCGCGGTCGACGATCAGCACCTGCGCCGTCTTCAGGCAGGTGGCGGTCACCGCGCGACGCAGCCCCGCGGCCAGGGCGTTGCGCGCCTCCGGCGTGTCCCCGCGCACGACCCGCGCCTGCACCCCGTCGAACAGCTCGATCTCGCCCGAGATCAGGAACGGCACCGTTTGCGCCGACTCGCCCCGGGAGAACAGGATCTGTCCGGACTGATAGGTGCCGACGCGCGAATACTTCGCCAGTTCGGCACGATCGGTCGGCAGCAGCGCGCCGAGCGGAACGAAGTTCTTGAAGAGGCTGATGTTGACCATTCCGCTGGTCAGTTCTGGGTCGGATGCCGTGAAGGCGGGAACAGAGAATTCCGCAGAACGCGCAGGCGGTCAAGGCGGGGCCCGAAAAGACTGCGGCCCGCACACGGCGGGCCGCAGACCTGGGTGATCACCGCGTTGATCAGAACTCGTAGCGGAAACCGACCTGCACCGACCAGCGCGACTGGCCCACTTCATCACGCGTGCGCATCGTCGGCACGCGGGTGAACTGGTAGATGTAGCGGCCGTTGGCATCCACACCGGCCATGCGCGCGACCTGCATGAAGCCCGGGAAGCCGACTTCCTCGACCATGCCCCAGTCCTTGTTCAGCAGGTTCCCGAAGTTGACGATGTCCAGGAAGATCTCGGACTTGTTGTCGCCGAAGAAGCCCGGAAGCTCCTGGGCGATGTGCACGTCAACCTGGTTGACCCAAGGCATGTTGGCGCCGAAACGCTCGACCACCTGGCCACGGTGCGAGTTCAGGTAGTCGTTGCCCTCGACATAGGCCCAGAACGCGGCCTCCTGCTGCGCGGCGGTGATCGCACTGGTGCCGGTGCCGACGTCGGTGAACACGACATCGCCCGGGCCGGTCGGCACGTAGAACAGGTCGTTGTTGGTGCTGCGACCGTCGCCGTTGGCATCACCCGCGAAGGTGTAGCTGAACGGCAATCCCGAACGGCTCTCGAAGAACATGCCGAAGGTGGTGTCGAGGTCGCCGAAGAAGTCGTTCTTGTACGACAGGTACGCGCTGAAGCGGTCCTTGATCGCATACGCCGCCTTCCCGGCCACTTCTTCGTTGATGTTGAAGATCGGGTTGGTGCGGAAGTTCGTCTCGGCCTGCGAGCTGGTGCCGGTCTGCACTTCGGTGGCCTCGGTGTAGGTGTAGGCCAGCTTCGCGTACCAGTGGTCCTCGATCGGCTTCTCCAGGCTCACCACTGCCTGGCGACCGCTGCCCTTGGTGGTGTTGTCGAGCAGCACGACGTCGCCGAACGCCGGGTTGGCGCCGAAGCGCTGCACCGAACCGAGGTTGGTGATCTGCGCGCGCGTGGTCGGGTTGGTGAAGGTGTTGGCGTTGGTGTCACGCCAGTAGTGGTAGCGACCGTCCGGCAGCATGCCGCGCGCCGGGCCCATGTTCAGATGCTCGTAGTAGATCGCCGACTCGACCTCGGTGAACAGCACTTCGGCCGATGCGACCAGGCCCCACCACGGCAGTTCGTGGTCGAGCGCCAGGTTGCCCTTCCACACGGTGGGCTGCTGGAAGTCGGGCGAAAGGATGTCGACGACCTGGCGGCCGGTCGACGGATTGCACGGCGCCGGGCACAGCGGATGGTCCGGATCGGCGGTGAACCCGCCCTGGTTGCGCAGCGAAACCTCGAAGAAGTTGAGGCCGTCGTTCTGGAACGAGTTCGACAGCCACACGCCCGGGGTCGAGCCCTGGAACAGGCCGAAGCCGCCGCGCAGCTGCGTCGGGCGCTCGCTGTCAAAGGTGTAGTTGAAGCCGACGCGCGGCTGCACGACCGAGTTGCCGTCGATGGTGCCGTCATTGCGCAGGCCAAAGGTGTTGAACACCGACTGGTTGAACTGCGGGCGGTCGCCGGTGTTCGGTACATCGACACGCAGGCCGTAGTTCACCGACAGGTTGTAGCTGTAGGCCCAGGTGTCCTGCAGGAACAGGCCGAGGTTGTCGAGCGTCCAGTCGGCCGCGCGCGACTCGAGGATGCCGTTGCTCGGCAGGCGCACCGAGTAGGTCGCGAAGTTGCCGGCGGCGAAGTCGGCAATGCTGTTGAACGTGTACAGACCATAGGCATCGCGACCGAACAGGTTGTAGATGTCGTTGCGCTTCCAGTCGGCACCGAACTTGATCGTGTGGTCGCCGGCGTAGTAGTCGGCCGCGAGGTACGCGGTGGTGGTTTCCGGGGTCAGGAAGTTGGCCTGGCGGAACTGTTCGGTACCCAGCGTGACCTGGTCGCCGGACGCGACGCGGATCGCGACCTGCGGCGCACGCGAAGTGACGATCGGGCTGCCGTCGTACTCGGAATAGGACACCGAGAACTCGGTCGACAGATTGTCGGTCCAGTCGCTGTACAGATGGCCGACGTAGCTCTCGAAGGTTGCAGCGTTGTAGTACCAGTACGAACTGAACGAGTAGTCGTTCGCACTCAGGCGGCCGGCATTGAGCTGCTCGCCCTCGGTCTTGTTGTAGCGGAACGACGCACGGTGCGCGTCGCTGATGTTCCAGTCGAGCTTGGCCAGTACCTTCTGGTCGGTGTTGTCGGCATTGGCGCCGCCGGTCGATCCAGCCTCCATGCCGTAGCCGCTGGCGATGGTCTCGATCTGGTTCAGCTCGTCCTGGGTGACGTCGACGATGACGGTCGCACCCGATCCGATCGGGCCGACGTTCGAGCTCGGGCTGCCGCGCTCGAATTCCTCATAGGCGACGAAGAAGAACAGCGTGTCCTGGATGATCGGGCCGCCGAACGTGAGTCCGTAGGTGATGTCCTGCTCGTACGAGGTGAACTTGGTCTCGCCCTGGGTCGGCGCGTCGCGGCCGACGGTCTGCTGCGGCGCGACCGGCGTGATGTCGCCGAACCAGCTGCCATCGCGGTACAGGCCATAGACGGTGCCGTGGAACTCGTTGGTACCGCTCTTGGTGACCGCATCGATGCTGGCGCCGACGAAGTCGGACTTGGTCACGTCGTAGCTCGAGATGCTGATGTTGAACTCGTCGATGGTGTCCATCGAGATGGCGTTGTTGAGCGACGGCGAACCGCTGTCGTTCAGGCCGAACTCGTCGTTCGAGGGCACGCCGTCGATGTTGATCGCGTTGTAGCGACGGTTCTGGCCGCCGGCCGAGATCGAACCGCCGCGATCCTTGTCGATCTGCACGATGCGCGGATCAAGGCGGGCAATGTCCTGGATGTTGCGGCTGATCGTGGGCGCGTTCTCGATCTGCTCGCGATTGAAGTTCGAGCCGGTGCCGGTGTTGTCGGCAGAGAAGATCGTGTTCGAGGCACTGGCCACGACTTCGACGGTCTCGAGGTCGGTGGCACCGTCGTCCATCGTCAGGTTGACGGTCGAGACTTCGGCCAGCACCAGGTAGACGTCTTCCTTCTTCGCCGCTTCGAGGCCGGACTTGTTCACCGAGACCGAGTACGGCCCGCCGACGCGCAGTCCGCGCGAAACGTAGCGACCGTCGGCGTCGGTGGTGACCGACTTGCGGGCGCCAGTCGGCGCGTGAACGATTTCCACCGTCGCGTTGGCGACCGGGGCACCGGCTTCGTCGACGATACGACCGGAAACCGCTGCGGACGTGTTCTGGGCAGCCACCGGCATGGCCGCGGCCAGACCGAGCAGGATCGCCATGGAGAGCGCACTACGCTTTGTCATATTTGCACCTTGTTTTGACAACGGAAGAAAGCACCACCAACAACCATGCGCGCGATACGACGTCGAGAGCCATGCAACCGGTCCTGCGAACGATCTACCGCGCGGCGCGATAAGGGGGTTAACCGAAGTTTAACAGTGCCCGATGACAGTTTTGTAACTTGCTGACCTGAAACAATTTTTTCAGAGCATCCGGCGCCGTATGCGGCACCGCGCCCGAGTCCTGCAACAGCCCCGTGCTCAGCCGCCGGTGTCTGCGAGCACTGCCAGACAGCGCGTCGCTTCGGCGGCCGGCGCGGGCACCAGCGCGGCGTCTTCCGCGAAGTAGGCCCGCGCACGCAACGTCGTGCGCATTGGCGCAGGCGTGAATGCGAGGACGCGCACGCCGGCGTTTTCGAGTTCCTGCGACCACTGCGACACCAGACCCCGCAGCGCGAACTTGGCCACGCCGTAGGCATTCCAGAACGCATTGCCGACGCGCGCCTCGTCGTCGAGCACGAACACGCAACTGCCATGTGCCGCGCGCAGCATCGGCATGCAGGCCTGGGTCAGCACGAACGGTGCATTGAGATTCACCTGCAGCGAGCGCAGCCAGTCCTCCGCGGGCAGGCTGTCCAGCGGCATCAAGCCCGAAAAGGACGCGGCCGCATGCAGCAGCACATCGAGGCGACCACACTGTTGTCCGACCGTTTCGGCCAGCGTGGCGAATTCGGCCGGCGTCGCGCCTTCCAGATTGATCGGATAGATCGCCGGTTCCGGCCCGCCTGCGGCGACGATGCGGTCGTAGACGCGCTCGAGTTCGCGCACTCGCCGCCCCGCGAGCACCACCGTCGCTCCGGCGGCGGCGGCCTGCACCGCGCATTCGGAACCGAAACCGCCGGCCGCGCCAGTGACCAGCACCACCTTGCCGGCGAGTGCGCCGGGTTGCATCGCCACGACCTCAGGCCTTGCCGGCGTCGCGCACCATCTGCGCAAGCTCGCCCTTGGCATGCAGTTCCAGGGTGATGTCGCAGCCTCCGATCAATTCCCCGTTGATGAACAACTGCGGGAACGTCGGCCAGTTCGAGAAGCGCGGCAGGTTGGCGCGGATGTCCGGGTTCTCCAGCACGTTGACGCTGTGGAACTCGGCACCGGCTTCCTGCAGCGCCTGCACGGTGCGACTGGAGAAGCCGCACATCGGGAATTGCGGTGTGCCCTTCATGAACAGCACCACCGGTGCCGAATCGACGATGCTCTTGATGCGTTCGATGGTTTCCATGTTCGTTCCTCAAGTCGTGAGCGCGGCATTCTACCGTCAGCCGGGGTGCTCACGGCGTGCACACGGGCGCGGGCTAGAATTGCCGCCTGAAAATTTCCGCAACTGCTTCCGGAGCACTCCGTGGCCATCGAACTGCCCGCCCTGCCCTATGCCCGCGACGCCCTGGCGCCGCACATCTCCGCCGAGACCATCGACTACCACTACGGCAAACACCACCAGACCTACGTCACCAATCTGAACAACCAGATCAAGGGCACCGAGTTCGAGGCGCTGGCGCTCGAAGACATCGTGCGCAAGTCATCCGGCGGCATGTTCAACAATGCCGCGCAGGTCTGGAATCACACCTTCTACTGGAACTGCCTCAAGCCAGGTGGCGGCGGCGAGCCGACCGGAAAACTGGCCGAAGCGATCCATGCCGCGTTCGGTTCGTTTGCGCAGTTCAAGGAGCAGTTCACGAACACCGCGCTGACCACGTTCGGCTCCGGCTGGGCGTGGCTGGTGCAGCGCGCGGATGGCTCGCTCGGACTGGTCAGCACCTCGAATGCCGCGACGCCACTGACCGGCAGCGACCGCGCGCTGCTGACCTGCGACGTCTGGGAACACGCCTACTACGTCGACTACCGCAACGCCCGCGCCAAGTACGTCGACTCGTTCTGGAACCTGGTCAACTGGGACTTCGTGGCCGGCAACATGCAGTGATCCTGCCCTCGCGTCCGCTCAGGGCGCGCGGGAGCGGCTGCAGAGACGCGAGATCACCGGCTCCACCTGCGCATCGCGAGCCAGCGCGGCACCGACCCGGCGCAGCGCTTCCGCCAGGCGCTCCGGCTCGTCCGCAACCAGGGTCGCATGCCCGACCTTGCGACCCTCGCGCGGCGACTTGCCGTAGTCGTGCCAGTGACCACCGGGCTCGGCGAGCACGATGTCACGCGCGGGCAAGCCGCCGATCCAGTTGAGCATGCACGACACGCCGCGCGCCGCACTGCTGCCGAGCGGCAGGCCGAGCACGGCGCGCAGATGGTTCTCGAACTGCGAGATCACCGCGCCCTCGATCGTCCAGTGCCCGGAGTTGTGCACGCGCGGCGCGATCTCGTTGGCCAGCAGGCGCCCGCCGCACACGAACAACTCCAGCGCGAACACGCCGACATAGTCGAGCGCTTCGCCGATTCGCCGCGCCGACGCCAGCGCCTCGTCGGCCAGGGCGGCGTCGACCGCGGCCGGCGCCAGGCTCGCCGAGAGCACGCCCTGCTCGTGCCAGTTCTCGGTCAACGGGTAGGCGCGGAATTCGCCGTCGCGGCCACGCACCGCGACGACCGACAACTCGCGCTCGAACGGCACGAAGGCTTCGAGGATCAGACCGCCACGCTCCGCCTGCGTCCCCAGCGCCGCCCACGCGGCATCGAGGTCCGCGGCCGAGCGGATGCGGAACTGGCCCTTGCCGTCGTAGCCGAGACGGCGTGTCTTCAGGATCGCCGGAATGCCCACCTGCTGCGCCGCCAGGTCGAGCTGCGCGCGCGTGTCGACCGCCGCGAACGCCGGCACGCCGATGCGAAGCTCGCGGAACAGGGACTTCTCGGCGAGCCGGTCCTGGGCGATCGCGAGCGCACGCGGGCTTGGGAACACCGGTACGCGCTCGGCCAACCACTGCGCGCTCTCGGCGGGCACGTTCTCGAAATCGAAGGTGACGACATCGACGCGGCGCGCGAACTCGGCCAGCGCCGTCTCGTCGCGGTAGTCGGCGCCGAGCAGCGGCACGAACTGCGCCGCACACGCATCGGCGGCACTGTCCATCACCAGGAAGCGCAACCCGAGCGGTGCGCCGGCCAACGCCATCATGCGCGCGAGCTGGCCGCCGCCGAGAATGCCGATCGTGGTCATGGAGTGCGCGGGTCCGGCTGGCTCAGCACCTGCTCGGTCTGGGCACGACGGAAGGTGTCGAGCGCATTGGCCACGTCCGCATCCTGCAACGCCAGGATGGCAGCGGCGCAGAGCGCGGCGTTGACTGCGCCGGCGGCGCCGATCGCAAACGTCGCCACCGGAATCCCGGCCGGCATCTGCACGATCGAAAGCAGCGAATCGACCCCGTTCAGCACCTTCGACTGCACCGGAACCCCGAGCACCGGCAGTCGCGTCTTCGCGGCGAGCATGCCCGGCAGGTGCGCGGCACCACCGGCGCCGGCGATGATCGCGCGGAGTCCGCGTGTGGCCGCGGCCTCGGCGTAGTCGAACAGCAGGTCCGGGGTGCGGTGCGCGGAAACCACGCGCACCTCGCAGGGGATGCCGAGGCGCTGCAGCGTCTCCTCGCTATGGCGCAATGTATCCCAGTCGGAACGCGAACCCATCACGATGCCCACCACGGGCACGGCGGTCGAAACGGTCATGCGGATCTCCACGAAGCGGGCGGCGCGGGCGCCCCGCGACGGCTGCTATCTTAGCGCCCGCTCCTCTGGCGACGTGATGACTGATGGCCCTCGATCCAAGATTTCTTTCCATCCTCTGCTGCCCGGTCAGCAAGCGCGCGCTGCGACCGCTGTCGCGCACGCGACTCGGGTTCGTCAACGATGCAATGCGCGCCGGCGCGGTGCTGAACGTCTCCGGCGCGTCGCTGTCGGTCCCGCTCACCGAGGCACTGATCAGCGACGACGACAAGGTCATCTACCGCATCGACGATGGCGTGCCGGTGCTGCTGCCCGAGGAAGGCATCGGCACCACGCAGTTCACGGACTTCCCGGCGTGAATGCCGCGCTTCCCGCCGCATCGGTGATCGAAGCCGATGTGCGCCGGGCGCTGTCCGAAGACCTGGGCGAAGGTGACCTGACCGCCCGCCTGTTGCCCCCCGGCCAGCGCTGCGAGGCGGAGATCGTCAGCCGCGAGGACCTGGTGCTGTGCGGCCGCGACTGGGCCGAGGCCTGCTTCCGCGCGCTCGACCCGGCAGTACGCATCGAGTGGTTGCATCGCGACGGCGAACACGTCGACGGCGGCGCGCGGCTGTGCCGGATCGAGGGTGCCGCCAGCGGCATCGTCAGCGCCGAGCGCAGCGCGCTGAATTTCCTGCAGACGCTGTCCGGTACCGCGACCACGACGCGACACCACGTCGATGCGCTGGCGAACTCGCACACGCGCGTGCTCGATACCCGCAAGACCCTGCCCGGCCTGCGCCAGGCGCAGAAGTACGCGGTGCGCTGCGGTGGCGGCACCAACCACCGCATGGGCCTGTTCGACGCGGTGCTGGTGAAGGAGAACCACATCCTCGCCGCCGGCTCGATCGCCGCCGCGGTGGCGCGCGCACGCGCCGTGGCCGGGGATCGCATGGTCGAGGTGGAGGTCGAGAACCTGGACGAGTTCGATCAGGCGCTGGCAGCGGCGCCGGATCGGATCATGCTCGACGAACTGACCGATGCCGATGTGCGTGAAGCCGTGCGCCGCAACGGCGGGCGCGTCCAGCTCGAGCTTTCCGGCGGGGTTTCGCTGCCACGGCTCGCCGAGATCGCCGCGCTCGGAGTCGACTTCGTGTCGATCGGCGCGCTGACCAAGCACCTGCGCGCGATCGACCTGAGCCTGCGCGTGCTGCGCCGCTGGTAGGGCGGCCTCAGAACTTCACGATGCCCGCGGCCCACAGCGCGGCAAATACCGCTGCGGTGCCGAACAGGCCGATCAGCAGCCACTTCACCTGGCCGCCGCCACCGGCACTGACGGTGGAACGGACCACGGTCGGTGCTTCCGGCGCGCGCGCCACCTGCTGCATCTCCAGGTGCGGAGCCACCAGCATGAAGCGCACGGTGTCGAGGCGCAATTCATCGCCGGGCGCCAGCTTGCCGGTATGCACGCGCTTGTCGTTGATGAAGGTGCCGTTGGCCGAGCCCATGTCCTCGACCGCGACGCCGTCCGGCATCACCTGCAGCTTGGCGTGCTGGCGCGAGACTTCGTCGGTCGGGATGCTGATGTCGCACTCGCTGGCACGGCCCACGGTCATGGTGCCGTGCAGCGCGAAGGTCTTGCCGAAGGTGCTGCCGGAAACCCCGCGCATGACGAAGCGCGGCAACGCCTGGCGCACGCGCGTGCGGCCGTCGTCCTCGGGTTCCTTGCGCGCGGCGGCCGCCGCGGCCTGCATGCGCTCGCTCGCGAGCACGCGCGTGCCGATCTTGCCGAACAGCACGATGTCGCCGGGCTTGATCGGGGTGTCGGCCATCACCTGACGGCCGTTCAGCGCGATGCTGTTGGCGGCATCCAGCACCTTGATGGCGCCGGTGCTGCCGTCGAAGTTCAGTTCGCAATGCTGCGCGGCGATGCCCGGCGCCAGCAGGGTGATGTCGTTGCCGGCGCCGCTGCCGACCCGGGTGATTCCGACTTTCAGCTCGACCTGGTCGTGCTCGCCATTCGGGAAGAGCAGCTTCATGTGATCTCGAACTCCTGATGTTCGTTTGCCGACGGCGCCCGCGCGCACATCAGTCGATTTCGCGTGCAACCCGGAAACCGATCGTATTGAAACCGGTTTCCGCATCAAAGCCATCGCGCTGACCTGGATCAAGCTGGTCCGAAGTCGACAGCCATGCGCTCCCCATCGCCACGCGACTGCCGCAGTTGGAAGCGCAGTCGCTGGTCCATTCGCGCACGTTGCCGGCCATATCGTACAACCCCCCGGGCGCATCGTAGCGACGCACCGGGGCGGTGGCGGCGAATCCGTCGGAGCAGGCGAGCGCGTCACGGTCGCGGTGCTCGGCGTTGAACTGCTGATCGGCAACGTTGGCGCGGCACTTGCCGGCATCGGCAACCTGTCGCGCCGCGGCCAGCCATTCCGCGGCACTGAGCAGGCGGTAGCGCTTGCCACTCTGTTGCGACAGCCAGGAGGCGTAGCCGTCGGCATCGGCGTACGAAACGCAGACCACCGGGTGCGCCGCCTGCTGCTGGAAACCCGGAGACTGCCAGGTACGCGATTTCGAGCTGCGGAACACCGACTCGCGATCGCGGCACGCCGGTCGCGCGGCACGCGTCCTGGAACCGCCCGCGGTCCAGAAGCGCGTGAACTCGGCGACGGTGGTCTCGTTGCGCGCGATCGCCAGACGCTTGCCGCCGATGCGCAGCACCATCAGCTCCGGGCCGGTGCCGGCGCCGAGCTTGTCGCTGAACGCATAGCCGGGCTGGCCGACGCCATTGGCCTGCTTGATGCCCCGCTTCGCGGCCTCGCTCGCCGGGTCGAAGTGCAGTGCACGCTCGTAGGCCGCCCGCGCGCTGGGGCCGTCCCAGCGCGTCATCGCGGCCTCGGCCTCGGTGATCGCGGCCTGCACCAGTTGCTTGCGCCGCGCTTCGACCGAGCTGCGCAGCTTGCCCGCGCGGTCATGGCTGCCGGCGATGTCGATCGCACGCGCCGCGGTCGCGAAGTAGTCGTCGATCTTGCCCGCCTTGAACTGCTCCTCGGCCACGACCATCAGCGCCTCGCCGGTCTGCACCAGACCGGCGCTGGCGGCAGCGTTGTCGGCGTCGATCAGCAACACGTGTCGATAGCGGTCGGTGGCGTTGCGGCCCGCCGGCAGGGTCAGTCGTTTCGCTGCCAGGTCGGATTTTGCCAAGCGCAGCAGCTCGGAAACCGGATCGACCACCGTGGTTTCGATTGCGAAGCGCAGTTGCGCGTCGGCATCGACGCCGAGCAGTTCCAGCGCGCTCGGTTCCGCGGCGGGATCGGGCTCGATCGCAGTACCCGCAGGCGTCTCGGACAAGGCGGGGGCGGGCTCGACCTGCGGCTGCAACACGACGGGCTGCGCCGGGAGGGCAGTCGCGGCGGCCGCGGTGCTTCCCGCATCGACGCGCGTCCGGTCGCGAAACAGACCGAAGCCGATCAGACCGATCGCGACGGCAATGCCGATGCCCGCGAACAGCAAGCCAAGGCGTCGCGGCCGCGCTGGCGACACGGCCGGCGCCGGCCGCTCGGCCGCCGGCATTCGCGCCCGGCTCTGCTCGCGCAGCTGCTGCAGTTCCGCGGCGATCTCGCCGGCGGCAGGCGCCGGCAGCAGTCGGGTCGCGCCCGCATCGGGAACCGGGGTGGCCATCGCCGCATTCAACGCCGCGGCGTTCATCAGCAACGTAGCCTGCGCCGCCGTGCCCGCAGTCGCGGGAGCGGCATTCGTCGGCGGTACCAGGCGCTGCTCCAGCTCCGCCAGCGCCAGCTGGAACTCGTCGGCATTCTGGAAGCGCTGGTCGGGGTCCTTGGCCATCGCCTTGTCGATCAGCGGCTGCCAGTGCGCGAGGTGCGCGGGCAACCGCGGCACCGGCTCGAACACATGCGCGTAGGCAATCGCGAAGCCATCGTCGCCCTCGTACGGCGCCTGTCCGGTGAGCGCCTCGAAGATCACCGCGCCAAGCGAGTACAGGTCCGAGCGGCCATCGACATCGCCGCCGCGCGCCTGCTCCGGACTCATGTAGTGGCTGGTGCCGACGCTGACCCCGGCATTGGTGATGCGCGAGGTCTTGCTGACCGCGCGCGCGATGCCGAAGTCGGTCAGCACCGGGTTGCCGTTGACGTCGAACAGCACGTTGCCCGGCGCCACGTCGCGATGCACGAATCCGCGCTGGTGCGCGTAGCCGAGCGCACGCGCCACGCCGGAAACCACGCGCAGCACCTCGGCCTCGCTGACGCCGTCGCGGATGCGCTGCAGGAAGTCGCCGTGCGGCAGGTGCTGCATCGAGAAGTAGTGCAGCTTCTCGTCGGTGATGCCGACGTCGTAGACCGCGACGATGTTCGGGTGCGCAAGCGATGCCAGCGTGCGCGCCTCCTGCATGAAGCGGCGCGAAAAGGTGGTATCCGAGACCATCGCCGGGTTCATCACCTTGAGCGCGACCTCGCGCTCGAGCGAGGTCTGCACGGCCAGGTAGACCGTGGCCATGCCGCCGGCACCGATTTCGCGCTTGATCAGATAACCGGGAACCTGGATCACGCTGGATGGCCGGGACGGGTGGGAGGGGGATTGTAAACGCGCCTCGCGCCGGTCGTCAGCGCTTGCACGGTGCGAACGCGAACCCGGGGCCGCGCCCGCTCACTTCACGACGCGCAACGCCGGCCCCTTGCGTGCCGGCTTCTGCGCTTCCTGCGGCGTGCTCTCCGGCGGCGGCGGCGCATCCATCGCTTCCACCGGGAACATCATCCCCTGCCCGTTCTCCTGGGCGTAGATCGCGAGCACCGCAGGCAGCGGCACGTCGACCTGCTGGCTGACGCCGCCGAAGCGTGCCAGGAAGCGGATGCGGTCGTTGCCCAGTTCGAGGTCGCTCACCGCGCGCACCGCGACGTTCAGCACCACCTGCCCGTCCTTCACCGCGTGTGCCGGGACGCGCACGCTCGACTGGCGAGCGTCGACCAGCAGATACGGCGTGAGTCCGTTGTCGCAGATCCAGTCGTACATCGCCCGCACCAGGTAGGGGCGGTTGGAGGTCATCTTGTCGCGGTCACTCATGTTCTGGCTCAAGGGCGCAACGCCTTCTCGCTGTCGGTCATGCTGCGGGTGAAGGCGGGGTTGCGGAAGATGCGCTCACCATAGTCGATGATCGGCTGCGCTTCCTTGGGCAGCGTCACGGACAGGAACGGCAACCTCCAGATCAGCGGCGCCAGGGCGCAATCGGCGAGGCTCATCTCCGGGTTGAGGAAGAACTTGGAGACCTTGAACGCCGGCAGCGTCGAGACCAGCCCTTCGCGCAGGCGCTTGCGCGCCGCCTCGGCGACCGCCTTGCTGCCGGTCTGGATCGCCTCGATCTGCGACAGCCAGTCGCGCTCGATGCGGCGCACCGCCAGGCGCACGCGCGCACGCGACAACGGGTCGACGGGCAGCAGCGGCGGATGCGGGTAGCGCTCGTCGAGGTACTCGCAGATCACGTCGACGTCATACAGCGCCAGTTCGCGGTCGGCCAGCGTCGGGCAGGCGTTGTACGGATTCAACTCCGCCAGGTCCTCCGGGGGCTTGTTCGGATCGACGACGACCAGGTCGTAGGCGACGGCCTTGGCCGCCAACACCAGACGCACCCGATGGCTGTCGATGTCGTCCTTGCCGGAGAACAGCGTCAGTACGGTGCGTGCGCGTACCGCGGTGGCGGCCTTGCGCTTGGCGCCCCACGGGGGCGGATTCGGGTTGCTCACGTCGGGATGCCTCCGTGTCCGTTAGGGGCTGGACCCGGAATATCGCGTTGCCGCGAAAATGGCAAGGGCCCGGTTGCCCGGGCCCTGCTCGCGTTCACGCCGTTCTCAGTGCACGTCGCGCCAGTATTCGCGCTTCAGCACCCAGCTGAGGCCGGTCAGGGCGACCAGGAACAGCAGCACCCAGACGCCAAATCGTTGCCGCTGCAGCGCCGCGGGCTCGGCCGCGTACTGCAGGAAATTGGCGATGTCGCGCGCCACCTTGTCGTATTCCTCGGCCGAGAGCTGGCCGGGTTGCACCTGCTCGAAGCGCGCGAATACCGGGGCCGCGCCCGCCGGGCCGCCATGGGGGGCGTCGAACACCGCGGATTGCACGCCCTGCTGCTCCCACAGCACGTGCGGCATGCTCGCGCCCGGGAACAACACGTTGTTCCAGCCGAGCGGACGCGCCGGATCGCGGTAGAAGCTCTTCAGGTAGGTGTAGATCCAGTCCGGGCCGCCGCGCACGCGCGCGACCAGGGACAGGTCCGGCGGCGCCTTGCCGAGCCACTTCTCGCCGTCCGCCGCGGTCATCGCCACGGTCATGGCTTCGCCGAACTTGGCCCCGGTGAAATTCAGCGACCCCATCACCTCGTCCTCGGTCAGACCGAGGTCGGCGGCCATGCGCGAATAGCGCACGTACTTGAGCGAGTGGCAGCTCATGCAGTAGTTCACGAACAGCGCGGCGCCGTGCTTGAGCGAGTCCGCGTCGGAGAGGTCGGCGCCGGAATGCTGGAGGTTGCTGCCGCCGCTGGCCTGGGCGGTCGCGGCGAACACGGAAAAGACGAGTGCGATCAGCTTCTTCATTGTCATGTTCTCAGTGATCGAAGGTGACGCGCTCGGGCACCGGCTTGGTCTTGTCGACCGCGGTCCAGATCGGCATCGTGAAGAAGAATGCGAAGTAGTAGAAGGTCAGGATCTGCGCGACCAGCTTCTGCGCCGGGCTGCCCGACTGCATGCCGAGCCAGCCGAGGATGCAGAAGCTGACCACGAACAGCGCGACCAGGATCTTGGTGATCGGGCCGCGGTAGCGGATCGACTTGACCTTGGAACGATCGAGCCACGGCACCGCGAAGAAGATCAGCGTCGCCGCGCCCATCACCACGACACCGAGCAGCTTGTCCGGGATCGCGCGCAGCATCGCGTAGTACGGCGTGAAGTACCACACCGGCTTGATGTGCTCGGGCGTGACCATCGGGTTCGCCGGCAGGAAGTTGTCGTGTTCGAGGAACAGGCCGCCGGCGGTGGGCTCGAAGAAGATGATGAAGGCGAAGATCACCAGGAAGAACGCGGTGCCGAAGATGTCCTTCACGGTGTAGTACGGATGGAAGGCGATGCCGTCGAGCGGGATGCCGGTGGCCTTGTCCTTGACCTTCTTGATGTCGACGCCGTCGGGGTTGTTGGAGCCGACTTCGTGCAGCGCCATCAGGTGCAGGTAGATCAGCCCGGCGAGCACGAACGGCACCGCGATCACGTGCAGCGCGAAGAAGCGGTTCAGGGTCGCGTCCGAGATCAGGTAGTCGCCGCGGATGAACTCGACCAGTGCCTCGCCGATGACGGGCACCGCGCCGAACAGCGACGTGATCACCTGCGCGCCCCAGTACGACATCTGGCCCCAGGGCAGCACGTAGCCGAGGAAGGCTTCGGCCATCAGCACCAGGAAGATGACCACGCCGAGCGTCCAGATCAGTTCGCGCGGCTTCTGGTAGGAACCGTAGATCAGGCCGCGGAACATGTGCAGGTAGACGACGATGAAGAACGCCGAGGCCCCGGTCGAATGCATGTAGCGGATCAGCCAGCCCCAGTCGACATCGCGCATGATGTACTCGACCGAGTCGAAGGCTTCGGCGGCGCTCGGCTTGTAGCTCATGGTCAGCCAGATGCCGGTGACGATCTGGTTGACGAACACGACCAGCGCCAGCGAACCGAAGAAGTACCAGAAGTTGAAGTTCTTCGGCGCGTAGTACTTGATCGCGTGGCGATCCATCCACTGCTGCAGGCCGGGCGCACGCTCGTTGATCCAGCCCTGGGCGCCGTCGATGACGCGGGTAATCACATTGGTCGTCATGATCAGGCCGCCTTCGGGTCGGCGTCGAGGCCGATCAGGATGGTGTTGTCGTCGATGAAGTAGTGCGGCGGCACGCGCAGGTTGGCCGGTGCCGGCACGTTCTGGAACACGCGGCCGGCCATGTCGAAGCGCGAGTTGTGGCACGGGCAGTAGAAGCCGCCCTTCCACTCGCTGTCGAACGGCTGCGGCTGCATTTCCGGGAAGAACGTCGGCGAGCAGCCGAGATGGGTGCAGATGCCGACGATCACGGCCACGTCCGGGCGCCGCGAGCGCGTCGCGTTGCGCGCATATTCGGGCTGCTGGTCGAGGTTCTCGGAGTTCGGGTCGCGCAGCCGCGTGTCGAGCGACGACAGCGTCTCCACCACCTGCGGCGTGCGCCGCACGATCCACACCGGCTGGCCGCGCCACTGCTGGATCACGCGCGCACCGACCTCGAGCTTGCTGATGTCGGCAACGACCGGCGCGCCGGCCGTCTGCGCGCGCGCGCTCGGCTGCCATGCCTTGATGAACGGCACTGCGGCGAATACGCCGCCCACGCCACCGACCACGGCGGTGGTCGCGGTCAGGAACCGTCGACGCCCGTGGTTAACACCCTGCTCTGCCATGGGAAACCCCACACCTGGAAAGAAATCGGGATGGCTCTGCGAGCCAAAGGACGCGGGATTCTAGTGGAACGCCCACGGACACGACAATCGCAACCGCAGCCGAACCTGCACGCGCTCGGACCGGACAGGAGTGCGTCGCAGGCGTCACAATGGTCGTCATGCGCGCCTTTGTCCGTTCCAGCCTGTTCGTACTGCAGTTCGCCGTGCTTGGCCTGGCGATCGCCTTTGTGTTCACGCGCCTCTGGCCGGAACGCTTCGCATCCGCACCGGCGCCTTCTCCGGCAACCCAGCCGGCAGCGACCGCACCCGGTTCGTATCGCGATGCCGTCGACCGCGCCGGGCCTTCGGTGGTGAGCATCTACACCCAGCGCGTCGTCGCCGAACAGGCCTACCGCACCTTCACCGATCCGACCCTGAGCCGCTACAACGGCATCACGCTCGGACCGACGCGCAAGCGCCTGGAGCGCAGCCTCGGCTCCGGCGTGATCGTCCGCGAGGACGGCTACGTGCTGACCAACCACCACGTCGTCGCCGGTGCCGACGACATCCTGATCGGGCTGTGGGACGGTCGCATCACGTCGGCGCGCGTGATCGGCATCGACCAGGAGACCGACCTGGCGGTGATCAAGATCGAGGGCGCGCGACTGCCGGCGGCACACTTCGCCGACGCCACCGCACTCCGTGCCGGCGATGTCGTGCTCGCGATCGGCAATCCCTACGGCCTGAGCCAGACGGTCACGCTCGGCATCGTCAGCGCAACCGGCCGCAACCAGTTGAGCCTGAGCCGCTACGAGGACTTCATCCAGACCGATGCCGCGATCAATTCCGGCAATTCGGGCGGCGCACTGGTCAACGCCGCCGGCGATCTGGTCGGGATCAACACCGCGGTGTTCGGGACCGGACTCGGCATCAGCTTCGCGATCCCGGCGGCATCGGCGCGGCGCGTGCTGGAACAGATCGTCGAGCATGGCGAGGTGATCCGCGGCTGGATGGGCGCGGAATACGCCGGTGCACCGGCCTCTCCGGCGGCAGAAGGATCGGTGCAACAGCGCGGCGCCCAGATCGCCCTGCTGTTGCCGGACGGGCCGGCGGACCGTGCCGGCCTGAAGCCCGGCGACGTGATCGTCGAGTTCAACGGCCAGGCGGTGGAGGACGAAGGCGACCTGCGCTCGCGCGAAGCCGCACTGGCGCCGGCGACCACGGTCCAGGTGCGCGCGCTGCGCGTGGGCGTGGAGTTCGTGACCGAGGTGGAACTGATACGGCGCCCGCGTGCGCCGCAGTGAGGCGGCTCAGGATGAAGCGCCGAGGCTCGCGGTCTGCTGCGCCTGCTGGTAGCGCTTCATCAGGATCTCGACGCGATCGACGTAGACGCGGGTTTCGGCATAGGGCGGCACGCCGCCGTACTTCTTCACTGCGCCCTCGCCGGCGTTGTAGGCCGCGGCGGCGAGCTTGACGTCGCCGTCATAGTTCTTCAGCAGCATCGCCAGGTGCTGCACGCCGGCGCGGATGTTCTGCGCGCCGTCGTAGGCGTTGCTGACGCCATACATCCCGGCGGTCGCCGGCATCAGTTGCATCAAGCCCTGCGCGCCCTTGTGCGATCGCGCGTTCGGGTTGAAGGCGGACTCGGCGTGGATCAGTGCCCGCACCAGCGCGGCATCGACGCCGTTGGCCGCGGCGGCGGCACTGATCTCCTCGGCATAGGCGGTGGTGTTCAGCCGCGTCGAGTTCCAGTTGACCGTCGAATGCACGTCGCAGGCCGGGCAGGCGTCGACATAGACCACCGAGTACCCCCCCGACATCGGCGGCTTGGAGGTGAAATGCACCGTGCCCTTGCTGTCGACGCGCTTGTAGTAGCGCTCGCCGGTACCGGGCAGGCGGCTGTTGGTGCTGACGATGTTGATCACCCCGCGCTTGTCCTTGAACACACGCACGTCACCGGCGTTGACCGCGAGCGGAGCGAGGCCAACAACCAGCAGCAGTCGGATCGATGGGTGCAGATGCAAGCGAATGGACTCCCTGGGCTGCGCTGCGACCGCGGCGACGCGACGGAAGTTTCGCGAATCCGCCCGCAATTTGCCAGTGCGCCCGCCTTGACAGCCTACAATCGAAGCCCGCGCGCGCGTACACTGCGCGGCTTTTTCCGCCCGAGGTCGTCCCATGTCCGGCAAGTTGTTCATCAAGACCCACGGCTGCCAGATGAACGAGTACGACTCGGCACGCATGGCCGACGTGCTGCGCGCCGCGCACGGACTCACGCTCACCGAGGATGAAGCCGAGGCCGACGTGATCCTGGTCAACACCTGCTCGATCCGCGAGAAGGCGCAGGAGAAGGTGTTCTCCCAGCTCGGGCGCTGGCGCGAGCTCAAGAAGCAGCGCGGCGGCAGTGTGATCATTGGTGTCGGCGGCTGCGTCGCGTCGCAGGAGGGCGAGGCGATCCTCGCGCGTGCGCCCTACGTCGACGTCGTGTTCGGGCCGCAAACCCTGCATCGGCTGCCGGAGATGATCGACGCCCGGCGCGCATCGGCGCAGCCGCAGGTCGACATCTCGTTCCCCGAGATCGAGAAGTTCGACCACCTGCCGCCGCCACGCAAGGAAGGTCCGACGGCGTTCGTGTCGATCATGGAGGGCTGCTCCAAGTACTGCGCGTTCTGCGTCGTCCCCTACACCCGCGGCGAGGAAGTGTCGCGCCCGTTTGCCGACGTCATGGCCGAAGTGCGAGCGCTCGCGGACCAGGGCGTGCGCGAGGTGACGCTGCTCGGGCAGAACGTCAACGCCTACCGCGGCGCGCTCGACGACGGCGATTGCGCCGACCTGGCGTTCCTGATCGAAGCGATCGCCGCCCTGCCCGGCATCGGCCGCATCCGCTTCACCACCTCGCACCCGCTGGAATTCACCGACCGTCTGGTCGATGCCTACGCGCGCGTGCCGAAGCTCGCGAACTTCCTGCACCTGCCGGTGCAGTCGGGGTCCGACCGCATCCTCGCGGCGATGAAGCGCGGCCACACCGTGCTCGAATACAAGGCGCGCATCCGCAAGTTGCGCGCGGTGCGCCCGGACATCTCGATCAGCACCGACATCATCGTCGGCTTCCCCGGCGAGACCGAGAAGGACTTCCAGGCGACGCTGAAGCTGTGCGAAGACATCGGCTTCGACCAGAGTTTCAGCTTCGTCTATTCGCGCCGCCCGGGCACCCCGGCGGCCAACCTCGAAGACGACACGCCGGAGGCGCTCAAGCTCGAACGCCTGCAGCAGCTGCAGGCACTGATCACCGCCAACGCGCGCAGGATCAGCGAGGCGATGGTCGGCACCACGCAACGCATCCTGGTCGAAGGGGCAAGCCGCAAGGACGCGCACGAACTGACCGGTCGCACCGAGAACATGCGCTACGTGAACTTCGCCGCGCCCGCGGCGCTGGTCGGCCAGTTCGTCGACGTCGTCATCACCGAAGCGCGCAGCAATTCGCTGCGCGGACGGCTGGCGGCGCCGATCGCGGTGGAGGTTTGCGCATGATCCTGCGCATCGCGCTGTTCCTGATGCTCGCGGCCACGGCCGTGCATGCGGGCGAGCGCCCGAAGCACTGGGCGCAGCCCATTGCGCAGGCCGCGCTGCCCAACCTGCACCAGGTCAGCCCGGTGATCTTTCGCAGCGCACAGCCGCGCGACGGGGCGCAGGCCGCGCTCGACGCGCTCGGCATCCGCTCGGTGATTTCGTTGCGCGCGACGGAAGACGCCGCGAAGCTGCTGCCGCACGCCAGGCGCATCCACGCGCCGATCGAGAGCTGGGATGTCGACCACGCGGAAGTGCTGCGCGCGCTCAAGGCGCTGCTCGATCCGGCCAACCAGCCGGTGCTGCTGCATTGCCGCCACGGCGCCGACCGCACCGGAACGGTGATCGCGGCCTATCGCATGCTGGTCGAGGACTGGAGCGCGGAAGCCGCCATCGCCGAGATGCGCGAGGGCGGCTTCCACTACCACGCGATGTGGAACAACATGATCCGCTACCTGCGCAAGCTCGACGTCGCCGCAACACGACGCGAACTCGGCCTGCCCGCGCCGGAAGCAGCCGACTGATTTCGCAGCCGCGGCGGCCTCGCGCGGCGGTGCGACCGCCGGGTCAGTCATTGGGATCGGGGCACGACGCCGCCCGCGCCTGCACCTGCGCCGCGAGCAGACGCAGGCGCGGGGAGTGCGCGGCTGCGGGTGGCGTGGCGCAGGTGCCGGCGGCGAGGCGCAGGGCGTGGCCCAGCCAGGCCAGGTGTGCGGCTTCGTCGGCGCTTGGCGGCGGGTAGGCCGGGTCGCGCGCGGCGGACAGGTCGGTCTGCGCCGCGGCGAGGTCGCCGGCAAGCCAGTGGGTGCGCGCGGCAACCAGCAGCAACGCGCGCCGTTCCGGGTGGGCAACGGCGTACTCGTCGAACATCACCGCCGCGGCGCGCGCGAAATGCGCGGTCGCGGCAGCGGCGTCGCCCTGATCGAGCGCCGCCTCGCAGGACAGCAGTTCGGCCTCGGCTGCGCGCAGCGGCGAGAACTCGCCCGGCGCGGCAGCGATGACCGTGCGCATGCGCTCGAAGTCGCGCGCCGCGGCCTCGGCGTCGCCGCGACGCAGCGCCGCCCAGCCCTTCTGCCGCCAGACGTTCTCGCGCACGCTGGTGCTGGCGTCGCCACCACCAAGCGCCGCCACCGCACGCGCGAACAGTGCCGCCGCGTGGTCGGTGGCACCAAGCCGCGACAGCACCGCGGCGATGCAGGCCAGGGCATCGGCGGCGGCGCCGGAGTCGGGCGCGAGCCGGGCCAGCTGCTCGATGCGGGCCGCAATATCGGCCGCCTGCGCGCGTGCATCGGGCACATCGGTATCCAGCGCCAGCGCCAGCAGCTTCAGGTACCCGAGACGTTCGCGCGGAGCAATCGCGGGCGCGCGATCGGCCGCGAGCAGCGCTTCCTGCAGGACTGGACGCGCGGCATCGAAGCGCCCAAGGTTGAGCAGGCCATGACCGATCTCGCCGAGAGCGCGAAACAGCAACGCCGGCTCGTCACCGTGGTCGCGCCGCAACTGCGCCGCGGCCGCGACCAGGAACTCGCTCGCGGTCGGATCGCGGCCGGCGAAGCGCATCGGATTGGCCGCCGCCAGCACGCCGATCAGCGCCGCGACGTGCGCTTCGGCGATCTGCGCCTGGCGCCTGGCTTCGCGCGCCTCGTTCCACGCGACCACGGCTGCGGTCGCGAGTGCGAGCGTGGCCGCCGCCGCGGTACCCAGCGCAAGCCGATGGCGTCGCCACAACGCCGCCGCGCGCAACCGCCAACTGCCGAGCCCGCTGCGCGGCGCGCGACCGGCCAGCCAGTCGCGCAGGTCATCGGCGAACTGGCTGGCGCCGGCGTAGCGCGCCGCCGGCGAGGTCGCCATCGCCGCAGCCACCAGCGGCGCAAGTTCGCGCGCCGCGCGGCGCTGTTCGCCGCCATCCAGCAGCGAGTCGCCGAGTGCTTCGGCCAGCGGCCGCACGGCGCCCTGCACGATCGCGTCCTGCCAGCCGACTGCCCCGGACTCGGCCGCAGCGAATGGCGAATGCCGCGCCAGCAGTTCGTAGAGCACCACCCCGGCGGCGTGCACGTCGGTCAGCGTGGTGACGCGATCTCCGAGCACCTGCTCGGGCGCGGCGTAGCGCAGCGTCATCGCGGTGCCACCGGCACGTGTGGCGGCCTCGCCGTCGTCGTCGAGCAGTTTGGCGATGCCGAAGTCGAGCAGGTGCGGCGCGCCGGCGGCGTCGACCAGGATGTTCCCGGGCTTCAGATCACGGTGCACGACCAGCGCCCGGTGCGCGTGCGCCAGTGCATCCAGCACCTGCACGAACAGCGCGACGCGCTCGCGCAGGCGCGGCCGCGTCGTGCTCACCCAGGCGGCGAGGTCCAGACCTTCGACATGGCGCATCGCGAACCAGGGCCGGCCGTCGGCGTCGACGCCGCCATCAAGCAGCGCGACGATGCCCGGGTGTTCGAGCCGCGCCAGGATGCCGCGCTCGCGCAGGAAGCGCGCATCCAGCCCGGTGCCGATGGCATCGCGGCGGATGCGCTTGATCGCGACGCGCTGCGCGTAGGCACCGTCGTCGCGCTCGGCCAGGAACACCTCGCCCATGCCCCCGCCGCCAATCCGCGCCAGCACCCGGAACGGGCCAAACCGCGACGGCAGCGCTGCCGCAGCCAGGTCACGCGGGTCGAAGGCGGCGAACAGCCCGACCAGTTCGGCCGCGAATGCCGAATCACGCTGCTGCCACGCAGCGAGTGCTGCGGCGCGCGCGCCGTTGTCGAGTTCGGCCAGTTCGTGGAAGGCCGCGCGCAGGCGGGCAAAGGCGTCGCCATCCATCGCTCAACCCGCCAGCTGCTGCCGCAACCAGGCCCGCGCCATCGCCCAGTCGCGGTAGACGGTGCGCTCGTCGCGCCCGAGCAGGGTGGCGACTTCGGCCACTTCGAGCCCGCCGAAGCAGCGCAGCTCGACCACTTCGGCGACGCGCGGATCGAGCAGCGCGAGCCGGCGCAAGGCCTCGTCCAGCGCCGGCAAATCGGTGTCCGCCTCGATCGGCAGGGCTGCCGCCTCGACCAGTTCGACGCGCTGCCAGTCGCCGCCGCGCTTGTCGCGCGCCTTGGCGCGGGCGCGGTCGACCAATACCTGGCGCATGAGCTTGGCCGCGGTGGTGAAGAAGTGCTTGCGATCGCCGATGTCGATGCGGCTGGCGCCGAGCAGGCGCACGAACACATCGTTGACCAGCGCGGTAGGTTGCAGCGTGTCGTGACCGACGTTCGCGCGCAGCTGCTGCGCCGCGAGCCGGCGCAGGTCGGCGTAGACCAGCGGCAACAGCGCCGCGAGCGCGTCGCCATCGCCGGCACCCCAGCGTTGCACCAACTCCGTGACCTCGCCCGACTGCATCCTGCCTCCGCTGCCGATGCCGCGAGTCTAATGTCAGCTCGACGCGGAAACGGCGTATGTCAGCGACGAGACCACCGGAGAAGCCCATGCGCCCCCTGATCGCCGTACTCCTGGCCCTTGCCGCACCGGCCCATGCCGCCGAGTGGTTCGTGTCCACGCTCGGCAGCGACACCACCGGCAGCGGCTCCGCTGCGGCACCGTTCCGCACGCTCGGCCACGTGCTCGACCCGGGGCTTGGCCTGCTGACGGCGGGCGACGTGGTGACCGTGCGCGGCCCGGCGGGCAACAACACCTACGACGAATGCGAGGTGCGCCTGCGCCTGCCGCTGACGCTGCGCTCGCCGCCGGGCGAACGCGCACACCTGCACTGCGACCACAACATCCTGGACACCGTGACCGTGCAGATCGACCCCGACGCCAGCGGCAGCACGCTGTCCAACCTGGAGATCTCCGGCGGCTACTACTACGCGCTGTTCCTGCAGACCGACTGGGATTCGACCGGCAACCCGAGCGGCCACGGCGCCTCGAACATCGTCATCGAGGATTGCCTGATCCACGACAGCGGCCGCGACGCGATCAAGATCACGCCGAAGTCGAACGACGTGAGCATCCGCCGCTGCGAGATCCGCCACAGTGGCCGCCGCTACCCGCCGGGCACGCCGCTCGACGACATGAACGCCGAGGGCATCGACAACGTCAACGGCTCGCGCATGCGCGTCGCCGACAGCTACATCCACGACATCGCCACCACCGGCCTGTACTTCAAGGGCGGCGCCAGCGACGTGGTCGTGGAACGCAACCGCATCGAGCGCACCGGCGCCGCCGGGATTCTGGTCGGCTTCGACACCAGCCCGGAATTCTTCGACACCGTCGCCAACCCGCAGTACTACGAGGCGATCCGCGGCGTGGTGCGCAACAACATCGTGATCGACACCGGCTATTCCGGCATCGGCCTGTATGCCGCGCTGGACGCGCTGGTCGCGAACAACACGCTGATCCGCACCGCCACCCTCGGCCACGCCGCGATCTACTTCGGCGTCACCCTGCAGGACTGGGACCCGATCGCCGGCCGTCCGCCGAGCGTGAACCCGCGCATCCGCAACAACCTGGTGCTGCAAAACGGCGGCGACTGCGCCGGCATCCGCTGGCTGGACGAGATCGAGCCGGGCGGCCTGTACAGCCTGAGCGGCAGCCCGGGCAGCGACTACAACCGCTTCCACGACAGCACCGGCGCCTGCAACTTCTTCGATACCCGGCCGGGCAGCAGCCTCGACAACGGCGGCGCTTTCGCTGCCTGGCAGGCCGAGGAAGGCAGCGACGCGCACAGCGTCGAGGCCGCCACCGCCATCGCCGCCGATGGCCACCTGGTTGCAGGCAGCGCCGCCATCGACGCCGGCACCGTGGTGGCCGAGGTCGGCGACGACATCGACCGCGAAACGCGCAACGCGCCATTCGACATCGGCGCCGATGAACGCGATGCTGGGGCCGTGTTCCGCGACGGTTTCGAGTCCGTGCTGCGTTGAAAGGCGCCGATGTCGGCTTTCGGGTGCAAATGACGCTATGCAGCGAACATCCGCCCGGAAGTTCGCCATGCCCTCGCTCCTTCGTCACCTGCTGCCGATCGGCCTGCTGCTGATCGCCGCCGATGCCGCCGCTGTGGTTCGTCCATGGCCCGGCAGCGGCATCTGCGCCGGCACGTTTCACGCCTGCGCCAATGGCGCCGACGACGGCGACACCATCGAGATCGTCACCGCCACGCCGATCGACGAAGCCGACAATGGCATCGGCAAGGCGGTGTCGGTGCGCGCCGGCAGCGGCATTGCCGCGACCTTCGCCGCCGGCCGGCGGCTGCGTCTGCAGCCGGGCGGAACGACGCCGTTCGAGGTGCGCGTCGAGGGCCTGCGCTTTCTGGATGGCGGCATCGAGATCACGGCGATGGCGGCGGGCTCGATCACGCTGCGCAACAACGACATCCTCGCGCAGAGCGAACCGAACGCCATCTTCCTGGTAGGTTTCGGCTATGACGTCCCGGACTACACGCTGACTGTGCTGATCGAGCGCAATCGGGTGCAGGTGGCGCGCGCCGGCGGCAGCGGCATCAATGTCGTCGCGCAGGGCCCGGACGTGGTCCTGCAGGCACGGGTACTCGACAACCTCATTGCGGCCAAGGGCGACACGGCCGAGAACGGCGACGGCTTCGGCCGCCGCGGCATCGCCCTGCAGGTCGAGTCGAATGCATCGCCCAGTCAATTGCTGGTCGAGCGCAACCAGATCCTGCCCGATCCCGCACGCGGCGAACTGGCGCGCATGTGCAGCGGCATTTCGATCAATGCCTCCGCGTCTGCGTCGATCCGCACGCGCATCGCCAACAACCTGGCGCTGCTCAAGTCGGACGGCAACTCGCTCGCCAGCAACCTGTGGATCAACGCCGGCAGCAGCGCCGATGTCAGGGCGCGCATCGTCAACAACACCCTGGTCGGCGGCAGGAGCGGCCTGCGCATCGGCACCTCCAGCGGCGAAGCCGTGGGCATCGACGCGAGCTTCGCCAACAACCTGCTGCGCGACCATCCCGCATACGGCGTCATCGTTGCGCCGCTCGGCGCCGGGCGCGTGGTCAGCAACCAGAGCAACGCCATCTTCAACGTCGGCGGCAATGTGTTCACGCCGGGGCCGAACACGATCACCGCCGATCCGCGGACCCAAGGCAGTCATCACCGCCTGGGCGCGGACTCGCCACTGCGCAACGTCGGTGACCTGTCCGCCTACACCAATCCCGACCCGATCAGCATGGGCCTGGTGCTGCCGATCGATGGCGATGGCATGCGCCGCTGGCGCGAGGCGCAGATCGACATTGGCGCGTTCGAGTACGGCGACTTCAGCACCTCGCTCGATCAAGCCATCGCCAGTGCGCAGCTCGGCCTGTTCGGCGTCGCCGGCATCGGCGACACGCCGTTCAACCTGCAGTTCACCCGCGGCGACGGCCTGCGCCAGGACGGCATCGTGCTGAACGCGAATCCGATCACGCTCGGCCCGATCATCCCCGGGCTGGCGCCCTACCTGTACGCACAGAACCAGGTCGATCTCCCGGCGCAGGCGGGCTTCCATCTGCTGGTCAGCAGCGGCGGCACCGGCCTCGCAACCCACACCGCCACCGCGGCCAATGCCTACGGCGCCAACGGCAGCAGCTTGCCAAGCGCACTGGCCAACGTCCCGGCGGACGCCATCTTCCTGGTCAACCCCGGCGAGAACGGCAGCGCGCCCGGCCTGCGCCCGGTCGGCGCCGCGCACGTCGGCGGCGCCTGGCGACTGCTCACCAGCGACGGCGGCAACCTGGCGCTTGGCCTCCACTTCGCGGTCTACATGCAGCCGGCCAGCGTCAACGCCTATGTGCATGCCGCCGCCCCGGCCAATCAGCCGGTACCGTCCGTGACCCTGCTCGATCATCCGCGCCTGAATGGCATTCCCTGCGCCAACCCGCAGGTGTCGGTCGATGCCGGCGGCAGCATGCCGGTGCCCTACGTCTCGGCGCACTACGAAACCGGTTTGCAGCGCTGGTTCATCCAGTCCGAATCGCCGGGCACGCCGATCTTGAGCGGCAGCCGCTTCTTCGTGCTGGTCGACCCGCGCCTGAGCGAAGACTTCTGTCGCGGCTCGCTGATGCAGGACGGCTTCGAGTAGCAGCGCCCGGCCGGCTCAACCCTCGAAACCATCGAGGAACAGCAACACCGAAGTCGCGGCACCGGTGTTGGCGGTAGCGGTGTTGTTGCCGCCGACCGGATCAGTGATCCCGCCGCCGACCACCGCGGTGACGCTGTTGACCAGCGTGCCGGTGGTGCCTGCGGCCACGGTGCCGTTGACGCTGAAGGTCACCTGACCACCCACCGGCAACACCACGTTGGTCGCGATGTTGCCGCTGCCGCTGGCCGGACAACTGGCCCCGCTGCTGGCGGCACAGGTCCACATCGGGCTCAGATAGGCGGCCGGGAACAGATCGACGATGGTGGTCGTTGCCGATGCAGCCGGGCCCGCGTTGTCGACGACGATGGTGTAGCTCAATGGCTGGCCGGCGGTGTACTGCAACGGACTGGTCGCGATGCCGACGCCGACATCCGCCTGCTGCGGCACCACCGCGCAGTCGATGACCGCACGGATCACCCAGTCGCCATTGACGCCGAGGCTGGAAGAATTGAACCAGGCGTAGCTGCCGGCGCCGATCTGCGCATATAGACCATTGCGCCCGCTCTGGTTGCCATCGACATCGCGCACCACGCTGGGATCGCCGGCGCCGATGCTGACATCGAACTCCAGCGCGACGACGAAGGTTTCGTTGGCGGTCACCGGCACGATCAGCGGCACGGTGTTGTTCTCGTCCAGATAGCGGAATTCGTTCAACGCACCATCGGTGAGCACCGGCCCGACGATGCTCTGTGCCAGCGTACCCGGCGTCGGGAACGTGCCGGAGCGCGAAATCTCGATCGCTTGGTGCAAGGTCTGGCCGCTGGTTCCGGCCGGCGAGCGCCAGAACACCTGAACCGCGCGCAGATCGCCATTGCAGGGCGAGGTCAGCCACGACGCGGCCTTCTCTCCGGGCACGAACCCCTGCACGATCACCGCCGTGCCGAGGTCGGCGAGCGAGTCGTTCTTGACGGTCACCTCCGCCGCCTGCGCGCCGCCGGCCGCGACCACCAGGATCCCAAATCGCAGGCACTGCTTCATCGCGTTCTCCTTTGCCGGCCGATCCGCCCAGGCCCGACGATAGTCCCCCGCGCAGCGCCGGGCTGCGAAGCGGCTCACGCCGGGCCGACGGAAGATATCGCCCATCGGGCGTCGCCTGTCAGCTTTGCGCGGCAACGGCGTATGTCGGAACAAGCCACCGTTTCGGCCATGCGCAGGAGCCACCCGATGATCCGCAAGCCCCGTACCGAATGGATTTCGCGGCTGTTGCCGTTGCTGCTGGCGGCCGCGATGCCGGCAGCCGATGCTGCGGACGCCACCGTCGGCAGCGGTACGCCGGCGTCGTGCGACGAGGCCGCGCTCGATGCCGCGATCGCGCTGCTGGCGCCGGCCGGCACGCTGTCGTTCGACTGCGGCGCGGCCGAGCACACACTGGCGCTGAGCGCGATCAAGACCCTGAGCGGCAACCTCATCGTCGATGGCGGCGGGCGCATCGTGCTCGACGGCCAGTACGCAACCCCGTTGCTCGCCACCGGCACCAGCGGCAGCGTGGTCGAACTGCGTGGCCTGCGCCTGTACCGCGGCTACGCAGCCGGCGGCTATGGTGGCTGCGCGGCGGTCGCCGGCGGCACGTCGTTGCGCATCCTCGACAGTTCGCTCGTAGCCTGCTCCGCGGAATACTCCGGTGGCGCCATCCACACCGGCAACGGCAGCACGCTGGAACTGCGCCGCAGCCGCATCGAGAACGCGCAGGCCGCGCATGGCGGTGCGATCGCCGCCAATGGCAACGTCACGCTCGTCGACAGCACGCTCAGCGCCAACGTCGCCGGTGCCAGCGGCGAAGGCGGCGCCCTGCAGCTCTGGTTCGGCACGCTCACCGCGACCGACACCCGCTTCACCCAGAACGTCGGCTACACCGGCGGCGCGCTGCACCTGCGCGGTGGCAGCGCAACGCTGACGCGAGTGCGCTTCGACCAGAACCACGCGACCCTGCGTGGCGGTGCGGCGCTGCTGCGCGAAAACGCGATCCTGGCGGGCACCGACGTGGCGTTCGAGGACAACCTCGCCGACGAGAGCGGCGGTGCGCTGTTCCTGTCCGCGCACGATGACGGCGTCGCCGGCACCGCCGTGCTCGACACCGCGGCGCAACTGCTGCGCCCGCGCTTCGTCGGCAATCTCGCGATGGCCGAGGGCGGCGCGGTGTTCGTGGATGGTCCGTTGCCGCTGCACGCGGGCGGCTACGGCGTGCTCGCGATGCAGTACGGCGTGTTCACCGGCAACGTTGCGCCATTCGGCGGCGCGCTGCTCCAGGGCGGACAAGCCAACCTCATCGACAGCCGCTTCGAGTCCAATCGCGCCGACTACGGCGGAGCGCTGTACCTCAACGGTGGCTGGCCGCTGGCGGCGCCGGTGCTGTGGGGCTACACCGCACTGACCCGCGTGGTGATTGCCGACAACGAAGCCACACTCGATGGCGGCGGCCTGCTCGGCGGCGGCATCGCGGTGTTCGACCAGGTGCAGTTCAACCGCAACCACGCGCGCCGCAACGGCGGCGCGATCGCGCTGGTCACGCGCACCGCACCGATTGCCCAGGCCAGCTTCGTCGACAACACAGCCGAGTACGACGGCGGCGCCATCCACCTGCGCGGACTCGTCGGCCAGGAACTGATCAACCTCAGCTTCAGCGGCAACGCCACGCTGAACCCGCTCGGCCACGGCGGCGACATCGCGGTCATCGGCGCGCACCTGGTCAACACCTCGATCAGCCTTCGCCACAGCACGCTGCGCAATGGCCTTTCGACCGGCGGCGGCGCGCTGTACGTGTCGTCGCTGGGTGGGCGTGCCGACCTGGAGAACAACGTGATCCTCGCCGCCAGCGCCGGCAGTTGCTCCGGCTTCCACGGCATCTCGCTAGGCGGCAACGTGATGCCCGCCGACTGCAATCCAACGCACCCGACCGACCTGACCATCAGCACCGCGGCCGACCTTGGCCTCGGCGCGCTCAGCAATGCCGGTGCCGCCACCTTCGGCTTCGTGCCGCAACCGGGCAGCGCGCTGATCGACCGCGTCGACTGCAGCAGCGGCCGGACCATCGACCAGCGCGGCCGCACCGCACCGGTCGATGGCGACGGCAACGGCCTCGCGCGCTGCGACAGCGGCGCGATCGAACGCCAGCCGAACGAACCCGAGGCCGACGTGGTGCTGCTCGCCAACGGCTTTGAAGACTGAATCCCGGAGGACCCCGCCGATGCGCATCGCCCGCACTGCCCCGATCCTGCTGTTCGCCCTGCTCGCCTGCGGCTGCGGCGAGTCCTTCGTGCCGATCGCGCCGGCAGTGGGTACCGCCCCCGATGCCAGCGTGCAGAACACGCTGCAGATGCGCATCGATGGCATCGAATGGCGCGCCGACCACGAGGTCTTCGGCGCCTTCCACCCGCCTGGCTACGAACGCGCGCTGATCGTTGCCGGCGCGCGCGGCGCGAAGGATGCGAACGAGCAGCAGTTCAACATCAACCTGTTCGGCATCGACGGCCCCGGCCGTTACCCGATCCGCAACGGCGACGCCGCCGGCAGCGTCGCCCAGCTCGCGAACTACACGCCGGAGCGCTTCATCGCCGGCAGCATGATGGGCTACGACCTGGTCGTCGACGTACACGCCGCCAACGCCGCGCCCGCGCACATCGAAGTCGAGTTCAGCGGCACCCTCACCGGCAACGACAGTGTGGTGATGAAGATCGAGGACGGGCGCTTCGTCTACCGCGAATAGCGCGCGGGCTCAGCGTGGCGCCGGCCGCGCCGGCAGCTCGATGCGGAAGCAGCTGCCAACCCCGGGCGTGCTGGTCGCGGTCAGCGTGCCGTGGTGCTGCTGCACGATGCCGAACGCCACCGCCAGGCCGAGCCCGGTGCCGGCGCCGACCGGCTTGGTGGTGAAGAACGGATCGAAGATGCGCGGCAGATGTCCGGGCTCGATGCCGCGCCCGTCGTCGACGACCTCGATGCAGACGCCGTCGCCGCTGGGACTGGTGCGCACCGTCAAGCGGCCACCGCGTGCATCCATCGCCTCGACCGCGTTCACGCACAGGTTCAGCAACGCCTGGTTGAGCAGCGCCGGCTGGCACACCACTTCCGGCACGCGGCCGTACTCGCGCACCACCGCGCGGCGTCGCCAGCGCATCGACCTGCGCGAACTCGCGCAGGTCGGCGACGATGCGGCGCACGCGCTCCACGCCCTGCTCGCTCTCCTCGACCAGCGCCGCGGCGTCGGCGCGCACGAAGGCCAGTTCGTCGCCCGCGAGCGCACTGCCCGCACCGGCGTCGAGCGCGGCACCGAACTGCTCCAGATAGCGCTTGAGCGTGGACAGGTTCGAGCGCACGAAGCCGATCGGGTTGTTGATCTCGTGCGCGACGCCGGCGGCAAGCTGGCCGACCGCGGCCATCTTCTCCGACTGCAGCAGCTGCTGCGTGCGCTCGGCGACCAGCTCTTCGAGCCGGTCCTTCATCCGCTGCAACTGTTCGCTGCGCGCGTCGGCGAGGCGATAGAGGGCATCCATCGCCTGCAGCAGGTTGTCGACCGCCGCATCAGCCGGCATCGCCAGTTCGGCGGCGTAGGCGTCGGCCGCGTCGGTGCCGGCGCGCACGCGCTCGATCTGGCGCATCATCGAACGGTCCTCGCGCAGGATGTGCGCCGCCAGCCATCCGGTCAGGAAGCGCGCCAGATGCGAGGTGTTGCTCGACTGGAACGGCAACTCGCGCAGGCGCCGCACCTGCCTGGTGAAGTCGCCGTGCGCGAGCGCATGCTGGCGGCAGTGGCGGGCATCGATGCCGCTGCCCTGCATCAGCGCTTCCTCGTGGCGGAAGTGGGTGGCGGCGTAGTCGAACAGTTCGTCGAGCAGCGGCTCCAGCTCCGCGGCACTGCCGCCCCCGGCCCGGTGCAGCGCCACCACCGCGTTGATGATGCGCACCAGCCCCTGGTGCTCGTGGTCCACCAGTGCCTCGCCGATGGCGAAGCGCTCATCCCAGACGAATGCATCCATTGCGGTGGCGACCCCTCACCCGGCAGCGACTCGGGCGAAATGTAGCAGCCGATGTCAGTCGCGCCGCGAATGCAGCGTATGCCGCAGAAATCCCCGGAGACCTGCCCATGACCTTGCTGCGCACCCTGACCGCCGCACTGGCGATCATCGCCTGCCCCTGCACCCGCGCCGCGACGCTGGTGGTCGACACCAGCATCGATGCTCCGCTCGGCGCCTGCGTCGGCGCGGTCGCCAACGACTGCTCGCTGCGCGGCGCGATCGCCACCGCCAATGCCACGCCCGGTGCCGACAGCATCGTCTTCGACCTGCCGCTCGCCGACCCCGGCTACCAGGCCGACACGCAGCACTGGCGGATCGAGGCCGCGAGCGGCCTGCCCGGCATCACCGACGCGCTCGCCATCGACGGCTTCACCCAGCCCGGGGCCGCGCCGAACAGCAACCCGCTGGACGCCGGCATCGCACACACGCTCAAGATCGAACTGCGCGGCCCCGGCACCGCGGCCGATGGGCTGACCGCCTATGCCGCACTGAGCGTGCGCGGTCTGGTGCTGAACCAGTGGCGGCGCGCGATCTTTCAGTTCAATCCAGGACCGAACGTGGTCGAAGGCAACTACATCGGCACCGACGTCAGTGGCCGGATCGCGATGCCAAACGGCACCGGCATCACCATCGGCGGCGACGTGCGCGTCGGCGGCAGCGACCCGGCGCAAGGCAACGTCATCGCCGCCAACCGCGACTACGGCCTGTCGAACCAGTACGCGCTGCTGTCGGTACGCATCCAGGGCAACATCATCGGCGCCGCCGCGGACCTGAGCGCGGTGCCGGGTCGCCAGGACTTCGGCATGTACCTGCTCGATGCGCGCGACACCCTGATCGGCGGCGCCGCTGCCGGCGAGGGCAACGTGCTCTCGGGCAACGGCTTCAGCGCGATCGCGGTCAGCGCCAGCAACTTCCAGAGCGCGGGCGCGCTGCCGTACCTGCGCGTGCACGGCAACCGCATCGGCAGCATCCGCGATGACCGCGCGCTCGGCAACGGCCATGCCTCCGGCTATCCCGCGATCCTGCTCAGCCTCGGCGGCTACTGCCGCGCGTGGATCGGCGGATCCGCACCGGGCGAGGGCAATGCCATCGTCCACAACGCCAACGCCGGCGTCGCCATCGGCAGCTGCTGGGGCGCGCCGATCCTCGGCAACATCTTCCACGGCAACGGCGGCGCAGCGATCGACCTCGCCGGCAGCAATGCCTTCGACGGCGCCACGCCGAACGACGCCGACGACGCCGATGCCAACGGCTCCGACCCGAACGTGGCCGCCGGCGGCAACCGCTTCCAGAACTTCCCGATCCTCACCCTGCCCGCAGGCTTCCTGCCGAGCGGCGGCAACAGCGTGACGCTCGACTACACGCTCGACAGCTTGCCCGGCAACAGCAGCTACCCGATCACCGTGCAGTTCCATCGCGCCGGCTGCGGTGGCGGCAGTGCCGAACTGCTGGCGCAGGACGAGATCGACGAGATCAACGCGCAGCAACCGCTGCAGTTCACCCTGGACGCCGGCGCCAACGTGCTGCCATTGACGCTCACCGCGACCGACGCGCTCGGCAACACCAGCGAGTTCGGCCCGGTGTTCGGCGAGACGCTGTTTGCCGACGGACTGGAACAAGATCCTGCGAGCTTCAGCGCCGGCAGCTGTCACTAACGCAACGGCCGCGCCGGCGCCTGCAGCGGCAGGCGCAGCACGAACTCGCAGCCGGCGCCGGGTGCGGTGTGCAGTTCGATGCGCCCGCCAAGCATCTGCGTGACCAGGTTGAACACTACGTGCAGCCCGAGGCCGGAGCCGCCGCTGCCGCGACGCGTGGTGAAGAACGGCTCGAACGCGCGCGCCGCGACCGCCTCCGGCATGCCGACGCCATCGTCGCGATAGCGCAGCACGAAGCCATCGCCATCGGCCTGCACGCTGACCTGCATGTGCCCGGCGCTGCCCTCGACGAAGGCATGCACCAGCGCGTTGTGGATCAGATTGGTCAGCACCTGGAACAGCGCGCCGGGGTAGGTATCGGCAACGATGCCCTCGGCGCAGTCGATGTCGAGCTGGTGGCGGGTGTGCTTGTAGGTCGGCGCCAGCGCGGTGCGTACGTCGTCGAGGAAGCCGCGCAGCTCGAAGCGCCGGCGTTGTTCGCTGGACTGGTCCACCGCCACTTTCTTGAAGCTGGTGATCAGATGCAGCGCGCGCTCCAAGCTGCCAAGGATCAGCCGCATCGACTCGTTGACGTTGTCGCGGAACGCCGGCAGCTCGCTCGCCTTGAGTTCGCGCGCGTCGATGCGCTGGACCAGCTGCCGGCTCGATTCCTGCAGGTGCGTGGCGGCGGTGACGGCGATGCCGATCGGGGTGTTGATCTCGTGCGCGATGCCGGCCACCAGCCCGCCGAGCGACGCCATCTTCTCGGCCTCGACCAGCTGCCGCTGCGCGCCCTGCAACTCGCCGAGTGCAGCCTCGGCGCGTTCCTTGGCGGCGCGCAGCTCGGCGGTGCGGCCATCGACCAGTTGCTGCAGCTGCTCGGCCTTGCGGCGGATGCGCGCGGTGCGCGAGCGGAACCCGGACACGACCAGCGCCGCCGCGGCCAGCGCGACCAGCAGCGCGAACCACCAGGTCTGCCAGAACGCCGGCAGCACGCGCACCGGGAACGCCAGTTCGTGCGCGCTGAACACGCCGCTGCGGTTGCTGCCGCGCACGCGCATGCGGTAGCTGCCCGGCCACAGGTTGCTGTAGGCGGCGACGCGGTAGTTGGCGTCGGTCTCGATCCAGTCCGGATCGAATCCTTCCAGGCGATAGGCGTAGCGATTGCGCTCGGGCGCACTCAGGTCCAGCGCCGCGAACTCGACACTGAAGCCGCGCTGCTCGGGCGTCAGCGTCAGCCCGACCAGCGGGTCGCCGAGCGGCTGCGTGCGACCGTCGACCTTGAGTTCGGTCGCCACCAGCGGCGGCGCGTAGTCCCAAGGCTGATAGCCGGCCGGATCGACCACCAGCAGCCCCTTGCTGCCACCGAACAGCAGCCGGCCGTCGCGGGTCGGCGCGTAGGCGCGGAACCAGCCGGTGCCGAAGTCGACGCCGTCGGCGCGGGTCAGTTCATGCAGCCGCGCCTGCTTCGGGTCGTAGACGAACTCGTGCGTCCAGATGCGCCCGGCGGCGTCTTCGAGCAGGTTCGCGCCGAATGGCCGCCCGGCGATACCAAGGCGCTCGCTGACGCGCTCGAATCGCGCCGGACGCTGCGCCGGATCGCGCAGGTAGTGCAGGCCCACCGCGGTGTCCGCCCACAGGCCGCCGTGGCGGTCGAACAGCAGCCCGACCACGGTGGCATGCGCAAGCCCGGCATCGGTGGCGATCGGCAGCGGCTGCATCTCGATCGCCCCGGCGCTGGCGACGTAGATGCCCTTCTCGGCGCCGACCCAGATGTGGCCATCCGCTGCCTGCACCAGTGCATTGACGTCGCCGCGGACCAACGCCCCGTCCGGCCCGGTGATGCGCACCACCTCGCGCGCGCCGGCGGACTTGCGATACAGCCCGTCCTCGGTCGCGACCCAGACCGCGCCATCGGCACCGGCCAGCAGGCGTCGCGTGCGGCCCTTGCCGGTGGCGAAGCGCTCGAAGCCGGCGCGCGCCGGATCGCGCCGGTACAGCCCGGAATCGGAACCGATCCAGATCGCGCCATCCGGCGTCTGTGCCAGGCCACCGATACGTCCGCCCTGCAGCGCGTCGGGCTGCCCGGGTGCGGCGACGAAGGCGTCGATCAGCTGCAAGCCGGCGTCGAACACCGCGATCCCGTTCTCCTGGGTGCCGGCGAGCACCCGACCATCGGCCAGTTCCAGCACGCTGCGCACGTTCGGGTCGGCGAACACGCCGCCGAATCCCGGGTCGTGCCGGCGCACGCGCAGGCTGCGGCGATTCGGGTCGTGCCGCTGCACGCCACCGCCATAGCCGCCCACCCAGACCAGTCGCGAGCGGTCGAGAAACAGCGCGCGCACCTCGTTGCTGGCCAGGCTCATGTTGCGCGCCGGGTCGTGGCGCAGGCGTCGCAGCAGATGGCCGTCGTCGGCAGCACGCACTTCGATGCCGCTGGCGCGCCCGACCCAGACCTCCGCGGGCAGCGGCTGCACGGCGGTGTACACGGTGGCCGAATGGTCGCCATCGGATGCCGGTTGCCGGACCTCCTCGGCGCTCGCATCGCGCGGGTCGATCCGCACCAGATCACCCTGCTGCGTGCCCACCCAGATGCGGCCGTCACCCGCCTCGAACAGGCACCACACGGTCTTGCCCGCGAGCACGTCGGGCGCGCCGGCCGGAAACCGTGGCGGCTCGAACTGCTGCGAACCCGCACGCAGCCGCGCCACTCCGTCCCAGGTGCCGACCCACAGGTCGCCGCTGCGATCGACCATCAGCGCCTGCACGCGATCGTCGTTCGGTGCCGCGTCGGAACCCGGAACGGCGCGGAAGTGGCGGAACTGGCGGGTGCGCGGATCGAGCCGGGTCAGGCCGCCGCCACGCTGGCCGATCCAGATCGCGCCATCCGGTGTCTGCGCCAGCGCGGTGACCGCACCGGCCGGCATGCCTTGCGGGTGCGTCGGATCGGATTCGTAGCCCTCGAAGTCCTCCCGCACCGGATCGTAGACCGACACGCCGTCGGCCTCGGTGCCCACCCAGATGCGCCCGTCGCTGGCGACCAGCAGGCTGCGCACGAAATTGCCGCCGATCGAACGCGGGTCGGCGGCATCGTGTACGTGGAAGCGGAAGCGATAGCCGTCGTAGCGGATCAGGCCGGCGGGCGAGCCGATCCAGATCATGCCGGCGTGGTCTTCGGCCAATGCCGAGACCACGCCGTCGGGAATCGACTCGGAATTGCCGATGCTGGCGAAACCGGGCTCGTCGAGCGGCGAGGCATCGTCGGCGGCGACACAGGCCAACGCCGACCCGAGCAGGCCGAACGCCAGGCAACCCCATGAAATCCCCCGATGCATGCGTCGATCTTAGGACGGAACGTGCGCCGTGGGCGCTAAACTGCGGCGATGACCGCACCTGCCAAAGCCCGCGAATTCTCGCTCGACGGCGACGACGCCGAACGCCTCGCCAACCTCTGCGGTCCGGTCGAGGCGCACCTGCGCCAGATCGAGTCCCGCCTCGGCATCGAGATCGCCAACCGCGGCGCGGTGTTCCGGCTCGACGGCAGTACCGCGGCGACGCGACGCGGCGAAAAGGTGCTGCGCGCGTTGTTCGCGGCGACCGCCGACAGCGTGATCGGCGAGCACGACGTGCACCTGGCGCTGAACGAGGTCGGCGCCGACCGCATTGCCGAGCGCGAGGCACCCGAGGCACAGGACGTCAGCATCAAGGTCAAGCGCGGCAACATCCGCGGCCGCGGCGGCAACCAGCAGCGCTACCTGCACGCGATCGCGCGCCACGACATCAACTTCGGCATCGGCCCGGCCGGCACCGGAAAGACCTACCTCGCGGTCGCGAGCGCAGTCGATGCGCTCGAAAACAACCGCGTGCAGCGGCTGATCCTGGTGCGCCCCGCGGTCGAGGCCGGCGAGAAGCTCGGCTTCCTGCCCGGCGACCTGACGCAGAAGGTCGATCCGTACCTGCGCCCGCTCTACGACGCGCTGTACGAGATGCTCGGCTTCGACCGCGTCGCGAAGCTGATCGAGCGCAACGTGATCGAGATCGCGCCGCTCGCCTACATGCGCGGGCGCACGCTGAACGACGCCTTCGTGATCCTCGACGAGGCGCAGAACACCACCATCGAGCAGATGAAGATGTTCCTGACCCGCATCGGTTTCGGTTCGGTCGCGGTGATCACCGGCGACGTCACCCAGATCGACCTGCCCAAACACGTGACCTCCGGCCTGCGCCATGCGATGCAGGTCCTGCGCAAGGTCGAGGGCATCAGCTTCACGATCTTCGAGGCACGCGACGTCGTGCGCCACCCGCTGGTGCAGCGCATCGTCGTCGCCTACGAGGCCGCCGACGCCGCGACCCGGCAGGACACCGCATGAACCGCACCGCGCGCGCTCCGAAACGAGCGCAGGGCAGCGGCGGCACGGACGCCGGGCTCACCGTGCACCTTCGCAGCGAACCCGGCTGGAAGGGCCTGCCGGCGCCGCGCACGTTCCGCGCCTGGATCGAACTCGCGCTGCACGGTGCGAAGCGCCGTCGCGCCGCCGAGATCCACCTGCTGATCGCCGACACCGCCAGCGCACGCGCCCTCAATCGCGACTTCCGCGGCAAGGACTACGCCACCAACGTGTTGTCGTTTCCGGCCGACCTGCCACCCGGCGTGCGGTCGCCGCTGCTCGGCGACCTCGCGATCTGCGCCGACGTGGTCGCGCGCGAAGCCGCCGAACAGGGCAAGCGCCTGCGCGACCACTACGCCCACCTCACCATCCACGGCACCCTGCACCTGCTCGGCTACGACCACATCGACGAACACGACGCCACCGCCATGGAAGCGCTGGAAACCCGGCTGCTCGCCCGCATCGGCATCGCCGATCCGTACACGCCAACCTGACTCGGGCATCCACAATGCGCCACCCGCACCCGCATGCCGACCGCGATCTCGCGCGCCGGCTGGAACGCACCGAGGGACTGGCCTGCGCTGCCATCGTGCAGTCGCGCGCGCAGTTGCAGCCGCAGTCGAAGTCCTGCTGGCACGACTTCGGCGGCAGCTGCGCGATGTTCGACGGTGCCGGCTCGCCGATGACCCAGGCCTTCGGTTTCGGCCTGTACGACGATCCGCTGGGTCATGAACTGGACGCGATCGAGGCGTTCTTCCACGGCCATTCGACCAAGGCCGTGCTCGAGATTTCGCCGCTGGCCGGCATGGCCACCATCGCCGCCCTGCAGCAACGTCAGTACCGCATCGTCGAGATGAGTTCGCTGCTGTGGCGGCCGAGTGCCGGCGGCGTGCAGGCGGCGCCGCAGATGGACGCGGCGCTGCGCGTGCGCAGCATCGGCGTGGACGAGACCGAGACCTGGGCCGGAATCGCCGCGAGCGGCTGGGGCAGCGAATCGGACGAGGTCGCGCGCTTCATCCACGACCTCAGCTGCGCCATCGTCCCGGCCGAGCGCATGGTCAGCTTCCTCGCCGAGATCGACGGCCGGCCGGTCGCCAGCGCCTCGCTGTTCCTCGGCGACGGCGTCGCCCTGCTCGCCGGCGCCAGCACCATTCCCGCGGCGCGCAACCGCGGCGCGCAGACCGCCCTGCTCGCCGCCCGGCTGAGCCACGCCGCCCGCCACCACTGCCCGCTCGCGATGATGGCCACCGAACCCGGCAGCGCCTCGCAACGCAACGCCGAACGCCAGCAATTCCGCATCGCCTACACCCGCCTGAAGTGGCAGCAGGGGTAGCGGCCGGCGCGACCAGCGGGCAGCGCCGCCATCACGCTCGCCAACAATGGTGGCGGCACCCGGAATTGCCGGCTCGCTGCGGGATTTGGCGTTGCAGCGGCGCTGGCGGCGTGGCATGGATGCACCCTGCGGCAACGGAGCACACCATGGGCGAAATCGACCGCGCGGCGCTGGAGCAGATCCGCATGCTGGAACGCAACAAGGGCGCGGACATGCTCGGCAAGATCGCCGGCACCTTCCTCGCCGAATCGCCGCGCCTGGTACAGAAGATCCAGGACGCGATCGTCAAGGCCGACACCAAGACCCTGCGCCAGAACGCCCACTACCTGCGCTCCGGGGCGCTTGGCATCGGTGCCGTGCGCATCGCCGACATCTGCTGGCAGATCGAGCATGCGGCCGAGAAGCAGCTCGACGATGCCACGCTGAAGCGGCTGTTCGTCGAGCTCCGCGTGCGCTGGCAGGCCGCAGCCGACGAACTCGGCGCCGAGGTGTTCCAGTAGCCGCTCGACCCGTTCGCCCACACCCGGGACGGGCAACGCAACGCCGAATGCCGCAAAATGGCCGCCCGCGCCGGATACCGCGTTCCCAAGAGCACGCGGTCGCGGCGCAGCACTCCCGGAGACCAAGATGCGATCGCGAACCTGGCTCGCCGCGCTGCTGATGTCCTTCGTGGCCTGCACCACGCCCGCCGCCGCCGAACTGCCCGCAGCGCCTGCCGGTGCCCCGCTGGTCGTCTGCTACCCCGGCAACAGCATCGACAAGAGTTCCGATGGCTGCCCCTGCCTCGGCAACAACGAATGCATGGGCGTGTGCAGCGGCGGCTTCTGCGGTGCCGTGACCAACGCCAGCTACTGCGCCCCGGTCGGCAATGGCCTGGATCGCAGCGCCGACGGCTGCGAATGCAACGGCAACAACGACTGCATCGGCGTCTGCGGCGGTGCCTCCGGCCACGAATGCGGCGGCGCCACGCCCGATCCCGACCCGCCGGTATGCAGCCTCGGCAACGCCTACGACCTCAGCGACGACGGCTGCCCCTGCGCGCTGAACAACGAGTGCGCCAGCGTCTGCGGTTTCTTCACCCGCACCTGCGCCAATGTCGTCGGCGCCGTGCTCGCCAATCCGCCGGCGATCAGCGGCGTAGCCGCGAGCCCGGTCCAGATCGGCGCCAACACCATCGACCAGGCCACGCTGTCCGGCGCCATGTTTCCCTCAGGACGCATCGAGTTCCGTCTCTACTCCCCCGCCGACAGCAACTGCAGTTTCTCCGCCGCCTACACCGGCAGCACCGCGATCAGCGCCAACGGCAACTACCTCTCGGGCACCTACGCCGCTAACCAGCTCGGCACCTGGCGCTGGGTCGCGATCTACCACGGCAACGCCTACAACCTCTCGGCCCAGACCGCCTGCGCCAACGCCAACCAACACACCCTGGTCATCGACGACCTGTTCCACGACGGCTTCGAGTGATGACCCGGGACGACCGCAGCGAGGCCATCGCGTTTACGGGGCGGGCTGCGCGGGGATGGCCTGTCGATTCCGCACCCGGCCAGCATGATCGATTGCGTGGACATCGCCGCCTGAATCGAGACGTCTTCGGAAGCCAACGCTCGGCGCACTGGCGACCACTGGGCGGCTCAGTGCGCGGAGAATCCGCTCAGCGCGCGTCGATGGTGGTATCGCGCTTCTCGCGCTCGGGCATTTCGCGTTCGCCGTGTTCGATGAACCAGACGTATTCGGCGATGTTGGTGGCGTGGTCGCCGATGCGTTCGATGTTCTTGGCGGCGAACAGCAGGTGCGTGCAGGCGCTGATGTTGCGCGGGTCTTCCATCATGTAGGTGAGCAGCGAGCGGAACAGCTGGGTGTATTCGGCGTCGAGTTCGGCGTCGCGCGCGCGCACCTTCATCGCGCGCTCGGCATTGCGCTCGCGGTAGGCGACGATGGTTTCGGCGACCAGTTCCTGGGCCAGTTGCGCGAGCGAGGCGAGCGCGCGCGTGGCCGCGATCTGCGGCGCGTCCTTCAGCGCCAGCGTGCGCTTGGCGACGTTCTTGGCGTAGTCGCCGATGCGTTCGATGTCGGCGCTGATGCGCAGTGCCGCCATCACCTCGCGCAGGTCGCGCGCCATCGGCTGGCGCAGCGCGAGCAGGCGGATCACGTCGTGGCTGACGACGTGTTCGAGCGCGTCGATCTCGGCGTCGGCCGCCATCACCGCGCGTGCGGCGTCGGCATCGCGTGCGTCGAGCGCCTTGGCTGCGGCGCGCAGTTGCGCACAGGCGAGATCACCCATGCGCGCGATCTCGCCGGTCAGGCGCGCGAGTTCGTTGTCGTAGCTCTTGACGATGTGTTCGTGCGGCATGGCGTGGTCCTCAGCCGAAGCGTCCGGTGATGTAGTCCTCGGTGCGCTGCACCTTGGGCTGGGTGAAGATCTGTTCGGTGACGCCGTGTTCGATCAGCTCGCCGAGGTACATGAACGCGGTGAAGTCCGAGCAGCGCGCGGCCTGCTGCATGTTGTGGGTGACGATGACGATGGTGAAGTCGTTGCGCAGTTCGGCGATCAGCTGCTCGATGCGCCCGGTCGCGATCGGATCGAGCGCCGAGGTCGGCTCGTCGAGCAGCAGCACATCCGGCTTCAGCGCGATCGCCCGCGCGATGCACAGGCGCTGTTGCTGACCGCCGGACAGTCCGTTCGCGCTCTGCTTGAGCTTGTCCTTGACCTCGTCCCACAACGCGGCCTGGCGCAGGGCCTGCTCGACGCGTTCCGCCATCTCGGCCTTGTTCAGCCGCTCGTAGTGTTTGATGCCGTAAGCGATGTTGTCGTGGATCGACATCGGGAACGGCACCGGCTTCTGGAACACCATGCCGACCTTGGCGCGCAGGCGATTCACCGAATAGCGCGCGTCGAGGATGTTCTCGCCGTCGAGCAGCGCCTCGCCGCTGGCCTTCTGGCCGGGATAGATCGAGTAGATTCGGTTGAACACGCGCAGCAGCGTGCTCTTGCCGCAGCCGCTCGGGCCGATCATCGCGGTGACGCGCTTCTCGGGGATGTCGAGGCTGACGTCCTTGATGGCGTGGAAGTTGCCGTAATGGAAGTTCAGGCGACGCACCGCCATCTTGGTGGTGGTGGTCGGCCCGGCATCGCGGGCGGCAACGGCGGTACGGAGCTCAGTCATGGGCGACTCGTTTTCGAAGCAGGACCAGGCGCGCGAACAGCGACAGCGCCAGCACGAACACGGTGATGATGAAGGCGCCGGCCCAGGCCAGCGCATGCCAGTCCTCGAACGGACTCATCGCGTACTGGAAGATCACCACCGGCGCGCTCGCGATCGGCTCGCTCATGTCCGAACTCCAGTACTGGTTGTTGAGCGCGGTGAACAGCAAGGGCGCGGTCTCGCCGCTGATGCGCGCGAGCGCGAGCAACACGCCGGTGACGATGCCCGGCGCCGCGGCGCGATAGAGGATCTGCAGGGTGACCTTCCACTGCGGAATGCCGAGCGAGAGCGCGGCTTCACGCATCTGCGAAGGAACCAGCTTGAGCATGTCGTCGGTCGTGCGTACCACCACCGGCAGCACGATGAAGGCGAGCGCGAGGGCACCGGCGAAACCGGAGAATCCGCCCATCGGCCGCACCACCAGGGTGTAGACGAACAGTCCGAGCACGATCGACGGCGCCGACAGCAGGATGTCGTTGACGAAGCGGATGGTGGTGCCGACCCAGTGGCGGTCGGCGTATTCGGCGACGAAGGTGCCGGCGGCGATGCCGATCGGGGTGCCGATCGCGGTCGCCAGCAGGCACATCATCAGGCTCCCGAACAGCGCATTGGCGAGCCCTCCGGCTTCCCCCGGCGGCGGTGTCATCTGCGTGAACAGGGTCGGGCTGAACGCGGCGATGCCCTTGCTCAGCGTCGTCCACAGGATCCAGGCGAGGAAGGCCAGCCCGAGCACGGCGGCGCAGGCCGAGAGCAACAACGCGACCGCATTGATGATGCGGCGCTTCAGGAAGATCAGATCGCTGCTCATCAGCTGCCCTCCCGCTTGGCGAGCTGGCGCAGCATCAGCTTGGCCACGGCGAGCACGATGAAGGTGACCACGAACAACAGGAAGCCGAGTGCGATCAGCGAACTGCGGTAGAGATCGGTGTCGGCTTCGGCGAATTCGTTGGCGATGGTGGCGGCGATCGAGTTGCCCGGCATCAGCAGCGAGGTGGAGAGTTCATGCGCGTTGCCGAGCACGAAGGTGACCGCCATGGTCTCGCCGAGCGCACGCCCGAGGCCGAGGAAGATGCCACCGATCACCGCCGAGCGCGTGTATGGCAGCACCACGTCCCAGACCACTTCCCAGCGCGTCGAGCCGAGCGCATAGGCCGACTCTTTCAGTCGCGTCGGCACGGTCAGGAACACATCGCGCATCACCGAGGAGATGAACGGCACGACCATGATCGCGAGCACCAGGCCCGCGGTCAGCGTGCCGATGCCAAGCGGCGGACCGGCAAACAGGCTGCCGACGATCGGCCATTGGCCAAGGTTCGCATCGACCCACGGATAGACATGCTCGGCCAGCATCGGCACGAACACGAACAGGCCCCACATGCCGTAGATGATCGACGGAATGCCAGCCAGCAGTTCGATCGCGGTGCCGACCGGCGTGCGCATCCAGGTCGGTGCCACTTCGGTCAGGAACAGCGCGATGCCGAAGCTGACCGGGATCGCGATGAGCATCGCGATCGCCGCGGTGACGAGCGTGCCGTAGATCGGCACCCAGGCGCCGAACTGCTGGCCGATCGCGTCCCAGTTCGAGCTGGTGATGAAGTCGAGCCCGAACGTGGCGAACGCCTCGCGCCCGCCCCACAGCATCGACAGCGCCGCACCGCCGAGCGCGAGCAACACGAACAGACCCGCGCCCGCCAGCATCCAGCGGAAGCTGCGGTCGTGACGCGCATCGCGCGATGCCCGCCGTTCGGCGGCGGCGATGAGGGTTTCCTGCATTGCTTGGTTCCTCGAACCGATACGCTGGCGTGCCTTGTACTCCTCTCTCCCCTCGTGGGAGAGAGGTCGGGAGAGAGGGGGCGCGCGAAGCGCGTGGATGCAGCGCTCCGAACCCGCCCTCTCCCCTGCCCCTCTCCCATCAAGGGAGAGGGGATTAGGCATCAGTACTTCAACGCCGCCGTCCAGTGCGCCTTCGCCTGCGCCTGCACCTTGGCCGGCAGCGACACGTAATGCAGCGCACTCGCCTGCGCGGCGCCGTTCGCGAACACCCAGTCGAAATAGGCGAGCGCCGCCTTCGCGTTCTCGGCATTCTTCGGCTGCTTGGACATCATCACGAACACGGTCGCGGCGATCGGCCAGGCCTTGGCGCCGGGCGCGTTGGTAATCACCAGGTTGAAGTCCTGCGCCTTGTCCCACTCGGCGCTGTCGGCAGCGGCCTGGAAACTCTCCTCGTTCGGCGCGACGAACTCGCCGGCCGCGTTCTGCATCAGCGCATAACCCAGCTTGCTCTGCAGCGCGTAGGTCAGCTCGACATAGCCGATGCCGCCCTTGATCTGCTTCACGTAGGCCGCGACGCCCTCATTGCCCTTGCCGCCGATGCCGACCGGCCAGCGCACGGTGATGCCCTCGCCCGCCTTGGTCTTCCATTCGCCGCTGACCTTGGCCAGGTAGTTGGTGAAGTTGAAGGTGGTGCCCGAACCATCGGAGCGATGCACGACGGTGATCGCCTGGTCCGGCAGGCTGACGCCCGGATTCAGCGCGACGATGGCGGCGTCGTTCCAGCGCTTGATTTGGCCTCGGAAGATGTCGGCAAGCACCGTGCCGTTGAAGCGGATGCCGCCCGGCGTGACGCCGGCGACATTGACCACCGGCACCACGCCGCCGATCACCAGCGGGAACTGCACCAGGTTCGCGGCGGCGAGTTCGGCGCTGTCGAGCGGCTTGTCGGAGGCGCCGAAGTCGACGGTCCTGGCCTTGATCTGGGCGATGCCGCCGCCCGATCCGATCGCCTGGTAGTTGATCCGCGTCTGTGCGACGGCGCGGTAGTCGGCCGACCACTTCGCCATCACCGGATAGACGAAGCTCGATCCGGCACCGATCACGTCGGCCGCCGGGGCAATGCCGCAGGCGCCGAGCGCGACCACGGCGACGAGCAACTGGCTCTTGAGTTTGCGCAACATGGTCGTGGTCCTCAGAACATGAACTGGAAGCGGGCGCTGACGATGTTCGGGTCATCGGAGACGCCCGCCTTCTCGCTGCTCACCGCGGTGTAGTCGAGCGCGAGCTTGAAGTTCGAGCGCCAGTACCAGTTCGCGCCGACCGTCCAGTTCTGTTCCTCGCCGCCGAGCACGGCGCCATCGTCGAGGTTGACCGCCGAGTAGCGCAGGCCGAGCTCGATCGCGCCCTTGCCCGGATCGTTCGGCACCGGGTAGTCGAACTTGCCCTGCTTGTAGGTCTTGGCCTCCCCGGTCACGAACCAGGTGCCATAGACGTAGTAGCCGTCGGCGACGTAGTTGTCGAAACCGGCGCCGCGCGAGACATCGGCGCGCAGGTACTCGCCCTGCAGCGCCCAGGGGCCGTTCGAGTAGGCAGCTTCGAGCCCGATCTGGTTGTTGCGCTCGGCTTCGACAAGGTTGCCGCTGTCGACCAGGCGGAAGTTGGCGAGATCGGCCTCGGGGCGGGTGGAGAAGCGCGCGACGCCCTTGGCCTGGTCCTGCGACAGCGCGGCGATGCCGAGGTGCAGGGTCTCTTCCGCCTCATGGATCGGTGCGTAGGTGGCGCGCGCAATGACGCCGGTGCCCTTGCCGGCGTTGTTGGTCAGCTCGCGATCGTAGACGCCGATCGACGCCGTCCAGTTGCTGCCGAACTGCATGTAGTCGACACCGAGCCGGCGCCCGACCGTGAACAGGTTCGGCAATGCACGCGAAACGAAGTCGATGTTCTTGGTCGAGATCAGCTCCTCCATGTTCATGCTCTGCTTGTACTGCCCGACGCGGACCTGGCCGCCGGGGCCGACCATGAACTTGGCGTAGACATCGAGCCACTTGTCGGCGCGCGGGTCGTAGCCGACGAAGAACTCGGTGCCCTTCTCGTGCTTCAGGCGGAAGATGATCTCGGCACGACGGAACTCGGCGTCGTTGACGAAATCGCGATGATCATCGTCGAACCAGTTCGCGTCGGTCTGCAACACGCCGTCCACGAAGGCGTCGTATTCCCCGATGCGGTCGAACTGGTACTCGGCATGCGCCGGCAGCGAAAGGGCACTGGCGATGGCGAGGAAGGACAAGCGACGTGCAGATGACATAGCGGCGACCCATGGATGACGGATGGGCGCGCACTGTATTGCCGCTATTTGACCGCTTTATGACACCGCCTCCGATTTGTTGCGGTGGTGTGTCGGCTGGGTGACCGTCAGGCCGGCGCGGTGCCGTCGGGGAGGGAGAGCTCGGCGCGGCCGGGGTCATCGGGTTCCGCGGGGCGGAAGCTGTCGAGGATCTGGTCGGCATCGGGGGACTGGATTTCCGGCACCCACACCGACACGTAGCCGGGCAACAGACCGAAGCTGCCGGTCAGGTCCTCGCCGTGGATTTCCGCGGGAATGCCGTCATCGCAGAGCCGATCGCGCACCAAGTGGGCGTCGATCAGGTTCTCGGCGACGTAGATGCAGCGCATGCGACCTCACTGCTCCATCAGTTCGACGCCGTCCAGTCCCTGCGACAGCGTGTGTGCGTCGCCGCCCTGGGCAAGCTTGATGCGCAGGCGCACCTCGTTCGCGGAGTCGGCATGGCGCAGCGCGTCCTCGTAGGAAATTTCACCGGCCTGGTACAGCTCGAACAGGCTCTGGTCGAAGGTGCGCATGCCGAGGTTGGTCGATTCCTTCATCACTTCCTTGATGCGATGGATTTCGCCGTCGCGGATGAAGTCCTGGACCAGCGGCGTGCCGAGCAGGATCTCCATCGCCGCGCGTCGCTGCTTGCCGTCCGGAGTCGGCACCAGTTGCTGCGCAACCACGCCCTTGAGGTTCAGCGACAGGTCCATCAGCAGCTGCGGGCGACGATCCTCGGGGAAGAAGTGCAGCACGCGGTCCAGCGCCTGGTTGGCATTGTTCGCGTGCAGGGTGCACAGGCACAGATGCCCGGTCTCGGCGAACGCGATCGCGTGCTCCATGGTCTCGCGTGTACGCACCTCGCCGATCAGGATCACGTCCGGCGCCTGGCGCAAGGTGTTCTTCAGCGCGTTATCCCAGGTGTCGGTGTCGATGCCGACCTCGCGCTGGGTGATGATGCAGCCTTCGTGCTTGTGCACGAATTCGATCGGGTCCTCGATGGTGATGATGTGCCCGGTCGAATTCTGGTTGCGGTAGCCGATCATCGCCGCCAGCGAAGTCGACTTGCCGGTACCGGTCGCACCGACGAACATGATCAGGCCACGCTTGGTCATCGCCAGCGTCTTCACCACCGGCGGCAACCCGAGTTCCTCGACACCGGGGATGCGCGTCTCGATGCGACGCAACACCATGCCGACCTGGTTGCGCTGGTAGAAGCAGCTGACGCGGAAACGCCCGACGCCCTGCAGCGAGATCGCGAACTGGCACTCGTGCGTCTTCTCGAACTCCTCGCGCTGCGACGGCGTCATCACGTTCAGCACCATGTCGCGGCTCTGCTGCGGCGTGAGCGGGGCCTGGGTGATCGGCGCGATGCGGCCGTTGACCTTCATCGACGGCGGGATGCCGGCGGTGATGAACAGGTCCGAGCCCTTCTTGTGGACCATCAGTTTCAGGAAGGAGGTGAAGTCCACGCTACTCATGTTTGCTCTCCGGGCCGGGCCAGTGATCGACGCAGGTGCGCCCCGATCACTCGAACAGCTTCTTGTCCTTGGCGTAACTCGATGCCTGGGTGCGCGTGATCAGGCCGCGCTTGACTAGGTCCTGCAGGCACTGGTCGAGCGTCTGCATGCCGACCGCGGCGCCGGTCTGGATCGACGAGTACATCTGCGCGACCTTGTCCTCGCGGATCAGGTTGCGGATCGCCGGGATGCCGACCATGATCTCGTGCGCGGCGACACGGCCGCCGCCGACCTTCTTCAGCAGCGACTGCGAGATCACCGCGCGCAGCGACTCCGACAGCATCGAGCGCACCATCGGCTTCTCGCCAGCCGGGAACACGTCGATGATACGGTCGACCGTCTTCGCGGCCGAGGACGTATGCAGCGTGCCGAACACCAGGTGTCCGGTTTCCGCTGCGGTCAGTGCCAGGCGGATGGTCTCCATGTCGCGCATTTCGCCGACCAGGATGTAGTCCGGGTCCTCGCGCAGGGCCGAGCGCAGCGCCTCGTTGAACCCGTGCGTGTCGCGATGCACTTCGCGCTGGTTGATCAGGCACTTCTGCGACTGGTGCACGAACTCGATCGGGTCCTCGATGGTGAGGATGTGGCCGTATTCGTTCTTGTTGACGTGGTCGACCATGCCGGCGAGCGTGGTCGACTTGCCGGAACCGGTCGGACCGGTGACGAGCACCAGTCCCTGCGGCACGTCGATCAGTTCCTTGAACACCTTCGGCGCGTTCAGGTCCTCCAGCGTCAGGATCTGGCTCGGAATGGTACGAAACACCGCACCGGCGCCACGGTTCTGGTTGAACGCGTTGACGCGGAAGCGCGCGAGGCCGGGAATCTCGAACGAGAAGTCGGTCTCCAGGAACTCTTCGTAGTCGCGGCGCTGCTTGTCCGACATGATGTCGTACACCAGCGAATGCACCGCCTTGTGGTCGAGCGCCGGGATGTTCACGCGGCGCACGTCGCCATCGACGCGGATCATCGGCGGCAGGCCGGCCGAGAGGTGCAGGTCGGAGGCCTTGTTCTTGACCGAAAACGCAAGCAGCTCAGCGATATCCATGCGGCACTCCGGGACGGGTCGTAAACTCGGCCCGACTATAGCCCTTTTTGCAGGCCGGCAAAACGCGAATGGCCACCGGACCATGACCTCCCTCGACCAGCGATTTTCCCGCATCCGCGCCGACCTCGACGCCGCCTCCGGCCCGCACCCGGTGCGACTGCTCGCGGTCAGCAAGACCCAACCCGCGGCCGCGGTGCGTGCGCTGGCGGCGCTCGGCCAGCGTGCGTTCGGCGAGAACTACGTGCAGGAAGCGCTGGCCAAGCAGCGCGAACTCGGCGACCTCGGCCTGGACTGGCACCTGATCGGTCCGCTGCAGTCGAACAAGTGCCCGGAGGCTGCGCGGCAGTTCGACTGGGTGCAGAGCATCGACCGTGAAAAACTGATTCCGCTGCTGGCGAAGTACCGGCCCGCCGACCGCGCCGCGCTGAACCTGCTGGTGCAGGTGAACATCGATGACGAAGCCAGCAAGTCCGGCTGCACGCCGGCGCAGGTCGAAGCGCTGGCCGCCGCGATCGCCACGCAGCCGCGCCTGCGCCTGCGCGGACTGATGGCGATCCCGCGGCCGACCGCAGACCCGGCGCAGCGGCGCGATGCGTTCCGGCGCATGCGTGAGCTGTTCGAGCGCACCCGCGAACTGCACCCGCAGGTGGACACCTTGTCGATGGGCATGTCCGACGACTTCGCGATCGCGATCGAGGAAGGCGCCAATCTGGTTCGGATAGGATCGGCACTCTTTGGTCCAAGGAATACTCCCGCATGAACCACATCGCATTCGTCGGCGGCGGCAACATGGCGCGCGCGCTCATCGGCGGGCTGCTCGCCCGCGGCACCGACCCGCGCCGCATTCACGTCGCCGAGCCGGTGGAAAACGCGCGCTACGGGCTCGCTGCCGAGTTCGGCGTGCACGTGCATGCCGAGAACCGCGATGCGGTGGCCGCTGCCGACGTCATCGTGCTGGCGGTGAAGCCGCAGGTGATGGCTGCGGTTTGCACCGGCATCGCCGACCTGGTCGCGTCGCGCAAGCCGTTGTTGATCTCGATCGCGGCCGGCATCCGTCTCTCGAACTTCCGCAACTGGCTGGGGCCCTCGGCGCGCCTGGTGCGCTGCATGCCGAACACGCCGGCCCTGATCGGCGCCGGCGTGACCGCGCTGCATGCCGACGCTGGCGTCGACAACGAATCGCGTTCGCGCGCCGAGGGCATCCTGGCCGCGACCGGCGCCACAGTCTGGGTCGACGACGAAGCGCTGATGGACGCCATCACCGCCGTCTCCGGCAGCGGCCCGGCCTATTTCTTCCTGCTGATGGAAGCGATGATCGACGCCGCCATGCGGCAGGGCTTGAGTGCCGATGCCGCGCGCATCCTGGTGTCGAACACCGCGCTCGGTGCCGCTCGCATGGTGCACGAGGGCAGCGAAGACCCGGCCACCTTGCGCAAGCGTGTCACCTCGCCCGGCGGCACCACCCAGGCCGCGCTGGAACAGTTCGAGGCCGGCGGCTTCCGCGCACTGGTCGATGCCGCGATCACGCGGGCAACCGAGCGCGGCCGCGAACTGTCCGGACAGTTCGGGGGCTGACATGGGCCACCTCGCCAACGCCGGCGCGCTGATCGTGCAGGTCCTGTTCGGACTCGCGATCGGGCTGTTTTTCTTCCGCTTCCTGATGCAAGGGCTGCGCGTCGACTTCCGCAACCCCCTGTCGCAATTCGTCTACCGCGCGACCAATCCGGTGCTGATCCCGATCCAGCGTGCGCTGCCGGTGATCCACGGCTGGAACTCGGCGGCGCTGCTCGTCACCTTCCTGCTGATGCTCGCCGAGACCTGGCTGCTGTACTGGCTGGCCGGGCGCGCGTTGCCGACGGCGGCGCTGTGGCTGATCGCGCTGGCGCTGCTGATCGAATTCGGCGCCAATGCGCTGTCGTGGACGGTGGTGTTGCGGGCGCTGCTGAGCTTCGTTTCGCCGGATCCGCGCAGTCCCTTCGTGCAGATCCTGAACCGCATCAGCGACCCGATCCTGAAGCCATTCCGGCGCCTGGTGCCGCCGCTCGGCGGCCTCGACCTGTCGCCGCTGTTCGCGCTGCTGGTGCTGCAGCTGGTGCGCGTGCTGATCGCGGCGCCGCTCGCCGAACTCGGCTTCGGACTGGCGACGGGCGGGAGCTGAGATGACCGAAATCCTTGCCATCCGTCACGCCCAGGCTTCGTTCGATGCCGACGACTACGACCAGCTGTCCGTGCTCGGCGAAGACCAGGCGCAGCGGCTCGGGCGCTGGCTCGCGGCCGACCGCGACCTGGTGTTCGACGCCATCGTCGTCGGCGCCATGCGCCGCCACCAGCAGACGGTGAACGCGATCGAGCAGGCCTTCGCCGCCGCCGGGCGCAGCCTGCCCGAAGTCGAGATCGACGCCGGCTTCAACGAGTTCGACCACGGCGCGGTGTTTTCCGCATTCCTCGCCGAGCATCCCGAACATCGCCCGGCGGATCGCGAGGCGATGCCCGGTCCGCGTGACCGCATGCAGGTGGCGCGTTACCTGATGGCGGCGCTGCGGCACTGGGCCAGCGGCGCACTCGATGCACGCCTCGACGAAGGCTGGTTCGCGTTCCGCGCGCGTGTCGCCGCGGCGATGGCGCGCCTGACCGAACGCCACCACGGACGCGAGCGCGTGCTGCTGGTCACCTCCGGCGGCGTCATCGCGCAATTGGCGCAACGCGCACTGGAAGTGCCGGACCTGCGCTCGGTCGACCTCAACATCGCCATCCGCAATTCCGCGATCAGCGAGTTCGTGGTGTTCGAGGGCGGCGTGCGCCTGCTCGGTTTCAACCAGTTGCCGCATCTGGCGGCGCCCGGCGAACGCCGGCTGTGGACCCACTTCTGAGGCATCGCATGGCGCTGTCGACGCTATTCCCGTTTTCCGAGCGTGCACGCGCGCTGCATGCCGAACTCGAGCGCTTCATCCACGAGCGCGTGCTGCCCGCAGAAGCTGCCTACGACGCCCATCTGGAGCAGCCCGGGCAGCGCTGGACGATCCCGCCGCAGATGGAAGCGCTGAAGATCGAGGCGCAGCAGCGCGGGCTGTGGAACCTGTTCCTGCCCGACCCGGTGCATGGCGCCGGGCTGTCGGTACTCGACTACGCACCGCTGGCCGAACTCAGCGGTCGTTCACTGATCGCGCCCGAGGCGATCAACTGCAATGCACCCGACACCGGCAACATGGAAGTGCTGCACCACTATGGCTCGCCGGCGCAGCAACAGCGCTGGCTGAAGCCGCTGCTCGCCGGGCGCACGCGCTCGGCCTTCGCGATGACCGAGCCCGAGGTGGCCTCCAGCGACGCCACCAACATCGCGACGCGGATCGAGCGCGACGGCGAGCACTACCTCGTCAGCGGCCGCAAGTGGTGGGCCAGCGGCGCGATGGACCCGCGCCTCGACTTCTTCATCGTGATGGGCGTGACCAACCCGGACGCCGAACCGCATCGCCGCCACAGCCAGATCATCGTGCCGAAGGCGACGCCGGGCGTGACCGTGGTGCGACCGCTGCATCTGTTCGGCTTCGACGATGCGCCGGGCGGGCACGCCGAGGTGCGCTTCGACGGCGCACGCGTGCCGCTCGATCACCTGATCGCCGGCGAGGGCCGCGGCTTCGAGATCGCGCAGGGGCGGCTTGGCCCCGGGCGCATCCACCACTGCATGCGCCTGATCGGCCTGGCGCAGCGCGCGCTCGACGCGATGCTGCTGCGCGCCCGCACGCGCATCGCCTTCCATCGCCCGCTCGCCGACCAGGGCATGGTGCGCGAGGCGATCGCGCTCAGTCGCTGCGACATCGAACAGGCGCGACTGCTCACGCTCGCCGCCGCGCAGAAACTCGACCTCGGCGGCGCGCGTGGTGCCAAGGACGAGATCGGCATGATCAAGATCGTCGCCCCGCGCATGGCCCAGCGCGTGCTCGACCGCGCCATCCAGATCCACGGCGCGCTCGGTGTGTCGGAAGACTCGTTCCTGTCGAAAGCCTACGCCGGCGCCCGCGCCCTCCGCCTCGCCGACGGCCCCGACGAAGTGCACATCACCGCGCTGGCGAAGTCGATGGTGGCGACGCGGTGATCGGCACCGTTTCGACCGACGACATCCCTCGTTCCGGAGCGACCGGGAACGGGATGCGTCCGCTGCATGAAACGCACGCAGCGTATTGACAACTGCTACACGTGGATCACAAGATCCGTGTATCTGATGAATACACAGGAGTCGTCATGCGTAATGCCGCCATCAACCTGCGTGCACTGCCGGGACAGCGCGACCTGATCGACCAAGCCGCGAGCCTGCTTGGCAAGAATCGATCGGACTTCATGCTCGAAGCGGCCTGCGAGCGCGCGCAGGCGGTGCTGCTCGACCAGGTGTTCTTCAAACTCGGTTCCGACAAGTTCAAGCGATTCACCGCCTTGCTCGATGCGCCGGTCAGTCCCAATCCCGGACTCGATCGGCTGTTCGCGGTGAAGGCTCCGTGGAATGCCGGTTCGGCATGAATCTGCGACTCGTCGCGCCGCAGCCACTGGCTGCCGATCATCGCCTGGACGGCTTTTCCTGCGGCGAGCCCACGCTCGACGAGTGGCTCAGACGCCGCGCGTTGGTCAACCAGCACAGCGGCGCTTCCCGCACCTTCGTCGCGGCTGATCCCGACGGTAGCGTCTTCGGCTTCTACTCGATCGCCGCGGGAGCGGTGTCGCACGCCACGGCCACGACCAACATCAGGCGCAACATGCCCGATCCGATTCCGGTGATCGTTCTGGCGCGCCTTGCGGTTGACCGTCGCGCGCAAGGCATCAAGCTCGGCGCCGCGCTGCTGCAAGATGCGGTCCACCGCGCAGCGGCCGTCGCCCAGAATGCCGGAGTTCGCGCGCTGCTGGTCCACGCTCTGCACGACCATGCCAAGCGCTTCTACCAACATTACGGCTTTCAAACTTCGCCACAGCATCCGCTGACACTCATGCTGCGACTACCCGGTTGACGAAGCCGGCGGGCTGGCCCACATTGGACCCACTCCCTGCCCGCCTCCCGCCGCGGCAGCGGGAAAACGGAATCGCGAGCACACGACATGAGCGACCTTCCACTCGATGCATTGGCGGCTTGGTGCGAGACGCATGTCCGTGACTTTCGTGGGCCGGTGACGGCGACGAAGTTCAGGGGTGGGCAGTCGAACCCGACCTATCGGCTCGATGCCGCGTCCGGCGCCTACGTGTTGCGACGCAAGCCATTCGGCACGTTGTTGCCGGGAGCACATGCGCTGGAGCGCGAGTTCCGCGTGCTCGCTGCCCTGCACGGACGTGGCGTGCCGGTGGCGCGGCCGCTGGCCTTGTGCGAGGACGCATCGGTGATCGGTGCGGTGTTCTACCTGATGAGCTTCGTCGACGGCCGCATCTTCTGGGACCCGTCGCTGCCCGAGATCGCGCTCGCCGAACGCGGCAGGTACTACGACGAACTCCTGCGCGTGCTGGCCGCCCTGCACGGCGAGGACGTGATCGCGCTCGGGCTCGGCGACTTCGGCAAGCCCGGCAGCTACTTCGAGCGCCAGATCGCGACCTGGGGCAAGCAGTACCGCGCCAGCGAGACGCGGCGCATCGACGCGATGGAAGTGCTGATCGAAGCCCTGCCGGCACGCTGCCCGCACGACGACGGCCGCGTCGCGCTGGTGCATGGCGATTTCCGCATCGACAACCTGATCTGGCACCCCAGCGAGGCGCGCATCGTCGCGGTCGTGGACTGGGAACTGGCCACGCTCGGCCACCCGCTCGCCGACCTGGGCTACTTCTGCATGGCACTGCGCCTGCCGCGCAACCCGACCCTGCCCGGCCTCGCCGGCATGGATCGCGCCGCGCTCGGCATTCCCGACGAGGCCGACATGATCGCGCGCTACGCCGCGCTCAGCCACCGCCGCGGCGTCGGCGACTGGGCGTTCGTGCTGGCGTTCTCGTTCTTCCGCCTCGCCGCGATCGCGCAGGGCGTGGCCAAACGCGCGCAGCAGGGCAATGCCTCGAACGAGCGCGCTGGCGAGGCTGGCGCGATGGCGGAATTGCTCGCGGAACTGGGCGCAGCGCAGCTGCAATCGCCGGCCGCGGACTCGCGATGAATCCCGGCATCGAACGCTGGACCGAAACGCTGCGGCTGCTCGGCGTGGCTCCGAACAGCGCCGAGCTCGCACTCGGTGCGGACTTGCTGCAGCGTTGGCGCGAGCCACACCGCCACTATCACTCGCTCACACATCTGGACGACTGCCTGCGCCAGGCGGCGAACCAGCGCGCCCGGTTCGCGCAAGCCGGCGAGGTCGAGTACGCGCTCTGGTTCCACGACGCGATCTACGACACGCGCAAGTCCGACAACGAGCAACGCTGCGCCGACTGGGCGCGGCAGGCTGCGATCAGCAGCGGCGTCGATCCCGCCGCCGCGCAGCGCATCCACGATCTGATCCTGGCCACCCGCCACGCGGCACTTCCGGTGACCGCAGACGCCGCGCTGCTGGTCGATATCGACCTGTCCATCCTCGGCGCCGATGCGGCGCGCTTCGACGCCTACGAGCACGAGATCCGCAGCGAATACCACTGGGTGCCGAGCTTCCTGTTCAACCTCAAGCGCAAGCAACTGCTGCGCGAATTCGTCGCGCGCCCGAGGATCTATTCCAGCGCGGAATACCAGCGCCGACTCGAGGCCCCTGCGCGCGCCAACCTGGCACGCTCGATCGCGCGCTGATCGTCGGATCCCTCGCTGCGCTCGTTGATCCGACCTACATTCGGACGGCGCCTGGAGTCGGTGGCGGATCAGCCGCTGCGTTCCACCGCCAGCGCGAACTGGCTCTTGCCGCCGCGCTTGGCGCGGTAGCAGGCGGCGTCGGCGTTGCGCAGGGCGGCTTCGATGTTGTTGCCGTTGGTGCGGGCGACACCGATGCTGGCGCCGATGCGCGGCGAGGCCGGGCCGCCGGTGACCATGGCCGCGACGCTCTGCACGATGCGCTCGGCGATCTGGCGCGCGCGGAACTCGTTGCCGTGCAGCAGCAGGCAGAACTCGTCACCGCCGAGACGTGCCGCCACGTCGACGCCGCTGTTGCGCAGGACCGCGGCGACATCGATCAGCACGCGATCTCCGGCCTCGTGCCCGAGCTGGTCGTTGACCGCCTTGAACCCGTCCAGGTCGACATACAGCAGCCAGTGTTCGGCAGCGGCCTCGCAATGAGCCAGCGCTTCGAGAAAGGCGCGGCGGTTGAGCAGGCCGGTGAGCGGATCGACCGCAGCCATTTCCGCGAGCATGCGGTTCAGCCGTTCGCTCTCGCTGCGGGCTTCGCGTTCGCTGCGATGCAGCTCAAGCAGATGTTGCTGGATGCGCTCGATCATGTGCTTGAACCAGACCGCGAGGAAGATCGACAGCACCACCATCACCAGCGGCACGCGCTGGTAGGCGGTACTGTCCCAGCCCTCGACCACCGCGAACAGCGTCGCCGGCGATCGCTGCGCGAGCCAGTATGCGACCAGCATCTGCGCCAGGATCAACAGGCTCCAGGCGATCGCGCTGCGCCGGTCGAGCATCAGCGCGGCAACCATCACCAGCGTCGGCAGCACCATGTTCACGCCCTGCAACCGGCCGCCGGCGCCGAGATTGGCCAGCGCCGAGATTGCGAACAGCAAGCCGATGAAGAGGTTGCCCCACAGCAGCAGGCGCGCGCTGCGCCGGAAGCCGAGCACGCAGGCGACGCATCCGGCGGCGGCGACCGCATAGATCGCCCCCAACGCGCGCATCCCGTGCACCGCATCGGAGATCGCGAAGAAGCCGCAGGCCAATGCGCAGGCCAGCCCGAAGCCGAGCAGCAACATGCTCGATGCCATCTTGGGAACGTCATCGCGCGGGAAGCGTGCCGCCGGCAGCAGCCACTCGGCGACGCGCGCCGCGCGGCTGGCCGCAGGCGGGCGCGCGGGGTTCACGGGTACAGCAACCGGTAGTGCCAGGCGCCCTCGTGCCATTCGTGGCGATGACGCTCGTGCAGGCGGAACGGCACGCCGTACCAGAACTCGACCAGATCCGGCACCAGGCGCAGCCCGGACCAGTGCGGCGGACGCGGCACCGGGGCATTGGCGTAGCGACGCTCGGCATCGGCGTAGCGCTGCTCGAAGGTGGCGCGATCCGGCAACGTCTGCGACTGCAGCGACGCCCAGGCGCCAAGCTGGCTCTCGCGCGGCCGCGTCGCGAAATAGGCATCCGCCTCGGCATCGTCGACGGCTTCGACGCGACCCTCGATGCGCACCTGCACGCCGTCGCGCAGATGCTTCCAGTGGAAGCACATCGCCGCGCGCGGCTGTGCGTGCAGCTGCCGGCCCTTGTCGCTGTCGAGGTTGGTGTAGAAGGTGAAGCCGCGCGCGTCGGCGCTCTTCAGCAGCAGCATGCGCGAGGACACGCGCCCGCCGGCTTCCGCCGAGGCCAGGTTCATCGCATTGGCGTCGGGCTCGCCGGCGGCCTGGGCTTCGGCCATCAGCCGCCGGAAGGTATTCAGGATTTCATCGGACAACATCGCTGGCACTCCACTGGCCGGAGTGCCGAGGCGACCCGACCGATCAAGGGGATCCGGTCACTTCGCCGGTTCGAGGCGGTAGCCGTGCTGGTAGACCGCGCTCAACACCCAGCCGCTCTCGCCGCTCAGCATCATCTTCTTGCGCAGGCGGCTGACATGGGTATCGACGGTGCGGGTGTTGACGTCGCCGCCGAGGTTCCAGACGTTTTCCAGCAATGCCGCGCGGCTGACGATGCGGCCGTGGCGACGGAACAGGTAGGAAGCCAGATCGAACTCGCGGTCGGTCAGCTCGATCAGGGTGCCATTCAGCGTGACCGAACGCTTGTCCAGGTCGAACTTGTACGGCAGCACTTCCTCGACCCAGGCGCCACCGCCACCGGCGGCGGTGTTGGCGACGCCGCTGCGGCGCAGGACGGTCTGGATGCGCGCGATCAGTTCCGACGGCTTGGCCGGCTTGACCACGTAGTCGTCGGCGCCGGCCTTGAGTCCGGAGACGATGTCTTCCTCCGCGGTGCGCGCGGTCAGGAAGATCACCGGCAGGCGCGCGTGCGCGGACTGCCGCAACCAGTCGAGCAGGTCCAGACCGGAGCCTTCGCCCAGGTTCCAGTCCAGCAGCAGCAGATCGATCGACTCGGCGCCCAGCCGACGCCGGAAGTCCTTGACCTCCGCATAGGCACGCACCATGAACCCGGCCTGCTCCAGCCAGGCGCGATACAGATCGGCCTGGTCTCGATCGTCCTCGAGCAGTCCTACCACTACGGCTTCGTTTGCCATTCCCGTTCCTCGACCGCCCCCGGGCGGTGTGCGCACCGCAAACATCTGTTGCGGTCATGTCGCAACAATAAGCCACGCGCGCCGGAATGAAAAGCCGCCGCTGCCGGCATGCACGCCGGTCAATTGATCCGCGTCAGCGAAACCGCGGTCATTCGACCTGGAAGCTGATGCGCAGGTTGACGCGCCACTCCGCAACCTTGCCGTCGTCGGACGTCACGACCTTGATGTCGTTGACCCAGGCGCCCTTGATGCCCTTGACCGTCTTGGAGACCTTCTTGAGCCCAGACTGGACCGCGTCCTCGATGCCCTTGGCCGACGAACTGGTGATCTCGATGACCTTCACGATGCTGGCTGCCACGGCTTGCCTCCGGAGTAGGTGAATGCGCGGATGCGCGGCACCAGTCTACTCCCCGCGGTCGGGCCGCAGGTCGGCATGGCCGGCGCGGAAATCGGGGAAGCGGAAACGGAAGCCAGTCGCGTGCAGACGCTGGTTCGCGACACGCTTGTTCTCGGTCGCGGCCGGCGCCGGCACCCGCGCCAGCCGCGCCAACCCGAGCCGGTCGGCGAGCCAGTCCAGCACGTCGGCCTGCGCGGCGGGGTCGTCGTCGACCAGATTGAAGGTGCCGCGATCGCCGCGCAGCAGCAGATGCACGATCGCGGCCGCCGCGTCCTCGACGTGGATGCGGTTGCCGAACGCGGGCGGATCTGAAACGGCCAGCGGTTCGCCCGAACCCAGGCGCCGCAGCAACGAGTCGCGCCCCGGCCCATAGAGGCCGCCAAGGCGCAGCACCAGCGCCTCGCGACCGCTGTGAACGGCCAGGTGCTCGGCCGCGAGCAACACCTGGCCGTTGCAGCGTTGCGGCCGGCACCGGCTGTCCTCGTCGACCAGTCCGCCGCCGTGGTCGCCGTAGACCGCGGTGCTGGAGACGAACGCCACGCGCGTCAACCCGGGCAGCGCCTGCAGCAGGTGGCGCAGCGCATCGACGTAGACCGCGCGATAACCGGCTTCATCACGGTCTGCCGGCGCGAGGCAATGCAGCAGCAGGTCGTAACGGTCCTCGATGCGGGCATCGAGTGCTTGCGTCAGATCGAGCGCGAGTAGCGACTGCTGCCCCGGGCGCGGCCGGCGCGCAATGGCCGTCACCTCGCAGCCGTGACTGCGCAGGGTGTCGGCGACCCGGGTACCGAGATCACCGGCGCCCGCCACCAGAACGCGGGGGCGAGCGTGCATCTCAGGCGACGGCGGCGGCGATCGGCGCCTGCGGCGGCGGCGGGCGTCTGGGCGGACGCGGCAGATAGCGCAACCAGATCAGCCACACCACCAGCGCGTCGAGGATGATCAGCGCCTGCCACAGGTAGAGATGGAACCAGTCGAACCAGACGCGGTGGCATTCGGCGCCGACCACGCACTTCGAGGTTTCCCATTCCCCCAGGTAAAAGAGGCTGATGATGCGCACCAGGTTGAGCGCCTGGATCGCGAAGAAGCCGGCCACGAAGCCGAGCAGGCGGTGCTTCCACGGCGCCGGGAACGCGAAGATCGCGGCAAACAGGATGATCACCGCCTCGACCCCGTTGCAGCCGCGCTCGATGGTCACGCCCCAGGCGACACGCGAGCTGTGGATCGCGTTTCCGGTGGTCGTGACGGAGCCGTCGAAAATGCGGATCAGCCAGGTCGAGAACGTCGCCAGGCCTTCGGTGAACGGGTGGATGACGTGGGTCTCGACCGGCCCGAGCACCTCAAGCGTGAACAGCAGGAACAGCAGCACCAGGAACAGGATCGAGAAACGCAGCATGCGTGCGACACGGCAGAACGGAAGGGGCGCGATGCTAGCATCCCGGCATGAATCCTTCGCCGAACCTGATCCTGGTCGGACCGATGGGTGCCGGCAAGAGCACGATCGGCCGGCGACTCGCCGCCCACTTCGCGCTGCCGTTCGTGGACCTCGATGAGGAGATCGAGCGCCGCAACGGCGTCAGCGTTGCGCTGATCTTCGAGCTCGAAGGCGAGGCCGGATTCCGCCAGCGCGAGTCGCGCCTGATCGAGGAGCTGTGCCGGCGCGACGGCATCGTGCTCGCCACCGGCGGCGGAGCGGTGTTGTCCGAGAGCAATCGTCGCCTGCTGCATGCGCACGGCTTCGTCCTCTACCTGGCCACCAGCGTGGCGCAACAGCTCGCGCGCCTGGCCCGCGACAGCAAGCGTCCGCTGCTGCAGGCCGCCGACCGGCGCGAACGACTGGAGGCAATGGCGCAGCTGCGCAACCCCCTGTACGAGGAGATCGCCGACTTGACCGTGCCCGCCTCCAACCTTGCGGTGTCGCATGCGGCACAGCTGATCGCGACGCAACTGCAGGCGCGCTGGCAGCGCTGCGGGGTCGCGGCATGAGGCGCGTAGTCGAGGTCGCGCTCGGCGCGCGCAGCTATCCGATCACCATCGCCGCCGGATTGCTCGACGATGCCGACGCCATTCGCGCCTGCGTCGGCGGTCGCCACGTGCTGGTCGTCAGCAACGAGGTGGTCGCGCCGCTGCTGCTCGACAAGCTGCGCGCCGCGCTCGCCGACCGCGCGGTGACCTGCGTGGTGTTGCCCGATGGCGAGGTGCAGAAATCGCTGGCCGGCGCCGATCGCCTGTTCGCGGCGCTGGCGCGCGCCGGCGCCAGCCGCGACGCGACCGTGATCGCGCTCGGCGGCGGTGTCGTCGGCGACCTCGCCGGATTCGCCGCGGCGCTGTGGATGCGCGGCGTGCCGTTCGTGCAGATCCCGACCTCGCTGCTGGCGATGGTCGATTCCTCGGTCGGCGGCAAGACCGCGGTCAACCTGAGCCAGGGCAAGAACCTGGTCGGCGCGTTCCACCAGCCACGCGCGGTGCTGATCGACCCGCTGGTACTGGCGACCCTGCCGAAACGCGAGCTGCGCGCCGGGCTCGCCGAAGTGGTGAAGTACGGCGCGATCGGCGATGCCGCGTTCTTCTCCTGGCTGGAGCACCACGCCGAGGCGCTGCTGACGCTGCGCCCGGACAGCACGGCCGAGGCGATCGAGCGCAGCGTGCGCCACAAGGCCGGGGTCGTGGCGCGCGACGAACGCGAAGACGGCGAACGCGCCCTGCTCAACTTCGGCCACACCTTCGGCCACGCGATCGAAGCGCTCGGCGCCTACCGAGGCCTGAACCACGGCGAGGCAGTCGCGGTCGGGATGACGCTCGCGGCCGAGCTGTCGGCGCGGATCGGCATGGCCACCAGCGCCGAGCACGACCGCCTGAACGACCTGCTGGCGCGACTCGAACTGCCGACGCGGGTACCGCACGGCTACGCGGCCACGCAGCTGCTGGACGCGATGCGCCTGGACAAGAAGGCGCTGAGCGGGGAGCTGCGGCTGATCCTGTGGCGCGGGATCGGGCAAGCGGAAGTGGTGGGCGGCTTGGCGGATGCCCGTATCCTGGAAACGCTGCGCGCCGGCGGCGCGGCCTGAGCGCGACGGACCGGGCAACCGCCAGACGCCGCAGCTGTGTCAAAATCGCCGCCCTTGCGCCCGCTCCGCGGCGCAGCCTGGTGGGACGGACGATGGCGAAGACGATGCGTATCGCGGCGATGAGTGTGGCCGCACCGGAACTCGAGCAGATCAAGGCGATGATGGGTTCGCTGCGCGGCGATGCCGGTGCCCACTGGGAGTGGACCGGCGATTCCGCAGGCGCCGACGTGCTGATCATCGACGCCGACTCGCTGTATGGCCACATGGACTGGCTCAAGGCGCAGTCGAACGGCCGCAACGTCATCTGCCTCACCGCATCCAACGGCCACGAACAGGACAACGTGCTGCACCGGCCGGTCGGCGTCGGCGGTCTCAAGAACGCGCTGCTGCGCGCAGCCGGCGCAACGCCAGAGACAGCCGGCACCAGCGAGCCGCTCGCAGCGGTCGCCGACGAAGCCCCGGCCACGACCCCGGCGGCTGCCGTGGCCGCGGTGTTCAAGCGCATCACCGGCCAGCAGCGCACGGTGACCGATGCGGCACCCGCGCCTGCCGCGAGCACCGCCGCCCCCGCGACCAACCCGATGGCGGCGCCGAACCTGTTGCCGCGCCGCGTCACCGGTCAGCAGCCGGCAATCGCTGCCGCGGCACCGGCGGCGCCCGCGCCGGCACCGGCACCAGCGCCGGTGGCGCCCGCGGTCCCGCGCGAATGGACCCTGGCCGACTACTTCCTGCCCGAGAATCTCGCCGATGCGCGCCGCCTGGAGCGCGCCGGCCAGCCGCCGCTGATCGTCGACGCCGCAGCCGACCGCTACTACGGCGGACTCACGCTGAAGCCGCTGCTGCCGTACTGCCTCGGGCAGATCAAGCCGGTCGAATGGCAGGCCGTGCCCGCCGCCGAGATCGAGAAGCTGCGCGCGATGAACGCCGGCCTGCCGTTGTCGCGACTGCTCTGGCTGTATGTGATCGGCACCTCGAACGGCACCACGCTGCTGCCCGGGTTCGACCTCAACGGCAAGTTCAAGCTGGTCAAGTGGCCGCAGATCGAGCGCGAGTTCCCGAAGCACTTCCGCATCGGCACGGCGATGATGAAGGGGCCGTCCACGCTGCAGGAAATCGCCGACGGCTCCGGCGCCACGGTCGGCGAGGTGATCGACTTCGTCAACGCCTACGCCGCGATCGGCTTCGCGATCCAGGACGGCGGCACGCCGATCAGCGATCGCCGCACCCTGATCGAGCGGCTGCGCAATCGCGCGGCCTGATCCACACCCCATCGTTCCCAAGGAGATTTCGATGTTGCGCAAGATCCTGCTGACCCTGGCCCTCGGCACCGGCGCGCTCGCCGCCATCGCACAGAACACCGCGGCGCCGGCCGCGGCCGAGAAGCCCGCAGCCCCCGCCGCGAGCAAGGTACGACTGAACACCAACATGGGCCCGATCGTGATCGAACTGAATGCGGCCAAGGCGCCGCAGACGGTCGAAAACTTCCTGCAGTACGTCAAGGACAAGCACTACGACGGCACCGTGTTCCACCGCGTCATCGACGGCTTCATGATCCAGGGCGGCGGCTTCACCCCCGAACTGGTGCAGAAGCCGACGCGTGCCCCGATCGCGAACGAGGCCAACAACGGCCTCAGCAACCTGCGCGGCAGCGTCGCAATGGCACGCACGATGGACCCGAACTCGGCGACCGCGCAGTTCTTCATCAACGTTGCCGACAACAAGAACCTGGATCACGTCAGCAAGGACAGCGGCTACACCTGGGGCTACGCGGTATTTGGCAAGGTGATCTCGGGCATGGAAGTGGTCGATGCGATCAAGGGCGTGACCACCGGGCCCAAAGGCCCGCTGCCCAGCGACGTGCCGACGTCGGCGGTCGTGATCAACAGCGCCGAAGTCGTGCAGTAATTCCGAGGTTTCTTCCTCCGGCTGCGCCGGACGGCGCGGCCGATGCCCTGTCGTGCCGCGCCGGAGTCCTTGCCCATGTCGACGCGTCTGCCCCTGCTGCCCTTGCTGTTCGCCGCACTGCCCGCCCTCGCCGGCGGCCCGATCAACGACAACTGGTCCGGTCGCACCGCGATCAACCCGGCAACCCTCGGTAGCGGCTTCGTGGATTCGCAAGGCAGCATCGGCGACGCCACGGTCGAAGGGACCGACCCGCTGCTGGTGTGCAAGAACGGCGATGGCACCCAGCGCGGCAACACCGTGTGGTACCAGCTCGATCTGAGCGCCGCGAGCGGGCCGACCTACATCAACCTGTCCGCAGCCGGCTACGACAGCGTCGTCGCGGTGTTCACCGGCAACACCGGCAGCGGCTTCACCCCGGTGGTCGGTGCCTGCAACGACGACGGCGGCAGCAGCTTCGCCGCATCACTCGCCGGAGCGCGCCTGGACCCGGGCCACGACTACTCGATCCTGGTCGCGCGCCCGTCGCCGAACCCGAACCCGGCCACGCTCGGCTTCAGCGCGATCGCGTCGCCGCAATACACGGTCACCAAGACCGACGACAGCGCCGACGGCAGCTGCAGCGCGGTCGATTGTTCGCTGCGCGAAGCCATCAGTGCCAGCAATGCCGTTCCGGGCGCGGTGCTGATCCCCGCCGGCCAGTACACGCTGACCTTGTCCGCGGCGAGCGGCGAGAACGCCAACGCGACCGGCGACCTCGACATCGTGCAGGGCATCGGCATCTACGGCGCCGGAGCGGCCGCGACCATCGTGCGCGGCATCCAGCCCGGCGGCAACCGCGAGCGCGTGTTCGACGTCGAACCCGGCAACGTCAGCAACCGCGGCATCACCGCGAACTTCGCCGACCTGACCATCGCCGATGCCTCCTCGGTCGGGCCGGGCGGTGCGATCAATGCCAACGGCGCCACCAGTGTCGCCGAGCATCTCGCCCTCAACGGCGTCGTGATCCGCAACAACGCATCGACCACCAACACCGGCGGCGGCGTGCATTCGTCCGGGCCAACCGTGATCGCGAACAGCACCTTCAGCGGCAACACGTCGAGCAGCGATGGCGGCGGACTCGCCCTGAACGGCTCGGTGATCACGCGCAGCGACGTGTTCAACAGCACCTTCGCGAACAACAGCGCGAACTCCGACTTCGTCGGCGGTGGCGGCGGCATCCGCTCGCACACCGACCTCTACGTCTACAACAGCACCTTCTCCGGCAACCAGGCCCGCCACTCCGGCGGCGGCCTGTTGTCGACCACTTCCAACGGCAAGCTGACGCTGCTCAACGTCACCCTGTTCGGCAACCGCGCGGATGCCAACGGCAATGGCGGCGCGAGCGGCGGCGGGCTGCGTGCGGAGGGCCTGAGCGCAATGGTGCGCAACACCGCGTTCGGCGCCAATCTCCTCGGCAGCGGCGGCGGCGTCGCCGAGGACTGCGCGGTGAGCCCGGCGGTGGCCGGCAGCGGCAACACCTCGTTTCTCGGCAACCACCTTGAAGTCAGCAGCGGCCAGACCACCTGCCCGTTGGCGGATGCGAGCAACGTGCTCGGCACGCCGGCCCTGCTCGGCGCGCTCGCCGACAACGGCGGCAGCACCCAGACCCATCTGCCGGGTGCGACCTCGCCGCTGATCGACAGCGGCTACGTCGCCGACTGCCTGAGCCGCGACCAGCGTGGCATCGCGCGTCCGCAGGATGGCGATGGCAACGCCAGCGCGATCTGCGACAAGGGCGCGGTCGAAGTCGTCTGGGTGTTGCCCGACCCGATTTTCCTCGACGGATTCGAGTAGGCCGGCGATGGCGACGCTGTTCGTCTCCGACCTGCACCTGGACCCGAGCCGTCCGCAGATCACGCGCCTGTTCCTCGACTGGCTGCAACGCGAAGCGACGCGCGCCGAGGCGCTGTACCTGCTCGGCGACCTGTTCGAGGCCTACATCGGCGACGACGACGATGCCGAACTGATCAGCGCGGTCGCCACGGCGCTGCGTGGCGTGTCCGAGCATGGGGTTGAGCTCGGCTTCGTCCATGGCAACCGCGACTTCCTGGTCGGCGAGGCGTTCGCGGCGCGTGCCGGCCTGCGCCTGCTGGCGGAAACCGAAGTCGTCGATCTGTATGGCGTGCGCACGCTGCTGCTGCACGGCGACACCCTGTGCAGCGGTGACCTCGCCTACCAGCGCGTGCGCGCGCAACTGCGCGACCCCGCCTGGCAGCGGCAATTCCTGACGCAACCGCTGCCCGCACGCCGCGCCTTCGCCGCCGCCGCGCGCGCCGAGAGTGCGCGGCACACCAGCCAGGCGAACGAGATGATCATGGACGTGGACGCTGCCGCCGTCGACGCGGCGCTGGCGCTGCACGGGGCCACGCGCATGATCCACGGTCACACCCACCGCCCGGCCATCCACGATCTCGGTGCCGGGCGGCAACGCATCGTGCTCGGTGACTGGTACGAACAGGGTTCGCTGCTGCGGGTCGAACGCGACCGGCTCGCGCTCGAGCAGCTGCCACTGCGGTAGCCAGACCCGCGATTCCGAAATTTCGCATGCGATTTTCAGTCGCGCACCGGGGCCTGCGCGCCGCCACATCGCCAAGCTTCGGTTCACGGAGGAACCACCATGACCCCACACCGCTGCACCGGATTCACCCTGATCGAATTGATGATCGCCGTCGCCATCGCCGGCGTGCTGCTCGGCATCGCGCTGCCGGCGTACTCCTCGGCCAAGGCCGCGGCGCAAACCCAGACTCTGCGTGACGCACTGCTCGGCGCACTGCTCGAATCGCGCAACGCGGCTGCGCTGTATGAGCGCGACACCGTCCTCTGCCCGAGCCGCGACGGGCTCACCTGCGCGGACAGCTTCGAGTGGCAGCACGGCTTCGTTGCCGCAATCGACCTCAACGGCAACGACACCGTGGACGACGCCGACCGCCGCCTGCTGTTCCGCGGCGAGACCAGGGACGTGCGTCTGCTCACCAGTGGCGGGCGCAAGCGCATCCAGTTCCAGCCGAATGGCACCAACGCCGGCAGCAATGCCACCTTCACCTTCTGCGACCGCCGCGGGCCCACGCGCGCCACTTCGCTGGTGATGAACAACCGCGGCGACCTGCGTGAGGCACGCCCGAGCGCAACCGCAGTCGCGGCCGCCTGCGCGCTCTGATCAGCCCCCGCTCGGAAAGGCCTCGCGATGCGCGACCACGTAGTCGTACAGCAGCTCGGTGAGGTCGTCCGGGTATTCGCAGAACGCCTCGCTCAGCGCCTCCCAGTACTCGTGCACCGGGCGCTCCAGATGCGCGATCTGCGCGTGTCGCGCGGGGCGTGCTTCCTCGGGCGCCTCGGCACCGAACAGCACCACCGCCTCGGCGGTGATCGCGGCCATTCGCGTCGCTCCGATCTCGCGCAGCGCTTCGCCGGCAAACCAGGCATGGTCACCGCCGGAGTTGGCGAAATACTGCTCGAATCCACCGGCGTTGACATCGGCCTCGAGTTCCCAGACGCAACGGAACACCTGCTCGGGTCGCGACAGCGACTCGAACGGCTCGCGCCAGAAGCGGGCATCGGGATGCTCCGCCAACTCGCCCAGATATCGGTTCTTGTCCATGCCGCCCCGGATCGCCCGCGCCGAGCGTAACCGATGCGCAAGGCGGCGTGCAGCGCTGCAAACCGGCCTTGCCGGCACGCGGCTTGTCGCAGCGAGTCGGTGGGCGCACTGTGCCGGCAAGGAGCAACGAGCCATGCCTGCAGCCATCCGCGAGATCGCCCACCGCTTCCCCGGCCGCCCGGCCGAGGACGGCGCCGGCGTCAAACTGACCCGTTTGCTCGACCCGAGTCAGGCGCGGCTCGCCGATCCGTTTCTGATGCTCGACGAGTTTCGCTCGGAGTCACCGAACGACTACATCTCCGGCTTCCCGATGCATCCGCACCGAGGCTTCGAGACCGTCACCTGCATGATCGAAGGGCGCATGCGCCACCGCGACAATCAGGGCAACACCGGTGATCTGGGTCCCGGCAGCGTGCAGTGGATGAAGGCCGCGCGCGGCATCGTGCACGAGGAAATGCCGCGTCAACAGGATGGCCTGCTGTGGGGCTACCAGCTTTGGCTGAACCTGCCGGCACGGCTGAAGATGGCTACTCCGGAATACCAGGACATTCATGCGGCGCAGATACCGCAGTCGATACTCGCCGGCGGTGGTCGGGTGCGCATCATCGCCGGGACCTTTGCCGGCATCCGCGGCGCCGTGGACGAACGCGCGACCGCCGCCCACTTGCTCGATCTGCAGCTTCCGGCACACCAGCGCTTCCGCTGGACTGCGCCGGTCGGGCACACGGTGTTGCTGCAGGGTGTGCTCGGCGCGGTGCGCGTAGGCTCGGCCGAGGCACCGCTGCAGGCCCGCGAACTGGTACTGCTCGGCCCGGGATCGGATGTCGAGCTGCTGTCCGTGACCGAGGCACGCGTGCTGGTGCTCAGCGGCCAGCCGATCGGAGAACCCATCGCCGCCTACGGCCCGTTCGTGATGAACAGCGCCGACGAAGTGCGCCAGGCCTTCGACGATTTCCGCGCCGGGCGCTTCTAGGTTCCACGCCTCGACGCTGGATTCGAGCGAGCCCATTTTTGTGGCAGGGCCGCTGGTGGCCCGACGCGATGTGCAGATGAGTCGCGCGTCGCGCCACAAGTGGCGCTCCCACAGGGAGCATCCGGGGAATTGGGAGCACGGCTGCCGACCCGACTGGGCGCGTATTCCGACCGCCCACAGAAAAGGGCCGCCCCTTGCGGAGCGGCCCTGGCTTTCTACTTCAACGATTCAGCTGATCAGATCATCTGGCGACGGGCGCCGAGACCGAGCAGGCCGAGACCGATCACCAGCGACGCCAGCAACACCTTGCCGAAGTTGCTGATCGCCGGCACCGGCACGCTGGACAGACCCATGCAGCTGACGGTGTAGTCGAGCACGTCGTCCGGAGCCGCATCCTGCGTGGTGCACTGGATGGTGCCGGTTCCGGCCACGCCGGCTGCGCCGGTCAGGCAGGTGTACGGCACGGCCGCTGCGCCACCGGCCGGAACGCTGGCCGGGACCGCACCGAGGGTCACGGCGCCGGTCGCCGTGCAGGCGAGCGTGCTGGCCGAACCGGTGTTGGTCAGGTTGATGGTGCCGTTGACGTTCGTGTTCGGCGGGCCAACCAGCGTGATGGCGCCTTCGGCCGGGTTCGCGGTGATGTTGACCGCAGCCGCCGGGCAGTCCAGATTCCAAGTACGGGGGGTCGGGGCCTGCGGAACCGCATCGATGCTCGGGGTTTCCGTGCAGGTCAGCGTGCCGAGCTGCTGCGCAGCGGCAGCCGCGCAGGAGACCGTGACGGTGCCATCGACGCCGGCAGCGGCCGCCGAATTGGCGCTGTACGGGCCGCCGCCAGTGACGGTGTAGCCGGCGCTGGCAGTGCTGCAGGTCACCGACATCGACTCCGGAGTGGCATCGCCACCGTCCACGCCGCCATTGATGTCAACGGTGACGTTCTGGGTGGTGACCGCACCGATCGAGGCGCCCTGGGCGAAGGTCAGCGTGGAAGCAGCGGCCGGAGCGTAGGTGACGCCCGGTGCCGATTCCGGCGTACCCGCCGGGCAGAGGACGTCCCACAGACGGGTGACACCCGCGCTGTCGAAGTCCGTCTCGGTGCAGGTGACGGTGCCGCTGGAGGGCGCAGCGCCGGCGGTGCACGAGAACGCCAGGTTCTGCGAGCCGTTGGCACTGAACGTGAGCAAGGCCGGCGCAACGCTGATGCCACCGGCGCCCGCGCAAGCGGACATCGTGGCCGAACCGGTACCGGACTGGCCAGCGGCGGTGATCGCCACGTTGCCCGAAGCCGTCATGCCGATGCCCACCACGGGCAGCGTCACTTCCGGCGTCGCATCCGAGGTCGCATCCGCATCGAAGTTCGGCGCCGCAGTCAGCGTCGGAGCCTGGTTACCTGCCGGGCAGGTGAAGTTCCAGGTGCGCGCCGTCACGACGGTAATGCCGTCACCCGCGACCGTCTCGTTCAGACGGGTTTCGGTACACGTCGCGGTACCGGTCTGCGTGGCGTTCGTCGATACGCACTGCAGGGTCAGATCGCCATCGACGCACGCGCCACCGGCGGTGCAGGTATCTGCGCCATCGGTGAAGGTGACGTTGCCGATCGAGCCCGAGCAGGCGCTCAACACGGTCGTACCGCCATTCGAACCACCGGCCATCGCCAGCGTGATCGGTGCGGTGGTCGAGCCACCCACGCTACTCGCCGCCGGGAAGGTCACCGTGCCCGCCGGAGCCGGCGTGTACGTGATCGTCGGACCCACAGCCGGACCAGCGGAGACGACGACGTTGCCGTCCGTGCCGGAAATGGCGACCGGATTGGCTGTGTCGTCTTCAGCATTCAGCAGCGTGAACGTGTACGGAAAGCTGCCCGGTGCGGCACCCACGTGGTCAATCACGAAGGTACAGACATCGTAGGTCCCCGCGGGAATAGCGGAAGCCGCCGCTTGGTTGTAGGTGATGTTGACCTGGCCCGCACCGTCCTCGTTGAACAGCGAACAGAGAGCGCCCGCGCCGACGGTAGTCAACGACGTGATGTCGAACTCCGCGTCGTTGAAATTCAACGAGCCTGAGTGGTTCGCAGCGACGCCATCAGCAGTAAACCGCAAGGTGACGACAGCGCTGTTCGCACCGGGCGGAGAAATGGACGGATTCGTCGGCGAAAGGGCGACGCTCACGGCAGCGGTTGCCGACGCGGACGCGAGCGCCAGCAACGCACCACCCACGGCGATTGAAATTTTCTTGTTTAGCATCTCGTCACTCCGATTGGTTGTTCAATCTACCTGCTGAACCTTCGCCGATCCCATCTGGGCAATCTCGCCATTTCGGTCGGATGCTTCAAAGGTATCGATAACGGGCGCAGCCTTGCTGTTCGAAACGTAGGAAAGCTTTCCGATCCGATTCATCCCGGCGGGAAATGTCGCGCCCTCGGAATTGTTGACCGTAACGGCGACGACCTTGCCGTCGTACACCTTGCAAACGCCGAAGAAGCCCTTCGGCAGCTCCGAGAGACAACGCGACGTGTCAATTTGCTTGGCCCCTTCCGGGAAGACGACGCGGAACGTGAAAGATGCGGCGTCGCCCGCGCTTTCAAAGTCGAGCGACATGATCTTCGAACCGCCCTTCGTCTCGACTTCCATACCGAGCGGCGCGTTTTCGGACTTGGCACTCACGCCAGCGGCGGCGAACAGCAACGACGCGGCAACTGCAAACTTGATGTTCATTGGGTTCTCCTGAATCCGGTAGGTTTCGCTGAATCGCGATTAGATGGGCATGCCGCAAGCGCGGGTGCCACCGGATGCTGTGTCAGCATTCACGAGATTCTGGAGGCAGGTCACATCACCAGACGTAACCGTTCCGTTCTCCGTGCAATCCGTCTGACCAAGCTTCAATCCGGGCTCGTTGTTGGCCGAGATAGCGTTCAGCTCTTGCTGCAGCTGGGTCACGTCGCCCGATGTGCAAGTCCCGTTGTTGCTGACGTCACCTCGCTTCAACGAACCGATCGCCGTGCTGCGACGCGATTCGAATGCATCCACGGTGACCCCGGTTCCGGCTCCGCCAGAGACCCAGCCGAAGCGCACGTAGTCAACACCGTCTCCCGCATCTGCGAGCACAATATTGCCCGCCGTGAGCGTGGTCGTTGAGGGAGTCGTGAGGGTGTAATTCGCTGCTCCGCGATTGCCGATGAGAGACACCGCCAAGGTGCCGCCATTCGTGCCAGCTCCACGCTGGAAATTGGTTTCGATCAGGTACCAGCGGTTGGCGACGATCGCGCCACCGTTAGCCGTGGTGATCGATACCGGCGTGCCGAAGCCGCCCGAACCGTTGCTGCCATAGAACTTGAAGGCGCCGGCAGTTGCATCGAACGTGATCTGGAAGATCGCGTAGTCGACCGTCTCATCGGCCATTGCCTGGAACACCACGGCTTCGCCGGTGTTGTTGGGCTTGACGTAGAAACGAGAGATGTAGGCGGCTTCGGCGAGGGGCGAGCCATCCTGCACGTAATCGCCAGCGGCATCGCCGGCCAGACCGCACTTGCCGGAGTAACGCGGGGTCTGCGCCGCATTGGCGTCGGTGGTCACCGGACCATCGGCGATCGGGGTGCCGACAACGGCGGTTACGCCGCCTTGGCCCCACTGGGTCGTGTTGCAGGCCGCCATGGCGGCGTTCATGCCGACGAGCGCGGCGACTGCGAGGAACAACTGAGACTTGCGGATCATGGATTTCCTCCTGATTCCCAACGATTGACGCTCTCACGACCGAAGCCTGAGCGCGAACTGAACCCCAAACACCCGCGACCTTAACAGCAATTCTTTACAAGTTGAAGCCTTGGCGCGAGCGTGGACCTTCGGCCACGCCGCCGTGCGCCCTGCGGGCGGCGGCTGAATGACCTTCGAGGACTAGTAACGCAGCCCGGGAACAAAACTGGACAGCGACGGTCATGGCCCCGCCTGCGCGGGCGCCGAACGCTCCGGCGGGCCGCCTGGACCGCGGGCGGCCAACGCGCGATGCGGCGCAAGCCGCTGAATTCACGGCCATTCCCCGCGTCAACGACGCAGTCGGGGCGGTCCAAATCGCGGCCGGAGGCCGCTCCCACCGGGTTTCTGAAGCGCTCCCATGTCCGGAACGGCAGATCAGCCTCGGCGCTTGGCCTTCTCGCCATCGGCCCGCTGCGCGGCGATCGCCGCCAGGTAGCCGTCCGGCAAGCCGGTGACGTACTCCCCGGAGAAGCACGAGGTGTCGAAATGGGTCAGCGCCTCATTGCCGTCGGCCACCGCTGCCACCAGATCGTCGAGTTCCTGGTAGATCAGCCAATCGCAGCCGAGGTACTGCTCGACTTCGGACTCGCTGCGGCCGTGCGCCACCAATTCCTCGGCGGCGGGCATGTCGATGCCATAAACATTGGGGTGCCGCACCGGTGGCGCCGCGCTCGCCAGATAGACCTTGCGTGCACCGGCTTCGCGCGCCATCTGGATGATCTGCTTCGAGGTGGTGCCGCGCACGATCGAATCGTCGACCAGCAGCACCACCTTGTTGCGGAACTCGAGTTCGATGGCGTTGAGCTTGCGCCGCACCGATTTCACCCGCTCGCCCTGCCCCGGCATGATGAAGGTACGACCGACATAGCGATTCTTGACGAAGCCCTCGCGGTATTTCAGGTCCAGCACCTGGGCCAACGCCAGCGCCGCGGTGCGCGACGTATCGGGAATCGGGATCACTGCCTCGATGTCGTGCTGCGGACGCTGGCGCTGGATCTTCGCCGCCAGCCGTTCGCCCATGCGCAGGCGCGCCTTGTACACGGACACGTCCTCGATCATCGAGTCCGGGCGTGCGAAATAGACGTACTCGAAGATGCAGGGCGCGTGCTGCTTCGGCTCGGCGCAGGCGTGCGCGTGCAACTCGCCGTCGGCGCTGATCACGATGCCTTCGCCCGGTCGCACGTCGCGCTCGCGCTTGAAGCCGAGCAGGTCGAGCGCGACCGATTCCGACGCCACCGCCCATTCCGGCCCTTCCGCGGTCTCGCGCTTGCCGAGCACCAGCGGACGGATGCCGTGCACGTCGCGAAACGCCACCACGCCCAGACCGAGCACGATGGCGACCACGGAATAGCCGCCAACGCAGCGCTCGTGCACGCGCCGGATCGCCGCGAACACGTGCTCGACGTTCGGTCGTGCCCCGTCCATCGCCGCGAGCTCGTGCGCGAAGATATTGAGCAGCACCTCGGAATCGGAACCGGTGTTGATGTGGCGGCGGTCCTGCTCGTACAGCTCGCGACGCAGCTGGTCGGTGTTGATCAGGTTGCCGTTGTGGCCAAGCGCGATGCCGTAGGGCGAGTTGACGTAGAACGGCTGCGCTTCGGCCGCACCTTCGCTGCCCGCGGTCGGATAGCGGCAGTGCGCGATGCCGATGCGCCCACGCAGTTGCGCCATGTTCTCGGCGTCGAACACGTCCTTGGCCAGGCCATTGCCTTTATGCCGATGCAAGCGTGCACCGTCCAGCGTGGCGATGCCGGCTGCGTCCTGACCGCGGTGCTGCAGCACGGTCAGCCCGTCATACAGCGCCGCACCCACTTCGCTGCGCCCAACAATGCCGAGAATGCCGCACATGGAAGACCTCAGATTCGGGAAAGTTCATCGCTGCGCCGGGGCGCCGCATCGGTTTCTGGAGACAACAAGCCGGGAGCCTCGGAGCCGTCGAAGCGCACCTGCGCAGCGATCCGCTCGGGCAGCCGCGCACGCACACGCTCGGCCAGCACCACCGCATGCGGCAGCAGACGCGAGGCTCGCCACCAGGCATCGCGCGGTGCCGGCGTGAGCCCCAGCACCAGCACCGCCAGCACCACCACGACCACGCCACGGGCGATGCCGAAGACGCCACCGAGCAGGCGATCGGTGCCCGACAATCCTGTTCCCGCGACCAGCTTGCGCATCATCCAGGTGACCAGCGCGCCGAGCAGCAGCGTGCCGACGAACACCAGCGCGTAGGCCAGGAAGATGCGCGCCGAGGGCGTGTCGATGGCGGCCGCGAGCGCGTCCGAAAGCTGTGGCGCAAGGGTCGCCGCGGCCAGCACCGCCAGCGCCCACACCACCAGCGCCATCAACTCCACGACCAGGCCGCGAATCAGCCCGATCGCGACCGAGGTCGCGATCGCCAGCACGATCAGCCAGTCGGCTGCGCTCACGGATACGGAACCACGATGCCGTCGATGCCGAAGCGGCGCTTGACCCCGGCCTTCACCGCATCGGCATCGGCGCGCTTGTTTTCCGGCCCGATGCGAACGCGCCAGAGCACCCCGGCCTCGCTGTTGATCTTCTCGACGAATGCGGCGAAAGCGGCCTGACGCAATTGGTCGCGCTTGGCGTTGGCTTCGACTTCGAGCTTGAATGCACCGACCTGCACCGCCCACACCGAGGCCGCAGCGGCGCTGTGCGCGATGGCCGGGGCATCTGCGGCGGGGGTGTCGTCGGTCTCGCTGATCGCCGCGGGCAGGTCGGGCCGCACCCGCCGAACCTCGAGCCGCGCCGCTTCCGCCTGGCCGCGCGTGGCGTACGGGCCGATGCGCAGGCGCGTTGCCTTGCGGCCGCCGACGACGACGCTGTCGCTCTGCACCTTGAACCCGGCAGCGCGCAGCGCGGCAGCCAGCGTCTCGGCATTGGCGGCATTGGCGTAACTGCCGAGGGCGACGCTGAAGCGACCGCTCGCGGCTACCGGGTCCGCCGGCAGTGCTGCCGGTGGCTGGCTTGCCGGCGCCGGATTCGCGTTGGCCGGTCGCGGCTGCGGCGCGGCTTCGTGGTCGCTGACCGGGGGCGCGACTGGCGTTTCTGCGGGCGCAACCTCGGCAAGCGCGTCCACGCGCGGCGTCGCCGCGGCGTCGACCGCAGCCAGCGTATCGGGACTGCCTGCCGCATCTGCCGCGGCGGACACTGGGGCGGCAGTGACCACTGGATCGACCCCGATGGCCTCGGCAACGCCGGCCGGCGCGCTGGTCGCGGGCAGATCGAGCGGCACCTCGCGGGTCTCGAAATCGCGTTCGGGAACTTCCGGGATGGCCAGCGGCAGCGGTTCACCGCCGACATCGCGCGAGCCATCGAGCAGCATCGGCACGAAGATGATGGCGAGCACGATCAGCACCGATGCGCCGATCAGTCGCTTCTGCAGGGTCGGATCCATGGCAATTCCCGGCACGACGGAGGGCGCGGATTATACGGGCGCGCCGCCCGCGCACGTCGCGTCAGTTTGCGGGCGACGCCGGCAGGAGCGACAGCGGCCCGAGCGCGGCGACCAGATGGAACGAGCCGAAGGCAAGGATGCGATCGCCCGGTTCCGCAGCCGCGCGCGCCGCAGCCAGCGCCGCGGCCGGATCCGGATGCAGCGAACAGGCGTCGTCGCCAAGCAGCGCGCCGATGCGCTGGCGCAGCGACTGTGCATCCAGGCCGCGACTGCTGCTGCCATCGAGACCGGCCAGATGCCAGTGCGCGACCCGCGCCAGCAGCGGCTCGACGATGCCATGAATGTCCTTGTCGGCCAACGCCGAGAACACCGCGCGCGTGCGCCGCGGGTTGCGTCGCAGCCACTCCGCGAGCACGCCGGCCGCCTGCGGGTTGTGGCCGACATCGAGCACCATCTCGACCGCTCCCGGCAGCACTTCGAGGCGCGCCGGCAGGTTGGCCTCCGACAGGCCCGCGCGGATCGCGCGGAACGGCACCGGCAGGCGCTCGCGCAGCGCCATCAGCGCCGCGATCGCCGCCGCCGCATTGGCGTGCTGCACCGACGCGCGCAGACCCGGATGCGGCAGCCGCAGGTGGGTACCGACTCCACTCCAGTGCCACTCGGCGGCGCCGATGTCAATGCGGAACTCGTGCCCGAAACGCAACGGGTGGGCTCCGATGCGCTGCGCCTGCGCGAGCAGTGCCGCCGGCGGGTCGGCCTCGCCGATCACGGCTGCGCGGCCGCTGCGGAAGATGCCCGCCTTCTCGATCGCGATCTGTTCGCGTGTGCTGCCCAGATGCTGCTGGTGGTCCAGATCGACGGTGGTGACGATCGCGGCGTCGGCATCGACCAGGTTCACCGCATCGAGCCGGCCGCCGAGACCGACTTCGAGCACCGCGACATCGAGCGCGCGCTCGGCGAACAGCCGGAACGCGGCCAGCGTCGCGTACTCGAAGAAGGTCAAGGCCACGTCGCCGCGCGCCGCGTCGACCGCGGCAAAGGCGGCGATGATCTCGGCGTCGCTCGCGGCATCGCCGTCGACGACGATGCGCTCGTTGAAGCGGAACAGGTGCGGCGAGGTGTAGGTGCCGACACGATACCCGGCCGCGCGCAGCATGCCGGTCAGGAACGCGACCGTCGAACCCTTGCCGTTGGTGCCGGCCACGGTGATGACCAGCGGCGCCGGATGCGGTTGTCCCATGCGTGCGTGCACGGTGCGCACGCGTTCCAGACCCAGCTCGATGCGCTCCGCCGGCGCGGCGAACCTGCGCGCCAGCCACGCATCCAGCGACTCCTGCATCTCCATGAAACTCCAGTCAAGCGTCCGGGGCGGCGCCGGAACCTGCGTCCCTCGACGCAAGCGCTGTGCCGCGGCAGGCGCTGCGCTGCAACGAATTGTCCGTTGGTTCAGCCGGCGGCGGCGCGCGGCCGGCGCATCAGGATCGCGATCAGGTCGGCCAGCTTGTCGCGCATCTGGCGGCGATCGACGATCAGGTCGACGGCGCCGTGCTCGACCAGGAACTCGCTGCGCTGGAATCCTTCCGGCAGGGTCTCGCGCACGGTCTGCTCGATCACGCGTGGCCCGGCGAAACCGATCAGCGCCTGCGGCTCGCCGACGTTGATGTCGCCGAGCATCGCCAGGCTGGCGGAGACGCCGCCGGTGGTCGGATGCGTCATCACCGAAATGAACGGCAAGCCGGCTTCGCGCAGGCGCGCCAGCGCGGCCGAGGTCTTGGCCATCTGCATCAGCGAGAACAGGCCCTCCTGCATGCGCGCGCCGCCGGAAGCCGAGAAGCAGACCAGCGGCATGCCGTGCGCCAGCGCGTGCTCGGCGGCGAGCGTGAACCGTTCACCGACCACCGAGCCCATCGACCCGGCCATGAACGAGAACTCGAACGCGCAGGCCGCGATCGGCATGCCCTTCAGGCGGCCGTGCAACGCAACCAGCGCATCGGACTCTCCGGTCTGCTTCTGCGCGGCAACCAGTCGATCCTTGTACTTCTTCGAGTCCTTGAACTTGAGCGCGTCGGCGGGCGCGAGCTCGGCGCCGATCTCGGTACCGGTACCCTCGTCGAGGAACTGCTTGAGCCGCTCGCGCGCCAGGATCGGCATGTGGAAGCTGCACTTCGGGCAGACCTGCTGGTTGGCTTCGAGCTCGGGCTGGTACAGCACCGCGCCGCAGCCTTCGCACTTGCCCCACAGGCCTTCGGGCACCTTGCGCTTGTCGCCGCCCTGGGTGCGGATGCGTTTCGGCATCAATTTGCTCAGCCAGCTCATCGGGTCGGCATCACTGATCGGTGGATGGAGGTCATGGTCGGTCTCGAGCTTGCGGGTACCGGAATGCGAGGAGGAACGAGCCATCAGACGGTCTCCGGCGTGCGAGCCACGGCAATGGCGCGGCGCAAGGGTTGCAGGAAATCGCGGGCGCGTTGTTGCGCATCCGTTAACGAAGCGGACGCGGCCAGATGCTCGACCAGGGCGCTGCCCACCACCACCGCGTCGGCATGCGGCGCCAGCGCGGCTGCCTGCTGCGCGGTCTTGACGCCGAAGCCGACCGCGATCGGCACCCGGACCTGGCGGCGCAGCGCGTCCAGCCGGGCGCCGACATCGGCCATCACCAGCAGGTCGGCACCGGTGATGCCGGCGAACGACACGTAGTACACGTAGCCCTGCGCCAGTTCGCCCATGATCGCGATGCGCGCCTCGGTGGTCGTCGGCGACGCCAGAAAGATCTGGTCGAGCGCGTGCCGCGCCAGCACTGGACGCACGCTGTCGGCTTCCTCGGGCGGGCAATCGACGATCAGCAGTCCATCGACTCCGGCGGCCTTGGCATTGGCCGCGAATTGCTCCCAGCCGTAGTACTCGACCGGGTTCAGATAGCCCATCAGCACCAGCGGCGTGGCCGCGTCGCGCTGGCGGAATTCGCGCACGATCGCGAGCGTGCGGTCGAGTGTCATGCCGCGTTCGAGTGCGCGTTCGCTGGACTTCTGGATCACCGGGCCATCGGCCATCGGGTCCGAGAACGGCATGCCGAGCTCGATCAGGTCGGCGCCACCCTCGACCAGCGCGTGCAGGATCTCGGCCATCCAGTCCGGGTGCGGATCGCCCGCGGTCAGGAACGGAATCAGCCCGCAGCGACCGGCGGTCCGGAGTTCGGCCATGCGCGTCTCGATGCGCGTGCTCATAGCGACATGCCCTCGCGCTTGGCGATCGTGTAGATGTCCTTGTCGCCGCGCCCGGACAGGTTCACCAGCACCAGTTTGTCCTTCGGCAGTTCGCGCGCGAGCTTGATGCCCTGCGCCACCGCGTGGCTCGACTCGAGCGCAGCCAGGATGCCCTCGCAGCGGGCCAGCTGGTGGAAGGCCGCCATCGCCTCGTCGTCGGTGATGCCGACGTAGTTGGCGCGACCGATGTCCTTGAGCCACGCATGTTCGGGGCCGACGCCGGGATAGTCGAGGCCGGCCGAGACCGAATGCGTGTCGCGCACCTGGCCGTTCTCGTCGCACAGCAGGTAGGTGCGGTTGCCATGCAGCACGCCGGGGCGACCCGCAACCAACGAAGCCGCGTGCAGGCCGGAGCCGATGCCCTCGCCCGCCGCCTCCGCACCCCAGATCGCGACCTCGCGATCGTTGAGGAAGGGATGGAACAGACCGATCGCATTCGAGCCGCCGCCGACGCAGGCAACCAGCGCGTCCGGCAGGCGTCCGTATTCCGCGAGCATCTGCGCGCGCGCTTCGCGGCCACAGACGGCGTTGAAGTCGCGCACCATTGCCGGATACGGGTGCGGGCCGGCGACGGTGCCGATGATGTAGAAGGTGTGCGCGACGTTGGTGACCCAGTCGCGCAGCGCTTCGTTCAACGCGTCCTTCAGCGTCTTCGAGCCGCTGGTCACCGGCACCACCGTCGCGCCGAGCAACTTCATCCGGTAGACGTTGATCGCCTGGCGCTCGATGTCAGTCGCACCCATGTAGACCACGCATTCGAGACCGAGGCGAGCGGCTACGGTGGCACTGGCAACGCCATGCTGGCCGGCACCGGTCTCGGCGATGATGCGGGTCTTGCCCATGCGCTTGGCGAGCATCGCCTGGCCGATGGTGTTGTTGATCTTGTGCGCGCCGGTGTGGTTCAGGTCCTCGCGCTTCAACAGGATCTGGGCGCCGCCCACGGCCTTCGACAATCCGCGTGCGTGGTAGATCGGACTCGGTCGCCCGACGTAATGACGGTAGTCGTAGTCGAGTTCGGCGATGAAGTCGGGGTCGTGCTTGAGCTGTTCGTAGGCAGCGGTCAGTTCGGCCAGCGGCGCCATCAGCGTGTCGGCGACGAAGCGCCCGCCATAGGGGCCGAAATGGCCACGCGCATCCGGCATGGACATCAGGTCGTCGGGGCGGGGTGTGCGATCAATCGGTTCGAGCACGGAAAACCTCATCGGCGAAGCGGCGCATTTTTGCATGATCCTTGACGCCCGGCGCGGATTCGATCCCGGAGGACACATCCACCATGTACGGCCGCACCCGGCGTATCGCCGCAGCCACGGTCTCCGGGCTCAGTCCGCCGGCCAGGATCACCGCAGCCGGCACCGCGGCGGGGATTCGCGACCAGTCGAACCGGCGACCGCTGCCACCGGTTTGCGCACCCCCATGACTGTCGAACACGAAGCCGCTGCATCCCGCGGCGGCAAAGGCGCCGACATGATTCGCCAGCGCCGCGTCGCTGATCGCACCCATCGGCACCGCCTTCCACCATGGACGCCCGAAGCCGGCACAGAACTCCGGCGTTTCGTCGCCATGGAACTGGGCGAGCAGGCGCGGCGAGCGTGCGAGCACGGCCGCGACCTGCTCAGCCGGCGCGTCGCGAAACAGCGCCACCGGCGTGATCGCCGCGGGCACCGCCGCGAGCAGGAGATCAAGCCCGGCCGGGTCGATCTGGCGCGGACTGCCGCTGGCGAACACGAAGCCGAGCGCGTCGGCACCGGCCTCCACGGCAGCGCGCACGTCCTCGACGCGGGTGAGGCCGCAGAACTTGATGCGCGTGGTCACAGCGACACCTCGTCCGGCAGGCCGAAGCGGCGCTCGTAGCGCGGGCCAACGAACACCAATCCTTCCGGAGCGGCGGTCACGCCGGCCAGCGTGCGGTCACGCGCGGCCAGCACCTCCGCGATCCACCCACCCGGCTGCTCGCCAAGGCCGACCTGCATCAGGCTGCCGATGATGTTGCGCACCATGTGATGCAGGAAGCCGTTCGCCTCGATGTCCATGTGGATCAGGTCGCCCTCGCGCGAGAACTCGATGCGGCGCAGGTCGCGCACCGGCGAATGCGCCTGGCAGGCAACGGTGCGGAAACTGGTGAAGTCATGCACGCCGATCAGGCAGCGACTCGCCGCCTGCATCGCATCGACATCGAGCGGCAGCCGAATCCAGGACAGTCGCTCGCGCCCGATCGCGGGGCGCACGCTGCGGTTCACAATGGTGTAGCGATAGCGCCGCGACTGCGCCGAGAAGCGCGCATGGAAATCCTCGGCCACCGGCTGCACCCAGCGCACCACCGCCGACTTCGGCAGGTGCGTGTTGGTGCCGAGCAACCACGCGCGCTCGACGCGCCTGGCGTCGCTGTCGAAGTGCACCACCTGGAACGCGGCATGCACGCCGGTATCGGTGCGTCCCGCCGCGGTCACCGCGACCGGATGGTGCGCGACCAGCGAGATCGCCCGCTCCAGCGTCGCCTGCACGGTGGTGCCGACACGCTGCGTCTGCCAGCCGTGGAAGCGCGAGCCGTCGTATTCGAGCGCCATCGCGTAGCGCGTCATGGCGCCCACCGGGTGCGCGGGTATCGGGGGCTTCGGGCGGGAGTCATCGGCTTCGCGAAATGACAAAGGGCCCGGATTCTACCGGGCCCTCGGTGTCGAACAGATCCACTGCTACTACTTGATCTCGGCGAGGAGCTTGGAAGCCTCTTCCTTCTGCGCCGCGCTGCCCTCGCTCAGCACTTCTTCGAGCATGCTGCGCGCGCCATCGGCGTCGCCCATGTCGAGGTAGGCGCGCGCGAGATCGATCTTGGTCGCGACGGCATCGTCACCCATGAACTCGTCCTTGACCGCATCCATCGGCTGCGTTGCCGGCTCGGATGGCTTGCCGACGGAACCGAGATCGAGCGCCGGGATGTCGAAGGAGATGTCGCTGGCCTTCTGTGGCGGGGTCGAAGTGTCGAGGTCGAAATCGAACGAGAGGTCCTGTTTCGCGGGCGTGGCCGGCGTCGATGCGGGCCGCTTGGAGGTGTCGTCGATCAGGTTGAAATCGAAGCTCTCGGCCGCGGGCGTCGGCACCGACGGCGCTTTCGGCGGCTGTGCCGCAGGCGTCTCGCCCAGATCGAAGTCGAAGTCGTCGTGCGCCGCCGTCTGCGTTTTCGGTTCGTGACCCTCGAAGTGCGGCATCGAGGCGAACGGATCGGCAAACGCGCTTCCGCTCGGTGCGGGTGCACCGCCGCCTTCGGCGAACATCGGATGGGTCGGACACAGGTCGCGACCCATCAACAACGCGCCCTGCCATTCCGGCGCGTTCGGGTCGGGCAGCTGCGCGTACATGGCCTCCGCCGCCGCCTCGAATTTGTCGGCATTGCGGCGCATGTAATAGAACTCGAGAACGTTCAGGTGGGCGTTGAGATCGGTCGGATCCGAAGCCAGCGCCGCCAGCATCGACGACTCCTCGCTCTCGCCGCCAACGGTGGCGCCGAATTGCCCGGAGATCGAACCCGGCTCGACCGCCGGACCTTCTGCCTTGCGTCGACGCGCGGCGACGAAGCCGAGCCCGCCGAGCAGCGCGAGCAGACCGAGCCCGCCGAGGACGTACTTGTTCATCAATGCTCCATACCAGGGCTCGCCCGCAGCTGCGGCCGGCTCGCCGACGGCGACCGGTTCGGCATCCGCGATCGGCGTGACTTCGGCCGGTTCGGTCGTCGCGTCCGGGGTTGTGGGTTCGGGGGACGTCGTCGCGGTCGCATCGGTCGCCGTGGCGTCGGTGTCCGCAGGCGCCGCAGCGGTGGTGTCGACCGCGGCATCCGGGGTGGCGCTGGCCAACGGATCTGCGGCCGGCGGCACGGTCTCGACCGGCGTCGTCACTGCCGGCTCGACCGGCGTGGTCACGACCGTTGGCGGCGGTGCGGCCGCCGCGGCAGCGGCCTTGCGATTGGCTTCGATCGCCGCACGCTCCGCGCTGCTGAGCTTGTCCTGCAGGTTCTTGATCTGGCTGTCTTTGAGGGTGAGCAGGCGCTGGTTGGTCGAGTTGATGTTCTCGAGTTCCTTCACGCGCGAACGCAGCTCACCGGACTCCTGCTGGGCGCTGCTCAGCGTTTCGCGCGTGCGTGCCAGTTCCGCGCGCACGGCGGCGCTGTCGCCGGTACCGCCCGGAGCGCCCGGCCGGTCCGACGTGCTCTGTCCGGAGGATGGCGGCACCAGTTCCAGGCGCGAGCCCGGACGCGTGCCGCTGCCCGTCGTCGACGGTGCGGTGCTGGTCGAGGAGACGCTGGCGTCGGCCACCGTGGTCGGGCGCGTCGCTTCGATCCAGCTCTGGTTCTGGCTGACGATCTCCGCCGCCGCTTCGGCCGCGGCCAGGGCGAGCAGGTCGGACTCGCCGGGGATGCGCAGCACGGCGCCGCGCTTCAGGGCGTTGACGTTGTCCTGGAAGAATGCGTCGGGGTTGGCGCGCAACAGCGCCAGCATCATCTGGCTGGGCGTGACCGCCGCCGGCTTGGTGGTGTTGGCGATTTCCCACAGGGTTTCACCAGTCGCGACCGGACCATATTCGCTCGGCGTCGACGCGACCGCTGCGGGTTCTGGCGTCGGCTCCGGCTCCGGCTGCGGCTCGGTGGCCGGTTCCGGTTCCGGTTCGGCGGGCGGTGCCGGTTCCTCGCTTGCCAGTGGCTCGCTCGGCGCGGCTTCGGGTTCGGGTGTGGTCGCGGCGGGTTCGGCAGCCGCCGGCTCCGGGGTCGCCGCCGCGCTCGGCTCGGCCACCGCGGGTGGCTCGGCTGCGGCCGGCTCGGGTTCCGGCAGCGGTTCCGGTTCGGCGATCGGCGTCGGCGCCACCGGCTCCGGCTCGGCGATCGGTTCGACCGATGCCGCGGGAGCGATCGTCGAGGGCGGCGCGCTGGGCGCGCTGACCGGCACGGTGACCGGCGGCTCCAGCAACACCGAGTACTCGCGCAGGAAGCGTCCGTTCGACCAGTTCACTTCGACCAGGAAGGTCAGGGTCGGCTCGCGGATCGCCTGGTTCGACTGCACCAGGATCACCGGTTCGCCGCGGGCGTTCTTGCCGACCTCGAATTCGAGCGGAGCACCGATGTCGCCGATGTCGAGCCCGACGCGGGCGAACTCCGCCGCCGCGGCCAGTTCGACGCGCAGCGAATCGGCTTCGGCGGGTGCACTGACATAGACCGGTATCTCGGCGCGCAGCGGCTGGTTCAGCTCCGACTTCACGGTGATCCCACCAAGTCCCAGCGCCTGCGCAGCGGAGCTGCCCAAGGCCAAGGCCACGGCAAGAGAGAGCGGCAACGGTCGGTTCATGCCTGTTTCCCCAGTTCGTCCAGTTAGGCCACGACCGTCACGGACGGTCATTGATCTTAGAATCGAGCTTATAACACGCCCCTAAGTACAGGGGAAGATTGGGTTTCCGGGTGAAATTGGCGACTCCGTCGAGCCCGCGGGGTGCCACGGAGTCGTTCCAGCTCACAGATACTCCGCGATCAGCCGCTCGGCAATCTGCACCGCATTCAGCGCTGCGCCCTTGCGGATGTTGTCGCTGACCACCCACAGATCCAGCCCGTGCGCATGCGAGATGTCCTCGCGGATGCGCCCCACATACACCGGATCGTTGCCGGCGGCATGCGTCACCGGCGTCGGGTAGCCACCCGGGCCGCGTTCGTCCACGACTTCCACTCCGGGTGCCGCTTCGAGCAGGCGGCGCGCGTCCGCTGCCGACAGCTTGGCGCGCGTCTCGATGTGCACCGCCTCGGAATGGCCGTAGAAGACGGGCACGCGCACCGCGGTCGGGTTCACCACGATGGTCGCGTCTTCGAGGATCTTCTGCGTCTCCCAGACCATCTTCATCTCTTCCTTGGTGTAGCCGTTGTCCATGAAGTCGTCGATGTGCGGGATCAGGTTGAACGCGATCTGCACCGGAAACTTCTGCTTCTCGGCGGCCTGGAAGTTCAGCAACTGCGAAGTCTGGCGCCCGAGTTCCTCCAAACCGGAACGCCCGGCACCGGAGACCGACTGGTAGGTTGCGACGTTGATGCGGCTGATGCCGACGGCACGATGGATCGGCGCCAGCGCCACCAGCATCTGCATGGTCGAGCAGTTCGGATTGGCGATGATGCCGCGCGTGGTGTAGCGCGCGATCGCGTGCGGATTCACTTCCGCTACCACCAGCGGGATGTCGTCGTCGTAGCGAAACTGCGAGGTGTTGTCGATCACCACCGCCCCGGCCGCCGCGGCGCGCGGCGCATGCACCGCAGAGACCTTGCCGCCGGCCGAGAACAGCGCGATGTCGATGCCGTTGAAGTCGTACTTGTCCAGGTCCTGGGTGACGAAGCTGCGATTGCCGAGCTTGACGCGCGTTCCCGCCGAGCGTTCGCTCGCGAGCGGCACCAGTTCCCCGACCGGGAAGTCGCGCTCGTGCAGGATGCTCAGCATGGTCTCGCCGACGGCACCGGTGGCGCCGACGACGGCGACGTTGAAGCTGCGGTTCTGGTTCATCGTTTCTTCCTCTGGATGGCGCCGTTCCGGGGAGTCGCTGCGAAGTCCGAACGGCCGAGACCTCGTCGCGGCGCCGGAATTCCGGCGCTCAGGACGCGGTGGTTTTTTTCGTGCCGGCGGCGATGCGCGGCGCGACGATGCCGACATCGCCGCATTGCGCGCGATGGCGCAGCGCATGGTCGATCAGGGTCAGTGCCAGCATGGCCTCGACGATTGGCGTGGCACGAATGCCGACGCAGGGATCATGGCGCCCGGTGGTGACGACCTCGACTGCATCACCACTCACATCGACACTCGCTCCGGGCAAGCGCAGGCTGGAAGTCGGCTTGATCGCGACGCTGACGACGATGTCCTGTCCGGTTGAGATGCCGCCGAGGATGCCGCCGGCGTGGTTGCTGCAGAATCCGGCCGGGGTCATCAGGTCGCGATGTTCGCTGCCGCGCTGCGCCACGCTGGCGAAGCCGGCGCCGATCTCGACGCCCTTGACCGCGTTGATGCCCATCATCGCCGCGGCGAGGTCCGCGTCGAGCTTGCCGTAGATCGGCTCGCCCCAGCCCGGCGGCACGTTGCTCGCCACCGCGCTCACGCGCGCGCCGACCGAATCACCGGACTTGCGCAAGGCGTCCATGAAGGCCTCGAGCTCGGCCACCATGGCCGCGTCGGGCCAGAAGAACGGATTGTGCTCGACCGCATTCCAGTCGAAGGCGCGCGGCGTGATCTCGCCGATCTGGGCCAGGTGCCCGCGCACTTCGATGTCGTGGTGCTCGCGCAGCCAGCGCTTGGCGATGACCGCCGCGGCGACGCGCATCGTCGTCTCGCGCGCACTCGAGCGCCCGCCGCCGCGCGGATCACGGATGCCGTATTTCTGCCAGTAGCTGTAGTCGGCGTGCCCGGGCCGGAACTGCTCGGCGATGTTGGCGTAGTCCTGGCTGCGCGCATCGGTGTTGCGGATCAGCAGCGCCAGCGCGGTGCCGGTGGTGCGACCCTGGTAGACGCCGGACAGGATCTCGACGCGGTCTGCCTCATGGCGCTGCGAGGTGTGCCGCGAACGACCGGTGGCGCGCCGCTCCAGGTCGTGCGCGAAATCGTCTTCGGCAAGCGCAATACCCGGCGGCACGCCATCGATCACGCACCCGATCGCCGCCCCGTGGCTTTCGCCGAAGGTGGTGACCGAGAAGACCTTGCCGAAACGGTTGTGACTCATCGAGCACGGCGCTCCGCAGCCAGCGCTTCGATTTCAAGGTGCCAGGTCAGCAGGTCTTCGCGTTCGACCTGGAACACGCCCATCTGCCCGACCTGGAATTCGATCCAGTTGAACGGCACCTGCGGCAGCAGTTCGACCAGCGCGCGTTCGGACTCGCCCACTTCGCAGATCAGGAAGCCGCCTTCGTTCAGATGCTTCGGGGCAGCCGCGAGGATCTGCAGTGCGAGGTCCAGTCCGTCCTCGCCGGCACGTAGTCCGTTCTCGGGCTCGAAACGGTATTCCTCGGGGAGCGCATCGACCTCGGCGTGGGTGACGTAGGGCGGGTTGGTCACGATCAGGTCGTAAACCTCGCCCTCCAGCGCCGAGAACAGGTCGGATTCGATGAAGCGCACGCGATCGCCGACCAGCAGGCGCTCGGCATTCTCGCGCGCCAGCGACAGCGCCTTGGCGCTGAGGTCGACGCCATCGACCTGTGCCTCCGGCAAGTGGTGCGCGGTTGCGATCGCGATGCAGCCGCCGCCGGTGCAGAGATCGAGCACGCGCCCCAGCGGCCGTCCGCTGCGCCACGGCTCGTAACCCTGTTCGATCAACTCGGCGATCGGCGAGCGCGGCACCAGCGCGCGCTCATCGCACTTGAACGACAGGCCGGCGAACCAGGCCTCGCCGGTGAGGTAGCAGGCCGGCCTGCGTTCGCGGATGCGGCGCTCGAACAGGTGCAGCACTTCGCGCTTCTCGTCCGCCACCAGCCGCGCCTGCCCATAGGCCGGCTTCAGGTCGTGCGGCAGATGCAATGCGTGCAGGGTCAGCTGCGTGGCCTCGTCGAGCGCGTTGTCGTAGCCATGCCCGAAGGTCAGGCCGGCGGCGGCGAAGCGCGAGGCGCCGAAGCGGATGAAATCGATGATGGTCTTCAGTTCGTCGGTCATGGCCCGATGATAGACAGCTTGGGCCGATATACTCCACGGCCTTTCTGCCAATTTCCTGACCTCATGCGGCAACTCCCCTGGATCATCGTGCTGGTCGCGATCGCGACCGGCTTCGGCCTGTGGCTGGGCCTGCGCCCGGCCCACCCGGCGACCAACACCACCTTCTCGGCGCTGTCGGTCTACCCCGAGCCGCGCGCGTTGTCGCCATTCTCGCTGGACGGCGCGGACGGACAAGCGGTGGACGCGGCCCGCCTCGCCGGCAAGGTCCAACTGGTGTTCTTCGGCTTCACGCACTGCCCGGACGTCTGCCCGACCGCGCTGGCGGTAATGCGCGACCTGGAACGCAAGCTCGGCGCCGAGGGACTGGCGGAACGCGTCGGCTTCGTCTTCGTCTCGGTCGATCCGGAACGCGACCAGCCCAAGACCCTCGGCGAATATGCCGGCTACTTCAGCAAGCGCATCCTCGCGGCGACCGCCGACCATGATCGGCTCGGTGCGCTGACCCGCGAGATGGGCGTGCTCTACGTGCGCGAAGCCACCGATTCCGCGGACTACACCATCGACCACAGCGCCGCGGTGTTCGTCCTCGACGCCGAGGGTCGCCTGCTTGGTCGCTTCCCGCCTCCGCTCGATCCGGACAAGATGCTCGCCGACCTGCGGCAACTGGCGCGCCCGTGATGTCGCCGTTCGTCGCCCTGCAATACCTGCTGCCGCATCGACTGCTGTCGTCGCTGGCCCTGCGCATCGCGCGCGTCCGCACGCCCTGGTTCAAGAACGCGATGATTCGCTTCATCGCCGAGAGGTTCGGCGTCGACTGGAGCGAGGCCGCGTCATCCAGTCTCGACGACTACCCGCACTTCAACGCCTTCTTCACGCGCGCGCTCAAGCCCGGAGCACGCGTTGCCGACGCGCAAGCCGACGCCATCCTGATGCCGGCCGACGGCCGCATCAGCCAGTGCGGGCCGATCCGCCACGGCCGGATGTTCCAGGCCAAGGGGATCGACTTCAGCGCTGCCGAGCTGCTGGCCGATGCGGAACTGGCCAAGCGCTTCGATGGTGGCGTGTTCGCAACGGTCTATCTGTCGCCGCGCGACTACCACCGCGTGCATCTGCCCTGGAGCGGCCGCTTGCTGGAAACGCGCCACGTGCCGGGCCGGCTGTTCAGCGTCGGCACCAGCACCGTGGCGCAGGTGCCGCGCGTGTTCGCGCGCAACGAACGGTTGGTATGCCTGTTCGAGACCGACTTCGGACCGATGGCAGTGGTCATGGTCGGCGCGTTGCTCGTGTCCGGCGTCGAGACCGTGTGGCGCGGCGTCGAGATCCCCGCCTACGCGGACCGCGTGGTCGTGCGCGACTATCGTGATGCGACCGACCCGGTACGGCTCGACCGCTTCTCCGAGATGGCACGCTTCAACTACGGCTCGACCGTGATCGTGCTGCTGCCGCCCGGCGCCGCGGCGCTCGCCGACACCCTGGTGAGCGAAGTCCCGGTGCGCGTCGGCCAACTCCTGGCCCGGCGTCTCCGCTGAACCGCGGGAATGCGCGATCCGCATCACAGCGCGAGCGTGCGCCGCGGCGGGAAATCCAACAGTGCTGGCCGCAATTTGACGAAATGTGACGCAAACCGCTCTTCGCGCGCACGCGATGACGATGATGGCCGCCATCCGCCACGCATCGGGAGCACCCAATGGAAGCCGTCAGCAACAACAAGTGGGTCCAGCGCACCACCGTGTTTGCCCGCTACCTGAACCTGCTGCGCCAGTTCAACACGGTCAACGAGGCCATTTCCTCGCTGCTGCCCGACCAGCGTCGCAGCATTGCGATGACCGCGTTGGCGGAACTGACCCGCGCCGAGACCGCCGGCATGGAGCCGATGGTCAGCGAAGCAACCAACTGGTCGGTGGAAGCCTCGGTCGCGTATGCGCGCGTGCGCTCGCCGCACAGTTCGATCCGGCTGGCCGGGCTCAAGCGCTGGCTGGTCTGCGCCTACCGCGCCACCTTCAACTCGCCCTACGGCGAAGTGCAGAACCTGCACCGACTGGTACTGCGGGCATTGCGCCAGATGCATGGCGAGGAACTGCCGAAGACCAGCGACCAGCGCCGCGACCAGCGACGCTACGCCTGACCCCGGTTTCTAGCGGAAAACGCGCGCCGCCGCGGCCACAGGCCCGGCGGCGCAGTGCATTCTGGGCCGGCCCTGGCCTGCCGGGACGCGTCAGTTGCGGACGCCAGCCGTCAGTTTTTCGAGGCCGGCGACGACTTTTCATCGCCTTCACCTGACCAATATTGACTGAATGTGACGCAGCGCGTACATTCGCCCCGTCGTGTCAAAAAGTCACACCACAACAAGATCTTCGGGGAGATTCCATGGAATTCATCAAGACCCATCGGTGGTTCCTGCGCACCACCGACTTCGCCCAGTACCTCGCCCTGCTGCGCCAGTTCAATGCCGTGAGCCGGGTCATCGTCGCGATGCAGCCGGCGCAGCGTCGCCAGATCGCGATGGTCGCGCTGGAGGAACTCGCGCGCGCCGAAGGCAGCAGCGGCGCGCCGATGCGCAGCGAAGCGCGCAAGTGGTCGGACGAGGCAACGCAGGTGTTTGCACGCACCCGTTCGCCGCACGCATTCATCCATGCACCCGCGGTCCAGCGCTGGCTGACCTGCGCCTATCGCGCCACGTTCAATTCCCCGTACGGCGAAGTGCAGAACCTGCACCGTGCGGTGCTGCGCGCGCTGCGCCACATGCAGGGCGAGACCCCGGTGCGCGCGAGCGACGTGCGCCGCGACCAGCGTCGCTACGCCTGAACCGACTGCGCTGGCAGGCCCGAACAAACCGACCGGCTCGCGCCGGTCGGTTTTTTCATGCGCTGCAGCTCGGAACGCGCAGGCGCTGACCGGCGCGGATGGTGTAGCGCGGCGGGCGCAGGCCGTTGGCCGCCGCAACCGCGGGCACGCCACAGCCGAAGCGGCGCGCGATCGCGTGCAGCGTCTCGCCCTTGCGCACGACGTGGGTACGCGCACCGGCGCCAGCCGTGGACACAACCCAGGTCGAACGCGCCGACGCCGGCGGGCGTGCGGCGTTGAGTTCCGCCGCGGTCTGGGCCAAGACGCCACTGCGACACCTTGACTCGTAGGCCTTCACCGCCGCCTCGGGCAGGTCCAGCCGGGTGCCCGCTTCGATGCGGGTGTCGGCCTCGTACTTGGGATTCAGGTTGCGCAGCGTGCGGAACCAGCCGCGGGCATTGCCGAACTGGCCCATGCACACCGACAGTTCATTGATCGAGGCGGCGCGCTCCAGCGTGATCGACCCCGGCCGCGCGTCGAACTTCGGGAACTCCAGGCCGTAGTCCTGCGGATGCAGGAACAGCCAGGCCGCAGCCAGCACCATCGGGACATAGTCGCGCGTCTCCGGCGGCACCGCGTTGTACACCGGCGCATCCCAGAAGCCACGGCTGCCGTTCCCGGACAGCCGGCGCATGCGGCCCTCGCCGCCGTTGTAGGCGCCGAGCGCGAGCTCCAGGTCGTTGTTCAGTTCGCGGAAGCGGTCATTCAGATACGCGGCATTGGCGCGCGTCACCAGGGTCGGGTCGAAGCGGTCGTCGAACCCGCTCGCGCGGCCGAGGCCATAGCCGCGCGCGGTGGCCGGCATGAACTGCAGCAACCCGGCAGCGCCGGCGCGCGAAACCGCATGCACCTTGCCGCCCGATTCCTTGGCCAGGATCCCGAACAGCAGCGCCTCGGGCAACCCGGCCTGCTCGTACACCGGCCACATGCGATGGCGCAGGTACTGGTAGTTCTCGTAGGCATCGAGCAGGTTCGGGCGCATCCAGGTCAGCCATTCCTCGATGCCGGCCTTGACCGCGCCGTTCAGGCGGATCACTTCGTCGAGGCGCTTGCCGTTCAGCAGCGCGGCCGAACGCGTCATCTCCGGCACTTCCGCAGCGGCGACCACAGCGTGCTGGTGGCGGTCGGTGGTGGTGAGCGCGTCGTCGGGTTCCGCCGGGTCGGTCTCGCGTTCGCCGAGCAGGGCGTGCGCCATGCGCGCGTTGGCCGTCGACTGCGCGCGCAGCGCCAGCATCGCGTCGCAGGACTCGGTCTGCAGGCAGCGCGTCACCGCTTCGTCCAGCGCCAACCGCGATCGGGTCAGCGCGTCGCCGCCGGCATTGGCATGGCCGCGATGCCAGGCTTCGAGCGCGGCCTCGAACCGCGCCAGTGCTGCCGCCACTTCGTCGGTCGCCGCCGGCAACGCAGCGCGCTGCTGCCGGGCACCGCAAGCGACCAGCGCCAGCGCGAAGAACAGATACCAGATGCGCATGCGCGAGGGCCTCGGAAACTGGCGCGCACGGTAGCTACAGCGCCGCGGCGAGGCAACTGGCGCGACCCGGAACCGGCGCGATTCCTCGCTAGAATGCGCGCTTGCACGCATGGAGATCGACAGTGGCCAGCATTCTTCTCGGCAGGGGCGAACAGGAAGTGCATCTGCTCGCGAAGTACGGCAACCGCCACGGGCTGATCGCCGGCGCCACCGGTACCGGCAAGTCGGTATCGCTGATGGTGCTTGCGGAGGGCTTCTCGCGGCTCGGCGTGCCGGTGTTCCTCGCCGACGTCAAGGGCGACCTCGCCGGCCTCTGCCAGCCCGCCGCGGCGCCAGGCGAGAAGCTGCAGGCGCGCATCACCAGGCTCGGGCTGACCGACTGGAAGCCCGAAGCCAACCCGGTGGTGTTGTGGGACATCTACGGCGAGCGCGGCCATCCGGTGCGCACCACCGTCTCCGAGATGGGTCCGAACCTGCTCACGCGCCTGCTCGAACTGAACGAGGTGCAGGAAGGCGTGCTGCAGGTGGCGTTTCGCGTCGCCGACGACGAAGGCCTGTTGCTGCTCGACCTCGACGACCTGCGCGCGATGCTCGCCTTCGTTGCGGAGCACGCGAAGGAGATCTCGGTCAAGTACGGTCTGGTGTCGCCGCAGTCGATCGCCGCGATCCAGCGCGCGCTGCTGCAGCTCGAGAACGATGGCGGCGCTCGCTTCTTCGGCGAGCCGGCGCTCGACCTCGCCGACTTCATGCGCCAGGACATGACCGGGCGCGGCATCATCAACGTGCTCGCGGCCGAGCAGCTGATCCTCAAGCCGCGCGTGTATTCGAGCTTCCTGCTGTGGATGCTGTCGGAGTTGTTCGAGAACCTGCCCGAGGTCGGCGACCTCGACCGTCCCAAGCTGGTGTTCTTCTTCGACGAGGCGCACCTGCTGTTCGACGATGCACCGCCGCAGCTGCAACAACGGGTGGAACAGGTGGTGCGACTGATCCGCTCCAAGGGCGTCGGCATCTATTTCATCTCGCAGCTGCCGGACGACGTCCCGGCCGTGGTGCTCGGCCAGCTCGGCAACCGCATCCAGCACGCGCTGCGCGCATTCACGCCGCGCGACCAGAAGGCGGTGAAGACCGCCGCCGAGACCTTTCCGCCGAATCCGCGCGTTGATGTGGTCGAGGCGATCACCCAGCTCGGCGTCGGCGAAGCGTTGGTCACGACCTTGCAGGAAGGCGGCATCCCGCTGCCGGTCGAGCGCACGCTGATCGCGCCGCCGCGCTGTCGCATCGGCGCGATCAGCGATGAGGAACGCGCCAGCGTGCGCCAGCGCTCGCCGGTGGGCGGCCGCTACGACACGGCGATGAACCGCGAATCGGCGTTCGAGCAGCTCCATCGTGCCCGCGACGAGGCTGCACCGACCGTGCCGGCCCCGGCCACGCCGGCGCCGGCGCCGGCCACCGGCAAGCCGACGGCCGACGAGACACCCACCTGGGGACAGCGCTTCCAGGAGTTTCTGTTCGGCACGCGGCGCCGACAAGGCGCGATCGAGACGGTCGCGAAGTCGGCAATGCGCACCGCCGGCACGCGCGTGACCAACCAGATCCTGCGCGGCGTGCTCGGCGGCGTCAGCGGGGGCCGCCGGCGGCGCTGAGCATGAGTCGCTGGCGACCACCGCAGCCGGGCAGCACCGCGATCATCACGCCCGCCGGCCACGCCCGGCTCAAGGCCGAGCTCGACGAACTCTGGCGCATGCGCCGGCCCGAAGTGGTGCGGGCGCTGGCCGCAGCGGCGGCCGAGGGGGACCGTTCCGAGAACGCCGAGTACACCTACCGCAAGAAGCAGCTCGGCGAGATCGACCGCCGCGTGCGCTACCTGAGCAAGCGCCTTGAGACCCTGCGCGTGGTCCACGAGGCGCCGGGCGACTGCAGCGCCATCTTCTTCGGCGCCTGGTTCGAGGTCGAACATGCCGAAACCGGCGAACTGCACCGCTACCGCATCGTCGGCCCGGACGAGACCGACAGCGGGCGCGGCCACATCAGCATCGACTCGCCGCTGGCACGCGCCGCGCTGCGCAAGCGCGTCGACGACGAGTTCGGCGTCGAGCTTCCGGGTGGCCACTGCCGCTTCGTCATCGTGGACGTTCGTTACGAGCGCGAATCCTGAGCACAACGCATGGACAAGCCGTCGGATTTGGGTAGCATCGGGTCATCCGCTCGCTGTACCCGATGTCGTTCCTGTCCACGCACGTGCATCCAGGAGTCACCCATGGTCATCAGCAGCATTCGCCGGAGCGTCGCTTCGCTCCTTCTTCTCGTTTTCTCATCGACCGCGTTCGCCGACGCCATTTCGATCCGCGCCGACGAATGGCTGCCCTACAACGGCCCATCGACCAAGAAGCCGCCCGGCTACATGATCGAACTTGCCGAGAAGATCGCCGTCGCCAATGGGCACACCATCGCCTACTCGACGATGCCCTGGGACGATGCCGTGGCTGCGGTGCGCCGCGGCGCCCATGACTGCGTGGTCGGGGCGCTGAAGAGCGATGCCGAGGACTTCATGTTCCCGAGCGAGTCCTGGGGCGAGTCGCAAAGCGCGTTCTACGCGCTGAACGATTCCAAGTGGCGCTATGCCGGCATCGACAGCCTGGCCAACCAGCGCCTGGCGGTGATCGAGAGCTACAGCTACAGCGACGAGATCGACGCCTACGTCGAGAAATTCAAGAACGACCCGACCCGGGTGGTGGTGGTATCGAGCGCCGGCCGCGCCGGCATGAACGCGATGTCGCTGCTGATCCGCAAGAAGGCCGATGTGTTCGTCGAAGACGTCAACGTCGCCAAGCAGACCATCGCCAAGCTGAACCTGCAGGACCGCGTGGTGATGGCCGACATCGCCACCGAGTCGGACACGCTCTACATCGCCTGCACTCCCGCCGACCCGCGCGGCCGACGCTACGCCGAGATGTTCTCGGCCGGCATCGCCAAGCTGCGCAAGTCCGGAGAACTCGCGACCATCCTCGCCAAGTACCACCTCGCGGACTGGAAGATCGACTGAAGCCGCCGAGCTTCGCTGGTCGCGTTCAGCGATTGAACGCGATCAGCGCAATGAAGCCGGCCACCGCAAGCGTTGGCCAGCCGACCACCAGGAAGGCGGCATCGAAACCGAGCCGGGCGGGCCAGGAGGTCCCGTCCGGCAGGCGCAGGTACAGCGACACCGCCAGTCCGAGCCAGGTCGTCACCCCGATCACCGCGTAGGCGAGGATCGCGCGCTCTCCGGCCTGCACGCTGTTGCCGGTGAAGCCCATGAGGCCGATCAGCGCCGCCAGCAACACGGCGAGCAGGATCGCGTAATGGGTGAGCAGGACCAGCAGCGGTTTCATCGGACGGTCTCCGGCAGGGCGGCTTCCTGCAGTACGCAGCAGCGCGGCGGATTCTCCGCGGATTCAGTCCGCCTGCACGCTGCCCCACAGGTCGTGGGCGTCGGCGCGCTCGATCTTCACCTGCACGCGATCGCCGGGCTGCAGCCGCCGTCCGCCACCGCGCACATGCACCACGCCATCGATCTCCGGGGCATCGGCACGGCTGCGCCCGACGGCGCCGTCCGCGTCGACGTGGTCGATCAGCACCGGCTGCACGCTGCCGACCTTGGCCGCCAGGCGCGCGCTGCTGATCCCCGCCTGGCGTTCCATGAAGCGTTCCAGCCGTTCGGTCTTGACCGCTTCCGGCAGCGCGCCGGGCAGATCGTTCGCCGCCGCCCCGGCCACCGGCGAATAGGCGAACGCGCCGACGCGGTCGAGTTGCGCGGCGTCGAGGAAGTCGAGCAATTCCTCGAACTCGGCTTCGGTCTCTCCGGGGAAGCCGACGATGAAGGTGCTGCGGATGGTCAGCTCCGGGCAAACCGCGCGCCAGGCGCGCACGCGCTCCAGGGTCTTCTCGCCCGAGGCCGGCCGCTTCATCGCCTTGAGGATGCGCGGGTTCGAGTGCTGGAACGGCACGTCCAGGTACGGCAGCACCTTGCCCGCCGCCATCAGCGGCAGCACCGCGTCGACATGCGGGTAAGGATAGACGTAGTGCAGTCGCACCCAGGCGCCGAGTTCGCCGAGTGCCGCGCACAGGTCGAGGAAGCGCGTCTCGCGTTCCTGCCCGCGCCAGCTCCGCGACGCATAGCGGAGGTCGACTCCGTAGGCGCTGGTGTCCTGGGAGATCACCAGCAGCTCGCGCACGCCGCCTTGCACCAGGCGCTCGGCTTCGCCCAGGACCTCGTCGAGCGGACGCGAGACCAGGTCGCCGCGCAGCGAAGGGATGATGCAGAAGCTGCAGCGGTGATTGCAGCCTTCGGAAATCTTCAGGTACGCATAGTGGCGCGGCGTCAGCTTCACCCCCTGCGGCGGCACCAGGTCCAGGTAGGGGTCGTGCGGCGGCGGGCGCTGCGCATGCACCGCGGTCATCACGCTGGCGTAGTCCTGCGGGCCGGAGACCGAGAGCACGCCCGGGAAACGCTCGTGGATCATCTGCGCGCGCTTGCCGAGGCAGCCGGTGACCACGACCTTGCCGTTCTCGGCCATCGCCTCGCCGATCGCGTCCAGCGATTCCTCGACCGCGGCGTCGATGAACCCGCAGGTATTGACCACGACCACGTCGGCATCGTCGTAGCTCGGCACGATCTGGTAGCCCTCGACCCGCAACTGGGTCAGGATGCGCTCCGAGTCGACCAGTGCCTTGGGGCAACCTAGGCTGACGAAACCGACCTTGGGGGACGTTGCGGACATGGGGCAAACCGGTGGAAATGCGGGCGCGGAGTATAGCCACCACGCCGCGCTGCGACGCGCATCGCTATGATCGCGGCGCCACGCCGGGACCTGCACTTGAACCCACTCGCCCGACCGCTTCCGATCCTGCTCGCCGCGCTGCTCGCGCTGCTGCCGTCATCGCCGCCGCGCGCCGCCGACAGCGTCTGGCGCAGCGCGATCGAGCACGGGCTCGAATTGCGCCGACTGGTGCTCGCGGACCACGGCGCATTCGCGCTGCAGGTCGCCGCCGCGATCGCGTTCAGCGCCAGCCACAGCAACGATGCCGCGCACGCGCACTGGCGCGCGGCGCTGGCCGCGGCGCGCGACCCTGGCCAGCGCATGTACGCGCTGCAGATGCTCACCGAGAACCGCACCGTCGCCGGCGACTACGACACCGCGATCGAGCTCGCCGGACAGCTCGCCAGCCTGGCGCGGGAACAGTCGCAAAGCGGCTACCTGGCGCGCGCGGTCGGCCAGCTCGGGCGCATCGCCCGGCGTCGCGGCGAACTGCAGGACGCGCTCGCCTACCAGCAGGAATCACTGCGCATCGCGCGCGCTGCCGGACGCATGTCCGACGAGGCGCTGGCGCTGGTCAACATCGGCACCGTGCTGCGCGACATGGGTCGCTTCTCCGAAGCCATGGACCACCAGCTGCAGGCGCTCGAGATCCGCAAGCAGCTCGGACGCGGTTCCCGCGTCGACGTGCCATACCGCAACATCGGCCTGCTCTACCGCGAGATCGAAGACCCGCAATCGGCACGCGAATACCTGGAACGGGCGATCGAGGCGGCGCGGATCGAATACGACCCATCGGCGCTGTCCTCGGCGCTCGGCAGCTACGCCACGCTGCTGAACGACCTTGGCGAAGCCACGCTCGCGCTGGACACCGCGCGCCAGGCGATGGCGATCGACGCGCGCCTCGGCGACAAGCAGGGGGTCGCGCTGGAACGGCTGGAGGCGGCGCGCGCACTGGTGACGCTCAAGCGCTGGAGCGAGGCCGCCGGAGAGATCGAGGCGGCGGTGCAGCTCGGCGAGCAGATGCGTCAATCCGATGTGCTCGGACGCGCGCTGCTCTACCGTGGCGACCTGCTCGCCGGACAGCAGCAGTTCGCGGCGGCGGAGCAAGCCTACCTGCGCTCGCTGCAATACCTGACGCGCGCCCAGCTCAAGCCGCAGCTGCACGCCGCCTATCGCGCGATGGAAGTGCTGCTCGAAACCCGCGGCGAGGTGCAGGAGGCGCTGCGCTACGCGCGCCAGCGCGCGACGCTGCGGGAGGAATTGCTCGGACTCACCGCGACGCGGCGGCTGGCCGTGCTCGAACTGAAGCAGGAACGCGAGCGCAGCGAACGCCAGGTCGAGATGCTGCGCCTGGACAACTCGCTCAAGGAACTCAACCTGCGCACCGAGGCGTTGCGCCGGCGCATCGGCATCGGCTTCATCGTCACCCTGTTCGCGGTGCTTGGCGTGGTCTTCTGGCGGCTGCGCGATGCGCGCCGCGCCGCCCGCCAACTCGCCGCCAAGAATGCCGAGATCTCGGCGCAGGACCAGGCGCTGCGCGCGGCCAACGCGCGCCTCACCACGCAGGCCGAGGAACTGTTCCGCGCCGCCACCACCGACCCGCTGACCGGCCTGAGCAACCGCGGCCGCGTCATGCAGCAGATGATCGACCTGTTCGACCGGTTGCGCAGCGAAGACGGCCGGCTGTCGCTGCTGCTGCTCGACCTCGACCGCTTCAAGCCGATCAACGATTCGATGGGCCACCAGTTCGGCGACCGCGTGCTGATCGCCGCGGCGCAGGTGCTGCGCGAGGAAATGCGCGACGGCGACCCGCTCGGTCGCTATGGCGGCGAGGAATTCATCGCAGCGCTGCCCGGTGCCAGCGCCGACGAGGCGTCGGCGACCGCGGAACGGCTGCGGCTTGCGCTGCAGCAGCGGCTTGGCAAGCTGGAGGGACAGCCGATCGAACTGACCGCGAGCATCGGCATCGCCGAGTTGCGCGAGACCCGGGCGCCGTCGCTGAGTGCCCTGATCGCCGCCGCCGACGACGCGCTGTATCGCGCCAAGGACCTCGGCCGCAATCGCGTCGAGATCGCGCGCACCGCCTCCGACCGCAGGAAGCCCGGATGATCAACGACTGGATCGAACTGGTCGCTGCCGACGGCCATCGCTTCCGCGCCTACCGCTCCAGGCCGCCCGAGGCACCGCTCGGAAGCGTCATCGTGCTGCCGGAGGTCTTCGGCCTGAACCGCCACCTGCGCTGGGTGGCCGAACAGATCTCGGCGCACGGCTATGTCGCCTACGCTCCCTGCCTGTTCGATCGCCTCGGCGGTGAACTCGAACTGGAATACGGCGAAGACGCAGCCCGCGCCGGCCACGAACGCGCAGGCGCGCTCGGTTTCGATACGGCACTGCTCGACCTCGCCGCCACCGCAGCCGGTGCCGAGGCAAATGGCCCGGTCGGGTGCGTCGGATTCGGCTGGGGCGGCACCCTGGCCTGGCTCGGCGCCACGCGCCTGGCGCTGCCCGCGGTGAGCTACTACGGCACGCACACGCAGCCGTTCCTCGACGAAGCCCCGCAGGCACCGCTGCTGCTGCACTTCGGCCAACGCGACCCGCAGATTCCGCCGGACTTCCACGACGCGCTGCGCAGCCGCCACCCGCAAGTGGCGATGCATCTCTACGCCGCCGGCCACGGCTTCAACTGCAACGAACGCAGCGACTTCCACGCCGAGAGCGCCGCCATGGCCTGGCGCCGCAGCTTCGCCTTCCTGCGCCAGCACCTGGCCGAGGCGCCGCGCTTCCGGCTGCATCCGACGCTCGCCGCCGATTGCCTCGAAGTCGCCGACCTGCCGCTGTGCCGGGTGCTGCTGATGAACGACGCCCGCTATCCATGGCTGATCCTGGTGCCGCGAGTGAAGGACGCCCGCGAGATCATCGACCTGTCACGCGACGACCAGCATCGGCTCAGCGACGAAATCGCGCAGCTCGGCGGCGTGCTGCAGTCGATCTGCGAGCCGACCAAGCTCAACATCGCCGCACTCGGCAACCGCGTGCCGCAATTGCACGTGCATGTCATCGCCCGCTTCGACAGCGACGCCGCCTGGCCCGACCCGGTGTGGGGCCGCGGCGAACGCGTGCCCTATGCCGAAGGCGCGTCGAAGATGTTGCTCAAGGCAGTGCAGGCGGCATTGCAGCAACCTTGACCACGCGCGTTCCGGCGATCAGGTCGTGCAGGCAACGGCGGTCGTTGCGAAAGATCATCAGCGAGTCGACCAGGCTGAGCACGGGCCCGACGAACGGAACCTGGGTTCCCAGATGTACCGGCGCGTAGCGCAGGCCAAGCAGGCGCACGAGATCCGGCTTGCGCCCATCGAGATCGACGATGCGGATCCCGAGCAGGCGCTTACCCCAGGTCTGTCCCCAGTGATGCAGGGGATAGCCCTGAAGCGCGATGAAGCCGACAAAGCCGCCAACGACCCAGGCCACCAGTTCCAGCACGCCGATCTGCTGCGCCATCGCCCGCCCCCAGTACCCGCTCGCGTACATGATCGGGAACACCAGCGCCATCCCGATGAGCCCATCGATCAGCACGGCGCCGAGTCGCGTCGCGCGATCGGCTGGCGCGAGATCCTCGCCCGGATCGATCACCTCGAGCACCGCAGCCGTCGGCGTCGCGTAGGGGTTATGCACTTCATCGGTCATGGATCAGCTCTCTCTGAAACACTCAGGCCTTGGGCAGGGTCACGCCCTTCTGGCCCTGGTACTTGCCGCCGCGGTCGCGGTAGCTGACGGCGCAGACTTCGTCGGACTCGAAGAACAGCATCTGCGCGACGCCCTCGTTGGCGTAGATCTTGGCCGGCAGCGGCGTGGTGTTCGAGAACTCGAGGGTGACGTGGCCTTCCCATTCGGGTTCCAGCGGCGTCACGTTGACGATGATGCCGCAGCGCGCGTAGGTGCTCTTGCCGAGGCACACCGTCAGCACCGAGCGCGGAATGCGGAAGTACTCGACGGTGCGCGCCAGCGCGAAGGAGTTCGGCGGAATGATGCAGACATCGGCGGCGACGTCCACGAACGAATTCGGATCGAAGGCCTTGGGATCGACGATGGTCGAATTGATGTTGGTGAAGATCTTGAACTCGTTCGCACAGCGCACGTCGTAGCCATAGCTCGAGGTGCCATACGAAATCATGCGGCCGCCGTCCGCATGGCTGCGGACCTGGCCGGGCTCGAACGGCTCGATCATGCCGTGCTGCTCCGCCATGCGGCGGATCCAGTGGTCGGATTTGATGCTCAAGGGGGTGATCCTGCGCGAAAGGCGCGACAGTCTAGCGGGACGCCGCCGCCTCCGGCAGGCGGTAGTGACCGTCGATCGGCCACGCGAACAGCACGTCTTCCTCGACCGCCCCGGCGGCGATGTTGTGCACCACCAGGCGCTGGCGCCGGTCCGGCGAGAAGCGCGTCGAGACCACGCCGATGTGCGCCAGGTTGCCCGGCAATTGCCAGGAGACGATGTCCCCGGGCAGGTAGTCGCGACCGCGCCTGCTGACCGCGAGCGACCAGCCGCGCCGCTCGAACCAGCGCCGCAGGTTCGGCACGCGGCGATGGTCGATGTTGCGGTCCGGCCGCGTCAGCCGCCATCGCTGCGGGTAGGCGGCGAAGTGCGCGCGCATGTCCTCGTGGACTTCCCGCTGCAGGTCGACGCCGATGCCACGCAGCGCCCGCACCACCACGTCGGCACAGACGCCGGTGTCGATCGGCACGTCGCCGCCGGGGTAGTCGAGCGGCCGGTAGCCGGGGTCGTAGCTGCGGGTCAGCCCGACCTGGTCGAGCGCGGCCCAGGCCACGCGAATGCGCGCGCGCTCCGCCTCTCCGGCATCGGCAGAGGCGAAGCCGGCAGCGAACAGCAACAGCAGTCGGATCGGCAGGGTGCGCACGGCTCGGCGGGTCGGCAACGGACTGGCCTTGCAACGGTGCTGTCCGCCGCCCGGGGTTCGGGCGGCGACACCGCGTTCAGTCATTCCTTCCGCCGCAACGCATCGCGCTGGGCGATCAACTCGCGCACCTGCGCGGCATGTGCATCCTCGCCGAGCAGCGATCCGGTCATGCCGTTCAGGTCACTGCCGCTGATGCCCACCTCCTTCATCAGCGACTCGATCAGCGGCGCCTGCGCGCGATAGCGCAACGCGCTGCTGACCACCTGCTCGGCAAGGTTGCCGCCACCCGCGCCGGCTGCACCGCCACCGTCGCCCGAACCACCGCCGTTGCCGGCGTTCAGTCCCTCGACCTGCACGATCTTGATGCCCTCGATCGACTCCATCGGCTTGACACTTTCGCGGATGATGTCGGGCAGGTGGCGCAGCACGGCGAGCTTGATCTGCAGCGCGATCTGTTCGGCCGAGAGCAGGTTCGCGGCCTCGTTCAGGCGGCGCTGGCCCTCGGCATCGACGCCGTAGCGCTTCTCGGCGGCGTCGGCACGCAGCTTCTCGGCGTCGGCTTCGGCCTGCGCGGTGATGCGCTTCTGGTCGGCCTCCGCGTTCGCCAGCGTGCGCGTCGCATCGGCGCGGTCGTTGGCCGCTCGCTTCTCGGCTTCGGCCGCGATCGTGATGCCGATCGCTTCGCGTTCGGCCTGGCGCGAAGCCTCGACCAGTTCGATCTTCTTCTGGCGTTCGGCGCGTTCGACTTCACGCACGGTGTCGACCTGTTCCTGCGCCTGCACTGCGGACGCGCGCGCCTGGTCGGCGAGCGCCTGCGCTTCCGACTGCGCGCGCGACTTCTCGGCAATTGCGATCGCTCGTTCCTGCTCGGCCAGCTGCACCGCCTTCTGCTGGTCGATCTCGGCGGTCTGCACCGACTTCGACTTGACGATGTCGCGTTCCTTCAACTGCTGCTCGATCGCGATGCGCTGGTCCTGGATCGCGCGTTCGGCGGCGAGGCGGGCGGCATCGATCTGCTGCTGCGCGGCGATCTTGGCTTCCTCGGCCTCGCGCGTCTTCTCGGCCTGCTGGGTCGCGATCTCGGCCTGCTGCGTCGCACGGCGGATCTCGATCTCGCGCTGCTGCTGCAGCTTGGCGTATTCCTCTTCGCGCGAGATGGTCAGCTTCTGCTGCGCGGCGATCAGGTTCTTCTTCTGGATCTCGACCTCGGTGTCCTGCTGGATCTCGTTGCGCTTCTTGCGTCGCAGCTCGATTGCCTCGGTCAGCTTGGTCAGGCCCTCGGCGTCGAAGGTGTTGTCCGGGTTGAAGTACTCCTTGCTGGTCTGGTCGAGGCCGGTCAGCGACACCGCTTCCAGCTCAAGACCGTTCTTGAGCAGGTCCTCGGACACGGCCTGTTGCACCTTCTGCACGAACAGGGTGCGCTGCTCATGCAGCTCCTCCATGCCCATCTCGGCCGCGACCGAGCGCAGCGCGTCGACGAACTTGCCTTCGACGAGCTCCTTCAGCGAATCCGGCTCGATGGTCTTGCGACCGAGCGTCTGCGCCGCGTTCGCGATCGATTCCTCGGTCGGCTGCACGCGCACGAAGAATTCGGCGGTGACGTCGACACGCATGCGATCGCGCGTGATCAGCGCCTGCTCGGCGGCGCGATGCACGTCGAGCTTGAGCGTGTTCATGTTGACCGGAATGACTTCGTGGATCACCGGCAGCACCAGCGCGCCGCCGTTGAGGATCACTTTCTGCCCGCCGAGCCCGGTGCGGACGAAGCTCAGTTCCTTGGAGGCGCGCGTGTACATGCGCGCGAACACCTTGACGATGTACAGCAGCACCATGAACGCGACGAGGGCCAGGCCGAAGGTGATTGCCGGTCCCATCAATTGGTCGAGCATGTGGTTTCCCCAGTGGTTGACTCAGGATGCGCCGTGGAAGCTCCCGGCGGCGACGCCGCGGGCCGCCCGGCGGCGCGCCGGGCGGGATCACGAATCAGGATTGGTGGGTCAGTTGCGCCGGCGCCACGCGTTTGGCGACGTAGACCGCGCCGCGTCGCGCCATCAGCGCGATTTCCTCGCCCTGGCGCAGTTCGATGCCATCTTCGTCGGGCTCGACCATCACGTAATGGGTGGTGCGGAATTCATCGCGCAGCTTGGCCTGGGCCGGAAAGCCCTTGCGCGCATGGCCGGTGACGATCACCGCGATGCGGCCGACCAGGTCTTCGCGCGAGATCACCGCAGTTTCATCGCGCGGCATCATGCGCGCGAGGATGGCCGCGGCCATCTTCACCAGCGGCAGCGACAGCGGCAGCATCGCAAGCGTCGCCAGCGCGACATGCATCGGCGCGCCGAACAAGGTCGCGACGACATGCTGCAACAGCAAGCCGCCGGCCCCGAACACGCCGAGGAAGACCGCGAACACCATCAGCATCGGCACGCGCCCGGAGCGCAGCCACGACAGGAACTGACTGGGCATGGACGCGTCGTCCGCGTCCGGCGCATCGGCATCGAGGTCCGGAAACATCCCCTCGACCATGTCCGACAAGCCGCTACCGGCGAATTCCAGCACCAGCAACAGCGCCAACACCCCCAACGACACCGTGAACACGATATTCGGTGCAGCAAACAGGAAGCTCATCGTTCCCTTTTCTTGTCGACTGTCGAAGGACAGTCTTTCACAAAGCCTGCACCGACGCACGTGGCGGTGGTCGAGCGGGATTCAAGTCTTCCCGATTCAGATGATTTGAACGTTTTCGGAGCAGCGCACCCGTAGGGTGTGCCGAGCGAAGCGAGGCGCACCGCCCGCCCGCGACGACGCCACGCAGGTGCGCACCGCAACGTCATCTCATCGGTGCGCACCGCTGCGCGGTGCACACCCTACGGCTCTCGCACCGCAACGCGGCACACACCCGCCGCTGTCCCTGAACCTCCTGGATAACGACGTTCGGTGACGCGATCTTCTTGTTCCTCGCCTGCAGCGACAGGCGCGCGGCGGTGTTGCGGGCGATGGTGCGGTAGCGGTGGGCGGCGTCGGAATCAGGCATCGCCACGACGGTGGGGGTGCCGCCGTCGGCTTGTTCGCGGATCTGGATGTCGAGCGGCAGCGATCCGAGCAGCGGCACGCCGTATTGCGCAGACATTTGCCAGACACCAGCAGCGAGGCCGGGCGCGCGGTTCTGACACCGAATTGCAACAAACTGTTGACACCCCCCCCTCGCCTATCGTCCGCGGCGCACGAAACCGGGGTCGTGCAAACAACAACAACTTCGATGGAGAGAGGAGATGAGCTTGAGGGTTTTGCTGCTTGCCGCACTGGCAATTTGGGGAATGGCGTGGTCGAAGGACGCGAATGCGGTGATCAACGCGCCTCAGACATGTGGCACTGTCTTGGTAGGCTGGAATGGCAACAAAGCAATCTTCCAGGTTCTTTGCGGGTATAGCTTCTGGGAATCGGGCGGCGGCGGCGGCTACTACGATCCGAACGGGGTTCCGGGCTACGGAGGCGCTGGAAGTGGTCCGAACGGAGGTGGCAATAGCGGATCCGCTCCAATTGCGGTGGACGCCCCTGCCGAAGCCAGTCCGATCACTTGCGGTGATATCGCTGAAGTTCGACAAGCGCAAGCTTGTTACGTTGCAGCTAACAACGGTATCCCCGCAGGCCCACCTGGACGCTTTCGCGTGATTACCATCCGCTGGTCCACTGGAACTGTGGAAACATACGTCTCCACAGGCGCGTACACCCATGGATTGTGGATGGTTCCTGTCCCTGGCACATGTAGGGACCAGTGACCAGCGAGGTGAGGGCTATGCGGATCAAATATCTGGTGGTGTTGACTGTTGTGCTGGCTGTCGCAGTCAGTGCATCGTGGCTGCATCGCGAAACGCATGACCCGCTGTCGAGTTCACATCCACTTTCCGGCGGGGACGAGTGGCAACCGCGCGTCGCAACTGGCTTGCAGAGGCCATCGCTTGAGTCACCGGGAGGGCCAACTGTGGAGTCGGCGCAGGTCCAAACCAAGACTGCTAAGCCGACACTTTCGCCGCCAAGAACTGCCCAATCGGCAGTTGCCGATTGGGCAGTTATCGTCACGGATGCAAGGACAAGTCGAAAGGCGGCGAGAGCTCTGGACTATGTCAGCGTGCTCTGCAGGACGCTCCAAGCATCCAGAAGCAAGTCGGATCGTTTCCGTGACCAGCGGTGGATTGCTGCCGCACGGCGATGCCCGCCCGATCTACCCGATGCGATGACCATCCTGGCCACCTCGGCCCCGCCGACATCACCTGCCCTAGCCCAAGTCAACGAGGCAACGGCGAATGGAGACTTGGCGAGAAGGGACGAGATCGCTGAATCGTTGCTGCGATCAAGCAACGATCCCGATGAGTTGGAATTCGCCACGAGCACGTACTTTGATGGTGATCGCTTACTCGCACTGGCGGGAGACGACCGACCAACGCATATCGACACTCCTGGACGCACAATCGAACTGCAAATCGACCTCGCGCTTCTTGTTTCGTGCACCTTCCAAGACGGCTGCCCGCCTGACGCACCGATGACGCTCGCTCAATGCGCCACGACCAGCCTGTGCTATCCCGGCCAAACGATGGGGCAAATCATCGCAATGCGTCGTTCCCCCGAGGAGATGGCATACCTCGAACGGCTTCTGGACCATGTCCACCGGATACGCAAGCCAGGCGGCTAGAGGTGGCATGCCCGTAGGGTGTGCCGAGCAAAGCGAGGCGCACCGCCCGCCCGCGACGACGCCACGCAGGTGCGCACCGCAACGTCATCTCATCGGTGCGCACCGCTACGCGGTGCACACCCTACGGCTCTCGCACCGCAACGCGGCACACACCCGCCGCTGTCCCTAAACCTCCTGGATAACGACGTTCGGTGACGCGATCTTCTTGTTCCTCGGCTGCAGCGACAGGCGCGCGGCGGTGTTGCGGGCGATGGTGCGGTAGCGGTGGGCGGCGTCGGAATCAGGCATCGCCACGACGGTGGGGGTGCCGCCGTCGGCTTGTTCGCGGATGTGGATGTCGAGCGGCAGCGATCCGAGCAGCGGCACGCCGTATTGCGCGCTCATGCTGGCGCCGCCGCCTTCGCCGAAGATGTGCTCGGCATGGCCGCAGTTCGAGCAGACGTGGATCGCCATGTTCTCGACGATGCCAAGCACCGGCACGTTGACCTTCTCGAACATCTTCAGCGCCTTCTTCGCGTCGAGCAGCGCGATGTCCTGCGGCGTGGTCACGATCACCGCGCCCGCGACCGGCACCTTCTGGCAGAGCGTGAGCTGGATGTCGCCGGTGCCGGGCGGCAGGTCGATGATCAGGTAGTCGAGGTCGTCCCAGCGCGTGTCGTTGAGCAACTGCGTGAGCGCCTGGGTGACCATCGGTCCGCGCCAGATCATCGGCGTGTCCTCGTCGATCAGCAGGCCAATCGACATCACCTGCACGCCATGCGCGATCTTGGCTTCGATGGTCTTGCCATCCTTCGAGTCCGGCTTGCCGGACACGCCCATCATGCGCGGCTGGCTCGGCCCGTAGATGTCGGCATCGAGGATGCCGACCCTGGCGCCCTCGGCCTGCAGGGCGAGGGCGAGGTTCGCGGCGGTGGTCGACTTGCCGACGCCACCCTTGCCCGAGGCGACCGCGATGACGTTCTTGATGCCCGGAAGCGGCGTCAGGTCGTTCTGCACCTTGTGCGAGTACACGCGACTGGTCACCGACACCGTGGCCAACGAGATCGCAGCATCGGCTTCGAGCGTGCGCTTCACCTGCGCACCCAGTTCGCCGAGCCACGAAGCCGCCGGATACGGCACCACCAGATCGACGACAACACGATCGCCATCGGCGCCGACCGCCTTGACGATGCCGGACGCCACCAGGTTCTGGCCACTGTGCGGATCGAGGAGGTTCGCGAGCAGGGCTTCGGCGATGGATTGGGTGCTGGACATGGGTACGGCCTTGATTCGGGGGCGCGGAGTTTAGTGGCTGGGTGTCGACGTGGCATCATTGCGGGTCGAAACTCCCTCATCCGGCGCAGCGCGCCACCTTCTCCCGGCGGGAGAAGGGAAGACCGAGAACCCCATGTCGTCGCACAAGACCCTGCTCGTCACCACCGCCCTGCCCTATGCCAACGGCCCGCTGCACATCGGCCACCTGGTCGGCTACATCCAGGCCGACATCTGGGTGCGGGCGCGGCGCATGCTCGGCGACACCGCCTATTTCGTCTGCGCCGACGACGCCCACGGCACCCCGATCATGCTCGCCGCCGAGAAGGCCGGGCTGGCGCCGGAGGTGTTCATCAAGGCGATGCAGGACAGCCACGAGCGCGACTTCAAGAGCTTCGAGGTCGCCTTCGACCACTACCACTCGACGCATTCGGACGAGAACCGCGAGATCGCGACCGCGATGTACCTCGCGCTGCGCGAAGGCGGATTCATCGCCAGGCGCACCATCGAGCAGTTGTACGACCCCGTGAAGGAGATGTTCCTGCCCGACCGCTACGTGAAGGGTGAATGCCCGAAGTGCGGCACCCCCGACCAGTACGGCGACAACTGCGAGCACTGCGCGGCCACCTATGCCGCGACCGATCTCAAGCACCCGCGCTCGGTGATGTCGGGCGCGACGCCGGTGCTGCGCGAGTCCGAGCACTACTTTTTCGAGTTGCAGAAGTTCGAGGGACTGCTGCGCGAGTGGCTGTCGCACGACGCCGCGCACAGCTCGGTCAAGGCCAAGCTCGGCGAGTGGCTGGACGGCGGCCTGCGCGAATGGGACATCTCGCGCGACGCGCCCTATTTCGGCTTCCCGATCCCGGACGCGCCGGGCAAGTTCTTCTACGTCTGGCTGGATGCACCGATCGGCTATCTCGCGAGCTTCAAGGCCTACTGCAACCACCACGGCCTGGTCTACGAGGGTTTCCTGACGCCGGACAGCAAGACCGAGATGCACCACTTCATCGGCAAGGACATCATCAACTTCCACGGCCTGTTCTGGCCGGCGATGCTGCATGGCTCCGGCCAGCGCACGCCGACGCGCCTGCACGTGAACGGCTATCTCACCGTGAACGGCGCCAAGATGTCGAAGTCGCGCGGCACCTTCATCCAGGCGCGCACCTATCTCGATCATCTGAATCCCGAGTACCTGCGCTACTACTTTGCAGGCAAGACCGGCGCCGGCGTCGAGGACCTCGACCTGAACCTGGAGGACTTTGCGGCACGCGTGAACTCCGACCTGGTCGGCAAGTTCGTGAACATCGCCAGCCGCTGCGCCGGGTTCATCAGCACCCGCTTCAACGGCCAGCTTGCGCACACGCTGGCGGATGCGGCGATGCTGCAGCGATTCAACGCGGCGCGCCCGGAAATCGAAGCCGCGTATCGGTCGCGCGATCTCGGCCGCGTGCTGCGCAGCGTGATGGCGCTCGCCGACGAGGCGAACAAGTACATCGACGAGAAGAAACCGTGGGTGATCGCCAAGCAGGAGGGTGCCGATGCCGAACTGCAGGCGGTGTGCACCCAGGGCCTGAACCTGTTCCGGGTGATGGCCGGTTACCTGAAGCCGGTGATCCCGGCCACCGTGGCCAGGGCCGAGGCCTTCCTGGGCGAGACGATCGCGCATTTCGACCAGATCGGGCAGCCGCTGCTCGGGCGCGCGATCCATCCGTTCCAGCCGCTGATGACCCGCGTCGACGCCAAGGCAGTCGAGGCGATGGTCGAAGCCAGCAAGGACACGCTGGAAGCGGCCAAGCCGACGCCGACGAAAGTCGAGAAGAAGGCCGAGCCGGCGGCAACACCGGGAACCATCGCGATCGAGGACTTCAGCAAGGTCGACCTGCGCATCGCGCGCATCGTCGAGGCCGAAGCGGTGCCGGAGGCCGACAAGCTGCTGCGCCTGAAGCTCGACCTCGGCAGCGAACAGCGCCAGGTGTTCGCCGGCATCAAGTCGGCCTACGACCCCGCGACCCTGGTCGGCCGACTCACCGTCATGGTCGCCAACCTGGCGCCGCGCAAGATGAAGTTCGGCATGAGCGAAGGCATGGTGCTGGCCGCCTCGGACGAACGCGGCGGACCGTTCCTGCTGAGCCCGGATTCCGGCGCGATGCCCGGGATGAGGGTGAAGTAGCCCCATTTATCCTTGTAATTTCGGAATGCATATCCATAATTGCAAGGATGATTGACCGCCAACTCCTATCGATACTGCGCGCGGCCCTGACCGAATCACCCGCAGTGGCGTTGCTCGGGCCGCGCCAGGTCGGAAAGACGACGCTGGCCATGGCCTTGTCCGCAGAATGCCCTTCCATCTATCTCGATCTCGAATCGCGGCAGGATCAAGCCAAGCTGGCGGAGCCGGAACAGTATCTGGCCGAGCACGCCGACAAACTGGTCATCCTCGATGAAATCCAGCGCGTACCCGACTTGTTCCAAAGCCTGCGCGGCCTGATCGACAGCGGCCGTCGAAACGGCAAGCGTTACGGACGATTTCTGCTGCTCGGTTCGGCATCCATCGATCTTCTGAAGCAATCCAGCGAGTCGCTGGCCGGGCGCATTCGCCATCTGGAACTTGCACCCATCCATGCCGGCGAAGCAGGCACGGAACGGCAGGACGCACTGTGGCTGCGCGGCGGTTTTCCGGAAAGCCTGCTGGCACCCACGGATGCCGCCAGCCTGCGTTGGCGCCTCGACTTCATCCGTACCTATCTCGAACGCGACGTCCCGATGCTCGGGCCGCGCATTCCGGCGGAAACCCTGCGCCGGCTCTGGACGATGCTGGCGCATCATCAAGGCGGCCTGCTCAATGCGGCGGCATTCGCCCGTGCATTGGCGGTGGACGGAAAAACCGTGGCGTCCTATCTCGATCTGCTGGTCGACCTGTTGCTGGTTCGTCGTCTGCCGCCCTGGCACAGCAACGCTGGCAAGCGTCTGGTGAAGTCACCGAAGGTGTACGTCCGCGACACCGGTCTGGTGCATGCACTGCTTGGCATCGACAACCGAGAAGCACTGCTGTCGCATCCCGTCGCCGGGGCAAGCTTCGAAACGCTGGCGATCGAATCCTTGATCGCTGCCGCGCCTGCGGGAACAGCAGCCAACTTCTATCGCACCGCCGTAGGCGCCGAGATCGATCTGGTGCTCACCGTGCCCGGCCGCAAACCCTGGGCGATCGAGGTCAAGCGCAGCCTCGCACCCAAGCTCGAACGGGGCTTCCACCATGCCTGCATGGACATCGAACCGGAAAAGCGTTGGGTGGTCTACGGCGGCAGCGAGACCTGGCCGATCGCCGCCGATGTCTTCGCCGTATCGTTGCCGACGCTATGCGGAAAATTGTCGGCAATGGGCGATGAAGCGGGGCGTTGATGAACCGCCTGATTGCGGGACAGGCGTATCGCAATGCCGCGTTACGACTCGATCGCGCATTGCGAGATGGTCAATGGGACGCGCTGCCGCCGAACGATCGTGACGTGCCGATCGAGAACAAGCCGCCGGCAGTGATTCTCGATACCGACGAAACGGTTCTCGACCACGGCGCCGATCAGGCCAAATTGGTCCGCGAAGGCTGGAATAGTTTCTGTTTCTGCTCTCCCCGGTTTCCGAACCGGATTCCGGCGCGATGCCTGGCATGCGCGTGAAGTGAGCGGCGCGGGCAGTCCGTGATGGCGGTCACGGACCGCTTGCGTTGGAAGCCACGTAGCCGCACCATCCGCGCATGCCCAAGTCCAAGACCATCGCCGCCGTCGGGGTTTCCGAGGAAACCACCGCGTTTCTGCGTCTGCTGCTGCGCAAGGTGTCCGCGAAATCGCCGACCAAGTGGCAGTGGGGCAACGAGGACGGGGCCGATCTGGTGATCGTCGATCCGTCGGTGCTGATCGGCGAAGCCGCGCGCGTGCGGGCCGAGTCCGCGGGCGTGCGCTACGCGGTGCTGCTCGAAGCCGACGCCAAGGCCGAGGACGAACTGGTACTGCGCCACCCGCTCGACGCCGAGCAGCTGGCCCGCGTCATCGAGGTGGCCGCTGCGCCGCGGCAGGCGAGCGCCGGCATCACCCACGTCGACGAGAATTTCTACGAGCCGCAGGCCCCGGCAGCGGCCGAACCGGCGCTGCAGCAGGCGCGTACCGACGCCTTCACCGAACGTATGCACCAGGCGCAGGCCGCGTTGCTCGGGGTCGGCGCCGCCGAAGGGCTCGAAGTCGTCATCAAGCGCGAGAAGGAACAGCAGAAGCAGCCGGATTTCCGCCAGTTCAAGCTTGAGGACGCCACCGTCGACGGCCTCGGCGTCGCCCCGCTCGGTGCGAGCAATCGCCGCGCCGAGAGCAAGGCGGTGGACCGCGGCGACCTGCAGGCCGGCGGAGGCAGCGCGCGCGAAGGCGCCCTGCATACGAACTCGCCGCTGATCGGATCCGCCCCCGAACGCGAGGATGGCGAATTGCCGTTCTTCTTCGGCGCCGGAGTGCTCGGTGGGCCATCGCAGATCCAGATCGGCAATGCGCCGCTGCTCACGCTCGATCCGAAGAACGAAGTCTTCCACGCCGATGCCAGCCTGTCGGCGCTGGAACCATACTGCCAGGGCAAGCTGCAGCGCTCGGCCTGGAAGAAGATGACCACCGCCGACCTGAACCAGGCGCGCGCCTCGGCGCCGTCGCGGCCGTACTGGCACCTGCGCTGGCTGCATGCGCTGCTGCAGTCGAACGGCCGCCTGGCCGCGCACCTCGACCCCGGCGGCACCTACCGTCTGAAGGAACAGGTCTTCGTCGAACCCGGCTACCGCACGCATGGCCTGATCGCCGCGGCGATGGATCATCCGCTGCGCCTGAACGAGATCTCGGCCACCGCCAAGGTGCGCATGGAAGCGGTGTTCGACATGGTCAACGCCTACGAGGCCGTGGGCCAGATCGAGTGGTCGCCGCGGCAGCGCCGCACCGACTCGCAGCCGACCATCGACGACAAGCAGAAGGGCCTGCTGAACAAGCTGCGCTGGCCGTTCCGCAAGGGTTGAAGCCGCGGCCGCGGGCGCGATCGGCCAGAAAAAGCGCCGCCGACCCGCTGGTATCATCGCGCCCCTCTTTTCCAGCGGAATCGCCCATGGCCGCAGCACCCACCGCCCTGACCTATCGCGATGCCGGGGTCGACATCGATGCCGGCAACGAGGTGGTCGAGCGCATCAAGCCCCTGGTCGCGCGCACCTTCCGCAAGGAAGTGATGGGCGGGCTCGGCGGCTTCGGCGCGCTGTTCAATCTCAGCGGCAAGTACCGCGAACCGGTGCTGGTTTCGGGCACCGACGGCGTCGGCACCAAGCTCAAGCTCGCGCAGCAACTGAACCGCCACGACACCATCGGCATCGACCTGGTCGGCATGTGCGTCAACGACGTGCTGGTGCAAGGCGCCGAGCCGCTGTTCTTCCTCGACTATTTCGCCACCGGCAAGCTCGACGTCGCGACCACGGTGGCCGTGGTCGGCGGCATCGCCCGCGGCTGCGAACTCGCCGGCTGCGCGTTGATCGGTGGCGAAACCGCGGAAATGCCGGACATGTACGCGCCCGGCGAATACGACCTGGCCGGCTTCACCGTCGGCGCGGTCGAACAGTCGCAACTGCTCGACGGCCGCAAGGTGCGCGCCGGCGACGTGGTCCTCGGCGTCGCCTCCAGCGGGCCGCACTCGAACGGCTATTCGCTGATCCGCCGCATCCTCAAGCACGTGAATGCCGACCTCGGCGACAACCTCGGCGCGGTGTCGCTGGCCGATGCGCTGATGGCGCCGACCACGCTGTACGTCAAGCCGATGCTCGACCTGCTCGGCCAACTCGACGTGCATGCGATGGCGCACATCACCGGCGGCGGCATCACCGAAAACATCATCCGTGTCGTGCCCGAGGGACTCGGTCTCGCGATCGACGCCAGCACGCTGGTGCTGCCGCCGGTGTTCGACTGGCTCAAGCGCAGCGGCAACGTCGCCAACGAAGAGATGTGGCGCACCTTCAACTGCGGCGTCGGCTTCACCCTGCTGCTCGATGCCAAGGACGTCGCGATGGCCAAGCGCCTGCTCGCCGGCCACGGCCTGGCCACGCGCGAGATCGGCCAGGTCGTCGTTGCCGACGGCGACGCGCGCGTGCGCATCGGCTGATGCTGAAGCTCGCCGTCCTCGCGTCCGGGCGCGGCAGCAACCTGCAGGCGCTGATCGACGCGATCCGCATGGGCGAACTCGATGCCGGCATCGCCGGCGTGTTCAGCGACAAGGCGGCTTCAGGTGCGCTCGCGATCGCCCGTGGCGCCGGTGTCGCGGCCATGCACATCGACCCCAAGGCGTACGCGAGCCGCGCCGCGTTCGATGCCGCGCTGTTCGCCGCAGTCGACGCCAGCGGCGCCGAGCTGATCGTCTGCGCCGGCTTCATGCGCATCCTGTCGCCGGAGGTGGTCGCGCCGCGGACCTCGCGCATGATCAACATCCACCCCTCGTTGCTGCCGAAATACCCGGGGCTGCACACGCACCAGCGCGCGCTCGATGCCGGCGACCGCGAACACGGCGCCAGCGTGCACGCGGTGATCCCGGCGCTCGATGCCGGGCCGCTGATCGCGCAGACGCGGATCGCCATCGAGCCCGGCGACAGCCCGGAACGCCTGGCCGCGCGCCTGCTGCCGCGCGAGCATCGCCTGCTGGTGCAGGTCGTGCGCTGGATTGCCGAAGGCCGCCTGCGTTTCGATGCGCAGGCAGTGCACTTCGATGAGCGGCGGCTGAGCGAACCCTTGCGCGTCGGCTGAACTCCGCGTTCGCCCGCGACTCAGACTCGACCACCTACGCTCGCACCATTGCTGGAGACTGCCGTGATCCGAATCCTCACCGCCCTGATTCTGCTCGGCACCGCCGTGGCCCGTGCCGACGACGCCGAACCGATCGCCCCGTTTCATGCCGACTATCAGCTGATCCGCAACGGCGAGCGCATCGGCGAGGCCAGCATCGAGCTGATCATGGGCAAGGACGGCTTCCAGTTCAGCACCCGCTCCGAAGGCACCGAAGGACTGGCCGGGTTCGCCGGCGTGCGCATCGAGGAGAACAGCACCTTCCGTTGGCAGGACGGCAAGCCGGAAACGCTGCACTACCGCTATTTCCAGAAGGCGGCATGGAAGAAGCGAAACCGCAGCGTCGATGTCGACCACGCGGCCAGACGCATCAACGCAACCGACAACGATGGCAGTACCGCGCTCGACTACGCGCCGGCCACCGTCGATCGCAACCTGGTCGTGCTCGCGCTCGCCGCCGACCTGAAGGCCAAGCGCGAAACGCTGGAGTACCGCGTCGCCGACAAGCGCGCGATCGACACCCACCGCTACCGGGCCAGTGGCCACGAGACCATCGAGACCGCGCGCGGACGCTTCGACTGCATCCGCGTCGAGCGCATCCGCGAAAAGCCCGGACGCACCACCACCACCTGGATCGCGCCCGCGCTTGGCTTCACCCCGGTGCGCATCGTCCAGAACGAACCGGACGGCGAGACGCTGGAGATGCTGTTGCGCTGAGCCGGCGCCTGCGCGTGGCACAATCCCGCCGCGCCGCCTGCCCGGGAGGTCGCCAGCACAGAACCGAGCACCGTGGATACGCACGACCCGCACTACCTCAAGCGCGATCACTTCGGATCGATCAGCCGCATCCACGATAGCGGCGGCCTGCGCATCCGCCGCAACACCGACGACGCGATCTTCGGCGTGCGCTGGTTCGCGCGTCTGGTCGCGGGCTGCGAAGCGCGCTCGCTGCGGGTGCTCGCCGGCCTCGACGGCGTGCCGCAACTGATCGCGTTCGACGGGCACATCCTCGACCGCAGCTACATCGCCGGGCAACCGATGCACGCCGCGCGCCCGCGCGATCTTCGCTACTACCGCGAGGCCCGCCATCTGCTGCTGGCAATGCATCGGCGCGGCGTCGCGCACAACGACCTGGCCAAGGAAGCGAACTGGCTGGTGCGCGAAGACGGGCGTCCGGCGCTGATCGACTTCCAGATGGGCTGGATCAGCCCGCGCCGCAGCCGCTTCTTCCGTCTGCTCGCGCGCGAGGACCTGCGCCATCTGCTCAAGCACAAGCGCCACTACCTGCCGGACACGCTGACCCCGGTCGAACGCCGCGTGCTCGCGCGCCGCTCGTGGCTGGCGCGCGCCTGGTCCGGCAGCGGCAAGCGCCTGTACAACTTCGTGACCCGGCGCCTGCTCGATTACCGCGACAACGAAGGCCGCGGCTAGCGACTTCAGCCGCGCATCACGCGGTTGCGTCCGGAGGCCTTGGCGCGATACAGCGCCTTGTCGGCGGCGGTGATCACTTCCTTCGGCGTGCGCCGCTTCTCGGAGCGGTCGGCGACGCCGAGGCTGACCGTCACCTTGACGTCCTTGGGCTTGCCCGGCTTGCCATCGCGACCGATCGGACGCACCCGGAAGGCACGCGCCTCGATCGCCGCACGCACCGACTCCAGGCTGGCTTCGGCCCGTTCCACCGCGGCATCCTCGAACACGATGCAGAACTCCTCGCCGCCGTAGCGGTACGACGCGCTGCCGGCATGCCGGCGCAGGCGCGACGCGACTTCGCGCAGCACGACGTCACCGGCCGCATGCCCGTGGCTGTCGTTGAACGACTTGAAATGGTCGATGTCGACCATCGCGATGGCATAGCTTCCGGACAACCGCTCCAGCGCCTCGTCCAGCGCGCGCCGATTGCGCAGCCCCGAGAGCGCGTCGACAAAGGCCATGCGGTAGGCGCCGTAGAGCAAGCCGAGCGTGATCGTGCATCCGGTCGCGGCCAGGGCCTGCATGCTGCGTTCGACCTGCGCCAGCCAGGCCAACGCCAGCGCGAAGCCGAGCAACGCGAGTGACGCGGTGAGTTCGGCCATCGCCCCGCGCACGACCCAGCGCACCAGGCACGCCAGCGAAGCCACGCCGACCACGGCTGCGGCGCCGCGGCCGGGGTCGCTTCCAGGCCATAGGCCGATCAGGACCCGATCCAACCCCGCCGCCACGTGCGCGGGTGCATGCAGGCCGATCAGCAGCGCGAACGCGAGCAGCAGCAGCCAGCCGGCATTGCGCTTGGTGCGCCAGCGCGCCTCCGGCATCAGCGCCGCGACCAGCAACAGGATCGGCGCAAAGGCAAGCACGGACTGCAGCGCGCGATCGCCACCCGCGGCGCGCGCGGCGATCGTTGCCGCCAGCACGATCGCGAGCAGCAGCAGGCGATGCCGCGCAAAACCGATCGCGAGCACGAGCGCGGTTGCGGCCAGCACCGCTGCGGACCAGGAGAGCATCGTCATGGATGGGCCGGAAATTAGCATGCAGGGCGCGCTGCAAAACAGCGAACACGGTCTCGCACCGCGTCCCGCGCCGCTACCATCGCACCGCCACCACCGCGGACCGCCGATGTCGCTGCGCCTCGCCCCGACCTGCCTGATCGCCCTGTCGCTCCTCGCCGGATGCCGCGCTGACCAGGCGCCGCCTGCACTTGGCACGCTGGAATGGGACCGCGTCGAACTGGTCTCGGTCGCCGCCGAACCGCTGACCGCGATTCGCGTCCACGAGGGCGACGTGGTGGCGCCCGGCACCTTGTTGATCGAGCAGCGCGCAGATCGCGCCGAAGCCGAACTCGCTGCCACCGCGGCCGAATTGGAACGCGCACGGCTTTGGCTGGCCGAATTGCAGGCGGGTGCGCGTCCGGAACAGAAGCGCGAGAGCGAGGCCCGCGTCGATCGCGCCCGTGCCGCGCTGCGGCTGGCCGAGGACGAACATGCACGCGGGCTTGGCCTGCACGGCCGCGGCCTGCTCAGCCGCGCCGAACTCGAACGCCTGGCAGCCGCCGCGGCGCTGGCGCGGAGCGAACTCGCCGCCGCGCGCGCAGGCCGCGACCTGGTGTTCGCCGGCGCGCGCCCCGAGGCGCTGGCCCAGGCCCGCGCAGCGGTCGCAGCCGCCGAACAGCGCGTCACCGCGTTGCAGCTGACCCGGGAACGCCTGCGCCACCTCGCTCCGGTGGCCGGGCGTATCGAAGCGTTGCCGATGGAGGTGGGCGATACGCCGGCGCCCGGCGCCACGATCGCGACGCTGCTGGTCGGCGACCGGCCGCATGCGCGGGTCTACCTGGCTCCCGACCTGCGCTCGCGCACAACGCCCGGCAGTCGCTTCACGGTGCGCGTTCAAGGCCGGCAAGACACGTGGACGGCACGCGTGCGCCGGCTCGCGAGCGAGGCCAGTTTCACGCCCTACTTCGCGTTGTCCGGGGACGACGCGAACCGCCTCGCCTACCTCGCCGAACTGGAGTTCGAGGACGCCGGCGCCAGTGACCTCGCCGCCGGCCTGCCGGTACAGGCCACGCCCTTGCCATGAGCGCGGATGTCGCGATCCATGCGCGCGGACTGACCCGCCGCTTCGGCACGCTGACCGCGGTCGACCGCGTTGATCTCACCATTCCGCGCGGTGCCGTCTACGGCTTTCTCGGACCGAACGGCTCGGGCAAGTCGACCACGATCCGCATGCTCTGCGGCCTGCTGACGCCAAGCGCCGGCGAGATCGACGTGCTCGGGCTGTCGATCCCGCGCGAAGCCGAAGCCCTGAAGCGGCGCATTGGCTACATGACGCAACGGTTCTCGCTGTACGAGGACCTGAGCGTGATCGAGAACCTGCGCTTCCTGGCCGCGGTGCATGGACTCAGGCACGCGCGTCGCGAGGATCGCATCGAACTCGCGCTGCGCCGCTACCAGCTGCGCGATCGCACCGCGCAACTCGCGGGTACGCTGAGCGGCGGCCAGAAGCAGCGCCTGGCGCTTGCCGGCGCGACCCTGCATGCCCCAGAACTGCTGTTGCTGGACGAACCCACCAGCCAGGTCGACCCGCAGTCGCGGCGCGAATTCTGGGAGGCGTTGTTCGATCTCGCCGACGACGGCACCACCCTGCTGGTGTCCTCGCATTACATGGACGAGGCCGAACGCTGTCATCGGCTGGCCATCCTCGACGAAGGCCGCCTGGTCGCCGACGACACCCCGGCGGCGCTGATCGCGAACCTGCCGAACCGCGTGCTGCGAGCGATCACCGCGAATCCTCGCGCGGTGCAACGCGCCCTGGTCGATCTCGACGGCGGCGAGGGCGTGGCCCAGCTCGGCAACACGCTGCGCGTGCTGGTGCGCCGCGATCTCGACGAAGCGCGCCTGGTCGCGGCACTGCGCCCGCTCGATGCGACGCTGCGGTTCGAGGCGCTCGCCGCGAACCTCGAAGATGTGTTCGTCGCCGCCACCCGCAACAAGACGACGCTGCGATGAACTGGCTGCGCCTGCTCGCGATCATCGTCAAGGAGCTCAAGCAGCTGCGGCGCGACCGCCTGACCGCGGCGATGATCCTCGGCATCCCGACCATCCAGCTGCTGCTGTTCGGCTTCGCGATCAACCTCGACGTGCGCCATCTCAGCGCCGCGGTCGTCGACCAGTCGGGCAGTAGCGCGAGCCGGCGCATCATCGAGACCGTCGCGCATTCGCAGGTGGCCGACGTGCTCGCGATCCTGCGTTCGCCCGAGGCCGCAGACAGCGCAATGCGGCGCGGCGAGATCAGCATGATCCTGGTCATCCCGCACGATCTGGAACGGCGCCTGGCCTCGCGCGAACACGAGGCCCTGCAGCTGATCGTCGACGCCAGCGACCCGACCATCCAGGCCGCGGCGCGGCAGCTGGTGGCGATGCCGTTGCCCGGCATCGCCGAGGCGCGCGTGCCGACGGTGGCGGTGCTGAACCGCTACAACCCGGAACGCCGTTCGGCGATCAACACCGTGCCCGGCCTGATCGGCGTGATCCTGACCATGACCATGACCCTGTTCACCGCGGTCGCGATCGTGCGTGAACGCGAGCGCGGCAACATCGAGATGCTGATCGCGACGCCGGTCAGCTCGTTCGAGCTGATCCTCGGCAAGGTGTTGCCGTTCGTGCTGATCGGCGTCGTGCAGGTCACCGTCGTGCTCGCGCTCGGGGTGCTGATCTTCGCGGTGCCGATCCGCGGCGAACTGCTGTCGGTCTATGTCGCCGCGCTCACCTACATCGTCGCCGCGCTCAGCCTCGGCGTGTTCCTGTCGACCTTCGCCAGCACCCAGTTCCAGGCCATGCAGATGGCCTTTTTCACCTTCCTGCCGCAGATCCTGCTGTCCGGCTTCATGTTCCCGTTCGCCGGCATGCCCAAGGCGGCGCAGTGGTTAGCCGAGATCCTGCCACTCACCCACTTCATCCGCCTGATCCGCGGCATCATGCTGCGCGCCGCCAGCCTCGCCGAATTGCAGCGCGAACTGTGGGTGCTGCTCGTCTTCACCGCCCTCATGCTCACCTTCGCCACCGTGCGCTTCCGCAAGCGGTTGGATTGAGGCGGTTCAAGCCGCGAGGCGCAGCTCCGGGCGCAGGCCTGCGCGCTGCGCCAGCCGCACCAGCAAGTCGAGACTGAAGGCGCTGATCTTGCCGCGCTTGATGTCACTCACGCGGGCCTGCGTCACCTCCAGCAACTGGGCGGCAGCGACCTGCGTCAACCCGCTCTCGTTGAGCCATTGCTGCAAACCGAGCAGCAGCGTGGCACGCATCTTCAGTTCCGCGCCACGCGATGCATCGAACAACGCGGGGTCGTCAAACACGCTGCCGCGCGTAACGTGGCCAACATCGGATTTCATTGCACCTCCTTGTGGGTCGATCCGTGCTTGGTGATCACGTCTTGAATCTGGCTGGGCTCAAACGCCACATCCCAAACCCAGCGGCCGAAGCCGCCTTTCTGGTTGACGCCCTCGACCCATGCGGCGAGTGCTGACCGCTTGGCGCGATTCTGATCGTCGTCGACGCCTTTGATTTCCAGCACCAAGGTCTTGCCGTTGGTCAGACGGACGATGAAGTCCGGAATGAAGCGGCGGCGCGATCCGTTCCACAGATAGTGGATCTGGAATCCGAGGTGGTCGTTCTTGACGTAGCTGGCGACGGCTTCGCTGTGTTCGAACAGATTGGCCGCATAGCCTTCCCAGGTGCTGTCGCCAACGACATGGCTGACTTGCGATTTCATCGTCGGAATCGTCGGCCGCGTCGTGTACCAGGTGCGCATTTGGCGGGTGGAGCCGATCGGCGCGTCGGCATCGAAGATCAGCTCCATGCGCTCGCTGTTGTGTTCGTAGACGTGGCGCAACAGGTGCTGGACGACGCGATCGATGTTCAACGTGATCAGGATGCGCTTGCGTAGAGGTTCCTGGTGGAACAAGCCGGGGATGTCGAGCTTGTCCGATGCGATGAATTCTTCGACGAGTCGGATCAGTTGCACGATCAGGTACTCGGGATTACCGCTGAACTGAACGCTCATCTGGTCGAACGCCTTGCGTGCGGCCAGGAATGTCACGCGCTGCAGACGAAAGGCTTCCGGCATCTTTTCCAGATCGATGACGTGGATCTTGCTCCAGTCGGTCGCGCCACCCAGCGCGGGCGCGATGTCCGCCGAGATTGGCGTCGCCTCCGGACGCAGCTGCAGCGGTGTGACTTCGTGCCAGCGCACAGCCAGCACCGACTTCACCACCGGATCGACGCGCAGCACGTTTGGCCAGCGAATCTCCAAGCTGTTTCGCTCAGGCAATGACTCGATCTGCGTACTCGGCTTCGGCGGAGGCGGCGCTTCGCCACCATCACCGACGTCCTGGAAGATCGACAACGGCACGCCGAAAATGTTGACGTACTCGGGCTTGAACAATCCGTTCTCGTCGACGTCGTAACCGACGCGCCGCAAGCCGCGTCCGATCACCTGTTCGCACAGCAGCTGACTAGTGAAAGCACGCAGACCCATGATGTGGGTGACGTTCTTTGCGTCCCAGCCCTCGGACAACATCGCCACCGAAATGACGTTCTGGAGTTTCTGGCCGGCAGCACCGCGCTTGCCGACGTTGTCCACGATCGCCCGCAGGATCTCTTCTTTCTTCAAGTCGAGCAGTTCCGCCTCGCGATCTGGCGCCATGCCGGAGGCCTTCACGATGGCGTGCAGGCGTTGCTCGTAGTCCTTGTCGGCCGCAGTGGACTCGCCGATTTCTGCCTTCTCCAGAACCTTGGAGTCGACCCGCAGCGTCTGATCTGGCGCATGCAGTTCCGGCAGCAGCGCATCGCCACGTGAAAAGTAGTTCTCGATGCGCGCCGCAGTTTCGGTGCGATTGCAGACCGTCAGCATGACCGGCGGCGAAGTGTGGCCAGCGGCCTGCCAGTCTCGTAGTGCCGCCAGCCAATCGGCGCCGAGTAGGGTGTAGGCGTCTTGAACCAGTTGCGGCAAAGGATCGCTGGGTTGCGCGCCCTTGGCATTTAGGTCTTCGGAGACTTCTGGTTCGCGATACAGGTGGTAAAGCTTGGACCGCAAGGTTCGTGCATTTGGCAGCGCGTCATCGCGCACGACTACGCGGGGTGTCTTGACGAGACCAGCCTCGATTGCGTCATTCAGACCGAAGTCCGAAACGATCCAGGTGAACAGGCCTTCGTCGGTATTCGTGCGGCCCGTCGGTGCAAAGGGCGTCGCCGACAGATCGAAACATCGAATGACGCGCCGCGTCTTGTGCAACCGGTCCAGTCCCTCGATCCAACGCGTCGCCTCTTCCAGATCGATCCCGCGTTCCTCCGCATCCTTCTTGCTGATCTTGATGTCAGCTGGCTTGCGATAGGCGTGGTGCGCTTCGTCATTGATGACGATCAGATCCTTGTAGCCAGCGAGCTTGCCGAGCACCCGACGGGTATAGGCCTCATCCGACTCGGCGCCCTTCTTCACGATCGACTTGTCGGGCTGCTTGAGTGGCATCAGGGCATGCCAGTTGTCGATGACGACCACGGCCTGGTTCAGTTTCTCTCGCAGGGCCGCAGACGGACAAAGGCTGAATTCATCGTAGGCATTCAGCGGATTGCCGGGCTGCAGGACCTGCAGTCGTTCGCGAACGGTCAGTCCCGGCGCAACGATGAAGATTGCTCGCGAGAAATCCTTGTTGCGCTTCGGATAGGTCAGCGAGTTCAGTGTCTGCCAGGTGATGATCATGGCCATCACCGCGGTCTTGCCGCTGCCCGTGGCCATCTTGTTGCAGATGCGCTCCCACGGTCCGCCATCGCCTTCGAGGTAGATGCCCTGCTTGAACTCGTTGGTCGCCTCGACCCACCAGATCAAGGTTTCGATCGCTTCGAGCTGACAGAAATAGAACGGCAGTTGCCGCGCACCGCGCTCGTGCCAGTGCTGCAGCAGGCTGCGCGTGACGGTGGTGATGCCGGGATAGTCGGCCTGTTTCCATGCATCCATGCGTTCACGAATGCGATTCACCGTGTTCAGTGACTCGATCCGGCGCGTGTTGTTGCGCGTATCGATCACTTCGTACGCCGCGGCGCGCCGACCTTCGACAAGATTCAATTGCGTGCCGGTGCCTTGCCGCCAGTGGCGCTGAGGGCGGTCATACGGGGAATTGATGATGAGCGATTTGGGGGAGGTCATGCCTGACGATCCTCGGCCAGGAGTTCCGGTGCGCCGTAGGCCTGCTGGGGATGATTCGGATCCTTCGGGTATCGATACACCAGGCGCCCGTCGGCAATCATCGGCGAGAGGTATTCCTTCCGCAGGTACTCCTGGCTTCGGGTTATCAAATGCGCCAGCTCATCCACCCGATAGAAGCGTTCGCGACAGATCGCCAAGAGCAGACTTCGCAGGCGATCACGATCGCGGCTGCGTTGCCCTAGCTCGGCCAGTTGGATCTGGATCGCAGGAGGTAGCTCGGCCCTCGACAATTGCTGGTCGAGGTTGGGAGCTAAGGGCAGGAGGTCCGGAGGTAAGCCCTGGAGGTCCGGAGGTAACGCTCTTGTATCCGGAGCTTCATCCTCATCATCCACTCCTCCTCCGGAGCCAAGCAGCAACGGGGTGGGGAGGTAATAAGTCGCCGAGCCCTTGCCCTTCTGCTGGAGGAGCTCTGCGGTCCGCAACCTCCGGAGCTTCTGGCTGGCGGTCAGCGCATCGACACGTGCGAGCTCCCGGAACGTGGCGTTGTCGATAGCGCCGACCTCCCGCACCCAGATCAGGGCGCGGGCTTCCTCATCGGACAGGGCAAGCGCCTTGAATCGGCTCAGCCAAGCCACGTCGTCCGGTCCCAGAAAGTGGTGGAAAAGGTAGCGCCCCGTGAACTTGTCCTGGGCGCGGTCCGACTCGAAGGCGGGTGGCGTCAATCCGGCGCGTTCCATCATGTCGCGCATGACCCGGATGCCACTGCCCTTGGTCTCCGCAAACCGAGTCTCGTGAAGCACGGCGGCAATTCGCGGGTTTCGGGTCTGGGATCCGGGCTCTCCCAGATGCTCCGGGGATTTCAGCGAAAACCCCGGATTGATGATCTCCAGCCGGTTGCTGTAGCGAATGATCTGGATCGGGCTCTGAACCCGGTAATTCCGGTGCATGACGGCATTCACGATCGCCTCGCGAATCACCCGCTGCGGAATCCGATAAACATCCTGGCGTTGAAGTTGCCCTTCGGGGAGCGAGAAGCTCTTTGGCAGATCGTCCAGCACCGCGGCAGTGGCCCGGCGGATCAGGCGAAAGAGCGGGTCGCGCATCTCGATGCTGTCGAAGCGCTTGTCAGGATCAGGGATCCAGTCCCGCCCGGGGACGCGGATGTAGTCCACGCGCATCATCGGAAACAGGCGGCGCAGCACCATGGGCTTTCCGAAAAGCAGGGCGCCGGCAACCGTCAACGCCATCTTGCCTTGGCTCGAACGCGTGCATCCCAACGCCTGAAGGAGATCGGTATCGCTCCAGCGCAACTCCTCTGCGTCAGGACTGGCTTCGGCGCGTGCACGGCGGTAGTCGGCCAGCGCATCCGGATCGATATCTTCCATCGACGTTTCGGCGATGGCGCTGTGGTCGTAGGTCTCGTTGCTACGTCCGTCGAAGAACACTTGCAAGTCGTCTTCCGTGCAGCGCTGGTCGGTCGGCCCAATTCGGCGAAACGCGCCTCGCGGAAGACTCTGGTTCTTGAAATAGACCGGTTTGTCGCTGGCGTTGGCTTCGGGCACGAAGGCCATCAGCACGGTCTTGCCATCCAGCTTGTCCGGGCGGATGTCGACCCGCACGGGAACATTGAAGTCGCCCCGGCAGCGACTGGCCAAATCGCTGGACAACTTGTCCGGCTGCTCGATGCCGCAGACCTCGTAGGACGGAAACAACGCGAACTCTTCCCGAACGACGCCCAAGAAGATGCATCCGCCACCGAGTCCGGGCTCATTGGCGAACGCACACACCGTCTCCATGACCGAAGTCCCGATTTCGGAGCCCCGCTTGGCCTCGATGTGCTCGCTCTCGTCGAGGTTGACGAGCCGATCGAACAACTCCGCTGCCGTGATCTGCCTGTCGAAGGTGCTCATTCCAACGCCATCACTTTCAGAGATTCGATACCCCGATCATCGACGATCTTGACGGCGATTTTGCGGTTGTCGGCGGCGTCGAAGGGCAGGCTGACTGTGCCATGCAACTTGTCCAGCAATTCCTCGTTGAGCTCGGCCTTGATGTCCTTCTTGAGCTTGTTCCAGCCGTCCTTGGCGCCGGCCATCGGGAAGAAGAACTGGCGCGGGAACAGGCTGCGTTCGTCGTAGTCGGTGTCGAGTGACCAGGCTGCGATCTTGCCCTTGCCGCCGGAGACGAGTTCGCCCTTGGCCGTGTCGAAATAGTCGAAGCCGTGGACCTCGACCTGGTAGCGGCCGTCTTTGGTCTTGTGCACAGCGACGTCGGGTTGGCCCATCAGCCAGAAGCTCTGATTGCTGGCGCGGCCCTTCTTCAGGTCTTCGGTGAGCAGATCGGTATTCATCTGCGCCTTGAGCGCGACGATGCCCTTGGTGGCGTCGATGTCCTTCGCCGCTTCGGGGTCGAAGTTGAACGCGCAGAACACGATCATCTTCGGCCGCGGAAACAGTTCGCCGGCTTCGCGCATGGCGAGCTCAACCTGGCGCTGTTCCAGTGCGGCATGCTCGGGACCGAAACTGACGACGATGCGCTCGCCGGTGTCGAGGCTGCCGTTGCAATGCAGGTGCCGAAAGCCTTCGCCGGAGGGCAGTGTTTCCAGCTCGGCGAACTTGAGCATCTGTCCGCCCTTGCCGCGAATGCCGGCCTTCAACAACTCGTCGCGCCAACGGTGCTGACGTGAGGATTCACCGGAGCGCGCAATGGACACGTCGGCCTCGTTGGCTGGCGCTTGCTCGTCGAGTGCGAGCACAGTCGGGAAGGGCACGGCTTCAACAGTGAAGGGGCCAGTGATGCGCAATTTGTCCTTCGACACCTGCGGCTGGTCGTAAAGCGTTTCCTGGTCGGCATGCGACGCAATCGATCGATCCATCGCCTTCTGCATCGTCTGTCGCGCACTGTGGAAGATGGCAGCAGAAAGCTTGGCGTCTTCCGACCACGCCTTCGGCGAATCGAACGGCACTTCCCATTCCAGCAGCGCTTCGCCTTTCGCGAAGTTGAGCTTGCTGCCTTTGCGCCCGCCCTCGGTCACCACGAATTGCTCCGCCGGCGGCCGCTTCCTCAGCGCCTCGTTGAGCTTCTTCAGTGCGGTTTCGATCAGCGGATGATGCGACGCGTAAATTTCATCGACCTCAACGCTTCCTGCAATATTCTTCAGCATCACGTGCGGGGCTGTGCCGTAGATGAATCCGCCGCGGAGACCTTCGTGCGGATACTTCAATTCGAAGTAGTCGAAGCTCGCTGTCATCAATCTCTGTTTCGCAAGGGTGACAGCCACGCGCGAGGTGTCGCAGGTAATCCATCGACGCCCCCATTTCTCAGCGACGAGGGCAGTCGTGCCTGAGCCGCATGTTGGATCCAGCACCAAGTCACCGGAATCCGTCGTCATCAGAACACACCGCTGAATCACGCTTGTGTCAGTTTGCACAACATACCGCTTCGGGTCTTGCGAGGAATAGCCAGCGCTGCCTGTATCACTCCACACGTTAGTTAGGGGGCTCAAGCGATAGTCTTCCAACAAGCGAACGTAGTTCAGCTGTGAAGCGAGTCCGACAAGTCGGCCCGACTTGGCGAGTCGATCTAGTCCTGTTGGGTTCTTGGTCTTCCAATGCCGGCCTGATCCACAATCGTATTCAGCGCCTTGAAACGAGTAGATGCGTTCGCTTTCAGCGCCGGGATCTTGCGAAACCGCAAAACTGAACTGGGCAATGTGCCATTCCTTCTCCAGCACAGCCTCGCCACTTTTCTCCTGAGCGGTGAGACTACGATATTCCGATCGGTCACTCTTGATCTTGTACTTGTAGCTCTTCACGTCACCAACCGCTTTGTCGAGCCACAACTGTCGATACTTCAGTCGGTCTTTCGTCTTCGCAAACCACAGCAAGTAGTCGTGCTCGTTTCCTAGCAGGGCATCTGCAGTCCCAGTCGTAGTTGCATAGGCGATTTGGCTAACAAAGTTGCCGGGGCCGAATACCTCATCCATCAGGTCGCGGACACGATGCAAGTTCTCATCCGATATCTGGAGAAAAATGCTTCCAGTCTCATGCAGCAAATCCTTCGCAAGTAGCAGCCGATCTCGCAGGTAAGTCAGGTACGAATGGATGCCCAGTTCCCACGTATCGCGAAACGCCTTGATCATTTCAGGCTCTTGGGTCAGGTCCTGATCGCTTCGGTCCTTGACGTCGCGCTTGTTCACGAACGGCTGGAAGTTCGAGCCGTATTTGATGCCGTAGGGCGGGTCGATGTAGATCATCTGCACCTGCCCGGCCATGCTCTCCTTCTGCAACAGCGAGTTCATCACCAGCAGTGAATCGCCGGCGATCAAGCGGTTCGACCAGCCGCGGTCGTGCTTGTAGAACTCGATGGCTTCGCGATAGGGGAGCGCGTCTTCGAACCAGGCGCGGAACATGTCGGTTTGACCGCTGCCGACATCCAAGCCCTGCTTCATGCGCTTCTGCACCACGGCCAGGATGGTCGCCGGATCGATGCGTTCGTGTACGTGCAGCGAAACGGTGTCGACATCGAAGCTCGTGCGCTCGGCCTTGCCGGCCCAGTTGAGATAGGGCTCACCCATTCGCTTCAGCGTTTCCAGTGCCGCGCGCATCGTCGCGTCGTCGCCGCTCGCGAGTGCATCGTCGATCAATTGCTCAACTTGAGCGCGACCGACATCGAACTGCAGAGCAGGATCGATATGCGGGTCGTAAGCCCATGTGGTCTTCGGTTGATCTGGGTCGGTTTCCGGGGTGACCACGCCGACGTCCGGGTTGTTGCGGCGTTTCTGGCCGTGGCGATACGCGATCACCTTCGCGCCATCGTCGCCCTTGCGTTGCGGCTTGGTCGGCTCGCCGGTCTTGCGTTGCGACAGCAGCACCTGGATGTCGGCCTGCTTGGGCTTCGGGCGTTTTGCTTCTTCCGGGATCTCCTGCGCCGCCAGCGTCAGCTTCAGCGCCGGCGCGGTCACCGCTTCGGTACGTCGCACCGAGCCACCGCGACCCATGCCCTTCGCCAGGAACCCCTCCAGCAACAGCCAGTCGCGGGCGGTGTTGTAGGCGCTCTCGCTGGCCGCAATGCCGAACTCTTCGGCAATCAGTTCACGCATCCGCTGGTTGCCCATGGGCGTGCCGTCTCTGGGCAGCAATTCCCGGATCGCCGCCACGATGTCGTCATCGACCTTGGCCATGTGCTGCAGGCTCCTGTGCTCGCCATCCGTGTGGACGGCATCCGTATCGAGCCGAGTCTAGCCGCAGGACCTATCGGCAGCGAGGCCGTGTCCTGACTACAATCGCCCCATGAACATCCTGTTGAACGGCGCCGCGCAGGAACTGCGTGAGGGCGCCGATGTCGCTGAATTGCTGAAGGTCGCCGGGCTTGCGGAGAAGCGGGTTGCGGTGGAGGTGAATCTGGAGATCGTGCCGCGTTCGCAGCATGCAACGCATGTGCTGCGCGCGGGTGATCGCGTCGAGATCGTGCATGCGATTGGCGGCGGCTGAGGAGTAACGATGAACACCCACACCCCCATCGACGATGGCTTTGTCATCGCCGGACGAACCTATCGCTCGCGCCTGCTGACCGGCACCGGCAAGTTCAAGGATCTGGAGGAGACGCGTCTCGCAACCGAAGCCGCGGGGGCCGAGATCGTCACCGTCGCGATCCGCCGCAGCAACATCGGCCAGAACCCGGGCGAGCCGAACCTGCTCGACGTGCTGCCGCCGTCGAAGTACACGATCCTGCCGAACACCGCCGGCTGCTACAGCGCCGACGACGCCGTGCGCACCTGCCGGCTCGCGCGTGAACTGCTCGACGGGCACAAGCTCGTCAAGCTCGAGGTGCTGGCCGACCAGAAGACGCTGTTCCCGGACATCATCGAGACGATCAAGGCCACCGAGATTCTGGTGCGCGACGGCTTCGACGTGATGGTCTACACCAATGACGACCCGATCATCGCCAAGCGACTCGAAGCGATGGGCTGCGTCGCGGTGATGCCGCTGGCCGCGCCGATCGGCTCCGGACTCGGCGTGCGCAATCCGTACAACATTCTGACCATCGTCGAGAATGCAAAGGTGCCGATCCTGGTCGATGCCGGCGTCGGCACGGCGAGTGATGCCGCGATCGCGATGGAACTCGGCTGCGATGGCGTGCTGATGAACACCGCGATCGCCGGTGCCAAGCACCCGGTGCTGATGGCGAGCGCGATGCGCAAGGCGATCGAGGCCGGGCGCGAGGCCTTCCTCGCCGGCCGCATTCCGCGCAAGCGCTTCGCCTCGGCGTCGTCGCCGATCGACGGACACTTCCTCTGATGAGCGATGCCGGCGAAGCGGCGCCCCGCCGCGAGATCAAGAGCTTCGTCAAACGCATCGGGCGCATGACCGACGGCCAGAAGCGCGCCATCGCGGACCTGTGGCCGCGCTACGGGCTCGAATACACGGGCACGCCGCGCGACCTCGCGAGCGCGTTCGGCAACGCGCACCCGGTCGTGCTCGAAATCGGCTTCGGCAACGGCGAGGCGCTGTTCGCGGCCGCACAGGCGGACCCGGCGCGCAACTACTTCGGCATCGAGGTGCACGAACCCGGAGTCGGGCGCCTGCTCAAGCAGGCCGACGGCGCCGGCCTTGGCAACCTGCGAGTGTCCAGGCACGACGCGGTCGACGTGCTGCGCCACGAGATCGCCCCCGGCGCACTCGCCGAACTGCGCCTGTACTTCCCCGACCCCTGGCACAAGGCGCGTCACCACAAGCGCCGCATCGTGCAGCCCGGATTCGTCGAACTGGTCGCCTCGCGCCTGCGGCCAGGCGGCCTGTTCCACCTCGCCACCGACTGGGAGCCCTATGCCGAGCACATGTTCGACGTGCTCGACGCGAGCCCCGCGTTCCGCAACGAACTCGGCCCGCGACAGAGCGCCCCGCGCCCCGACTGGCGCATCGAAACCCACTTCCAGAAGCGCGGCGAACGCCTCGGCCACGGCGTCTTCGACCTGCTCTACCGGCGCCGCTGAGGGCGTGAAGTTTCGCTGACACCGCTGCCGATCGCGGTTTCGGCACGCAGGGCGGCGGGGCTACACTCGGCCAGGCGCCCGCCCCATCCCACTTCGCGAGGACCATGCTCAGCGGCCTGAACCTATCCGGCGAGATGTTGCTCGTGCTCGGGCTGACCGTGTTCACGCTGGTCATGTTCACGCTCGAGTGGGTGCGCGCCGATGTCGTGGCCCTGCTGGTGCTGGTGGCGCTTGGCATCACCGGCATCGTGCCGACCGACCAGCTGTTCGATGGCTTCGCCGGCAATGCCGTGCTCGCGATCATGGCGACGATGATCCTCGGTGCCGGGCTCGACCGCACCGGCGTGCTCAACTCCGCGGCCTCGTTCATGCTGCGCCTGTCCAATGGCGACGAGCGGCGCCTGCTGCTGGTGCTGTGCGCGATCACCGGCGCGATCTCGGCGGTGATGCAGAACCCGGCGGTCACCGCGCTGTTCTTGCCGGTGGTGGCGCGCATCAGCTCGCGCACCGGCCTGCCGCTGTCGCGACTGCTGCTGCCGATGGCCTGCTGCATCATCCTCGGCGGCACCATGACCATGGTCGGCAACTCGCCGCAGATCCTGCTCAACGACCTGGTGCTGTCGGTCAACCGCAACCTGCCCTCCGGCGCCGACACCATCGAGCCGTTCTCGATGTTCAGCGTCACTCCGATCGGGCTCGCACTGCTGCTGTCCGGGCTCGCGTACTTCCACTGGTTCTGGCCGAAGCTGATGCCGATGCGCGAGGACGAGCGCCAGGTGGTCACGCCCGGCGCCACCGCCAGCTATTTCGAGAGCACCTATGGCATCGAGGGCGAAGTGATCGAACTGATGGTGCCGGCCGAAAGCGCGCTGATCGGGCTGTCGATCGCCGAGGTCGAGGCGCAAGCCGGCACGCCATTGATCCTCGCGATCAAGATCGGCGAGGAGGCGCGACTGGCGCCGCCGGCGGACCAGATGCTGTGGGCGAACACCATCCTCGGCGTGCTCGGGCCGCGCGAGCGCATCCACGAATGGGCGCAGCAGCAGGGCCTGCGCGTGCTGCCGAAGGCGCGCAACTTCGGCGCGATGTTCAATCCGACCCGCGCCGGCATCGCCGAGGCGGTGATTCCGCCGAACTCGCGCTTCATCGGCCAGAAGGTCGGCGAGTTGCGCCTGCGCAAGCGCTTCGGCATCTCGGTGCTCGCGGTCAACCGCGGCGATCGCATCTGGCGCGAGGATCTGCGCGGCCGCGGCCTGCGCCAGGGCGACACGCTGGTATTCCACGGCGCCTGGCGCGACCTGGCACACGCCGCCGAGGACCATGACTTCGTCGTCGTCACCGACTATCCGAAGGACGAGGAACGCCCGCACCGCCTGCGCCATGCGATCGCCTTCTTCGCGCTGTCGCTGGTGCTGGCGCTGCTCTCGGACCTGCCACTGCCAGTGGCGCTGCTGGCCGGCGCCGTCGGCATGCTGCTGACCGGCGTGCTCAACATGGACGAGGCCTATCGCGCGATCAACTGGAAGACCATCTTCATCATGGCTTCGCTGATTCCGCTCGGCTGGGCGATGGACTCGACCGGCGCCGCCGCCTGGATCGCGCAGGAAATCGTGGCGGTGCTCGGCGACATGCCGCTGTGGGCGCTGGAACTGGCGCTGATGCTGCTGACCAGCGTGTTTGCGCAGGTGATGTCGCACGTCGGCGCCACCGTGGTCATGGTGCCGATGGCGATCAACATCGCGCTCGCCGCGAATGCCGATCCGACGCCGTTCGCGCTGCTGGTCACGATGTCGGCATCGAACAACTTCACCAGCACCGCGAATCCGGTGATCTCGCTGGTCGCGAGTCCGGCCAGCTACCGCCGCCAGGACCTGTTGCGCGCCGGACTGCCGCTCAGCGCGATCTTCATCGTGGTCACGCTGGTGATGGTCAACGTGGTCTACTGAGCCAGCAGCACGACGCCGTCCTCGACGCGCAGCGCGATCGGCACCAGGCCGCTGCCGCGGCACGGGCCGGCGGTGCAGGAACCGCTGTCGATCCGGAACATCGCGCCGTGCGCGGCGCAGACCAGGTGCTCGCGGTCGATCAGGAATCGCCCCGGCGCCCAATCGAGGCGGCGTCCGGCGTGTGGGCATTCGTTGTGGTAGCCGAGCACGCGGTCGCCGACCCGCACCAGGATGATCTCGAAGCCGCCGGTACTCGAGGGCAGCTGCGCGGCGATGGCGCCACCTTCGGGGATATCGGCCAGCGCAATCCGCTGCACTGCCCGCTGCTCGCCCGCAGGCATGTTGCTGTCGTTCATGTCGCCATCACTCCTTTGCTGCATGCTAGGCCCATCTTGCCGGAATGATGCCATGTCGAGCCTGTCCGCCCTGTTGCGTCCGTTGTTCTCGCTGCTGAAGCTGCTGCTGATCGGCGCCATCGCCCTCGGCGCACTGGCATTCGGGACGCTGGTGGCCGTCGCGGTGTTCCTGGGCGTGTCGCTGGCGCGACTGCTGCGCGGGCGTGGCGAGGCCACGGCCAGCGGCGCCAGCGACCGCGTGTTCGAGGCCGAATACGAAGTCGTGCGCCGACCCGGCAGCGGCGTGCTGACACCGCTCGGTCGCGATCGCGACTGACCGCGCACGCCGGCTCGAAACGGATTCCGGGAAACTCGCCGATGTCGATCGCCGTGGACGCCGACGCGGACCTGCGCGCGGGGCAACGCGAGCGCTGGCTGATCGCAGCGGCACTGCTGTCGCTGTATCTGGTCTGGGGTTCGACCTACCTCGCGATCAAGTGGGCGCTGGTCGGGTTCTCGCCGTTCGCGATGGCCGCGATGCGCTTTGCCGCCGCCGGGCTGCTGTTCTTCGCCTGGCTGCGCGCCAAGGGCGTCGCCGCGCCGAGCCGCGCGCAATGGAAGAACCTGGTGGTGATGGCCACGCTGCTGCTCGGCGTCGGCAACGGACTGGTCTGCTACGCCGAACAGAGCGTCGGTTCCGGGCTTGCCGCCGTGGCCATCGCGAGCATGCCGCTGTGGGCGGCGATGTTCGGCGCGATGTACGGGCGCTGGCCGACGCGGCGCGAAGCACTCGGTCTGGCGATCGGCTTCGTCGGCGTGATCCTGCTCAACCTCGGCGGCGACCTCGCCGCGAATCCCTCGGGCGCGATCGCGCTGCTGATATCGCCCTTGGCCTGGGCCTTCGGCTCGGTGTGGAGCCGCGGCCGCGACCTGCCGAGCCCGATGATGAGCACTGCGGCGCAGATGCTGGTCGCGGCGCCGGTGCTGGCGTTGGCCACGCTGCTGCACGGCGAGGGCTGGATCCGGCCCGGCATCGATGCGCTCGCCATCGGATCGCTCGCGTATCTGGCGATCTTCGGCTCGATCGTCGGTTTCGGCGCCTACGTCTACCTGCTCGACAAGGTGCGGCCGGCGCTCGCGACGAGTTACGCCTACGTCAATCCGCCGATCGCGGTGCTGTTTGGCGTGCTGCTCGGCGGCGAAGCCCTGCATCGGCTCGATCTGGTCGCGATGGCGATCATCCTTGCCGGCGTCGTGCTGATCACCTGGAAGCGCTGATCCGGGCGAATCGTTGCGAGGTGGCAGACGGCTCCGCCGCGAGCGGACGCGGCTAACCGAGGAAGCGCCGGACCTGTTCGCCGATCGCGCGCAGTTGCGCCGGCGGCGCGCGCCCATCACGCAGCGCGTCGGCGCAGGCGGGCAGCGTGCGGATCGCCTGCTCCACCGCACGCACGATCTCCGGTACCGGCTGCGCGCTGCGCTCGATCAGGCGCGCCATCAACTGCTCCAGGTGCCGGCACGATTCCGCCAGGGCCACGGCCCCGACCAGCGGCGCCGATCCCTTGATCGTGTGGAAACCGCGCCGCAGCCGCTTGAGCGCGTCCGCATCCGCGGGATTGGCGCGCCAGTCCGCGCATGCCGCCTGCAGCGCATGCGCGACCTCGCGCAACTCGATCAGGAACACCTCGCGGATTTCCGCATCCGCATCTTCCCCCTGCGCCACCCGCGCCCGCCCGCCACCGACCCACGCGCGGACCCTGTACAGCAGCGATTGCAACCAGGCGATCAAGAAACGTCGCACCCAACCCGGACGGAAGCCCGGATGGTAAGCGCTTTCGCCGCCGAGGAATGCAGGTCGGATCAACGGGCGCAGCGAGGGATCCGACGACGCTGCTCTGGTATGTTCGACCGCACCGGCCGCGCGCAAGCATCGAGGGAACTGCCATGCCGACGCTGAAGGACTGGACCGCAAGGCTGGCGCTTTGCGCCGTGGCCACCGTCAGTGGTGTCGATGCCTCCGCCGGCGCGGACGTCGGCGATCTCATGCTCCGCGATGGCTTCGAGACGCGGGAGCCAAGCGCGCTGGTACTCGATGCCGTGACCCGCACCAGCGTGATCCGCAGCGCCGCCGCCGAGCACTGGGCCGTGCACCTGCAACTGCCGGCCTCGCTCGCCGTGTTGGGGTTGCCGGATCCGTATCCGGCCGGGCCGGCGTCGGCGACCTTGCAGTCCGGTGTGTTGCTGTTGAATTTCGAGGGCGATCTCGCCGGCGAACGGCTCGCCTTCGCGGCCTGGCTGCAGGCCGACACGCTGCGCTGGGGCTGCGGATATGCGCCGCCTCCGCTCGACGCGACGCTGGTGTCGGGCTCGAACTCGGCGCAGAACACGAGCCTGCCCGACGCGATCCTGCCCAATGCCTGCAAGAGCGCACCGTCTGCGAGCTCGCAGGTGCTCGATGTGCTCATCGGCATGGTCGTGCCGCGCGTGGCGATCACCGAATTCTGGATGGCGAACGACGTGATGCCGGCAAGCCTCGGCGCAGTCGGATTGAGCGAACCGCTCCCGATCGCGCAGGCGCGGGTGCAGATGGTCGACGGCGTGCTGGTCGCGACCTTCGCCGGGGATCTCGCCGGCCAACGCATCGGTGTCGCACCCTGGGCGTCGGCCGGCACCATGCAGTGGGTCTGCGGCCACGCCGCGCCACCGGTCGGAGCGACCGCACTCGCCTCCGGCACCGCCACCGCGCAGACCACCGTCGCTCCGGCGTTGCTGCCGGAAGCGTGCCTGTAGCCGGAACATTGCAATTCTGGGCGGTGTTGCCAACGGCGCCTGGTGATCTCGGGCGACGGGGCGGGGATCACTGCTGCGGGCGGCTGATTGCATGCCGCCACGGCCGCCGGCGGCGCAGCTCCCCGATCTTCCGCAGCACCCCTCGCAGCAGACGCCGAAAAATTGCTATCGTCGCCGCGCCAATCAGGCAGACGAAAAAACGGAACATCCCATGGCAAGCAAGAAAGCCCCTGTGAAGGCCGCGAAGGCCGCGAAGCCGGTGAAGGAAGTGATGAACAAGTCGGCGCTGGTCAATTTCATCGCCGACAATTCCGGCGTAGCCGCGAAGGACGTCAAGGCCGTACTGGCCGGCTTGGAAGCCGCTGCAATCGCGTCGGTGTCGAGCAAGGGCGCCGGCGAATTCGTGTTGCCCGGCCTGCTCAAGGTCACCTCGGTGAAAGTGCCGGCCAAGCCGAAGCGCAAAGGCATCAACCCGTTCACCAAGGAAGAACAGTGGTTCGCCGCCAAGCCGGCCACCACCAAGGTCAAGGTCCGCGCGCTCAAGAAGCTGAAGGACGCCGCGAACTGACCGACCGGCCCGCGGCGGTCACAACACCGCCGCGGGCTTGTCTCTCGGCAGGCTTCATCAATCGAATCCGACCACCGTTCTCTGTGGGAGCGGGCTCCTGCCCGCGATCTTTTCCAGCACCAAAACCCGAACCAACCGAGGGCGGAAGGTCGTCGGATCCGCTGCGCTTGATCCGACCTACATTCGCTGATGCGGCGTGGTCGGCGGCGCCTGGCGATGTCGGGTAGCGGGGCGAGGACTACAAATCCCCCAAGCCTTCGGCCTTGCCCGCGGGTCCGACTTCGAGCATGCGCAGGGTGTTGGTGGCGCCCTGGTTTTCCATGCTGTCGCCGCTCGTGATCATGACGCGGTCGCCTTCGTGCAGGTGGCCGAGTGCGTGCAGGCGGCGGATGGCTTCGCGGGCGGCTTCGCGCGGGGGCAGGCCGCGGGTGTCGAAGTCGATCGGGAACACGTCGCGCATCATCGCCATGCGCCGGCGCGCGCCGGCGTGGCGCGACAGCGCGAAGATCGGCACTTCCGAGCGGAAGCGCGACAGGTAGCGCGCGGTGCCGCCGGACTCGGTCAGCGCGATGATCGCGCGCACCTTGATGTGCTCGGCCAGGAACATCGCCGCCATCGCGATCGACTGGTCGACGCGGGCGAGGTTGCGCGGCGCCGCCTCGAAGTCGGTGTCCATCTCGAACTGGCGCTCGGCGCCGAGGCAGATGCGCACCATCGCCTCGACCGCCTTGGTCGGGTAATTGCCGGCCGCGGTTTCCTGCGACAGCATCACCGCGTCGGAGCCGTCGATCACCGCATTGGCGACATCGAGCACCTCCGCACGCGTCGGGATCGGCGACTCGACCATCGACTGCAGCATCTGCGTCGCGGTGATCACCACCTTGTTGCGCTCCAGCGTCTCGCGGATGATCTTCTTCTGCAGGCCGGGCAATTCGGCGTCGCCGATTTCCACGCCGAGGTCGCCGCGCGCGACCATGACCACGTCGGAGGCGTCGATGATCTCGCCGAGCAGCGGGATCGATTCGGCGCGTTCGATCTTCGCGACCAGGGCCGCCTCCCAGCCCGCTTCCCGCAACAGCGCGCGCGCCTCGTTCATGTCGGCGGCATTGCGGCAGAACGAGACCGCGACGAAGTCCACCTTCAGCTCGGCCGCGGTGATGATGTCGCGCTTGTCCTTCTCGGTCAGTGCGCCGAGCGACAGCCCGCCGCCGAGACGGTTCAGCCCCTTGCGGTCCGACAACTTGCCGTCGGTCAGCACCGTGGTGCGGATCTCGACGCCTTCGATCGCATCGACACGTACCGCCATCAAGCCATCGTCGAGCAGCAGGGTGTCGCCGACGACCACGTCATCGATCAGGCCGAGGTAGCTCATGCCGACGCGGTTGCGGTCGCCCGGCGCGGCGTCGGCGCTGCACACCAGCGTGAATGGATCGCCGGCCTGCAGCAGCACCTTGCCTTCCTCGAACTTCTCGATGCGGATCTTCGGCCCCTGCAGGTCGGCGAGCACGCCGACCTCGCGCCCGAGCTTGTGCGCGGCATCACGCACCGCCTGGATGCGCGCGGCGTGGTGTTCCTTGGTGCCGTGCGAAAAATTCAGCCGCACGACGTTGACGCCGGCGGCGATCAGCGCCTCGATCGCCCCGGGCGCGTCCGAGGCCGGGCCGAGGGTGGCGATGATCTTGGTACGGCGCAGCACGCCGTTGTTTGCAGTGTGACTCATGCGTTTCGGTCTCGTTCGATTCGAGCGCGAATGTACCAGCCGCCACCGGCGATGCGATCAGCCTGCAATCGAATGCGACCCCGCATCGGCGCGCTGTGGTCGCGCGCGCGGCGGAAGCCTCATTCGAACCCGTCGCTGAAGATCGGGTTCGACGAGGATGGGCTCGGCGGCGCCAGTGCGTTGCGCAGCAGGCTGCCGCGCGCGGTGCCCCAGAGCACGCGCGCGTTGGCACTGCCGGGGATCTGGTAGACGACCACGCCGGAGTGGCTGGTGCCGAGCACGACCTCGAACTCCGGATCGGCGTCGATCTGCGCGACCGTGGGTGCCGCGAGTCCGCCGTTCCAGGAGCCGCCGCGCGCGGTCGGCAAATCGACGCTGTGCAGCAGGCTGCCGTGAGCGTCGAGGAGGATCAGCTTGCCGCGCGCGTTGCCGCCCTTCTGCGGCCAGGTGCTGAAGATCACCTCCGCATCGCCGTCGTCGTCGAGGTCGACCACCGCGGGCTCGCCGGCGAAGCGAAAGCCGCTGCCCGGGACCTGGTAGGGCCAGTTGTGTTTCTCGGTCTTGTCCAGCCACCACGCATGCAGCTTGCCGTCGTAACTCGCGAACAGGATCTCGCGCTGGCCGTCGCCGTCGAGGTCGGCGAGCACGGCATTGACCACCGCATCCTCGATGGTCGCGTAGTCGCCCTGGATCGTCGCACCGCCACTCGCGCCCGGCGCCGGGATCGCGGTCCAGTCGAATGGCCCTGCCGCCCAGCGGGTGCGGTCGCGGCGCAGTATCCAGGGCAGGTAGTACAGGTCGCCGTCGGGGTCGCCGATCGAGCAGTCGTACACATCGCCGGGCACCACGAGTTCCAGGCTGCCGTTGCCGTCCATGTCGGCGATCGCCGGAGCGGCGTTGGCGAAGTTCGGCCGATGCTGCACGCCGCAATCGGCATAGCCGGCCAGATCCGCGGCCTGGTCGACGTGCACCCCGACCTGGGCCCAGGTCTTCGGCTGGCCGCCGCTCAATCCATACAGCGTGCTCGCGAGCAGCTGGCTGCCGTTCGGATGCAGCGCGGTGATGTAGTGGGTGTCGGTGGGCGCGTAGATCTCGGCCTGTCCGTCGCCGTCGAGGTCGGCGGCCGCGAGGTTCTCGTTGTACATGCCGGCGCCGTAGCCGGGCTCGCCGACATGTCGCGCTGGCCAACCCGTGCGCAACGTGCCGTTGTGTTCGTAGACGCTGACCTGCTGGTCGCCTCCACTCGATGCGCGGCCGACGATGATCTCCAGATCGCCGTTGCCGTCGATGTCGGCCGCGGCCAGGCTGCGCACCTCGCCACCGGCGAAGGGCGTGCGCGTCCACAGCACCGCGCCGCTCGCGCTGTACAGCGTCAACTGGTTGCCGCCGCGGCCGACCGCGCTTTCGAGCCCGGCCGTGCCGGGATCGAAATCGGCGACCGCGATCGCCGGCCACACCCGCTGCGGGTTCGTGCCGCGCCATTTCAGGGTGCCGTCGGCACCGTTCAGCGCGACCACGTCATAGCTGCCCCAGACGATGTCGATCAAGCCGTCGGCGTCGATGTCGGCGGCCGCGGGACCGCTGTACCAACCGGTCTGGCAACTGGACGCCGAACACCCGCCGTACTCCCACTGCAGCGTCGGCGCCCCGATCTGGGCCATCGCCGGAATTGCGGCGCACAGCAGGCATGCGGACAACAGGTTTCGTGGTGGGCGCATGCGGCGATCGTACAACCGGGCATCGAGTGGCAATGTGCTGCGGGTCGCGACCAAGGTCGCTCCGCACATCCACCTGCGCCAGCGACGCGGCAGCGGCCCCGGTCGCGACCTACGGCTTGTTCGACACCCCATGCGGCACGTGCCCGGTGGCCACATGGCCGCTGGCGGATTCGGCATTGCGCGCGGAATCGTCGAAAAAAATGTCGGCGCCGAAGGTGCGCAGGAACGGGCCCTTGTCGCGGCCACCGAGGAACATGGCTTCGTCGAGACGCACGCCCCACTCGCGCAAGGTCAGGATCACGCGCTTGTGCGCCGGCGCCGAGCGCGCGGTGACGAGCGCGGTGCGGATCGGGCTCTGCCCGAACGGAAATGCCGACTGGATGCGGTGCAACTGGTCGAGGAAGGCGCGAAACGGTCCGCCGCCCATCGGCTTGGCCGCATGTTCGATCTCGTTGTCGTGAAAGGCCTGCAAACCCTGCTCCTGCGAAATGCGTTCGGACTCATCGGAGAAGATCACGGCGTCACCATCGAAAGCGATGCGCAGTTGGTCCGACTGCCGGTCGGGCGCCTTGGACGGCAGGATGGTCGCGGCGGCGACGCCGGCTTCGAGCGCGCTGGCGACATCGTCATGGTTCGCCGACAGGAACAACTGCGCGCCGAACGGCTGCACATACGGCCAGGTCGGCGCGCCATTGGTGAACGCGGCGCGCACGATCTCGAGACCATAGTGCTCGATCGAATTGAAGATGCGCAGGCCGGTGTCGGACGAATTGCGCGACAGCAAGATCACCTCGATCCGCGGCGTGTCGGCCGAGAGCCGGTTGATGCGCAGCAACTTCTCGACCAGCGGGAACGCGATGCCAGGCGCCAGCAATTCGTTCTCGCGCGCCATCTGGTACGCCCGATACGCATCCAGACCCTCACGCTCGAACAAGGCATGGCTTTCGCCCAGATCGAACAAGGCCCGCGAACTGATCGCGACCGTCAGCCGGTTATCGCTGGTGGGCTCAAGGCTCATTCAAACCCGTCGAGGAAAATTTCCGGGGTTGCGGCCAGGGCGGCCTGCACCGCGGCGAGCACGTCGAGGCGGCCGTGGCCGTAGAGGTTGTTCGGCACACCGGCCGAAGAGCAAGCGGTGGAAGACACCGGCGTCGCCGACTGTTCCAGGTACTGGCGCACCAGCGCCGGCTGGCGTTGGAGCGCGGGCACCGCGCTCATCAACAGCGCCGCGGCGCCGGCGACATGCGGGCCGGCCATGCTGGTGCCGCTCATCGTCGTGTAGCTGGTGTCGCCGGAATTGAGCGCCGAGCGCACGTTGGATCCGGGCGCCGAAATCTCCGGCTTCATCCGGTTGCTGCCATCGACCGTGACCGGCCCACGACTCGATGAACTGGCGATCGTGCCGGTCGATGCATTGAAATTGCCGACCGAGAACGACTCCGCGAAGAACGCGGGCGGGTCGCTGACCGTCGAACAGCCGCTGCCGCCGTTGCCCGCAGAGACCACCACCAGCACGCCTGCAGCGGTGAGGTTGCTGATGGCGGTCTGCATCGTCGCCCAGTTGCCGGAATTGCAGCCTTCCACAGCGGGGCAACCCCAGGAGTTGTTGATGACGTGCGGTGACTGGTTCGGGTCGCCCTGCCCCGGCGTGCCGCCGACCGGGTACGGCGCCAGGAAGAACTCGAAACACTCGAGATACGTGGTCGGCGTGCCGTCACCGACATCCATGTTGCGGCAGGCGATCCACTTCGCATCCGGCGCCACGCCGATCTGGTTGGTAGCGCCGTCGTCGCCGATCATGGTGCCCATGGTGTGCGTGCCATGACCATTGTCGTCGCAGGGGGCCACGGCATTCGCACCGCAGACGCCGCCGCCGGAGTGGATGGCGTCGTGCCACTGGTAGTCGTGGTTGGCGCTGACGCCATTCCAGCCGCGGTACTTCGCCTTCAGCGCCGCATGCGTCCAGCGGTAACCGGTGTCCTGTCCGGCGACGACGATGCCGCCGCCGCGCGGGTTGCCAGCCAGCGCCCAGACCGCGGGTGCGTTGATGTAGGTGACGCCGAGTTCGACCGCCGTCACCGCCTTGCCGAACTGCAGTGGCTCCGCCTTCGGCAGGGCATGGCGGATCACCGGGTCGGCGTCGATGCGCGCCACGTCCCCGCGCTTCGCCAGCGCATCGACCTGATCTGCCGGCAAGGTGGCCGCCACCGCATTGGCCACGCTGAACGCCTGATACGCGATGCCCTCGCGCCGCAGCCAGGCGCGCACGCCGGCCTGCGTTGCCTCGGCCTGCGCGCGCAAGGCGGCATGCACCACCTGCGGACGCTGCTTGGGCGGCGTGCGCGAAGACAGCGCCGCGATATCGATCTGCGCCTCAGCGGCAACGTGCGGAACGATCAACACCCGCACCGGTGCACCGGCGCCCTTCGCGAGCTCGGCACGCAGGACGGGATCGACCTTGTCACGCCAATCCGCGGCGCTTGCCGCGAAGGCGGACAGCGCGAGTGTCGCGAAGAGGAAGGGGCGCAGGAGTTCAGAAGGCGAATTGTTCATCGAGGATCCGTTGCTCAAGATTGTGTTCGGGGTCGAACAGCAGGGTCACCGTGCGCGTCGGCGATTCGCGCACCGTCACCTCGACGATGTCGCGCACCTCGTTCGCGTCCGCAGTCGCGCTCACCGGACGCTTGTAGTGGTCAAGAATCTCGAAGCGCACCTCGACCGATGCCGGCAACACCGCACCGCGCCAGCGTCGCGGCCGGAACGGCGAGATCGCGGTCATCGCCAGCACGCGCGAATCGAGCGGCAGGATCGGCCCGTGTGCCGACAGGTTGTAGGCAGTGCTGCCGGCGGGCGTGGACACCAGCACGCCGTCGCAGATCAGTTCTTCGAGCTTGACCACGCCATTCAGCGAAACCCGAATGTGCGCGGCCTGCTTGGTCTGGCGCAGCAGCGAGACTTCGTTGAAGGCGATCGCCTCGACGGTGGAACCCGACTCCGCCACCGCGGTCATCTCCAGCGGCCGCAACTGGGTCGGGCGCGCGCGCTCGATGCGCACATCCAGCGAATCGGCATGGAACTGGTTCATCAGGAAACCGACACTGCCGAGCTTCATGCCGTACACCGGCTTGGCCAGATCGCGGTAGCGATGCAGCGTCTGCAGCATGAAGCCGTCGCCCCCCAGCGCGACGATGACCTCGGCCTCGGACGGCGCGACATCGCCGTGCGCCGCGCGCAGCATGGCGAGCGCGGACTGCGCCTCCTCGGTCTTGCTGGCGGCAAATGCGATGCGGGTGGTCATGGCCGCGCAGAATGCCGCAAGCGCGACGCGCGCGGAAGCAGTTTCGCTACAACCCGAAACGCTCGCGGTACTTGCGCTCCTGTTCGTCGTCGTTGGGCTCCCAGCCCATCAGCACGCAGCGCGAACCGCGCGGCAGCAGCGCGGCGCCGGTCTCGGCGCAGGACCACGCGCCGTGCGCGTCGCAGGTCGCGAGCTTCACGCGCGGTCGTCCGGCGCCGACGTCGAGCACGTGCGCCATGACCGCATCGCCCGGCTCAGGACTCTGGTCGGTGGTGAAGCGAAGCCTGGAGAGGAAGGTCACGATGCACATGCCAGCGGTCCGGTTGGCGGTGCAGGTACAAGTTCCGTGCCATCAGGCGCGGGCGAGTTCGCACATCGACTGCGGCGCTCAAACACCATGCCTGGCGCGGGGTGGAGCGTGTTGCCCTACACTTTGTCGCAATTGCACCTTTGCCGCGCCACGTGGGCGTGGTTGCGGGCATCCACTCGACGCGAAGGAACGACGCAAATGGGCATCCGATCCGCGCACAAGGCCTTGTTCACGGCAGCCCTGGTGCTCCCGCTGTCCGCACTGGCGGCGCCCGGCCTTGGCGTCGCGACCACCGTCGGCACGGTCGCCGCGTACTGCACCGACCCGGGCAATCCGGACAACTGCGGCCTGCCGCCCACCAACATGGTCAGCGTCGAACCCGGCGAGCCCTATGTCGTCGGCTACAACGCCACCAACACCGGCGACACCGAGTTCATCTCGCACACGCTGACCGACACCGTCTTCGGCCTGCTGCTCAACAACTTCCCGTATACGCTGCCGCCCGCCTCGTCGGCGTTCATCACCCATCGCGGGAATGCGCCATTGATCTCGGGCAGCTACCCGCAGTCGGCCATCTGGACCGGAACCACCGCCGGCGGCGACATCGTCTCCGCGTCCGGCAGCGTCAGCCTGACGGTGCTTCCGCCCGACTTCGAGATCACCACCACGGTCGCCCCCGCGATCGAGGTCTGCACCAACCCGGACGACATCGGCACCTGCAGCCTGCCGACGCGACACGCCATCGACTTCGTGCCCGGGCGCAAGGTCGTGATCAGCTACCTGGTCCACAACTCGGCGGCGTTCGCGATGCCGACGCACACCCTGGTCGACAGCGCGCTCGGCAGCGTGCTCAACAACTTCGCCTACAACCTGAGTGCGGGGGCCAGCGCCTTCCTGACCGTGTTCGACACGCCGGCCAGCGACACCGTGCGCAGCGCCACCTGGACCGTCACCACCACCTACGGCGCAACGGCGGCACGGTCCGACCAGTACGCAATCACCCGCTTCCTGTTTGCGGATGGGTTCGAGTAAGTGCGCCGGCGAAACCGGTGACGCGTAAGGGGCCAATGAAGTCGGCGAACAAGCTCGGGACGGCAGCTAGGCGCGGTCTACCGTCGCGACGCGACCCTCAGCCACCTGACGACGCACACAACCACCTTCGGGTGGCGTTGTTGTTTCAATTCGGCGCGATGTCTTTTGTCGCTGGTTCGGCGAGCAAGCGTGGATCGTCGTTTAGTTGGTTGAAGTGCCCTTCAAGCAGCGTCGCTACTTCGTCATCAAAGTGTGACGGTCGCCCCACGTGGAGAATCCTCCTGTCATGAAGCCTCTGGAGTGCGAGCCCGACCTGGGGGCCGCTCACGCCAGACGACGTCGACATTACGATTGCGCAAATACGATCCGTAGGGATGGTTCGAATTCCGTCACCAATGAACGCAGAAAGAACTGCGCGATCGACTGGACGCAGCTTCGCGTAGGACTCTCTCAGGGCTTCTCGTTCGCGAGCGAGGCGCGCAGCCCCTTCCCGCAAAGCAGCCGCGGCTGCCTCACGGCGTTGCGCTGCAATGCGGTTGGATCGTTCTCGAGCGAGGTATCTCCGATACACCCGCCGCACACCCAGCGCGACGAGCATGATCACCGCGAAGACGAACTGCCAGCGCCATGGAGATGTCCCAACCTTTGCCAGCGCACGTGAGAGCCATGGCAAGTACGCGGTCAAGAAGGAGACGACACCCGTGCCGACCGCGGCCGCTAGCGCCGGCAGCAGCCACTCTTTCGGAAAAACCTTCTCGACGATCTGCTCGATGGTCATCGATGCGCCCTTGTTGCCCCGCCGCGAGCTTCGCGGATGCGCCGCTGAGTAACAACGATCCATAACGCGACCGGGCGTTACGCATCTGTTACGCAGCACAAGAAACGACAAGGGCCTGCGCACCGTGAAGCACGCAAGCCCTTGTTTTCATTGGTGCCGGAGATAGGATTCGAACCTACGACCTACGCATTACGAATGCGCCGCTCTACCAACTGAGCTACACCGGCGGGAGTCCCTGTCGAACCCGGCAATCGCGATCGATCTGCCGCGCCCAGGCTCGAAGGGGCGCGCATTCTAGGGGCTGGCACCGCGCGGGCGCAACCGCGGGCACAGGGCAGTACCGTTCGGCGGCGCAGGAGCCCCGCTCCCGCGGCTGCCTGGCTCGCGTTGAAGAGAAGGGTCACCACCCGGCACGAGTCCTGCGTGCAGACCAGAATCGGAAACGAGAGGCGATCATGCAGTCGTGCGTTGCGATGCTGGCGAACTGCGCGAACCCGCGGCGATCCACCGCGGCGGGGCAGCGAGTGCAAGGCGGCATGGCGTGGCGCGGTGTGTGTCTGGCTGTGCTGTTGCTGCCATGCGCGGCCCTGGCCAATCCGGGCGAGGAGCGCACGCCGACCGACCATTTGTCCCCTGCTGCCGAACTGGCCATGTGGCAGGAGATCCAGCACAACGTCGAGCTGCTCAGGCAGCAGTCGCTGCTGCCGATGCCTGCAAGCCCGAACGCGGTCGGCTACCTGTTTCCGCTGCGCCTGGCACCCGGGCTTCCCGACGCCGCCGGCTTCCGCGTCTCGGCGTTTTCCGACCACAACCCGGCCGCGGGCGCGGTGCTCGACTACAACGGCGGCTCGCGCACCTATGACGGCCATCGCGGCACCGACCTTGCGCTCACGCCGTTCAACTGGAACAAGGTGGACGCGGGCGAAGTACAAGCCGTCGCGGCTGCGGCCGGCACCATCGCCGCCAAGGCCAATGGCGATGCCACCGACCACAACCCCTGCGATGGCGGCAGCAATGCCGATCCTTGGAACTACGTTGCGCTGATCCACGCCGATGGCACCATGACCATCTACGGACACATGCGCTACAACTCGCTCACCGGCAAGAGCGTCGGCCAGACCGTGGTGCAGGGCGAATACCTCGGCACCGCCGCCAGTTCGGGCAACTCGAGCGGCCCGCATCTGCACTTCGAGGTGCGCTACGGTTCCTACTCGAATGCGGAATGGACCGATCCCTACGCCGGACCGAACAGCCAGCCGCAGTCGTTGTGGCTGAGCCAGCGTCCCTATCTGGACTCGGCGATCAATCGGTTGAGCACGCATTCAAGTCCGCCGAGCACCGCGAACGCCTGCGCGCAAACGCTGACCCATCTGCAAGACAGCTTCACCACGCCGCAGAACATCTACTTCTACGCTTTCTTCCGCGACTACCAGGGCGCATTGCCGGCGCAACTCGCCATCTATCGACCGGACGGCAGCACCTTCCAGTCGTGGCAATACACCACCGCCACCGCCTTCGCCTCGTCCTGGACCGGTTCCTGGCTGTACAGCCTCCCGGCCGGATCACCGCCGGGCACCTGGCGCTTCGAGGCGGTCTACAACGGCGCCAGCCACAACACCTTCTTCAACGTCGATGCCCCGACTTCGATCGCCGTCACCAGCCCGAACGGAGCCGAGAACTGGGATCGCGCGCTCGCGCACGCGATCACCTGGAGCGACAACATCGGTGGCGAAGTGAACCTCGACCTCTACCGCAACGATGTCGCGATCGCGCGACTGGTCAGCAACGCGCCGAGCAACGGCAGCTTCCTGTGGACGCCGGATCCGGCGCTGGCCATCGGCCCCGGTTACCGCGTGCGTGTCGCCAGCGTCACCGCACCAGGCCTCGCCGATTCCAGCGACGCGACCTTCATGCTGAGCAACGACCAGTACCTCTTCTCCGACAGCTTCGAGGCAGCGCCGCTCACTCCACCATGAGCAACCGCAGTTCCTTGGGCAGCGCGAAGACCATGTCTTCGGGCTCGCCGTGGAGATTGCGCACGTTGGTGGCGCCGGCGCTGCGCAGGTAATCGACCACCGCCTGCACCAGCGATTCCGGTGCCGAGGCGCCGGCGGTGACGCCGACGCGGGGCTTGGCGGCGAGCCATGCCGGATCGATGTCCTGGGCGCCGTCGATCAGGTGCGCTTGCACGCCCTGCTTCTCCGCCAGCTCGCGCAGGCGGTTCGAGTTCGAGGAATTGGTCGAACCGACCACGAGCACCAGGTCGCATTGGGCGGCGAGTTGCTTGACGGCGTCCTGGCGATTCTGGGTGGCGTAGCAGATGTCGTCGTGGCGTGGCCCGACGATGTTCGGGAAGCGCGCGCGCAGCGCCGCGATGATCGCCGTCGTATCGTCCACCGACAACGTGGTCTGGGTGACGTAGGCCAGTTCGTGTTCGGTATCCAGATCGAGTCTTTCCACATCTGCGGTGGTCTCGACCAGCACCATGCGGCCTCCGGCGCGGTCGTCCCATTGCCCGAGCGTGCCCTCGACCTCGGGATGGCCGGCGTGGCCGATCATCGCCACGTTGCGCCCGGCGCGGGCATGGCGCGCGACCTCGATATGCACCTTGGTCACCAGCGGACAGGTCGCATCGAACACCTTGAGCCCGCGACCACGCGCCTCGCTGCGCACCTGCTGCGAGACGCCGTGCGCGCTGAAGATCACCGTGGCGCCATCGGGAACCTGTTGCAGTTCCTCGACGAACACGGCGCCGCGCGAGCGCAGGTTGTCGACGACGAAGCGGTTGTGCACGACTTCGTGGCGCACGTAGATCGGCGCGCCGAAGGCCTCGATCGCGCGCTCGACGATCTCGATGGCGCGGTCGACACCGGCGCAGAAGCCACGGGGATTGGCCAGCAACACCTGCACTCAGAGAGCCCTCTTCGTGTCTCGCCAGCCGAACAGGATCAGCACCGCGGCGCCGCAGACAATGGCGGAGTCGGCGATGTTGAACGCCGGCCAGTGCCACTCGCGCCAGTACCAGAGGATGAAGTCGATCACGTAACCAAGGCGCACGCGATCAATGATGTTGCCGACGGCGCCACCGATCACCAGCGCGAAGGCGAGCGCGCTGAAACGCTCGTTGCGACCGAGGCGCGCGAGTGCGATCGCGAAACCGGCAGACACCAGCAACGCGAACCCGGACAGACCCCAGCGCGTCCAGACCTCGCCGTCGGCGAACATCGAGAAGGCAACGCCGGTGTTGTGCGCCATGGTCCAGTCGAAGCAGCCGGCGATCACCGGGATGCGTTCGCCATAGGCCAGCTGCTGCACCGCGTACCACTTCGTCAGCTGGTCGAGCACGACGATCAGCGCCGACAGCGAGAGCCAGCGCAGCGCGCCGGCGAGGCCGAGCGCATCGCGACCCGGAGGTCGCTGCCACTGCTCAGAACCAGTCACGCTGTTCACCCTTGCCGGCCACATTGGTCACGCAGCGGCCGCACAGTTCCGGATGATCGGGTTCGCTGCCGACGTCGCTGCGGTGATGCCAGCAACGCACGCACTTGCCCGCGGTGGTCGGCGTCACCACGACTTTCGCCGGCACCGACCCAAACGTCGCCACGATCGCATCGGCGGGTGCCGCGTCGAGCGCGTGCACGCGCACTTCCGAGGTGATGAAGAAGAAGCGCAGCTCGCCACGACAGTCACCGATGCGCGCGATCGATGCCGCGTCGAGATAGACATCGACCTCGGCTTCGAGCGAGCCGCCGAGCTGCTTGTCGTTGCGCAGTTCCTCGATGCGCTTCAACGCCGCGCCGCGCAGCGCGGCCAGGTCGGCGATCAGCGCGGACTCCTCGGCCGCCAGCGTGAGCCCGGCAAACAGCGGCTCGATTTCGGCGAAGGTCGAGAAGAACACCGAGTCGTGGTCGCGTCCTGGCATGTGCGCCCAGATCTCCTCCGCGGTGAAACTCGCGATCGGCGCCAGCGCACGCACCAGCACTTCGAGTGCGGCATGCATCGCGGTCTGCGCCGAGCGGCGTGCCGGGGCGGCCTGCTGCATCGTGTACAGGCGGTCCTTGGTCATGTCCAGGTAGGCCGCACCCATGTCCACGGTGCAAAAGCGCATCAGCTCCTGCACCAGCGCGGCGAACTCACACAGGTCCGGGCTGTGGTCGGAGGGCGCGCGCGCATCCGGCCCGAACACGCGTTGTGCGAGCTTCAGCACGCGCCTGGCCTGCTGCATCGCCCAGCGGTCGAGCAGCAGCATCTGCGCGACCGGCACGCGATCGCTGTCCGGATTGAAGCCGTGCAGGTTCCCGAGCAGGAAGCGCGCGGTATTGCGGATGCGGCGGTAGCTGTCGCCGACGCGCTTCAGGATCTCGTCGCCGCAGGTCATCTCGTTGCGATAGTCGGTCGATGCGACCCACAGCCGCAGCACGTCGGCGCCGAGCGTACTGATCACCTTCTGCGGCGCAACCACGTTGCCGAGCGACTTCGACATCTTGCGCCCCTGCGCATCGACGGTGAAGCCGTGCGTCAATACCGTCGTGTACGGCGCATGGCCGTGCATCGCAACCGCGGTCAGCAACGACGAATGGAACCAGCCGCGATGCTGGTCGGAGCCTTCCAGGTACATGGTGCCGACGCGTTCGCCGTTCAGCTCCGCGCGTGCGTCGAGCACGCCGGCGTGGGTCACGCCGGAGTCGAACCAGACATCGAGGATGTCGGTGACCTTCTCGTAGCGCGCGGCATCGGCGCCGAGCAGGCTTGCGGCATCGAGTTCGTACCAGGCATCGGCGCCGTCGCGCTCGACCACTTCGGCGACCTTGCCGATCAGCGCAACCGAGTCCGGATGCGGCTCCTGCGTCTCGCGGTCGATGAACAGCGCGATCGGCACGCCCCAGGTGCGCTGGCGCGAGATGCACCAGTCCGGACGGTTCGCGATCATGCCGGTGATGCGCTCCTCGCCCCAGTCCGGCAGCCACTGCACCTGCTTGATCGCGGCCAGCGCCTGCTGGCGCAGGTTCGCCTGGTCCATCGCGATGAACCACTGCGGCGTGGCGCGGAACGCGACCGGCGTCTTGTGCCGCCAGCAATGCGGATAGCTGTGCTCGAGTTTGCCGGAGGCGAGCAGCACGCCGCGCTCGCGCAGCAGCTCGATGATGGTGTCGTTCGCCTTCCAGACAAACTGGCCTTCGACGAACTCGGTGCCAGTGACGAAGACGCCGTTGCCGCCGACCGGATTGACGACTTCGAGGCCGTACTTCTGTCCGACCGCGAAGTCCTCCTGGCCGTGGCCGGGCGCGGTATGCACGGCGCCGGTACCGGCATCGGCGGTGACGTGCTCGCCGAGGATCAGCAGCACCTGTCGCGAAAGGAACGGGTGCTGCAGCTTGAAGCCCTCGAGTTCGGCACCGCTGCTGCGACCCAGCACGGCCAGCGCCTCGACACCACTGCGCTTCAGCACGTCCGCAGCCAACGCCTCGGCCAGCACCAGCAACACGCGCCGACCGGCGCGCGCCGGGCCTTCGACCAGCACGTAATCGAACCCGGCGTTCAGCGTGACCGCCATGCTCGCCGGCAGTGTCCATGGCGTGGTCGTCCAGATCGGCACCGCGACGATCGCATCGCCTCGCTGCACGCCGAATTTCGCGGCCAGGCCATCGCCATCGATCGCGTCGTAGGCGACGTCGATCGCAGGCGAAACCTTGTCGGCGTATTCGATCTCGGCTTCGGCCAGCGCCGAGCCGCAATCGAAGCACCAGTGAACCGGTTTGGCACCGCGCGCGAGATGGCCGTTGGCGACGATCTTCGCAAGCGCGCGCAGGATGTCGGCCTCGAACTTGAAGTCCATCGTGCGATACGGCTGGTCCCAGTAACCGAGCACGCCGAGACGCTTGAAATCCTCGCGCTGGCTGTCGATCTGCTTGCTCGCATACTCGCGGCATTTCACGCGAAAGGTACGCGCATCGACCTTGACGCCGACCTTGCCGATGTCCTTTTCCACGGCATGCTCGATCGGCAGCCCGTGGCAGTCCCAGCCCGGCACGTAGGGCGAACGGAAGCCGCTGAGCAGCTTGCCCTTGACGACGATGTCCTTGAGCGTCTTGTTGACCGCATGGCCGATGTGGATCTGGCCGTTCGCATACGGCGGGCCGTCATGCAGCACGTAGCTCGGTCGCGCCGCGGTGTGCGCCTGCAGGCGCGCGTGCAGGTTCGATGCGTCCCACGCGGCCAGCGCCAGCGGCTCGCGCGTCGGCAGGTCGCCCTTCATCGCGAACTTCGTGTCCGGCAGATGGATCGTGCTCTTGTAGTCGATGCTCACGCGAGTTCTCGCTCGGTCGAGGTGGATTCGGAAAGGATGCGGCGCGCCTCGATGGCATCGAGGTGCATGCGCGCGGTCAGGTCGTCGAGGTTCGCGAAGCGTTCCTCGTCGCGGATCTTGGCGACGAAATCCACGCGCAGCCGACGGCCGTACAGGTCGCCGTCGAAGTCGAACAGATGCGCTTCGAGCAGAAGCTCGCGGCCGTTCACGGTCGGACGCGTGCCGAGGCTGGCGACCGACGGCCAGTGTCGCAGCCCGGCGCCGGTCACGCGCACGGCGTAGATGCCATGCACCGGCGGCAAGCGCTCGCCAAGCGGGAGGTTTGCGGTCGGATAGCCGAGCGTGCGTCCGAGTTTCTGGCCGTGGATGACGCGCCCGCTGATCGCGAAGTTGCGCCCGAGCAGACGCCGCGCCAGCGCATGGTCGCCGGCGAGCAGCGCAGTACGCACGCGCGTGCTCGACACGCGCTCGCCGTCGACCAGCACCGGCTCGATGTGCTCAGCGCTGAACCCAAGCTCCGCACCCATCGCGCGCAGCATCGCGACATCACCGCGGCGACCCTGGCCGAAACGGAAATCGGGTCCGATCCAGACTTCACGCGCGGCGAGTCGCTCGACCAGCACCTGGCGCACGAAGTCCTCGGCCGTGGTGCTCGCCAGGGTCTGGTTGAAGCGCAGCAGCCCGAGCCGGTCGATCCCGAGCGCGTGCGTCAGCTTCACCTTCTCGCGCACTGTGCTCAGGCGCAGCAACGGCCCGCCACGACCGAAGAACTCGCGCGGCAGCGGCTCGAAACCAAGTACGACCGCCTCGCACTCCAGCTCGCGCGCCCGCGCCAACGCGCGCCCGATCAGGGCCTGGTGACCCCGGTGCAAACCGTCGAACGCGCCGATGGCAATGACTGCGCCACGCGGGCAAAGGCGCGGCCCGCGCGTGTCGCGAAACAGGAAGCTCATGGAACGGCGGAGTATAGCGGCGGATCGACCCAATCCCGCCCTGCGGCATTGTGGCGATCCCGAGCCAGCGCATCGGGGCGAGGAAGCTGCGATCCGGGATCGCGCAGATGCCCGAGCGGCCCGCTGGCTCAGGCTGCGCGGAAGCGCAGCGCGATGATGGCGACCAGCACGGCGAGCATGACGACGATCATTGAGCGTGCTTCGTTGCGCATGGGGCGTTCTCCTGTGCGCAGCATGCTAGAGCCGCGTCGCGGGCGAACTGGTGGCGCGCGTGAGCCGCGCTGATGACATGCCGGCCGTGCGACGATGGAGACATCCCGTGTTCAGAAAGCGCGATCGATGGGTCCGCGTTCAACCGCGATCGCGCAGATGCCGCGGTCGCAGGCCCAGCGCCAGCAGGACCAGTGCGTAGGCGGCGGCACCAGCGGCGATGGCAGTGAACAGCCAGAGGATGCGCGCGTGCCAATGCAGCAGCGACCAGTCGCCGATCCAGGCGCGCAGCGCGAGCAGGGTCGCGACCATCGTCACGCCCGCGGCGATCAGTTGGGCCAGATACGCCGGCCATCCTGGCAGCGCGGCGAACAGCTGCTGGCGGCGCAGCGCGATGAACAGCCACAGCGCGTTGACGATGCCGGCGAGACCGGTCGCCAGCGCGATGCCGGCGTGACCGCCGAGCGTCCGGTTCATCGCCAGCGGCGTGACGATCGCAAGCGTGAGGCCGACATTGCTGGCCACCGTCCACAACGCGGCGCGCATCGGCGTTCGGGTGTCCTGGCGTGCATAGAACGCCGGCAGCAGCACCTTGCTGGCCATGAATGCGGGCACGCCGATGCTCATCGCGATCAGGCTCCACGCCGCCATCTGCGTGTCGTGCGCGGTGAAGCGCCCGTAGTTGTAGACCGTCGCGGTGATCGGCTCGGCGAGGAACATCAGCCCAAGCCCGGCCGGCCAGCCGACCAGCAGCACCAGACGCAAGCCCCAGTCGAGCGAATGCGAATAGCCGTCGTGGTCCTGCGCGGCGAAGCGGCGCGCCAGGTGCGGCAGGATCACGGTACCGATCGCGACGCCGAACAGGCCGAGCGGAAACTCGATCAGGCGATCCGAGTAATACAGCCAGTCCTGCGAACCATCCGCAAGCAAGGACGCGAACACGGTGCCGACGAGCAGGTTCAGCTGCGCCACCGAGGACGAAAACAGCGTCGGGATCATCAGCTTGCCGACACGACGCACCTCGGCATGGTGGAAGCCGAGCTTGAAGCGCGGGCGCAGGCCGAGCCTGATCAGGGCCGGCCACAACAGGACGAGCTGCAGGAAACCGGCGACCAGCACGCCCCAGGCCAAGGCCTTCGGCGGCACATCCATCTGCGGCGCCAGCAGCAACATCGCCGCGATCACGGTGAGGTTGTGCAGCACCGGGGTGAACGCCGCCAGCCCGAACTTGCCGTAGCTGTTCAGCACCGACGCGCACAGCGCCATCAGCGAAATGCAGATCAGGTACGGAAAGGTGATGCGCAGCATCTCGGCGGTGAGCGCGAATTTCTCCGGCTCGTCCAGCGCCCCCGGGGTGAACACGGTCGCGATCAGCGGTGCCGCCAGCACGCCGACCCCGGCCACGACGAAGACCACCGCCGCCAGCGACCCGGCCATATGGTCGATGAAATCGCGTAGGCGCTCGCGGTCGCCGCTCTCGCGGATCTCGTTCAGCACCGGCACAAAGGCCATCTGCATCGAGCCTTCGGCGAAGATCCGGCGCAGGAAGTTCGGGATCCGGTAGGCGACGATGAACGCACTCATCGCGCCGCCGGTGCCGAACAGGGTGGCCTGGAGCATGTCGCGCGCGAAACCGGCGATGCGCGACAGGAAGGTCATCGCGCTGAACACGAGCGTCGAGCGCAGCAGCTTCATGAACGGGCTCCCGCAACGGCCGATTGACTCGGGACGGCGATGCCCGGATAATTCGCGACCTTTTTCAACCCCCCGAATCCCGGAGTCCAGCTGTGGCCAATATCAAGTCCGCGAAGAAGCGCGCGGTTCAGGCGGAAAAGCATCGCCTGCACAACAACAGTCAGCGTTCGCAGATGCGCACGGCCGTCAAGAACGTGCTGAAGCTGATCGAGACCGGCAACAAGGCCGGCGCCGAGACCGCGTTCAAGACCGCGGAATCGCTGCTCGACCGCTTCGCCGGTCGTGGCCAGATCCACAAGAACAAGGCCTCGCGTCACAAGAGCCGCATCACGGCCCGCATCCGCGCGATGGCATGAGACGAAGCTGCCCTGCTTCGTGTTGACGGAAAAGCCGGCGAATGCCGGCTTTTTTGTGCCCAGGATTTCGACCGGGCCCGTAGGAGCGCCGCGTGCGGCGCGATCGGTATCGCGTCGAAATCCCATTCGCGCCGCACGCGGCGCTCCTACAGGCACGGTCATGCGTTGGCGGCGTCGTCGGCCGCATCGCGCTTTTCGGCCTCGATGAAGGCCATCGCCTTCTTGACCACGACATCGCAGCCCTCGCCCGTCGCGGCGGACACCACGAACCACGGCTTGCGCGTCCAGCGCAGGCGCTTGAGCAGGTCCTTCACGCGCGCGTCGCGGTCTTCCTCGGCGATCAGGTCGATCTTGTTGAACACCAGCCAGCGCGGACGCTTGGCCAGGTCGGCGTCGAACTTCTTGAGCTCCTTCTCGATCGTCTTGACCTGCTCGACCGGGTCGATCGACTCGTCCATCGGCGCGATGTCGACCACATGCAGCAGCAGGCTGGTGCGCGAGACGTGTTTCAGGAACTGGATACCGAGACCGGCACCCTCCGCCGCACCCTCGATCACACCGGGAATGTCGGCGATCACGAAGCTGTGGTCGCGGCTGATCGAGACCACGCCGAGATTCGGATACAAGGTCGTGAACGGATAGTCCGCAACCTTCGGGGTCGCCGCCGACACCGCGCGGATGAAGGTGCTCTTGCCCGCGTTCGGAAAGCCGAGCAGGCCGACATCGGCCAGCAGCTTGAGTTCGAGGCGGATCTCGCGCTCGTCGCCGGGCGTCCCCGGCTGCGCGCGCCGCGGCGAGCGGTTGGTCGAGGACTTGAACACCATGTTGCCGGCGCCGCCCTTGCCACCCTGCGCGACCAGGGCACGCTGGCCATGCTTGGTCAGATCGGCGATCACTTCCTCGGTGTCGCTGTTCACGATCGCGGTGCCGACCGGCACGCGGATCACGATGTCTTCGCCGGCGGCACCGGTCATCTGCCGCCCCATGCCGTTCTCGCCGCGCTTGGCGCGGAACACGCGCTCGTGGCGGAAGTCGATCAGGGTGTTGAGGTTTTCGTCGGCCTGCAGGATGACACTGCCACCATCGCCGCCGTTGCCACCGTCGGGGCCGCCGAGCGGAATGAACTTCTCGCGCCGGAAGCTGACGCTGCCATTGCCGCCGGCTCCGGCAATCACCTTGATCTCAGCTTCGTCGACGAACTTCATGGGCGGGAGGATGCTTCAATCGAGGGCAAACGGAAAGGTCGCGAACGGGATTTTCGCGGACGCGGGCATTTCTGCAGCCCAGAAACGGGAAAGCCCCGCAGCGCGGGGCTCTCCGGTGAACCGAAACTTGCGTGCGCTTAGCGGACGCTGACGGTACGACGACCGCCGTTCGGGCCCTTCACGCTGAACTCGACCTTGCCGTCCGCGAGTGCGAACAGGGTGTGGTCGCGGCCCAGACCGACATTCACGCCGGGGTGGTACTCGGTACCGCGCTGGCGCACGATGATGTTCCCGGCGCTCACCGCCTGGCCACCAAAGAGCTTCACGCCCAGGTACTTCGGATTGGAATCGCGGCCGTTCCGGGTGGAACCTACGCCTTTTTTCTGTGCCATGGCTGCTCTCCTCGGCCCTTACTTGTGGATGCCAGTGATTTCGACTTCGGTGAAGTGCTGACGGTGGCCCATCTGCTTGCGGTGGTGCTTGCGACGACGGAACTTGACGATCCGGATCTTGTCGCCGCGGCCATGCGACTTGATCGTCGCGGTGACCGACGCACCCGCCACGGTCGGCGTGCCGACGCTGATCGCGTCGCCGTCGCCAAGCAGGAGGACCTGGTCGAACTTCACCGAGGAACCGGCCTCGGCATCCAACTTCTCAACCCGCAGGGTTTCGCCCTGCATCACGCGGTACTGCTTACCGCCGGTGACAACAACTGCGTACATGATGGCAATGCCTCTGTAGTTATTTTGGCCACGGCCGCCGGACACCTTGCTCCGCCGACCCGTTCCCTTGCGGACGCGAAGTCCAAAAAGGGCGCGGATCATAGCCGCAGCAGGGGCCAACGGTCAATGAATGACCGGACCGCCACGGCGCGAGCCGGCGCCCAGTCCCTGGTGGCAACCGCGGGCGCGGGGCGAATGCGCCTGAACCTGTTTCACATGGTGCGCGCGGGCCCGCCTGTTAGCCTTCGCGGCTCCCTGCAAGAGCCTGGGCGATGGACACGATCCGCCTGCGTGGCGCACGCACGCACAATCTGAAGAACATCGATCTCGACCTGCCGCGCGACCAGCTGATCGTGATCACCGGCCTGTCCGGCTCGGGCAAGTCCTCGCTGGCGTTCGACACCATCTACGCCGAGGGCCAGCGCCGCTATGTCGAGTCGCTGTCGGCCTATGCGCGCCAGTTCCTGTCGGTGATGGAGAAGCCGGACCTCGACCACATCGAGGGCCTGTCGCCGGCGATCTCGATCGAGCAGAAGTCGACGTCGCACAACCCGCGTTCGACGGTCGGCACGATCACCGAGATCTACGACTACCTGCGCCTGCTGTACGCGCGCACCGGCACGCCGCATTGCCCCGAGCATGGGCAGCCGCTGGCCGCACAGACGGTGTCGCAGATGGTCGATGCGACGCTCGCGCTCGATGCCGACACGCGCTACATGCTGCTCGCGCCGGTCATCCGCGAGCGCAAGGGCGAACATCTGCAGGTGTTCGAGCAGCTGCGCGCACAAGGGTATGTGCGCGTGCGCGTGAACGGCACCATCCACGAGATCGACGCGGTGCCGAAGCTCGGCCTGCGCAACAAGCACACGATCGAAGTCGTGGTCGATCGCTTCAAGCCGAAGGCGGACCTGAAGCAGCGGCTCGCGGAGTCGTTCGAGAACGCGCTCAAGCTCAGCGAGGGCATGGTCATCGTCGCCGAGATGGATGCCGCGGACGCAAAGGAGACCCTGTTCTCCTCCAAGTTCAGCTGCCCGATCTGCGACTACTCGCTGTCCGAACTCGAGCCGCGGCTGTTCTCGTTCAATTCGCCGGTCGGCGCCTGCAGCAAGTGCGACGGTCTCGGCGTGACCCAGTTCTTCGATCCGGCGCGCGTGGTCGCGCACCCGGAACTGGCGCTGGCCAACGGCGCCATCAAGAGCTGGGATCGCCGCAACAGCTACTACTTCGCGATGATCCTGGCGCTGTCGAAGCACTACGGCTTCGACGTCGAGACACCGTGGCAGAAGCTGCCGAAGGAAGTGCGCGAACGCATCCTGCACGGCAGCGGCAGCGACGAGATCAACTTCCGCTATGCCAGCGAGAGCGGCGGCCTGACGGTGAATCGCAAGCACCGCTTCGAGGGCATCCTGAACAATCTCGAGCGCCGCTACCGCGAGACCGAGTCGGCAATGGTGCGCGAGGAACTGGCGAAGTTCATCAGCGAACGTCCTTGCCCGGAATGCGACGGCCAGCGCCTGGGTCGCGCCGCGCGCAATGTCTTCGTCGGCGGACGGGCGCTGCCGACGGTGACGGCCTGGCCAGTCGAGGAGACGCAGCGCTTCTTCGAGCACCTGCAACTCGAAGGCTGGCGCGGCGAGATCGCCGCCAAGATCGTCAAGGAGATCCGCGAACGCCTGCGCTTCCTGATCGATGTCGGGCTCGACTACCTGACGCTCGACCGCAAGGCGGATTCGTTGTCCGGCGGCGAGGCGCAGCGCATCCGCCTCGCCTCGCAGATCGGTGCCGGCCTGGTCGGCGTGATGTACGTGCTCGACGAACCCTCGATCGGCCTGCACCAGCGCGACAACGAGCGCCTGCTGGCGACGCTCACGCGCCTGCGCGACCTCGGCAATACCGTGATCGTGGTCGAGCACGACGAAGACGCGATCCGGGCCGCCGACCACATCCTCGATATCGGCCCCGGAGCCGGCGTGCATGGCGGCGAGATCGTCGCGCAGGGCCAACTCGCCGACATTCTCGCCGCCAAGCGTTCGCTGACCGGGGACTACCTCGCCGGACGCAAGGCGATCGCGGTGCCAACGCAACGCCGCGAACCCGTCGCGGATCAATGGCTGCGTCTGCGCGATGCGCATGGCAACAACCTGCAGCATGTCGACCTCGAAATCCCGGCCGGGCTGTTCGTCTGCGTCACCGGCGTCTCCGGTTCCGGCAAGTCGACCCTGATCAACGACACCCTGTTCCGCATCGCCGCAGTCGAGTTGAACGGCGCCGCCGAGCAGCCTGCGCCCTACGGCAAGGTCGAAGGCATCGAGCTGTTCGACAAGGTCGTCGACATCGACCAGAGCCCGATCGGGCGCACGCCGCGCAGCAACCCGGCCACCTACCCCGGCCTGTTCACGCCGCTGCGCGAACTGTTCGCGCAGGTGCCGGAAGCGCGTGCGCGCGGCTACGAGGCCGGACGCTTCAGCTTCAACGTCAAGGGCGGGCGCTGCGAGGCCTGCCAGGGCGATGGACTGCTCAAGGTCGAGATGCACTTCCTGCCCGACGTGTACGTGCCCTGCGATGTCTGCCACGGCAAGCGCTACAACCGCGAGACGCTGGAAATCCTGTTCAAGGGGCATTCGATCCGCGACGTGCTGGAGATGACGGTCGAGGATGCACTCGCGGTGTTCGACAAGGTCCCGGTGCTTGCGCGCAAGCTGCAGACGCTGATGGATGTCGGGCTCAGCTACATCAAGCTCGGCCAGAGCGCGACCACGCTCTCCGGCGGTGAGGCGCAACGCGTGAAGCTGTCGCGCGAACTGTCCAAGCGCGACACCGGACGCACGCTGTACATCCTCGACGAACCGACCACCGGCCTGCACTTCCACGATGTCGCGCAACTGCTCGGGGTGCTGCACCGATTGCGCGACGACGGCAACACCGTGGTCGTGATCGAGCACAACCTCGACGTGATCAAGACCGCGGACTGGGTCATCGACCTCGGCCCGGAAGGCGGCGCGCGCGGCGGCCGCATCATCGCCACCGGCACGCCGGAGCAGTTGACGGCTCATCCGCACTCGCACACCGGGCAATTCCTGCGCCGCCTGTTCCAGACGCACCCACCCGTCGCAACCAAGACACCCGGACCGAAATCCCCGAAGCGGAGCAAGTCATGAGCGACGATCCGAGCCCCGGCAAGCTCCTGGTCCGCGCCCCGATCACGGTGCGCTGGGGCGACATGGACGCCTACGGCCACGTCAACAACTCGGTCTATGCGACCTATGTCGAGGAGGCGCGCCTGCATTGGTTCCGCAGCCTCGACGCCGGCTGGATGGGCGAGGACGCCGCACCGATCCTCGCGGCGCTGAACACGAACTTCCGCAAGCCGGTCGAATGGCCGGCCGAGATCGTGGTCGAGATGTTCGCAGGCCGCGTCGGCCGCAGCTCGTTCAGCGCGAGCTTCCGCATCGTCGACCGCCACGCGCCCGAGGTGCTGTACGCCGAGGGCGACAGCGTGCTGGTGTGGATCGATCCGCGCAGCGGCAAGTCGATTCCGTTGCCCGAGCACTTGCGCGCGGCATTGCGCTGACGCCGATCCGCTGCGACGGCGACCGATGTCGCCCGCACGCATGAAAGCGCGCTTCCACTACCGGCGCCGGCATTGTGCTGGCGCCCGCGGTGTGCCGCGTCGTTGCTTTCAACGGAGTCGCTCATGAAGCTTCGCATCACCTTCCAGACCGTGGTCACGGTCGCATTGCTCGCCCTCGCCGGTCTTGCTGGCGCCAGCAGCGGGTCGGCATCGCCACCGCCGCCGCCAGGCAACGAGCAATACTGCTACGTGCAATATGTGCGCTGCCTTCACCTCGGTGGCAACCCGCTGGTCTGCGCGTTTCAGCGACAGAAGTGCCTGTTCGGCACGCCCGTCGTGGTCCTGCCCACCGCCAACACCGACTCGCCGTTGCGCTCGGACGCCGAACTGGAACAGCAGACCCGCGGCCTGCGCAGCCTGATCGCTGCCAATGCGCGGCCGCAGGCGAGCTCGTCGATGAGCTGGGTGTATTGCCGCAAGATGGCCGACCGCTGCCAGGCCGGCGACGCGAGTGCCTGCAACCTGTTTGACCGCTACTGCGGCGGCTGAGGCAACGGCGCCGCCGGGTTGCACGATCCGGCGGCGTTGCGCAGCGCCGCGGCACGCGCGGTGTCGCCGAGTTGCACGGAGATGGCAGCCAGACGCGACAGTTGCCATGCGGTGTCGCAAGGCCGTGGTTGCGGCAGCCCCGGCGGGAGGCCGAGCGCAGCATCGATCCGTTTGCGCACGCCTGCGGCATCGCGTTTGGCGAGACTGATCTCGGCCAACACGCGCAGCGGCAACAGCGCCGCGTGCCGCGTATCCGCCAGCGGGGAAGCCAGCGCCTGCAGCGCGCTCGCCTGCGCCGCGGCGGTACGGCCCGCGCGCCACTCGGCCTCGGCGCGCAACGCAAGCGCCGTTGCCAGTTGCCCCGGCGCGGCGCTGGTGCGGCGCTGCACGGCAGCAACGCAGGGTTCGAGCAACGCCAGCGCGCGCACCGCATCACCGCTACGCGCATGCGCCTCGCCGGCAAGGCACGAAGGCGCGAACGCGCCGCGTCGCGACTGCGGATCGAGCGCGTCGCGCTGCGCCTGGGCCGCCGCGAACGCGGTGGCTGCGGCGGCAAAATCGCCGCGCTCCAACGCAGCTTCGCCGCGGTTGGCGTGGGTGGCTTCGAGCAGCGGATGCGGTGGTGTCAGCAAGGCCGCGAAGATCGCCAGGGCGCGCTCGAACGCCTGCGCGGCCTGTGCCGGGTCACCAGCTTTCAGCGCCGCGAAGCCGAGCGAGTTTTCGACATAGCCGGCGATCACGTGTGGTCCGTCGAGAATCGACGTGGCAATGCCGCGGGCTTCGAGCAGCAGCGCGATCGCGGCCTGCGGCGCGCCGGCTTCGGTCTCGCGTAGCGCCAGTGATTCGAGCGCGCTGACCACGGTCAGGTCGCGATCGCCGTAGCGGGCGCGCAATGCCGCCAGGTTTTCGCGCAGCACCGCGCGCGCGGCGGCGTTCTGACCATCGCCGGCGAGCGCTTCGCCATACAGCTCGCGCACCTCCAGCCGCAATGGATCGTCCGCTGCGAGCAGGCGCCGCGCGGCGGTGTCGGCTTCGGTGTGCAGCGCCAAGGCCGCGCGCGAATCCTCGGCGTGGTTGCGCAGTTGACCGAGCCGCGACAGGGCACTGATGCGCGCGGCACCGAACTCGCCGCCGGCGCGATCGTATTCGGCCAGCGCCGCGTGCAACCGCGAGGCACCCTCGCGATAGGCTCCCTCGCGAAACGCGGTGTGCGCGAGGCTGGACTCGGCGCGCAACCACAGCGGCGCGGCCGTGCCCTGATGCGCGCGCGCTGCCGCGCTGGCGCGCTCCAGCAGCGACCGTGACGGCGCCAGGCGGCTGTAACCGCGTTCCAGTTCACCGAGCACCAGCTGCAGCTCGATGCGGCTCTCGGGATCGTCGCCGAACTGCTGCTCGATGCGCGCCGCCGCGCGATCGAGCAGGCGCTCCGGCGTGCGCGACGACGCGCCGGGACGCAGGTCCTGCAGCAACGCCAGCACGAAGTCGCGGCTGCGGCGTGCGCGTTCGGCTTCCTGCACCGCGGCCGCGGCCGCGCGATCGGCGCGCAGCGACGCGCGCACGCTGACCACGGTCGCCATCGCCAGCCCGCGCACCGCGGCCAGTACCAATGCCAGCGCCAGCCGATGCCGGCGCACGAACTTGCCGCTGCGGTAGCGCCAGTTGTCGGCGCGTGCGCGCACGGTTTCCTGGCGCAGCCAGCGTTCCAGGTCCTCGCCGAACTCGTGCGCCGATGCGTAGCGCAGTTCCGGTTCGCGGCGCAGCGCGCGTTCCAGGATCGCGTCCAGATCGCCGCGCAGCAACGCCCGCAACGCCGCCGCCGAATGCAGCCCGCGTTGCGCTGCGGCCGAGGCATCGACCCGCGACGAGGGCCGCTGCAGCCAGCCGCCCTCGGCCTGCTGCGGCCGCGCTGCCGTGAGCAGTTCGTGCAGCAAGGCACCGAGCCCATAGACGTCGGTGGCGGTAGTGATATCGCCCTGCGCCAGCTGCTCCGGCGCCGCATAGGCGGGCGTCAGCAGGTGCAAGCCGGTACCGGTGCGGTCGCGCTCGGCACCGGTGGCGTCGAGCAGCTTGGCGATGCCGAAGTCGAGCAGGTGCGGCTCGCCGTCGTTGCCGACCAGCACGTTGCCAGGCTTGAGGTCACGGTGCACGACCAGGTTGCGGTGCGCATACGCGACCGCGGCGCAGACCTTCAGGAACAGCCGCACGCGCGCCGCGCAGTCGAGACCGCGGGCGTCGCACCAGGCGCCGATCGGTTCGCCATCGATCAGCTCCATCGCGATGTAGGGCGCACCGCTGCGATCGAGGCCGGCGTCGAACAGGCGGCTGATGCAGGGATGGTTGAGCCGCGCGAGGATGCGCTGCTCGCGCAGGAAGCGCTCGCGCCACTCCGGCGTGAACAAGGTGGTGCGCAGGAACTTGACCGCGACCCGCTGTGGCAGCTGCGGGTCCTGATGGCGCGCCGACCACACCGTGGCCATGCCGCCCTGCCCGATCAGTGCTTCCAGGAAATAACGCCCGACGCTGTCGCCCGCCTTCGGCATCGGCGGCGCGGCACCGAGCAAGCCTTCGGCCACCGCGGTGGGGTCGCGGTCGAGCACGCCGACGCGTTCGGCGGCCGCCTGCAGTCGCGCCGCGGCAGAACGCCACGCGGCGGGCACCGCAGGGTCGGCCAGCACTCGCGCCTGCGCCTCGGCGTCGAGGTCGAACCACGCATCCAGCCATTCCGCCGGCGGCGCGTCCGGGTCCGCCGGATTCACGTCGACGCACCCATGGCGTCGTGGATCAGCGCACGCGCCTTGCGCCAGTCGCGCTCGATGGTGCGCGTGTCGACGTCGAGCGCCTTCGCCGCGTCCTCGACCGACAGGCCCGCGAAGAAGCGCAGCTCGACCACCTGCACCAGGCGCGGATGGGTCGTGCCGAGCGCCGTCAGCGCCTGGTCCATCGCCAGCAACTCCAGGCATTCGTCGTCGGCGACCAGTTCCTGCTCGGGCAATTCCACGCGCTGCGCGCCGCCGCCGCGCTTGCTGCGCATGCGATGTCTTGCACGGTCGATCAGGATGCTGCGCATGGCGCGCGCAGCGTACGCGAAAAAGTGCCCGCGATCGCGCCAGGCAAGATCGGCATCGCCGAACAGCGACAGGTAGGCGTCGTGCACCAGCGCCGTGGTCGCCAGTGATGGCGAATCGGACTCGCGCCCGAGTTGCCGGCGCGCGAGTTCCTTGAGCCGCGCGTAGATCAGCGGCAGCAGTCGGTTGGCCGCATCGGCATCGCCGGCACCGGCGCGCCCGAGCAGGCCGGTGATGTCCGACCCGGGCGCTGACGCTTCGTGGTCGCCTTTACTCGAACCCATCGCCGAACAGTCCCGACGAGGCCCACACCGGGCGCTCGCTGGTGACGCTGATGCCCTGCACGGTTTCGCGCAGTGGTGTCGCGGCGCCGCCGTTGATCGCGATGCTGCCGCCAGTCGAACTCATGCCCTTCATCAGCACGACGCTGGCATTGCCGCGCGTCGGGTGGCTGAGGGTGATGGTCCAGCTGGCGCCGTTGTCGACCAGGTTGGCGACGAGCGCGGCTTCGCCGGCGTCATAGCCGGTGACGAGATTCAGGAAGTAGGCATCGGTGCTGCCGGACTGGTCGAGCTCGACGCGGTACTGGCCGGCCTCCTCGTCGCCGGGCCGGTCTTCGTGGATGACGCGGTAGCTCGGGCTGGTTGGCAGCAAGGTGATCAACTCCGAGGTCTGCGTGCCGAGCGCGGCCGCAACGCGATTTGTACTCGCTGTCGGCAGCGTTTCGAAGTGCATCACGAAGGTGCGCCGCACCAGATTCGCGGCGACATGCGGGCCGTCGAGCAGCCAGCCGCCACCGTTGTACCAGGGCAGCAGCGAGTCGGCGGAACCGCGCGTGCGGTCGAGGATCAACAGCGCCTGCAACGGCCGGATGAACAGGAATTCGCGCCAGGCCTTGTCGGCATAGGGCCAGTCGACACGACTGTCGGGCATGTTGCGGTAGGCATCCGAATAATCGACGGCGACATAGCCGAACTGCGGCTCGTGCTGCAGCCGGCGCACGTCCGGCAGGCCACGCGGCTGCTCGCCGCGGTCGCCGCCGACGGGAATCACGTGCGGACCACGCCCAACCCAGCGCCCGGTATTCCAGGCCTCGAACAGCAGCGTGTTGTGCGCGAGCGGGTGCTCGGTATCCACGTTGCCGGTGCCCTGAAAGCCGGCGATCTGGTCGGAATAGCCGGCGGTCTCGCGCGTCAGGAAGCGACCCTTGCGCCAGACCTGGAAGCTGCCGGCATCGTAGTGACGATGCTCGGTGCCGCCCGGGGTACCGAGCTGCAGATGCACCTGCGTGGCGTTGGCGTCGTGCGAGGAGCGCAGGTCGAACACCTGCGCGCCGGGCGCGTAGTAGTCGAGCGGCAGATCGGCGAAGTCGGCCGCGGAACCGGTGCCGCCGAGCGCGTCGAACAGCCAGCTGCGTCCGGCATTCGTGGTCGCGAGCCAGGCGCGGGCGTGGCGCGCATTGCCGCTGGCGGCATTGCGGGCACCGAAGTAGCGGGCGAAGTCGCCGAGATAGTTGCGCGCGTTGATCACGCCGCCGCCGTGCAGGTTTTCGTCGTCGTTGAACGGGAACAGCAGGTGACCACCGCTGAACCCGGTGTTGAGCGTGGTGGCACCGGGCGTGGTGCCGTACAGCGTCGCGTAGATCGCCTCGCGGAAGTACGGCGAGAGCGAATAGGCGTCGTAGCCGAAATCGCCGGCGCTCGCGAACGGGATCATCGGATAGGACAGGCTGACCACGCCATAGTCGCCGCCCTCGGGGAACACGCCACCGCGGCCGAAGTCCTGGTACCAGGACGGGAACCAGGTGCCGTAGCGGGTGTCGAGCGACTGGTTGATGAACTCCTGGGCACGCGCATTCTCGTGAAAGCTGGCGATGCCCCACATCAGCAGGTTGCGCGTGCGCCCCCACCAGTAGTTGTTCGCCTCGGAACCCTGGTTCGCGAAATCGTCGTTGATTTCGAGGTCCATGTAGCCGTTCCAGCGCGTGACCAGGGTGCTGATCTCGGCCGGCGTGAAGCGGTCGTGGCACCAGTCGTAGATCAGCAGCAATTCCTCGCCTTGCTGGCGCAATGCGTCGCGGCGGCTGCCGTTGTTCTCGACCAGCCACGCGACCAGATAGTCGGCAGCGAGATCGCAGTCGCCGACATTGGCGGTAAGCACGCCACGCAAGGCGCGCTCGAATTGCACATCGCCACCGGCAGGCGTGAACGGGTTCGTCGCGAAGCGCGCCTGGGCCTGCGCCAGCCGCGCGCCATTGCCGAACCACAGCCGCGGGTGGCCGGTCGGGATGGTCAGGTTGGCCGACTGGCAGGCCGTGGCGAGTCCGAACAGGATCAGGGTCAGCAGGGTTTTCATGGCGTTCCTCGGGTCATTCTTCCCTTAGCGTCAAAACCCGGGCACAGCCGACATGTCGCACGAAAGATTGCAAAATCCCTGCCCAATCAACGTCCTTGGCCCAGCAAGGCAACCTCGATCCTGGGGCTGTCTTGGGGGGAGACCTGGGGGGGTCACGGCGCGCGCACGAGCAGGCGCGCCTCGACGCGGGCCTTGGGTCCCTGCAGTGCGATCTTCACCTCCGCGCCCTCGGGCAGTTCGCGCTGCGGACGGAACAGCATCAGGTGCAGGCCGCCGGGCTTCAGTTCGACGCGACCGTTCGCAGGCACGCGCAGCTCGGGCACGCGGCGCATGCGCATGGTGCCGGCGTCATTGATCATCTCGTGGATCTCGACCGCTCCGAAATCAACGCTGGTGGCGGTATCGAGCACCACCTCGGCGTCGCCGCGGTTTTCGATCACGAGGTATCCGGCGCGCACCTTCGCGACCGGCGGCGCGGCGCGAATCCAGCCGTCGCGCGCGGCAAGCGTCGCATCCCCGGCCTGCGCCACAGTCACCACCACCAGCAGCAGCCACAGCAATGCGCGCATCGTCATCGGACCACGGGAACGGGGCGGCTATGATACGCGCCCGCTCCGCCTGCTTCGGTGAACCGCATGCTCGAACGCATTGAACACGACCGCATCCTCGAACTGCGCCTGGCGCGTCCGCCGGTCAACGCGCTGTCGCCGGCGCTGGTCGCGCAGTTGCGTCCGGCGCTGGCCGACGCGGCCGGCCAGGGCTTTCGCGCGGTCGTGCTCTCGGGCCAGCCGAGGATGTTCTCGGGCGGTCTCGACGTGATCGAACTGCTGCAACTCGACCGCGCCGGCATGATCGCGTTCTGGGACGACTTCTTCGGCCTGATGGCCGCGATCGCACGCTCACCGGTCCCGACCGTCGCCGCCATCACCGGGCACTCGCCCGCGGGCGGCGCGGTGCTGTCGATCTTCTGCGACTACCGCGTGATGGCGCGCTCGCCGGACCCGGAGAAGCCCTTCCGCATCGGACTGAACGAAGTGCAGGTCGGGCTGATGGTGCCGGAGGTGATCCAGCTCGCGCTGCGTCGCCTGGTCGGCGCGCATCGTGCCGAGCGGCTGATGGTCGCGGGCGCGATGGTCGACAGCGACGAGGCGCTGCGCATCGGTTTCGTCGACGAGGTCGTGGCGGTCGATGAGGTCGTGCCGCGCGCACTCGCCTGGTGTCGCCAGCACCTGGCGCTGCCGCCGCTGGCGATGGCCAACACGCGGCGCTTCGCACGCTCCGACCTCGCCGAATGGATGGGCGACGCGCAGCGCTTCCCGTCCAGCGACTTCGCCGCGCTCTGGTTCGGCGAAGAAACCCAGACCGTGCTGCGCGCCCTGGTCGAGAAGCTGAAGTCGAAAGGCTGATCGGCGTTCAGCGCGCCGGTCGTGCGGCATCGAGCGCCGCGGCGGCGCGCGTCCGCACCCAGACCTCGACGCGCCGGTTCTTGCCGCGCCCGAACTCGCTGAGGTTGCTCGCAACCGGGGATGCATCGGCCATGCCGCGGATGCGTCGCACCGAAACGCCGGCGCGATTCAGCATCTGCGCGATGTAGTCGGCACGATCGTTCGACAGCATGATGGCGTCGATCGGACTCGCTTCCTTGGCGTCCGAGAATCCGATCAGCGCGACCTCGACCCCGCGCATTGCCTCGCTATCGAGAAACTCGGCCAGCCGCTGCAGATCACGCAAGGCCTTGCCATCGAGATAGGTGAGCCCGGTGTCGAAGCGGAAGTTCACCGAAACCCGTCGCGCGTCCTCGGTCAGTTCCCGGTATTCCGCCGGCATGTCCGGACGCGGTGTCTCGCGCACCGCAGTCAGCTGCTGGCCAACGAAGCCGACGCGTTCGGCGATGCGCTGGCCCGCCTCGCTCTGAGCGAACTCGACGAAGGCGCGCACACGCGCGGACTGGACTTCGGCGGCATAGAGATAGAGCCGGCGCGACAGCGCGTAGTCCTCGGTCGCGACCTCCAGCCGCCGCGGCTCCAGCGCACGCGTACCGGTGTCGGAAATCGCCAGGGCGCGTGTGCCTGCCACCGAATCGAGACCGACGAAGCCGATCGCATCGGGATCGGCGGCGACCGCGGCGACCAGTTCATCGGAGGATTCGTAGCGCTTCGCCGTGGCCGCCAGCGGCGCGCCTTCCAGCACCAGTGCGCGGAAGGTGTCAAAGGTTCCGGAGCGGTCATCGCGCGCATGCAAGGCAACCTTGCCGGCGGCACGGCCGAACGCTGCCCAGTCGCGCACTTCGCCGCTGAACAGGCGCCGCACATCGGCGATTGCGAGCGCGCGCAGACTGCTGCGCGGATGCACGATCACGGCGACGCCATCGAGCGCGATCACGTGCTCCTGGCGCGGATGGTCGAGCCGTCCCCAGGCCGAGGCACGCTGCAACTCCTCCGCGGTCACTGCGCGCGACGCCATCCACAGGTCGGCGCGACCATCGAGCAAAGCCTGCAAACCGGTGCCGGTGCCATGCGCGGCGATTTCGATCACGCCCCGCTCGCGCCCGCGCACGATGCCGATGCGCAGCTCGTCGAGCTGCTCGGTGCGCCGCGACTCGACCCGCCAGCCCTCGGCTTCGGCGAAGGCCACCGCCAGTTCCGGCGCCAGCCGTTGCCCGACGGTGTTGGAACCGTGCAGCCGCAGCCAGGCGTGCGCACTGGAACCCGGCGAATCGGCTCGGACGAACGACGACATCGCAATCGCGAACAACGCGAGCAACCAGTGCAACCGGAGCATGGAAGGGCCCTGAAGGAGAGGCCGCAATCTTGCGACCTCACCTTGACGATTGCGTGCGATACCCGCGACGTTGCTGCGACAGTGCGGTGTCGGAACGGTTACGCGTCGCCGCTTGCGACCGCGCGGCTGCGGTCGCTGATCCAGCCGCTCCACGACGGCGGGAACAGGTGCGAACCGCATAGCCCAGCGTGTTCCATCGCGAGCAGGTTGTGGCAGGCGGTGACGCCGGATCCGCACATGTGCACGACGCGCTCGGGATCCACCGCTCCGAGCAAGCGCAGCCACTCGGCACGCAGGACTTCGGGCGACTTGAAGCGACCGTCCGCACCGAGGTTCTCGGCGAACGGCCGGTTGATCGCGCCGGGGATATGACCGGCGACCGGATCGAGCGGCTCGACATCGCCGCGGAAACGCGGTGTCGCGCGCGCATCGACCAGGCGCCAGGCAGCATCACCGCGCAGCGACTCGACCGCGGCGAAATCCACCATCGCGCTGTCGCTGAACCTGGCATCCACCGATGTGGCGGCGCGCGCCGGTGCCTGCGCAGTGAGCGGCGCCCCTGCCGCGCGCCAGGCCGCGAATCCGCCATCGAGCACGCGCACATCGCGATGCCCGATCATGCGCAGCATCCACCACAGCCGCGCCGCGAAGGCGCCGCTGTCGGCGTCGTACACGACCCAGTGCTGCTCCGGCGCGTAGCCAACCGTGGCCAGCCAGCGCGCGAAGGTGTCCGCTTGCGGCAGTGGATGACGCCCGAGCCCGCGCCGCGCGTGATCCGAGAGATCACGGTCGAGGTGCGCGTAGATCGCACCCGGCACATGCGCCTCGGCATAGGCCGCCGCCCCGCTGCCGGTGTCGGCCAGATCGAAGCGCACATCGGCGACGCGCAGCTGCGGGTCGTGCAGGCGCGCGCGCAGTTCATCGACGGACATCAGCACATCACTCATCGGCATCGCTCCAGTCGCTCGCGCAGGTTGATCAGCATGGATGCGGTCGCGCCCCAGATACGCCGCCCGCCGAACTCGAATTCGTGGATCTCGCGGCGCAGTCCGCGGTATTCGATGTGTTGCACGCGCTGCGCGCTGCGGTCGAGGAACAGCGACAGCGGCGCCTCGAACGCTTCGGCCACTTCGCCCGGATTCAGCCGCAGCTCGAACCCTGGCCGCACCAGCGCCACCACCGGCAGCACCCGGAATGCGGAGATGGTCTCGAATGGATCAAGGTAGCCAAGCGGCTCGACATGGCTCGCGGGAAGTCCGATCTCCTCGTGCGCCTCGCGCAGCGCCGCAGCGATCGCGTCGCGATCGCCGGGGTCGATGCGTCCGCCGGGGAAACTGACCTGGCCGGCGTGCGTCGCCAGCGTCTCGGTGCGCCGCGTCAGCAGGATCATCGGCACTTCGCGCTCGACGATGCCGACCAGCACCGCGGCCGCAGCGAAGCGCGTGCCCGCAGGCAACACGTCGGCCAGTTGCGCGCGGTTCCAACCATCCCCGAGCGGCGGCCGATCGAGCGCATGCAGCGCGTCGCGCAACGCAGCGGGCGCGAAACGCTCAGTCACGCCGCGCTCCGCGGGATGGCAGCAGGCCTGGTTCGGACGGGGACATTCGGGTGCATTGCGGGTTGCCGGTGACAGAAACGCGCGGGGCCGGATGCATGCTGCAACCGGCCCCGCGAATCCACTGTGCTGGCGCCTTACTTGACGTCGACCAGCTTGATCTCGAACACCAGCGCTTCATTCGGGCCGATCGGGCCCTGGCCGCGCATGCCATAGGCCTGCTCCGGCGGCAGGAAGATCTGCCAATGGTCGCCGACCTTCATCATCGGCAGGATTTCCTGCCAGCCCTTGAGCACCGCGTCGGCCTTGAACTTGGCCGGCACGCCGCGCGCAAACGAGCTGTCGAACTCCAGACCGCTGGTCAGCGAGCCGCGGTAGTGCACGGTGACTTCGCTGTTCTTGAGCGGACGCTTGCCGTTGCCTTCCTCGATGACGCGGTACTGGATCAGCGAGGGCAAGGTGATGATGCCCTTCTTGACCTTGTTCTCGGCCATGAACTTGTCGGACTTGGCCTTGTTCTCGCGCGCCAGCTGCTCGTACTGGGCCTTGGCTTCGGCCATCAGCTTCTCGCGCATCTTCTCGAGCGCGGCCCGCATCTGCTCCGGCGGAACCGTCGGCGGACGCTTGGCAACGCCGTCCTGGATGCCGCGGATGACGGTGGCGACGTCGACTTCCATCTTCTTGTTGACGAAATCGGAACCGATCTCGAAACCGATCGCGTAGCTCAACTTGCCCTTGTCGCTGGTGGTGTCCTGCGCGGCCAGCGGGCCGATCGCAAGAGCCGCCAACAATGCGGCGCCAAAGCGGATGCTCATTCGTGATTCTCCGGGTTGTGATCGATGTGCCGAACCGATGACCGGTGCGGCCGAAAGCCGGGCATTCTAGCGGCTTGGGCGACACCGTGCCACGCCGGTACGGAACCGCGGTTGAACCGGATCGGCGCCAAAAGTTCCCGGCGCCGCCGTACACTGCGCCCCCTTTCCGGAGCCAGACCATGCCCTACGCCAATCTGCTGATCGAAACCGCCGGCGGCATCCGCAGCATCACCATCAACCGGCCGGACAAGCTCAACGCACTCAACCGCGAAACCGTGAGCGAGCTGCGCAGCGCCTTCGACCAGGCCGCGACCGATCCGCGCGTGCGCGTGATCGTGCTCGCCGGCAGCGGCACCAAGGCCTTCGTCGCCGGCGCCGACATCGCCGAACTCGCCAGGCTGTCGCCGGTCGAGGCGCTGGAGTTCTCGCGCTACGGTCAGGAACTGATGCTGCGCATCGAGCGCTTCGGCAAACCGGTGATCGCCAAGATCCAGGGCTTCGCGCTCGGCGGCGGCATGGAACTGGCGATGTCTTGCCACCTGCGCATCGCATCCGATGCGGCGAAGATCGGCCAGCCCGAAATCAACCTCGGCATCCTCCCGGGCTTCGGCGGCACGCAACGCCTGCTGCGTCTCGCCGGCCGCTCGGCAGCGCTGGAGCTGTGCCTGCTCGGCCACCACATCGGCGCCCAACGCGCCTACGAACTCGGCGCACTGACGCGCGTCGTCGCGGCCGACCAGCTCGACGCCGAAGTGCAGAAGCTCGCCGAACAACTCGCCGCCTCGGCCCCGCAAGCCATCCGCGGCGTGCTCGACGCGGTGCTGATCGGTGGCGAAACCCACATCGAAGCCGGACTCGACTACGAGTCGCAAGCCTTCGCCATCTGCGCCGCCACCGCCGACATGAAGGAAGGCACCAGCGCCTTCCTCGAAAAGCGCAAGCCGGTGTTCCGCGGGCAATAGCATGGACCGCCACGGTTGCGGCGTAGGTTGTCATGCGGAGCGATGTAATTGGATGGACTCGCCCCTCGCCGAGGCGTCATTCGCGCCACGGTGGTATCCAATGAGGACCAACGACAGCGAGGGGCGGGCCCATGAAAGAGCGTACGGCAAAATTCGAGGTGTTGGCGATCGACCTGGCGAAG
>JACPFU010000013.1 GCA_016182785.1 Lysobacterales bacterium | reverse complement strand
TGGCATTCCGCGTGCTCAACCAATGGTGGCCCAGGGTGCACACGCACCCTCTCGATGAGGCCTGATACATAGATGCAGCCGGCTTCCGGCGATCAAAGCGGCGTTGACGAACGGGGCGAGTCCATACATAGGAGCGGCACTCTGCCGCGACCGGTGGCGCAGCCACATGCGGCGGCCGAGAACACGCCACATCGCAAATATCGAGTGCATCGCGTCTACGGTCGCGGCAAAGTGCCGCTCCTACGTCGACGTAAGTGACGCCTCGGCGAGGGGCGAGTGCATCCAATTACATTGGGGTGATGACGAGACCGTGGGCGTGCAGGATCGCCTGTGCCTGGCGATGGGCGATCGATCGCGCATCCCCGGAAATGGTGACGCGCCCTTCGCGATAATGCAGCTCGACCGCATCGTCCATCGATGCACGCTGCTCGCGCTCCGGCGACAGCAGCGCGCATTCTAGGATCGACCAGATCGCGTCGAAGCCGGCGTGTTCGTAGTGCAGCGCGGTGAGCGCACACAGGTCGTGGTGGGTCAGGTAGCGCGCGTGCTCGACCTGGATCGAGAACGCCTCGTTCAGCAGTAGCGCGGTCTTCGAGTCGGCCAGGCCTTTCTCCTCGAAGTCGCGTTCCATCTGCGCGCCGACCTGTTCGGCATCGGCGGCGTGGCCGACGAGCACGAACGGCACCAGCAGCAGCGGGCTGCCGATCAGGCGCGCATCGGGCTCCAGCACCGGCGCCGCCATGCGCCCGGCGGAGGCGCCGAAACTGGTGATCGCCGGCGTCCAGCCGCCGCGCTGCGCCTGCTGGTGCATGCGCGCCAGTTCGGCATGGATCGGCCAGCTCGGGCGCAGGATCTGGGCCTGGTCATACAGCGCCGCCGCCACCGCGAGGCCGAGGGTCTCCACCCCGGGGATCAGTCGCGCCAGATCCTTGGCGATGGCGTCGCCGAGCAGCGGCGCGGACTCGAGCGGCAGACAAAGCGTGCTCGGTGCTCCTTCGGGCAGCAACTCGATCGCGAGCACGGCGGGACAGGCGGTGAGGACGGCAGCCATGGCGAAATCCGGATGGAACGGCCGCATAGTTTAGCGGTCGGTCGATCATCCGATTCGCGCTGCTAGGATTTGCGGATGGTCGATTCACCCAAGAACCGGATGCGCCGCGAGCTGCGCTCGCTGATCGAGCGCTTCCTGGTGCCCATCGCGATTGCACTGATGCCTTGGTGGCTCGGCTTCCGCGTCGCGCGCCGTCTTGCGCACTGGCCTTGGTTCTACCGCGAACGGGTCGATGCGACCGTGGCTGTCGCCGCGCGCTATGGCGTGATCGACGACCCGAAGCGCTTCGCCTTCGAGCAGCGCCTGTATCACCTCATCGACCAGGCCGACCTGTTCCTGCTGAAGCTGCGCACCGATCGCTTCCTCGACCGCCATTTCGACATCGATGGCGACTGGCCGGAAGGCGACGGCGCCTTGATCACGCTTTCCTTCCATTGGGGTGCGGGATTCTGGGGGCTGCGTTCGTTGCGCCGCAGCGGTCGGCGTTTCGCGATTCTGTCCGCCCGCCACGACCCGGAAACGCTGAAGGGGCATAGCGTGCTGTATCGCTACGCCCAAGTACGCATCAACGAAGGCTTGAGCTTGGGCGACCATCCGTTCGTTTACATCGGCGATGGTCCTCGACCGATGCTGCGGGCGCTGCAGTCCGGCGTCAGCCTGCTGACCTCGATCGACGTGCCCCATGTCGGTGGCGAGGTACCGGTGCGTCTGCTGGGCCGTGATGCGCAGCTGCCAAGCGGCATGATCAAGCTCGCCGAGAAGTCGAAGGTGCCGATCGTGTTTTTCGCGGTCTGGCTCGATCCCGCGACCGGTCGGCGCAAGCTGCGTATCCGCGAGGCGCTGCAGGTGACCGACCGCGACGCGGCGATGCGCTTCGCTTCGGCGCATCTCGACTGGATGCTGGCGACGGCGCCCGCCGCGTGGCACTTCTGGGCCTACGCTGACGCATTCTTCGTCGATCCGCCGGTGCCGGCCACGCCGGTCGAGAATGCGGTCGAGATCGAGGGCCGCGCTCCAGCGTGACCGCTCCACGGGCATTTGCTAGGGTCGGGCTCCCGATTGCTGGAGTCCGCCATGAGCCAAGCCCGCCGCGTCGCCATCCTCGGTGGATCGCGCATTCCGTTCTGCCGCAACAACACCGCCTACTTCGACCTCGGCAATGCCGGCATGTCGATCAAGGCGGTGGGATCGCTGGTCGAGCGATTCAATCTCAGCGGCGTGCAGCTTGGTGAGGTCGCGCTCGGCGCGGTGCTGAAGCATTCCTCGGACTGGAATCTTGGTCGAGAAGTCGCGCTGTCCTCCGGGCTGTCGCCGTTGACGCCCGGCATCACCATGCAGCGCGCCTGCGGCACCAGTCTCGACACCAGCATCCACATCGGCAACCAGATTGCGCTCGGGCAGATCGAAGCCGGCATCGCCGGCGGTTCCGACACCACCTCGGACGTGCCGATCGTGGTCGGCGAGCGCATGCGCCGCCGCCTGCTCAACATCAATCGCGCCAAGACCTTCGGCCAGCGCATCGGCGCGATCTTCAAGGGCTTCTCGTTCGGCGAACTGAAGCCGGGTTTCCCCGGCGTCGGCGAACCGCGCACCGGCAAGGCCATGGGCGAGCACTGCGAGTTGATGGCCAAGGAATGGGGCATCACCCGCGAGGCGCAGGACCAGCTCGCCTACGACTCGCATCGCAAGGCCGCGGCCGCGTATGAGCGCGGCTTCTTCCAGGACCTGGTGGTGCCGTTCCGCGGCCTCGATCGCGACAACATCCTGCGTGCCGACACCACCGTCGAGAAGCTGGCGACGCTGAAGCCGGCGTTCGACCGCAGCTCGGGCAAGGGCACGCTGACTGCAGGCAATTCGACACCGCTGACCGATGGTGCCAGCGCCGTGTTGCTGAGTTCGGAAGCCTGGGCACAGGCGCGCGGCCACACGCCGCTTGCCTACCTGACGCATTCGCGCGTCGCCGCGGTCGACTTCGTCGCCGGCGAAGGCCTGCTGATGGCGCCCACGGTTGCAGTGGCGGAACTGCTGAAGGCGACCGGGCTCAAGTTGCAGGACTTCGACTTCTACGAGATCCACGAGGCGTTTGCGGCGCAGGTGCTGTGCACGCTGAAGGCCTGGGAGTCGGCCGACTACTGCACCAAGCGGCTCGGCCTTCCGGCCGCGCTCGGCGCGATCGATCCGGCGAAGCTGAATGTGGTCGGTTCGAGTCTGGCGTTCGGGCATCCGTTCGCGGCGACCGGCGCGCGCATCGTCGCGACCGCGGCCAAGCTGCTCGCGGAAAAGGGCGGCGGCCGCGCGCTGATCTCGGTCTGCACCGCCGGCGGCATGGGTGTGGTGGCGGTAGTCGAACGCTGATCCGCCATGTCGGCCGCGCCCGACATCGTCTTCCACGCGAGTGGCCTGACCAAGGTCTACCGGATGGGCGATGTCGAGGTGCAGGCCTTGCGCGGCGTCGACCTCGAGTTGCGCCGTGGTGAATTCGTCGTTCTGCTCGGGCCATCAGGCTCGGGCAAGTCGACCCTGCTGAACATCCTCGGTGGCCTTGATGTGCCAAGCGACGGCCATGTCTACTACGAAGACCACGACCTCACCGTCGCCGACGAGCGCGCGCTGACCCTGTTCCGGCGCGACCACGTCGGCTTCGTGTTCCAGTTCTACAACTTGATTCCGAGCCTGTCGGCGCGCGAGAACGTCGCCATCGTCACCGAGATCGCGCGCGCGCCGATGACGCCGGAGCGCGCGCTGGAGCTGGTCGGCCTCGCACATCGCATGGACCATTTCCCGGCCCAGCTCTCGGGTGGCGAGCAGCAGCGCATCGCGATCGCGCGTGCGATCGCCAAGCGGCCCTCGGTCCTGCTCTGCGACGAACCCACCGGCGCGCTCGATTCCGCGACCGGGGTCAAGGTGCTGGAGGCGCTGGAGCGCATCAATGCCGAGACCGGCACCACCACCGTGGTCATTACCCACAACGCCGACATCGCGTCGATGGCGCATCGCGTGTTGTATCTCGCCGACGGCCGCATCGTGCGCGAGCAGACGAACGCGACGCGCAAGCGCGCCGCCGACCTGCGCTGGTGATCGCGATGCGCGCGCTGCACACCAAGGCGCTGCGCGATCTCTGGCACCTGCGTGGGCCGGCCATTGCGATCGCGCTGGTGATCGCGGCCGGGCTCGCGAATCTGGTGATGTCGCGCGCGACGCTGGAGTCGCTGAGCGAGACGCGCGAGCGCTTCTATCGCGACTACGCCTTCGCCGACGTGTTCGCGCAGGCACGACGCGTGCCCGAGGCGGTGGCCGAGCGCATTCGCGAGATCGACGGCGTGCAGGCACTGGAGACGCGCCTCGTGGCCGGCGCGAACCTGAACGTGCCCGGCTTCGATGATCCGGTGCGGGCGCTGATGGTCTCGCTCGCCGACGACGGCGCACCACTGTTGAACCGCCCCTACCTGCGCGCCGGGCGCATGCTCGCGCCGGGCAGCGAGGACGAGGCGGTGATCAGCGAGGCCTTCGCCGAGGCGCATGGCTTCGTGCCCGGCGACACCCTGTCGGCGACCATCTACGGTCGTCATCGCGAACTGCGCATCGTCGGCATCGCGCTCTCGCCGGAGTTCGTCTACCAGATCCAGCCGGGCACCGTGTTCCCGGACTTCCGCCGCTTCGCCATCGTGTGGATGAACCGGCGCGCGCTCGGGGCCGCGCTCGACATGGACGGCGCGTTCAACAACGTGACCCTGAAGTTGGTCGCGCGCACGCGCCCCGAAGCCGTGATCGAAGCGCTCGATGCGGTGTTGTCCGACTACGGCGGGCTTGGCGCCTACGGCCGCGAGGACCAGGTCTCGAACCGCTTCCTCAGCGAAGAACTGCGCCAGCTCGACACCATGGCGCGCATCTTCCCGACCATCTTCCTCGGCGTCGCCGCGTTCCTGCTGAACGTGGTGATCTCGCGCCTGGTCGGCATGCAGCGCGACCAGATCGCGATCCTCAAGGCCTTCGGCTATTCCAACCGCGCGATCGGCCTGCACTACGCGCTGCTGGTGAGCTTGATCGTTGCGATCGGCGTGGTCATCGGCCTGCTCGGCGGCATCCGTCTCGGGCAATGGATGGCCGGCGTCTACCAGGAGTTCTACCGTTTTCCGTTCCTCGACTTCCGCATGAGCGCCGGCGTGTTCGCGCTCGGTGTCGGTGTCAGCCTGTTCGCCGCCTTCGTCGGCACGGCACAGGCCGTGCTCACCGCGGCACGCCTGCCGCCGGCCGAGGCGATGCGGCCGCCGGCGCCGGAGCGTTATCGACCGGCGCTGTTCGAACGCCTCGGCCTGGCGCGCTACCTCAGTCAACCGACGCGCATGCTGCTGCGCCAGATCGAGCGACGGCCGTGGAAGTCGTTGTTGACCGTAGTCGGCCTCGCCTTCGCGTGCGCGATCATGATGATCGGGCGCTTCCAGACCGACGCGATCGACTACATGATCGACGTGCAGTTCCGCATCGGCCAGCGCAACGACCTGTCCGCAGACTTCACCGAAGGCAGCGGCGAGCGTGCCGCGCACGAACTGCGCGCATTGCCGGGCGTGCTGCATGTCGAGAGCTATCGCAATGTGCCGGTGCGTCTGCATGCCGGGCATCGCAGCGAGCTGAACGCGATCCAGGGTCTGCGTGCCGACAGCGTGCTGAAACGGCCGGTCGATCGCGATCTGCGGCGCGTGCCGATCCCGGCGCAGGGCCTGCTGCTGACTGACTATCTGGCCGGCATGCTCGGCGTCGAGGTCGGCGATGTCATCGAAATCGAGGTGCTCGAAGGACGGCGGCGGCGTGTCGAGGCGGTGGTCGCCGCGGTCGTGAACGAATACCTGGGCGTGAATGCGTACATGGACCTGGATGCGCTGAATCGCCTGCTCGGCGACGGCGAGCGCATTTCCGGGGTGTTGATCACTGCCGATGCCAACGCGCAGTCCGAACTGTACCGAATGCTGGAGCGCCGGCCGCGCGTCAGCGGCATCGGCGTGCGCAAGCTCGCGATCCAGAACTTCTACGACACGCTCGGCGAGAGCCTCGGCGTGTTCACCTACGTCGCGCTGATTCTTGGCGGCGTGATCAATTTCGGCGTGGTCTACAACGCCGCGCGCGTGTCGCTGTCCGAACGCGGACGCGACCTCGCCAGCCTGCGCGTGCTCGGCTTCACCCGCGGCGAAGTGGCCTATGTGCTGATCGGCGAACTGGCCCTGCTGGTGCTGCTGTCGATTCCACTCGGCTTCCTGACCGGCTATATGCTCAGCGTGTACATGGCGGTGAGCATGCAGTCCGAACTGTTCCGCATTCCGGTGCTGATCTCGGCGGAGACCTATGGGTTCGCGGCGCTGGCGATGATCGGCTCGACCGTGTTGTCGGCGTGGATCGTGCAGCGGCGCATCGCGCATCTGGATCTGATCGGCGTGCTGAAGACGAGGGAATGACGGCATGAATCGCAAGCAGTGGCTCGGTCTTGGCGGGGGCGCGGCAGTGATTTCGGCGCTGCTCTACCTGGCTCTGCGCACGCCGGCGCAGCAGGTCGAGCTGGCCGAGGTGCGCGCGGCGCCGCTCGTGGTCAGCGTGCAGGAAGAGGGCAAGACCCGGCTGAAGCAGCGGTACGCGGTCAGCGCGCCGGTGGCGGGCACGGTGCGGCGCATCGAACGTGAGCCGGGCGATGCGGTGAAGCTGGGGGAAGTCGTGGCCGAGCTGGAGCCGTTGGCCGGTGCGCTGATGGACCCGCAGACGCGCGCGCGCGCCAGCGCCGAGGCGGCTTCAGCCGACGCCTCGGTGCGCGCAGCGCGCAGTCGCGTGCATGCCGCCGAGGCCGCTTTGAAGCTCGCGCAACGCGAGGCCCAGCGCCTGCAGGACATGGGCGACGCGGTGTCCTCCTCGCAACGCGAGACCGCGCTGATGAAGGTCGACCAGCACGAAGCGGAACAGGCCGCGGCGCGTGCCGACCTGGCCGCGGCCGAACAACGTGCCGAGGCGGCACGCGCGGTGCTGGCCCTGCAGGGCAGTGGCGGCGGCGACCAGTTCCTGCGCATCGAGGCACCGATCGACGGCGTCGTCCTGCGCCGCTTCCAGGAGAGCCGCTCTGCCGTCGCGGCCGCGCAGCCGCTGCTCGAACTCGGTGACCCGCGTGCGCTCGAGATCGAAGTCGAAGCACTGTCGACCGCCGCCGTGCAATTGCGCCCGGGCCTGGAAGCGCGCGTGCTGCGCTGGGGCGGAGCGATCGAGCTGCAGGCGCGGGTGACGCGGATCGAGCCCGCGGCCTTCACCAAGATTTCGGCGCTTGGCGTCGAGGAACAGCGCACGCGCGTGATCCTCGACTTCGTGTCGGCGCCGGAGCTCTGGGCCAGTCTCGGCGACGCCTACCGGGTCGAAGTCGAGTTCCTGTTGCGCGAGGACGACGCGGTGCTGCAGGTGCCGTCGAACGCGCTGTTTCGCGTGCAGGGGCGTTGGGCGGTATTCGTTGCGCGCGATGGACGCGCCGTGCAGCGCCTGGTCGAGATCGGCGATCGCGCCGGCCTGGTCACCGAGATCCGCGCCGGACTGAAATCGGGCGAATGGGTCGTGCAGCATCCGGACGATCGCATCGGCGAAGGTTCGCGCCTCGCGCCGGTCGAGCATCGCTAGAGCCTGGCCAGAGCATCGCGGCTTGGAAGCCGCTCCCACTGCTGCTTCGACCAGCCTTCATGGAGCGACAGTGGGAGCGGCCTCCTGGCCGCGATGCCCTCCCACCAGTCCCGGACCACTCCTCATCGAGCGACAGTGGGAGCGGCCTCCAGGCCGCGATGTAGTCGCTCAGCTCGCAGTCACGCGATGCGCGTGCCTGCCCTCGGCGCGAATGCCGATGCGCGCACCATCGAAGCGGTTGATCAGCTCGGCATTGCTGCGCAAGTGAGCGCTCGGTTCGCCGCACACGAACGTGCCGCCGCCGGCCATCGCCATCGGCAGCAGCAACTGGTCGGCCAAGTGCCCGCCGACCACCGCTTCCGATTCCAGCCAGGCCTGCAGTGCATCGGCGGCGCGGTCGGCGACGGTTTCCGCGGCGACGCCGCGCTCGCCGTAGCTGGTCACCAGTTCGCAGACCTGGTCGAACTCGGCCCACACCGACAGCACGTTGCCGGGGCCGGTGCGCGTGCCGAGGTCGCGGTGCGACACCTGTTCACGCCGCAACTTGAAGCGGTCGGCGACGCGCGTGATCTCGCGCAACGCGACATGTTCGGGCACCGCCGCCACCAGCGCCTCGGCGCCGATGCCGCGGCGCTCGCCGCGTGCGTCGAGCGCAAGCGGCCGCAGCGCCGAGGGCGCGATCTTCGCGACGATGCGCCCGCCGCCGGCCGGATACAGGCCGACGCGCTCGACTTCGAGTTCGACCTCCGCGCCCATGCGCCGCAGGATCGGCAGGAAGCAGCGCTCGATGAAGCTCGCGCTCGGCGCCAGCATGTTGTGGGTGCCGCCCTCGATCGTGATGCGGCTCGGCCCGTCGGCGCGCAGCAGTGGCGGCAGGACCGTCTGCAGCACCAGCATCGCGCTGCCGGCGGTGCCGATCGCGAAATGCTGGGCACCGCCAACGAGGGCCTGCGGCACGAACTCCAGCGTGGTCGAGCCCGGTTCGGCCCCACGCACATCCGCCGCCGAAATCGCCGCGGCGGCTTTCACGCAGGTCAGGTGCTGGCGCATCAGTCCCGGCTTCGCGCGCCCGGCACGAATGCGCTCGATGCGGATCGGCCGCTGTTCGAGGATCGACAACGACAAGGCGGTGCGCAGGATTTGCCCACCGCCTTCGCCTTGCGCTCCGTCGATCACCAGTAGTTGCTTGTCCATGAGGTCTTGCTCCAGTTTGCTCTCGCTCACCCCTTCACACACACCACTTGCCGCAACGTGTGCATGATCTCGACCAGATCCGCCTGCGCCGCCATGACCTGGTCGATCGACTTGTACGCCGCTGGTGACTCGTCGATCACGTCCTTGTCCTTGCGGCATTCGACGTGGGCGGTGGCGCGGACGTGGTCCTCGATCGTGATCATCGCTTTGGCACGGGTACGGCTCATCACCCGGCCGGCGCCGTGCGAGCACGAACACAACGCGTCGGCATTGCCGAGCCCGCGCACGATGAAGCTCTTCGCACCCATCGAGCCCGGGATGATGCCAAGCTGCCCGAGTTGCGCGCTCACCGCGCCCTTGCGGGTCACGAACAGGCTCTCGCCGAAGTGGGTTTCGCGTTGCACGTAGTTGTGGTGGCAGTTCACCGCTTCCTCGGTCAACGTGAACTTCTTCGGGATCACCTTGGCCAATGTCGCCAGCGTGTTGCTCATCATGATCGCGCGGTTTTCGCGTGCGAAGCGCTGCGCCCAGTCGACCGCGAACACGTAGTCGTCGAAATGCTTCGAGCCCTCCTGGAAATAGGCGAGGTCACGATGCGGCAGATTGGCGATGTGCTCGCGCATGTCGGCCTGGGCCAGTTCGATGAAGTGCGTGCCGATGGCGTTGCCGACGCCGCGCGAACCCGAGTGCAGCATCACCCACACCATGTCTCCCTCGTCGAGACAGATCTCGACGAAATGATTGCCGGTGCCGAGCGTGCCGAGGTGGTTTAGGTTGTTGGTGTTCTTCAGGCGCGGGTGCAGTTCGCACAACCGCTTGAAGTCCTGCTCCAGCCCCGTCCACGCCTGCAGCGCGGTGCGCGGCGGCGCGTTCCAGGCACCCTTGTCGCGGCTGCCCTTGTTCGTGCTGCGGCCATGCGGCACCGCCTTCTCGATCGCGCTGCGCACGCCGGCCAACGAATCCGGCAGATCGCGCGCATGCAGCGAGGTGCGCGCCGCAATCATGCCGCAGCCGATATCGACCCCAACCGCAGCCGGAATGATCGCGTGCCGCGTCGGCACCACCGACCCCACCGTCGCACCGATGCCGACATGCACGTCCGGCATCGCCGCCACGTGCGGCCACACCACCGGCAAGCGCGACAACTGCGCCAGCTGCCGCATCGCCTCGTCCTCGACCGGCACGCCGCGCGTCCACAGCTTCACCGGCACGCCGCCGTGGGTGTTCATTTCGTTGTAGTGGCTCATGTGTTGCTCCAGGCAATTCCATTTGGGTTGGACGACGAGTGGGTACCAGGTCATCACGCTCTACCCACTGAGCTACGGCGCGGGGGCGCCGGCGGGAGTCGAACCCGCGACAATGTAGACCTGCTGGCATTCGTCCAATTTCATCGGTTGATTCTTGCGGACTCCGCCGATCGGCGACGAGGGGTTCGTGAGACGGACAGTTTGCAGATGTAGTCCCACTGGCATTCGCCGATCGGCGCAGCCCGCTTGCTCCGTATCGCCACCCGACCGGATGCGCCCTCGCATCCGGCCCGTCTGTCCAGCCCGATCGACTCGCGCACCGGACAGACGTCGGTGGCGCGGCTGAGGCCGCGCCGCCAGCGTGGCCTCAGTGTTCGTTGTCGAGATCGACGCGCTCCACTGCGTCGACGAAGTGCTTGTTGGCTTGCAGCCCGTGCGAGAAGCCGGCGATGACCTGCCAGACCTCATCGCCAAAGCCACCGACGTTCAGCACGCTGGCGTCATCCGGCGACTGCGTGTTGGCGTACGGCTGCAAGTCGATGCAGACCAGGCGCGCGTCCGGGTTGCGGCCGCGCAACTTGCGCCACTCGATCCCGGTCGCGGTTTCGCGACCGTTGCGGTGATCGATCCAGCTCTGGTTGTCGGACACGATCACCACCGTATCCGGCGCCACGCCCATCCGATTCAGTTCGGCGATCGGTGCACTGACCGCCGTTCCACCACCGAGCAACTTCGCCAGCGCTTCCGCCGTTTCGATCACCGTGTTCGACTTCGGGCGTCCCCAGGGACGCACGCGGTCGTTGAAGGGCAACACGATCGCGCCCGGGTGCTTGGCGAGTACCGCAGCCGCCATCAGACCGGCGACGTCGATACAGCGCGTCGCGGTGGTGGCGCCGCGGCGGACACCGGTCACCGGCGAACTCATCGAACCCGACACGTCGACCGCGATCGCCACCGAGCCCTTCAGCTTCGGCACGTTGCCGACGGCGATCTCCATCGCCTCGCGCACGGCCTCGCGGATCGGCTGCGGCATTGCGGCCGTCGCCTGCCAGGTGGTCAGCAGCTGGTACGGGAAGGCTCGGGCCTTCTCGATCAGCTTCGCATCCGCGAGTCGCGCCGCGACCAGCTCGACGAGCTTGCGCTCCTCGAACACGCCATGGCGTGCGAACGTGTTCAGGTTCATGCGCGTCATCGTCCAGCCCGCCGTCTGCGCGATCGCGCACCAGTGCGCGTTCGTCAACGGCTGCGCGGTCAGCATCTGGAACGGCACCTTCGGCACCGTCCTCGACGGATCGCGCTTGAACGCCTCGAAGTCACGCAAGGCCTGCGGCAACAGCGCTTCATCGACATCCTTGCCGATGATGTAGCCATACAGCGCGGCACGTTCCATCGAAGCCGCACGCGGATGCACCATCTTGATCACGTCCGCGAGCGACGGCGCATTGCCAACCATCGCGTGGATCAGGGTTTCATCCGAGGCATGCTCCAGCCAGCGCTGCACCAGGCGCTTCGGACGCGAGCCGAGGCTCTTGCGGGCGACTACGCCGGAACGCAGGGCCTGCACGAAGCTGCGCAGCTGCGCGCCGTTGTCGATCACGCGATCGAAAACGCGCTCGCACAATGCACCGTCGAACGCTGCCAGCCAGGCCAGCAACAGCACCGGCGTGTCCTTCATGCGCCCATGCTGGCGGGCGTAGATCGCGGTCTTGGCGATGTACTCCGGCGCCACGTCGAAGCAGTGCGCCAGCAATGCGTCGAGCTGGGTGTTCGCATCGGCATAGAACGTGTCGTTCAAGGTGCCGGTGATCGCGAGCTGCGCCACCGCATGGCGGGCGTCGAAGGCGTGCGCCTTGCCGCCGGCGGCGTTGACGACGAGGTCGGTGCCCGCGGGCTTGGTACCGAACAGCAGCTTGTTCAACATGGGGCTCTCCTTGGCATGCACGAAGGGATCGTGCCGACGGGCTCCCTACTTCAAGTCCCGTGCCAACATCGGCTGTTCGGACCAAGATGTTGATTATGTGGGTGTTTGCCACGTTCGCCGGAAAAGGTCGGGTTTGCACGGACGGCCAGAAACGATACGCTGCGATCGCAATGATCCAAACGGAGCGGTCATGAAGCGCCAGGTGGTGTTCGGATTCATCGGTACCCAGCTCGACGCCACCGGCGGCGGCGCCGGGCGCTGGGAGAAGTGGCGGCCGACCGTCAGCCTCGGCATGCATGAAGATCTGGCGCTCGATCGCATCGAACTGCTGGTCGACCAGCGACGTTTCAAGGCGCTCACGTCGCAGGTCGTGGCCGACCTGAAGACGGTGTCGCCCGATACCGCGGTCCGCGTGCATGACCTCTATCTCGCCGACCCGTGGGACTTCGAGCAGGTGTATTCGGCCCTGTTTGATTTCGTGCGCGCCTACACCTTCGATGCCGAGCACGAGGACTACTACGTGCACATCACCACCGGCACCCATGTCGTGCAGATCTGCTGGTTTCTGCTCGCGGAATCGCGCTACCTGCCGGGGCGCTTGCTGCAGGCGTCGCCGCCGCGCAAGCAGAAGGCCGGTGATCCCGGTTCCTACGCGATCATCGACCTCGACCTTGCGCGTTACGACCCCATCGCGCAGCGCTTCGCGAACCTGCGCGCCGACACCACCGAGTTCCTGAAGTCGGGCATCGAGACGCGCAGCGCGATGTTCAACCGCATGATCGAGCAGATCGAGCGCGTTGCCGGCAAGTCGAAATCGCCGATGCTGCTGATGGGGCCGACCGGCGCCGGCAAGAGCCAGCTCGCGCGCAACGTGTTCGAGTTGAAGAAGCAGCGGCAGAACCTCAAGGGCCGCTTCGTCGAAGTGAACTGCGCGACCCTGCGCGGCGACGGCGCCGGCAGTGCGCTGTTCGGCCATGTCCGCGGCGCGTTCACCGGCGCCCAATCCGATCGCGCCGGGCTGTTGAAGTCGGCCGATGGCGGGCTGCTGTTTCTGGATGAGATCGGCGAGCTCGGCCTCGACGAGCAGGCGATGCTGTTGCGTGCAATCGAGGACAAGCGCTTCCCGCCGCTCGGTGGCGACCGCGAGATCGAAAGCGACTTCCAGCTGATCGCCGGCACCAACCGCGATCTTGCGCAGTCAGTGCGCGAAGGGCGCTTTCGCGACGACCTGTTCGCGCGCCTGAATCTGTGGACCTTCTACCTGCCCGGGCTGAAGGAGCGCAGCGAGGACATCGAACCGAACCTTGACTTCGAACTGGCGCGCTACGCCCGCAACCACGGCGAGCAGGTGCGCTTCAATCGCGAGGCGCGCGAGCGCTTCCTCAAGTTCGCGACCGGCATCGACGCGCAATGGCCGGGCAACTTCCGCGACCTCGGTGCGTCGATCACGCGCATGGCCACGCTGTCGGAATCCGGTCGCATCACCACCGCGGTCGTCGACGAGGAAATCGCGCGCCTGCGCCGTCTGTGGACCGGTCGCGCCACTGATGCCGGAGAAGACGCGATCGACTTCAGCGCACTGCTCGGGCACGACGGCGCCGAACGACTCGACCGCTTCGACCGCGCGCAACTCGCCGAAGTCGTGCGCGTCTGCCGCCAGTGCCGCACCCTCGCGGAAGCCGGCCGCGTGCTGTTCCAGGCCAGCCGCGAACGCAAGGCCAGCAGCAACGACGGCGACCGCCTGCGCAAGTACCTCGCGCGTTTCGGCCTCGAGTTCGAACGCTGTCGCGCCTGAGTGCATGGCAACGAAGATTGAACATCCGGTCGACTATGGTCGCCGCCTTCGATGGAGGAGTGCAGCATGATTGGAGTCCGAGGATGGCTGGTGGCACTGCTGATGCTGGTCGTGGGTCCGGCGCGCGCGCTGGACGTGCTCGATGTCTCTCCGCTGCAAGCCACGCCGCAGGACATGATCCGGATGAGCGTGCATTTCAACGCCGGCCAGGAGCTCGAAGCGGTGCACACGTACCGCTACGGCAGCTCGATCCAGGTCTACGTGATCCTCAACGACGTCGTGACGCCGGGTGCGCCGCCGGTGCCGGCGCACACCGAACGCTTTGACCTCGGGCGCTTCCCGATCGGCGAGTACCTGATCGAGGTGTACAACGGCAACCTCTCGGGCTCGCCGCCACTGGTCAGTTACGCACTCGGCGTGGGCGCTGCCGCGCCGATTCCGGCGACGTCCAAGTCAGGACTTCTGGCGCTGGTCGGTGCCGTGCTCGCCGTGGGATTCGTTGCGGCACGTCGGCGGCGCAACTTCGACGCTTGAGAAGCGGAAATGGTGCAGCACTGAGTTCGACATCCAGCATCGAGCCCGTCATGTCCCGCTATCAACTCGCCCAACTGAACATCGCGACCCTGCTGGCGCCGCTCGACTCGCCGCAGTTGCAGGACTTCGTCGACAGCCTCGATCGGATCAATGCGCTCGCGGAAGGTGCCGATCGGTCGACGCAGCGGCGGCCAAGCTCGCACACCTGCGCGAGCACGGCGCTAGCGCGAGCGCATTCACGTTTCGCGAAGCTTTCCCCGCACCCGACGCATCCAGTCGCGCACGCGAGCGCAACGAACCTGGCGCAAACGACGACGGTCCGCGAAGCCGCAGCTGAGTGCGGTTGACGCGCCTCGCAACGCAGGCGCAGGCTTGGCCGACTGGGCTGCGGTGGCGCAGCGTGCGGGGTGGAGCATGACCCGACTGCCATTTCGTGATCGCGAGGATGCCGGGCGGCGGCTGGCGCAGGCGCTTGCTGCGCATCGCGGCCAGCATCCGCTGGTGCTGGCAATTCCGCGTGGGGCGGTGCCGATGGGGCGGATCATCGCGGACGCGCTGGAGGGCGAACTCGACGTCGTGCTGGTGCGCAAGATCGGCGCGCCGCACAACCCGGAGCTTGCGCTCGGGGCGATCGACGAACACGGCAGCGTGCACATGAATCCCGAGGCGGCGATGTTCGAGTTGCCGCACCGCTACATCGCCGAGGAGGCGCGTCGGCAACTGGAACTGATCCAATCGCGGCGGCGAAGTTATGGGGCGGCGCCGATCGCGCTGCGCGGGCGCACGGTGATCGTGACCGACGACGGTCTGGCCACCGGAGCGACCATGTTCGCGGCGTTGAAGGCGGCACGCGCGCAGCATCCGGCGTGGCTGGTCTGCGCGGTGCCGGTGGCGGCCGCGGAGAGTCTGGAACGGGTGCGCGTGCTCGCCGACGAAGTCGTCTGCCTGGCCACGCCCGAGCCATTCCTCTCGGTCGGCCAGTGGTACGAAGCGTTCGCTGCGGTCGAGGACGTCGAGGTGATCGCGATCCTCGCCGCGAGCCGGTCGCTCAGCGCTTGAGCAGCACCATGCCCTCCAACAGCAACTCGCTGCGCAGATCCTCGGAGAACGCGGCGCCGCGGTGGTCGATGATGAAGAACAGGCCGCACACGCGCTGCTTGGCACTCGCACTGGTGCTGCTGCAGGCCAACCCGTCTGGCGCAACGGAGCAGGCTGAAATTCTCTGCCCGGGCGCATCTGCGTGGCGGGCAACGCAAGCTTCAATCAACACCGCGAAGTCGAGGACTGCCCGCGCCGTGTCGAAGCCCACGCTCCGCAAGAAGTTGCTCATGCTTGCGCAGCGTGATCAGGAAGTCCGATCGGAAACCTCCGAAGATCTTCTTGGTCGGGAAGCGGCAGACAAGGACGCGTTTGATGCGATCAAGCGCATCGTCGCCAGATCCGGCTTCCCGAAGGAATCGGAGGTCGGGAGGGATGGCGTCAATGCCGCGTGGCTTCTGGTTCAGCACGCCTCGATGGATCCAGGGTGGCAGTTCGAGGTCCTGCAGCAACTGGAGTCCTCCGCTGCAAGCGGAGAAATCAGTGGGGAGCAGTTCGCCCTGCTGTACGACAGAGTCGCGGTCTTGTACCACCACAAGATGCAGAAGTACGGCACGCAACTCCAGCCAGGAGCGGAAACGGCGCAGCCGCTTCCGATCGAGGAAGCGGATAGCGTGGATGCGCGACGCGCCGAACTGGGCATGATGCCCCTCAGGGACTACTTGTGCCTTGCCACCGCGTTGCGCAGCGAGCGACGCAGGTAGATGGATTGGAGGTGGACGGGCGGCGTGTTCGCGCGATGTAGTAGCGGCACGATCTCCAGCGGACCAGTGTGTCCGCCACTTGTGCAACACCACGCGCCCTTCGATCAGCAGGTCGGCGCGCAGGTCGGGGGAGAAGGCGTGGTCGATGCGGTCGATGCGGGCCCAGGCCCAGCCGGGCAGCACTTCGGGTGGAAGGCCGCGCGTCCACCTCGTGACCGGCACGCCGCCGGACTCGGTGATTAGAGGATGCGCGGCGTTCCTTGCTCAAGCCGCAGACAGCCGGGCGCATGCGAGCTTCAGCAGCGACTGCGCTTCGAGGATGCATTGCCGCAGCGACTCGTATCGGATCGCGGTTTGGAAGCCGCTCCCACTACTGCTCCGACCGAGCTTCATGGGGCGACAGTGGGAGCGGCCTCCAGGCCGCGATGCTCGCACCGCCGCAGCAGCTTCGCGGGCGGCCGCTACTTGCGCAGCACCACGCGCCCTTCGATCAGCAGGTCGGCGCGCAGGTCGGGGGAGAAGGCTTGGTCGAGGCGGTCGATGCGGGCCCAGGCCCAGTCGGGCAGCACTTCGGGTGGCAGGCCGAGGCCCATGTTGAGGTTGGCGCGGGTCTGGTTCGCGAACGGGCGATCGAGGTCGTGCAGGGGCTCGATGCGCAGTTCGCGATAGCCGCACGCTTCCGCGGCGCGCTCGAACCAGCGCTTGGTGAAGATCCATTTGTCGTCGAGTTCGGCGAAGCCCGGTTGCTCCGGGCGGATCGCGCTGCGCACGCGGAAGTCATGGACCATGCGCTTCAGGAACGCGAGCACGTCCTCGCGCAGCGGTTGCGTCGCGGCTTCGGCGATCAGGTCCTCGTAGGCCAGCATCAGCAGCGCATTGCCATTCTCGAATGGCTCGAAGAACAGCGCGATGCCACCGGGTTTCAATGCGCGATGCACGGCGGCAAGCGCGGCCACCGGGTCGATCAGATGGTGCAGGATCGCGGCACCGACGGCGAAGTCGAAGCGGTCGGCAGCGTAGTAGTCGCGGGTCGCATCCATGCACACGGTCGTGAGTCGCGCGGCGTCGGCGCCACGCGACGCGGCATGGTCGCGCAAGATCGCGAGCAGGTTCGGGCTGAGGTCGGTGGCGACGACCTGCGCATCCGCAAACAGATCCAGGCAGGGCCATACCGAATTGCCGGAGCCGGAGCCGAGATCGAGGATCAGCGGCGCCGAGGTTGCCAGCGGCGTTGCCGCCAGCGCCTGTTCGATCAACAGCCGGAAGTAGGCGGTGTTGCTGAAGCGCTGGTGGTAGGCCTCGGCGTTTTCGAGAAACTGCGCGGTGATGCCGGTCGGCCGCTGCGCCAGTTCCGGCGCCGGCGTGAGGATGCCCCGGAAACGCGCATCGCGTTCGCCGAGATCGACCAGCGGCACCGAGAACAGCGCGGCGGTGTCGATCATCCGAGCAGGCCGATGTCCGCGATGGCGAGGAACTGCGTGCGCAGCGAGCGCAGCAACGCGAGGCGGTTGGCGCGCTTCGCGCTGTCCTCGACCATCACCATCACGCCATCGAAGAACGCGTCGGCGACCGGCTTCAGTTGCGACAGGCGTTGCAGCGTTTCGACGTAGCGGTGCTCGGCGAGCAACGGCGTGACCTCGGCGATTGCCGCATCCAGCGCGGTGGCGAGATCGCGCTCGGCACCGGGATCGAGCAGGCTGGCATCGACGCGCTCGGCCACGGCAAGCTGCTTCTCGGCGGCCTGGCGCAGGATGTTGCCGATGCGCTTGTTCGCCGCCGCCAGGCTCTCGGCCTCGTCTTGTTTGGTGAACACGTCGATGGCGCGGATGCGCCGGTCGAAGTCGCGCAGGCTGGCCGGCCGCACGGCGAGCACCGACTCGAAGGCATCGCCGCGGATGCCCTGTTCGGTGTAGTAGCCGCGCAGGCGGTCGGTGATGAAGTCGTAGAGGTCGTTCGCCTTGGCATCGAGACCATCCGTGGAAATCGCGGCGATCGCCTCGTGCAGCAACGCGTTCAAATCCAGGTCCAGTCCGCCCTCGATCAGCGTGCGTGCCAACCCGAGCGCATTGCGGCGCAGCGAGAACGGGTCCTTGTTGCCGGTCGGCTTCTGGCCGATCGCGAACATGCCAGCGAGCGTGTCGAGCTTCTCGGCGATCGCGAGCACCTGGCCGAGGCGGCTCGGTGCGATCGCGTCTCCGGCGAAGCGCGGCTGGTAGAACTCGTCGAGCGCGTAGGCGACTTCGGCGGCTTCGCCCTGGGCCAGCGCGTAGTAGCGGCCCATGATGCCTTGCAGCTCCGGGAACTCTCCGACCATGCGCGTCATCAGGTCGCACTTCGCGAGCTTCGCGGCCTGGGTTGCATCGGCCGGGTCGACCCCGATGCCGTGCATCGAGCGCAGGCGCTCGGCGATCACGCGCGCCAGTTCGCCGACGCGGCACACCTTGTCCCACACCGAGCCGAGCTTCTGCTGGTAGGTGACCTTGCGCAGCGCTTCCTGTTGCGTGGCCAGCGGCGTCTTCAGGTCATCGTCGAAGAAGAACCTGGCATCGGCGAAGCGCGGGCGGATCACGCGCTCGTAACCCTTGCGGATCTCGTTCGGGTCGCGGCTCTCGATGTTGGCGACGCCGATGAAGTGTTCGGTGAGCTTGCCGTCGGCATCGAACACCGGGAAGAACTTCTGGTTCGACTCCATGGTCATGATCAGCGCTTCCTGCGGCACGCGCAGGAAGTCGCGCTCGAAGGTGCAGGCGATCGCGACCGGCCACTCGACCAGGTTCTTGACCTCGTCGAGCAGGTCCTGGCGCAGCCGCGGCACGCCGCCGATGCCTTCGGCGACGCGTTGCACCTCGGCGATGATGCGGTTCACGCGCTCGGCCGGATTGACCAGCACCTTGGCGTTGCGCAACGCGTCGACGTAGTCGTTGGCGCTCGCCAGCCACACCGGTTCGGGATGATGGAAACGATGGCCGCGGCTCATGCGGTCGGACTTCAGGCCCATGATCTCGGCCTCGACGATCTGTTCGCCGAGCAGTACCACCAGCCAGTGCGCCGGGCGCACGAACTGGTAGTCGAGGTCGGACCAGCGCATCGGCTTCGGAACCGGCAGCGCCTTCAACGCTTCGTCGATGATCTGCGGCAGCAGGCTCGCCGTGGCTTCGCCCGGCTTGACCGCGCGATGCACGAACCACGCGCCCTTGTCGGTCTCGATCTTCTGCAGTTGCTCGAAGCCGACGCCGCAGCTGTGCGCAAACCCGATCAGCGCCTTGCTTGGCGCTCCGGATGCGTCGAACGCGGCATTGGCCGCCGGGCCGCGGCGTTCGAGTTGCTGCTCGGGCTGCTGCAGCGCCACGTCCTCGACCCAGACCGCGAGCCGGCGCGGCGAATACAGCGCCCGCACCGAATGCGCGGTGTGCGCGATGCCACGCTTGGTCAGGCCGGCGGCGATACCGTCGCGAAACGCATTCGCGAGTTCATCCAGCGCCTTCGGCGGCAGCTCTTCGGTGCCGAGTTCGATCAGCAGGGGGGCGATATGGGTGGTCATGGCTCAGGCCGCCTTCTGCTTCAGGCCCGGGAAACCGAGCTTCTCGCGTTGCGCGTGGTAGCACTCGGCCACGGCCTTGGCGATGGTGCGCACGCGCAGGATGTAGCGCTGGCGTTCGGTCACGCTGATCGCGCGGCGCGCGTCGAGCAGGTTGAAACTGTGGCTGGCCTTGCACACCTGTTCGTAGGCCGGCAGCGGCAGGCCGCGCTCGACCAGCTTCAATGCCTCGCCTTCGCAGGTGTCGAACCACGCGAACAATGCATCGACGTTCGCATGCTCGAAGTTGTAGGTGCTCTGCTCGACCTCGTTCTGGTGATAGACATCGCCATAGGTGACGGTGCCCTGCGGGCCGCGGGTCCACACCAGGTCGTAGACGTTGTCGACATTCTGCAGATACATCGCCAGGCGCTCGAGGCCGTAGGTGATCTCGCCGGTCACCGGCCTGCAGTCGAGTCCGCCGGCCTGCTGGAAATAGGTGAACTGGGTGACTTCCATGCCGTTCAACCACACCTCCCAGCCGAGGCCCCAGGCGCCAAGCGTCGGGCTCTCCCAGTTGTCCTCGACGAAGCGCAGGTCATGCGTCAGCGGGTCGATGCCGAGTGCCTTCAGCGAACCGATGTAGAGATCGAGGATGTTTGCCGGGTTCGGCTTCAGCACCACTTGGTACTGGTAGTAGTGCTGCAGGCGGTTCGGATTCTCGCCGTAGCGACCGTCGGTCGGGCGCCGCGAGGGCTGCACATAGGCGGCACGCCACGGCTCCGGGCCAAGCGCGCGCAGGAAGGTCGCGGGATGGAAGGTGCCGGCACCGACCTCGGTGTCGAGCGGCTGGATCAGCACGCAACCCTGCTCCGCCCAATAGCGGTTCAGTGTCTGGATCACGTCCTGGAACGTCGGGCCTGTCATGGGGATTCCGGTCTGGGTCGAAAAGCGCCGTAGTATAGCGGCGGCGCGGGCTTGGCCCGGCTTCAGCGACTGCGGCGCGTACCAGGCAGTCGTACCGGCGGCTGCAGCTTCAGGCGTTCGCTGCGACGCACGAAGCCGCGATCATCGAAGCTGGCAACCCGGTTGCAGCCGGCATAACTGGCGTGATGCAGCGCATCCGCGAAATCGAATCCTGCGGTGTAGTTGGCCAAAGCATGTTCGACGGCGGAACGGTCTTCCAGCTCGATATGCGCTTGTTCGGACAGCCAGCTGAGGGCACGCCCGATATCGGCGCGCGAATATCGATAGAAGCCGCGCAACACCCACTCAAGTTCGAGCAATACCGTCTTGCAGACCATCAACGGCTGCCCGGAGTCGATCAGAGACTGCGCTTGCGCGAACTGCTGTCTTTCTGCGGGATCGTCGCCCGGAACAACGAAGTAGCGCGCCAGGATGTTGGTATCGAGGCCGATCGTGGCGTTCATCGCGAGCGGCCGCGTCGGCCTGGTCCGGAGATCATCAGACTGGCGACGTCGAAATCGGCGGGGCAGGCCGGTCCCTTGTGCCGCAGCATGCCCGCTGCGCTCGACGTGACGACCGTCGAAGATCCGCCGATGCTTTCCATTTCGGCGCGATCGCCGACGACTCGGAAGCGCACCTTGCTGCCCGCGCGCAGGCCGAGTTGCTGGCGTACTGCCTTCGGGATGGTCACCTGTCCCTTGCTGGTGATCGAGAACGACGCCATGGCCTGTTTCCAGAGTATTACCTGGTAAGGATTCTAGCCGGACCCGGCGCGATGCTCAAAGGCGGTCGCCACGTCGGGCCGTGGTCCTTGTGGAAGCAGCGAAGGCGCGCAGCTGCTCGCGGATCGGGCTAGCATGTTCGCTGGATCGTGGAACGGCGGCAGACATGAGCAAGCACAACGGGCACCGGATCTTTCAGAGGGAGTGGCGAGCGCTGTCGATGCTGATCGCGCTGTCTGCCCAAACCAGCTTTGCAGCGTCCAGGCCCGACACCGGAACGGACGTGCCGAGTCAGTTTGTCCATGACCAGGTCTGGGTGATGCCGCGACTCGGTGGCCACGAACTGCGCTTTTTCACCGACACCGGCGGTGGCTGGAATGCGCTCCACGTCGGCATCGCGCGCCGGCATGGCATGAAGATCATCGAGGACGGCAGCGGCGGCGAACCAGTGCGTCTGGTTGCGTTCCCGGCATTCGATAAAGGCGCTGGCATTCCGGCGCCTCCGGATCACTTCCGGGCCGGTCGCTTGATCCTCGGCGACGACGAACAACTGGCCCAGATGGATGGGTTCCTCGGCGCTCGCTGGTTTGCCGACGGCATCTGGGAGTTCGACTATCCCGCGCAGCGTCTGCGCAAGCTGAATCACGCGCCCGACATGGCCACGGAATGCACCGTTAAGCTCGGCTTCCAGATGGACGACAACGGAAAGCGCACGATGCACTTTCCATCGATGCAGACCACAATCGACGGCGAGCTGCTGGATGTGCTGCTCGACACCGGCGCCACGGCCACGTTGACCGAACGCTCCGCTGAGGTGTTCAAGCTGCCTACCGGCACCCCTATCGCGACCTCGTTCATCGAGCACCAGGTATTCGAACGCTGGATGCAGCGTCACCCGGAATGGCGTGTGCTCGACGAAGCCGATCGCAAGGGCGAGCAACTCCGGCGGATGATTGAGGTGCCCGTCATCGAAATCGCCGGCCAGACCGTCGGCCCGGTCTGGTTCGCGGAACAACCGCCTGGCGCGTTCCAGAAATACATGGCCTCGATGATGGATCGCCCGACTTGGGGTGCACTCGGCGGCTCCGCGTTCAAATACTTCCGGATCGTGGTCGACTATCCCCGAGCCCGGGCCTGCTTCCAGCGCGCCTCGCGCTGATGGTGGGCACCACGCTCGCGTTGCCACGCAGCAACCGCCACAATGCTTTGACGCCACGCGCGAAGGACTGGCCGCAATGAGCAAGCACGACACGCACAAGGTGGTTCCGCTGGAAGGGCGTGCGGCGTTCACGACCAGCAGGTTCTCGGAGGGCAAGCGGGTCGAGCTGGACGAGGTGCTGGCGGCGTTGATCGTCGACAAGCTGGTCACCGGCGAGGCGGCGAAGACCATCCGCATGGGCAAGGGGTTGACGCGCGGCGAGCTGCATCCGCTGATCCTGATCGCGAACGCGAAGCTGCCCGACCCGCGCGAACCCGGTCGCCACCTGACGCTCGAAGCGCTGACCGAGTGGCTTGCGCACAAGGCCGGGCTGCCGTACCTGCGCATCGACCCGACCAAGATCGACATCGCCCGCGTCGGTGAAGTGGTCGCGCCGAGCTACGCGACGCGCTATCGCATCCTGCCGGTCAATGTCAGCGGCGACGCCCTGACCATCGCGACCAGCGAACCGTTCGATACGCGCTGGCTGCCCGACCTCGAGCGCCTGCTTCGTCGCAAGGTCGACCGCGTGGTCGCCAACCCGCTCGACGTCAATCGCTTCCTGATGGAGTTCGCCGGCATTTCGCGCAGCGTGCGCAAGGCCAAGGACGGCGGCGACGAGGACAAGCGCGGCATTCCGAACTTCGAGATGCTGGTCGAACTCGGCAAGTCCGGCGAAGTCGGCGCCGAGGATTCGCACGTGGTGCGCATCGTCGACTGGCTGCTGCAGTACGCCTACGAACAGCGCGCCAGCGACATCCACCTGGAGCCGCGGCGCGAGATGAGCCCGGCGCGTTTTCGCATCGACGGCGTGCTGCACAAGGTCTACGAACTGCCGACGCCGGTGATGGCGGCGGTGGTGTCGCGCATCAAGATCCTCGGGCGCATGGACATCGCCGAGCGCCGCCGCCCGCAGGACGGCCGCATCAAGACGCGCTCGCCGGGCGGGCGCGAGGTCGAGATGCGCATCCCGACGATGCCGACCGCCTTCGGCGAGAAGGTGGTGATGCGCATCTTCGACCCCGACGTGGTCGTCAAGAACTTCTCCGAGCTCGGCTTCAATGCCCGCGACGAGGCGCAGTGGCGCGAGATGATCGAACGACCGCACGGCATCGTGCTGGTCACCGGCCCCACCGGCTCCGGCAAGACCACGACCCTGTACTCGACGCTGAAGCACCTGGCCACGCCCGAGATCAACGTCTGCACCATCGAAGACCCGATCGAGATGATCGCGCCCGCCTTCAACCAGATGCAGGTGCAGCAGTCGATCGACCTGACCTTCGCCGCCGGTGTGCGCACGCTGCTGCGCCAGGACCCGGACATCATCATGGTCGGCGAAATCCGCGACCTCGAAACCGCGGAGATGGCGGTGCAGGCGGCGCTGACCGGACACTTGGTGCTGAGCACGCTGCATACCAACGATTCGCCGAGCGCGATCACGCGCCTGCTCGATCTGGGCGTGCCGCACTACCTGATCCAGAGCACGGTGAACGGCATCGTCGCGCAGCGCCTGGCGCGCATGCTGTGTCCGCGCTGCAAGCAGCCGATCGAGGTCGACCCGGGCGCCTGGCAGGCACTCACGCGCGGCTTCGAGATGCCGCTGCCGGCGCACGCACGCACTGCGAAGGGCTGCGACGACTGCCGTCACACCGGCTACTACGGCCGCACCGCGGTGTACGAAATGCTGACGATGTCGCCAAATCTGCGCCGCGAAATCCGCGCCGACATCGACCTGCCGGCGTTCGGCGAGTCCTGCCTGCGCGACGGCCTGCGCCCGCTGCGCCTGGCCGGCGCCGAGTTGATCGCGCGCGGCATGACCACGGTCAAAGAGGTGGTGTCGGTGTTGCCGACGATTGATTGAGGTCTTTTCCCTCTCCCTCGGGGGGGGGTGGGGGGGAGAGAGGAGAAGTGCGACGAATCGCGATGCATGAGTGTGCAATCCGGTCGCATGACCTGTGGCGCTTCTGCCGGTTAGCGACTTGCGGAACCCTTGCGCGCCCCCATGGTCTGAAGCGCCTCGCTACAGGGAAGTCCCGGTGATCCAGGTCGAGAACATCCGCAGAACCTACGACATGCACGGCGCCGAGGTGCGCGCGCTCGACGGCGTGTCGTTGCACGTCGATGCCGGGGAGTTCGTCGCGATCACCGGGCCGTCGGGTTCCGGCAAGTCGACGCTGCTCAATGTGCTCGGCTGCCTCGACAAGCCCGACAGCGGCTCGTACGTGCTCGACGGCGAGGAGGTGTCGCGGCTCGACGACGAGGCGATCAGCACCCTGCGCAACCGCAAGATCGGCTTCATCTTCCAGAGCTTCCACCTGTTGCCGCGCCTGACCGTGCTCGAAAACGTGTTGCTGCCGTTGCGCTTCACCCGCGAGCCGAAGCCGCAGGTGGATGGGCGCGCGCGCGAACTGCTGGCGCGCGTCGGCCTCGCCGATCGCATGGACCACCGCCCGACCCAGCTCTCCGGCGGACAGATGCAGCGCGCCGCGATCGCGCGCTCGCTGATCCTGAGCCCGGCCCTGCTGCTCGCCGACGAACCCACCGGCAACCTCGATTCCAGGTCCGCGGCCGACGTGCTCGGGCTGATCGAAGAGTTGCACCAACAGGGCCAGACCATCGTGCTGGTGACCCACGACAACGACATCGCCGCACGCGTGCCGCGCCATGTGCGGCTGCGCGACGGCCAGGTGGAATCCGATGACAAGCGCTGAAGCAAAGCCCGGCACAGGCCTGTGCGGATGTAGGAGCGGCACTTTGCCGCGACCGATGACGCGGTGGTGGTCGGGTCTGCGGTTGCCGCGCTGCTCGCGGCTCTGGTCGCGGCAAAGTGCCGCTCCTACATCGCTGCTGCTGATGTTCTTCGCAGGTCTGGCCTTTGCCGCTCCGCCCCGCGTGATCCTGAGCGGCGAAGTGGTCGCGCTGAACGCGCAGCCGGTGTATTGCCCGCCGTCGAATTCATCGCCCGTGGTGCTGCGCTATTACGTGCGCGAAGGCGCGGCAGTGAAGAAGGGCGACGTCGTCGTGCGCATCGATGCCGGCGGCAGTGCCGCGCAGATCCAGTCGCTCGGCGCACAGATCGAGCAGACCGAGGCGCGCGTCGCGCAAGAGGTGGCGACGCTCGACGTCGCCGCGATCGATGCCGAGCGCGCCTTCGTCGATGCCGATGCGCTGAACCGCAAGGCCAAGGTCGATGCCGCGATCCCGAAGCAGCATCTGTCGTCGCTCGACTACGACCGCTACCAGGGCGAACTGGTGCGCACTGGCCGCGATCTGGAATTGCGCCGCAAGGAACGTGACGCCGCGATCAGCGCAGTCGCGCGGCGGCGCGAGGACGCGCGCCTGGAGATCGACAAGCTGCGCCAGGACTTGCTCTACCACCAGGCGCAGGTGGCGATGGCCGAGGTCAAGGCGGAAGTCGACGGCATCGTCGTGCATGGCTTCAACCCGTGGCGCGGCGACCGCCTCGACGAAGGTTCCTCTGCCTGGCCGGGGATGAAGATCGGCGACATCGTCGACCGTGGCCCGATGACGGTGCGCGCCTACGCGCTCGAGGCCGACCGCAGCGCCATCGCCGTGGGCCAGCGCGTGCGCCTGCGTTTCGACGCGCGCCCGGACCTGAAGCTGGAAGCGAACATCGAGTCGATCTCGGGCGCGCCCGCGGCCAAGGCCGAGATGGGTGCGGGACGCTACTTCACCGTGATCATTCCGCTCGCAGGTTCGGCCGAACTCGGGCTGCTGCCGGCCTCCAGCGTGCGTGTCGAATCGATCGTCGAAGCGCCCGCGAATCGCAACAACGGAGCCACACCATGAAGCCGATCCGGATCGCCGGCCTGCTGCTGCTGGCGATGCCGCTGGCGGCCGCGGAACTGAGTTTCGACGGCGAGATCGCCGCGCGCGAGAGCGCTTCGATCTCGCCACCCGAAATCGACGACCTGTGGCAGCTGGCGCTGACCCAGCTCGCTGCGGACGGAACGCCGGTGAAGCAGGGCGAGGTCGTCGCCGCGTTCGACAGTTCCGAGGTGTTGCGCACGCTGAGCGGCAAGCAGAGCGCGCTCAAGGAAAAGGAGACCCAGCGTGAGCGCCTGCGCCTGGAACTGGAGGAGCGCGAACGCACCGAGGCGCTGGCGACCGCACAGGCCAAGGCGAATGTGGAGAAGGCGACGCGCAAGGCCGACCAGCCGGCCGACATCGTGCGTCGCGTCGATTACCAGAAGCTGGTGATCGAACGCGACCAGGCCGAGAAGCAGTTCGCGCTCGCGACCCGGCGCGAGCGCGCCGCGGCCGAACAGCGCAAGCAGGAATGGCGACTGGTCGAGTCCGAGCTGGCGCAGTTGCGCGCCGAAGTGGCGCGATCGCAGAAGGCGATGGCAGAGCTCAACGTGAAGGCGCCGCGCGACGGCATCATCTTGCACCAGACCAATTTCCAGGGCGAGAAATTCGACGTCGGCTCGCAGGTGTTCCGCGGCCAGTCGGTGGCGCAGATCCCGGATGTTTCGACCCTGATCGCGCGCGTCGCGATTCCGGAAACCGAGATCCGCCACGTCAGCGTCGGCATGAAGGCGCGGGTCACCGTCGAGGGCGGTGCCGGACAGGCGATCGAGGGTTCGGTCACCGAGATCGGCCGCGCGGTGCGCAGCAAGTCGCGCGCGCAGCTGGTGCCGGTGGTCGATGCCGTGGTCAGTTTCGATCCCAAGGGCCAGGCGCTGAAACCGGGCCAGCCGGTGCGCGTGCTGATCCGCACCGGGGAGCAGCGCTCATGAGGTGGATCTGCCGGTTGTCCCTGCTCGCGCTCGCCGCCTGCAGCAGCGACGCTACCCGCGATGCGCCGGTGGAGGTGTTGCAGCAGGGTGCGGTGGCGCTGCGTGTTTCGGCCAGCGGCGAAGTGCGCTCGGCCAAGGCGACGCCGCTCGCGGTGCCCGGACAGGGGTGGTCGCAGCGGCAGCTGGAGTGGATGGTGGCCGAAGGCTCGCAGGTGAAGAAGGGCGAGCTGGTCGCGCGCTTCATCGCGCCGCAGGGCGAGCTGGAGCTGACCAAGGCCGAACTCGACCTGCGCCGCAACGTGCTCGCGCGCATCGGCAAGGAGCTCGAACTCGCGACCGCGCAGGACAAGGTCGGGGCCGAGATCGCCAAGGTCGATGTCGATCTCGGCATCGCCGAGCGCTACGCCGGCGCCGAGCTCGGCATGTTCGCGCGCAACGAAATCCTCGACGCGGTGCAGGACGCCGCGTTCCTCGGCTTCAAGCACCAGACGCTGGAATGGCAGAAGCAGCAGACCGGCGTGCGCGGCGGCGCCGAACTGGCCGTGCTCGATTCGCAGCGCGCCACCTACGGTCTCAATGCCCAGCGCCGCCGCGAAGACGTGGCGGCGCTGGAGCTGTACGCGCCGCACGATGGCGTGTTCGTGCTCAGCAGCGACTGGGGCGGCGAGAAGCCCAAGGTCGGCGCCAGCATGTGGGCCGGGCAGGAATTCGGCGCGTTGCCGGAGCTGTCGTCGCTGGAGGTGCAGTTCGCGCTGACCCAGCTCGATGCCCAGGGCGTGAAGGTCGGTGCGCGCGTGAAGATGCATGCGCTCGGCCGGCCCGAGCAGGAGTTCGCGAGCGAGGTCAGCTGGGTTGCCGGAGCCGCGCAGTCGCGCAGTCGGCAGAACCCGGTCAAGTACGTGCTGATGCGCGCGGTCGTCCCGGCCGCGGCGGTCGCGAAGTACCAGCTGGTGCCGGGCCAGGGCATGGCCGCGGACGTGTTCACCGGGGAGTCCGGCGATGGGCTGTCGGTGCCGAACGTGGCGCTGATCGCCGAGGGCGGCAAGACCTTCGTCGAGGTGCGCGAGGGCCGCAAGATCGCCCGTCGCGAAGTCGAACTCGGCGCGCGCGGCACAGCGCGCAGCGAAGTATTGAAGGGACTGAAGGCCGGCGACGCGGTGGTACTGACGCCGGCCGCGAATGCCGCGAGTGCGGACGCGAAGCGCTTCTCGGCGCCGAGTGATGGTGCCCGTGGTGGGCGTGGTGGCGGCATGCGGAGAGTCGGATGAGTGCCTGGATCGATCGCATTGGTCGTCGCTTCGGCACGCACTGGCGTGAAGCCGTCGAGGAGTTGTGGCGGCGTCGCCTGCGCACGCTGCTGACCCTGCTTGGCCTGATTTTCGGCGTCGGTTCGATCGTAGCGATGCAGGGCGTCGGCGAGGGTTCGCGCCAGGAAGCGCTGAAGCTGGTCGAGGGCTTGGGCCTTCGCAACCTGATCGTGAAAACCGAGTCGCCGCCGGACCAGGAAGCGCTGCGCGAAATGCGCGCACGCAGCCTCGGGCTCACCCGCGCCGACGCCGAGGCGGCACTGGAAGTGGTGCCGGGCGCGAGCGGCTTCGCCGCCGAGAAGGCGATCAAGACGCATTCGGTACTGAGCGAGTATGCGAGCTCGGACGCGGTCGCGAGCGGGGTTACCCCGGGGTACTTCGCGCTTGCCTCGCTCGCCGTCTCCAGCGGACGCGTGTTCGACGGCGACGACGACGAGCGCCTGGCGGCCGTGGCGGTGCTTGGCCATCAGGCGGCGAAGACGCTGTTCCCGGGGCGCGATGCGGTCGGCGAGCTGGTCAAGGTCAACCACGCATGGTTCGAGGTCATCGGCGTGCTGGCCGATCGCGACCTGAGCAAGGACCAGTTCGAGGGCGTGCAGCTTGGGCTCGAGAGCAATCGCGTGTTCGTGCCGCTGGCGTCCGCACTCGCGCGCCTGCGCTTCCAGCCGATGGAGGACGAGATCGACCGCTTCCTGGTGCAGCTCGAAGATCCGGTCGGCATCGTCGACGGCTCCAAGGTGCTCTCGGCGCTGCTCGACCAGCGCCATGCCGGACAGAAAGACTACGCGCTGATCGTGCCGGCGCAGCTGTATCGCCAGCATCAGGCGACGCAGCGCATCTTCCAGATCGTGATGGCCGCGATCGCCGGCGTCAGCCTGCTGGTCGGCGGCATCGGCATCATGAACATCATGCTCGCCAACGTGCTCGAACGGAAACGCGAGATCGGTCTGCTGCGTGCGCTCGGTGCGCGCAAGCGCGACGTGATCGAACAGTTCATGCGCGAAGCGGCGCTGATCTGCGGCGTCGGTGCGCTGCTCGGCCTGGTGTTCGGTGGCGTGCTCGCCTACCTGATCGCCTGGGGCGCCGGCTGGGCCGTGGGTTGGGCACCGATCCCGGTGTTCGCCGCAACCCTGATCTGCGCACTCACCGGACTCGCGTTCGGCGTCTACCCCGCCCGCCAGGCCGCCGACCTCGACCCGATCGCGGCGCTGCGCACGGATTGATCGGCGCGCTAGTCGAGGATCGAACGCACGGCATCAATGGCTTCGTCGATGATCGCGTCCGGCGCGCGCTCGATGCGCCGGAAGCGACGGGCGCGCGCGTCGATGGTGCGCGTCTGGTCGCAGCAGATGACGCCCTGGGTACGCGTCCCAGCCCCCATCAGCGTCACGCTGAAGCCGGTGCTGCGCGTCAGTTGGCCGCCCTGCGTGATTGGGGCGACCAGCAACAGTCCGGACGCGGCGTTGAAGGCGTCGGCCGAGAGCACGAGTACTGGCCGCGTGCCGCTGATCTTGCGGCCGAGCGTCGGGTCGAGGCTAAGACCGAGGATGTCGCCGCGCGCTGGCAGGGCGCGGCTCACAGAGGTTCCCGACCCATCGCCGGCGCGGCCAGCCAGTCCGCATCCCGCGCCCATTTCGCCGGAGTTTTCGGAGATTCGGCGAGACGTTGCGCCAAGGTTCGCCTGGCCGCCGAAACACGCAGTTCGCGGCCCTCGACAACCAGGTTCACGACCGAACCCGCCTCCACCGCCAGCGATTGCGCGATCGACTTCGGAATCGAAAGAATGATCGAACCACCGGATTGTCGAAGGGTCGCGCTGCAACTCATGGGCATGGCCTCTGGGTTTTACTGGGGTAAGACATAGAACAGTGCGGCGCGCGTCGCAACCGCCGACCTCGACCCCGCCGACCTCGACCCGGTCGCGGCGCTGCGCACGGATTGAGTGGCGCATCGCTGTGCCGATTGCAGCGCCCCCAATGCCGGAGTAGAACTCGCGCACCGGGTTGCCGCGGAGAGACGTCATGAAGCGTTTGCTCATCGTCGTGGTCATCGCTGCCGGCGTCGCCGCGTACTTCTATTCGCGGAGCCGCGCGCCAGCGCCAGCGCCGGCGCCGGCGCCTGAGCCGCCGCCCGCTGTGGTGAGCCTGGTTGGCGCGACCCTGCTCGAAGGACTCGGCGACTACCAGTTTGCGGTCACCAGCAAGCATCCAGAGGTGCAGCGCTGGTTCAACCAGGGCCTGATGCTGACCTATGGCTTCAATCACGATGCCGCCGAACGCTCGTTCCTGCGCGCGGCCGAACTCGATCCCGAATGCGCGATGTGCTGGTGGGGCGCGGCGCTGGTGCTCGGGCCGCATGTGAACTCGGGCATGGATCCTGGCAACCATGCCAAGGCCTGGCAGCGTCTGCAGAAGGCGCAGCAGTTCACCGCCAAGGCGACGCCGCGCGAGCAGGGCTTCATCAAGGCGCTGTCGGCACGGTATGTCGAGCAGCCCGGTGCCGACCGCAGCGCGCTCGATGCCGCCTATGCCGAAGCGAGCGGCGCGCTCGCGCGCGAATTGCCGGGTGATCCCGACGCCGCGACCTTCTGGGCCGAGGCGATGATGGACACGCAACCCTGGGACTACTACGACGCCGAGCTGAAGCCGAAGGGCCATACCGAGCACATCGTGTTCGTGCTCGAGAGCGTGATGGCGCGTCATCCCGACCATGCCGGCGCGTTGCATCTGTACGTGCACGCGGTCGAGGCCTCGGCCGATCCGCAACGCGGCGTCGCCGCCGCAGATCGACTGCGCGTGCTGATCCCGGGTTCCGGCCATCTGGTGCACATGCCCGCGCATATCTACGCGCGCGTCGGGCGCTGGCACGACGCGGTGCTCGCGAACCAGGTCGCGATCCAGGCCGACGACGCCTATCTCGAAGTCTGTCGCGGCAATGCGCAGGGTCTCTATCCACTTGGCTACGTGCCGCACAACCATCACTTCCTGTGGTTCGCGGCGAGCATGGAGGGTTCGCGCGCGGTCGCGAAGGCGGCGGCCGAGGCCACCTCCGCGCGCACGAATCTGCCCGATCTGATGCGCCAACCGGGCTTCGCGGGCTTGCAGCATTACTGGATGACCGACTGGTTCCGGCGCGTGCGTTTCGGGCGCTGGGAGGAAATCGTCGATGCGCCGAACCCGGCGCCGGACCTGCCCTATGTCACCGCGATTTGGCACTACGCGCGCGGCATGGCCGCGGTGCGCGATCGCGAACTCGAGCAGGCCGAGCAGCACCTGGCAGCGCTGGCCAAGCTCGCGGCCGATCCGGAGCTGGCCAAGCTCACGGTCTGGGATCGATATCCGCTCTCGCATGCGGTGCGCATTGCCGAGCGCACCTTGCACGGCGAGCTCGCGACGGTGAATGGCGACACCTGGGCCGGCATCGAGGCCCTGCGCGAAGCAGTGCTGATCGAGGACGGCATTCCCTACGACGAGCCGCCCGGCTGGCATGCGCCGACGCGGCACACGCTCGGCGCGATGCTGCTGGCCGCGGGCGACGCCAAGTCGGCCGAGGCGACCTATCGCGAGGAGTTGCAGCGCAATCCAGAGAATGGCTGGTCGCTGTTTGGCCTCGCGCAGAGCCTGCGTGCGCAACAGCGCGGCGAGGAAGCCGCCGAGGTGCAACGCCGCTTCGATGCCGCCTGGCAACACGCCGACATCGTGCTGGCTGCCTCCAGGCTCTGAACGTTCTGCCGACCGCACGTCGATCCCGCTGATCCGCATCCGCGCCGTCTTGCGTGTCGGTACTGGAACGGGCGAATCGGACGGGGTCGACATGGGTGCGTGGCTGTGGAAGTGGATGAAGCGCGCGGCGCTGCTGCTGTCGTTGGGCTTGGCCGGACTGCTCGCGTGGGCGTGGCTGGCCGAGCCGGCGCCGGATATGGCCAGCGCGGTCGCGACGCTTGCGCCATCCGAACGCCGTGCGCTGGAACAGATCGCGCGCGACGGTGGCTTCGACGTCAAGGCGATGCACTCGCTCGGCGGCTACTACCGCGGCCTGCTCGAAGCCGAGGTGAACCGGCGTGCGGTGTGGATCGAGGGCGGGCACGTGCGTGCGCTGCGCGTGGCCGGTTGGCCGCATGCCGCGGCGCCGGATCTGTCCGCGTTCACCGCGCTGCGCGTGCTGTGGTTCGACCACGGCCAGCTCGCGCAGTGGCCGCAACTGTGCGGGCTCGATGCGCTGCGCGAACTGAACCTGTCGCAGCAAGCGCTGCCGGCGCCGGCCTCGAACGTGCTGCCCGCAGGCCTCGAAACCCTCGCGCTCGCCGGCACGCGCATCGACGATGTCGCGGCCCTGGCCACGCTGGCGCGCCTGCGCGAGCTCGATCTGTCGGCAACGCCGCTGATCGATTTCAGCGCGCTGCTCGCGCTTGAGCTCGACACCCTCGACCTGTCCGCTACCCGCATTGAGCGCATGCCGGCGACGTTGCCGAGACCTGGCGGCGACTGGGCGCTCAATCTGGACGACACGCCGGTGCTGAATCCGCCCGGGCTGTCGTGGCAGGGCCCGGGCAGCTACGCCTTCACCGGCGCCGCGTTCGGACGCGAGGAGCGCACTGGCTGGGCCGGCTCCGGCGAAGTGGACGCGAGCGGGTACGGCGAAACCGTATCGGCGCTGCGTCCGGTCGAGTTGATGACGCGCAACGATCGCGGGGTCTACGAAGTCGAGGTCGAGGCCAGCATCGGCCGCGGCCGCGTGCGCATCTGGCTGCAGCCGCCGGACCACTACTGGTCGCGCATCTCGCCCTGGTTCGGCGCGGTGCCGGTGCGCGGTTTCGGCTTTCCGCCGCGCCAGGCCTGGGTCTATGCCGACGTCGATGCCGGACGCAGCGCGCGCTTGCGCGGTCGTCTCGGCAGCGCGGGGGCGGCAGAGCGCCCGCAGGTGCGCTTCCTGGTCGAGCCGCTCGATGGCGCGCCCGCCGGCGATTTCCGCTACCACGTGCGCCACGCCGCGCCGGAGGCACGGCCATGACGCGCACGTCCGCAACCCCGATGCATCCGGCATTGCGCTGGTCGATCGCGATCGGCGGCGCACTGCTGCTGCTCGGCCTGCTCGTCGGCGTCTTCGTCTTCGGCCTGCTGGCGATGGCCTTCGGCGCCGACTCCTGCGGTCACATCGGCGAGGGCCTGAGCATGACGCTGCTGATTGGTTCGCCGCTCGCGATGGCGCTTGGCGTCATCGTCGCCGCCGTCCTGTTCGGCCTGAACCAGCGCCCGCAGCTGTGGTTGGGCGCGCTTGGCGCTGGCGGTGTGCTTGGCGTCTGCGGTTACGTCGGCTGGTTCGTGCTGGTCTCGCAGCGCTGCGGGTGAGCGCGGGTTGCGTGGCTCGGGCGCGCGACCTATCGCGCTTCGGGATCCGCGCCGCTGGCATCGAGCTGGCGTCGGTAGATCGCAAGATGCAGCTCGGAGTAGCAGCAGAACACGATCTCGGCGAGGCCCGGATGCCGCGCCATCTGCTCGCGCACGGTCGTCACCGCAATCGGTGCAGCCAGCTCGACCGGATATCCGTAGACGCCGGTGCTGATGCCGGGAAACGCGATCGACCGGAGGCCGGCGCCAGCGGCGACCTCGATGCAGCGGCGGTAGCAGGAGGCGAGGCGATCGGGCTCGCCATGCGTGCCGTCTTGCCACACCGGACCGACCGTGTGGATCACCTGGCGCGCCGGCAGCCGATAGCCGCGGGTGAGCTTGGCATCGCCGACGCGGCAGCCGCCGAGCAGCCGACATTCCTGCAGCAACTCCGGTCCGGCAGCGCGATGGATCGCACCATCAACGCCGCCGCCGCCGAGCAGCGACGAGTTCGCCGCGTTGACGATCGCATCGAGGGCGAGCGTGGTGATGTCGGCACAAATGGCGCGCAGGCGCAGCGGCATGGCAGTAGGTACCGGAACGCCGTCATGCACGTTCGGGTCTCCTCAGCGCGAATCGCGCTCGAACACGTGCACGTAGCCGAACGCGCCGAAGCTGAGCTTGCGGCCGTCGAGCTCGGTGTAGGAGGCGATGCCGAACGAGTGGTAGTCACTCGCGAACGCGGTCAATGCGCCGACGCCGAGCGCACCGGCGAGCGGGCGGCGTTCGGCGACCGCTTCGCGGATGCGCGCGCGGTGCTGCTCCGGCCCCGGGTTGAGCAGGAACGCTGCGGCGGTGATGGCGACACTGAGCACGGCGGTGGTGACGATGGCTTTGGACATGCGGTTGCTCCGGTGTGCGACGGGTAGCGGCTCAGCCCGCCGCGCGCGGCGCGGCGTGCCAGTCGTAGGCGCGCTCGACGCGCGCGATGCGCACCGCATAGCGTTCGTACCAGCGCTGTTGGCCGAGCTCCTGGGCGACGCGATGCTCGGCATCGGCCTTCCACGCCGCGATGGACTCGGTGGACTCCCAGTACGACACGGTGATGCCCGCGCCCTCGGCATTGCGCACGCTTTCCGCGCCGAGAAAGCCCGGCCGGCCGTGCGCCAGCTCGAACATGCGCGCGCCCATGTCCGCATAGCCCTGGTCGCCGGGCGTGCGCTGGGAGGTGAATACGACCACGTAGTAGGGCGGTTCGGGAGTGCTGGCGAACATCTTGGGACTCGTGGCTGGCTCGGCGCGCGATCCTATCAGCGCCGCGCCCGCGGCTCGCGTCGACCCGCTTCCCTGCGACGGGCCGCGCGGCGCGTCAGCGAATGGCGGGATCATCGATCTCGATGACGGCGTACTGCTCGCGCGCGCCGCGCGCCGCACGACAGCGCACCTGCACGTCCTCGCCATGCACGCGCAGGCTGCCCTCGACGTGGAGCACATTGCTGCGCTCGAAGTAACGCGAGGTCCACTGATATGGCGTGATGTTCCTGGCGATGTAGCGATGCTTCGCTTCCTGTTCGCACCAGCCGGCCAGATCCAGTTCATTGGCGATGATGCGGTCAGGCGCCGGCGCCGGTTGTTGCGCGGACGCAGCGGTGGCAAGCACGAACAGGAGGGTTGCAGCGAGGATGCGGGTCATGGGCTCTCCCTTGTTCCGGGTGGCGCATCGAGAAACAGCTCCAGGACATGGCGCGCGTTCGTGGGGTTTCGTTGCAGCGCGCCGTGTCCTTCGGTTGGGTCCTCGATGCGTTCGATCACGCTCGCGCCCTGTGCCTGCAACCAGCTGGCGGTTCGTCGCATCGCCGGAATGCCGTCGCGATCCGGTGCCGGATCGCGGGCGCCGGATACCAGGACCCAGCGCGTGCCTTGCAGCGGGCGATCGCCGTAGTCGCCCGCGAGGATCGCGCGTGTCGGCGGATAGTCGTCGGCGACACCGCCGGAACTGGCGACGTTGAGCGAGAAGTAGCGCTGCCCACGGCCCGCATCGATCGCGGCGAGCGCGTAGGTGTTGGCCGATCCGCGACTGAATCCGTGCAGCATGGCCATGCCCGGCCGCACGCCCAGCTTGGCGAGCACGCGGTCGATCTCGCGATACAGCTGCAGCGGCGTGTAGTACGACGGCGAGGAATCGTCGCTGCCGATCCACCACTGCACGCAGACCAGGCCGACCTCGCGACCCGCAGCCGATGGCTGCCACAGCGCCAGGTCATCGGTGGCAAAGCCGCGCGAGCCATGCAGCGAAACCACCCAGCGCCTGGGGCTCGTCCCCGGCGCTTTCCAGACCAGCACGAAGCTGCGGCCATCGGAGCTGGGCAGCACGTCCGGCGCCAGCTTGGCGGCGTCGGCAAACCAGCGTCCCGCTTGCGCTCGGCGATAGAGCTGCGCCGACTCGCCTTGCAGCGCTTGCGGCGGCGGTGCAGCCGCGTGTGCGGCTGGCCCGCCGAGCATCAGCCCGAGGCAGGCGCAGGCAATGAATCGCCATGGTTCACGGCCATGCCTGGCGCTGGTCATGCGCATCGACGCTGGCTACTTCGCGACCGGGGTCGCGGGTGCGGCCAGCTGCTGGTCCGCGACCGTCCCCTCGAACGCGATTCTGGGATCGCTCACGTCGACCAGCTCATGCAGTTCGTAGACGTTGCGATAGCCGTATCCGTACAGGTTGACGTAGGTCGGGATGTTCAGCGCCATCATCAGCGGCTTGGCCTGCGCCGCGAACTGGCGGGCCGCGGTCTTGTTCGAGATCGGACGCGGCAGCGCGACCTTGGTCGGGAAGTCCGTCTCGTTGCCGTTGAAGTTGTTGTTGCAGTAAATCAGCACGCGCGTGTCGAAATCCGGGATGACCCGTGCCAGGGTGTCCTGCGTGAAATCGGTAAAGGCCAGGTGCTTCGCGCCGCGCACGTGGATGCGCTCGAAGCGGAAGTCGGAGCGCGAATCGAGAATGATGGTGCCTTCCTCCTGGCTCATCTTGAGGAAGGTGTCGAGGTCGACCAGGCGCTCGGCGCGATGCGCCTCCACCTGCGCCACCAGTCCCTTGAAGTCGTCGAAACTGACCTTCGCCTTCGGGTAGTCGCCGCCCTGCGCGGAACTGGTGCCTGCCGCCAGGCCAAGCAGCGTTGCCGTCAACAGAATCATCTTCATGTTCGATCCTCCGCAAGCCCATCGATTCGCCCGCGCCGCGGCCTGCTCCGGCACCGGTCTTCGCGCCGATGCGTGGCCATGCACCCGTCGGCGCCTGCGACACTAGCCCGTTTGGCAGAAGTCGGCGAGCATCCGCGGCAACGCTCGCGCATCCTGCTCCCGGGCGAGGTGACCGGCGGTCGCGAATTGCACGAACGTCGCCTTCGGATGGCGGTTTCGGACCTGCTGCCGGCCTTCGCCGCAGATGTCCTCCTCGGCGTGGCTCGAGTGCCCCGGCAGGTCTTGCCCGACTCCATGCCAACGCGGATCAGCAGGCAGAAGCACGGGCCGCACGGCTGCGCCAGCACGGCACAACGAACCCGCTGCGCGCCGAAGCCGGGCGCGGGCTGCAATCGGCGCCGCCGTGGCGCTACAGCAGCTCGATGCCGACGCGGCGAACGCCAAGCGCGAACAGCCAGAAGCTGGCCACGGTGATCAGGACGCAGGCCAGCAGCGACGGCCAGAATCCAAGCCGCGGCAGCAGCGTGGGGAACACCAGGAACATGGGCAGCGTCGGCACCACGTACCAGAACGTGTACCACGCATGATTCGCGATCTTCTGCACCGGCTGATGTTCCAGGTGCAGCCAGATGAGTGCCAGCACGGTGACGAGCGGCAGCGCCGCCACCAAGCCGCCGATCCGGTCGCTGCGCTTGGCCAGTTCGGAGACCAGCACGACGACCGCTGCGGTCAGGAAGTACTTGCTGATCAGCCACGCCACGATCTCTCCCCAGGGGCAACCGCCCCGCATTCGCCACCCGGTCCCGCGATCACCGCCGAGACGCCCAGCCCGTAGCCGGAACCGAGCCATCCCGGTGGAAGCTCGCGCCACTCCGACGACGGATCGATGCTCGCACCGATCGAGTCGTGATGCAGCAGACCGGAATCCACGGCCAGAGAATGCGGCGCGGAGTCTCCCGGCAGCATCACAGGTTCTTGGCCGGCTCCATTTTCAAACCGTCCGTGGAAACGGGGCAGAACTCCTGCTCCCCGGCGGTCGGCCTGGGCGCATGGTTAGCCCGTTCCTTGCTCATGGATCCGCGTGTAGTCAGCGAAGGCCGTGGAGCGCAAGTTGCGCTCGATGACCTTCTTTGCGACGTCGAAGTCGACGACCAAACAACAGCAGTCCATGGTTCCCGACCCGATGCTTCCCCCATCACAGTGGCCGAGGCCCCTCCAACCGAGCAACTCGTTCATGCGGTCTTCGAGGTCATGGCGCTTGTGCAAGTCTTTCGCTGTACCCATGCCTCGGACGCGGTACTCAATCAGTAGCACTCGGTGTTGCGCATGGCGGAGCGGCTTGTAGCCAAGCTCACGCGCTGGCGCCAGGAATGCTCGAACCTCAGCCTGCTCGGACCTGCCTGGCTCGCGCGGAACGCGACGTACCACCCCTTTGGTTCCGACCACGCCCGAGTGGTCGATGAGCACCTTGGCCTCCGCCCATGCTTCGTGATATCGCGCAATCCGCCTGCCTTCTCGCAGATACAGCTTGATCACGCGACAACTCCTGTATGCGGGATAGCGCCTGAGTCAAGCCGGACCGCGAAGCGGCGTCGGCTTGGACGAATTGTCAGCCTGCGCCCGAAGCACTGGCGTACCAGCTCAACAGCTGCTCACCTTGACGTTCGGTGAAACCCTCGCAGGACTCGGTGAGGATGAGATTGTGACAAGGTTCGCCGAAAAACATGGCCATGTCATCCAGTGCGACCCAAGCGCAATTGGCATCTGTGAGATTGTTTGCGCTCAGATAGGCGCGGATTTCCAACTCCCTCCCGCCACAGTCATAGCCGCCTGCGAGCGACGGGGTGACCCCGACAATCTTTGGTCTGAACGTCGGTGAGAAGAAGGCGCGTAGTTGATCCAGTGAATGATCCTCGCGCCACGTGGAACTGACCACGACCTCCGCCTCAGGCATTCGCGCAAGGTGACGCTCGAAGACATCCAGGCGCGAAAAGAGCGCCACGCCGTCGGGGTGAAGCACTCCGTCGAAGTCTAGGAAGATGATCTTCCGCATCAGATGCCATGCCTCTCTCAGCGCAGGCTAACGTTCGAGCTAAGCTGCCCGCGTAGGCAGGTACTGTAAGCCCGGACTGAGACAATGTACGGAGTACCGCAGGCCGGGCTTACAGTGCCTGCCGTAGCGGGTCAGCTTGAGCGAGGGGTTAGGCATCGTTCTCACCGTGATGGCGTTTCCGATGACAGTTTGGACAAAGTGCGAGTACGTTTTCTATGGTGTCTTCGCCGCCGGCCGCGAGGGTCTTCTTGTGATGCACCTCAAGGTAAGGCAGTCCTGTTCGTCTTGAGTTAAACGGCGCGGGTTTATGACAATCCCCGCAGACCCCGTTCGCTACTCGCAGCGCATGTGCAACCACGGCGGGATCGCGCACAAACTGATAGCTTGTTGTTCTAACTTGCTTTGGTGTGCGATTTCCGGTTGGTGCAGTTCCTGGTTGCCTATAGGCTTCGGCAACCGCATCCTCGAACGACTCGTTGTCTAGCGGGCTGACCTCGGGGGCTGGAAGGCCCTCGAGGAAGGCCGTTCGCAGTCGGTCAATGGCGGACACATCGCTCTTCGTGGCGGCTGCTTTCCCTGCTGCGTCCAAGCACTGTAGGAATCTCTTCCTGGGGATCTCAATGGTTGGCCCACGCAACCAACCGCTGTCCTTACCGACCACTACTTCGCGAGCCCCAGCCAACGGTGTACTGAGAAGCAAGGACATGGATGACGGGCAACTGAAGTGCCAGAGCAGGCCGAGTGTGCGCGAAACCCTGGGCGCAGTGGTTCTGGCGTGCTCCCCCTCGTAGACACATCCGACCTGAAAGCCCATCAGTTGATCCGCGCCAGTTTTGGCCGTCTTCGCGGTGATGGTGACCAAGGCGAACGGATCGCCTGTTCTAAGGGCGGAGGAGTGCTTTGGCGGCAGATAGCCTCTGACAACGCCGCCTTCCGGAAGGAAGTTTATTGCTTCGTGGAACCCATCCATTGGCGACGAAGCGTGTATGGCTTCGTACTCAGCGGCGGTGGGGTATGCCGAGTAGGGCTTGCCTTTTCGGGTGTCTGGGTTGAGGCGGAGGACGAATGTCTTCATTGGCGCGGGAGTACCAAAGGTGTTTTTGACGATGCCTAACGCCTGAATTAAGCCGCGCCGCGAAGCGGCGTCGGCTTGAATGAATTGTTAGGCCGCAACCACTTGCATTTACATGCGGCGCGGCACATAGGACTTTGTAATTGATTTAACGAGCGGAGTGAGTCCCCACCTTGTAGCTTGTTTTAACCTTGGATGCCTTGATATAAGGCGCGCAAGTGGTGGGCTAAAACAGTAGTAGATCCTGACGAAAAGCTTCCCTAGCGTTGTGGGCAACAATGCCTCATCTCTCCACAGCCGCAAAGCCCTCACTTCATGCGCTAGTGGCGAACCGTAGGCAGCGGTGGCGACAAAGCACGCAGATGATGTTTTTGCAGATTCTAAGTTGTTCTGTATGTTGATGTCGCGCGGATTAATTGCAGCTGCTTTTTCAAGGAGTGCTACCGCCTGCTCTTTCATGCCCATTCCTTCCATTAACAAAAGGGCTTTTAGATTCAGATACACAGGGTTGTCGGGAAAGAGCTCTAGTGAACGATCTATATATTGAAGGGCAAGGCCGATGTTTGCTGGCGTTGCCCCAGTAAGTGCCGAGTTCGAGCCGTAAACTTTGACGTTTGCCTGCAATTCATGAAGTATGAATTGAGCCTGCAGGTGATACTGTTCTGCTTCAGAGGTGTTTTGAATTGACTTTATTTCTTCCTGCGTTTGATTTGCGTGGTCGCCAGCAATGGCGGAGAGTCCGGCCTTTGCTTTTTCTTCAAGATTAAGCAGGTTCGCGTCGTGGGGATTAATTACCAGTCCTTGCTCAATAAACTGTAAAGCTTTTCCAAATGCGGAATTAGAAATCGCTCTTTCTGCCATTACGCCAAGGGATTGTGGCGTAGGTGTTGCGGAGCTGGTGTAGTCTCGCTCATGCGCTGTCCTGCAGAATTTGCAGGTATAGATAGATGCAGTCTCATCTACTTCAAGGCTAGCACCACATTTCTTGCAATCTATAGCTATGTATCCCATGAACCTTGCCCCCGGTCTGCGTGAAGTAAAAATTTGCGGCCTAACGCCTGAATTAAGCCGAGCCGCGAAGCGGCTTCGGCTTGAATGAATTGTTAGAGGTCAGTGAGTTGTTCTAGCTGATCAGAGTAAGCGAACCGACAGAACACATAACTAGCCGCAAGCGCCATTGAAATCGCCGCCAACCCGGAAAGAACACCATTGGACAAGAACGGGACTGCGAGACCGATGCTAATGGCATAGACGAAGAATGGACCGCCGTAGCCGAGATGTCTTAAGAGCGTGAGCAATGGGGCGATAACAACAAGGCCGAACACAAAGATGAAAACCGGCGCAACAACTGCACCAAGAGCAATGTTCTTGACTATCTCGATGCCGGCATATTGAGCTTGATAACGAATCGCAGCGACGGCTGAAATCAAAAGGCCAAGAGGCAAGCCAGCCAGCAGGCTTGCCAAAGCAACGTTGCCAATGATCTTCTCTGGACGCGCCGAGAATGTGTCCATGACCTCTAACGCCGTGTTAAGCCGCCGCCGCGCGACGGTGTGTGGATGATACGAGGAACTTCCTCGGCGGTCGGCTTGAACACATAGTTAGAGCGCGCATTTCGGATTTGGGGACAGTTCTACGGAGACTTGGCACCCACGACTTGCAGTAAAAAGAGCAGCAAGACATGTAGGAATGGCGAGACGAATAAGACCGCACCGGTGAGGCCGAAGAACCACTCTATGCGATTGGGGATCACCCGGCCATCCCACGTAAACCACTTGCCTGTTCTTGCGCTTCCAAGCACGCCGCCGAGCATGATGAGTGCAACGCCGACAACCATAAGACTTTGGCCGGGCAGAAGCGAACTAGAGCGAACTGCGAACGAATAGCCCAGGCCCGCGATTAGGACGAACACGAGCCAGAGGAAGAGCAACGGAGATCGACTGATTGCGGGCATGGGCGGAGCGCGTTCTAACGCCGTGTTAAGCCGCCGCCGCGCGACGGTGTGTGGATGATACGAGCAACTTCCTCGGCGGTCGGCTTGAACACATAGTTAGGCGCCGCCCCACGACCAAACGCCGAGCCCCACGAGCGAGATTGCCGGAACGAATGCAGCGACTCTTGCGGCGAAGCCGAGGTGCGCACGAAACTGGATTGCACTTGCGACAGAGAAGGCAGCGAGCGCTGATGGAAAGGTGAAAATTTGAACGCTTCGATTCGTTAGTGCCCCGACAACCGAGTGTTCGCCATTTCGGAGGGCAATGTAGACACATATGCCGAAAACCAAGAGGCCAAAGTATCCGCCCGCGATTCGCATGCGTGCGTGCTTTCTCGCCTTCAACGCATCGCCATTGTCTGCCATGGTGGCACCTAACGCCGTGTTAAGCCGCCGCCGCGCGACGGGCTGTGGTTGAAACGAAGAACTTCCTCGGCGGTCGGCTTGAACACATAGTTAGACCTTGGCGCCGTGAAAAATGACTGCAGCTTGCTGGCCAGCGAGGAAACGATATAGCGAACCAACCCACAACACGGAAAGTACTGTGGCCTGAAACCAGCTATCAGGTTGCACCGAGTGCGTGTGCCAAAGCTCAGTTGCGATGTTGTTTGCGGCAAGCAGCGGGAACCAGGCTAGCGCTAACCAACGTGCCCACGACCGTAAGAGCCAGACGCCGACAGCAGCGAGTGCCAAAACCAGATTCAGAATGAAGAAGCCTTGAATAAGGCCAGCACTCCAAGCCTCACGAACGGAGATGGTTTGCGCTGAGCCCATGGCCATGAAGCGATCAGACCAGATCACACCGATAGGGATGAGAAGGCCCAACGCGCCAAGGAGGGCTGCAACTCGGCGAATAGAGCTGACGGAAATCGTAGGAGCCATGTACCAAGATCTAACGCCAATTCTCCGACGGAAGGGTCGGGGTATGGGCGGGAGTCTGTGGTGGGTGGAAGGGGCGGGTCAAGAAATTTCGCAGGTGGAATCCAGACTTGTGCGGAGGATTTCGGGTTCGTTGGGGGCCAGGATGGAGACATGTCCGACGGTGGAGTGGGGATATGTCTTATCGCAACGGTGGAGACGGGATAACGGGTGATGGGCGGGTGCGGGGCGCGGCGGGCCGGAGTGCTGGCCGGTGTCCGAATGCGAGCGCGACGAGTCCGAGCGCAGGCTGCAGCAACGGCAACGGCAACGGCAACGGTAGCGGTAGCGGTAGCGGCACCGGCACCGCCTCGGGCTCGGCGCCGCGGTTGATGGATCAGGTGCGGGATCGGATTCGGGTGAAGCACTACAGCCGGAAGACCGAAGCGGCGTATTGCGGGTGGATCCGGCGCTTCATCCTGGCCAATGGCAAGCGCCATCCGCGCGCGATGGGAGGGGCGGAGGTCGAGGCGTTCCTGTCGCGGCTCGCGGTCGAGGGTGAGGTGGCGGCGTCGACGCAGAACCAGGCGCTGGCGGCGTTGCTGTTCCTGTATCGCGAGGTGCTGGGCGTGCAGCTGCCGTGGATGGAGTCGGTGGTGCGTGCGAAGCGGCCGGCGCGGCTGCCGGTGGTGCTGAGTGTTGGCGAGGTGCGGCGCGTGCTCGACGCGCTCGAACCGGCGTATGCGTCGATGATCCGGTTGTTGTATGGCACCGGCATGCGCGTGTCGGAGTGCGTGCGGTTGCGCGTCAAGGACATCGACTTCGAGCGCGGCCTGATCGTGGTGCGCGATGGCAAGGGCGGCAAGGACCGGGTGACGATGTTGCCGCAGCAATTGCGCGATGCCCTGCGCGATGCCGTGGCGCGCGCGCTGGCGACGCATGCGGCCGACCTGCGCGCGGGGTTCGGCGCGGTGTTCCTGCCGCATGCGCTGGCGCGCAAGTATCCGAATGCGGCGCGCGAGCCGGGTTGGCAATACGTGTTCCCGGCGGCGTCGCGCAGCCTCGACCCGAGCCTGGGTGTCGAGCGCCGCCATCACCTGAACCCGGACCTGCTGCAGCGCGCCTTCAAGCGTGCGTTGCGCGTCGCCGCGATCGAGCGCGGCGCCAGTTGCCACACGCTGCGTCATTGCTTCGCGACGCACCTGCTCGAAACCGGCGCCGACATCCGCACGGTGCAGGAGTTGCTCGGCCATGCCGACGTCAACACCACGCAGATCTACACGCACGTGCTGAACCGCGGGCCGGTCGGGCTGCTGAGCCCGCTCGACCGCGGCTGAGCTCCAACGTCGCTGGCGCCGGTTGGCATCCGGAGCCGTGTGGGAGCGGCACGTTGCCGCGACCGGCGACGCGATGCATCCGATGTTCGCGATGGGCGTTGTTCGCGAAGAAGCGTGTTCGCGACCATCGCATGTGGCTGCGTCAACGGTCGCGACCGGGGTCGCTCCTACATCGCTGGCGTAGGTGGGTATCCGGAGCCGTGTAGGAGCGGCACTTTGCCGCGACCGGCGACGCGATGCATCCGATGTTCGCGATGGGCGTTGTTCGCGAAGAAGCGTGTTCGCGACCATCGCATGTGGCTGCGTCAACGGTCGCGACCGGGGTCGCTCCTACATCGCT
>JACPFU010000012.1 GCA_016182785.1 Lysobacterales bacterium | reverse complement strand
TGCGCCTCGCTTTGCTCGGCACACCCTACGCAAGGCGGCCATGGTCATGTTGACGCGCAACTTGTAGGGTGTGCACCGCGCAGCGGTGCGCACCGATGAATTCGCCGAGGCGGTTCGATTCGGTGGGTGGGGCCACGAAGGGGTGGGCACCGACGCGGCGTCGTCGCGATCGTGCGGTGCGCCTCGCTTTGCTCGGCACACCCTACGCAAGGCGGCCATGGTCATGTTGACGCGCAACTTGTAGGGTGTGCACCGCGCAGCGGTGCGCAACGATTCGAGAGGCTCGAAACCATGCACGCTCGCAGAGCACAGGGAAGCGAATGCCTGGCCCCGTTTCCGGTGCACGAGGGATTGGTTGAGACCCTGCTCGCGGCGCACGCCGGTGGCGCAAGCGGGCGCGATGCGACGGTTGCGCACGTGCTCGGGACCTGCGCGGGCTATGTCTATTCGGACGTGCACACGGTCGCGACGATCATGGCGCGGCTCGGGCTCGCGGCGAATGGTTGCAGCCGCGTGGTGCAAACCGTCGATGCGATGTTCATCTTCTCGACCGCGTACCTGGTGCAGAGCCGCTGCGGACGCGTGGTGATCCTGTGCTATCGCGGCACCGAGCCGGCCACGCTCGGCAACTGGATCGGCGATGCCGATGTCGGCTCCGAGTACATTCGTCCGGGTACGGACCCGGACGGCGCGTTGCGCGTCCACGCCGGCTTTCATCGCAACATGCGCGCCACGCGCTGGGAGGTGCTGAACGAACTGGAGCTCGCGCTGCAGGGGCGCTCGCTCGCGAATCCGGACGTGCAGCTTGCGCATCCGATGCAGGCGCTCTACCTCGCCGGCCACAGCCTGGGTGGCGCGATGGCGCTGCTGTTCGCGCTCAGCCTCGGCGACGACGCGCTCGAATGCGCGGTGAGTGAGCGCTTGCGCGCGATCTACACCTTCGGCCAGCCGCTCGCCGTCGGCGCCAGCGCGTCGGCCAGCGTCGATCGCATCGGGCACAAGCTGTTTCGCCACCTGCGCCATGCCGATCCGGTGCCGGCGCTGCCGCCCGCGGCCTGGGGCCGACTCGTGCACTGCGGGCATGAATACCGCTTCGCCAACGGTGAATGGACGCAACCCGAGCGCGTGACCGAGCAGCAACACGGGCTGCGCGGCATTTCGAGCGCGCTGTTTGCGCTGTTCGCGACGGAGAAGCGCCGCGCCTCGATGCGCTACTCGATCTCCGAGCATGGCCCGCACCACTACATCGCCGCGCTGCGCCCGGGCGGGCGCGTCACCGAGTTCGGCGATCACGCCAGCCACGACCCGCAGATCGTGCCGGATCGCTCGCCGTAGCCTCGGCGACTCCTCAGCGCGCGGACGCGGCGGAATCGTGCTCGTCCAGCCAGCGTTCGATCTGCTGCTGCTTGTGCTCGATCTCGTGCTGCAGCAGTTCGACCAGTGGCTTGCGGTCGCGTGCGGGCAGCGCGCGGCCGCGGCCGAAGTGGGCGAACAGCACCGACAGGTCCTGCGATTCGCCGAGGTAGTGCGCGAGCTCGCGCTGTGGGTCGATGGCGTCGGCGACGCCGATGGCGCAGGCGGCGAGCGCGGTGTGTTGTTGCAGCAGCCGGCGTCGGCGCCGGCGCCAGCGATGCCAGTCCTCGGCGTCGCCGTCGGACAATGCACGCGCCTCGGCCTTGCGGCAGCGCTTCAGGCTGTGCTGCAGCGCATCCTGCAACTGCGCCTCGCTCAGCGTTGCCCAGGGCAGGGCGTCGAGTCGCGCCGCCAGGGTGCGCAGCTGCGCGCGTTGTTCGGCGAATCCGGCATCGGCCGCGGCCGCCTGCTGCAGTTGCTGGCTGCGTTCCTGCAGTGCACCGCGGCGCACACGGCGCAGTAGCGTGGCCGCATCACCTGGAGCATGCGTCTCGATCAACCGGTCGATGGTCTCGATGCGTGCCTGCGCGTCGCGCAGTTGCGACAGGGCACGGCACTGGCGCCCGAGATCGCGGTCGATGCGCTTGCCTTCACCAGCCGCGGCGAAACCGGCCAACGCCAGGCAGGCGCGCACGCGGCGCATCGACTTGCGTGCCTGGTGCACGCCCTCGTGCACGCGCCGCCCGCGCCAGCCGAGGCAGGCGAAGGCGCGCACCAGTTGCGCGGTGGCGTAGGCGTGGATCTGGAGGCCGGGCATGGTCGGTTCGGCATCAAGTGTAGGCGTGGACGAATGCATCGAACACTCCGGGGCGGTCGCGAAGTTCTATCGCGCGCAGATCACCGCAACATGACAGCTGCGCGCCGCGCCGGTCGCAGGGCTGCCGCCGCATGCTCCGGCTCGTGTATAAGACGCGCTTTGCGCATGCCGTCGGATGGAGCCACGCCGCCCATGATGAAGCATCTTCTGCCGCTCGCGGCTTCGATCCTCGCGCTCGCGGCCTGTGCTCCGCTGCGCGACGCGCGCGAGCCGGACGAACTCGTCGATGCCATTCCGCGCTTCGCCACCGCCGGCATCGAGCATGTCGTGGTCGCGGAGGCATTCCGCACCGCATCGAGCGTTGCCGACAACGTCGACTCGCCGGCCGCGTGGCGCGCGCCCGACGGCCGCACCTGGCTGTTTGCGACCGCGAAGGAAGGCGGCGGTCTGTTGCTCTATGACGGCGACAGCGGGCAGACGCTGCGTCGATTCGGTCGCGCGGGCGAGGCCGCGGGCGAGTTCAGGCGCCCGAACGGGATCAGCGTCGCCGGCGATCTGCTGTTCGTGGTCGAGCGCGACAATCGCCGCGTGCAGGTGCTGTCGCTGCCGCAATTGCAGACGCTCGCGATGTTCGGCAGCGAGCTGCTGCAACAGCCCTATGGCCTGTGGGTGCGAACGCTGGCGGCGGATGCGTGGGAGCTGACCGTCACTGATGCCTACATGGCCGGCAAGCGCGCCAACGGCTTCGACATTCCTCCGCCGCTGCCCGAGCTCGATCGGCGCATGCAGCGCTGGAAGCTATCGATGCACGACGGCCGCCTTGCGGTCACGCACGTCGGTGCCTTCGGCGACACCAGCGCCGCCGGCGCAATCCGCATTCCGGAATCGATCTGGGGCGATGTCGCGCACGATCGCCTGCTGATCGCCGAGGAGGACACCGCCACCGGCACCGCCGTGCGCGAGTACGACCTCGCCGGCAACTACCGCGGCCGCACGCTCGGGCTCGGCAGCTTCAAGGCGCAGGCCGAGGGCATCGCGCTGTGGCAGTGCGCCGACGGCAGCGGCTACTGGATCGCCACCGACCAGTTCCCCGACCGCAGCCTGTTCCACGTCTACGATCGCGTGTCGCTGCAACACCTCGGCGCCTTCGCCGGCACCACCGTCGCCAACACCGATGGCGTCTGGCTGCACCAGTCCGCAACCGCGCGCTTCCCGAACGGCGTGTTCTACGCCGTACACGACGACCAAGGCGTCGGCGCCTTCGACTGGCGCGACATCGCCAAGGCGCTCGCCCTGCGCACCAATTGCACCGACGCCAAGTGAAGAGCGGGGTCCAAGAAACGGGGTCAGAACCCATTTTCTCGATGATCGGCCACGAGGCTGTCCGCCCGAAAATGGGTTCTGACCCCGTTTTTCGGACCCTGTTTTTCGCACTGGTCACTGTGATCGCAGTGCAGTTGTGCGGATGCTCTTCAACCGAAGGGGATGAGGCCGCCGCTCTGCGCATGTGGAACGATCGCCTGTCTTCGGAGCTGCGGCCCGGCGCCTCGAAGCAGGATGTTGAGCAGTTCTTCATGCGCTACGGTTTGGACCACGGTTTCCGGGAACTGGACCGGACCCATTGGGCGACCGATGAGAATGTTGCGGTGGACTCGTTGGTGTCGACGAGAATCCAATTAGAGTGCAAGCTCGATCCCTCCGACGTCCTGGTGGCCTGTACCGCAACGCCGCAATACACCGGCCCGTGAAGAAAGACTCTGCGGCCAACGATGGAGTTGCTCGTATCATCCACGCACCGTCTCGCGGCGGCGGCATGACACGACGATGAGGCCCGTTCATGAGACGTCTCGGACAAGTGCTCTGTGTATTCGCGCTCATCGCGACGTTGTCGCTCGCGGGGCTCTTCGGGTATCGCTATCTGCTGCGCGACGCATGTGCTGATGGTGGCGGCGTGTTCGACTACGGATCCCTGCGTTGCCGGACCGACGTGGAGACGCTTCCGGTCGGTCGCCTCGTGGATCCGCTGCTCGCAATCTTCCTGCTGGCGGCTGGTTCCATTTCCGGAGCGTGGGGACTGACGCTCAGGGCCCGCGGCAAATGAGCGCTGGCCCCGTGGCGATCGTCTCCTCGCCCGCGGCAGGTGGCTCGATCCGTCGAGCGGACCTTCCATGAACACCCGCCACGTCGTGCTGCGCGAAGTGAAGGATGGCGATGGGTCGCGCGTGCTCACGGCGAAACTCTCTGACGACGGGGAGGTGGTGATCGAGGGCTGGGATTTCGGGGCGGGGGTGGAGCGGGTGTTCGGGGTGCGCGAGTACGAGTGGGCGTGGACGATTCCGGCGGACTCTGTCGGCGACTTGCTGCGGGCGATGCAGGCGGCCACGGACGACGTGCTGGTGGCGCTGCGCGAGCGTTTCAGCGGCGAGCAGGCGGCCGGGATCGGCACGTTTCTGGAGTCGAAGCGGATTCCCACCCGGCGCTGGTCGCGTCTCGGCGAGTAGTCGTCGGGCACCGGCCGCGGCCGCGACTTTCCTGCTGCGCGGCGGCTCGGGACGGCTTATGCTCCGGCGGCGAACTCCTGCTGGATGCCGGAATGAACGACGCCGAACGCCAAGCCGTGCGCCCCGACAGCCCGTTCGCCTGGGTGGCGCAGTTGCACGTGCCGGCGTTCGCGCTGGATCGGGAAGGGCGCGTGGCCGCCTGGAACGAGGCGTTGGCGCAGCTGACCGGCGTGGCCGCCGCGCGCATGCTCGGGGGCACGGCGGTGTGGCCGGCGTTCTCGGTCGATCCGGTGGCGTCGCTGGCCGAGCTGCTGCTGGCCGAACGCCGCGCCGCCGCGCCCGGCGCGCAGGCACCGGAGCACTTCGGCGAGGTCGCTGCGTTCCGCCTGCCGGGCGATGGTCGCGAGGTGGTGCTGGCACTCGATGCCAGCGTGCTGCGTGATCCCGCCGGGTGCGAACTCGGGGTGCTGCAGACCTTCGTCGACCACAGCGAGGCGCACCGTGCCGGCGCGCGCTTCCGGCGCATCTTCGAGTCCTCGCCCGATCCGGTCTGGATCATCGAGAACAACACCTTCGTCGACTGCAACGACGCCGCCGTGGCCATGCTCGGCTACGCCAGCCGCGAGGCGCTGCTGAACACGCATCCATCGCAACTGTCGCCGAGCCACCAGCCCTGCGGCATGGGCTCGTTCGAGAAGGCCGAGCTGATGATGGACCTCGCCACCCGCAACGGCCTGCATCGGTTCGACTGGGTGCACCTGCGCGCCGACGGCAGCCCGTTCGATGCCGAGGTGACGCTGGCGCGGCTCGAAGTCGGCGGCCAGCACGCGATCTACTGCACCTGGCGCGACATCACCGAGCGCAAGGCCGCCGAGCGCGCGGTGCGCCTGTATGCGACCGTGTTCCACACCTCGGGCGAGGGCATCCTGATCTGCGATGCCGACAACCACATCGTCGCGATCAACGAGGCGCTGACCCGGCTCACCGGCTACAGCGCCGAGGAACTGATCGGCCACAACCCGCGCGTGCTCGCCGCCGGACGCACCGCGCCGGAGGTGTACGCCGGCATGTGGCAGGCGCTGGAGCGCGAGCGCTTCTGGCAGGGCGAGCTGTGGGACCGGCGCAGGGACGGCAGCGTGTTCGCGAACTGGGCCTCGATCAGCGTCAGCACCGATGCCGATGGTCGCGTGCTGAACTACATCGGCACTTTCAGCGACATCAGCGAGCGCAAGGAAGCCGAGGCGCGCATCGACTGGCTCGCGCACCACGACGCGCTCACCGGCCTGCTCAACCGCCACGGCCTGGACCAGCGCCTGCAACAGGCGATCGCCGCGGCGCGGCGCGAGATGCAGGCGCTGGCGCTGGTGTTCATCGACCTCGACCGCTTCAAGCTGGTCAACGACACCATCGGCCACCACAGCGGCGACCAGGTGCTGACCGAAGTCGGGCGGCGCCTGCGCGACTGCGTGCGCAATGCCGACATCATCGCCCGCCTCGGCGGCGACGAGTTCGTGCTGGTGCTGACCAGCCTCGACGACCCGCTCGACACGCTGCAGGTGACGCGCAAGCTGCAGGCCACGCTGAGCGCGCCGTACCAGGTTGGCGGACGGTCGCTGCACCTGACGCCGAGCATGGGCGTGAGCCTGTTCCCGACCGACGCGCAGGACGCCGATGGCCTGCTGCGCGAGGCCGACACCGCGATGTACCACGCCAAGGAAAGCGGCCGGAACAACACCCAGTTCTACGCCGCCGAGATGACCGCACGCGCGACCGCGCGCCTCGACCTGGAGCGCGACTTGCGCCGCGCGCTCGACGAGGACGAGTTCGAGCTGTTCTACCAGCCGCAGGTGCTGGCCCGCGACGGCCGGCTGTGCGGCATGGAGGCGCTGGTGCGCTGGCGCCATCCGCAACGCGGCCTGGTTGGCCCGTCCGAGTTCATCGCCGTGGCCGAGGAGAGCGGCCTGATCCTGCCGCTCGGCGCCTGGGTGCTGGACGAGGCCTGCCGCCAGCTGAGCATCTGGCGCGACCGCGGCGCGGCGCCGCCGCGCATGGCGGTGAACCTGTCGGTGCACCAGTTGCGCCACGACGACCTGGTCGAGCTGGTGCGCGCGACGTTGCGCCGGTATCACATCGACGCCAGCCTGCTGGCACTCGAAATCACCGAGTCGGCGGCGATGGAGCGCCCGGAACAGGCGATCTCGCGCCTGCGCGAACTGCGCGACATGGGCATCGAGCTGGCGATGGACGACTTCGGCACCGGCTATTCCTCGCTCGCCTACCTGCAGTCGCTGCCGTTGCAGTCGCTCAAGCTCGACCGCGGTTTCGTGCGCGACCTGGAGCGCAACCCGGGCGATGCCGCGATCTGCGCCGCCACCGTCGCGCTCGCGCACAAGCTCGGGCTCGCGGTCGTCGCCGAGGGTGTGGAGACCGCCGGCCAGGCGGCGTTCCTGCTCGCGCAGGGTTGCGACGAACTGCAGGGCAATCACTTCGGTGAGCCCGCGCCGGCCGCGTTCTGGGACCAGCATTGGCGCATCCACTCGAACGCGGAAATGGCGGGCAGGCGGTAGCTCGGTGGTGTGGCGCGCGTCGGGTGGGGTGCATTGCATCGGGCGGTGCGCCTCGCTTTGCTCGGCACACCCTACGCACACCCTACGCACACCTTACGCTGGCGTGAACGCATCCGCGTGATGCGTCCGTCGTAGGGTGTGCACCGCGGAGCGGTGCGCACCGATCATGAAAGCCTCGGTGCGCACCGATTTCTCATCAAGCCGCGCGCGCGGCGTCGCGTTGCAATTCGGCGAGGTCGAGCACGCGGTCGGCGAGTGCCAGCGTTTCGCGTCGGTGCGCGATCATCACGCGGGTGATGCCGAGGCGACGCACGTTGCCGTTGACGCGCTGCTCGGTGGCGCTGTCGAGCGCGCTGGTGGCCTCGTCCAGGAACAACAGGCGCGGCTCGGCGTAGAGCGCGCGCGCCAGCAGCACGCGCTGCTGCTGACCGCCGGAGAGGGCGCCGCCCATGTCGCCGATCAGCGACTCGAACCCCATCGGCAGCTGCGCGATCTCGTCGCGGATGCCGGCCAGCTCCGCCGCCAGCTCCAGCCGCGCCGGGTCCGGCTGCGGGTCCTGGAAGGTGATGTTGTCGCGCAGGCTGCCGCCGATCAGCTGGTCCTCCTGCATCACCGCGGCGCACAGCGCGCGGTACGGGCCGAGGCCGATGCGGCGGATGTCGATGCCGTCGAGCAGCACCTCGCCCTCGCCGGGTTCGAGCAGGCCCATCATGACCTTGATCAGCGTGGTCTTGCCCTGGCCGCTGCGACCGGCGAAGGCGACGCATTCGCCGGCACGGATGCGCAGGTTCAGGTGCCGGAACAGCCACGGTTCGTCCTCGCTGTAGCGAAAGCCGACGTCGCGCAGCACGAGTTCGCCGCGCACGCTGCCGCGCGCCAGTCCGGGGCCGTCGCGGTGCGCCTCCGGGTCGCAGAACACGATGTCGGCGAGGCGGCCGAGGTGCAGCCCGAGCATGCGGTAGTCGAGCAGCTTGTCGATCAGGTTGGTGCAGCGCGCCGAGAACAGCTGGCGATAGGCGAGAAAGCCCATCAGCATGCCGACGCTGATCTCGCGGCCGAGCACGGCGAGCGCACCGAGCCAGACCAGGGCCACCGATTCGAGCCCGCTGACCAGTCCCTGCACTGCCTGGTAGCCGAGCTGCAGCCGGCGGCTGCGCGCCTCGGCATTCACCGCCTCGGCCTGCAGCCCGGTCCACACCGCGTGGCGTTCGAGCTCGCGCCCGAACACCTTGATCGGCAGCATCGCGCGCAGCGATTCCAGGAACTGCGACTCGGCCCGGGCGCGCCGCACGATCGCGTCCTGCGTGGTCTCGCGCAGGCCGTCGAACCACCACAGCCGGGCGCCGGCGTAGAGCAGCGAAGCGGCCACGGCGACGGCGCACAGGCGCGGGCTGTAGGCGAGCATCAGTGCCAGCGTCGACAGCGCCATGACGCCGTCGACCACGCCTTCGATCAGGCCGCCGGTGAGGGTCTCGCGCACCGGATTCAAGGCGTTGACGCGCGACTGCAGGTCGCCGACCTGGCGCTTCTGGAAGAACTCCAGCGGCAGCCGCAGCAGGTGGCGCATGACATTGGCGCCGAGCTGCAGGTTCAACGCGCTGCCCAGGTAGAGCACGGCCCAGCCGCGCAGTGCCTCGGCCGCGACCTTGACCACAGTCAGCGCCGCGAAGCCGACGCCGAGCAGGGCCAGCAGCGGGCGGTCGCCGGCGACCAGCACCTGGTCCAGGGTCAGCTGCAGGAAATACGGCAGCAGCAACGCGAAGCCCTGGATCGCGAGCGCGAGCAGCACGATCTGCACCAGGCTGCCGCCGAGCCCGCTGGCGCTGCCCCACAGCTGCGAAAGCCGCAATGGCGTGGTCGAGCGCTGCGGACGGAAGTCGCGCGTCGGCGTCAGTTCCAGTGCGACGCCACTGAAGCTGCGCGAGAGTTCGGCCGCGTCCACGCTGCGCGCGCCGCGGGCCGGGTCGTGGATGCGATAGCGGCCCTTGCCGACGCCGACCAGGACCACGAAATGGTTGAGGTTCCAGTGCAGCACCGCCGGCAGTCGCAACTGCCCGAGCGCGGCCGGCTCGACGCGCACCGCGCGCGGCGCCAGTTGCAGTTGCTCGGCGGTCGCCATCAGCTGCTTCAGGGTCATGCCCTTGAGGGTGACGCCGAAGCGGCGGCGCAACGCGAACAGGTCGACCTCGTGGCCGTGGCGCGCGGCGACCATCGCCAGGCAGGCCAGGCCGCATTCGGCGACCTCGTTCTGCAGTACCACCGGCACCCGCGGCCGGGTCGAGAAACGCAGCAGCTCGTGGACCTTCATCGGCGGTGGCTCCTTGCAGGCTCAGCGGCCGCGCAGCGCGAACAGCGGCGCGAGCAGCCATTCGACGATGCGCGGGCGATCGATGACGATGTCGGCGCCAAGGCGCATGCCGGCGGCGAGCGCCTGGCGGCGGCCTTCGGCCTCGAAGTCCTGGCTGGCGAGCGCGACTCGCACGCGGTACGCCGGCTCGTCCTGGCGATGACTGCCGCCGAGGTCGATGCCTTCGAGCGCAGCACCGGAGATCTCGACGATGCGGCCGCTGCAGGCGCCGTACTTCTGGTAGGGGAACGCATCCAGCTTCAGCTGCACCTCCTGGCCGACGCGCAGGAAACCGATCGCGCGCGACGGCACCGCGAGTTCCGCGAGCAGCGGCGCGCGCGCGTCGACCAGCAGCAGCAGCGGCGCCCCGGCGGCGACGCTCTGTCCGCTCTGCGCCAGCACCGCGGCGACGCGCGCGGCGGTGGGCGCACGCAAGGTCGCTCCACCTTGCAGGCGTACCTGCGCCAGCCGCTGCGTGAGCTGGCTGCGGCGTTCGGCGATGGCTTCGCGGCGACGCGCGGCCTCCAGCGGTTGCAGCGCGAGCGCGTGTCGCGCGCTGGCGGTCGCGCTGCCGGCGCGGTCGAGCTCGCGCGCCAGTGCCAGTGTCTGCACCTGCGCCGAGAGCGCCTGCTGTTCCAGCTCCTGCAGCTGCACGCGCGCGATCACGCCGCGCGCGGCGAGGTTGCGGCTGCGCTCCAGGTTGTCGGCGAGCAGTTGTTCGCGCCGACGCTGCAGCTGCTGTTGCTGCAGCAGATCGCCGCGTTCGCGCTCGCTCGCGGCGAGTGCCTGCTGCAGCTGCGCGCGATCGAGCGGGTCCTGGCGCTCCAGGTCGGCGGCTTCGCTCGCGAGGCGCCGCAGCGAGGCATCGAGTTCGCGTTCCAGGTCGGCCTCGACCGCGCGTCCGCCGGCATCGACCTGGGTCGAACCGATGCGTGCGACGGCGTCGCCGCCGCGCACGTCGCTGCCGCCGGCGGCCAGTATCTCGACCACGCCGGCGCGCGGTGCGCTGATGCGGACCACGCCGCTGGCCGGCAGCAGCAGGCCGCTCGCGGTCTCGGTGCGGGCGTAGCGGCCGAAGCCGGCGAATGCGGCGACCGCGAGCAGGAGCGCGAGCACACCGGCGCTGAGCACGCGCAGCGAAAGCGGCTGCACCAGCAGCACCTCGCCCTCGATGCGGCGTTCGCGCGCGCGCAGCGCTTCGCTGCGAAACAGGCCCGGATCGGCGGTGGCTTGCGCCTGGCGCAGGTCCAGCACCTGCAGTCCGCTGGCCGGATCGACGTCGAGGTCGAGGCCGAGCAGCAGCGCCCGCGGCGCCATGCGTGCCAGTCGCGCGGCGAACTCGGCGCGCGCCGCGGCATCGGCCGGGCCGCGGCAGAACCACCAGCACAGGCGGCCGTCGCTGGCGCAGGCCGACAGCACCGTGGCGCTGCGCGCGGCGTTCGGCAGCGGCTCGGCAAGCTCGGGCAGGGTCAGCGCCTGCTCGCCGATCCACCAGTGCGCCTGCCCGGGCGCCAGGCGGCGCGGCAACTCGGCGGCGAGCCAGCGTCCGCAGGCGGCGCGAGTGGCGGCGGGCAGCGCCAGCAGCGGGTCTGCGGGCAGCAGTCCGAGCTCGAACAGGCAGCGTTGCAGCGCGCCCGGGTCGAGCCGGATCTCGAATTCGTCGTGGACCATCTCGGCGAGCGCGGCCGGGGTCCACAGCGGCGACTCGAAATGCAGGTGCAGCGGGTCGTTGCCGACCAGCAACTGCAGCAGGAACGCGCTCTGGCGCGGGTCCAGCAGCGGGGCCTCGGCGGCTGCCGGTACCGGTCCGGCGGCGCTGGCGGGTGCGCGCATCATGCGGTCGCCGAAGAAGCGCCACCGCCGCGGACGGCGGTGGCGCAAACCATCAACCGCCGAACGGCGTGTTGATGATCACCGGCAGGTTCAGCTCGTTGAACCAGGGACGCGGCGGGAACGGGAAGTGGTGCGGGACGGTGCCGCAGAACCAGTCGCCGTCATAGCCACCAGCGACGCTGGCCGTTTCGGCCGCATTGAGCTCACGGATTGCAACGTTCATTCGGTTTTCCTCAGTTTGTTGTGATGGGTCGCGGCCGGCCGCATGCCAGGGGGCTGCGGCCGACCGCGACGGGGTTGCCGACCGCGACCGCCCCGGCAGGGGCCGGGGACGGTGCGGTCGACCGGGCCGGACGCTAGGCGCCGGCGCCCGCGGAAACCATCGAATCGGCGTCATGGCGACATCAAAGTTTTCAGGATTTGATGGACTTGGCACTCGCGCCCGGCAACCTGCTGCGTTATGGGCGCCGGCCGCGGCCTGTGCTAGCTTCGCGCCCCCCGGGACGGACGCTGCAAAGCGTAACGGCCCCCGCCGCCGGCACCACCCAGCGCAACCGATGAACGACTTCCTGCTCAATGACGTCGTGGTGCGACCGCGGCGCAATGAACTGTGCATCGACGGGCGCAGCGAGAAGCTGCCGGCGAAATTCATCGACGTGCTGATGGTGCTGGCCGAGCGCCAGGGCGAGGTGTTCGGCAAGGCGGAGCTGCTCAAGCGCGTCTGGAACGACCCGCACCTGGGGGAGGAGTCGGTCGCCAACGCGGTGTGGATGCTGCGCAAGACGCTCGGCGACGACGCTCGCCGCCCGGCCTACATCGAAACCGTGCCGCGTCGCGGCTATCGCCTGGTGGCGCGGGTCGTGCCGGCGCCCGCGGACACGCCGGAGCTGTCGCGGCCGGTCGATCCGGAGCCCGCGCTGACGTCGATCAGCGAGGCCGCTGCGGTCGAAGCGCCGGCATTGCCGGAGCCGATGCCGACCGCCAGTGCCGCACCCGTCGTGGTCGCAGCGCCCGCCGCGAGCGAGGCGCGCGTCGCCGCGCAGCGCGCGCGCATCGGCCGGCTGTGGCCGCTCGGCCTGCTCGTCGCGCTGTTGCTGGTCGCCGCGACGGTGCGGCTGTGGCAGGCGGCGCCGGCCGGGGGTCAGGACGTGGCCCCGCTGCCGTTTCGCGGCAGCGGCGAACTCGACGTGTTCGCGCGCGACGCGGACGGCGCGCTGTATGTCGGGGGCCGCGACGGCACCCTGTTTGCGTTCGACGGCGTCGGCGGCGGCGAGCGGTGGCGCCTGCCCGCGGCAGTGCGGCTGCAGGGGCCGGCATTCGCCGGCGCGACGCTGCTCGTGGCCGCGGCCGATGGCCGGCTGTACGCGCTCGACCGCCGCGACGGTCGCGAGCACTGGCGACGCGAACTCGCCCGCGGGCTGGTGACGACGCCGCTCGCGGTCGGCGACCAGGTGCTGGTCGGAGATTCCGCGGGCGGCGTGCATGCGCTCGAACTTGCCACCGCGACCCCGCGCTGGCGCACCGTGCTCGGCGACATGCCGCACGGTCGCGCGGTCACGGCGGCGTCGCTGGCGCTGTTCCGCACCACCGGCGGGCGCGTGCACGCGCTGGCGCTCGCCGATGGCCGGCAGGTGTGGACGCAGGCCTTTCCCGGCCTGCTGCGGGAGCTGGTGATCGACGACGAGCAACTGCTGCTGGCGAGCGACGCCGGTTTCGTCGCGGCGCTTGCCATCGTCGATGGCAGCCTGCGCTGGCAGAGCGAGCTGGTCGCCGCGGCGACCACGCCGCTGCGCGTCGGCGGGCGGGTGGTGGTGCTCGGTCGCCGCGGCGATCTGGTCGCCTTCGACCGGCGCGACGGCACGATCGCCTGGCAGCGCCAGCTCGAGATCGCCGGCGCGCTCGATCCGGTCGCCTGGAACGGCCGCATCGCGGTGGTGCTGCGCGGCGGCGCGCTCGGCCTGGTCGATGCCGAGGACGGCAGCCTGGTCACCCGCATCGATTGGCCCGAGCAGCCGCAATCGCTGCTGGTGGACGGTCAGCGGCTGCTGGTCGCGACGGCGTCGGGGCGCTTGTTCGCCCTGTCCCCGATGCTGGCCGAGCGGCGCGGCGACTGGCGTCTGTCCAGCGACGGCCAGTTGCAGCCGGCGGTTGCGGCGGCGGTGGTGCGCGGCGAGATCGAACGACTCGCGGACGCGGCGTCGGTGCCGAAGTTGCAGTGGCAGAAAGCGGTGGTCGGCGAAGTGCGCGGCCTCGCGATGGGTGCGGATGGCAGCGTGTTCCTGGCCGATGAACGTGCCGCGCAGGCGTTCGCGGCGGATGGCACGACGCGCTGGTTCAAGCCGCTGCCGCCATCGCGCGCGACCGAGCCGGCCTACGACGCCGAGCGCGTCTACCTGGGGCGGCGCGACGGCAGCGTGCGCGCCTTCGATCGAGCCCGAGGCACCAGCCGCTGGACGGTGCAGACCGGCGGCCCGGTGATGTCGCCACCGGTGGTCGCCGATGGCCGCGTGTTCGTCGGCAGCGACGACCGCCACCTGTACGCGCTCGATGCCGCGAGCGGCGCGCAGCTGTGGCGCGTGCGTTGCGAACGACCGGTGCGCGGACGCGTGGCGGTGGTCGGTGATCGGGTCGTGTTCGGCGCCGCCGACCGCGTCGTGCGCGCGCTCGACGTCGCCAGCGGAAGGCTGCTCTGGCAACACCGCGCGCGCGACTGGGTGGTGGCCTATCCGGTGGTCGCCGGCGGGCGCGTATTCATCGGTGTCGGCAACGGCGACTTCCTGGCGCTCGGGCTTGATGATGGTCGGCTGCTCTGGCGCTTCGAGACCCTGGGCAAGGTCTGGTTCGCCGCCGCGGCCGACGATGCGCGCGTCTACTTCGCCAGCGGCGACGGCCACCTCTATGCGCTTGACCAGGCCAGCGGCCGCGAACAGTGGCGCTATCGCACCGGCGCCGCGGCAGAAGGCAGCGTGTTGCTCCGGCAAGGCCAGGTGATCGCCGGCAGTCGCGACTTCCACCTGTACGCACTCGACGCCGCCAGCGGTCAACCGCAGTGGCGACTGCGCACCCGCGGCCCGGTATTCAACCCCGCAGCCCACGGCGACTGGCTCGCCGTCACCAGCGCCGACCAGCAGCTCTACGCACTGCGCTGGTAGCCGCAGCGGCATCGGGATCGGGCGCTGCGCACCCGTGCAGCGGCGTCGCGGTCGGGCGGTGCGCACCGGTGCAGCGGCGTCGCGGTCGGGCGGTGCGCCTCGCGTTGCTCGGCACACCCTACGCACACCACGCACACCACGCACGATCATTGCATCGCGTGGACCGTAGGGTGTGCACCGCGTAGGGTGGGCACCGCGTAGGGTGTGCACCGCGAAGCGGTGCGCACCGTTGGGATGACGTTACGGTGCGCACCGATGCGGCGTCGTCGCGGTCGGGCGGTGCGCCTCGCGTTGCTCGGCACACCCTACGCACCACCAACAACTCACGCACGATCGGTGCGGTGCGCACCGATGCGGTTACGGAATCACGATTCGCGCGAGGCCGAGTTGGTTGGCTTCCGCTTCGACGCGCGCGAGCTCAAGGTCGCGCAGCGCAGCGATCGCGGCTTCGCGTTGCGTGAGTTCGGCGAGCAGGACCTCGGCGCGGTCGCGCATGGATTGCGTCGGCGCGTGGTCGGAGTCGCCGATCCAGGAATAGAGCGGGGCGAGTTGCGAGAGCAGCTTGGCGCCGCCGCCGCGGCCGCTGAGGATGTCGTAGTTCACCAGCGCCTCGGGGTTGTGCAGGGTGCCTTCGATCGCATCGACGCGGTCACGCGCGGTCTTGATCGCGGCCAGCAGCGCGGTGCCGTTGGCGATCTGGCCAGCGTGCTTGGCGAACACGTCGAGCTGCTCGCGCACTGCGCGCACGCGGTCGATCGAGAGCGACAGCCGCGTTAGCGCGTCGCGAGTGCGGATCGCCAGCTCGTGGTTCGCGCGCAGGTCCTCCGCGCTCGCCGGCGAGCGCGGGTCGGCGAGGAGTTCGAGTGTCGTGGTCGCGCTCTTGCCATCGGCCGCGAGTTCCAGCGTATAGCTGCCGGGCAGCGCCAGCGGGCCGGTCTCCGGGTCGCCCATGTCGGCCTTGAAGGCGATGCGGCGCGCGCCTTCCTCGCGCAGGTCCCACACGGCCAGGTGGATGCCGGGCTCGGTGTCGAGGTCGGCCTCGGGCGGGCCGGAGGGTTCGTCCGGATCATCCTCGGGGTACTTGCCCGGCTTCTTCTCGCTGCTCAGCGTGCGCACCACGCGACCGCTCGCATCCTTGATCGTCAGCGTCAGCGGCTGCTTCGGTTTGTCCTTGAGCCAGTAGTGCAGCAGCGCGCCTTCCTCGTCTTCATCGACGGTGCCATCGGCCATCTCCGACCAGGTGCCGTCTTCGCGGAAACGGTGCGTGGCGCGCGTCGCGAACAGGTGCAACGGCAGCTTGCGCACGTGGTCGTCGAACGCGCGCAGGGTCGAGATTTGCTCCAGCGCCCATAGTCCGCGGCCGCGCGTGCCGATCACCAGATCGCCATGCTTGATCTCCATGTCGGTCACCGTCACCGGCGGCAGGTTGAGTTTCAGCTCGCCGAAGCTCGCGCCGCCATCGCGCGAGTACCAGACGCCGCGTTCCGTTCCGAGAAATACGAAGCGCGCGTCCGCGGCATCGACGCGCACCGAGTACAGCGGCAGGTCGTCGGGCAGGCCCTTGCCGAGCTGCTGCCAGCTCTTGCCGAAGTCGCGGGTGAGGAACAGGTAGGGCTTGTGATCGTCGAGCCGGTAGCGATGCGCGACGAACCACATCGTGCCGGCTTCGCTGCGCGACACTTCGATGCCCTCGATGGTCGCCCACTCGGGCAGCGCCTTCGGCGTGACGTTGGACCAGTTCGCGCCGTCGTCGCGCGAGACGTGCACCAGGCCGTCGTCGCTGCCGACCCAGATCAGCCCGCGTTGCAGCGGCGATTCGGCAATCGAGAAGAGGGTGCCGTAGACCTCGACGCCGGTGTTGTCGCCGGTGATCGGGCCGCCCGACCACTGCTGCTTGGTCTTGTCGTTGCGTGTCAGGTCGGGACTGATCGCGCTCCAGGTCTGGCCCTGGTCGCGGGTGCGGAACAGCACGTTGCCGCCGTGGTACAGACCACCGTCGCGATGCGGCGAGGCATGCGCGGGCGCGGTCCACTGGAAGCGAAGCGGATGCTCCTTCGGCGGAATGCCCGAGCCGTTGTAGAGCTGCACCGAGATGTTGCGGTACTGGCCGCTGCCTTCGACGTAGTGCGACAGGTAGCCCATGTATTCGCCGGCGTAGACGTGGCCGGGACGGAACGGGTCGTAGACGAAATCCGCCGCCTCGCCGCCGCCGGCATACAGCCATTCGCCGACCGAATGCGGGCCGCGCAGGCTGCGCGATGGGCCGCTGACGGTGCCCCAGTCCTGCATGGTGCCGCCAACGTGGTAGGGCACGCGGTCGTCGACGTCGATGTTGTAGAACTGCGCGATCGGCAGCAGCGGATGCATCCAGGTCTGGCCGCCGTCGAGCGACACATCAATGCCGCCGTCGTTGCCGTCGATCATGCGCTGAGGATTGCGCGGGTCGATCCAGACATCGTGGTGGTCGCCATGGTGCGGACCGTCGATCTGGACCACGCTCTTGCCGGCATCCCGCGAACGCAGCAAGGCCACCTGCGGGAACCAGACCACGTCGGCGTTGCTCGGGTCGACGGTGATGGTCATGTAGTACCAGGCGCGCTGGGTCAGCACGTGGTGCTCGTTGATGCGCTTCCATTCGCCACCGCCGTCGTCGGAGCGGAACAGGCCGCCGGCTTCGGCTTCGATCAGCGCGTAGATGCGCCCCGGCTGGCTGGGCGCGAACGCCACCCCGACCTTGCCGACCACGCCCTTCGGGATCGCCTCGTGCTCGACCTTCTCGAAGCTGGCTCCGCCATCGCTGGACCGGTACAAGCCGCCGCTTTCGCCGCCGCTCTGCGCCGACCACGGCGTGCGCCGCATCGCCCACAGGCCGGCGTAGACGATGCGCGGATTGTGCGGGTCGATCGCGACGTCCGAGGCACCGGTGTCGGCATCGACCTTCAGCACTTGCGACCACTGCTTGCCGCCATCGAGCGTGCGATAGACCCCGCGCTGCGGCCCGGGTCCGAACGGCGAACCGAGCACGGCGGCGAAGGCGATGTCGGGGTTGGTCGGATGCACCGCGATCGTGCCGATCTGGCCCTTGAGCTTGAGCACCTGTTCCCAGCTGGCGCCGGCATCGGTCGAGCGCCAGATGCCGTGGCCTGTCGCGACATTGCCGCGCGGGTTGCCTTCGCCGCCGCCGACGTAAAGCACGTTCGGGTCGCTTGGTGCGACGGCGATGGCACCGATCGACTGCGAGAACTCGTCGTCGAAGATCGGTTCCCAGTCGATGCCGTTGTTGGCCGACTTCCAGACCCCGCCCTGTGCCGTCGCCGCGTAGAAGATCGTGGTCCCCGGTACGCCGGCAACGCGCGCGATGCGCCCGCCGACCAGCGGCCCGAGCGAGCGGAACGCAAGCTCGCCATACGGCTTGTCGGCGTGGTCGTCCTTCGCGGGCTTGGCCGCGAGCGGCAGGGCCAGAACCGCCGCAAGCAACAGCATCAGCGAACGCAGTGGGCGCATGGCGATCTCCGGAAACAGGGTCCACCGACGCTAGCGAGCCGCCGCGCGCACTGTCAAAACGAACCGGCCCCGCATCCCCACGACTCGGGCCATGGCACAGTCTGCGACGAAGCCAACCCCCAGCCCCGAAGGGGCGGCACAACACGAGCCCGGGGTGCAGCCCCGGGTGGGGAGATCCCCGAGAACGCACACCACCACCACGGGGGTGATCCCCGAAAACGCACACCACCACCACCACCACCCGGGGCTGCACCCCGGGCTCTTGATTGTGTCGGGCCGTTGGCCCTGCTCGTGGTCAATCCCAGACGTGGCGGGCGTCGAAGGCGATCTGATGGCGTTCGAGCAGGCCACGGTATTCGTCGCGGAAATCGGTGCGGCGATGATGTTCGCGTTGGCTCGCGATGTACGCGCAGACGCGGCCGATGTCCGACGACGACACCGCGAACACGCCATAACCAGCTTGCCAGGCAACTGACCCGAACTCATCGCCCTGGGTCTTCAGCCAGCGGGACGAGGCCGACTTCACCGCTTCGACGGCAGCGCATACCGGCGTCGTTCGACTCAACTCGAACAACACGTGGACGTGGTCCTCGATCGACCCGACCGCGACAAGCGGACACCCGATCCTCGCGAACACGCCGGTCAGGTAGGCGTGCAACGGATCGCGCACCGCATCGTGCAGCCACGCCTCGCGATGCTTCGTACTGAACACCAGATGCAGATGCAGTTTCGCCAACGATTGCGGCACACAACCCCCAGCCCCGAAGGGGCGGCACTACACGAGCCCGGGGTGCAGCCCCGGGTCGAAGAGCGAGATGCTGCCGCGATCTCCACCCGGCCGCGATCGTCGTCGTCGGATTCGCACCTCGGAGAATTCGCAAACCGCAGATCGGATCACCTGAGGCGCCGCCGACAGGGATCTCCTGATGGATTGACACGTCCCCGATGGTGTGACCCAATGTCGGGGAACACATCGAGTGACCGCCATGCAGACCTTCACCATCCGCGAACTGCGCGAACGCTCCGGCGAACTCAGCCGCGAGGCCGAGGAAGGCCGTCTGGCGCTGGTCACCCGGCACGGTCGACCGCTGTTCGTCAGCGTGCCTTTTACCGACGATCTGCTGGAGGCAGGCGTTCACACGGCGATGGCCGTCAGCCTGTTCAAGAACGGCGAACTGACCTCTGCCCGTGCCGCCAAGTTGGCTCGGATGAGCCTGGCGCAGTTCCTGGCTCATCTCGGCGATCAGGGCATCGCCGTGCTGGATCACGATCCGGCTGAACTGGAGCAGGAGCTCGCCGCGTTCGATGCGGCGCAATGAGTCGGCGCGCCCCAAAGCGGCACGTTGTCGTCTCCGATTCCGGGCCGTTGATTGCGCTGGCCGGTTGCGGTCACCTGGAACTGCTCGTCGCCGTTTTCGATGGGGTCCACGTGCCGCAGGTGGTGCAGGACGAATCCACGGTGGATCGCTCGCGTCTCGGCGCCGCCGACATCGCTGCCTTCGTGCAGGCCCGTGGGAAGGTGCATCCCGACCGCAATGACGCCATCTACACCGCCGCTGCCAGTCATCTCGACGAAGGCGAAGCGCAGGCCTGAGCCTGGCGCACGCACTGGGCTGCGGCGTGCTGATGGACGAGCGCCGTGGCCGGCAGACCGCCATCCGCCAGGGCCTGCCGCTGTTCGGCGTGCTCGGCGTACTGCTGCAAGCCAAGCGCATCGGCAAGATCGAGCGCATTGCGTCTGTGCTGGACCGGATGCAGAGCAACGGCTACCGCATTTCACAGGCGCTCATCGACGCGGCATTGAAGCTCGCGGGCGAGGCGAGTTGACCCGACCCCCATGCACCCGATCCACATTCAGCAGGCCCCTGACACCAGCGAACTCGGCGTGCGCTTTCCGCACACGCGCTGCGTCAACTGCGGCACCCATCAGGGCCTCGCCGAGGGCGTGCTGGAATTGCGCCAGACCACGTACCTGCTGGTCGCCGGCACCGAGTTGTTGTTGCGCTTTCCGGTGGTCAGTTGCGAGCGCTGCGAAGCGACGCTGGCGCGGCGTGCGCTGTCGCTGCCGCAGCGCCTGTTCCTCGGCGCGCTCAGCATCGCGACCGTGCTGACGTTCGTGTTCCTCGCGGTTTCGCTCGATCTCGACATGCCGGCCTGGCTCAAGTCGAACTGGTTCGCCGCCTCGGTGATCGGTGGCGGCGTCCCGGCCTGGCTATGGCTCGAACGCCATCGTCCCGAACATCCGCAGACCAGCTACTACCAGCCGATCCGGCTCAAGCGCCTCAAGCGCTCCTTCTTCGGCGGCCGCATCGAGCGCATGGTGCTCGGCTTCACTCATGCGGACGTGCTGCGCGAATTCACCGCACTGAACCGGCCACTGATCGATGCGGGCGTGCTCGGGGCCGAGCGGGCATAAGGTTCAGCCGCCGACGCGCCCGGCAAACCAGCGCGGCAGATGCGCCTGCGCCTGGTGCAGGGAATCGAGCACGGCGTGGGCGCGGTGACGGTGTTCCGGGGACGCGACGACGAGGTCCGGCACCAGCACCACGCGCATGCCGGCGGCGTCGGCGGCGTGCAGGCCGTGCGGACTGTCCTCGAAGGCGAGGCAGCGCCTCGGGTCGATGCCGATGCGTTCGGCGGCGAGCAGGAACACCGCGGGATCGGGCTTGCTGCGTTCGACTTCGTCGCCGCCGGCGATTGCGCTGAAGGCATCGCGCAGGGCAACGCGTTCGAGCCGGCGCTGCACCTCGCCGACGCGCGTGGAGGAGGCCACCGCCAGCGGAATGCCGGCCGCGTGCAGCGCCGCGACCAGTTCGCGCGCGCCCGGGCGCAGGGGGAAAGCGGGCGCGTGGGTGTCCTCGGCGCGGATGCGTTCGCTGGCGGCGCTGCGCAATTCGCGCACGCGTGCCTCGCTGCCGAGCACATCGCGCAGGATGGCATTCGATTCGGCCGCGCCAAGCCCGACCATGCGCACGAAATCGGCTTCTGGCAGCACCACGCCGAACTCGGTCGCGACCTCGGTCCAGACGCGCAGCAGCACGCGCTCCGAGTCGATCAGGAGTCCGTCCAGGTCGAAGATTGCGGCGGCAAGCCCGGGCACTGCGCATTCCGTCGGGGGTGATGCGGCATCGTAGCTTCGCCCCGCTCGGCCGTCGCGCCCGGACCGGCGCGGGGCCTGCCGAGCGGCCGCCGATCCTGACGATAGGCATGCGCAGGCGCCATGGGTACCTGTCGGTTCTGACAGGTGCGCGGGTGCGCGCTTCGGAGTGCAATGGACTTCCGGAACTGCCTCGGTGGTGGCCATGGACTCGGAGCTTGGATCGCGCAGTGAAGTCAGGGAACGCCGCCGCCCGCCGGCCTGGCCGGCGGGCTCGCTGGAGCCGCCGCTGCTGGTCGCGGGGCTCGGCCTGCTGGCGCACGAACAGGCCGCGTTCAAGGCGGCGGTGCTGGCACTCGACGGCAAGACCACGGTGCCGGTGAAGACCGGCGACGTGGCGCTGGCGCAGATCATCGTCGCCGCCGCCAGCGTGTTGCGCGACAGCCGCTTCAATGCCGCCCTGCGCGGGCGGCTGGTCATCGTCTATCGCCACGAGTCCGATCCGCCGGTGCGCGGTGACGACCTCGTGATCAACGCCCCGGTGCGCATGGCGCAGCTGGGCGACGCGCTGAACGCCGCGTTCGACCGGCTCGGCGCGGCGATCCGCTCGGCGGCGCCACGACCCGCGGCCGATGCCACCGCGCGCGGCGAGCAGCCACAGCAGTCGGGCACGCTGGCGAACGCGCTGCTGCGCATCTTCGCGCAGCCGCATCACCACGACGCGCACGTGCGCGTGGTCGGCTTCGGCTCGATGTCGGTGCTGACCCATCGCGGGCGCTATCTGATCGACTTCCATCCGTCGCGGCTGCGCGAAGCCATGCGTTGTCGCCGCTACATCATCAGTGGCAACTGCGACGCCGCGCGCGCCCTGCGCGACAGCGAGCTGCGGCCGCTGCAGGAGCTGCGCTGGCTGGCTGCGCTCGAAGGCCACGAGCCGGCGCAGCCGCGGCTGCCGGCGCGCTTCCGGCTGCTGCGCTGGCCGGACTTCAGCCTGCTGCCGCACGACCACGAGCACGTCACGCTGGCGGCGTTGTTGTCGGGCCAGACGCTCGATCTGCAAAGCGCCTGCCGCCTGTGCGACGCCGAACCGGCGGTGGTCGCCGGCTTCCTTGAAGCCTGCCAGGCACTGGGACATCTGGTCGCCGCCGACCGCGCCGCGCCCGAGCCGGCAGCGGAAGCGCCGCCGACCACCCGCAGCCAGGGACTGCTGCAGCGTCTGCTCGGGCCGTTCGCGCATTGAGCGATGGCCCGCGACCGCCTGCCACCAGCGGCGGGCGATTCGCTAGCATGGGCCATGGGCAAGCGCTGGATCGGGCTTCTGCTGGCTGCGCTCGCGGGCTGTGTCGGCGCGCGCCATAGCTTCGCGCTCGAACTGCGCCCGCCCGCGACCCAGTACCGCGCAAGCTCCTGGGGCGTGGCCAGCGGATTGCCGCATGCCAGCATCAGCGCGCTGTTCCAGGACCGCGATGGCTACCTGTGGGTTGGTACCTATCTTGGCGCGGCGCGCTTCGATGGCGTGCGCTTCCAGGCGCTCGGTGAACTGGCCGGCAGCGACAGCGCGGTGGATCTGGTCGAGAGCATCACCCAGACGCCCGACGGCGCACTCTGGTTCGGCGGTGCCTATCGTGGTCTCGCGCGGTTGGACGCGCAGGGCCGGTTGACGCGCTTCGAGGGCGCGCAGGGCCTGCCCTCGAACACGGTGACGCTGCTGCGCCCGCATCCGGCGGGCGGACTCTGGATCGGCACCGGGGCCGGCCTCTACCACGCCCGTTTCGAGCAGGAGCGCATGCAGCTCGGCGCGCGCGAGCTGGACCAGACTGTCTGGGCGCTGGCCGAGGATCAGCGCAGCGGCATCCTGTACGCGGCCACCGAGTCCGGCCCGTGGCGGCGCACGGTGGCGGGCTGGGAGCCGGCATCGCGCGACCCGCAGATCCGGCGCGCGCATATCTGGACGCTGGCCTTCGACGCCGGCGGACGCGGCTTCGCCGGGTTGCGCGGCGGTCTGGCCGAATACCGCGCGGACGGATTCGAGATGGCGCCGTGGACCTCGCTGCTCGGGTCGCCGGTGGTGCGAGCGGTGTTGCCCGATGGCGGCGGCCTGCTCTGGGTGGCGACCTCCGGGGGCGGACTGGTTGGGCTCGGGCCGGACCCGCCGGTCGTGTTCCGACGCCGTCACGGGCTGGCGTCCGACGTGGTCTGGGAAGCGTTGCGCGACCGCGAAGGCGCGTTGTGGGTCGGCACCGCCTCCGGGCTCTCGCGCGTCAGCCGCTCGCTGGTGCAGACCTTTGGCGAGTCCGAGGGCCTGCCGCAGGGGATGGCGTGGGCGGTGTCGCCGCGGCGAGCCGGGGGCTGGTGGCTCGGCTTCAACAGCGGCGGGCTGATCGCATTCGACGGTCGCGAGCGCATGCCGCTGCCGGGTTCGAGCACGCTCCCGGCTTCGGCCTTTGCAGTGCAGTCGGTGCTCGACCAGGGCGACGTGCAGTGGGTCGGCAGCGTCGGCGGGTTGTTCCGACGCAGCGCGGACGGGTCGATGCAGGCGCTGCCGGCGTTCGCCGGCCTGCGCATCCAGTCCCTGTTCGCGCTCGATGATTCGACCCTGCTGGTCGGCACCACCACCGGGCTGTGGCGGCTTGCGGGCGACCGCGCCGAACCGGTGCCGTTGCCGGATGCGCCGCACCCGGCGATCTCGCGCATCCGCGCCGACGGGCCCGGGCACTGGCTGATCGCGGCGCAGGACGCCGGCGTCTATCGCTACGACGGCCGCGTCGCCGAGCGCGTGGTGCAGCTGCCGGGCCAGAAACTGCGCGATGCGTTGCGCGCGCCGAACGGCAGGCTATGGCTGGCCGGGGTCGGCCTGTTCGTGCTCGACGAGGGCCGGGTACGCGCGATCGAATCGGTCAACCGCTCGCTGCCGGTGCAGTTCCACGCGCTCGAACTGGATGCGCTCGGGCGGCTGTGGGCGTCCAGCAACGCCGGCGTGCTGCGCGTCGAACTGGCAGCGCTGGATCGCTACCTGGCCGAGCCGGCGACGCCGCCCGCGTTCATGCTGTTCGGCGAGGCCGAGGGCATGCGCTCCAGCGAGTGCAACGGCGGCACCCAGCACCCGCTCGCGATCGACGCCGACGGCGCGGTCTGGGTGGTGACGACCGAAGGCATCGTGCGCATTCCCGCCGACGCCGAGCCGGCGCGCTCGCCGCTGCCGCAGCCGCGCATCGAGCGCGTGATCGTCGATGGCGTCGCACGCAGCGCATCGGCGCAGCTCGACCTCGCCGCCGGACCGCGCCAGGTCGCGATCGACTACACCGCGCTGCGCCTCGCCGACGCCGAGCGCCTGCGCTTTCGCTACCGCCTGGCGCCGACGCTTGCGAGCTGGAGCGAAGTCGGCGCCAGGCGCAGCGTCGCGTTCGACGCGCTCGCGCCCGGGCGCTACCGCTTCGAGGTCGCGGTCGGCACCGCCACCGAGCCGTGGAGCGAAGCGGTCGCGCTCGAGTTCAGCGTCGCGCCGCACTGGTGGCAGCGCACCGGCGTGCGCGTGCTCGCGGTGCTGGCGATGCTGGCGCTGGCGGCGGCGGTGCCGCTGATGCGGGTGCGCGCATTGCGCGCCCGCGAACGTGCGCTCGAGGCGCTGGTGCGGGCGCGCACGCAGGAACTGGAGCAGGCCAATGCCGCGCTCGCGCTGGCCGCGAGCAACGACTTCCTGACTGGCCTGCCGAACCGGCGCGCGTTCGTGCAGGCATTGGACGCGGCCTTCGCCGCGAACGAGCCGGCGGCGCTGGCGATGCTCGACATCGACCATTTCAAGGCCTACAACGACGCCGCCGGCCATGTCGCCGGCGACCAGTGCCTGGCCGAGTTCGGCGCCCTGCTCGGCGCGCGCGCCGCGAGCGCAGCAGTGCGCGCCGCACGCATCGGCGGCGAGGAGTTCGCGCTGTTGTTCGTCGCCGCCGCGGTCCCGCTCGCCGGCGACTTCCTCGATGCCTTCGCCGCCAGCCTGCGCGCGCGGGCGATGCCGCATCCGGCGTCGCGCGTATCCGATTGCGTCACCTTCAGCGCCGGACTGGCCACCCGTCGTCGCGAGGATCTGCGCCCGGAAGACCTGATCCGTCGCGCCGACGCCGCGCTCTACCGCGCCAAGGCCGAAGGCCGCAGCCGCTGGATGCGCGCCGACGCCGGCTGAGCGGCGTTGCGCTCAGTGCCGCGGTTCGGGTGCGGTCATGCCTTCGAGCTGCAACTCGTCGCTCGCGGCGCCGCCGACGTGGTGGCGCACGACCCCGGGTTGCGGGCCCTGCAGGCGCACGCGCAGCGCGAAATCGGTGCGCGAGTCGGCGTGTTCCAGCGCTTCCGGGTAGTCGATGCGGCCGCTGGCGTAGAGCTGGTACAGCGACTCGTCGAAGGTCTGCATGCCGTGGTCCATGCCCTGCTTCATCGCCTCGCGGATCTGCGCGATCTCGCCTTTCGCGATCAGGTCGGCGACGTAGGCAGTGTTCAGCAGGATCTCGACCGCCGGCACGCGCTTGCGATTCAGGCCACGCAGCAGGCGCTGGCTGATCACCGCCTTGAGGTTCAGCGAGAGGTCGACGAACAGCTGGTGGTGCGCGGTCTCCGGGTAGAAGTTGATGATGCGATCGAGCGTCTGGTTGGCGTTGTTCGCGTGCAGCGTGGACAGGCACAGGTGCCCGGTCTCGGCATAGCTGATCGCCGCCTGCATGGTTTCGCGGTCGCGGATCTCGCCGATCATGATCACGTCCGGCGCCTCGCGCATGGCGTTCTTCAGGGCGTTCGCATAACTCATGGTGTCGAGCCCGACCTCGCGCTGGTCGACCATCGACTTGCGGTGCTCGTGCACGTATTCGATTGGCTCCTCGACGGTGAGGATGTGCCCGGTCTTGACCGAGTTGCGGTAGTCGATCATCGACGCCAGCGTGGTCGACTTGCCCGAGCCGGTGGCGCCGACCACCAGCACCAGCCCGCGCGGAATCATGATCAGCTCGCGCAGGATCGGCGGCAGGTTCAGGTCGTCGATCGACGGGATGTGGCTGGTGATGTAGCGCAGCGCGAAGGCGACATCGCCACGCTGGCGGTAAACGTTGACGCGAAAGCGCCCGGTCTTCGGCACGCCGATCGCGAGGTTCATCTCCATCGTCGCCTCGAACTCGCGCTGCTGCTTCTCGTTGAGGATCGAGTAGGCGAGGTCGCGCACGGTTTCCGGCTTCAGCGCCACTTCCTTCAGCGGCGCGGTCTCGCCGTCGATCTTGATGTTCGGCGGCGCGCCGACGGTGAAGAACAGGTCGGAGGCATTCTTCTCGGCCATCAGGCGCAGATACGGAGTCAGGTCGGCCGGCATGCGCGGTCTCCTCGGTGCGTGGCCGCATCATCGCACCGCGACCTGGCATCAACCGCGTCGGCGGCGCGGAAAACTTGGTCACAGGCAGCCGGCCGCGCGTTGTTCCGGGGCGCGATGTATTCGATTGCAGAACGTCGCGGGAGCGGTTCGCGGGCGCCGCTTCCATGCCAAGGTTGCGCCGCCGCTCAATCGCGGCAAGCCGGAAATCGACGATGCACCTTGCACGACTGCGATGGGTTCTGCCGGCGTTGCTCGCCGCCGGCGCGGCGCTGGCCGGTGACCCGGCACGCGAGGCCGCCTGGCGCCAGGCCTGCGACGCCGCCACGCACCAGACCGTGCTGCAGGCACAGGGCGCGGGCTTGCCGAACGAGGCACGCGGGGTGTGGATGGATGCGACGCGACTGCGCTTCGCGGGCGCGCCGGCGACCGGGCGCTTTCGCCTGCACGCATCGCGCGCGGCAACGCTGGCGATCGTTGCCGGCCGTGTCGCCGGTGCCGAGGCCGCGTTCGATCTGGAGGTCGAGGGCGGCGCATTGCCTGCAGCGCTGCAGGCGCGCTTCGCCTGGGTCGGCGATGGCGTGAACCTGAGACTGCGCGGCGCCGATGCGCCGCGCCTGCGTTCGCTGTTGTCGGCGCAGTGGTTGCTGGTGCGCGAGGACGCCGACGGCCGCGTGCAGCAGGCCAGCGGGCTGCAGTGGGCGGCGCTGATCGACGCGCTGTTCGCCGACGCCGCGGCCAGCGAGTCGCTGGACCCGGTCGCGAACGCGAGCGGCAGCCGCGTGCGCGTGTTCGCACCCAGCGCGCAGTCGCTGGTGCTGTGCCGCTATCCATCGGCCATCGCTGCGGCAGTCGAAGCGGTGCCGATGCGTCGCAACGGCGACAGCGGCACCTGGACCTTCGCACGCAGCGACGACCTGCGCGGCCAGGGCTACCTGCTGCTGGTCGACGTGGTCGTGCCGGGCGTCGGGCTGGTGCGCAATCGCGTCACCGATCCGTACTCCGCGGCGCTCAGCGCGAACTCGGCGCGCAGCCTGTTCGTCGATCTCGCCGACGCCGCCGCCAAGCCCGAAGGCTGGGACGGCTTCGCGCGCGACAAGCGCCTGCGGCTCGATGCCGACCAGGTGATCTACGAACTGCACGTGCGCGATTTCTCGGCCAGCGACGCCAGCGTCCCGGCCGCCCACCGCGGCAAGTACGCGGCGTTCACCGCCACCGATTCCGCCGGCATGCGCCATCTGCGCGCGCTCGCTGCCGCCGGGCTGAGCGACGTGCACCTGCTGCCGGTATTCGACTTTGCGACCGTGCCCGAGATCGGCTGCAGCACGCCCGCGATCAGCGGCAGCGGCGACAGCAGCGCGCCGCAGGCGGCGGTGCTCGCAGCGAAATCCACCGACTGCTTCAACTGGGGTTACGACCCGCTGCACTTCGGCGTGCCCGAGGGCAGCTACGCCAGCGACGCCAACGACGCGCTGGCGCGCATCCGCGAGTTCCGCGCGATGGTGCTGGCGCTGAACCGCGCCGGGCTTCGCGTCGGCATGGACGTGGTCTACAACCACATGAGCGCCAGCGGCCAGGATGCACGTTCGGTGCTCGACCGCATCGTGCCCGGCTACTACCACCGGCTCGACGCGCAGGGCCGCGTCACCACTTCGACCTGCTGCGCCAACACCGCCACCGAACAGCGGATGATGGCGAAGCTGATGATCGACACCGCGGTGCGCTTCGTGCGCGACTACCGCATCGAGGCGTTCCGCTTCGACCTGATGGGCCACCAGCCGCGCGCGGCGATGGAGCAACTGCAGCGCGCGGTCGACGCCGCCGGCGGGCGCCACATCGCACTGATCGGCGAGGGCTGGAACTTCGGCGAGGTCGCCAACGGCGCACGCTTCGTGCAGGCCTCGCAGCTGTCGCTGAATGGCAGCGGCATCGCCACCTTCAGCGACCGCGCCCGTGATGCCGTGCGCGGCGGTTCGGCGATGGACAACGACGCGCGCCTGGTCAGCGCCCAAGGATTCGCCACCGGCCTGCACTACGACCGCAACGCCCAGGGCGCGGGCAACCGCGATGACCTGCTGCGCGCCGCCGACCTGGTCCGCGTCGGGCTGGCCGGCTCGCTGCGTGACTACGTGCTCACCGACTACCGCGGCCAGTCCGTGCGCCTCGACGCGATTGGCTATGGCGACCAGCCAGCCGGCTACGTCAGTGCGCCGAATGAAGTCGTGAACTACGTCGAGAACCACGACAACCACACCTTCTTCGACATCGCCGCATTCAAGTTGCCGGCCGCGACCGCGCGCGAGGAGCGCGCCCGCGTGCAGCTGCTTGCCGCCGCAATCAACCTGTTCAGCCAGGGCATCGCCTACTTCCACGCCGGCTTCGACGTGCTGCGCAGCAAGTCGCTGGATCGCAACAGCTACGACAGCGGCGACTGGTTCAACCGCATCGACTGGTCGTACCAGAACAACGGCTTTGCCAGCGGCCTGCCGCCGCAGCCGGACAACGGCAATGCCTGGCCGCTGATGCGACCGCTGCTCACCAGCGCCGCGATCGCGCCTGACGCAGCGCAGATCGCGTGGATGCGTGACGCCTTCCGCGACCTGCTGCGCATCCGCGCCGGTTCGACCTTGTTCCGCCTGCGCAGCGCCGACGACATCCGCCAGCGCCTGCGCTTTTTCAACACCGGTCCGACCCAGGAACCGACCGTGCTCGCCGCGCACCTCGATGGCCGCGGCTACGCCGGCGCGGGCTTCGTCGAACTGATGTACTTCGTCAACGTCGACACCCGCGCGCACGACCTCGCATTGCCCGAGGCCGCGGGCCGCGACTACGTGCTGCATCCGGTGCACCGCGACCCCGCCGCCGCCGACCGCAGGCCCGCGCAAGCCGCCGCATTCCAGCGCGAACAGGGCCGGTTCACCCTGCCGCCGCGCACGGCGGTGGTGTTCGTGGTGGAGTCGGAGGTGGCGCCATGAGCCGTCGGTTCTGGTGGTGGTCGTGCGTGTTCGGCGTGGGCGTCGCAACGGCCGCCGAACCGCCGAAGCGGCCCGAAGTCGTGGCGAGCGTCACGTCGCCGGACAAGGTGCTGAGGGTCGAGGTCGGGCTCGACGAAGGTCGCGCGAGTTACACGATCAAGCGCTTTGGCGAAACCCTGATCGCGCCGTCGCGGCTCGGGTTCCTGCTGCGTGGTGCCGAGAAGCTCGAGCGCAATCTGGTGCTCGCAGCGCAGTCCGGTTCGAGTCACGACGAGACCTGGGAGCAACCCTGGGGCGAGTCGCGCTTGGTGCGCAATCACTACAACGAACTGCGCGTCACCCTCACCGAGACGCTGAAGGCCAAACGCAGTTTCGAGGTGATCTTCCGCGTGTTCGATGACGGCGTCGGCTTCCGCTATGTGTTCCCCGAGCAGCCGCAGTTGCGCGAGGTGATCATCGACGACGAGTTGACCGAGTTCCATGTCGCGCCGGAAGCCACGGCCTGGTGGATTCCAGCCGGCGAATGGAATCGCTACGAGTACCTGTACAACCGCACGCCGCTCACCGAAGTCGGGCAGGCGCACACGCCGATGACGATCCGAACGCGAGATGGTGTGCACATCGCCTTCCACGAGGCGGCGCTGATCGACTACGCCGCGATGTGGCTGCGTCGCGTCGAGGGTCAGCGCTTCAAGGCGCAGCTCTCGCCCGCGTCCGAGGGCTGGAAGGTGCGCCGTGCCGCACCGTTCTCGACGCCGTGGCGCACGCTGCGCATCGCCGACAGCGCGGCCGCGTTGTACGCATCGAACCTCGAACTCAATCTCAACGAGCCGAACCGGCTCGGCGACGTGTCCTGGTTCCGGCCTGCGAAATACGTCGGCGTCTGGTGGGAACTGCATCTGGAGCGGTCGAGCTGGGCGCGCGGGGCGAAGCATGGCGCGACCACCGCGAACACGCGTCGCTACATCGACTTCGCCGCCGAACACGGCTTCCGTGGCGTGCTGGTCGAGGGCTGGAACCATGGCTGGGACGGCAACTGGTTCGGTGATGGCAACGACTTTGATTTCACCCGCGCCACCGAGGACTTCGACCTGCCCGCGCTCGCCGCCTACGCGAAGTCGCGCGGCGTGCACCTGGTCGGGCACCACGAGACTGGCGGCGCGGTCAGCCATTACGAGCGGCAGCTCGGCGCCGCGCTCGATCTGTATGCAAAGCACGGGGTCGATGTGATCAAGACCGGTTACGTCGCCGACGCCGGCCAGATCGAGCGCTTCGATCGCCAGGGCGGACCGGCGCTGCGCGAATGGCATGACGGGCAATGGCAGTCGCGCCATCACCTGCGAGTCGTTACCGAAGCGGCCAAGCGCCATATCGCGATCAACCCGCATGAGCCGATCAAGGACACTGGCTTGCGCCGCACCTATCCGAACTGGGTGTCGCGCGAGGGCGCGCGCGGCATGGAATACGCCGCCTGGGGCAATCCGCAGAATCCGCCCGAGCACGAGGTCAACCTGGTGTTCACGCGCATGCTGGCGGGGCCGATGGACTACACGCCCGGCATCGTCAGCCTGCAGGGGCGCACGCATCCGATTCCGTCGACGCTGGCGAAACAACTCGCGCTCTATGTGGTGATCTACAGCCCGATCCAGATGGTTGCCGACCTGCCCGAGCACTACGCGGAACACACCGATGCGTTCCAGTTCATCCAGGACGTCGCCGTCGACTGGGCCGAGACGCGCGTGTTGAATGGCGAGATCGGCGACTACGTGACGATCGCGCGCAAGGACCGCAACTCCGAGACCTGGTTCCTCGGCAGCCTCAGCGACGAACACGGGCGCGTGCTGCAGGTGCCGCTGTCCTTCCTGACGCCGGGCAAGACCTATCGCGCCGAGATCTATCGCGATGGCGACGATGCCCACTATCGCGACCACCGCTTTGCGTTCGCGACCGAACAACGCGATGTGCAGAGCAGCGACATGCTGATCCTCCGCATCGCGCCGGGCGGTGGCCAGGCGATCCGCTTCGTTGCCCGATGAGGGCAACGACGTGTGGCGGCGCGGCGTTGATGTGCGATGGTGTCGCATCGGTGCGCCATTGGTGCGTTATCGGTGCGCACCGCTTCGCGGTGCACACCCTACGCGGGCGGTGTTCCGGCATTAGTAGGGTGTGCCGAGCAACGCGAGGCGCACCGTCGATGTGCGATGGTGTGCCATCGGTGCGCGATGGTGTCGCATCGGTGCGCACCCTACGGGCGATGTTGCGACATTGGTAGGGTGTGCCGAGCAACGCGAGGCGCACCGTCGATGTGCGATGGTGCGCCATCGGTGCGCGATGGTGTCGCATCGGTGCGCACCGCTTCGCGGTGCACACCCTACGTGGTGCACGCCCTACGACGGCGCTTTGAGCCTTGCGGCCTCGCGGGCCAGGGCCTCGATGCGTGCCCAGTCGCGCGCGGCGAGCGCGTCGCCGGGGACCATCCAGCTGCCGCCGAGGGTGACGACGTTCTTGAGCGCGAGGTAGCGCGGTGCGCTTTCCGGGTCGATGCCGCCGGTGGGGCAGAACCGCACCTGCGGGAACGGGCCGGCGAACGACTTCAGCGCAGCAACGCCGCCGCTGGCCTCGGCCGGGAAGAACTTGAAGCGGCGATGGCCGTGTTCCATGCCGCGCATGATCTCGCTCGCGGTTGCGACCGCGGGGACCAGCGGAATGGTCGCGCGCGATGCCGCCAGGTACAGGGCCTCGGTGGCGCCGGGCGCGATCGCGAAACGCGCGCCGAGGCGGGTGGCTTCGTCGAGCGCGTCCTCGTCGAGCACGGTGCCGGCGCCGACGATGGCCTCCGGCAGTTCGCGCACGATCGCGGCGATCGCCTCGAAGGCGATCGCACTGCGCAGCGTCACTTCGAGCACCGGCAGTCCGCCGGCGACCAGCGCGCGCGCCAGCGGCAGCGCGTGTTCGAGCTTGCTGATCGCAAGCACCGGCAGCACCGGGGCCTGCTTCAGGAGTTGGTCGACGCGCTCTGAGCGTTGTTCGATGGTCCACTGGCTCATGCGCTGCTCCGTTGTGCGGCGGTGGCCGCACCTGCATCGTCGCGCGTCGCGGCGCGCAATGCCATCGCCGCGCCGAGCAGCCCGGGGTTCGGGTGGGTGATGACGCGGATGGTGACCGATTCGAGCCAGGCAGCGAAGCGGCCCTTGGCCAGGAATCGTTCGCGGAACGCACTCGAGCGCAGGAACGGCAGGAAGCGCGGCACGATGCCGCCGGCGATCATCACCGTGCGCGCGCCGTGAATCAGCGCGGCATCGCCGGCAACACTGCCGAGCACCGCGCAGAAGCGCGCCAGCGTGCGCCGCGCGATCAGGTCATGGCCGTCGAGCGCGGCCTCGACGATCGCGGCCGGATCGCGGAACTGCGCGCGCGCATCGAGCGCCGAACTGAGGTCGTCGCCGGCGGCGAGCGCACCGTCGATATGCGACAGGCCGGCGCCGCACAGCAGGCGCTCGTTGGAGACGCGACCGAACTTCGCGGTCATCCAGCGCGCGATCGCCTGTTCCTCGTCGCCGAGTGCGGCGAAGCTGACGTGCCCGCCCTCGGTTTCGACCACCTGCCAGCCGCGGGCTGCGTCACCGACCAGCATCGCGACGCCAAGCCCGGTACCGGGGCCGAGCACGCTGACCGGGCCAGACAACGGCGCATCGTGCGCGCCGTGCAAGGTCACGAGATCGCCGTCGGCGAGCGCGGGCACGGCCCAGGCCACTGCGCCGAAGTCGTTCAGCAGGTGCAGGCGTTCGAGCTGCAGACGCCGCTGCAGTTCGCGCCGGCTGAACGACCAGGCGCGATTGGTCAGGCGGATTTCGTCGCTGCCGACCGGGCAGGCGACGGCGATCGCGGCGCGACCCGGCTTCGCGCCGACCTGCGCCAGATAGTGCTCGGCGGCGTGCTGCAGGCTGGCGAACTCGGCATTGCGCAGCGACTGCTGTTGCAGCAACTGCGGCTGCGGCGCGGCCAGGTCGGTCAGCGCGAAGCGGGCATTGGTGCCGCCGATGTCGGCGACCATCGCGAGCGAATTCGTGCGCATCGTTCAGTGGTCCGTGAACAGCGCGCAGGCACCCTGTTCGGCGCTGCCGACGTGCGCGCGCAGGTTGCCAAACAGCTCGCGACCGAGCCCGACGCGGTTCGCGACCAGGTCGAAGCGGGCCGGTGCGCGCGCGGCGAGGGTCGCGGCAGCGACGCACACGTCCATGCTGCCGGCCTCGGCGTCGATCGTGATCAGATCGCCGTCGTGCAGCTTCGCGATGGTGCCGCCGCAGATCGCCTCCGGCGACACGTGGATCGCCGCCAGCACCTTGCCCGAGGCGCCGGACATGCGGCCGTCGGTGAGCAGGGCGACGCGCTGGCCGCGGTCTTGCAGCACACCGAGCGTCGGCGTCAGCTTGTGCAGCTCGGGCATGCCGTTCGCTCGCGGGCCCTGGGCGCGGATCACCGCGACGAAGTCACCCGTGAGTTCGCCGGCCTTGAACGCAGCGAGCAGCGCGTCCTGCGAATCGAACACGCGCGCCGGCGCCTCGATGCGGCGATGTTCGGGCTTCACCGCGGAGACCTTGACGATGGCGCGGCCGAGATTGCCGGTGAGTCGGCGCATTCCGCCCTCGGCATCGAACGGTGCGGCGACGCCGCGCAGGATGCCGGGGTCGAGCGAGGCCAGCGGCGGATCGCGCCAGCGCAGCTTCCGGTCCTCCAGCAGCGGCTCCCAGGCCTGGTCGTGCAGGGTGCCACCGTGCACGCAGCGGATGTCGGCATGCAGCAATCCGGCATCGAGCAGTTCGCGGATCACGAAGCCGAGCCCGCCGGCGGCGTGGAAGTGGTTCACGTCGCCTTCGCCGTTCGGATAGATGCGCGTCAGCAGCGGCGTGGCGCGGCTGAGTTCGTCGAGATCGTCCCAGTCGATGAGCAGGCCGGCGGCGCGGGCGATCGCGACCAGATGGATGGCGTGGTTGGTCGAGCCACCGGTTGCGGCGAGGCCGACCATCGCATTCACGATCGCGCGCTCGTCGATGGTGTGGCCGATCGGTGTGTAGACATCGCCGAGCGCGGTGATCGCGCAGACGCGCTCGGCGGCAGCGACGGTGAGCGCGTCGCGCAACGGCGTGCCCGGGTTCACGAAGGCGCTGCCGGGCATGTGCAGGCCCATCACCTCGACCAGCATCTGGTTCGAGTTCGCGGTGCCGTAGAAGGTGCAGGTGCCGGGGCTGTGATACGAGGCGGCTTCCGCTTCCAGCAGTTGTTCGCGCGTCGCCTTGCCCTCGGCATAGGCCTGGCGCACGCGCGCCTTCTCGGCATTCGGCAGTCCCGAAGGCATCGGCCCGGCCGGCACCAGGATCATCGGCAGGTGACCGAACGAGAGCGCTCCGATCAACAGGCCGGGCACGATCTTGTCGCAGACGCCGAGCAGCAGCGCGCCATCGAACATGTCGTGCGACAGCGCGATCGCGGTGGCCTGCGCGATCACGTCGCGCGAGAACAACGACAGCTCCATGCCGATGCGGCCCTGGGTGACGCCATCGCACATCGCCGGCACGCCGCCGGCGACCTGGGCGCTGGCGCCGACACCGCGCGCGGCCATCTTCACCAGCTCCGGATAATGCTTCAGCGGCTCGTGTGCACTGAGCATGTCGTTGTAGGCGGTGACGATGCCGATGTTGGCGCCGCGCGTGCCGCGCAGCGCCGCCTTGTCCGGTCCCGAGGCCGCGAACGCATGCGCGAGGTTGCCGCAGCCGAGCTTGGCGCGCGCGCTGCCGTGTTCGCGTGCCGCGTCGATGCGGGCCAGGTAGGCAGCGCGCAACGACAGGCTGCGCGCGCGGATGCGCGCAGTGACGCGCGCCGTGACCGGATGCAGGTTCATCACGGGCTCCAGTGGATTTCAGCGGCAGGATGCGCCGCCGCAAGCAGGGCCGCAACCGGCAACGCGGCACCGTTCGCGCCCGCGTCTTCGCCGCGCCCTTCGACGGGCTCAGGGCGAACGGATGCGATCGCACGTTCAAGCACGGCACGCTTGTCGTGGCCGCTGATCACGAGCAGCAGGCGCCGCGAGTTCAGGATGCGCGTGAGCGTCAGGCTCACGCGTGCATGCGGGCCGGCGGCGGGCATCGGGTCGGGCAGGATCGGCAGCGCGGCGCTGGTTTGCGTTGGCGACAACGCCTCGGCGAGTGTGGGTGCGCCCGGGAACAGCGACGCGAAATGGCCATCGGCCCCCATGCCGAGCATGCACACGTCGAACGGCTGCGGATACGGCGCCAGCGCCCCGTTCGCGAACGCTGCGCTCGCTTCGCCCTGCGGCAGCGCCGGCACCAGCGACAGCCAGCGGATGCCCTCGGCCCCGGCGAAGGCCTCGCGCATCTGGCGCAGATTGCAGTCGGGATGATCGGCCGCTACCCAGCGCTCGTCGCTCGGCAGGATCGTCACCCGCGACCAGTCACGGAACTGCACCGCGAGGCGGCGGAACACCGGCGGCGAGGTGCGGCCACCGGCGAGTGCGAGCAGGGCGGCGCCGCGTTCGCGCAGCGCGATGTCGAGTTCGGCATCGATGCGCGCCGCACAGGCGGCGGCGAGCTGGTCGGTGTTGGCGTAGTCGAACGTGGTCCAGGCCATGGTCGCGCGGTTCATCTCATTCGCGCCAGCTGTGGCCATGGCGCTCGGTCAGCGCGACCGAGCTGCTCGGGCCCCAGGTGCCGGCCGGATAGGCCTTGGGCGTGACGCCCTGCGCGCGCCAACCGTCGAGAATGCCGTCGATCCACTGCCAGGCGGCCTCGGTTTCGTCGCGGCGCACGAACAGGGTGCCGTTGCCCTCGATCGCGTCCAGGTACAGGCGCTCGTAGGCGAGGCGGCGGCGGGTCTGCGCAAAGGCGTCGTGCACATCGAGGTCGAGCGTGACCTGGGACAGCTTGAGGCCGCTGCGATCCAGCCAGGGCACCTTGTGCATCAGCGTGAGTTCGATCTGTTCCTCGGGCTGCAGCTTGATGATCAGCGCGTTCGGGTTCATGCGCGCGCCGCTGCCCTTGAAGATCGAATGCGGCACCGCGCGAAACTGCAGGTAGATCTCGGTGCAACGGCGCGGCATGCGTTTGCCGGTGCGCAGGTAGAACGGCACGCCCGACCAGCGCCAGTTGTCGATGTGCGCACGCAGCGCGATGTAGGTTTCGGTGTCGCTGCCGCGCCCGAGTTCATCGCGATAGCCGGGCACGGCGATGGCTTCGACCGCGCCGGCGCTGTACTGGCCGGCGACGCTGTGGCTGGCAACCTCGGCCGCCGTGATCGGTCGCAACGAGCGCAGCACCTTCAGTTTCTCGTCGCGCACCGCGCTCGGGTCGAAATGCGCCGGCGGCTCCATCGCGGTCAGGCAAAGCAACTGCAGCAGGTGGTTCTGCAGCATGTCGCGGCTGGCGCCGGAATGGTCGTAGTAGTCGCCGCGGCCCTCGACGCCGATGGTCTCGGCGACGGTGATCTGCACCTGCTCGACATGGCGCGCATTCCACAGCGGCTCGAACAGCGCGTTGCCGAAGCGCAGCGCGAGCAGGTTCTGCACGCCTTCCTTGCCGAGGTAGTGGTCGACGCGGAACACGCGCGCCTCGTCGAACACGCGGGTCACGCCGTCGTTGATCGCGATCGCGCTCGCCAGGTCATGGCCGATCGGTTTCTCCAGCATCACCCGCGTGCCCGGCCCGGCCAGGCCGACGGCGCCGAGCAGTGCGCAGATCGGCGCGTAGAAGCGCGGCGCGGTCGACAGGTGATAGACGACATCGCCGCTGCGCAGCGACTGGATGCGCGCGCCGAGCGCCTGCGCCGCCGCGGCGTCATCAATCGCCGCTGCCTGGTAATGCACGGCCGCGAGGAAGCGCTGGACCGAGGCCTCGTCGCGGTCGCCGGCGGCGACGCGCCGGTCCAGCGCCTCGGCGACGCTGGCGCGGAACGCGTCGTCATCGAGTTCGCTGCGCGCGGTGCCGAGGATGCGGAAGTCCGCGGGCAGCAGCCCATCGCGATACAGGCCATACATCGACGGCAACAACATGCGCTGGGCAAGATCGCCGGTCGCGCCGAAAATCACCAACAGGGAAGCGGGTCGTGCGCTCATGCCACTCGTTCATTCGGGAATGCGGCGAGCGTAGCGCGCCCGCGATCGCGGCAACGCGCGCATACGATTGCAGTCAGTGGCCGGCGTCGATCGCGCGCGGCGGGCGGTCGCGCGGCGTGGTCGCGTTCGGTCCCGGCTGCATCTGCTTGTACCCGGTCAGCAGTCCGCCGAAGACGCGGCAGCCCTTGAGCTTGCCGGTGGCGCCGGATACCGGAACACCGACGCGGTCGGCCATCAGCTGCAGCGCCATGGTGCCGCGATCGTTGGCGCCGGCATTGCATTCGTTCATCACGATGCTGCCGCCGGCGCACATCAGCGCACCGAGCGCGGCGAGCTTGGCGTCGGCGTCGGGCAGCAGCGCCGTGTTGTCGCCGATGATCGCCTGTTCCTGGCCGAAGCTGAGGTAGCCACCACCGGTATCGCCGTGGCCCCAGATCTCCAGCGTCTGGATGCAGCGCCCGCAGATCGCGAGCGGGTCGTAGCGGGGTGCGACCATGCCACTGAGCTGGGCGATGATGTCGTCGAGGCTGGTGAAGGTGCGCGTGTTGCCGAACAGGATCGTGCTGTGCGTGTCCTCATCGACCAGATGCACGCTGAGCTTGCCGGTCGGGTAGAAGCACTCGGTCGCAACCATGGCGATGCCATCGCGATGGCTGGGCTGAGCAGGCGGGCCGTAGGGCGGGGTCGGACCGCTGATCGGCGGCACGCCGGGCGGAGGCAGCGGCGGCGGCGTGCGCTCGCGGGTGCGTGGCGGGGTGCCGAAGCTCGGCGGCGTGTCGGGTGTTGCCGGCGCGCGTGGCGTGTCCGGATGCTGCGGCGTGGTCGGAGGCGGGTTGGTCGGTGTGGGCGGGGGCGTCGGGTCCGCGGGCGCCGGCGGGGTTGGGTCGGGTGCGGTCGGTGTCGGCACCGGTGTTTCCGCGGGCGGTGCCGGCGGTGCGCAGGGCGGGAACTCGGACTGGCTGATGAGCACGCTGCGGCCGTCCTGCGTCATCCAGCGCGTGCCGCCGGAAACAAACTCGACGCTGCGCCCGTTCGGACCGACGCCGGGCGGGCACGCGACCGGCTGGTCCAAGTGGCTGCAGTTGCAGTCCTGTGCGAGCGCCGGGTGGCCGAAGATCAGGACACCCGCGGCGACGAGCGCGCAGGTGATCGATGCAGGAAGCGAAGACTGGCGCATGGCGGTCCTCCACGGTGGCAAAGGGCGCCTGCGCGCAAGCCCGCCGCGCACCTGGCGCCTGGCCGACATTGGAGTCCCGTGCGCCCTTCGGGTCAAGCGGCGGCGCCGAAAAACGAGGTCGAAAAACGGGGTCAGAGTCCATTTCCGAGCCGCACCAGGCTGGCCCCAAGTTGCGCTCGCAGGAAATGGACTCTGACCCCGTTTTTCGTTCTTGACCTTACGCCTGCAGCACCGGTTCGATGCGCACTTCGGTCTTCACCGACTGGCCGATGAAGCAGCCCTTGTGCGCGCGGTCGTGCAGCGCGCGGAACTCGGCGTCGGTGGGTTGCCTGTCGCCGGCAAAGCGCACCGTGGGACGCAGCGTGGCGACGACCACCGCCATCGCGCCCTCGGCGTTCTTGCCGAGTTCGCATTCGGCGTCGTCGGCGTAGGCATCGACGATGAAGCCGCGGTTCGCGGCGACGGCGAGGAAGGTCAGCAGGTGGCAGCTCGACAGCGCCGACAGCAGCATCTGCTCGGGATCGGCCAGCGTCGCGTTGCCGCCAAACGACACCGCGGCCGAAACCCCGAGCGTCTGCCCGCCGAGATAGCGCACGCGGTGGTCCTTCGGATAGTTGCCGCGCTCGAAGGTCGCGTCGTTGCGTTCCCAGTCGAGCGTGATGCGGTGGTCGGTCATGGCAGTGAATCCTTGTGGCGAGGGCTGGAAATGTGGGCCGCGAACAGGATCGCCAGCGCCAGTAGCGCAAGTGTCGTGGCGGTGCTGGCAGGCACGCCCGCCGTGGGCAGGACACCATAGGCGAAGCGTTGCACTGGCGTCCGCACCGGGGTTGCCGCAGCGCCCAGCGAGCTGAAGTCCGGCCGAAACGGATACACCTCGAACTGGCCGTCCCGCCAGCCATGGGCGCTGGGAAAAGCGATCACATCGAATTCGACGACGTGGGTCGCGCCTGCGGCTACGACCGGCGTGGACAGACAGAACGTGAGGTTGTGCAGCGTTGGGCCGATGTCGCTGCAGCGCGGTTCAAACGGGCCGGCCGCGGAATCATCTCTGGGCGTGAGCGCATTCACCAGTCCGGCGGTTCGGTCGAAACCGAGAAAGTCGATCTGGTATCGGCGTGGTTCGGCATCGAGATTGGTCAGCGTCAATCGCAATACGACCGGCTGCGTCGGTGTCCACCATGGCGCGGGCTGTGCGTGCAAGGTCGAGCTGAGCTGTTGCGCGGCGATCGGCGACGCCAGGCAGAGCAGGCCGACTACGCGCAGGAGCCAAGGAATCGCCATGGCTGCCGATCGGTCTACAGCGGTTCGGGCTGCTCGCGCAGCGCGGACATGAAGTCGAGGTAAAGGGTGATTTCGGGCAGCGCGGTCAGCGTGATCTCGCCTTCGGCGCGGCGGATATCGGGGGCGTCGAAGTGCTCGCCGTGTTGACGGTAGACGGTGAGCACGCTGCTGCTCGGGTCGATCAGCCACAGCTCGCGCACGCCGGCGCGGTCGTAGCGTTGCCGCTTTTCGACCAGATCGAAGCTGGCGGTGCTTGGCGACAGGACCTCGATGACGAGATCCGGCGCGCCGCGGATACCGCGTGGTTCAAGCTTGGAGGGATCGCAGACCACGACCAGGTCCGGCTCGAACACGGTGTCGATGAATGCGTCGGCTTCCTGCGCGCGCGGCAGGCGCACGCCGACCGGACCGGTGAAGGCGCGGCAGGGCTTGCCTTCGAGCGCGTTGCCGAGCTGTCGCGCCAGCTCGAAGACCACGGCCTGGTGCGCGATCGAGGGTGGCGCCATGGCGTAGGCGACACCGTCGAGCAGTTGCCAGCGCTCGTTCTCCGGCCATGCCAGGTAGTCGCGATAGCTGAATTCGCCGGGTTTGATGCGCGGCCTTGCCATGGCTCACTCCGCTTTGCAGTTAGCGTAGCACTCCGATTCGCTTCGCCACGCGGGTGAAGGCGTCGATGGCGCGGTCGAGGTGTTCGCGGGTGTGGGCGGCGCTCATCTGGGTGCGGATGCGGGCCTGGCCCTTGGGCACCACCGGGAAGAAGAAGCCGGTGACGTAGATGCCTTCGTCGAGCAACTGCGCCGCCATCTGCTGCGCCAGCGGTGCGTCGTAGATCATCACCGGCACGATCGGATGCACGCCCGGCTTAAGGTCGAAGCCGGCGGCCGTCATGCGTTCGCGGAAGTGGCGCGTGTTCTCGACCAGTTGTTCGCGCAGATGGCCAGCCGCGGCCAGCATGTCGAAGGCCTTGCTGCCGGCCTCGACGACGTGCGGCGGCAGCGAGTTCGAGAACAGGTACGGGCGCGAACGCTGGCGCAGCAGCTCGATCACTTCGCGCCGGCCGGTGGTGAAGCCGCCGAGCGCGCCGCCCATGGCCTTGCCGAGCGTGCCGGTGAAGATGTCGATGCGGTCCATCACGCCGTTCACTTCCGCCGAGCCGCGTCCGCTCGGGCCGAGGAAGCCGGTGGCATGGCATTCGTCGATGTGCACGAGCGCGCCATACTCGCGCGCCAGTGCGGTGATCCTGTCGAGCGGAGCGATGAAGCCGTCCATCGAGAACACGCCGTCGCTGCTGATCAGGATCGTGCGCGCGCCATCCAGCTTGGCCTGCTTCAGTTGCGCTTCCAGATCAGCCAGGTCGCAGTTGGCGTAGCGATAGCGACGGGCCTTGCACAGGCGCACGCCGTCGATGATCGAGGCATGGTTGAGCGCGTCCGAGATGATCGCGTCTTCCTCGCCGAGCAGCGGCTCGAATAGACCACCGTTGGCGTCGAAGCAGGCGGCGTAGAGGATGCTGTCTTCGGTGCCGAAGAACGCGGCAATCTTCGCTTCCAGCTGCTTGTGCAGGTCCTGGGTACCGCAGATGAAACGCACCGAGGCCATGCCGAAGCCGTGGGTGTCGAGCGCGTGCTTGGCGGCGGCGATGATGTCCGGGTGGTCGGCCAGGCCGAGGTAGTTGTTGGCGCAGAAGTTCAGCACGCGGCGGCCGTCGGCGAGCGTGATCTCCGCCGACTGCGGTGAAGTGATGATGCGTTCGCGCTTGAACAGGCCCTGCGCCTCGATGGCGGCGAGCTCGTCGCGATAGCGCTGCAGTGCGGGGTGGCTCATGGTCATTCCTCGGATTCGGATGCAGTGCCGGACTCGCTGTCGTCGAGCAGGATCACGGTGTTGTCTTCGACCGGTGGTGCAACCGCCGGTGCGGTCGCCGCCGGCTGTGCCGGTGCCGATGCCGGCGCGCGCTGGCCGCTGCTGTAGGCCCAGGCCAGCAGGATCAACGCGAACAGGACGCCGATCATTGCCACCCGGCGCATGCGCATGGCCATCTGGTCGGGCACATTGCCCGGTGCTTCCCAGCGCGGCATGGGGTTCTCGACGTCGGGTCGGGTCGAGCCCATCAGTCCGGCGGCGCGCAACATCTCGCGCGCCTTGGGCATGTCTTCGGCCGCGACGATCTGCACTGCCGGCCAGTCCTTGGCGTGGCCCGGGTCCTGAAAGCTGAAGCGGCGGAAGCGCCCGCGCTGCAGCTTGTCGCGATTGACCACGCGCGTGGCGATGCCGGCCTCGTTGAGCAGGGCTTCGACGCGGTCCACGTTCTCGACGCGCGGGGAGGCATAGACCTGGCGCATCAGTGCGCTCCGTCTTCGACGACGCGGATCAACCCTTCCTGCGCGGTCGAGGCAACCAGCACGCCGTCGCGCGTGTACAGGCTGCCGCGGGCGAGGCCGCGCGCGCCCTGCGCGCTCGGGCTGTCGCAGGAATACAGCAGCCATTCGTCGATGCGGAACGGGCGGTGGAACCACATCGCGTGGTCCAGGCTCGCCATCATCACGTTGTCTTGCAGGTAGGAGATGCCATGCGGGAAGGTAGTGGTGCCGATCAGGTGGAAGTCGGAGCAGTAGGCGAGCATGGCGCGATGCAGGTCGGCGTCGTCACCGATGCGATCGACCAGCTTCAGCCACACGTGCTGGTGCGGTGGCCGCTTCGGCGGCTTCAGCTCATCGCGCGGATAGACGTGGCGGAACTCGAACGGGCCCTTGCGCGTGAGCCAGCGCTGCAGTTTCGCCGGCACCTGTTCGAGCCGGTCGGCTGCGATCTCGCCCGGTGCTTCCAGGTCTTCGGGCTTCGGCACGTCCGGCATCGACAGCTGGTGCTCGACGCCCGGTTCGGGTTCCTGGAACGAGGCTGCGAGGCCAAAGATCAGCTGGCCGTGCTGGATCGCCGACACCCGCCGCGTCGAAAAGCTCTTGCCGTCGCGCGACACCTCGACCTGGTAGATGATCGGTGCGTTGATGTCGCCGGCGCGCAGAAAATAGCCGTGCAACGAATGCACCACGCGCTCGCGCGGCACCGTCTGCTGCGCCGCCGACAGCGCCTGGCCGAGCACCTGCCCGCCAAACACGTACTTGGTGCCGATGTCGCGGCTGGCACCGCGGAACAGGTTCACTTCGAGCCGCTCCAACTGCAGCAGGTCGATCAGTTCGGAAACGATGGGCTGGGTCATAGGCTGCCAGTTTAGCGGGCGGCCGCAGTTCGCGGCGCCGCCAGCGCGGTGGCGGCGCGGCGGTTAGGCGGGCAACGCAATCAGCGCGCCAGCGCCCAGTCCGCGGCGGCGCGCGCGTGCAGCGCGGTGGTGTCGAACAGCGGCAGCGGGCTGTCGCCGGGGCTGACCAGCAGCCCGATCTCGGTGCAACCGAGGATCACCGCGTCGGCGCCTGCTGCGGCGAGTCCTTCGATGATCCGCTGGAACTGCGTGCGCGACTCGGGCAGCGCCTGGCCGAGGCAGAGTTCCTCGTAGATGACCCGATGTACGAGTTCGCGATCGGCCTGCGGCGGGACCAGCACGGTCAAGCCGTGGTGCTCGCGCAGGCGGCCGACGTAGAAGTCCTGCTCCATGGTGAAGCGGGTGCCGAGCAGACCGACGCGAAGATGGCCGCCGGCGCGCACCGCGACCGCGGTGGGATCGGCGATGTGCAGCAACGGCAGCGCCACCGCGGCCTCGATCTGCGCCGCGACCTTGTGCATGGTGTTCGTGCACAGCACCACGCAGCCGGCGCCTGCCGCCTGCAGCGCACGCGCTGCGGCGGCGAGCAGTTCGCCGGCCTGCGCCCAGTCGCCGCTGCGCTGCAACTGCTCGATCTCGTGAAAGTCGACGCTGTAGAGCACGAGCCGTGCCGAATGCAGCCCGCCGAGCCTGGCTTTCACCGCCTCGTTGATCGCGCGGTAGTACGGAATCGTCGACTCCCAACTCATCCCGCCGATCAGTCCGATGGTTTGCATTTGCTCTCCTGCGCGCATTCAGGGCACGCCCAGTTCCAGCGCCAGGCGTTCGGCGAAGGCGCGGTTGACTTCGCCTGCAAGCGTCGCCGCGCGCAGTGCCGGCAGGTGTAGCGCCAGCAACTTGCGAGCGGCGGCGTGGTCACCGCGGGCGGCGGCGACGGCGGCCTGTTCGCTGGCGACGATGGCACGGTCGAAGGCGAGCGCGTTGTCGCCGATCAGCACCGCGGCACGGTCGAACTCGCGCCCGGCTTCATCGAACTGGCCACGGGCGAAGGCGATCTGGCCGCGCACCCGGCGCGGCTGGGCGAGTGCCGGGTGATCCTTGGGCAGGGTCGCGATGAAGATGGGCTCCGCGGCATCGAGCAGCGCTTGCGCTTCCTGCAGGCGGCCGGCGCGCCGTTCCAGTTGTGCCTGGCGCATGGTCTCGAACCCCCAGTTCCAGTCGGGCTCGCCGGCGATTTCGATTTGGCGCGCGCGCACCGACTCGAAGCGCGCGCGTGCTTCGTCGAAGCCGCCGCGCAGGCCGATGGTGCGCGCCAGGTTGCCTTCGGCACGCAGGCGTTCGCGCGACAGCGGTGCGACCTGCGCTGTGTACAGTTCGACGCTCTCGCGCGCCAGCGTCTCGGCGCGCGGATAGTCGCCGGCGTTCTCGAAGGTGGACGCCAGGTTCAGCAGCACCAGCGCGCGGTCCAGCGGCGAGTCGCGGTCGCGCCCGGTCAGCGCCAGCGCGCGCTCGGCATGCGGCAGCGCGGCGACCGCTTCGCCGCTGTCGTTCAAGCTCACGGCGAGGTCGTTCTCGAGGTCGGCGAGGCGCGCGCCGGTGTCGCCGATGACCTGCTCGTGCGCCGCGATCGCCGCGTGCAGCAGCTGCTGCGCGTCGCGATAGCGCCCGAGCTGGTTCAGCACGGCGGCGCGCAGCCGCATCGCGGCGAGTCGATCCGGGTGGCCTGCGGGCGTGCGCGCCTCGACGCGCTGCAGGTGCTCGCGCGAATGACGCTCGGCCGGTTCCAGGTCGCCCGCGCGCATCTCGATGTCGGCGAGCGCCGAGATGCAGTCCTCGATGCGTTCGTCGAGCAGTTGCGGATGCGCGGCGGCCAGCTTCAGCGCCGCCTGCAGCTGCGGTCGAGCCACTTCGTAGAGACCGCGCCGATAGTCAATCCAGGCGCGGTTGCGCAGGGTGCGCAGCTGCATCGCCGGGTCCTCCGGCAGCCAGTGCATGCGCAGTTGCGCCGAGACTTCGTTGGCCGCCGCCGCCCCATCGAAGTCGCTGGTGCCGAGCAGCGCGCTGGCGAGTTCATCGTGCAGGTCGGCGCGCAGCAGGTCGCTGTCGCGCGCGCCGCCAGCGGGCATGCGCTCGATCGCCGCGCGCAGCAGGGTTGCGGCGCGCGCCGGTTCGCCGAGCTGCTGGTACACCTCTGCCACGGTCGCGTACACCGACGCGCCGGCCCGGGTGGCGTCGAGCGGCTGCCGCGCGAGCTGCGCCTCGGTGGCGGCGATGAACTCGCGCGCGCCGATCGGGCGACCGAGCGCGACGCCGGGGGCGACGCGCTCGAAGATGCCCTGCAGCAGCTGCAGCGACTGGCGCGCGCTGTCGCGCTCGGCGGCGGCGGCGGACTCGGCGGCAACGGCGCGCAGGCGTTCGACCTGCAGGCGCCAGACGAAGGCCGCGAGCATCATCAGCGCGACCAGGCTCGCGGCGCTGCCGATGCGGTGGCGGGCGACGAACTTGCGCGCGCGATACCAGGCGGTGTCGGCCGCCGCGCTGATCGGCAGGCCGCGGCGATAGCGCGCGAGGTCGTCGCAGAATGCCGCCATGGTGACGTAGCGTTCGGCGGCGCGCGCCGCAGTCGCCTTGGCGATGATGCCGGACAGCTCGGCGTCGATCCGATCGCCGACGAGGGCCTCGCGCAGCATCGCGCCGAGGCTGTAGATGTCGGTGGCGATGCCGATGCTCTGGCCGGCGGCCTGCTCGGGGCTGGCGTAGCCGGGGGTGAACACGCGCGTCGAACCCTGCGGCCCGCTTTCGCTGGTGTCGATCAGCTTGGCGACGCCGAAGTCGAGCAGCTTGATCTCGCCGGTCGAAGTGACCATCACGTTGGACGGCTTGAGGTCGCGGTGGATCACCAGATGCTGGTGCGCGTGCTGCACGGCGGCACCGATGCGTTCGATCAGGCGGATGCGCGCGTCGCGGCCCGGGCGCTGCCGGCGCAGGTACGCATCGAGCGTGTCGCCGCGCACGTATTCGACGACCAGGTAGGGCTGGCCCGCACCGGTCTCGCCGCCGTCGATCAGGCGGGCGATGTCGGGATGGTCGAGCGCGGCCAGGATCTGCCGTTCCTGGCGCAGGCGGCGCATGCCGTCTTGCGACGGAAAGCCGCGGATCAGCTTGATCGCGGCCTGCTGGGTGAAGCCGCCTTCGTCGCGCTCCGCGAGCAGCACCGTGCCCATGCCGCCGGCACCGAGTTCGCGCAGCACGCGCCAGGAGCCGATGCGCTGTCCGCTGAGGTCGGGCGCGATGCTGGCTTCGGCGTCCGGGCGCAACGCCGCATCGATGTCGGCATCGGTTGCGGCGTCCGCCGCGAGCAGTGCGCGCAGGCGCAGTGCCAGTTCGTCCGGCAAGGCGTCGAGTTGCGTCGCGCGCGCCTTCGCATCGAGCGCGAGCAGGACATCGAACCAGTCCGACAGGGACCGTTCGGGATCAGCCGGGCTCGCGTTCACGCAGTGCATCCTTGAGCCAGGCGCGACCGAAGCGCAGGGCGCGGTCGATGGTGCTGGCCGAGACTTCCATCAGCTTCGCGATCTCCTCGCGCTCCAGGCCGGCGAAGTAGGTCAGCGAGATCACCTCGGCGGCGCGGGCATCGACCGCGGCCAGCGCATGGATGGCTTCGTCGACCTGCAGCGTGCCGCCGGCTGCCGCGATCAGTTCGGACTTCGAGTCGAGGTCGGTGAGCGGCCCGGCGTCGCGCTTCTGCGCATGGCGGCGTCGCGCCGAGTCGACCAGGATCTGCCGCGTCGCCAGCGCGATCACGTTCATCAGGTGGCGCCGGCTCTGCCAGTCGCCGCCCTGCGCCAGCACGCGCATCAGCGCTTCGTGCGCGAGTTCGGTCGGCGCCAGCGTGACGTCGCGGTGTGCCGCCAGTTGTCGGCGCGCGATCGCCCGCACCTCGTGGTAGACGAGGTTGACCATGGCATCGCGCGCGGCCAGTTCGCCCTCGCGCCATGCAGCCAGCAATTCGGTGAAGCCGGGTGCTTCGGTCATCGCGGGTGCTCGGGCAGGGCGCCGAAGATACTGCAGAAGCCGTTCGCGCAACGGTGCGCCGTCGCGCACTGCATCGCCCGCGTCAGCGGCGTTCGAGCGGCAGACCTTGCAGCACCTGCGGCCACGGAAACAGCGGGCCGGGATCGCGCTTGCGCCGCACCAGCAGGCTGGCGTCGTCGCTGGCCGCGACCTCGGTCGTGTCCAGGTCCTCGTGTCCGGCGATCGTGCGCAGGTTCGGCAATTGCGCCCGCAGCCGCGACAACAGCACACGCAGCGCGGCGATCTGGGCGGCGGTGTAGGGCTCGCTCATCTGCTGCTGGCGCGAGTCGAGCCAGTCCGGAAAACGCCCGCGGTTCACCAGCTCGATGCCGATGGACTGCGGGTTGTAGCCGCGGGTGTGATGGGCGACGCGCGTCGGCGGCACGAACTCGTGGATGCGGCCGTCGCGATCGACGTAGTAGTGCCCGGAATTGCCGGTGCCGGACTCGGCGTAGAGGATGCGTTCGCCATACTCGCGCGCCGTGGCCAGGTCGGGCAGTTCGGTGCAGTGGATGACGACCAGCGTGACGGCTTCGCGCGTCCGCGTTTCGAGGCGGTCGACGTAGGACAGCGGCCACGGTTCGATGGCGAGTTCGCTCATGTCACCTGGCGCGCGTCGGCTTGATGCCGCGCGACTTGCTGCGCGTGATCACGTAGACCGAGGCCGGCGGCACGTTCCACACGGTGAAACCGGTGCGCTTCGCGTTCAGGTGCAACTCGCGCATGACTTCGCGCTTGACCGGGTTGGTCGGGCCGTAGGTGAACTGGATGAAGCGGCCCTGCGCCCCCATCACGCTGAACGCGGCTTCGAGGATGCCCTGCTGCAATTCGGCGCTCATCGACAGCAGGCCGAGGCCGCTGATCACCGCATCGACCTCCCCGGGCGCGGCGAATCCCTCCCGCTCCACCACGCGCGCGGTCGAGAGCGCATCCGCACAGACGATGCGGGTGTGCGGGAAGCGCTGGCTCAGATGCAGGTGCAGCGACTCGTTGAGCTCGAAGACCAGCAGGTTCGCCGGCGCGATGCCGCGATCGAGCAGGGCTTCGGTGAACACGCCGGTGCCGCCACCGAGTTCGATCACCTTGCTCGCGCCATCGGGCAACTGACGCAACATCTCGGCCGCCAGTTCCTTGCTGCTCGGCGAAACCGCAGCGGTGGTCAGCGGCGCCTTCAGCCATTGACGGAAGAACGTCCAGGCGATCGCCGCGTCTTCGCGGCGCTGGCGCAGGACGCGCCCGATCTTGGTTCCGCGTAGCGGCATGCAGGAAATCCGTGTGAACTGCCCCGGATGATACGGGGCCGGGCTTACACCGCAAGCCGCAAACGCAGACGCCCGGCCGGAGCCGGGCGCCTTCGGGTCTGGAACGAGCGCGGATTACCAGCGTCGGCCGTAGTAGATGCTGGTGTCGTAGGCCATGTCTTCGATGCGGTCGTAGTACGCGGCGCTGCCATAGTCGTCGCGCTGGTAGCTGCCGTCGCGGTAGCCGTCGGCATAGCCGTTGCGGTAGCCCTGGGCATAGCCGCCGCGATGGTGGACGTGATAGACGCGGTGCATCGTGCACCACGGATCACGACGGCTGTAGCTGCGGCGGTCATGGTCGCGATAGCGCGAATGGGCGTAGTAGCCCGGGCGATACGGGGTGAAGGCCTGTGGCTGCCGGCCGCCGTAGTAGCGGTTGCCGTGGCCATAGCCGTGATGGCGGTCGTGGTCGCGGTAGTGGACCGACCAGCCGTTGTTCCAGCCGCCGCCGTGGACACTCACGCCCCAGTCGTCGGCCCGCGCCGGCGCAGTCGACGCGATTGCCGCCGCCACACCCAGACCGATCACCGAAGCCAAGCGAGTCAGAACGTTCATCGTGGTCACCTCCTCAGGTGGCGCACACTGTGCGGCCGCGAGGATGAATCGCTTCTGAAATTCCACCGCAACCCGACGCAACCTCTGCGGCGGTTGCCCGCGATTCAGTCCGCCCGCCGCCTGCGGATCTCGAAGCAGTGGTGGATCTTCGGATCGCGCGCGAAATCGAAGGGGATGGTCGCCGGCGTGATGTCGCGGATATCGAGCCCCGCGAGCGCCTCGCGGTCGATCTTGAAGCGGCGGTTGTTGTTCGAGAACAGGATCAGCCCATCCGGCGCCAGTCGTGCCGCGCAGGCCTGGAGCAGGCGCACGTGGTCGCGCTGCACGTCGAAGTCCTCGGCGCGCTTGGAGTTCGAGAAGGTCGGCGGGTCGACGTAGATCAGGTCGTATTCACCGCGGTCGCGCTCGATCCACTCCATCGCGTCGGACTGCACCAGCCGGTCCTTGGAGCTGCCAAGGCCGTTCAGCGCCAGGTTGCGTTCGGCCCAGTCGAGATAGGTGTTCGACAGATCGACACTGGCCGTGCTCGCCGCACCACCGGCGCAGGCGTAGACGGTGACCGCGCCGGTGTAGCAGAACAGGTTCACGAAGCGCTTGTCGCGCGCGAGCTCGCGCACCTTGGCGCGCAACGGGCGATGGTCGAGGAACAGGCCGGTGTCGAGGAAGTCGAACAGGTTCACTTCGAACTTGAGGCCACCCTCGCTCACCGTCATCGCATGGCCACGTTCGTCCTGGCGGCCATATTGCTCGAGCCGCCCGCGCTTCATCCGGGTCTTGATCGCGATCTTCTCGCGCGGCACCGCGAACAGCTCGCCGGCCACGCGTACCAGTTCGCGCAGGCGCTTCTGCGCAATGTCCTCGGGGATGGTCTTCGGTGCCTGGTATTCCTGGATGTGCAGGTGATCGGCATAGACGTCGATCGCCGCGGCGTAGTCGGGCAGGTCGGCGTCGTAGGCGCGGTAGCACTCGATGCCCTCGCGCTTGAGCTTCGGGCGCAGGTGCTTGAGGTTCTTCTCGATGCGGTTGCGCACGCCCTGCGCGGCTTCCGACAGCGGTGGCGCTTCGCGCGGTTCCGGGCGTGCCGCGAAGACCTCGAAGCGGTACAACGTGCACGCAAGCGCGCCGTTGAACAGCGCGTAGCGCTTGTCGGCCTTGAGCCCGACCGCGTGGGCCAGTGATTCGTCGGAAGTGATCAGTGCCGCACGCCAGCCGCCGAATTCGCGCTTGAGCAATTCGCCGAATGCGACATAGGCCGGCGCCGCGGCGCGGTTGTCCTCAAGGCGTTCGCCATACGGCGGATTGGTGATGACCAGGCCGCTGCTGAATCCTTCCGGGCGATGCGCCTTGTCGACGTCGTGGTGGTGCAAGGTCAGGAACCCGGAGATGCCGGCCTGCTGCGCGTTCTGCTTGGCCGCAGCGAGCACGGCGCCGTCGCGGTCGGAACCGAAGTAGCGCGCGCTGTCGCGCTTGCGTCCGGTCGCGGCCCGTTGCTCGGCTTCGTCGAGCAGGGACTGCCAGAGCTGTGGCTGGTGGCCGCGCCAGCGCAGGAAACCGTAGTGCGTGCGCAACAAGCCGGGCGCGACGTCGGCGGCGATCAATGCGCCTTCGATCAGCAGTGTGCCGGAGCCGCACATCGGATCGACCAGGGCGCCGCCATTCGCCGCGATCTCCGGCCAGCCGGCGCGCAGCAGCATGGCCGCGGCGAGGTTCTCCTTGAGCGGGGCGATGCCGGTGTTGCGGCGATAGCCGCGCTGGTGCAGCGGCCCGCCGGACAGGTCGAGCGAGATCTGCGCCATGGTGCCGCGCACCAGCACGTGCACGCGCAGGTCGGGCGTCCAGGTGTCGATGTTCGGGCGCTCGCCGCTGACCTCGCGCAGGCGGTCGACGATGGCGTCCTTGACGCGTTGCTGGGTGAATTGGGTGTTGCGCAGGCTGTCGTTCACGCCGTGCGCGTCGACCGCGATCGTGCCGTTGGCGGCGACATGGTCTTCCCAGGCCAGCGCGTGCACCGCCTCGTACAGGCGATCGGCGCTGATCTCCTCGATCCTCAGCAGCGGCATCAGGATGCGGCTGGCCAGCCGCGACCACAGGCAGGCGCGGTAGGCGGTCGCGAGTTCACCCTCGAAATGCACGCCGGCGACGGTCTGCTTGACCTCGCTGGCGCCGAGCGCGGCGAGTTCGGTCGCGAGCAATTCCTCGAGCCCCTTCGGGCAGGCGGCAAAGCACTGCATCAGCTTGCCCGCCCGTTCGGCGCAAGTCGTTCCAGGAAATGCCCGAACCAGGTCGCGGTCTCGACGACATGGCGGGACAGGCGGTGGTCATCGTCGACCAGATGCAGGGTCGCGCGACGCGCTTTGGCGAAATCGACGACAGCGCGCGCCGGAATCAGTTCATCGTCCCAGGCATGCACGATCGCGAGCGGCACGCGCGCGGCATCGAAGCGGGTGTCGTAGCCGCGCAGCAGCAAGGGCAGCGCGAGCAGGAACAGGCCCTTCGCTTCGACCTGCAGCGAGGCCAGGCCACTGATGAAGGCACCGAAACTCGAACCGGCCAGCACCAGCGGCCCTTCGATCGTCCTGGCGACATCGAGCAGTCGCGCCAGACGCAGTCCGGCTCCTTCGAGCCCGTGTGCCGCATCGAGATCACGATAGTCCGGTCGGATCGTCTTCCAGCCCAGGTGTTCCGCCACCTCCGCCATCGCCGAGACCTTGGTCGCCTCCGGCCCCGATTCCAGGCCGTGAGAAAGAATGGCAGTGCCGATCATGCGCTGGTTTCTCGTCGTTGTTCTCGGGAGGAAGAATCGCCGCGGGTCCAGATGGACTCGTCTGGCGGCCGGTGTGCGGGCATCGCCCGCTACTTCGGAGATGGTGTGCGGGGACCTGCTCGCCTTGCAATCCTCGCCACCTCGTTTCGCAAGGAATTCCTGGCGCGGTCATGTTCGGCCTGGTCAAGGAATGGCGCGTCCCGCATTCGCGACTCGATGGTCCCGGGCTTCAATATCCCGATCTTCAACCCCTCGCGAATCCACCTCAGATCCTGGGGCTCGCTGCGAGCCAGCTTCGACACTGCCGCGTCATCGGGGTCCAGGAACCAGCCAACGACATCGTCATCATAGCGGACGGGCCAAAGTCGCGACTCCCATCCCTCGGGCAGTGCGGGCAAGGCCGGCGACACCGCGTCGGCGTAGTAGCCGTGCCGGGTCTCGAACGGGCTCGATTGGCCAAGCGCCACGCCGATCTCGGTGGCCCGACCCGGGTCCAGCAGTGGATACAGATCCACGTCGATCGACAACACCATCGCTTCCGGCGGATTCGCACAGGCGCCAAGGATGGAGAGGCTGCCCACGATCACGAACTCCCGGTGTTGCGTGAGCTTGCTTGCCTCCCGCAACAGAAGTCCGATCGCGTCGCGGTCGATCATTCGGTGCGGTCGGAGAGACGCTCGTCCGTCCAGGCAAATGAAAACGGACTGTTCTGAAGCATCGCGTCTCGCATCTGGCCCTTGCCTCGAACGAGCTGACGCAATCCGACCTCAGGGTGCGAACGCAGGATGCGCCTCCATGCGCGGATGTAGAACGGGCTGCAGGTCTTCGCATCTGCCCAGTGCTTCACGCGTTCATTTGCACGTTCGAGCAGGCTCGCGCCGGCCACTGGATCCAGCTCGATCCTCGAAGCGATCTCGACATGCAGCCGGCGCAGCCGGTCGTATCGCTCCGCATCGGCTGCGAGCGCTCTCCGTCGAGCTTCGATGCGCGCAAGAAGACTGGCCATGGACACAGGATAGGCGGCGCTCCAGCGACCGTCAAAGCGCATCGGCTCCGGGATCGAGGAATTTTGCGTGTGCTCTGGCAAGCTTGCCCGGATGAGCAACATCGCCGCCAAAACCGACGCCCGCCCGCTCGCGATCTTCCTGATGGGACCGACTGCGTCGGGCAAGACGGCGCTGGCGCTGGAGCTGGCGGATTCCGGGCGGTTCGGGCTGATCAGTGTCGATTCCGCCCTGATCTATCGCGGGCTCGATATCGGCAGTGCCAAGCCGGATGCGGCGACGTTGGCGCGCCATCCGCATGCGCTGATCGACATCCTCGATCCGGAGCAGGCCTACTCCGCCGCGGAGTTCCGTCGCGACGCGCGCGCGGCGATGGCTGCGATCGCGGCACGCGGGCAGATCCCGCTGCTGGTCGGGGGCACCGGCCTGTACTTCCGCGCGCTCGGGCGGGGGTTGTCGGATCTGCCACAAGCGGAGCCGCAGCTGCGGGCGCAGATCGAGGCCGAAGCGGCCGAGCGCGGCTGGGCAGCGCTGCATGCGGAGTTGCGCGCGCGTGATCCGGTCGCCGGCGCACGCATCCACCCGAACGACCCGCAGCGCATCGGCCGCGCACTCGAAGTGATCCGCATCAGTGGGCAGCCCCTGTCGGTCTTGCAGGGGCGGGCCCAGGCGGACTTGCCGTTCCGCCTGCTCAAGCTCGCGCTGCTGCCGGATCGGGCGGTGTTGCACCAACGCATTGCCGAGCGCTTCGAGATGATGCTCGCGGCCGGCTTGCTCGATGAAGTGCGCGCGCTGGTGCAGCGCCCTGGTTTGCATCCGGACCTGCCATCGATGCGCTGCGTCGGATATCGCCAGGCCTGGCAGCATCTGCGCGGCGAGCTCGATGCCGAAACCTTCCGCCGCACCGGCATCGAAGCGACCCGCCAGCTGGCCAAGCGCCAGATCACCTGGATTCGCTCTGAGCACGATGCGTTCGTTCGCGATCCGCTCGATCCGCTGGCGTTGGATTCGGCCAAGTCCTTGATCTGGCGAGCGATCGGCTGAACGGTTCGCCATTGGTCATGGCCTTGAAAGGTCCGTTTGCGGCCGCAGAACCGCTACACTCGTCGCACTTTTCAGGCCAGCGCGTGTCGAACGCGTCTGGCCGGCCGGCGCCAACGTGGTGTCCGTGCGGAATTTTGGTCGTACCCGGGAGCACAACATGTCGAAAGCCCAGTCCCTGCAAGATCCCTTCCTGAATGCCCTGCGTCGCGAACGCATTCCGGTCTCCATCTATCTCGTCAACGGCATCAAGCTCCAGGGCACCGTCGAGTCCTTCGACCAGTTCGTGGTCCTGCTGCGCAACACCGTCAGCCAGATGGTCTACAAGCACGCGATCTCGACCGTGGTTCCGGCGCGCAACGTCAAGGTCGGCGACGGCCCGCATGGGGCCACCGGCGACCATCACGATGCCGTTGCGGAAGGCTGAGCCCGGGCGCTGATTCCTCTTGGACTTCTTCGGTCGCAGTCAAGGCGGTGAACGGGCCCTGCTCGTTCAGCCGCACCCGGTCGGCAGGCCCGACCCCGAGGCCCTGCTTGAGTTCACCGAACTCGCGCGCTCGGCCGGTGCCGAGATCCTGGACACGCTGAGCGCGCGCATCGAGTCGCCGAACCCGCGTTTCTACCTCGGTAGCGGCAAGGTCGAGGAACTGCGCGAGCTGAAGGAGGCGCATGCTGCCGACCTGATCCTGGTGAACGCGAACCTGTCGCCGGTGCAGGAGCGCAATCTCGAAAAGGCGCTGAGCGCGCGCGTGGTCGATCGCACCGGGTTGATCCTCGACATCTTCGCCAGCCGCGCCCGCACGCACGAAGGCAAGCTGCAGGTCGAACTGGCGCAGCTCAAGCACCTGTCCACGCGCCTGGTGCGCGGCTGGACCCATCTCGAACGCCAGCGCGGTGGCGCCATCGGTCTGCGCGGGCCGGGTGAGACCCAGCTCGAACTCGACCGGCGCATGATCGCGAACCGGGTCAAGGCGCTGGAAGCGCGGCTCGACAAGGTCGAGGTGCAACGCGCGCAGGCACGACGCAAGCGCGAGCGCGGCGAACTGCCGGTGGTGACGCTGGTCGGCTACACCAACGCCGGCAAGTCGACCCTGTTCAACGCCATCACCGGCGCCGGCGTGTTCGCCGCCGACCAGTTGTTCGCGACGCTCGACCCGACCTTGCGCAAGCTCGACGGCCTGGCCAGCGGCCCGGCCATCCTCGCCGACACCGTCGGCTTCGTGCGCGACCTGCCGCACGACCTGGTCGCCGCATTCCGCTCGACGCTGTCCGAGGTGAAGTCGGCCGACCTGCTGCTGCACGTGGTCGATGCCTCGGACCCGCAGCGCAACGAGCGCATCGACCAGGTCAACGCCGTGCTCGCCGAGATCGGCGCCGGCGACGTGCCGCAGCTGCTCGTGTTCAACAAGATCGACCGCGTGCCCGACCTGCAGCCGCGGCGCGAACGCACCGACGACGCCAATCGCGAACGCGTTTTCGTCAGCGCGATCCAGGGCAGCGGGCTTGATCTGCTGCGCGCGGCCATCGGCGAACGCCTGGCCGGCACCCGGATCCATCGTTCGATCCGACTCGGCCATGACGAGGCGCGCCTGCGCGCACGCCTGTTCGCGGCCGGAGTGGTGCAGACCGAGAGCAGCGGCGAAGGCGGCTGGGACGTCGAGATCGACGCGCCGCGCGCGGCCCTCGAACCGCTGTTCGGCTTGGCCGATGGCGATGGCGAACGCCTGCGCGGGCACTTGAAGCTGGTCGCCGTGGACGCAAGTTGAGCTGCATGAACCGCGCGTCGCATCGCCCGATTTCGTGCTGGTCTTGAGCGGCGCTTCCCCTACAATGCCGCCCGCCGAAGACGGCTGAACCCACAGAGCGCCGCCACGGTGGCGGCGCGGAGCAGGACATGGCCTGGAACGAACCTGGCAACAACAACAAGCGCCGCGATCCCTGGCAGGATGGCGAGCAGCGCGACCTCGATGCCGCCCTGAAGCAGTTGAAGGACCGCTTCGGTCGCTTCTTCGGTGGTGGCGGGTCCGCGTTTCCCGGGCCGCTGCTGCTGATCGGCGTGCTCGGAGCCTGGTTCGCGATGGATTCGTGGCAGACCGTCGACGAGCGCGAACGCGGCGTCGTGCTGCGCTTCGGCAAGTTCGACCGGGTAATGGGCTCCGGCATGAACTTCAAGTGGCCACGCCCGATCGAGACGGTCGAGATCGTCGAGACCACGCGCGTGCGTTCGGATTCGGCGGAAGTGCGCATGCTGACCAAGGACGAGGCGCTGGTGATGGTCGATTTCAACGTCCAGTACACGGTGAACGACCCCTACCTGTTCCTGTTCGGAGGGCGCTTCCCCGAAGACACCCTGCGCCAGAGTGCCGAGAGCGCGGTGCGCCAGGTGATCGGCGCCTCGACGCTCGACGACGTGTTCAGCGAGAAGCGCACCGAGCTCGCGGCCACCGCCAGGGCCGAGCTGCAGCAGACCCTGCTGCGCTACCAGACCGGGATCGAAGTGACCGAACTGAACTTCCAGAACCTGCGGCCGCCGGCCGAAGTCAAGGAGGCTTTCGACGACGCCATCGCCGCGCGCGAAGACAACCAGCGCATCAAGAACGAGGCCGAAGCCTACGCCCAGAAGATCGTGCCGGAAGCGCGCGGCATGGCCGAGCGCAACAAGGCGCTGGCCGAGGGTGAACGCCAGAGCGCGATCGCCAGGGCGAGCGGTGAGGCTTCGCGCTTCAAGCAACTGCTGGAGCAGTACCAGAAGGCGCCGCAGGTCACGCGCAAGCGGCTGTTCCTCGAAACCATGCAGGAAGTGCTGGCGCGCAATCCCAAGGTCATGGTCGATGCCGGTGGTGGCAACAACGTGATGGTGCTGCCGCTCGACAAGCTGATGCAGAACGTGGTCCTGCCGGTGCTGCCGGAGGTGCGCGACGATGGCAGTCCCAAGCTGGAGGCCACTCGCGCCGCTGCGGCGCGCGAGGCGTTCGATCCGGCACGCGTGGCACGGGAGCCGCGGCAATGAAGAACCTGATCCTGATCCTGCTCGCGATCGCCGCGATCATCGCCGGCAACTCCGCCTTCGTCGTCCGCGAGAACGAGCGCGCGGTGTTGCTGCAGTTCGGACGCGTGCTGCGCTCCGACTACGGCCCCGGCCTGCACTTCAAGCTGCCGGTGCTGCAGAACGTGCGCAAGTTCGAGCGCCGCATCGTCACCCTGGACAAGGAACCGCAGCGCTACCTGACCTCCGAGCGCAAGGACGTGCTGGTCGACTTCTTCGTCAAGTGGCGGATCAAGGACGTGGCCGAGTTCTACAAGGCGTCTTCCGGCGACGAAGGCCTGGCCGAGAGCCGGCTCGATTCGACCACGCGCAACGCGCTCGGCAAGGAGATCGTCAAGCGCACGCTGCAGGAAGTCGTGGCCGACCAGCGCTCGGACCTGATGGTCGACATGCGCGAAACCATCAGCGAGGCGGTCAAGGAACTCGGCATCGAGGTGGTCGACCTGCGCGTGATGCGCATCGACCTGCCCGACGAGGTCAGCCAGAAGGTGTTCGATCGCATGACCTCGGAGCGCAAGGCGGTCGCGAACAAGCTGCGCTCCGAGGGTACCGAGGTCGCCGAGAAGACCCGCGCCAACGCCGAGCGCGACGCGCAGATCGCGCTAGCCAACGCCCAGCGCGACGCCCAGCAGTTGCGCGGCGGCGGCGATGCCGAGGCAGCGAAGATCTACGCCGAGGCGTACAACCGCGACCCGGAGTTCTATGCGTTCTGGCGCAGCCTGGAGGCGTATCGCGCCGCGTTCGCCGAGCCGGGCTCGGTGCTGGTGCTGGATCCGAAGTCGGAGTTCTTCCAGTACTTCGGCGAGGGCGCCAAGCGGTGAACGAGGGCGGACTCGGCGATACCCTGTGGATCGCGGGTTGCCTGGTGTTCGTGTTCGAGGGGCTGGTGCTGGCGCTGATGCCGGCGGGCTGGCAGAAGATGATGAGCCAGATGGCCACGGTCGATCCGATGCGTCTGCGCTGGATCGGCGTGACCGCGATGCTGGTCGGACTGGTCGGCATCAAGCTGCTGACGCATTGAATCTTTCTTGATTTCGGGGATACCGCAATGGGCAAGTCGGTCGTCATTCTCGGCGCGCAGTGGGGCGACGAAGGCAAGGGCAAGATCGTCGATCTGCTGACCGAGCAGGTCGGCGCGGTCGCGCGTTTCCAGGGCGGGCACAATGCCGGCCATACGCTGGTCATCGGCGGCAAGAAGACGGTGCTGCATCTGATCCCGTCCGGCATCCTGCGCGACGATGCGCTGTGCCTGATCGGCAACGGCGTGGTGCTGTCGCCGGCGGCGTTGCAGACCGAGATCGCCGAACTCGAAGCCCAGGGCGTCGATGTGCGTCCGCGCCTGAAGATCTCGCCGGCGACGCCGCTGATCATGCCGTACCACATCGCCATCGATCAGGCGCGCGAGAAGGCCTCGGGCGCCAAGGCGATCGGCACCACCGGGCGCGGCATCGGCCCGGCCTACGAAGACAAGGTCGCGCGCCGCGGCATCCGTGTCGCCGACCTGTTCTATCCGGACCAACTCGCCGAGAAGTTGCGCGCGGCCTGCGCGTACCACAACTTCGTGCTCGAGCACTGGCTCAAGGCGGAAACCGTCGACGTCGAGCGGGTGTTGGCCGACGCGCTTGCGTTCGGCGAGTACGTGAAGCCGATGGTCGATGACGTCTCGACCGTGCTGTGCGACCTGCGCAAGGCCGGCAAGCGCATCCTGTTCGAGGGCGCGCAGGGTTCGCTGCTCGACATCGATCACGGTACCTATCCCTACGTCACCTCCAGCAACACCACCGTCGGTGGCGCGCTCGCCGGCTGCGGCGTCGGCGCCGATGCGATCGACTACGTGCTCGGCATCTGCAAGGCCTACGCGACGCGCGTCGGCGGCGGTCCGTTCCCGACCGAGTTGAACGATGCCGTCGGCGAGGGCCTGCGCGCGCGCGGCCATGAGTTCGGCGCGACCACCGGGCGTCCGCGTCGCTGCGGCTGGATCGATCTGGTGGCGCTGCGTCGCGCGGTGCAGGTGAACGGCATCAACGGTCTCGCCATCACCAAGCTCGACGTGCTCGACGGCATGCCCTCGGTCAAGGTCTGCATCGCCTACGAATATCGCGGCAAGCAGCGCACGCTGGCACCGCTCGACGCCGCCGGCTGGGACGAGTGCAAGCCGGTCTATCTGGAATTTCCGGGCTGGTCGGAACCGACCCAGGGCATTCGCGAATTCCACAAGCTGCCGCCGGCAGCACGCGCCTACCTGCGTGCGGTCGAGGAACTTGCCGAGTGCCCGATCGCGCTGGTCGCCACCGGCGCCGACCGCGACGACACCATCATCCTGCGCGATCCGTTCGCCTGAACGCCGCTGCCGGCAGGACGTAGAGCTGGAACAGTTCCGGGTACGGCGTGGTCAGCCGCAACTGCAGTTCGCAGTCGCCGGCGCAGCGGTACAAGCGGGTAGTCGTCGAGCTTGCGGCGCTATCCGGAAGGACGACCGCGCCGGGCAGCTCCAGTGTTGCGTCCGGCTCGAAGCGGAAACGGGTGGACCATGCCAGCACTTCGTCCTCGTGGAGTCGCAACTGCCATTCCCTGGTTTCCGGCTTGCGCCCGAACAGCGTGACCGGCGGATAGGGAGGCAATTCGCGGAGCGCGATGCCGTCCTGGGGATGCAGGACGCGCAGCACTTCGACCAGGCGGTAGCCGCGGATGCGCGGCCAGCCCGGTGCTTGTCTGGCGCCTGAAGAGGCCTGCAGACCAGCGAGCAATGGCGGTCTGGAACCCCCGATTTGCGGCCATCGTGCCGGTTCGCATCGGCGCAGCAGGAAGGGTATCGCCTCGGCGGTGGCGAGCCCGAGGGACAGGTCGCCATGGATCGAAGCTGCCGGCAGCACGTCGCAGAAGCGGCGCGCAATGCGATCGGCAGTGGAAGTGCTGAGCAGTGCCTGGTGGCCAATCGCGTCCACTCCCGCGAACGTGAAGTCGGTGACCCGCCGCGTCGGCAGTGGCTGTTCGCCGCGTTCGAGTGCTTGGGCGCGGGATGCGATCCAAAGTCCGGCGATGAACCAGGAGAACAGCACGAAGCCACCCATCGCAGTGATGGCCATTCCGCGATTCAGTCGGCCGCAGAGTCCCGACCAGCCGATCGCCGTGGTCAGCGCCGCCCAGGGAACCAGTGTCAGCGCCATCCACAAGGGAGTGGTCGTTCGGACCATCACCAGCGCAAGCGCTCCGCAGAGCGTGGCGAGCAGCAATGCCCAGGTGAGACGACGCTGACTGCCGAGTGCCGCGGCGAGCATGCCTGCGCCGGCGATCGCGATGCCGCAGTACCCGATCCAGTTCGCGTGTGGTACTTCGAGCAACTCCGATTGCAGACGCAGCGGGTCGAGCGCGATGCGCCACCACAACGTCAGCATTCGGGCAGGCCAGGTCGCCATCGGCGCCAGCGTCGCGGGGTCGGTGGATGCGTACCAGAGCGAGCCATTCAGGGCGAACAGCAGCGATGGCAGCAGCCCGACGCCGACGATCAGGAGCGCTGCACCCAGCGCAGCCGGTGAGATCGCCCGCCGGCGATGCGTCCACAGCGCCGGCAGCGCTGCCAATAGCGACAAGCCTGCCGCCGGATGTGCGTGTATCGCCAGCAACCAGCTCAGGGCGAACGCGATCCATCGCATGTCACTCGGGTGCTCATGCAGCAGCGCCCCGACCCAGAATACGAGCAGCGTGCCTGCGACGACCAGATTGGTGTGCACGACAGCCCAATGTTCGATCAAGGAAATGCCATGGAGCGACAGCATGCCGGCGACGAACAGGCCGCAGCTCTGTCCGCCGACGCGGCGGCCGAGCGCGAAGCCGAGCGGGAACTTGAGGCTCGCCAGCAGTGCAACGAACAGCGTGACCGACGACAGCGAACCGCCGAGCGCCATCGGCACGGCGAGCACCCAGAACCAAGTCGGACCGAGCGTGTAGCGCGAGAAGATGTCGGGGCCTTGCGCCGGCCAGACCCCATGAGCAGACACTTGCCATGCAGCGCTCAGGTCGCGCACGCTGTCGGCAGACAGCACGGCGGCGCCATAGCCAATCACGTACACCAGCATCCACGTTGCGACCAGGGCGTAGGCGACGCGGTTCGGCAACAGCTGCGGGTTCATGCGCCGGCGAGTCGCACGAGCGCTTCGCCGTCGAGCCGGCACACGCGCCAATCGTCGAGGACGCGCGCGCCGAGCGATCGGTAGAAGCCGATCGCGGGCGCGTTCCAGTCCAGCACCGCCCACTCGAAGCGCGCGCAGCCGCGCTCGATCGCGAGTCTTGCGAGGTGCGCGAGCAGGGCCTTGCCGATGCCGGCGCCGCGGTGTTGCGGGCGCACGTAGAGGTCTTCCAGATACAGGCCGCGACGGCCGCGGAAGGTCGAAAAGTTGTGGAAGAACAGTGCGAAGCCGGCGGGCGTGGCGTCGTGCTCGGCGATCACCACCTCGGCCTGAGGCGGTGAACCAAACAACGCCGCAGCGAGCGCCGCGCGGTCCGCGACCACCTGGTCGAGCAGCCGCTCGTACTCGGCCAGGTCGCGGATGAAGCCGAGGATCAGGTCCAGGTCCTCGGGTGTGGCAGGGCGCAGCGTGGTGCTCATCGGGATCTCGTGGAGGGGCGGCTTCACAGTATCGCGTTAGACTGCGCGCCCGACCACCGGAGTGACCGCCATGACCATCTGCCCCATCGCCATCGCCGTTGGCTGCAAGCGATGTCCGGTCTTCGCGGTGTGCCCGGCCAAGTCAATCATCGGCGATCAGCCGGCCCAGCCCGAGGCGGCGGCAGCGCCGCCCAAGGCCGCGTCGAAACCCGCGCCACGCAAGCGCAAGCGCTGACCGTTCAGGGCGCGTCGTCGTCGCTCGGTGCCACGGTGGCACGCGCGATGCGGTCGTGCACGGCGAACCACTCCGGGGTGTCGGGGGGCAGTTCGATCAGCAGGCGTTCGGCGCCCTCGGCATCGAGTGTGCGTAGCGCTGCGTAGAGGTGGCGGGCGTAGGGTTCCGGTTCGTTCGGCATCACCAGCCCGTGCACACCGTCGGGCAGGTGGCGCAGCGCCAGCACGCGGATGGTCTCGCCGCCGCCAAGCGCGCTGCGGATGACGCTGTCGAGGCGTTCGCGCGGGACGCGCTCGGCTGGCGTGTCCGGCGCGTAATGGCTGGCCAGCGATCCGGAAACGCGCGGGCTGGAGGTTTGCGCGCCGATCGCCACCGGCGCACCCAGCACGCGTGCAATCGCGTCCGGGCCGATCTGCCCGGGGCGGAGGATGCGGGCGCTGTCCGCGCTCAGGTCGACGATGGTCGATTCGATGCCGATCCGGCACGGGCCGCCGTCGAGCACGATCGGCACCGCGTCGCCGAACTCGTCGCGCACGTGCTGCGCGGTGGTCGGGCTGACATGTCCGAAGCGGTTCGCCGAGGGCGCGGCGAGGCCACCGCCGAAACGACGCAGCAGTTCCAGGGCGAGCGCATGGTTCGGCACGCGCAGACCGATGCTGTCCTGGCCGGCGGTGACCAGGTCGAGCACGTGCGGCGCGCGCTTCAGGATCAGCGTCAGCGGGCCCGGCCAGAACGCGGCGGCCAACCGTCGCGCCGCGGGCGGGATCGCGCGCGCCCAGTCGTCGATGGCACTGGCGTCGGCGAGGTGCACGATCAGCGGATGATCGGCCGGGCGCCGCTTGGTCGCGAAGATGCGCGCGAGCGCCTCGCCGTTGCGCGCGTCTCCGGCCAGCCCGTAGACGGTTTCCGTGGGCAGGCCGACGACCTCGCCGCGCTTCAGTGCCGCGCAGGCGGCGACGAGTTCGGCTTCGTGGATCGCGATCAGGTCGGTCATCGGGCAAGCGTAGCGGGCGGCCCGGCGCGGATCACGCGCGGCGTTCAGAAACTGCGGCGCAGCTCCATTCTCCACTGCGTGCCACCGTCGTCGATCGCTTCGTCGAGCAGCGGTGCCGCGGCGTGGCGCCCCTCGGCGCGGATCAGCTCGACCGCTGCGCGCCAGTGTTCGCCGAACTGGCGCAGCGCGGCCAGCGTCAGCGCGCGGCCGCGATCGTCGTTGTCCTCGACGACGCCGTCGCGGTCGTCGACCGCGAAGCCCTCGACGCGGGCACTGAAGCGCCAGCGCTCGTCGGGCGCGAAGCTGGCGAGCAGGTAGGCGGCGCGGAAGTCGATCTGCACCCGCGGCCCGGGCGCGAAGCCCATGCCGGAATCACCGCGCAGCCACTCGCCGGCGATGCTCCAGCGCGGCGCCGGTTGCCACTCCAGGCCGAGCAGTGCGAAGCGCGTGCGCCAGGCGTATTCGCCGCGGTGCAGGCCGCGATCGCCGCGCGTGTCCACCGCGCTGGCGAAGCCGCGCAGCCGTTCGGGCGGACCGTAGCTGGCACGCAGCGACCAGCCGACGCGGCCGTCGAGGTCGGATCCGAACGGGCGCGTACCGTCGTTGCGCTGGTGCCCGAACTCGGCGCCATCGACCAGGCTCGGCAGCGCCGGCAGCGGCAGCACCTCGCCGAATACGCCGATGCGGTCGTGCCAGGCGAAGCCGCGCCACGCCAGCAGGGTCCCGGCGCTGTCGTTGCCGCCGAACGCGGTCAGCGCGGCCTCGAACGAGCGCTCGGCGTCGGCGCGGCTGTGCCAGCTGAGATCGACGCCGATCGGACGGAACTCCTCCGCGATCCAGCTGTTCAGTGCCGACAGCGTTGGCGTGTACGGCGATTGCCACATCGCGTCCACCGCTTCGCGCGAGGTCGGCAGGAAGAACTGGCCGACGCGCACGCGCAGGCGCTGGTCGTTGCGCAGGTAGAAGTCGCGATCGAGGTGTGCTTCGACCAGCCCCGCGGTATTGCCAGCATCGCGCCAGTCGCTGCGCAGCACGGCTTGGGCGAACAACCGCCAATCGATGCCGGGCTCCCACAGCGCCGCGAGCTGCGCCTCGATCCCCGCGTGCAGCCGGCGTTCGCCGGCATCAAGGCGTGAATCGGCGTCGGCGTGAGCCAGGTCGGTGCGCGCGTGGCCGAACCAGAGCAGGTCGTCGCCGTCGCCCGCGCTGGCTTGTGCCGCGAGGGCCAGGCCGAAACAGAAGATCGTGCGTCGCATGTCGCGCTCCTCGGGTCCGTGCCGGACCGGATAGGCGCGAGCATGCTGACAGGCGAGAATGCGCCGATGAAGCCGTCCCAGATCGAGACCCTGTTCGCGCGCCTCGCCGAACTGAACCCGCACCCGCGCACCGAGCTCGAGTACCGCACGCCATTCGAGTTGCTGGTCGCGGTGATCCTGTCGGCGCAGGCGACCGATGTCGGCGTCAACAAGGCCACGCGCAAGCTGTTCGCGGTGGCGAACACGCCGGCCGCGATGCTGGCGCTGGGCGAGCCGGGATTGCTTCGGTACATCGCCAGCATCGGTCTGTGCAATGCCAAGGCACGACACATCCTCGCCACCTGCAGGCTGCTGCTCGAACGTCATGGCGGCGAGGTGCCGAGCGTGCGCGCGGCGCTGGAGGCGCTGCCCGGGGTCGGCCGGAAGACGGCGAACGTGGTGCTCAACACCGCCTTCGGCGAACCGACGATCGCGGTCGACACGCACATCTTCCGTGTCGCCAACCGCACCGGGCTGGCGCGCGGCAAGACGCCGCTCGCGGTCGAGCGAGCGTTGCTGCGGCGCGTGCCACCGGCCTATCGGCAGAACGCGCACCACTGGCTGATCCTGCACGGCCGCTATGTCTGCAAGGCGCGCCGGCCGCAGTGCGCGAGCTGCGTGCTCGCCGATCTGTGTGCACAGGGCGTGAAGGCCGCGCGTATTCACGCCACCGCGACGAACGCGGGTGAAAGTAATCGCCATCGACGTCGGTCCTAGACGCCGAACCGCAAGCGCGACCGGATCCGGGCCTGCTCGTGGTGGCCGCATTCGCGGCGGCGCCGGCGGGCGCATTCCCGCCACTATCCAATCTGGAGCGTTCCATGTCCAAGCAGTCGATCTCCTCCCTGTCCCTCGCCGTCGGCGCCGCGTTGCTCGGCTCGGTGGCGGTCGTCCAGGCCGCCGATCTGTTCAAGGTCCAGGATCTCGGCTTCGGCTATCGGATCAGCGGCGAAGAACACGCCGAGGGCAAGTGCGGTGAAGGCAAGTGCGGCGAAGCGATGGACAAGGCCAAGGCCGAGGGCAAGTGCGGCGAGGGCATGAAGATGTCCGCCGGTGAAGGCAAGTGCGGCGAAGCGATGGACAAGGCCAAGGCCGAGGGCAAGTGCGGCGAGGGCATGAAGATGTCCGCCGGTGAAGGCAAGTGCGGCGACGCGATGGACAAGGCCAAGGCCGAGGGCATGTGCGGCGAGGGTAAGTGCGGCGAGGGCAAGTGCGGCGAAGCGATGGGCAAGGCCGCGGCCGAAGGCAAGTGCGGCGAAGCGATGGACAAGGCCAAGGACAAGGCCAAGGCCGATGCGCAGCCGGCCGACAAGCCGAACTGAGACCGCGCGGATGAGCGCCACCGCGAGGCCTGCGCTCGCCGCGGTGCGTGGCACCGGGCTCGGCTTGCGTCGTGGACTGCTGGACCCGCTCGAATCGGTCGCGCCCGGCGCGATCGATTTCCTGGAGATCGCGCCGGAGAACTGGATCGGTGTCGGCGGCCGCCTCGGCCGCCGCTTCCGCGGATTCTGCGAGCGCTACCCGCTGTCCGCGCACGGACTCTCGCTCTCGCTCGGCGGCCCGGAGCCGCTGGACGCGGCCTTCCTGGCGCGGTTGCGGCGCTTCCTCGACGAACACGGCATCGCCGTCTACAGCGAACACCTGAGCTACTGCAGCGACCACGGCCAGCTCTACGACCTGATGCCGATCCCGTTCACCATGGCCGCCGTGCGCCGCTGCGCCGCGCGCATCGGCGAGGCGCAGGACCGGCTGGGCCGCCGCGTCGCGATCGAGAACATTTCCTTCTACGCGCCACTCGCCGGCGAAATGAGCGAGCGCGACTTCGTGCTCGAAGTGCTGCGTGCGGCTGATTGCGACCTGTTGCTCGACGTCAACAACGTGTACGTGAACAGCGTCAACCACGGCTACGACGCGACCGGATTCATCCGCGCCATGCCCGCGGATCGCGTCAGCCAGTTCCATGTCGCCGGGCACTACCAGCAGTCGGTGGACCTGATCGTCGATACCCACGGCGCGGCGGTGATCGACCCGGTATTCGACCTGCTCGCCGAAGCCTATCGCTGCTTCGGGCCGAGGCCGACGCTGCTCGAACGCGACTTCAATTTCCCGCCGATCGCCGACCTGCTTGCCGAGATCGGGCGCATCCGCGCGCTGCAGCTTGCCGCGCAGCCACAGCAACGGTTTGCCGATGTCGCTTGATGACGCCGGCACGCTGGCGCTGCAGCGCGACTTCGCGCGCCACCTGCGCGATCCGCAGCTGTTTGCCGCGCCCGATGGCCTGGCGGAGCCGCGGCTGCAGGTGTATCGCGAGCTGTTCTACAACAACATCGAGAGCCTGCTGGCGACGAACTTCCCGGTGCTTCGTGGCCTGCTCGGCGAGCGCCGCTGGCCGCGCCTGGTGCGCGACTTCTATCGCGAGCATGCGGCACGCACGCCGCTGTTCACCGAGATCGGACGCGAGTTCCTGTGCTATCTGGACGCGCGCGCCGAAACGGGTCGCGGCGATGCGGCGTTCGTTCCCGAACTCGCGCACTACGAATGGGTGGAGCTGGCGCTGGCGATCGACGAGCACGAGATCGATGCGATCGCGCATGACGCGAGCGGCGATGTGGTCGCAGCGGCGCCGGTGCTGTCGCCGCTGGCCTGGCAATTCAGCTACCGCTGGCCGGTGCAGCGACTGAGCGCCGAGCATCAGCCCAAGGTGGCGCCGGAGCAGCCGACGCATCTGGTGATCGTGCGCAACCGGCGCGACCACATCGCCTTCCTGGAGTTGAGCCCGCTGGCCAAGGTGCTGTTCGACCTGCTCGCAGCCAACCCCGGGCGCCCCGGTCTCGACCTGACGCTGGCGCTCGCGGAAGCGCTGCCGCAGTTCCCGCCGCAACAGATCATCGACGGCGCCACGCGCAGCCTGCGCGAATTCCATGCCCGCGACATCGTGCTCGGCACCGTGCCGACGGATGCCGCTGCCAGCACCAGCGGAGCGCAACGATGAACCTGGCCGAGCGCGTGGTCGATCGTGCAAGCGCGCTGGTCGCACGCCTGCGCGCCATCGGTGAAGTGCTGCCCGGCTTGTTCCTGCGCCTGGTCCTGGGCTGGGAGTTCTTCGAGGCCGGGCGCGAGAAGTTCGGCGGCCAGAACTGGTTCGCGTCGATCCAGTCGGACTTTCCGTTTCCGTTCGACCGGGTCCCGACGGATCTCAGCTGGGGCATCGCTACCTGGTTCGAGCTGATCGGCGCGCTGGCGCTGTGGATCGGGCTCGGAACCCGCTTCTTCGCCTTCAGTCTGCTGGTGCTCACGTTCGTCGCCACCGCTGCGGTGCATTGGCCGGATCTGTGGTCGATGGCCAGCGACCTGCTCAAGGGCTATGCGATTACCGACCAGGGCCATGGCAACTTCAAGCTGCCGCTGCTGTTCGTGGTCATGTTGCTGCCGTTGATCTTCAACGGTCCGGGCAGGCTCAGCCTCGATCATCTGATCGCGCAACGCCTCGGCATCGACACCGGGCCGCAGCCGAATGGTGACGGCTACGCCTGGTCGCTGGCGGCGTTCGTGTTCGCCGTCGCGTTCCTGTTCCTGATTCCCGGACTCGGCCTGGCGTTGCTCGGCCTTTCGTTGCTGCTCGCGGGCGTTCAGCGCTTCGTGCGCGGGTGAGGGTTACTCGGCGCGCCTGGCGCGCAGTCGCGCGTCGCGCTCGGCTTCATCGCGGGCGAGACGGAACGCGCGGAAGGCATGGCGCTCGCGCGCGGCGTCGGCTTCGCGCATGCGATCCCGCGTCGCCGGTGCGGGCACGAGGTCGATGCAATCGACCGGACACGGCGGCAGGCAGAGCTCGCAGCCGGTGCAGCGCTCCGCGATCACGGTGTGGATGTGCTTGCTGGCGCCGACGATCGCGTCCACCGGACAGGCCTGCACGCACTTCAGGCAGCCGATGCATTCGTCCTCGCGGATCCAGGCCAGGTGCAGCGGCGCGTGCACGCCGCATTCGGGATCGAGTTCCAGTTCCGCACGGCCCAGCAGTTCCGCCAGCGCGCGCACGCCGGCCTGGCCGCCGGGCGGGCAGCGGTTGATCTCGGCGGCGCCGGCGGCAATCGCCTCGGCATACGGTCGGCAGCCCGGATAGCCGCAGCGCGTGCATTGCGTCTGCGGCAGCAGGGCGTCGATGCGGTCGGCGCGAGTGGCGGTGGTCATGTGGCGATTATCGCGGAACGGCTAAACCCTTGCGGCACGTCCGGCATCAGATGCGGCATGATGCTCGCCCTCTCCTCGCTGCCAACCGTGTCCGTGAGCCACGCGATTCCCGCGGAAACCGCAGACCACGCGCTCGTTCGCGCTGCCGCCGATGGCGACCGCCACGCCTTTGAGCGCTTGTACCGGCGGCATGCCGCGCGCGTGTTCGCGGTCATCCTGCGGCTTCTGGGCGGCGACCGCGCGCGTGCCGAGGATCTCACCCAGGACGCCTTCGTGCGGGTCTGGCAGAAACTGCCCGAGTTCCGCTTCGAGAGCGCGTTCTCGACCTGGCTGCACCGGCTGGCGGTCAACACCGCGCTGATGGCGCTGCGCGCCGCGCGCGGCGAACCGGGTGCGGACGAGGACGTCAACGATCCCGGCTTCGCCCTGGCCGACACGTTGGCGCGTGCGCCCGATCTCGGCATCGACCTCGACGCACTGGTCGCGAAACTGCCGCCGCGTGCGCGCGCCGTGCTCGTGCTGCACGACGTCGAAGGCTGGAAACACGAAGAAATCTCGGACGAACTCGGCATGGCCGTCGGTTCGTCCAAGGCGCAGCTGCATCGCGCCCGCAATCTGCTCAAGCAATGGCTCGGAGGAACCCATGGACGAGCTTGAATACCGCCGCCTGCTCAAGGCCCTGCCACGCTCGATCGAGCCGGAGCGCGACCTGTTTCCGGGTATCGCCTTGCGTCTCGACGCGCGCGCGCCGCGAGCCAGGGCGCGGCCGCCGTTCCCGTTCGCGGCCGCGGCCGGATTCGTGGCCGTGGTGTTCGCGGCGGGATGGCTGCTGCTGCAGCGCATGCCGCAGCCCGTGCAGACCGAAGTCGCGCAGCAGTCGCCGGCGCTGCTGCGCGAGGCGCAGGCCCTGCGCGTCGAATACGACGCGGCATGGCCGGTCGGAGCCGCCGACCAGCGGGCGCGCTTGCGCGAGCAGGCCGACCCGCGGCTGGTCGCGGCATGGACCGAACTCGACGCCGCCGAGTCCGAACTGCGCGAGGCGTTGACGCTCGATCCCGATGCACGCTTTCTGCTCCACCGCTTGAAACAAGTGCAGGACCAGCGCCTGCAACTGACCCGCAAGGCCCTTTCCGCATGAACCCGATTCCGGAGTCACCCATGAAACGCAGTCTGCTCACCCTCTCCCTGCTGGCCGCGTGTGCCGGTCCGCTTCACGCCGCCACGCCGATCGCCGAGACGCTCGCGCCGCTCGACGCGCGCGGCGAAGTCGAAGTCTCGAACGTGCGCGGGCGCATCAGCATCAGCGCCTGGGAGCGCAACGAAGTGTCGTGGAGCGGATCGCTCGGCGCTGACGCCAAGCTGCTGGTCGACAAGAGCGCGACGCGCATCTCGTTGCGCGTGGAAGCGCAGAGCGGCAGCAACTGGCTCGGCTGGGATCGCGGCCCGCGCGAGGACAGCGTGCTGGTGATCCGGGTGCCGGCGGCGGCGTCGCTGGAGCTGTCCGCGGTCAGCGCCAACATCGATGTCAACGCCATGCGCGGCAGTGCCTCGATCGAGGCCGAGTCGGTCAGCGGCGACGTCGCGGTGAAAGCCACGAGCGCCGACAAGCTCGAACTGTCCAGCGTCTCCGGCGACCTCGGTTTCGACGGCGAGGCGCGCCGCATCGAGGCCGAGACCGTCAGTGGCGACCTGCGCATGAGCGGGTCGTCGCGCGAGGTCACCGTCGAGACCGTTTCCGGCAATGCCGATGTGCATGCCACGGCAGTCAACGAGTTCGAGGGCAGTTCGGTGTCCGGCGACATCGCATTCGACGGCGCGCTCGCGGCCGATGCGCGTCTCGACGTCGAGAGCATGAGCGGCGATGTCAACATCACCCTGCCCGCCGCGAGCAGTGCTCGGGTTTCCGCGGAGTCCTTCAGCGGCAGCCTGGACAACGAATTCGGACTGCCGGTCGAGGATGAGGAAGGTCCAGGATCGAGCATGCGCGGCAAGCTTGGCGACGGCAGCGCGACGATCGAGATCGAGTCGTTCAGCGGCGACGTGCGCCTGCGCAAGCGCTGAGGATCGTGGGCGCAAGCTCCGGCCGCGGTGGCCGGAGCTGGTTCAGAGGTCCTGCTTGTAGCGGACGTAGGGGGTGCGGGCGGAGGAGTCTTCCAGCACCCGCGCTGCGGCCGGAGCCTCGTCGTCGTCGCCCTTGCTGACCACGTTGCGCGCACCGACCGTCAACTGCCCGCGCCACGGCGTGCGCCAGGAAACGCCGATGTCGATGCCGCTCCAGTACGCGTTCGGGTAGCCGGGCTGTTCGCTCACGCGATTGACGCGGCCGGTGACGTTGCCGCTGAAGGGGCCGTAGTTCATGCCGACGTCGAGCATTGCCTGTTGCAGGTCGAATACCGGCGTGCTGCCACCGCGGCGCAGGCGCAACTGGTGGAGTGCGGCATTGAGCTGCACCGCGCTCTCCGCGGTCAGCCGCCATTGCGAATTCAGGCCGAGCCCCTGGGCTTCTCCGCTCAGGCCGGGGAGCAGCGCTTGCGTACCGAAGGCCGACGTCAGGCTGAGGTCCTGGGCACTGGCGTAGGGCACGTTCAGGCGCTCGCCGTTGCCGGGGAGCAGCCAGGAAAATCCATAGGCCAGCGACAGGTCGAAGCGGTCGCCGCGCCATTGCGCGCCGGAACTCGCGCTGGCGATGCGACCCGGGAGCTCGAGTTGCAGCGTGCCTTGTGCCAGGCAGTCGCGGCCGAACGCGCCGATGCGCAACAACCCGGAAGCTTCGGCACACCAGGGCAGCGTCAGCCCTTCGGAGGCCGGCACGTCGCTGCCGATGCCGGCGCTGAGGCTGATGCGACCGTTGCTGTCAAAGCGCACGCCGGCGCTGTCGTCGGTGCTGCCATCCCCGAGCGGCGCGACCAGTGCATGTGCCGGTCCGAGGTCGTTGCTCCAGTGCAGGTTGGCCGGACGCGCAGACCAGATCTGCTGCGACTCGTCGGCCCGGGCGTGCACGCTGCCGAGCGCGGTCAGCGCCAGGAGCATTGCAGTGGCCAGTGGTGCGCGAGCGCGTGTCATGTTCGTCCTCGGGTCGTGCCTCAGACCTCGCCCGGGGCCGGTCGGTTCCTTCCGATCCGGGCGTGTTCTGAATTGAGGCTGAGTCTACAAGGTTTCCGCAAGTCACGGAATGGGCTGGACTTGGCAATTTTCTTCATTGCGCTCGCTGCGGCGCAGCATTCAGCGTTTCGCTGGCGAACACCTGTTCCAGGTCGATGCCGTCGAACGGATACGGTTCATTGCAGAACTCGCAGGTGACGGCGACCTGACCGCACTCGGCGAGCACCGCGAAGGCTTCCTCGCGCCCGAGCGTGCGCAGCATTGCGGCCACGCGCTCGCGCGAGCAGCGGCAATGGAAGCGCACCGGGTTCGCGTCGAACAGGCGCAGGTCGTCCTCGTGGTACAGGCGGCGCAGCAGTTCGGTTGCGTCCAGGCCCAGCAGTTCGCTGGCGTCGAGCGTGTCGGCCAGGATCCTGGCGTGCTCGAAGGTGATCGCGTCGCGCTCGCGGGCGATGCCGCCTTCCGCCGGGATCTGCTGGATCAGCACGCCGGCGCAGGCGCCGGCGTGGGCGGCCAGGTGGATCGTCGTCGGCAGTTGCTCGGACTGCGCGAAGTAGGCCTCGAAGCTGCGTGCCAGCGAATCGCCCTGGAGCGGCACCAGTCCCTGGTAGCGCACGCCGTTCTCCTGGCGCTCGATGGTGATCGCGAGCACCGCGCCGGGCAGCGCATCCGGGGCCAGCGACGAGGTGGCGGCGCCTTCGCTCCAGCGCGCGAGTCCGCGCAGGTGTCCTTCCGGGCTGCATTCCGCGAACGCCAGCGGCAGCAGCGGCGACGCCTTCAGTTGCACCGATACCTGGCCGGCGAGCTGGATGTCGCCGGCGAACAACGCGGTCGCCGCGGTCAGTTCACCGAGCAGCCGCGCGACGTTTTCGGGGTACTGGTCGCGACCGAGAATCTGGCGCCAACTGTGTTCGAGCCGCACAATGACGCCGCGCACGCCCGCGCCTTCAAACAGGAAACGACGGATGCCTTCGGGATCGACCGGCGTAAACAGGGAATCGTTCATGTCCGCGATTATGCCCGAGACACCCTCGTGGCCGTGACCCGCAAACCCCTGTGGCGACGCGCGTTGCGCGCCTGCGCCTGGCTCGCGTTCTGGCTTGTCGCGCTGTCGTTCGCGGTAGTGCTGGCGTATCGCTGGCTGCCGCCGCCGACCAGCGCGTTCGTGCTGGCGCGCCGCGTCGATGGCTGGACCGGAGCGGCGCCGGCAGTGCCGATCCGGCGCCAGTGGGTGTCGCAGTCGCGGCTCTCGCCGGAGTTGTTCCTGGCCGTGGTCGCTGCGGAAGACCAGCGCTTTCCAGCGCATCACGGCTTCGATCTGGAGGCGATCAGCAAGGCGCTCGACGAACGCGAACGCGGCCGCGTGCGCGGCGCCAGCACGCTCTCGCAGCAGGTCGCGAAGAACCTGTTCCTGTGGTCCGGGCGCAGTTGGATGCGCAAGGGACTGGAGGTCTGGTTCACTGCGCTGATCGAGCTCAGCTGGCCGAAGCGACGCATTCTCGAGGTGTACCTGAACTTCGCCGAATTCGGCGACGGCATCTACGGCGCGCAGGCCGCGTCGAAGCAGTTTTTCGGCCGCGACGCAGCGACGCTGAATGCTGCACAGGCGGCCCGCCTTGCGGCTGTGCTGCCGAACCCGAAACGCTACAGCGCCGCGCGACCCGGGCCCTACGTGTTGCAGCGGCAACGCTGGATCGAACGCCAGATGCGCCAGCTCGGTGGGCGCGACTATCTCGCGCCGTTGCTCGCGGACTGAGCGAAGCGCAGCGCGCCGAGCACGATGCCGAGACCGACGCACTGCGCGGCGATGAAGGCAGGCGCATGCGCGGGCAGGATGCCGGCGAAGCTGTCGCTGAACATGCGCGCGAAGGTCACCGCCGGGTTCGCGAACGAGGTACTGGCAGTGAACCAGTACGCCGCAAAGATGTAGCAGCCGACGCGCGCCGCGATGCTGTCGAGGCTGGCTCTGGCGCCGAGCACGATGGTCGCGAGCAGGCCGGTGGTGGCGACGATCTCGCTGATCCACAACCCCGGCGTCGCCCGTGCCTTGCTCGCGGCTTGCAGGATCGGCAGGTCGAACATCGCATGCGCCAGCCACACGCCAAGCAGGGCACCGGCGAACTGGGCGAACAGGTAGATCGACCAGTGCGCGCCGAGGGCTTCACCGCGCAGGCGCTGCATCAGCGTGACCAGCGGATTGAAGTGCGCGCCGGAGACGGGGCCGAGCGCGGTGATCAGCACGTACAGCCCGGCGCCGGTGGCGAGTGCGTTCGCGAGCAGCGCGATCGCGACATTGCCCTGCGCCAGCGCCTCGCCCATGATGCCGGAGCCGATCACGATCGCGAGCAGGATCAGCGTGCCGGCAAACTCGGCCGCAGCGGCCTTGCTGGCGGCGCTCATGCCGAGGCGATCAGCGCGAGCACGCGCCGCTCGATTTCATCGCGCACTGCGCGGTAGTCGTCCGGTTCCATGTGCTTGGGGTCGGGCAACGCCCAGTCCTCGCGACGCCTGGCCGGCAGCCACGGGCAGTTGTCGCCGCAGCCCATGGTGATCACCGCATCCCATTCGCCGTCGCCGATTTCCCCGAGCGACTTCGACGCATGCGCCGAGAGGTCGTAACCGCGCTCGGCCATGAATTCGATCGCGCGCGGATTGACCACGCCGGAGGGGCGCGACCCGGCGGACTCGGCATGCACGGAAACGCCACCGTGCATGCGCGCAAACGCCTGCGCCATCTGGCTGCGGTTGGAGTTCTCGACACAGACGAACAGCAGTCGTTTCATCGGGGCGGGCGGGCAGAAAAACGGCGGCGAGTATGGCAGCGGATTGTGACCGTTCGGCGTACACTGCGGCCACGTCCAGACGCGGAGGCAGGCCATGTCCAAGGTGCGCGAACTGCTGTTGACCAAGCCGCCGGCGATCATCTCGATCCACCCCGACGAACCGGTCCTGGCCGCGATCCAGATGATGGCCGACCACGGCATCGGCGCGCTGCTGGTGATGAAGGACGGCGAGCTCGCCGGCATCGTTTCCGAACGCGACTACGCACGCAAGGTGATCCTGCTCGGCCGCTCCTCGGCCGACACCCCGGTCTGGCAGATCATGTCCGCCCCGGTGATGACCGTGGCCCCGGACGACACCACCCAGACCTGCATGATGCTGATGACCGAACGCAAGTTCCGCCACCTGCCCGTGGTCGATTCCGGCCGCGTCGTCGGCATGCTCTCGATCGGCGACCTGATCAAGCACGCGCTCGAAGAAAAGCAGCAGGAAATCGACCAGCTGCAGCGCTATATCGCGAGTTGACGTGAATTTGCTGCAGTTCTATCTGATCGCCCACGCGATCTATCTCTTGTGCGCGCTCGCGTTGCACATCTGGGTGCGGCGCGCGACCGAAGCGGTTGATGACAATCGCCGCATGACCCTGCGCTGCTTGTCCGCGGCGATCCTGTTTTCGCCCGGGCTATTCGTGGGTGGCCATGTCCTGGTCCCGACATTCGCGCTGGCGGGGCTCATCTACGAGGCCTATCTCGGGTATGCGACATTCAGGGGCTTCGCGATCCTGGTATTGATCGCCGCAGTTCCGATGCTGGTCACCTTTCTGGTTCTATGGCTCGCGTCGAGCGGTTGGCGTTCACCGCGGAAATCGTAGTGCGTAGAACATACAAGGCTGGGCCGAAAAGCCCAGCGCTGTCGCGGTCCATGCTGGGCTTTTCAGCCCAGCCTGCGGGGTGAGGCTGATTCGCGCGGGGCGTGTGGATTGAAGTACCAATGCCACGGATCGTAGATGACGCCGAGCGGGTTGTCGCGCGGGCAGGACAGGCGGAAGCCGAAGAGTGCGGCGTGTTGCTGCAGCCAGGCGAAGGCGGCGGTGTGCTCGAAGGCTTCGTCCAGCGCGGCGCAGTCGGGGGTGCCGAGGTCGATGGCGCGGCCGCTGTGGTGTTCGCTGTAGCCGGGGACGGCGTTGACCGAGAACACGTGTTCGATGCGGTCGCCGCGCGCGAGCTTGCGTGCAACCAGCGCGCGCTGGTGCGCGATCGAGCGAAACGTCGAGACGGGTTCGAGAACGACGCCGTCGGACCGTGCTGCCGCCTGCATCGGTTGCAGCGCTATATCGCGAGTTGATTTGGCGCCGACTATCCGCGGCGCGGCGCGTCGAGATCAGACGCCGCTTGAGCGCAGTCGGTGGCGCAGCGTGAGGTAGGCGCCCCAAGCGATGACTGCGAGCGGAATGATGATGGCCATCGCCGCTGGCTTGTCCAGGAACAGCCAATGAGCGCCGGTCTTGCTGTCGACGAAGAACGTCAACGGCAGCAACGTCAGAAAAAACGCCAGTCCCTGCAGTGTGGCGCGCAGGTTCAGCAGCTTGCGGGTGCGCTGTAGCGTCAGCATCTCAGTCTCCTCGGTGGGTTGTGGCAACGCAGTCTGCGGCAGGCTTGTTTCGGGGTGGGCACGCGCGTGGCGTGCGAAATCTGGGTCGCTCGCAAAATACGCGTCGACCAGAGCGCGGGTGTCGGCGCTGGCTTCGTCGCTGAAATACAGCGGCAGCAGATCGGTGATCACGTCACGGGTGACTTTCATGAGGATTTCTCCAGCGCCGAAGCAAGGCGCAAACGGGCACGGTGGATTCGGACCTTGACTGCGGGCAGCGAAAGTCCGAGCAGCAAGGCGATGGCGCGGTAGTCGAGGTCGTCATGGCTGGTGAGCAGTAGTGCGGCGCGATCCGGCGCGCTGAGCGTGGCCAGTGCCGTGAGCGTGCGGCGCACGCTCTGTGCGGCGTCGGCGTGACGCTCCGGAGTTGCGCTTTCGTCGAGGGTGTTGTCGTCGAGTTCGTCGTTTGGCCGATGCCGACGCTGTCGCTCGAGCACGAGGTTGCGCGTGATCGTCAGCAAGTAGGCCTTGGCCGATTCTGCGCGCAGCGTGTCGGCGCCGGCGTATGCGCGCGCGAACGTTTCGGCGGCGATGTCTTCGGCGTCTGCGCGGTGGCCGCAGAGCCAGAACGCGAAGCGCAGCACATCCGCCGAGTGGCGGCGATACAGGGTGCTGAATTCAGTGTCGTTGCGGTCCATGTGCAGACTATGCACCGCCGCGAAAAAGGTTACAGCTGTCGCGTCGTCGCGCGGTCGTGATCGACAAAGTACCAGTGCCACGGCTCGTAGATGACGCCGTGGGGGTTGTCGCGCGGGTAGGACAGGCGGAAGCCGAAGCGGGCGGCGTGTTGCTGCAGCCAGGCGAAGGCGGGTGTGTGTTCGAAGGCTTCGTCCAGTGCGGCGCAGCCGGGGGTGCCGAGGTCGATGGCGCGGCCGCTGTGGTGTTCGCTGTAGCCCGGGACGGCGTTCACCGCAAAGACCTGCGCGAGAGTGTCGCCGCGCGCGAGCTTGCGTGCGACCAGCGCGTGCTGGTGCGCGATCGAGCGAAACGTCGAGACGGCTTCCAGCACGACGGCCTCTGCGTGCGCCGCGGCTTGCATCGCGCGCCACGCGCTCGCTGCCTTCGACGCGAGGAACATCGGGCGTCCGTCGGGTGCGAACCCGACGAAGTCGAGCCGACGCGGCTCGTCGCTGCGTTCGAAGCCGCGGGACTGCGCGATCGCGTCCCATTCGGGTGGGCGCGCAGCGGGTGACGCGAGCCCCTCATCGTGCCCGCGACTTCGGTGCGTTGCAGCGATGCGGCGTCGATCCACATCCGCCCAGGCCTGCTGCCCGAGTTCCGAGGTCATGGCGAGAATGCGGCCCTTCGCGTCGACGAAGGCATGGTCCGTGGCAAGGAAGGCATCGTCGCTGCGACGGCGGATCTGCACGTCCAGCCAGCGCCGGCCGCGTGCATCGGCGATCGCGGACGCGGGCTCTGCGTTCGTCACCTGCGCCGTTGCGATGACGAAGCGGCGGCCGTTCAGTCGGTAGGGAAAAGGGCGGGGCACGGATCGATGCTACTGCAGCCGCGTCCAGCCGCGCCGGGCCGACCACCACAGGCCGAGGTTGAAGGCGGCGAGCACGATCATGCCGGCCGCACCCGCGGGGCCGCGCATCAGGTCGCTGCCGCCAACCAGGGCCCCAGCACCGCCGAGCGCATTCAATGTGCCATGCATCCAGGCCGGGCCGATCACGCAGCCCGATCGCGCGCGAATCCACTCGAACGCAGGCGACAGCAGCAGGCAGAGCGCGATCATCATCGCCACCCCGAGTTCCGGGTGGCCCGGGTAGTTGTGGCCACGCAGTGTGAGCGGCAAATGCCACAGGCCCCAGAAGAAGCCGACCAGCGCCGCGCGCGACCAGAATCCCATCGTCGCCAGATGCTGATGCAGGAAGCCGCGCCAACCGAGTTCCTCGCCCAAGGCGGCGATGGCATTGATGGTCATGCCGGCACCGGCGGCGACCAGGGTCATCTGCAGCAACAGCATCGGCAGCAGGGCGCCGCCGAGCTTCTCCAGTTCGCCGCGTACCAGGGCTTGCTGATCGGCCGGGACCGAGGTCAGGACGTTGTCGATCAAGCCCTGGCTGTCGAGTGCGAGGGACAGTCCGGGCAGCAGCGGCGAGATCGCCAACCATGCGAAGGTGAACAGCATCGGCGCGATCACCGCGACGGCCAGCCAGCGGTTCGACCGCCACCATGGGCCGAGGCTGGCGATGGGCCGACGCAGCACGAGCTTCGTGGTCACGACCGCGGCGAGCGCGGGACCGAACATGAAGACGACGGCGATCGCCACCGTCGGAAGATGCAGCACGCGGAAACCGAGTTCGGAAATCCCCCAGCTGAAGGCGTACGCCAGGACGAGGAAGACGATGACGGGACGGTTCATTCGCCGTCCTCTGGTTTGCGTTCGCCGGACGAAGGCAAACGCCCGGCCTTGCGCAACGCATCGCGCAGCACGTATTCGATCTGCGCGTTCAGGCTGCGCAGTTCGTCGTCGGACCAGCGCTGCACGGCTTCGAGCACGGCAGCGTTGATGCGCAGCGGATAGGCCTTCTTCTCGCTCATGGCGGCGACTTCAAGTCTTGAACGCGACGCTTCAACAGGACGGCACCGCCAGCGCTGAGGACGGGCAAGCCCACCGCGACCGTGACCACGACCGACTTGAATCCGGATTCGGGCAGGACCAGCAGCGCCGCGGGGATCAGCAGGAGCAGCCCGCAATGCAGCCACAGACCGGCACTGATCAAGGGCGCCAGGCTGACGCGTTGACCTGCGCTCAGCCCGGCGCTGTCGGGGACGATCAGCTCGATCCAGCGGCCGCTCTGGGCCATGCGGGCCCAGAGTGCCAGTGGCGAAGCTGCGACTACCAGGATCGCCGCGGCTAGCAGGTCCTTGTCCATCGCGGCAGGCTCAGTAGATCGAGCCGGTGTTGACGATCGGCTGGGTGCCGCGTTCGCCGCAGAGCACGACCAGCAGGTTGCTGACCATCGCCGCCTTGCGTTCCTCGTCGAGCTTGATCGCGCCCTTGGCGTCGAGTTGGTCGAGCGCCATGTGCACCATGCTGACCGCGCCTTCGACGATCTTGGTGCGCGCGGCGATGATCGCGGTGGCCTGCTGGCGCTGCAGCATGGCCTGGGCGATCTCGGCGGCGTAAGCGAGGTGACTGATGCGTGCCTCCAGCACCTTGACGCCGGCGCTGGTCAGGCGCTCCTGGATCTCCTTGCGCAAGTGGTCGGCGATTTCCTGGGTGTGGCTGCGCAGCGACACCTTGTGCTCGTCGTGCAGGTCGTAGGGATAGCTGGTGGCCGACTGGCGCAGCGCGGACTCGGCCTGGACGTGCACGAAGTCCTCGTAGTCGTCGACCGCGAACGTGGCCTCGGCGGTATCGACCACCTGCCAGACCACGACCGCGCCGATCTCGATCGGAGAGCCTTCGAGGTCGTTGACCTTGAGCTTGTTCGACTCGAAGTTGCGGATGCGCAAGGAAAGCGCCCGCTTCGAGTAGAACGGATTGGCCCAGCGCAGGCCCTCGTCGCGCACGGTGCCGACGTAGCGGCCGAACAGTTGCAGCACCGCGCCCTGGTTCGGCTGCACCATGAAGAAGCCGAACCAGCAGAAGAACACCACGATCGCGGCGAGCACCGCCGGAATGCGCAGGCCGATGACGAACAGCGCCGGCAGGGCGAAGAAGGTCAGGGCCAGCAGGAGCAGCAGCATCGGGATGCCGGCGGCGCTACTGGCGCGGGATTCGTTGATCTGGGCGTTCTGGTTCATGACAGCCTCCGTGGTAGACGGAGCGCAAGATATCAAAACGATATCAAACTACAACTACCGTTCGTCGGCTGCCTGCCGCGGGGGCGACGCGGCGGAGGAAGTCGCGGATCCGATCGACTCGATGCGCAGTGCGCCGATCCAGGCGACGGCGGCGAAGTGGTCGGCGGGGTCGCCGTGGCCGATGGCGAAGGCGATGTGGTCGGAGGCGAAGCGGCCGAGCGCGGCGTCGTAGCTGCGCCAGTGGTCGTCGACCCAGGCCTGTGCCCAGGCGTGCGGGACGAACACGTCGCTGCGGCTGCCGAAGCGCTCGACATAGGCGACGCCGCTTGCGACGCGGGTGGCGATGCCGAGCGCGCGCCCGGCCGCGGCCAGCAGCAGCGCGTGCTCGGTGCAGTCGCCCTCGCGTGCGGCGAGCGCCTGCGAGGCACTGGCGTATCCGACCCGCATCGACTTGTTGCGGATGTGGCGGGCGACCGCCGCTTCGAGCATGCGCATGCGCGTGTGGTCGTCCTTGGCGCCGTGGGTGGCGCGCTTGGCGAAGCGGCGGATGCCGGGATCGTTGGCGTCGAGCCAGACCGTGGCCTCGCGGTCGCGCGCGGTCGGTGGCTCGGCCCGACGCGACGAAGGCAGCGGCGTCACCGACAGTGTCGCCTGCGTGTCCGATTCGGGTTGCCAGTGCTGCTCGTCGCTGGCCACGCCGTGCAGCACCGAATCACCCGACCAGGCCAGCGCATAGCGCAGCGCGTTGCGCCGCTCCTCGGTCGTGAGTGGCCGTGGCGATGCGATCAGGGCGTAGTCGTACAGTTCGACGCCGGCGATGGCTGCCGAATCGGACGCCGGCGGCCCGGCCATGCGTTCGAGCAGCAGCTGCTGGCCGAACATCGGGATCGCGGTGCGCAGCGTGCGGCCCTCGGTGTCCTCATGGCTGGTGCTGCGCATCGGCTCGGTGCCGAGCGCGAGTTCGGTGTCGTAGCGGATGGCTTCCTGCGCCTGGTCGTCGATGCGGATGGTTTCGTGCCCGACGCGGGTGATGGTCGCATCCGCCGCGGTCTGCGAAGTGACCAGGAATACCCGCGTTCTGGTGCTCGCACCATCGAGTTCGGGCAGCGCGGCGGTGGCCTGCTGCAGTCCCTCGCTCATCAGCGCGCCTTGCGGCCAGTCGACCCAGCGCGACTGCTCGCGGCCGCCATCGCGGGTGCGCAGATGGATGCGGTTGGCGACGACCTCGCCCTCGATCGAAAGCGTGCTGCCGCCGGTCTGCTGCTCCATGCGGAAACCGAGCGGCCGTGCATCGCGGGTCTCGCGGTGGATCTCGTCGCTGCGAAAATCAAGCGGCTCGCCGTTGCGCCGGAAGCGCGCCTCGAAGTGCTCGTGGTGGGTCACGACTTCGCCTTCGACCCGGCGCTCACGCCAGACCAGGCCGATGGTCTCCGCACCCAGTTGCAGCCGGAACCACTCGCGCTCGGCCTCGCCGGCGCGCACGCCGAGGGCGCACGCGCACAGCAACAACGCGGACAGGATCGTGGACAGGCGCATGGCACTCCGGGAGAACTGCGGGCAATGCCGCGGGCTCGCGCATCGTAGTCGGCCGCGAACCTACAATGCGCGTCCCTGCCGCGAGAAGCCGCCATGTTCGCCTTCGGAACGCCCCTGCAAGCCGATGCCATCCGCCTGTTGCTGCTCGGCTCCGGCGAGCTCGGCAAGGAAGTCGCGATCGCCGCGCAACGGCTCGGCGTCGAGGTGATCGCGGTCGATCGCTACGCGAACGCGCCGGCGATGCAGGTCGCGCATCGCTGCCACGTCATCCCGATGCTCGATGCCGAGGCGCTGCGCCGCGTGATCGAGCTGGAGCGTCCGACCCTGGTCGTGCCCGAGATCGAGGCGATCCACACGCCGACGCTGGTGGAACTGGAAGCGCGCGGGTTGCGCGTGGTGCCGACCGCGAAGGCGACGCAACTGACCATGGACCGCGAGGGCATCCGCCGCCTCGCCGCGGAAACGCTGGGCGTGCCCACTTCGCCCTATCGCTTCGTCGACACGATCGAGCAGTATCGGGACGCCGTTGCCGCGCTCGGTCTGCCGTGCGTGGTCAAGCCGGTGATGAGTTCCTCCGGCAAGGGCCAGAGCATCGTGCGTGCGCCGGGCGACATCGACCCCGCCTGGGAGTACGCGCAAGCCGGTGGTCGCGCCGGCGCCGGGCGCGTGATCGTCGAGGGCTTCGTGCGCTTCGATTACGAGATCACCCTGCTGACCGTGCGCCATCGCGACGGCGTCAGCTTCTGCGACCCGATCGGCCATTACCAGGAAGATGGCGATTATCGCGAGAGCTGGCAGCCGCAACCGATGTCCGACGCCGCGCTCGCCACCGCGCGCACGATCGCGCGCCAGGTCACCGACGCGCTCGGGGGCTTCGGCGTGTTCGGCGTCGAGTTGTTCGTCTGCGGCGACCAGGTGCTGTTCTCCGAGGTCTCGCCGCGACCGCACGACACCGGCCTGGTGACGCTGATCAGCCAGGACCTGTCCGAATTCGAGTTGCACCTGCGCGCCATCCTCGGCCTGCCGGTGCCGGTGATCCGCTCGCGCGGACCGTCGGCGTCGATGGCCATGCTCGGCAGCGGCCACGGCGTGCCGAAGTTCCATGGCATCGCCGATGCCTTGGCCGAACCGGACACCGACCTGCGCCTGTTCGGCAAGCCTGCGGTCGACGGCAAGCGTCGCCTCGGCGTCGCGCTGGCGCGCGGCGATAGCCTGTTCGCGGCGAAGGAAAAGGCGCGTCGCGTCGCCGAGCGCGTGCGCATCGAGATCGGCTGAGCAGCGCGCCGCGGCTTCAGTCGCCGCGTACCAGGCGCACGTGGTTGTCGTTGCTGCGCAGGTCGACGCCACCGAGGCCGTCGGCGAAGCCGAGCACCCAGCTGGTTTCGGCGTAGTAGCGGTGCGGCGTCGAACTCCAGAAGTAGCCGCCCGGGACATCCGGGAACAGCGTGTCGTTGATCGCGGGCAGGCGTCTGCAGGTCTCGGCCAGGCTGTGCAGTTCCTTCAGGTTCGGTAGGCGCCAGTCGTCGAAGCCGGCGAAGCTCGCGGCCTCGGCCAGCGCCAGCGCCTGTGCCCAGGTGTGGGTGCTGGCGGTGCCGGTGCAGGCATTGCCGTCCCAGGCCTGGCCCTCGGCGCAGCGCTTCCAGCGCAGGCCGCTGCGACGGTCGCTGACGCTGCCATCGCCGTGGTCCAGATAGCTGTCGTCCGGGTGCGCTGCAATCAGCCCGGTCTCGCACTGCAACGCCGGGAGCGGCGTGGCGATCGCGAGCAGTGCGACGAACAGCGGGCAGCGATGGCGGCAGGACATGGCAAGACTCCACTCAAGGGCCGCGCACCAGGCGCACGCGGAACACCTGGCTGCGCAGGTTGGGGCTCGCGCCGCCTTGGTCGAAATGCACGCTCCATGCGGTGCTGGCGGCGCCGGCGGCCGGATCGACGCTCCAGAAATACAGACTCGGCGTGTTCGGGAAGTAGCTCGCGTCGATGCTCGGGTTCAGCCGCTGGAAGTTCACCAGTCCGAGCAGTTCGCCGAGCCGCGGCAGGCGCCAGTCGTTGTGGCCGCACAGGCCGGAGGCATTGACTGCGTCGCGGAAGTTGCGGGTGTTGCAGGCTTGCCCGGCGAGCGTGTCGGCGCAGGTGATGGTGTCGCCGATGCTGCCGGGATTGCCATCGCCGCTGTCCGGGTCGTGCCAGGAGTAGGTGTGTCCCTGGTATCGCAGGTGGCCGGGCTGGTTCAGCTTCACTTCCCAGAGCAGGCCGGTGGTGTGGTCGCGGGTGCAGGCCCAGTCGTTCGCACCGGTGCCAAGCGTGGCGCCCGCGGGAAGCGTCTGCCCGGCATTGCCGATCTTGCTGAAGTCGAACCCGGCATCGCCGGCCCCGACCTTGATCAGTGTCCCCGCAAGCGCCCGCGCGTCGCGTCCGTGGTGACGGTCCTGGCCTTGCGGCTCGCTGCCGGTGCAGGGGTCGTTGTTGCCGTCCACGGCCACGCCGCAGAGCACGACGCCGGTGTCATTCAGCGCGTAGGGCGGGTGCTCGAAGGAGTCGCGAAACAGCGGATCGGCCTGCGCGCACCCGAGGCCGAAGCACAGCAGCGGCACGGCATTCCGGACGCGCAACGCGCGCCCAGGCGATGCAGATTCGTTCCCATTTCGGTTGTCCGCCGAGCGTCGCATCGAGCCTGACCTCCGCACCGGTCCGCCGCAACCCGGACCCGATGGCGGCAATGTAGGCCGGCGCCAGCGCGAGTCAAGCGTGGTCGCACCAACGAAGAAGGGCGCCTCGCGGCGCCCTTCTTCGTGTTGCCCGTTCCTGGATCCGGATCAGGCCCAGCGGCGACGCGCCGCGAACGCACCCAGTCCGAGCACGCCGAACAGCAGCAGCCAGCGAGCGGTGTCGCCCAAGGCCGGGACCGGCTGGCTCGGAGCGGCTCCGGCGATGGCATTTCCGACCAGCGGGAAGCTGAAGACTTCGCCATTCGGGCCGGTGCAGTTCAGCGCGCTGCTGAACGCGCCGACGACAGCCGACGAGAACGAGATCGTGGCCGCGGCACTGCCGGTGGCCGGCACATTGATCACCAGCGGTGCAACCGTGAACTCCGGTGCGCCCGGCGCCACGCAGGTGACGGTGCCGATGCTCGCTTCCGGGTTGGTGAACGTGACCGTCGCGGTCGTGGCGGTGCCGCCCAGCGTGAACTGCGGCAGCGTCAGCGTGGTACCGCTGACCGGCGCCGAAGTGATCGGCAGCGGCAGCGCGCCTTCGACGAAGCTGAAGGTATCGATGCCGATGTAGTTCGAGTTGGCGCCCGTCGGTCCGCCGTTGTTGACGAAGTAGCGGAACGCGATTCGGCCCGAGCCGCTGTTCGGAATGCCGTTGGCATTGGTCAGCAGGTATTCGCACCACACATTCGGGAAGCCGCCGGCATTGGGGGCGCCTGCTGGCACGCCGCAAGTGCCGGTGGCGGTCACCTCGGAGGGGTTGATCGTACCGAGCAAGATCGAGAAATCGCCGGTGCTGGTCGGGGTGCCGCCGTTGCTGCTGCCGCCGGTGCTGGCGCGGATCTCAAGGCGGTCGGCGTAGTTGATCGTGGTGGTCGTGCGCGCCCAGAAACGCAGTTCGGAGCCGGCGCCAAACTGCATCACCGGCGTGATCAGCCAGTCGCTGATGGTGTTGGTGCCTGTGGTGTTGTTGAAGTTGGCACCGATATAACCGGCACCGGCCTGCGCGGCAAATACCGCAGGGTTGCCCTGGAACCAGTTGGTGGTGCCGAGCGGCGAGCTGACATTGCTGCAGATCCAGCCGGTCGGGCACTTGTTCGGATCGGTGCCCGGAATCGTGTCGAACGACTCGGTGATGGTGGCCAGCGGCGCGAACGGCGAGACCGCGGCCGGGGTTTCCGGGGACCCACCGGGGGCCGTGCGCGATCCGGTTTGCGCCGCAGCCATCATCGGAAGCGCCAGAGTGATCGCTCCGGCGAGCAGGGAAGTCGTGATCTTGAGGGTCATGCGAGTTTCCTTCTTGGTCAGGGTGCACGAAGTGCGCCGATCTTGGGACGCACGAAATGTGAACCATAACAGAAACTGAACGATCCCGCGGGCCGGTGTGGCCGGGGTGCAAGCCGCTTCCGATAGGGCCTCGGCAGCGGCTTGTCTCATTGCCGTCGAATCGGGCAGTCTCGTCGGATGAGCATCGAACGCAACAGACGTCGCCTGCGCGAGCATCTGGCCGTTGGCCACTGGGATGCCGCCGAGGTCATCCTGGATTCCTGGTGTGATCGCGGCGGGCACGCCCAGGAACAGCGCTTGCATCGCATCCAACTGTTGCAGCAGCGCGGCCGTTACCGCGCAGCCTGGCGGGAGGCGCAGGCGCTGACCGTCGATCCGTCGCTGCCGACGGAGCTGTTCGGAGAAATCCTGGCCTGCCTACGCCAGTTTGCCGCGCACGACCAGATCCGGGACTGGGCAAGCCTGCCCGGTTTGGCGCAGCGCCTGTCGCCTCGGGAGGCCGCGGACGGCGCGATCGCGATCAGCGCGGTCGGCGAGCACGCCTTGGCCCTCGCCTATGCGAACAGCGCGGCAGAGCGCGACCCGGACGACCCGCTGTGCCGGGTGCATCGGGCGCTGATTGCCGGCTATGGCGGTCGCGACGAAGTTGTCGGTACCGACCTGGACTGGGCTTGCTCCCGGATCGACCCGCCGGCGATGGCGTTCTGGCTGCGTTCGCGGTCGCGTCGAGCCGCCGTGGCGGCGAACGATGTGGCGCAGCTTCGGATGTTGATGCAGCAAACGCACTGGCATCCGGAGGATCGGGCCTACCTCGCCTTCGCGTTGTTCAAGGAGTGCGATGACCTCGGCGATGCTAGCGCCGCATTTGCCGCACTCGCCGAGGGCTGCGAACTGATGCGTGCTGGCGCCCGCTACGACCCGGTCGCGGAATCGGCACGGGCAGAACGCATCCGCGCGGCATTTCCGCTCGCGCAGCTCCCGAGTGCACCCGCGGACGCGGCTCCGCATGTGCCGGTGTTCATCGTCGGCCTGCATCGATCCGGAACCACGCTGCTGGAGCGGATGCTCGGTGCCGCTGACGGTGTGCGTGACCTGGGCGAAACCGATCGATTGCACGTCGCCATCCGCGCTGCGAGCGATCGCCTGGACGGGGACACGTTGCGCACGGGCGAACCGTTGCGCACGGACTCGATCGATTGGGCGCTGCTGCGTCAGGCCTACTTCGCGAGCGCCGCACGCCAGACCAGCGCGGCACGGATGGTGACCGAGAAGTCGCCGGCGCACTTCTGGCATGTCGGGTTCATCCGCCATGCGTTTCCCGAGGCCCGCGTGCTGCACCTGCGCAGAAACCCGATCGACCTGTGTTTCGCCAATCTGCGCGAGCGTTTCGGTCCCGGGGTCCGCCATGTCTACTCGCAGGCCGACCTGATCCACTACCACGGGCTCTATCGGCGCATGATGGAGCATTGGCACCGGGCCTATCCGGGCTTCGTGCTCGATGTCGAGTACGAGGCGCTGGTGTGCGATCCGGTGGGCGAATCGAAGCGCGTGTTCGAGTTCCTCGGACTGCCTTGGCGACCCGAGGTCGTCGACCTGCAGGCCCGCTCGGAGGTTCCGGTCACGAGCCTGAGCGCATCCCAGGTGCGGCAAGCGGTGCACACCGCGAGCGTCGGACGCTGGCGGCCCTACGCCGAATGGCTTGCGCCGCTGTGCGCGGCCTTTCCCGAGTCCACTTGAGGCACGCCGCTCAATCCGCGCGCAAGCGCCACGCTTCGGTCAGCGAGATCGCGCCGCTGCGTGCCAGTTGCACGGCGGCCTGGGTGAGCGGAGTCATGCCCTGCTCGATCGCGGTGGCGTGGATGGTGTCGGCCTCGGCGCCGGGGACGATCAGGCGCTGGATCGCGGGCGTGACCAGCATCAGTTCGTAGACGGCGCGTCGCTTCTTGACCCCGAGACCCTCGCAGCGCGAGCAGCCGCGACCGCTGTAGAACACCTCGTCGGCGCCGACGCCGAGCGTTTCGCGGATGTGCGGCGCGACCTGCTCGACCTCGCGGCAATGCAGGCAGGTCAGCCGCGCCAGGCGCTGCGCCATCACCGCGAGCAGCGAGGCGCGCAGCAGGTAGGCCTCGACGCCCAGGTCGAGCAGCCGGGTGATGGTCGCCGCGGCGGTGTTGGTGTGCAGCGTCGACAACACCAGGTGCCCGGTCAGCGCGGATTCGACGCCGATCGCCGCGGTCTCGCGGTCGCGCATCTCGCCGACCATGATCACGTCCGGGTCGTGGCGCAGGAAATTGCGCATCGCGGTCGCGAAGGTGAAGTCCGCGGCGCGGTTCACCTGCATCTGCTGGATGTCCTCGACGTAGAACTCGACCGGATCCTCGATGGTCAGGATGTTGATGCGCTGCTTGCGCAGTTCGAGCAGCATCGCGTACAGCGTCGTCGACTTGCCGCAGCCGGTCGGTCCGGTGGTCAGGAACATGCCGTGGCTGCGCGACATGACATCGTCGAGGCGCGCGTGGTCGGCCGGGCTGAGGCCGAGCTGATCGATGTTCCACAGGCTTTCCATGGTGTCGAGCAGGCGCACCACCACCGACTCCCCGAACACCGCCGGCATCACCGAGATGCGCAGGTCGACCTTGCGGCCGTTGTCGAGCAGGAAACTGGTGCGCCCGTCCTGCGGCTTGCGGTGCTCGGCCAGGTTCATGTCGGCGAGCACCTTGATGCGCGACACCACTGCCGGCAGCAGCGCGCGCAGGAAGCGGCGCACCGGCACCAGTTCGTCGTCGATGCGATAGAGCACATCGGCGCCCTGCTCGCCGGGACGGATGTGGATGTCGGAGGCGCGCCGCGACACCGCTTCGGCGATCAGGTCGGTGACGATGCGCACCACCGGCTTCTCGCGCGCCAGTCGTTCCATGTCGCGCTGCGGGGTTTCCAGCAACGGGTCCAGACCGAGCTGGCGCGCGACCGCCAGGTCCTGGTCGTGATCGTAGAAGTGGCCGATGCATTCGCGGATCGTGCGTGGCGTCGACACCATCGGCACCACGCGGTCGCGCAGCAGGAAGTTCAGCTGCTGCAGCGCTTCCGGGTTCTCGCAATCCTCCAGCGCCACCGCGACCAGTCCCTTGCCGTTCTGCAGCGGAATCGCGCGCAGGCGACGCGCCAGCTCCGGGGTGATCGCGTCGGCCGCCCCGCGGTCTTCGTAGTCGCGCAGGCGCACCGCCGGATAGCCAAGGCGCACCGCCAGCGCGAAGCGGTCCTCGTCGGCATCGTCGCCCTCGGCCAGCCATTCCGGCAAGGTCAGCCAGGCGATGTCCGCGGACTCTCCGGGCGCGATCGGATAGTTGTCCAGGTACGCGCGCCCCGCCATCATCGTGCGCAGTACCAGCAGGCGATGCTCGAAGTCGTGGGCCATGGGCGCGGTCGATGCGTCGGGTCGGATGCGCCCAGTATGCGGTTGCCGTGGCCGGTCGAGTGTGCCGAGTTGTTACTGGGCGGTTCGCACCCAGCCGCAACGCGGGCTTCCTCAGGCCAGCCCGTGCGCCGTGCGCAGGCGCTCGATGCGACGCTGCAGGCGCGGCGCATGGCGGATGTCGTAGCACTCGCATTCGATCAGCAGCTCCGGCACATCCGCGAACACCTCGCGCAGCGCGGCGAGGCGGCCGTTGCCCTCGAACGAGACGAAGCGTTGCGGCGCGGTTTCGACCAGCTTGATCGCCGAAACCGAAGGCAGCACCGCCTGCAGGCGTTCGCGGTCGATGCGGCCCTCGGTGCGCAGTTGTCCGGCGAGCGGGCGGATCAGGTCGGCGCGGGCCTGCGCGCTGGCGAGCGCGGTGGGCCGATTGATCGGATGGATCGGTGCGATCGCGCCGAGCGGCACGCTGCGCCATGCGACGCCGCGGCGATGGCGATGGATGCGCAGCACGATGCGCGCGAGCTCGGCGTCGTTGCGGTCGAGCGCGACGATTTCCTCGCGCTTGCCCCAGAAATAGCGCCACCAGCGCAGCAGCATGGTCAGTCGGCGTCGATCGCGTGCGCGTGCTCGCGCGTGGCCATGAACACCACGTCGGGCCAGCGTTCCTGGGTCAGCTGCAGGTTGACCCGGGTCGGCGCGATGTACACGAGCTTGCCGGCGGCATCGAGCGCGAGGTTCATCGCCGCCTTCTCGCGGAACTCCTCCAGCTTCTTCTCGTTGTCGCAGCGGATCCAGCGCGCGGTCGCGACCTGCACCGGCTCGAAGCTGCAATCGACCGAGTACTCGTCCTTGAGCCGGTAGGCGACGACGTCGAACTGCAGCGTGCCGACCGCGCCCAGAATCAGATCATTCGACATGATCGGCTTGAAGAACTGGGTCGCGCCCTCCTCGGACAGCTGCGCCAGGCCCTTCTGCAGCTGTTTGAGCTTGAGCGGGTCGCGCAGGCGCGCGCGGCGGAACAGCTCCGGCGCGAAGTTCGGAATGCCGGTGAACGAGATCGGCTCGCCTTCGCTGAAGGTATCGCCGATCGAGATGGTGCCGTGGTTGTGCAGGCCGATCACGTCGCCCGGCCAGGCGCGCTCGACGATCTCGCGGTCGCTGGCCATGAAGGTCAGCGCGTTCGCGAACTTCAGTTCCTTGCCGGTGCGCACCTGGAACGCCTTCATGCCCTGCTCGTAGCGGCCCGAGCAGATGCGCAGGAAGGCGACGCGGTCGCGATGGTTCGGGTCCATGTTCGCCTGGATCTTGAACACGAAGCCGGTCATCGCCTCCTCGGTCGGCTCGACCGTGCGCGTGGTCGTCGCACGCGGCTTCGGGCCCGGGGCCCACTCGACGAACGCGTCGAGCAGCAGCTGCACGCCGAAGTTGTTCACCGCCGAGCCGAAGAACACCGGCGTCTGCTGGCCGGCGAGGTAGGCGTCGCGGTCGAACGGCTGCGAGGCGCCTTCGACCAGCTCCAGTTCCTCCATCAGCTCGCGGTGGATCTCGCTGCCGATGCGCTCGCGCAGGCCCGGGTCATCGAGCTTGAGGATGGTCGAATCCTGGCGCGTGAAGTTCTTGCCAGCCTCGAACAGGTGCACCTCGCGATCGAGCAGGTGCACGACCCCCTTCAGCCGCGAGCCCATGCCGATCGGCCAGGTGATCGGCGCGCAGCGGATGCCGAGCACCGACTCGACCTCGTCGACCAGTTCGATGCCGCTGCGTCCTTCGCGGTCGAGCTTGTTGATGAAGGTGATGATCGGCGTGTCGCGCAGGCGGCACACCTCCATCAGCTTGATCGTGCGTTCCTCGACGCCCTTGGCGCAGTCGATCACCATCAGCGCCGAGTCGACCGCGGTCAGCACGCGGTAGGTGTCTTCCGAGAAGTCGGCGTGGCCCGGGGTGTCGAGCAGGTTGACGATGCGGCCCTGGTACGGGAACTGCATCACCGAGGAAGTCACCGAGATGCCGCGTTCCTTCTCCAGCGCCATCCAGTCGGAGGTCGCGTGCTTGGCGGCCTTGCGCGACTTGACGCTGCCGGCCATCTGGATCGCGCCGCCGAACAGCAGCAGCTTTTCGGTCAGCGTGGTCTTGCCGGCGTCGGGGTGCGAAATGATCGCGAACGTGCGCCGCCGCGCCGTCTCGGTGTGTTGTTCGGACATGGGTTTGGTTCGATGCGCCGCCGCAGGCGGCTCGGGGGCGCGCAGTATACGCGGCCGAAAACGAAGACGCCCGCCGAAGCGGGCGTCTTCCCGGAACGCAACGTGGGCGGTCAGGCCAGTTTCTGGCGCGTCGCGACGATGCCAAACAGTCCGAGCAGGATCACCAGCGCGGCCAGGGCGCTGCGGTCGAGCGTGGGCACCGGCGTACGCGGCACGGCCCCGGCCGCACAGACCGGCGCGGCAGCGATGGATACGTCGTCGACGAAGAAGTTGGTGGGCGTGCCGCCGACGGTGGTCGAGTCGAAGGTCACGGTGTGGCTGAGGCCGTCGTCGTAGGCGCTGATGTCGACACTGACCAGTTGGTAGCCAATGACACCGCAGCGCGCGGAGCTGGCGTTCTCGCGCCACAGCTCGTTGCCGTCGACGAGCACGCGCACGTAGTCGTTCGCGCCGTTGGCGGCGGTGCACACCGGGAACTCGACCCAGAAGTCCAGCGTCGCCGAACCGGCTGGAATCACCATCGCCTGCGCCACCGAGGCCGCCTCGAGACCGCCGCCATAGCCACCGAACCAGGCCCAGAAGGTCCCGCTGCGCGGTCCGGTGCCGCCACCGACGCCGCAGGTGCCGGCATCGCAGATCGGCGTGCCGAAGTTGGTCGAGGCTTCGGTCCAGTTCGCGTTCGGAGTGCCGCTCTCGAAGCCCGGATCGAGCACGAGGTTGCCGGCGCTGTTGGAGATCGCCGAGCTGTTGTTGGCCGCACCCGGATCGCCTTCGATGCCGTCGATGCTGGCGACGTTGTCGACCACCGCGCAAACCGCGCCCATGCTGACGGTGAGCGTGCAGGTCGCCGAGCCGCCATTGGCCATGGCACCGATGTTCCAGGTGACGGTGCCGGCGGCCTCTGTGGCTCCGCAGTCGCTGCTGACGAAGGTAACGGACGGGGAGAGCAGGTCGGTGACGACCACGCCGGTGGCCGGGTCGGGGCCGTTGTTGGTGGCGGTCAACGTATAGGTGAAGGTGCCGTTGGTGACGACGCCCGCTGGTGCAGCGACCGTCACGCCCAGATCGGCCTGCGGTCCGACACCGCCGAGAGTGATGACTCCGGGACCGTTGATCGTGTTCGTGAACGTACCCTCTTCGCCGTTCTCGAACGCCGTGGTCACCACAAAGTACTGCGTGCCGGCAGTGAGATTGACTCCGATGATGTCGGACGTGCCGATGCCGCCGCCGCCATCGTCGTCGCCGATCACGCAGTTGGTATTGGGAAGCAGTGGGTCGAAGGCAGTCTGGTACACGAACACGTAACCGTCCCAGCCGCCGTCCTGGACGCTGGTGACATCGTAGGCGCCGGTGGTGGCGACGGTGAACGGCTGTACCTGGTAGCCCATCGGGCCCAAACCAGTCGCGCCCGTGCAGTCTGCGAACGGGCGTGTCCAGGTCGGCGTGCCGACCAGGGTGCTGGAATACATGACGGCATTGCCGAGGTTCGGCTGTGGACTGCCCGACGGCGTGGTCTTCAGCGAGATCTCGAAGGCGCGCATGTCATTGTGCTGGCGCTCCGGTGTGTCCACCGCTTGGGTGTTGAGTGCCAATCCTGCCAGGGTAAGGCTGGCGACGGTGCGGAACAGGCTCATTGTTCGTTTCCTCGACTTGATGGCGATGCCGGAACGCTGAATGCGCGCTGTACGGCATTCAGGACGCCCAGCGTAGCGGCGCTTCGCGGCAGCGGCAAAGAAAAGATGTGACGCAGCGCACAAAGTGTCGGTGGCTACTGCAGCGGGATTGCGTCGCCCTCGAAGCGGAACGGCACCGAGGTGAGCTCCATGGCGCGATTCACCTGCACCGCGAAGTGCAGGTGCGGTCCGGTAGAGAAGCCGGTGTTGCCGGACAGGCCGAGCGCCTGCCCGCGGCGCACGCGCTGGCCCGGGCTGACGCTGACCGATTCCAGCTGCAGGTGGGCGTAGACCGCCATCGAGCCGTCGGCGTGCAGCACCCGCACGTGGTTGGCGCGGCCACCGAACTTCTCCTTGTCGAGGCCGGCGCCGTAGAAATCGCGCTCGACCATCATCACCACGCCTTCGCGCGCACACAGCACCGGCGTGCCCTCGGCGACGCCGAGGTCGACGGCATAGCGCGACTGCGCCCCGGTGTGCGTGAACGGCCCGTTGAAGCCCTGCGCGAGCTCGAAGCGGGTGCCGCGGGCGAACGGCACCGAGTAGCGCACCGAGTCGTCGTGCTGCGCGCTTGGGTCGCCGGGCGCGGCGGTGTAGCGCAGGCCGAATTGCGAATCCTGGTAGCGGTCGGCGGGAAATGCGCGCGCGACCTGGCGCTGCTCGAATGCACCGAGCACGGTCTGCAGCGGCAACGGCGGTTCCGAGGCGACGTTGCGCGAATCGACGAACTCGAGTCCGACCGCCACCGGGCCGGCGACCTTGTTCACGAAGGTCATGGTGTGCTCGTCGCCGGAGTCGTTGGTGAACATCTGCACGATGTCCTGTTCCTCGGCGCGGACCAGGGTCTGCTTGACCTCGCTCACCTGCGTCGCGTCGGCGGGCGGTCGGTCGGTTACGTGCAGCACGCCGTTCTGGTCGCGGTACTGGTACAGGCGCTTCGCCGCCAGCGGGGTTGCCGCGCCGAGCAGCACGATGGCGACGATCAACGGCAGCAGCGGCATGGGTTTCATCACGAGGCCTGGCGCAGGGTGAGCGCAGGATCGGGCGCACGGAAGAATTCTTCAAGTGGCAGCGGCCGCTGGATCGCGAAGCCCTGGGCGTGGTCGACGCCGAGCGCGAGCAGGTGGCCGCGGATGGCCTCGGACTCGGTGCACTCGGCCACCGTCTGCTTGTGCATGACGCGCGCGATCTCGGCGATCGAGCGCACGATCGCGAGCGCCAGCGGCGAGCTGTGCAGCTGGCGCACGAAGCCGCCGTCGATCTTGAAGAAGTCGACGTCGAGCGAATCGAGGTAGGCGAACGAACAGAAGCCGGAGCCGAAGTCGTCGAGCGCGAAGCGACAGCCGAGCGCGCGCAGGCGCTGGATGAAGCGCTGCGCCTGCGCCAGGTCGCGCACGGCGCTGGTCTCGGTGATCTCGAAGCACAGTTGCTGCGGCGTCACCCGGCTGCGGCGGACGCGTTCCTCGACGAACTGCGCGAACTCGTCGTCGACCACCGACGCGCCGGACAGGTTGATGCAGACCAGTCCGCACTGCGCCGCGAATTGCGGGTGCGCGTCGAGCCAGGACAACGTCAGGTGCACCACCTGGCGGTCGAGCCGGGTCGCGAACTTGAAGCGCTCGGCGGCGGCGATGTAGGGGCCGGGTTCGAGCAGTTCGCCGCTGTCTGGGTCATGGATGCGCAGCAGGATCTCGAAATGGCGGGCGGTCGCGGAGGTCGCGACCTTGCGCAGCGGCGAGATGCATTGCGCGAACAGCCGCAGCTGGCCACGCTCGATGGCGTTGCCAAGGCGCACCGCCCAGTCCATCGCGGCGTGCCGGTCGCGCACGTGGCGATCGTCCGGCAGCGCCACCTGGACGCGGTTGCCGCCCAGTTCCTTGGCGGTGAAGCAGGCCGCGTCGACCTGCGCGAACAGACCGGCGTAGTCGGCCTCCGCGGCAGTGAACGGCACCAGGCCGATGCTGACGGTGGTGGCGATCACGCGCCCGTCGCGGGCGAAGCGGAAGTCGGCGACGGCGCGGCGCACCTGGTCGGCCAGCTGTTCGGCCTGGGCGCGCGTGCTGGCGCGCAGCAGCAGCGCGAACTCGTCGCCGCCGAGGCGCGCGAACAGGTCGCCCGGGCGCACCACGCTCGCGACCGCCGCCGCGAGCGAGCGCAGCAACTCGTCGCCGACGCCGTGGCTGAGGGTGTCGTTGACCAGCTTGAACTGGTCGACATCGAGGTAGGCGAGTGCCATCGACTCGTTCGGGTTGCGCGCGCACAGCTGGCGCACGCCGTCCTCGAACGCCGGGCGGTTGACCAGGCCGGTGAGGGCATCGCGGCTGGCGCGGCGCAGCGCGCGGACGCTGGCGACGCGGTTCTCGTGCGCGGCCGCGGCGACGATCAGCGGTGCCGCGGTGATCAGGCACAGGAACGCGATCAGGATGGCGTTGGAACCGAGGTCGCGCGGCGGTGCCAGCCCGGCGTGGCCGAGCCCGATCAGGGTGGCGAGGAACAGCCCGATGGTCATCGTCGCCAGCGCCGTCCACAGCGGCTCGAAGCGGATCGCGCTCCACAGCACGAACACCATCGGCAGGCAGGCGAATCCGAGCGCGTAGGCGCCGCTGTGCCGTGCTGCCCACGACACCACCACCAGCGACAGCGCGAACACCCAGCACCAGGCCCACTTCTCGCCGATCGCGGCGTAGCGGAACGGCAGCGGGTCGGGCGAATCCCAGCCCTTCCAGTGGTAGCCGATCAGCATCGCCGGCAGCACCGCGACGACGCCGAACAGGTCGCCGAGTGCCCAGCGCAGCGCGGCGCTCCAGAACGCCGGGGCCGGCACGATCCCGGCGAGCACCAGGCCGGTGGCGCCGATCAGCCCGCCGATCACCACCGAGACCAGGGCCGGCTCGAACAGCGACAGCCCGGAGCGCACGCTGAGCACGCCGAGCGCACGCGATGCGCGACGCCTGGCCCAGGACGCGGCGATCAGCGCCGCGGCCAGGTTGGCGGCAACCGAGAACGGGATGAACAGCGTGGGTACCGGCTGGATCGTCAGGTGCAGCAGCAGCACCGCGACCGGCACCAGCGGCCACCAGCGCAGCCCGAGCACGAACAACGCCCCCATCGCCACGCCGGAGGGTGGCCAGATCAGCGTCACCTGGTCCGGGCGTTCGATGAACCAGGTGGCCAGCCAGGCGCCGAACACATACAGCGCGACCAGCAGCAGGAAGTGGCGGAGCGGGTGGCGGAGCGTGATCACGGCCCCAGTCTAGACCGGGTCCGGCAGCCGTAGATGTGAAGTTCCGTGCAGGCTGCGAATCGAATCGGCACAACGATCGAGCCAGCCCTCGGCCTGCGCGATCAGCGCGTGCGGCAGCGGCGGCTTGGCACGCATCCCGGCGAGCGCGGCACGCAGGACTTCGACTGCATCCGGGTGTGGATGCAGCGTGCAGCGTGCGTGCGCGAGCGCGGCGCGCTCGGCGTCGGCGCTGCTGCGTTCGCTGACCACGCCGGCATCGCGCCGGGTGAGCACCGGCTCCAGCAATTCGATGGCGCGGGCGAACTCGCCGCGCTCGATGTGGATGCGCGCGCGGTCGGCGCGGTAGGCGAGCAGGCGCGGGTCGTCGTCGTTGCCGAGTGCATGCTCGACGCGTTCGGCCTCGGCCAGTTCGCGCTCGGCCTGATCGAGCCGGCGCTGCACGATCAGCCCCTGCGCCCACGAATGGTGGGTGCGTGCGATCTCGATGTGCTCGGCGCCGAAGAACGCGCGCATGCGCTCAAGCAGGTCGGCGTATTCGCGGTCGGCTTCGGCAAAGCGGCCGAGTTCGCGCAGGCTCATGGCATGGTTGCGCCGCATCGCCAGCAGCAGCGAGGTGCGTTCCGGCTTGAGCAGGGTGAGTTGCTGCACCGCCTCGGCGAGCTTGGCGTGGCCCTGCGCGGCATCGCCTTCGGTGACCAGGAAGGTGCCGAGGTTGCCGAGCGAGACGGCGTAGTTGGCGCGCGCCTCGGGCAGGTTGCGCGCCAGCACGTCGACCGACTCCGACAGCGCCGCGGTGGCCTCGGCGTTGCGCCCGAGCGAGCGCAGCGTTACCGACAACTGCTGCAGCAACACGCCGCGCTGCACGCTGTCGTGGTCGCGCATCGCGTCGCGCCGGGCCAGCGCGGTGTGCAGCAGCGCCAGCGTCTCGTCGTATTCGCCGCGGCTGAAATACACCAGTGCGCGCTCGTTGTAGGCGTCGGCGACGTCGTCTTCCGGCACTTTCGGCAGGCTCAGCCACAGCTGCAAGGCGCGATCGAACATGCGCGCGGATTCGTTGTTCAGACCCTGCGAGCGCATGATCCGCGCAGCGGCATGGAACATCGATGCGCGCGCGTCATCGTCCATGCCGGTGGTGTCGCCTTCCTCCAGGCGCTTGACGCTGCGCGCCAGCAGTTCGCGCGCACTGAGGTCGTCGCCGCGCGTCGCCGAAGGGTTGGCGGAAGCGAACAGCTCCTGGAAGTAGGACGCGACTGCGCGCGCCTTGTCGCGTTCGCGCGCGGTCTCGGCGAGCTGGCGGTCGAGCGAGGCGACGTGGTAAGCGAGGAACACCGCCGCCGCGGCCAGCACCGCCGCCAGGCTCGCCAGCACCACCCAGTAGCGGCGCAGGAAGGCGCGTGCGCGATAGCCGCGCTCGCCGCGGCGCGCCTCGACCGGTTCGCCGCGCAGCCAGCGGTCGAGATCGAGACCGAGCGCGTCGGCGCTGGCGTAGCGCTCCTCGGGCAGCTTGCGCAACGCCTTCAGGCAGATCGCGTCGAGGTCGGCATCGGTTGCGCCCTGCAGCCGGGTCGGCGCGGCCGGGCGGGCTTCGAGGATCGCGCGCACCAGCGCCGCGGCGCCGTCGGGGCGACCATACGGCGACTGTCCGGCGAGCAGCTCGTAGAGCAGCACGCCGAGCGCGTAGATGTCGACTCCGACGCCGCCGCCGGCGTGGCCCTGCACCTGTTCCGGCGCGGCGTAGCGCAGCGTCATCTGGCTCGGGCCGGTGGCGGTGATCGCGTCCTCGTCGAGCAGTCGCGCGATGCCGAAGTCGAGCAGCTTGGGCACGCCATCGGCGGTGACCAGGATGTTCGCCGGCTTCAGGTCGCGGTGCACCACCAGCTTGCGGTGCGCGTAGGCGACCGCGGCGGCGAGGTCGCGGATCAGCCGCACGCGCTCGCGGCGCGCGGCGCCACGGTCGGTGCACCAGCGATCGAGGCGCTGGCCGTCGACGAACACGGTGGCCAGGTAGGGAGCACCCTGGGCGTCGCGGCCGCCGTCGACCAGCGCGGCGATGTTCGGATGGTCGAGTCCGGCGAGGATGCGCCGCTCGCGCTGGAAGCGCCGCTCGTCGTCGTCGCTCCAGTGGGCATTGGCGATCTGTTTGAGCGCGACCAGCTGCGCGGCGTCGTCGAGGCGGCGTTCGGCCAGCCACACCCGGCCCATGCCGCCGCGACCGAGTTCGCGCACGATGCGGTACTGCGGCAGCTGCAGCGCGGCGCCGTCGCGTTCGACACGTTCGGCGCGATCGAGGATGTCGAGCGGGCGGCCGGGGCCGGCGAAGCGGCGGCGCAGAGCGGTGGCCAGCCCGGGTTCGCTCGCGGCGAGTTCGCGCAGGCGTTCCTCGCGCCGCGCCGGTTCCAGCGCGTCGAGCTCGAAATGCAGATCCTTGAGGCGCGCGTATCGCGCCGGATCAGTCGCCGCGGTCATCGCCGAGTTGCTCGCGCAGCCAGGCGCTGGCCTGCGCCCATTCGCGGTTGACCGAGGACGGGTGGATGTCCAGCGCCTGCGCGGTTTCCTCGATGGTCAGCCCGGCGAACACGCGCATCTCGACCACCGCGGCGGCGCGCGGGTCGAGCTTGGCGAGCACGCTGAGCGCATCGTCGAGCGCGACCAGTTCGTGCGGCGAACCGATGCCGGCGACGTCAATGTCGTCGATCGACTCCGGCACCACGCCGGCGCCGCGCTTCTCCGCGAGCTTGCGCCGCGCGCGGTCGATCAGGATCTGGCGCATGGCGCGCGCGACGACGCGAATGAAATGGCCGCGGTCTTCAACATTGGGCGCGCGCGCCTGGATCAGCTTCATCAGCGCGTCGTTGAGCAGCGCCGTCGGCTGCAACGTGTCGTGGCCGGACTCGGATCGGAGCACCGTTGCCGCCAGCCGCTTCATCTCGGCGTACAGGCGCCCGAACACGCGGTCGCGCGCGAGCGCGTCGCCCTGTTGCCAGTCGTTGAGCCAGCCGGTGATGTCGTCCGCATTCCCCGTCATGCGCGAAGCATAGGGCCGAAGGGGCACGCGGCGGCAGTGGTCCGCGCGCGAGCGGGCGCGCCGCGGTTGCGCGTGGCGGCGCGGCAGACAGGACACCAGGGTTGCGGGCATGATTGGCATGGGGATTCGCGTGGCTTGGCTGACTGTACGCAAAACGGCGGCGTTTCCGCCGCACGACCGCGTTCGGTCCGACCGGAGAAAACGCCGCGTCACTGCGTACTGCCCACTGAACGCGGCATTCCGCCGCCGAACCTCGGAGAACAAGATGAAGCGTCATTCCCGTACCGCCGTAGTCGCCCTCGTGACCGCCCTGCTGGCCGCCGCGCCGGTGCTGGCGGGCGAGAAGCTGGTCATGCAGGACGACTTCTCCAACGATGGCAGCGGCTGGGTCAACACCCAGGTTGCCGACCACAACGCCAAGGGCATCGCGCTGTATGACGGTTCCGGCGGCTACCAGATGACTCCGGTCGACGACGCCACCTACGGCGTCATGCCGGCTCCGCGCCAGGCCAAGGGCGCCGATGTGCGCGTCGAGGCCAACCTGTTCCTGTACACCGGCGTCGGCCAGGGCACCGGCGGCGTCGTCTGCCGCCATGCCGACAACAACCACTTCTACGCGTTCATGGTTTCCGGCGGTCACGGCTACGCGATCCTGAAGGTGCAGGGCGGGCAGGCGACGACGCTGACCAGCGGTCGTTTCGAGGGCGCGATGCCGAACATCGCCGATGTCCGCATCGGTGCGCAGTGCGTCGGCAGCTCGCTGAAGCTGACGCTCGACGGCGAAGTCGTCGCCGAGGCCGACGATGCCGCGCTGGCCAAGGGCGGCGCCGGGCTGATCGTGATGGGCGAGAAGACCGCCGGCACCAGCGCGGTGTTCGACAACTTCGAGCTGGCCGAAGTCGCGAACTGATCCGCGCCCGCGCCAAACGGCCCTGACGATGTCCACGCTTCCCACCCCGCAGCCACCCGACGCCGCCCACTTCGCGGCGCCGGTCTGCCACAACTGCGGCGCCGAACTGACGACGCCGTTCTGTGGTCGCTGCGGACAGAAGCGTGCGCATCGGCTCGACTTCGGCGCGGTGCGCGCCGAGGCCTGGCAGAGCTACCGGGTGTTCGAGTTCGGCATCGTCAAGGCCGCGTGGCGCCTCGCGCATTCCCCCGGCCACATCGCCCGCGAGTTCGTGCTCGGCGCACGCGCCAAGCACGTGCATCCGCTCAAGTTGCTGTTGATCGCGATCGGTGTGCTGCTGCTGATCCTGTTCCGAGCCAACCACCTGGCGTCACAAGACGCCAATCTCGGCCAGGCAATGGAACTGGTTCGTGCCTACGCCAACTGGTCGGTGTCGCTCGGGGTGTTCGCGATCACCGCCGCTTCGCTGCTGGTGCTGCGCTGGCGGCAGCCCTACAACGTCACCGAGCATCTGGTGCTCGGTCTCTATGTCCATTTCCTCGTGATCGCCGCCAACATCGTGGTTTGGCTGCCCGCGTTGTTGCTTCGCCACCCCGAGTTTCTGGCCGCTCACAAGCTGTTTCGAGCGTGGCCGATGGATGGCATCGAGGCGCTGATCATGGTGCTCGCGTTTCGCCAGTTCTTCCTGCTCGAGTGGCGCCGCGACTGGTGGCGGCTGCTGCTCGCCGCCGGCGCCTTCATCGCGATCAAGTTCCTTCTGGTGCGCCTGTATTCCCTCGCCGTGATCAAGATCGTTCTCGCCCAAATCGCTCCATCTGCCTGAATCCTCCCCTTCAAACCATCGGAATCGAATCCATGAACCCGAATATCCCGCTGACCCGCACGTTGCTCTGTTCCGCCCTCGCTGTCGCGCTCGCCGCTTGTGGCGGCAGCGATGACGCCGCAGCCGGTGGCCAGTCCCTGGCTGCCAACTCGCCCGCGCCAACGGGTGGGATGAGCGAAGCGGCCATGGTCGACGAACTCGCCAGCCAGCTTCAGGCTTGTTCCTATGACGGTTCGCCGGTCAAGGTCGATGCACACGGCATGGCTGCCGGGCGCGACGGCGCCGGCCAGCAGGTGGTCGCCGAGATCATGAAATACACCGGCCTGCCGCAGAACTTCGACGTGCTGCCGCATCCGCAGGTGCCTAACGCCGCCGCCGTGATCCTGGTCGGCGACGACAAGCTGCCGCATCGCGTCATCGCCTACAACGAACGCTTCATGGCCGACGTGCAGAAGGCGACCGCGAACAACAACTGGGCGCCGGTCAGCATCATGGCGCACGAGGTCGGGCACCATCTGTCCGGTCACACCATCCAGCCCGGTGGCAGCCAGCCGCCGACCGAGCTCGAAGCCGACAAGTTCAGCGGCTACGTGCTGTACAAGATGGGTGCCCTGCTCGCCGACGCGCAGAAGGCGATGAACACGCTGGTGCCGGAAGCCGATGGCCCGACCCATCCGGGACGCGGCAAGCGCGTTGCGGCCATCGCCGAAGGCTGGGAACAGGCCTGCGCACAACAGGGCGGCGACTGCAGCGGCACCGTGCCCTCGCCGAATGCGCCGAAGCGCACCCCGGCTGCCGACAGCGTCGCGCAGAACGCGCCCGCAACCTCGGCGCCGGCGACGACTGCGCCGGCCACCACCGCTCCGGCCACCAGCGCGCCCGCCGATGCCCCGGCGTTCCCGACCTTCCCGACCATGGGCGAGGACAAGCCCGCCGACACCAGTGTCGCCGCGAAGGGCCCGGTCGATGTGCTGCCGGCGCCGGACGCGAACGCGATCCCGGCCAAGTTCGGCAAGTTCGTGATCGACGAGGTCGGCCTGCTCGATGCGACCACGCGCGCGGCGTTCGAGAAGCGCATGTACGAAACCGCCGAGCAGCACCAGGTCGAGATCGTCACCATCATCGCCAAGAGCCTGCACGGCATGAGCGCGGACGACTATGCCTACGCGATGATGCGCCAGTTGCGCGTCGGCAAGCTCGACGTCGGCAACGGCGCGGTGCTGGTCGCGGTGCCGAGCGAAGGCCAGGCCGGTGTGGCCATGGGGCCGGGAGTGATGCTCGAGATGCGCGACTACGTCGATCTGGAGAAGGACCGCCTCAAGGGCTTCCTCGAAATCGGCGTGCCCTACTGCAAGGGCGCATGCAACGACGCGCAGACCGAGATGGCGCTCGGTGCCGCCGAGCACATCGCGCAGGACGTGAGCCATTGGGACTTCCAGATCCGCTACCAGAGCCTCGGCGAGCTGATGGCGAAATTCGAGGAGGTCTCGAATGCGCGCATGAACGGCACCGACATCGAGCCGGAGCAGGACCCGACCTGGCGCAAGATCACCCGCATCGAGGGCAAGCTGGTCAGTCGCAACCCGGCCGCGGGCGAGCAGTCGAAGTGGATCAACGACACCCACGCCGAAATGGTCGGCGCGCCGATGCACGTGGTCACGCCGGACGGCCGCAACCTGCTGGTGTACGCACACCCGCACACCGAAGCGCTGATGACGAGCAAGCTGGAGGAGGGCAAGTCCTACGTGTTCATCACCCGCGAAGCCTCGCTCAGCCAGAACCCCGAGGACACGCTGAGCTTCGACGTGCTCAGCTACGACCTCGCGGCGAAGTGACGCAACCGCCACGGCCGACACTGGTCGGCTGCGGCAATCGTTGGTGTGTTCCAGGGCGGGGCGCAGATCAATGCGCCCCGCTTTGCGTTGCGGCCTTGCAATCAAGCGACGCCAGGACGACAATTCCCGTCAACTTGCGACGGGAGCCAATGGGAATGAGTGCCTCTGCTCCGATCATCACCTCGGCGCTGGAAGGTCTGTCCCGCAAGGAACGACTGCGCCTGGCGGAGGCGGCTCTGCAAGACGCTGGTTTCCGTTCGTTGCTGCCGTCCACGCACCCGCTCGAATCCGCTTTGCCGGAAGCCGAAGCAAGTGCGCTCGCAGCAGTGGGCATGCGCACCACCCCGCGGACACGCCAGGCTGCCGCCAGCGCCCGCGGGCGCTATGCCGCGACCTTCCTGGAGCTGTTTCAGCAGGCGGACACGCCGGCGGAACTCGCCGAGAAGCTGGGTCTGGACCCAAGCCGCATTCGGCAGCGCATCCGCGAGGGAACGCTGCTGGCGGTCGAGCTGAACGGAGAGAAGCGCGTGCCATGGTTCCAGTTCGAGCGTGGAATCGAGGTTCCGGGATTGCCCAAGCTGCTTGCCGCCGTGGGCGACAAGGTATCGCCGTTGGCGTTTGCGATGTGGTTCCTGACGCCAACTCCGGACTTCCTCTCCGCTGACAAGGGTAGGTCGGTGTCGCCACGCGAATGGCTGTTGCGAACCGGCGACGTGGATTCGGTGCTGGCGCTCGCGGAAGGTCTGTAATGGCCAAGCTGCCGCTCGCGCCGGCAGTAGAACGCCTGCGCAGTCTGACACCGGCGATGAGGAGGCTGGCAGCGGGTACACGCCTGGCCCGCATCGGCTTCGCGGGCGGTGACCATCCGACCCGGTGGAACCAGTTCCGCCATTGGGGTCCGACGCAGTCGCGCTTCGATCACCAGGCTCGCGACCGGCACGGCCGGCCACAACTGCAACAGCGCGGCGTGTACTACTGCGCGGCGGCCGCGCAGACGTGCATCGCCGAGGTGTACCAGGCCACGCGCGTCGTCGATGTCCTGAAGCACCAGCCCTACCTCGCGGTGTGGACGCTCGCCGCCGACTTGCGTCTGCTCGATCTGACCGGCGCGTTCGTCACGCGCATGGGTGCATCCACCGCGATCCACTCCGGGCCACGCGCGCGCGCCCAGGAATGGGCCGCTGCCTTGTACGCCGCGTACGACTCGGTCGACGGCTTCGCGTACTGCAGTTCGATGAACGGCAACGCGGTCGCGTACGTGCTGAACGAGCGCGCGTTGCGCAAGCAGCCCTTTCCGCGCACGCCGGATTTCCATCGCACGTTGGCCGACCCGCTGATCGTTGATCTCATCGACGCTGCGGCGGACTCGGTTGGCTACCTGGTGAAGCGGTAACGGTGCCTCGTCGCCGCACGGCCTGAACGGACATGAAAAAAAGTCATATCTCTTTATCGCGATAGAGCGATTGACACAGGTGGGTGGCGGCGGCATGCTGGCCGCACATACCCATCAAGACCGGCGGAGGGATAGGCCCTTGGATGCCGGGGCAACCAGCGCGACGCGCAAGCGTGGCGCCAGGTGCCAAGTCCTGCGGTGACGCAAGTCCACCGGAAGATGGGTCGCAGCGCTGCCGCAAGGGCAGCGTCGCGACGCATCCGCAGGCAACTGGATGGGCGAGGTTCCAGGAGGAATTCGCCATGTCGCTGGTCGCCGCAGCCGAGACTTGTACCCACGAAGCCCGCGCTCCGTTCGAGCCTTCGCTGCGCTTCGCGCCGCCGGTGCGCGGCCCGGTGCCGGTGCAGCGTGGTTCATTTCCGCTGCGCCTGAACCTGCGCCACGGCGGCACGCACGAGGCCGTGCTGCGTTGGCAGATCCTCGGCACCCAGGAGGCGCCGCTGCTGATCGTGCTCGGCGGCATCTCCGCGCATCGCCAGCTGGCCGCGAATGCGATCGACGGCGCCGAAGGCTGGTGGCCGCAGCAGGTGCGCGCCGGTGGTGCGCTCGATCCGTGGACCAACCGCCTGCTGTCGATCGACTGGGTCGGTGCCGACGGCGCGCTCGATGTCGCGATCGACCCCGACGACCAGGCGCAGGCGCTGGTGGCCCTGCTCGAACACCTGCAGGTGCGGCGCGTCGCCGCCTGCATCGGCGCGTCCTATGGCGCGATGGTCGGGCTGCACCTGGCCAAGCGCCTGGGTGCGCGCCTCGGCCATCTGGTGGTGCTCAATGCCGCGCATCGGCCGCATCCGTTCGCGTCGGCCTGGCGTGCGATCCAGCGTCGCATCGTGCGTCTCGGCGCCGGCAACGACGCCGCTGCGGAAGCGGTGGCGCTGGCGCGGCAACTGGCGGTGCTGAGCTACCGCACGCCTGTGGAGTTCGGCACGCGCTTTGGCGGCACGGTCGCACTGGAAGACGGCGTCGCGCGCTGCGCCGCCGAGCCATATCTGGAGGCGCAGGGCGAGCGCTTCGCCGCGCGTTTTCCGGCCACCGCGTTCCTGCGCCTGTCCGAATCCATCGATCTGCACGACATCGACCCGGCCGACGTGCCGGTGCCGGTGACCGTGTTCGCGGCGCGCAGTGACCAGATCGTGCCGGTCGAGGACGTGCGCGCGTTCGCGGTCGCGGTGCCGCTGCTGCATCGCTATCACGAGGTCGACTCGGTGTTCGGCCACGACTCGTTCCTGAAGGAGGATGCCCGCGTGCACGAAGTTCTGGTGGATGCGCTGTGTGCCTGCGGAGGTGCGGCATGAGCGCGCGCTGTACCGCGACTGCGGCGGTGCGTGCCGGCATCGACTGCGACAGCGCCCACGGCGCGGTGGTGCCGCCGATCGTGCTGTCGAGCAATTTCAGCTTCGAGGGCTTCAACCAGAAGCGCAAGTACGACTACACCCGCAGCGGCAACCCGACCCGCGACTTGCTCGCCGAGGCGCTGGCCGAACTCGAAGGCGGCGCCGGCGCGGTGATCACCGCGACCGGCATGGCCGCGATCACGCTGGTGCTGGCGCTGGTGCAGCCGGGCGAACGCCTGCTGGTGCCGCATGACTGCTACGGCGGCAGCTGGCGGCTGTTCAATGCGCTCGCGAAGAAGGGCCAGTTCGAGCTGATCACTGCCGACCTGACCGATCCGCGCACGCTCGCCGAAGCGCTGGCCGAGCAGCCGCAGTGGGTGTGGATCGAAACCCCGTCGAACCCGCTGCTGCGCCTGACCGACCTGCGCTTCGTCACCGAGGCCGCACACCGCATCGGTGCGACCGTGGTTGCCGACAACACCTTCCTGTCGCCGGCGCTGCAGACGCCGATCGCGTTCGGTGCCGATCTGGTCGTGCACTCGACGACCAAGTACATCAATGGCCACAGCGATGTCGTCGGCGGCGCGGTGATCGCGAAGGATGCCGAGCTGCACCAGCAGCTGGTGTGGTGGGCGAACGCGCTCGGTCTTACCGGCTCGCCGTTCGACAGTTTCCTGACCCTGCGCGGCCTGCGCACGCTCGACGCGCGCCTGCGCGTGCACCAGGAAAACGCGCTCGAAGTTGCGAACCTGGCGGCGAATCACGCCGCGGTCGCAGCGGTGCATTTTCCGGGCCTGGCGACGCACCCGAACCATGCGCTGGCATTGCGCCAGCAGCGCGGGTTCGGCGCGATGCTGTCGATCGAACTGGCCGGCGGCGTCGACGCGGTGCGCGCTTTCCTCGACGGGCTCGAACAGTTCACGCTGGCCGAGTCGCTCGGTGGCGTCGAAAGCCTGGTCGCGCATCCGGCGACGATGACGCACGCGGCGATGAGCCCCGAAGCGCGCGCCGCGGCCGGCATTGGCGATGGCCTGCTGCGGCTGTCGGTCGGCATCGAGGATGCGCGCGATCTGCTGCGCGATCTCGAAGCCGCGCTGGCACGCGCCGCGGCAGTGACCGCGCCGGCACGAAAACCGGTCGAGCTGGCGCGATGAGCGCGGTGCTCGCGGGCCGGTTCGCTCCCCACGTCGCGGCAACGCGCGCCGTCCTGCTCGGCACCGGCGGTGTCGGACGCGCGTTGCTGCGGCGGTTTTCCGATCTGCAGGGTCGTGGTCTGGCCTCGGGCCTGAATCTGGTCGGCGTGGCCAACTCGCGCTGCGGCGCGGTGGATGCGGCGCTCGCAGCGGACCAACTCGCTGCGCACATCGATGGCCTCGACTTGCCCGGCTCGATCGACTTCGCCGATCGCGCGTTCGCGGCAACCGCTGCGGTTGCAGGGCGACGCGTGGTGATCGATGCCACCGCGAGCGACGCGGTTGCAGGGCGCCACGCGCACTGGCTGGCGCAGGGCATCGACGTGGTCACCGCGAACAAGCTCGGCCAGGGTGCGTCGCTGCTGCGATGGCAGGCGATCCGCGCCGCCCAGACCGCGGGTCGGGCGCGCTATGGCGATGCCGCCACTGTCGGCGCCGGATTGCCGTTCCTGCGCTCGATCCGAGCGCTGGTCGCCGGCGGCGACCGCATCGACGCGATCTCCGGTGTGCTGTCGGGTTCGCTCGCCTGGTTGTTCGACCGCTTCGATGGCACCCGCCCGTTCAGTGCGCTGGTGCGCGAGGCGCGCGATCTCGGCTACACCGAGCCCGATCCGCGCGAGGACCTGTCCGGTTGCGACGTGCGCCGCAAGCTGCTGATCCTGGCGCGCGCCGCCGGCATCGCGCTCGACGAACAGGACGTGCAGGTGTCGCCGCTGCTGGATGCGACGTTGGCGGAAGTGGGGCGCGAGCAGGTCGATGCCACGCTGCCGCGCCTCGACGCGCCGCTGCATCTGCGCCTCGATGCCGCGCGCTCGCGCGGTGCGCGCCTGCGCGTGGTCGCACGCTGGCACGCAGGCGGCGCCAGCGTCGGGCTCGAAGCGCTCGCTGCCGACGACGAACTCGCCGGCGGCTCCGGCACCGACAACCGCCTGGTTCTGCACAGCACCCGCTATCGCGATCGCCCGCTGCAGATCCAGGGCCCAGGCGCCGGCACCGACATCACCGCCGCGGCGTTGCTGGATGAGGTGTTGGAGATCGCGGTGGCTTGATGCGAGCTGACGCTCGCCACCTCAGCACTCGATGACATTGACGGCGAGGCCGCCGCGGCTGGTTTCCTTGTACTTGTCCTGCATGTCGCGGCCAGTGTCGCGCATGGTCTTGATCACCTTGTCGAGGCTGACCTTGTGCTTGCCGTCGCCGCGCAGGGCCATGCGCGAGGCGTTGATCGCCTTGACTGCGCCCATCGCGTTGCGTTCGATGCAGGGGATCTGCACCAGGCCGCCGATCGGGTCGCAGGTCAGGCCGAGGTTGTGTTCCATGCCGATCTCGGCGGCGTTTTCGATCTGGCCGCTGCTGCCGCCGAGCGCGGCGGTGAGCCCGGCCGCGGCCATCGAACAGGCGACGCCGACCTCGCCCTGGCAGCCGACCTCGGCGCCGGAAATCGAGGCGTTCTCCTTGTACAGAATCCCGATCGCCGCGGCGGTGAGCAGGAACGTGCGCACGCCCGCCAGGTTCGCGCCCGGGCAGAAGCGGTCGTAGTAGTGCAACACCGCCGGAATGATGCCGGCGGCGCCATTGGTCGGCGCGGTCACCACGCGACCACCCGCGGCGTTCTCCTCGTTGACCGCGAGCGCATACAGGTTCACCCAGTCGAGCACGGTCAGCGGGTCGCGCATCGCCGCCTCGGGTTTCGACGACAGTTCGGCGTGCAGCGACGGCGCCCGTCGCGAAACGTGCAGGCCGCCGGGCAGCGTGGTGAGGGTGGTACGGATGCCGCGTTCGACGCAGGCCTGCATCGCCGTCCAGATCTCGTCGAGGCCGGCGTCCACTTCCGCGCCGCTGCGCCAGCTTTGTTCGTTCGCATGCATCAGCTGCGCGATGCCGAGCCCGCTGCGCTGGCACTCGGCCAACAGCTCGGCGCCGGAATGGAACGGATGCGGCAGTTCGGTTTCGTCGGCGACGATGCGGTCTTCCGCGGCCTCGTCCTGGTTGACCACGAAGCCGCCGCCGACCGAGTAGTAGTCGCGCGTCGCGAGTTCGCGGCCATCGCCGTCGAACGCGGCGAAGCGCATGCCGTTGGTGTGGAACGGCAGCTTCTGGCGCTTGTTCATCACCAGGTCGCGCTTCTCGTCGAAGTCGATCTCGTGGCTGCCGTGCAGTCGGATGCGCTTGTGCTTGCGGATGCGTTCGAGCGCCGCCGGGATCAGGTCGGGGTCGATGCGGTTCGGCAGATGCCCTTCGAGTCCCATCAGCAGCGCCTTGTCGGTGCCGTGGCCGCGCCCGGTCAGCGCCAGCGAACCGAACACTTCGGCGCGCACGCGCACGCAGCGGTCGAGCTGTGCCGGCTCGACCAGCCAGCGCGAGACGAAACGCGCCGCGGCGCGCATCGGCCCGACCGTGTGCGAACTCGAAGGGCCGATGCCGATCTTGAACAGGTCGAACACGCTGACGCCCATGGCGCGGCTCCTTGCGAGGGGCCGCCATTGTAGGAGCGCCGCGTGCGGCGCGATATCTTCCGCGCTGCGAACCGCGCGAGAGCATCATGCACGCATTCGAGTTCATCCGCCGCGAACGCTGCTCGCTCTGCGACATGGCGCAGGCGATCTGCGACGAACTGGGCGCGGCGCCAAGCCACACCCGCTACGTCGACGACGACGATGCGCTCGAAACCCGCTATGGCTGGCATGTGCCGGTACTGCTGCGCGCGGACGGCGAAGAACTGCGCTGGCCGTTCGATGCGCTGAAGGTGCGACGGTTCCTGGGTCCGGAAGCTGCGGTGTAGAGCGACCCCGGTCGCTACGCCGCCCGGAAGGGACTTGAGGTCAAGGCTTGGCGACGAGACTCAGTTCAACCGTGACCTCGACCTGATGACCAATGTCGTCGTCGCTCGCCCAGTCGCCGGCGCCGATGCCGAAGGCGAGGCGGTCGAGCGTGACCTTCGCGGTCAGGCGGGCGCCACTGGTCGTGGTCTCGAAGGTGAAGGGAAACTTGAGTGCGACGGTGTGGTCGCGGAGGGTGAGCGTGGCGTCGGCCTCGAAGTGGGTGGCATCGATGCGGCGCATCACGGTGGTGAGGAAGCGCGCCTTCGGGAATGTGGCAACCGCGAAGAAGTCCGCGCCCTTCAGCGCCTCGTCGCGCTCGTCGTTGTCGGTGCTGGCGCTGGCGAGTTCGATCTGCACGTCGAAGCGGCTGGCGGCGAGGTCGGCCGGGTCGAAGCGGATCGTCGGCGCGAAGCGCTCGAAGCGGCCCTCGAAGCGCTCGCCCTGTTGCACGCCGGCGAACTGCAGGCTGCCGCTGCGCATCGTGTAGTCGGCGCCGAATGCGGCGGTGGTGGCGAGCAGCAGCGAAAGCGCTGCAGCACGAGCAAGGCGGCGGATCATGGCGGGTCCTGGTTCGGTGCGGTGAGCGCGGTTTCGGCGCGCTGCCCGGCGAAGGGCAGCATGCGGCGCAACGTATCGTCGCGGTCGATCAGATGGTGCTTGAGCGCGCCGGCGACGTGCACGATCAACAGCGCGATGATGGTGTAGGCGAGCACTTCGTGGACCTCGTGCGCCCATTGCTTGAGCGCCTTGTCCGGTGCGACCAGCGCCGGCAATTGCACCCACCCGAACCAGCGCAGCGGGAAGTTCGCCGCCGAGTTGTACACCCAGCCCGAGATCGGCATCGCGATCAGCAGGACGTAGAACAGGCGGTGCACCGCGCGCGCCGCGAACGCGAGCCAGGGGTGGTCGGAACCGGTCTCGCGCGGGCGCGGGTCGATGCCGCGCCAGGCCAGGCGCAGCAGCATCAGCGCCAGCACGCTGATGCCGACCGACTTGTGCAGCGCGTACAGCTGGAATTTCTGCGGCGAGGTCTTGAGGTCGGTCATGGTCAAGCCGCCGACCAGCAGGCCGATCACCGCGATCGCAACGGTCCAGTGCAGCAGCTTCGCGACCGCGCCCCAGCGCGTGGCATCACTTCTTGCGATCACGCTTGCGGCCCTCGCGAATGCCTTCGATGTCGAGGCGGATCTCGATGTCGTCACCGATCTCGGGGAGGAATCGGGTCATGCCGAAGTCGCTGCGCTTGAGCGTCGCATGCGCCTCAAAGCCGGCGACCTGCTGCAGCGAATACTTGTGCACGCCGGCACGGTTGAAGCGCAGGCGCAGCGTGACGGGGCGGGTGATGCCGCGCAGGCTCAGTTCGCCCTCGATGCGGCCCTCACGCTCGCCCTCACGCACCACTTGCAGGCAGCGATAGCGCATCTGCGGGTAGCGCTCGGCGTCGAACCAGCGTTCGCCGAGCAGGGTGCGGTTCCAGGCGTCGTCGTCGAGGTCGATCGAGGCGACGCCGATGCGCACGTCGCAGCTCGACTTCGACCAGTCGTCGGCGTCGAAGCGGAAGCCGCCCTCGATCTCATGGAACTCGCCCTCGGACATCGAGAACCCGAGGTGCGACACCCGGAACTGCACCTGAGAGTGCACCTGGTCGAAGCGATAGTCGCCGGCCGCGGCGACGGGCAGCGCGACAAACAGGGCGAACAACGACAGCAGCGGATTCCTCATGGCGCCCACTTTGCCACGGACGCACCCACGTGGAAGCCACGCCTGCGCAATTCCCCTTGGCGAAACTGCAAGCGCGGCTCCGGTTGCGGCAGCCATTGCCTTTCGATCGGCGCCCGCCTCGACTTTTCGGCAGCGGGTCGTGCCGCCGCCTTGCGTGCTTGCGGGCCGCGCCCGGACCCCGGAAAGAAAACGGGCGGCTTGCGCCGCCCGTTGATCACCCATCCGCGTGCAGCGGTCAGAAGGCGTAACCGAAGCGCACGTAGTAGTAGCCCCCGGTGAAGCCGTAGGGCGTGTGTACCGGATACTGCGCACCGGCAACGGCTGCGCCCCAGGGGTTTTCGTCCGGCACCTTGTCGAACAGGTTCTGCGCGCCGACGTTGATGTACATCCCCGAGTCGAACTTCCAGCCGGTCTCCAGATCCACCGTGAAGGCGCTGCCTTCGTAGATCGGCAGGCCGCCGTCCGCCGCGCTGACCACGTCGCTGTCCAGATGGTCCTCGTAGAACGAACCGTAGTAGTTCAAGCGGGCGTTGATGTGCCAGGCATCGCGCAGGTGGTTGAAGGAGAAGTAGCCCTTGGTTCCCGGCAACGATTCCTCCAGCTTCTGGATGCGTGCCTCGGTGATGATGCCGGAGGTGAAGTCGTTGACTTCGGTGTCGTTGAAGTTGACTGCGACCGCGTAGGAGGTATCGCCACCGAAGTGGTCGGTGTCGACGCTGGCAACGATGTCGAGACCGGTGGTCGTGGTGTCGAAATCGTTGACGAAGAACCCGACTCGGGACAGCGACGCGGCCTGGGCCTGGCCTGCGGCCACCAGCGCGGCGCGGTCGGCGTCGCTCAGCGTGAAGTCGGTGGAACGTGCGATGCGGTCTTCCACCTGGATGCGATACCAGTCAGCGGTCAGCGACCAGTTGTCCTGGTTCCACACCAGGCCGAGCGAGATGTTGTCGGACTCTTCCGGGGTCAGCGGCTCGGCGCCGTAATAGGCCGCGATCGGGTTGGTCGGCGGCAGCGTGGCGGTGTCCCGCAACTCGCCGTCGATGAACGCGGTGGTGACCTGGCTGACGTTCGACTGGCCCGGCGTCGGTGCGCGGAAGCCGGTGCTGAATGCTGCGCGGGCGGCGAAGTTCTCGGTGAAGTCGTAGCGCCCGGTCAGCTTCCAGTTGGTGGTGCTGCCGAAGTCCTCGTAGTCCTCGAAGCGCAGCGCGCCGGCAATCAGGAACGCGTCGGTGACCTGCGACTCGGCGTCGATGTATGTCGCCCAGTTGTCGCGCTCATGCTTGCCGGCGGTGACCTGGTTGAAGCCCGGGAAGCCGTTCGAGCCGATGCTGAAGCCCTGCGACGTGAGCGGCCCGATCGCAGTCGACGCCGTGTCGCCGGCACTGATCTCGAAGCTCTCGCTGCGGTATTCGAGGCCGCCGGCCAGATGGAAGGCATCGAAGCTCTTGCTCAGGTCGAAGTTGAAGGTCTTCTCGGTCTGCTCGTTGCCGCCCGGTACGAAGAAGGCGCCGGCCGGCTGGTTCGCGCCGAGCGAGGCGTTGACCGTGTTGTACATCAGGAAGTCGATCTCGTTGCGACCGAACGAAGCGCTGAGATCCCACTGGATGTCGTCGCCCCAGGTGCCCTTGAGGCCCGCGGTGGCCCCGATGTCCTGCATCTCGCCACCGAAGCGCGGCGTGAAGCCGCCCGGGTAGACGCTGAGGAAGGTGAAGCAGTTGCTCGGCAACGCGGCGACTTGCGCGGAGACGCTGGAATAGGGAATCAGGTTGCCGCCGGAGTCGCGCAGCGCGATGGTCGGGCAGGCGGCGCCGGCAGCGGTCTGGCCGATCAGCAGGGTCTGGCCGCCGTCGTTGGAGTAGACGCCGCCGCGCGAGGTCGGGTTGCGATAGTAGAAGCCGCCGTCGGTCTCGCGCGAGGCGTAGTTGCCGAACAGGTAGAAGTCGAGGTTTTCGCCCGGCACGCCGATGTTGTAGACGAACTTGCGGTCGTCATTGACCTCCGGGGAGCCCCAGATCTGTGCCGGATCGGGCACCTGCGGATAGCCGGCGGCAATCGCCGCAGCGGCATCGTCGCGCTGCACGCTGCGCGAGGTCGGGTCCGCGCTGCGCACTTCCGCGGTGAAGGTGGCAAAGCCTTCGCCGCCGAGCGGGAAGCCGTACTGTCCGGCGTATTGCCGCGTGAATCCGTCGCCTTCGTAGTAGCGGCCGAAGAACGCTTCGCCGGCGCCGCCTTCGCGCGATTCCTTGAGGCCGAAGTTGATCACGCCGGCGATGGCGTCGGAACCGTACTGTGCCGCGGCTCCGTCACGCAGCACTTCCACCTGTTCCAGCGCCAGCGAGGGGAATACCGACAGGTCCACGCCCTGCGAGCCGTCGGACAGGCCGTGGCCGAGGAAGGTGATGACCGCGGCGCGATGGCGACGCTTGCCATTGAGCAGGATCAGGGCGTTGTCCGGCGGCAGGCCGCGCAGGTTGGCCGGGCGCACCAGGGTGGCGGCGTCGTCGATCGGAATGGTGCTGACATTGAACGAGGGAATCAGGGTGCGAATCTGCTCGACCATGTCGGTGGCGCCCTGGTTGTGCATCTCTTCGCCGACAATGATGTCGATCGGCACCGCCGAATCGGTGGCCGAACGTCCGGCGCTGCGCGTGCCGAGTACCGAGAGCGGTTCCAGCGAGGTGATGTCCTCGTCGGCAGCTTCGTCGGTGTCCTTGTCCTTGTCCTGGGCCATGGCCGCGCCGCTCAGGGCGAGGGCGAAGACGCTGCCGAGCGCCAGTCGCACGCCCACTGCCAGTGGATTCACTGCATATCTGTGATGCACACGCTTCATCCTGCTTCTCCCGGTTACGAACTGGTTCTTGGTTTGATGGTGTCTGACGAGCCTGCATGACCCGCCCCGGGCACTCGCCGCTCGCGCGGCGTCCCCTGTGCCGAGGTGATGTTATGCACACTCGGCGCCATTCCGGATAGCCCCGCGACGCGCCCCGGTGGTGACCGCCGGGCGCTGGCGGTTGGGCAGCAACGACGTGTTGCGCGTCCCCCTTGGCGAACCGGCGACGCGCTGGCATCGTCGCGGCATGATCCGATCCGCGGCCTTGGTCCTGGGTGTCTGTGTGAGCTTGGCCGCGCCGGCCGTCGAGCCGCGCTTTCGTCACTACGGTGCGGCCGAGGGATTGCCCTCGCCGGCGACGCTGGAAGTGGTGCAGGACGCGCGGGGCTATGTCTGGGTGGCGACCGGCGATGGCCTGGCGCGCTTTGACGGGCGCGAGTTCCGCGTGTTCCGCAACGATCCGGCCGATCTCGCGTCGCTGCCCTGCAACGATGTGCAGACCGTGCTCGCGACCCGCTCCGGGCGCGTTCTGGTCGGTTGCGAGTCGAGCGGGCTGGCGACGCTCGACGATGCCGAGGATCGCGGCTTCACCCGCTACGGCGCGGATGCCGCGGGCGACGGGCTGCGCGGTGGCGACGTGTTCGCGCTCGCCGAGTCGCCCGCCGGGCAGGTCTATGCCGGCACCTACGCGCAGGGCGTGACGCGCTTTCGCCCCGAGACCGGGGCAATGGCGGCGCTCGATCGCATCGCCGAGATCGACCCGGCGCTGAAGACGGCGACCGTGCTCGACCTCGCCGTCGACCACGAGGGCGTGCTCTGGGTCGGGACGCTGGATGCGTTGTGGCGCATCGACGCTGCCGACGCCGAACATCCGGGGCCGGTGCGCCGCGTGGCCGAGCTGCCCCTGGTCAACACCGTCGCGGTCACCGCCGACGGTCGCCTGTGGGTGGGTGCGCAGAACGCGCTGTTCCGCCGCGATGCCAGCGGCGACACCCTGCAGCGCATCGAATTGCCGGCGGAGGCGGGCATCATCGAGGCGGTGATCGACGGCGCCCCGGGCGAAACCTGGGTCGCGACCCGCGGTGGCGTGCTGCGCATCGGCGACGATGGCGCGCGCGACTGGATCCGCAATCGGCCGGCGCTGCCCGAGTCGCTGCCGGACGTGCATGTCACCGACCTGCTGCGCGACCACGAGGGCGGTCTGTGGTTCGCGCTGCAGTCGCAGGGACTTGCGTACCTGCGCCCGGACTGGGCGCAGATCCAGTTGTTGCGCTACGACCCGCTCGACCCGAGCAGTCTCTCGCCCGGGCGCGCCAGCGGCATCGCCGCCTGTCCCGACGGTGCGCTGTGGATGCTCGCGACCGCGGGCGAATTGACCCGCGTCGCTGCCGATGGCTCGGTGCGACGCTGGACCGACTCGCGGCAGGCTGCGGAGTTGCGCAAGCAGCGTCTGGCCGCGATCCATTGCGATGCGAATGGCGTGCTCTGGCTGCCGCATCGAAGCGGCGTGCTGCGCTTCGATCCGGCACACGACACGCTCGCCCGCCTGCCGCTGCCGGGACAACCCTGGGCCGAGGGCGCGCCCGAGTACATCGCGCAGACGCCGGATGGCACGCTGTGGATCGGTGCCCTGACCGCGGGCCTCAACCAGATGGGTGCGGACGGTCGCAGTCGCGTCTGGAAGGCGGGAGAACGCGGCTTCGTCAGCGACGACATCGAGCAGATGGGGCTGGATCGCGAGGGGCGGCTGTGGCTCGCCGATGGCTTCGGGCTGCGCCGCTACGACGCCGCGGGCGACGCCTTCATCGCATCCACTGCGCTCGCGGAAGACCGCGTGCATGCCTTCGTGTTCGACGGCGATGGCATCGTCGTGCATCAGCCCGGGCGGCTGGCGCGATATCGCATCCAGGGGGATGCGTGGTCGCTGCAATGGAGGCTCGGACCCGACGATGGCCTGCCCGCGGCGGAGGCCGCGTCGCTGCTTGCGGATGGCGGGGGACGGTTCTGGCTGAGCGGGCCGCGCGGGCTGTGGCGGGTCGACCCGGACCCGCTGCGATTGACCGCGGTGACCGCCGCCGATGGCATGCCGAGCCTGCAGTTCTCGGCGAAACCGAGCGCACTGCTGCATGCCGGGCGCATGGTGTGGCTGGGCAGCGAGGGGCTGTTGTCGATCGCCGCGGATGCGCGCCGGACGCCCATGCCGAGCTCGCCGCTGCGCTGGAGCGCGCTGGCCTATCTGCACGACGACGATGCGCACGCGCTCGATCCGGGCCGCGACCGGCTCGCGTTCGGCCCGGGCGACCACGAACTGCGGATCGGCGCGCGCCTGCTTTCGTTCGTCGATCCGCGCGCGAACCACTACCGCTTCCGGGTCGACGGTTTCGACGCCGATTGGGTCGAGGGCAGCGAACTCGGCGAGCGCGTGCTGGCGCGGCTGCCGGCCGGTCGGTACCGCTTGCAGGTGCGCGCCGCCAATCCGCTCGGGGTCGAGTCCAGCACCGTGCTGGCCGCCGACCTGGCGGTGGCGCCGCCGTGGTGGGCGAGCCGCGTCGCCTATCTCGGCTACGCGCTGGTTGCGGCCTTGCTGCTGCTGGCGTTCTGGCGGGCGCACCGCGCGCGCCTGGAGCGACGCCATGCCTTCGCGCTGGCCGAGGAGCGGCGCCGTCTGGCCGAGTCCGCGAGCGCGGCCAAGAGCGAGTTCCTGGCCACGGTCGGCCACGAGATCCGCACCCCGATGACCGGCGTGATCGGCATGGCCGAATTGCTCGGACAGACCGCGCTCGATCCGACCCAGCGCCACTACCTCGACACCGTGCTGCGCTCCGGGCAGCACTTGCTGCGCATCGTCAACGACCTGCTCGACCTGTCGCGCGCCGAGGCCGGCAAGCTCAGCCTGAACCTGGCGGACACCGACCTGCGCGCGCTGCTGGAGGATGTGCATGCGCTGGAAGCGCCGCTGATCCGCGCCCGCGGCATCGACTGCACCCTGGAGATCGCCGCCGACGTGCCGCGCCGCGTGCTCGCGGACGCGACCCGGCTGCGCCAGATCTTGCTGAACCTGGTGCACAACGCATTCAAGTTCACGCAACGCGGAGCCATCGCGATCAACGCGCAACGCGCCGGCGACTGCATCGTGCTCGGCGTGCGCGACAGTGGCCCCGGCCTCAGCGAGGACGAATGCGCAAGATTGTTCCAGCGCTTCGCGCAGACCCGGCTTGGCGAGCGCAGCGGCGGCAGCGGGCTCGGGCTTGCGATCGTGCATCAGTTGGCGCAGACGATGGGTGGTCGCGTCGGGCTGCAGTCCACGCCAGGTGTGGGTTCCTTTTTCAGCGTGCAGCTTCCGCTCGCCGCCGTGGCCGCGGCCGTGGACGAACCCGGCGCCGCTGCGGTCGTCGCACCGTCTGCGGCAGCGCCGTTCGCCGCGGATTCCCCGCAACCGTTGCGCGACCGCGTCGTGCTGCTGGTCGAGGACGATGCCACCACCCGCGAAGTGGTCGCCGCGATGCTCGGTGGGCTCGGTGCCACGGTGCGCGGGGCGGACCAGGCGATGCACGCGCTGCATCACGCCGACGCCGCGGTGGCGTTGATCGTCAGCGACCTCGACCTGCCCGGGATCGGCGGCCTGCAACTGCTGCCGCTGCTGCGCAGCCGCTGCGGTCGACGTGTGCCGGCAATCGCCATCACCGCGCGCAGCGAAGCCAACACCGAAGCCGACGCGCGCACCGCCGGTTTCGACGGCTTCCTGCGCAAGCCGCTGGACCAGACTGGCCTGCGCGCGGCGCTGCGCGCCCTCGCTGCGGTCGATGCCGCAGGCAACGAGGGCGGGCGAGATCCGGCGGCGTAACCCACGCTCGCGATGTGCTCGACGAGTTCGTGGCAGCGCACGATGTTTCTCTGAGATGCGCGATGCGCGGCCGGAAGCTCATTGCGCCCGGTCAGCGGGCCCCTGGTCTGCGGACCGCTGCCATCGCAGGAAGCGCGAGCAGCTGGAGACGGACTGCGTGGGCGGCACCGAACCGCGAACCCTCACCCGCGGTGGCGCCGGGCGACTTTTCTGGCCGGCGTTTTCGGCATGTGCCACCCCCAAAGTGCGAGGTGACATTGGCTCGTCCGCGATCCCCGAAACATGTACAATTTGCCGTACGCTTCGAGATCGCCGATGGATGCCATCACCTACACTGCCGCACGTGCCAAACTGGCCGACACGATGGATCGTGTCTGCAACGACCACGATCCAATCATCATCACCCGCAACGGCGAGCGCCAGGCGGTGGTCATGATGTCGCTTGATGACTACAACGCGCTGGAAGAGACCGCCTTCTTGCTGCGCAGCCCGCGCAACGCGCGGCGGCTGCTTGCTGCTGTTGCGGACCTTGAGGCCGGTCGCGGCAAGGTGCGGAAACTGGCCGGATGAAGCTGGTCTTTTCCGAGCAGGCGTGGGAGGACTATCTTTTCTGGCAGGACACGGACCGCAAGCGCTTGTCGCGGATCAACGCACTGCTAAGGGACATCTTGCGATCGCCGTTTTCCGGCCTTGGCAAACCCGAGCCGCTGCGGCACGCGCTGTCGGGGTACTGGTCACGACGCATCGACGATGAACACCGGATCGTCTACAAACCCGGCGCTGACGCGCTGTTGATCGCGCAACTGCGACACCACTATTGATTCGTACCGGTGTCGTTCATGGCGCGCGATTCGGCGCCGGCGTTCCTGTGCAGCCCACAGATCACCCTTCGGGAGTCGCCATTGCTGATCCGCAACGCAGTCCCAAGTGATGCCGCAGCCCTCGCGCAAGTCGCCGAGCAAACGTTCCGGGCGACCTTCGGCGCGCTGAATCGCGCCGAGGACATGAATCTGCATTGCAGCCGAAGCTACGGCGAGCAGTTGCAGGCAGACGAGATTTCCGATCCGCGCATGACCACGCTGCTCATCGAGCACGACGGTCGGTTGATCGGGTACGCGCAGTTGCGTTGGGGCGATGCGGCGGCGTGCGTGGTCGCGCAGCGGCCGTGCGAGATCCAGCGGCTGTACGTGGTCGCGAATTGGCATGGGCACGGTGTTGCGCAGGAACTCATGGCCGCGAGCATTGCCGAGGCGCGACGTCGCCGGTCGGATGTGATCTGGCTCGGCGTCTGGGAGCGCAACCCGAGGGCGATCGCGTTCTATCGTCGATGCGGCTTCGTCGAAGTTGGCGACCACGTCTTCCCGCTCGGCAACGATCGGCAGCGTGATCTGGTCATGGCGCTGGCGCTGGCGCTGGATGATTGATCGCGCGCAACTGATGCGCATCCGCCTCGCGCTTGCAGCCGGCACGGGCGAAGACGGATGATCCGCTGATGGGGAACCCGCGACTTCTGCACGCGTTGCTGCTGGCTCTGGTCGTGGGCTGGTGTGCTGGCGCGCGTGCCGAAGCGGAGCTGCGCATGTCGCGTCTCGATGGCGAGCCGGCATCGGTGCAGGCCTTGCTCGCTGGAGAGTTGGACGATCGTTTCATCGCGGTTGGCGATGGCGTGTTGCGCCCGCAGCCGACCGCCTCGGGCTGGTATCGCGTGGAAAGCCGCCGCGACTGGCCGGCGCAGGACCGGCCGATGCTGGTGCTGCGCACCTGGACCGCGAGCAGCATGGTGCTGTGGCGACCGGGCCGGGCCGCGGCGCAGCCGCGGGCGACGATCGGTGACGACGCGGACCTCGGCTTCTCCGCCAGCCTGCTGACGCTGCCGCTGGAGGGCGGACTGGCTGCGGGTGAACCGCTCTATGTGCAAGTCACGATTCCGGATTTCGCGGCGCACGTGCTCAGCATCGAGCCGGAACAGGCATTGCGCGTAGCGGACCAGCGTTGGGTGCGCGGCCAGTCGCTGGTGAATGGAGCGTTGCTGGCGTTGGCGCTGGCCGGTCTCGGCATGGGCATGGCGCTGCGCGAGCGCAACCTGCTGCTGTTGTCCGGGGCGCTCGGCTTCTCGCTGCTGTATCTGCTTGCGGGCAGTGGCGAGTTCTATCGCTGGCCGCTGTTGGCGTCGCTGGCCGCGGATCTGCGCAGCCCGCTGGTGTTCGCCGCCAACGGGGCGAGCCTGATGATCGCGCTGTTCGTGCGCAACCTGCTCGACATGCCGCGCAACACGCCGCGCCTCGCGCTGCTGCAGTGGCCGGCCCTGCTGGTGTTCGCGTCGGGCATGGTGAATGCGCTGGTGTTCGGGGTCGGCGCCAGTGCCCGCCTGTGGGCGCAGGTCGGCAATCTGAACATCGTCGCGAGCAGCGTGATCTTGCTGGCCGCCTGCGTCATCCGCGTGCGTGCCGGCGACCGTTCGATCCGTCTGCTGCTGTGGTCGCTGCTGCCGCTGATGGTGCTGGCGCTGTGGCGCGTCGGCGAGGTGCTGGGCGGGCGGGCGCTCAATCCGACCATGAGCATGCTGTTCACGCTCAGCTTCCTGTTTCTGGGCACGATCCTGTTCATCGGTCTGGTCGAGCGCGTGCTGCAGTACAAGCGCGAGCGCGATGCCGCCGATACCCTGGCACGACGCGATCCCTTGACCTCGGCCTACAACCGCCGCGCGCTGGACGAGCGGCTGCAGGCGGCGGTGCTCGAATCGCGGAGCGGCGACCGGCCGCTGGCGCTGTTGTTCGCCGATATCGACCACTTCAAGCGCGTCAACGATGAACACGGCCACGATGCCGGCGACGAATGCCTGCGCGAGGTCGCGCGGCGTATCCACGCGGCGCTGCGCATCGGCGACTTCTTCGGACGCTACGGCGGCGAGGAATTCGTGGTCGGACTGCCGGGCATGTCGGTGGAAGAGGCGCGCAACGTCGGCGAACGCATCCGCCAGCGTGTCGCTGCCGAGCCGGTGCGTTTTGGCAGCCACGTGCTGCGGCTCACCATCAGCATCGGCGTGGCGGTGTTGCAGCGCGAGGGCGAGTCGATCGACGCGGCGCTGAAGCGTGCGGACCAGGCGCTCTACGCCAGCAAGCAGCAAGGGCGGGATCGCGTCAGCGTGCTCTGAATCGGGCCACTCGGCGTCGCGCCGCAGCTCAACGCGCGAACAGTTCGCGGCAATGCACAGTGCTGGCTTCGGCCAGCGCGGTGAGGCTGTATCCGCCTTCGAGCGAGGAGACCACGCGGCCCTGCGCGTGGCGCTCGGCCAGTGCGACGATTTCCGCGCTGAGCCAGGCGTAGTCGGCGGTTTCGAGGTCGAGGCCGCCGAGCGGGTCGAGACGATGCGCGTCGAAGCCGGCCGAGACCAGCAGCAGTTGCGGACGGAACGCATCGACCGCCGGCAGCAGCCGATCGGTCCAGACGGCGCGGAACTCGCGCGTGCCGCTGCCGGCCGGCAGGTGCGCATTGAAGACATTGCCGACGCCGGTCTCGTGCAGCGCGCCGGTGCCCGGGTACAGCGGCCACTGGTGCGAGGAGGCGAAGCAGACGCGCGCGTCGTCGGCGAAGCAGTCCTGGGTGCCATTGCCGTGGTGCACGTCGAAGTCGAGCACGGCGATGCGTTCGAGGCCGCGGTCGAGCGCGCGCTTGGCGCCGAGCGCGACGTTGTTGAATATGCAAAAGCCCATGGCGCGCGATGGTGTGGCGTGATGTCCGGGGGGGCGCACCGCGCAGAACGCGCGCCGGGCGCGGCCATCAAGCACGGCATCGACCGCGTCGACCACGGCGCCGGCGGCATGCAGCGCCGCATCCAGCGAGTCCGGTCCCGGGTGCAGCACGGTGTCGGCATCGAGCAGCAAGTGTTCGGCGTGCGGCGCGTGCGCGAAGATCTGCGCGAACTCGATGCCGGAATGGACGCGGTCGACCAGGGCCCGGTCCACCGCGGAGGAATCGACGCGCGCGACGCCTTCGAACTCCGCGGCGGCGAGTGCGCGCAGCACCGCCTGCAGGCGTTGCGGGCATTCGGGATGGCCCGCTCCGGGGTCGTGCCGCAGGCAGGCCGGATGGGTCAGGATCATGCGCGTTCAGCCGCGCTTGCGGCGCTCATGCTTCCACAGCGTTTCGCCGTGCCCGGCCGAGCGCGCCAGCACGCGCGCAATCACGAACAGCAGGTCCGAGAGGCGATTGAGATAGCGGATCGCCTGCGGCCGCACGGCGTCGTGGTGCGACAGCGTGACCACTTCGCGTTCGGCGCGGCGCGCGACCGTGCGCGCGACATGGCACTGCGCCGCGGCCATGCCGCCGCCGGGCAGGATGAACTCCTGCAGCGCGGGCAGGCCGGCATTGAGCCCGTCGAGACGTGTCTCCAGGCGGGTGATGTCGGCGTCGTGGATCAGGTCGCTGCCGGGAATGCACAGCTCGCCGCCGAGATCGAACAGCTCGTGCTGGATCTCGGTCAGCATCGTCGCGATCGCCTCCGGCAGTTCGCAGGCGAGCACCACGCCGAGCGTGCTGTTCAGTTCATCGACGGTGCCATAGGCGCTGACGCGCGCGCTGTCTTTGGAAACGCGCGTGCCATCGCCGAGGCCGGTACTGCCGTCGTCGCCGGTGCGCGTGTAGATCTTGCTGAGGCGGTTGCCCATGGTCTCAGGCGGTAGCGCCGGCGGCGGCTCGGCGCTGCAGCAGTGCGTGTGCGCCGAACAGGACCGCCGAGTACACCAGCACGCCGGCGATCTGGTTGCGGAAGAACGGGATCGCCGCGACATAGCATTCGACCAGGCCGGCGGAAGTCAGCGGATACATGCCCGAGCCGGTCCAGACCACGAAATTGGTGACGACGAAGAAGAACAACGCGGCGCCGAATCCGTAGCCGGCCACGCGCAGCGCGCTGATGCGGCCGCCAAGGCGGGTGCCGGCGAGCGCGATCAGCGCCATGCAGCCGTAGACCACCCACATGCCCGAGTGAAAGCCGATCACTGCGTCCGAAATCAGCATCGCCGCCAGCGGCACCAGCACCGCGACGTAGCGGCTCGCGAACACGGCGCCGGCGAACAGCGCCATCGCCTCGATCGGCGAGAAGTTCGGCGGGCGACCGGGCAGCAGGCGGGTCAGCGCGGCGACCACGACGAGGGCGACGAGCAGCACCAGGCGGGCGCGGTCGGAACGGAAGACTTGCGGCATGTCGAACTCCGGGGATTGCGGGATGGGGGCATTCTAGTGGAGGCCGGCGACGGCCGGGTGGGGCGACGCAAGGGCGCTGTGGCTACGGCCGCGGCGTCCGTCGTGCGGCCTTGTCGGCGTACATGGCCGCGTCCGCGCGCTGCATCGCGTCGGCGAGACCGCGGTGCGGCTTGCGTTCGGCGTATCCCAGCGAAGCGTCGATGCCGCCGTCGGCGAGCGCCGCGCGCAGGCGGGTCGCGGTCTGCTCGGCCACGGCCAGGCCACACCCGGGCAGCAGCACCGCGAACTCGTCGCCGCCGATGCGGCAGAGATGGGTCTGCGCCGGCAGCGCGGCGTTGAGTACCGCACCGGCCCGCTGCAGCAACGCATCGCCGGCGGCGTGGCCGAGGCGGTCGTTGACCGGCTTGAGTCCATCGAGGTCGATCACCAGCACCGCGAGACGTTGCCCGATGTCGCGACAGCGTTGCTCCTCGCGCTCGCACAGCAGGTCGAAGGCGCGGCGGTTGCGAAGCCCGGTCAGCGCGTCGGTCATCGCCGCGGCCTCGTGCTGCAGCGCCACTCGCCAGGCCGACTCGCGGTCCAGGTCGAACTGCAGGATCGTCGACAGTTGCCGCGACAGCAGTTCGATCAGGGGTTGCTGGTCGGGCAGGCTCGACGATTGCGGCTGCGGGTCGAACCCGCACAGGGTGCCAATCAGCGCGCCGTCGGCACGTTGGAGCGGGAAGCTGACGTAGCTGCGGATCGCCACCTGCTGCCGCACCGGTGCGTCGCGATAGCCCGGAGCCTTCTCGACGTCGGGGGCGATGTTCGGCGCCAGGCCCGCCACCATCGCCGCGCACAGCGTGTCGGCGAAGCGCATCGAATCGCCCGCCTGCAGTCCATAGCCGTTGCCGTCGCTCGGCTGCAGCACCACCATGGTCCCGCCATCGGCGCGGTTCACGCTCCACACCGCCAGCGGCACATGCCGGTTCAGAAACGCCACCACCGCCCGCGACGCACCGGCGAAGTCGGGAAACGGCGGCAACGGCAGGGCAGGCTGCGGGTCCATGCCGCGATCCTAGCGATCGGCTGGTGGTGTGGTTGTGAGGGTAGGGGTACCCGTTGCGCGTCACGGGCAGCGACCGAAAAGAACACGGCCCGCGCGAGGCGGGCCGTGGGTTGCGGGCTGGTGGCGTTGGGGCCTACTCGAAGCCGTCGCGGAACACCAGTCCGGCTTCGGTCGGGTAGGGATCGCAGGCGTCACCTTGGCCATCGGCGTCGGTGTCGGTCTGGCTCGGGTTGGCAGTGATCGGGCAGTTGTCGATGAGGTTGAGCACGCCGTCGCCGTCGATGTCCGGGTCGCAGGCGTCGCCGATGCCGTCGTTGTCGAGGTCGGTCTGGCCGTTGTTGGCGATCGCGGGGCAGTTGTCGAGCAGGCCGCAGAAGTTGTCGCCATCGGGATTGAGCAGCGGGTTCGTGGCGCACGCGAAGTCGAGGTAGGTCACCATGCCGTCGTGATCGGAGCTGTTGATCGGGCCGCTGTTGGTGCGCTTGGCTTCGTCCGGCGCGGCGTTGTTGGCGACGCCGTAGTCGGTGGCCAGGAAGTAGCCGAGCGCCGTGCGTGCGACCAGGATGTGGTCGATCACCTGCACTGCGGGCACGTCGCGCGCCGGGTTCGGCGTGGTGTAGCCGTGCACCGGCCCGAAGTTCTGCGTGAACTGGTAGGAGATGCGCTCGTTGCCCGGGACCGAGGTGCCGGTGTTGAACAACCGGGGCGAGACGATGTTCGGGCCCAGGTTGCAGGTTTCGGTACCGGCGCCGCCGGACAGCACGGCGTTGCACTCGTTCGCGGCGTCGTCGTAGTTGCCGGCAATCAGGCCGACCACGTCGACGTAGCCGTCGGTGTGCTCGAAGGCGTTGTAGTCGCCGACCAGGATCAGCGGCGTGCTCGCGGTGCCGCTGAACGGCCCGGTGCCGGTCTGATACTGCTGCACCAGGGTGGCGATGTCGCGCGCCTGGAAGAAGCGCTTGGCGCGGTCGCGTTCTGCGGCCGCGTCATTGCCATCGACAGAGCTGCGCGCCTTGGTGTGGTTGTTCAGCACCGCAAACGCATAGGCACCCGTCCCGCCATTGAAGGTCGCCTGCAGCAGCAGCGGCGGGCGGTCGTGCAGGATGTCGGCGCCGTTCGGGTCGTTCCACAGGTTGCCCTTGTAGAACTGCTGGACCGTCACTGCCGCGATTCGTCCCTGGCGGGTCAGGAAGCCGACGTCGATGTCGCCCGGGTCGTCGCCTTCCATCAGCTGCGCGTCGTAGGCCGGTCCGCCATCGCTGAGGATGCGCGCTGCGAGATCCTGCAGCGTACTCAAGCGGTCCACTTCCTGAACGCCGACCACGTCGGGCGATCCGAGCACGGTGCGGACATAGCTCGAGACCTTGCCGAGCTTGTCGGCGTAGTTCAGTACCGTGCCTCCGGCGCCGGTGGTATCGCGCGTGCACTGCGGCGTCGAAACCGCGTCGTCGCAAAGATGCTGGGTGTTGAACGAGGCAATCGTCAGTTCGTCTCCGCCGGCGGCGGGGATGACCGCCTCCGGCACCGCCTGCTGGTCGATGAGGCTGAGCGTGGTCGGGTAGAACTCGTAGTCGCCGAAGGAGAAACCGAGCACGCCGGTGGCGCTGAAGGTGGTGCCCGCGGTCAGGCCGGTGAAGGCAAGTCCGGCCTCGTCGGCGTCCATCTCGAACACCTCGGGGTTGCCGTCGAACTGCCCGGCGGCGGCGTTGCCGGTGCCCGGCGTCGTGGGCCACAGCACGCCGCGTTCGCGACGCGCCATCGCGCCGCTGGCGGTCACGAACACCTCGGCATACAGGTCGGCGGCGCGGCGCTGGTTGGCACGCCCGACGATGCCGTTCGCGATCGCAACGCGCATGCCCTCGAAGCACTCGAAGTTGGTGTCGACGTTGTTGGTGCCGCCGGGACCGGTGCCCGGGCAGCTGAGCGCCGCCGGGTTGCTCGATGGCGTGGACGCGTCGAACGCGACCGGCGTGGGCAGCAGCGCGCCGCTGCCGGTAACGGTCACCGTGGGGTTGTTGATCTGGGTCTGGGCGAAGCGCTCGAACACCTGACCGACCACGGTCACGACATCGCCGATCGCGACCGTCGGCGGTGTGGCGCCGGTGGTGACGAAGATGCCCTCCGAGGTCAGCGGATTGGCGTCGGCATCGATGTCGGCGGACTGCAGGAAGAAGCCGTTGGCGTCCGCCGGCGAGCCGTCGACGGCGAGGACCAGTGTGATCGCGGTGACCACGGCATCGGTGATGCGCACCAGTTGACCCGGGTTCGAGTCGGTCGGCGTCGGGTCGAAGCTCGAGTACGCGCCCGCGCCCTGGATCTGGTGGATGCGGTAGGTCAGGAGGTCATCGTCGACGATGGTGCCGACGCCCTGTCCATCGAAGATGGTGGCGCCGGTCGAGCCGCTCAGGTTGACGAAGAAGGTCTCGTTCGGCTCGGCGGCGGTCTCGCCGGTGACATCGACGGTGACGGTGCGCGTCAGGTTCATCGCGTCGAAGCTGAGCGACCCGGACGCCGAGGTGTAGTCGGTGCCGGCCGTCGCACTGCCATTCGCGGTGGCGTAGTTGACGCTGGCGCTGCCGGAAGGCGGCGCCGCGCTCAGCGTCACGGAGAAGGTGAAGGCGGTGACGCCAGTGTTGCCCTCGGCCGCACTGACGTCAGTGATCGAAAGCGTGGGCAGGTCGTCGTTCTGAATCGTTCCGGTCGCTACCAGGTCGTTGCCGGCGGCGTTGACGTTGGTCACGCCGGAGAGGGTGACGGTGAAGTCCTCGTTGCTCTCGATGGTGCTGTCGGTGACGATGCTGACCACCACGCTGCCGCTGCTCGCGCCTTCGGCGATCGAGCCGGCGGCCGCGACCAGGCCGGTGTAGTCGATCGGGTCGTTGGCGCTGCCATCGCTGGTGTTGGCGACGAAGCTGACGCCGCCGGCCGGGGCCGGGCCGGAGAGCGTGATCGGGAAGGTGAAATTGGTGCTGCCGCCGGTGCCTTCGAGCGCGCTGACATCGCCGATGGCAATCGTCGGCAACGCGACCGCGACATCGTCGTCGAGAATGGTCGCGGTGCCGCTGCCGCTGCCGGCGAGCACGAAGTAGCCGCTGCCGGCAGCGGTGGCGATGGACACCGTGAAGGTCTCGTCGGGCTCGTCGCTGTCGTCGCACAGCACCGGGATGTCGACGTACGAGACGGTGCCGCCGAACGACAGGGTTTTCGGCGCATTGGTGGCGCCGGTGTAGTCGACGTCCTGGGTCGCGGTGCCGGCGCTGGTGCTGTAGGTGTAGGGAATGCCGGTGCTCGGAACGCTGCCGTTGCGGCTCACGGTGAAGGTGAGGTTGTTCGATGGCGGGCAGGTGGCGATGTTGCCCTCGGTCAGAGAGTCGGCGGCTTCGATGTCGAGCAGCGGCACCATGAACGAGATGTCGTCGATCGCGAGCGCGTCGGCGACGCCGGTGGTCTGGGCGTCGGTCCAGCGGATCCAGAAGGTGGCGCCGTTGGCCAGGTTCAGGGTCTCGATCCAGGCATTGATCGAGGTGCGGTTGCCGCTGGCGTTGCCATCGAGCGCGGTGTTTGCGGCGCTGGTGTTCGGCGAGGCGAAGTCGAGCGTATCGACGTCGGTCCAGGTGGCCGCGCCGTCGGTCAGCGAAGTGGCGTTGGTGCTGTACTGGAAGTCGATGCGATCGGGCGTGGCATCGGTGGCGCCGCGCCTCCATTGCTCGCCGGTGTACTTGACCCAGAGGTACTTGATCACGTCGCCGGTGTTGTTCTGCAGCCGTGCGCCGATGTAGGGCGTGGCGGTGGTGCCGCGCACCCCGGCCTCGCGCCAGGTGCCGAGCGCACGGTCGCTGCTGGTGCCGGTGCCGAAGCTGTACACGCCTTCGTTGGTCGCGCTGCTGCCATCGTCGGCGAGATAGACACCGTCGCCACCGACTTCCGCAAACGCGTAGCCGGTCGGCAGGGTGCTGCTGGTTCCGGAGCTGGCAAGCGAGTTCATCGACTCGATCGAGAGCGTGCTGGCGGTGATGCCGTAAGGCGTCACGGTGGCGCAGGGCGTGGCCGTTGACGTGCTATTGCGCGGGTTCGCGGCCGCGGTTGCGAAGTCGCTGCTGTTGTTGTCGGTGTCGGTGCAGCCGTCGGACGCGCGCAGGGAACTCAGCGTCACGCTGCCGGCCGGCGCGGCGGCGACCTCGTAGTAATTGGCTGTGCCATATCCGACCAGATCGACAAACAGCGCGGTCTGGGCGCCGGAGCACGGGTTCGACCCGCCATTGCAGGTGATCGCCGTTGTGCTGTTCGCGAGCAGCACCTTTCCACCTGCACCACCCATCGCCGAGCCATTGGTGAAATCCGGTGTCGGCAACGCGGCGCCGTTGGCGCCGGTGGCACCCATGCGCACGAGCACGCGCTGGCCCGCAGCCAGCGACCCGCTCAGTGTGCTTGCGAGCGCGAAGTTGCCGGTGCCGGTAGCCGATGCGTATTGCACGGTCAAACCGGTCAGCGACTGGGACGAGGTGCCGCGATTGAAGATCTCGACGAAGTCTGCGTTGTACGCGGCGCCGGTGCCACCGCCCGCCCCATAGACCTGGCCAATGGCGAGGTCATTGGCCGCCTGTGTCGGTGTGGCCACCAACGCCGAGCCGAGCGCCACGATGACGCTGGAAAGTACTGCTCTCACGGGATCCCCCTGTCGTGTGTTTCTGTCGATCGAAGAAGACCAGCCTAGCAGCGTGATGTGCCCGATGCATGACACGCCGCGGCAGTCGCAGCTGGGATGGTCAGCCTCACGCGCGCGCAGCGAAGACGGTGATTTCTTCGCGGTCGGTCAGTGCGCGCTTGTCTGCCGCAGACGTGCAATCGCGTCTGGCAGGCTGAGTGCGTTCACCCCATCGGGCAGGGGAAAGCTGCGTTCGCCACCGTGCACGAACCAGCGACAGCTGGCTTCGACATCGCGGCACGCGATGTGGAAGCCGCGCGAGGGCTTGGTGGTGGCGCTTCGCTTGATATCGACTGCGATCCGTTCGCCATGGCAGTCGAGCAGCAAGTCGATTTCTGCGCCGTCCTGGGTGCGATAGAAGTGGGCTGTGGACATCGTTCCCGCTGCAGTGATGAGCTGCTCTGCCACCCAGCCCTCGAAGCTGCCGCCGATCACCGGGTGCTTCAGCAAGCCCGGCATGTTCGAGATGCCAAGCAGTGCGTGGGTGATGCCCGAATCGCGGATGTAGACCTTGGGCGACTTGCGCAGGCGCTTGCCGATGTTGTGTGCGAACGCGGGAAGGCGTCGCAGCAGGAAGAGATCACAGAGCAGGTCCAGGTAGCGCATGGTGCTCTGGGCCGAGACGTCGAGTCCGCGCGCCAAGTGGCTGGCGTTGAACTCCGCACCCTGCAGGTGGGCCAACATCGTCCAGAAGCGGTGCAAGGTCTCGCGCGGTAGCCGCGGTGCGAACTGCGGAATGTCGCGTTGCAGGTAACTTTGGACGAATTGCTCTCGCCAGACCATGCTGTCGGTGTCATTGCGTGCCAGGTAGGACTCCGGAAAACCGCCCCGAAGCCACAATCTGTTGGCCGATGCCGCTCCGACCTCCGTGACCGAAAACGGACCCAGTTCGACGACCTCGACGCGACCAGCGAGCGACTCCGCGGCACCCTGGAGCAGATCAAGCGAGGCTGATCCGAGGACGAGGAACTGGCCCGATCGGTGTCCCTGGCTGCGGCGTTCGTCGACCGCGACGCGAAGGGCTTGGAAGAGGGTCGGCACGAACTGAACCTCGTCGAATATGCACAACCCGGGCCCCAGTTGGTCGAGCAGTGCGTCCGGATCTGCCAGCGCGGCGCGGTCCGAAGCGCGTTCGAGGTCGAAGTAGCGCGACCCGGGAACGCCTCGGTCGGCTGCGATCTGCCGTGCCAAGGTGGTCTTTCCGACCTGCCGGGGCCCGACCAGCGCCACCACCGGAGATCGCTCCAAGGCGTCCCAGGCGGCAGGATCGCTTCTGGCAATCTCAGACACTGCATATTCTCCACGTGATGAAAGATATGCAGGGTACATCCGGCGTCCAGCCAAGGTCCAACCCGGTGCTCCTTGCGGTGCGCGTGGGGCCGGTGCTGGGCAGGCCATGCCGGACCGCTGCGGTGAGCTGCTGGGCAACTCACGCGCACGCAGCGAAGACGGTGATTTCTTCGCGGTCGTGGTAGAGCTGCTTCGCGCGCAGGTCCAGATCGAAGGGGACGGCCTCGCGCATCGACGCGAAGCAGCGTTGCACTTCCGGCCAGCGCTTCTTCATCGGCAGCTTGAGGTTGAAGATGGTGCGCCGGCACCAGCCCTCGCGCAGCCAGGTGGCCATGCGCTCGGCGACCTTGATCGGTTGCTCGACCATGTCGCAGACCATCCATTCCACCGGCTTCTGCGGCTGGAAGCGGAAGCCGTCGGCGCGCACGTGATCGACCAGGCCGGTGGCCATCAGCGAGTCGGCCATCGCGCCGTTGTCGACGGCGATGACGCGCATCGCGCGCCGCGTGAACTGGTAGCTCCAGCCACCCGGGCAGGCGCCGAGATCGACTGCGGTCATGCCGGCCTGCAACCAACGCGCACGCTCATCCTCGTCGAGCAGCACCAGGAAGGCCTCTTCGAGCTTGAGCGTGGAGCGACTGGGCGACTCGGACGGAAAACGCAGACGCGGAATGCCGCCCTTCCACGGTGCCGTCTCGGCATGCGTGGCGATGCAAAGGTCGATCTGCGTGCCGCTGTGCGCGAACAGGTGCAGGCGATGCGTGCTGCGCGCATCCAGGCGCTTTTCGCGCTTCAGTGCGGTCGCCATCGCCGACTCGAAACTGCGCGCGAAGGCGCGCATCTGCTCGCCGGCGGGACTGTCGGCGGTCTCGACCCAGACATCGCTCAACATCACTCCGGACGCCTTGACCTCGGCCAGGATCGGGGCGACGCGGTCCTTCGGATCCAGCGCCTCGAACGAGGCCCGCAACGGCAGCAGCTGGCGCGCGAAGATCAGCTCACGCACCCGCAAGCGGCGCTGCGGCGCGTCCTGCACGTGCAGCAGCACGAAGCCGCTGTCGCGCTGCGTCTGTGCGTAGCCGGAACCACCGCGCGCCGCCAGTTCGTGTTCCAGTTCCTGCGCGCATTCGGGCTCGAAGCCGGCGCGGGTGAGGGCGATCAGGCGCGGAAAAACGGGGTCAGATTCCATTTTCGGTCCTGGACTCGGCTCGGAAGGATGCGCGTTCATCGAGATCGAATCTGACCCCGTTTTTCAGTACCGCGCGCCGCCGCTGGCGCGGTAGAACGCGAGCACGTCGCGACACTCGTCGCGCAGGATGTCGCGCCGCACCGTGATGCCGCGGCGCTGCAGTTCTCCGATCCAGTCCTGCGGCAGCGGGCCTTCGTCGAACTCGGTGAGTTCCATCACGTCCTCGGCGCGCGCGCCGATCAGCAACTCGTCGATGCCGGCCCAGAAGCTGGCGCCATAGCACTGGCAGCAAGGCTGCGCCGAGGTCACCAGCGCGTAGCGATCGCCGGTCTCGTTCAGACGGTATCGCTGCAGGCGCTGCTGCGCGGTCATGAAGGCCATGATCTCGGCGTGCGCCAGCGAGCAATGCTGCGGCATGACGCGATTCACGCCGACGCTGACGATGCGCCCCTCGCCGTCGAAGATCGCGGCGCCGAACGGTCCGCCGCTGCCGAGTTCGACATTGCGCCGTGCCAGCCCGGCGACGAAGCGCATGCGCGATGCGTCGTCGGCATGGATCGAAAGCGCGTCGATTTCGGTCGACACCCAGTCGGGCAGCGTCAGCTGGACGTGTGCGTGGATCATCTCAACTGCTCCGCGTCGCGAGCGTCCATGCGCCGATGGCGATGAAGCCGATGCCGGCGATGGTCTTCAGGGTGACGGGCGAGGCGAAGCGCTCGAGCTGCGCGCCGACCAGCACGCCGATGCCGGCCGCGGTGACGAGTGCGATCGAGGAGCCGGCGAACACCGCCCACTTCGAGCGCGCGCCGTCGGCCGCGAACAGCATCGTGGCCAGCTGGGTCTTGTCGCCGATCTCGGCCACGAACACCGAGAGCGCGACGGTCAGGAAGGTCTGCCAGAACATGCGTGCGTCCTCAGTTGGGAGCGAAGTTGGCGGAAGCCGACTCGACGCAGCGGCCGGCATCGCAGCGGCAGCCGGCGATGTCGCGCTGGCCGCAGACCGAGGACAGGCCTTCGACCTCGCAGCGACGCTTCACCGCAGCCGCGTCCACCGGCTGGTCGACGTGCACGCAGGCGTGGAATGCTCCGCAGCAGTTGCCGACGTTCTTGATCGTGCACTGGGCGTCGGTCTGGCAGCTCGGCGTTGGGCTTGCCGCTGCGGCCGTCGCCGAATCCGCGTCGACGGTTGCCGTCGATGCGCAGGCGGCGAGCAGTACGGCGATCAGCGCTACGATGAAGCCTGGTCCACGGCGAGGCATCACTTGCCTCCGGCCTTGGCCCAGGAATCGCGCAGGGTGCAGATGCGATTGAACACCGGCCGATCGGCACGATGGTCGACGCGGTCGGCGACGAAATAGCCAAGGCGCTCGAACTGGAAGCGGGTTTCCGCGGCCACGTTGGCGAGCGAGGCTTCGAGCTGCGCAGTGACGACGCGCACCGATGCCGGATTCAGGTGGTCGCGGTAGGTCAAACCGTCCTGGTCGTCATCGGGATCGGCGACGCTGAACAGGCGGTCGTACAGGCGCGTCTCGGCGGCAATCGCGTGCTTCGCGCTGACCCAGTGGATCGTGCCCTTGACCTTGCGATCGGCGCCGGGCATGCCGTGGCGGGTGGTTTCATCGAGCGTGCAATGCACCTCGCTGACTTCGCCGCTGGCGTCCTTGATCACCGCTTCGCAACGGACGATGCCGACCCCGCGCAGGCGCACTTCACCGCCCGGGACCAGGCGGTGGTAGCCCTTCGGCGGCACTTCCATGAAATCCTCGCGCTCGATCCACAACTCGCGCGAAAACGCCACGGCGCGCGTGCCGCGCGACTCGTCCTTGGGATGGTTGGCCATCGTCAGGAGTTCTTCGTGCGACTCGGCCAGGTTGCGGATGACCAGCTTGAGCGGATCGATGACCGCCATGCGCCGTTCGGCGCGCGCGTCGAGGTCGTTGCGCACCTCATTCTCGAGCAGCGAGAGTTCCAGCACCGACTCCTGCTTGGTCACGCCGGCATTGCGGATGAAGCCGCGAATGGCTTCGGGCGTGAAGCCGCGGCGGCGGATGCCGCGCAACGTCGGCATCCGTGGGTCGTCCCAGCCTGCGACCAGGCCATCGTTCACCAGCGCGAGCAGCTTGCGCTTGCTCATCACCAGGAAGTCGAGGTTCAGGCGCGAGAACTCGATCTGGCGCGGGCGGCCGGGCGCGAGGCCGAGGCGGTCGAGTTCGTCCTTGAGTTCCGGCATGTCCCAGACCGGCAGATGGTCCAGGCACCAGTCGTAAAGCGGGCGGTGGTCCTCGAACTCGAGCGTGCACAGCGAATGGGTGATGCCTTCGACCGCGTCCGACACGACGTGCGCGAAGTCGTACATCGGGTAGATGCACCAGGCGTCGCCGGTGTTCTGGTGCTCGACCTTGCGGATGCGATATAGCGCCGGGTCGCGCAGGTTGATGTTGCCCGAGCCCATGTCGATCTTCGCGCGCAGCGTGCGCGAGCCATCGGCGAACTCGCCCGCCCTCATGCGCGCGAACAGGTCGAGGTTCTCGGCGACGGAACGGTCGCGGAACGGGCTGTTGCGGCCCGGTTCGGTCAGCGTGCCGCGGTAGTCACGCACTTGCTCGGCGCTCAGGTCGCAGACGTAGGCCAGGCCGTCGCGGATCAGCCGCAGCGCGCAGCGGTGGATCAGCTCGAAGTAGTCGGAGGCGTGGCGCAGTTCCGCCCACTGGAAACCGAGCCAGTGCACGTCCTGCTTGATCGCCTCGACGTACTCCGGGTCTTCCTTGGCCGGGTTGGTGTCATCGAAGCGCAGGTTGCAGCGGCCGTCGAACTCGGCGGCGAGACCGAAGTTCAGGCAGATCGACTTGGCATGGCCGATATGCAGGTAGCCGTTCGGCTCGGGCGGGAAGCGGGTGGCGATGGCCCGGTGCTTGCCGCTCGCGAGATCGTCGAGGACGATCTGGCGGATGAAGTGGTTGGGGGTGGGGCTCAAGCTCATGGATCGCGGCTCGGACAAGACAAGAGCGCGAGTTTAGCCGATCGCGGCTGCGCCTCAGTGGCCGCGCGCCTGGCGTCGACGCAGGCGCAGGCGCACCGGGCCGCGGGCATCGTGGATATTGACCGGCCGCCCGCTCTGCACGATGTCGATGCTGCCCTGGTCGGCCATCTTCGCGGCGACGTCGCGCACCGAGCGCATCAGGTCACGCCATTCGACCTTGAGTTCGCCACCGAGGATGCGCGCGGCCTCGCTCGGGCAGATGGTGGCGTCTTCGTTGCGGTGTTCCAGCAGTTCGATCACGCACTCGCGGATCAGCACGGCGAGGGAGTCTTCGACGGGGAACTGGCGTGGAGTCACGGTGGCGCAATCCGGTCGTTGCGCCGAACGTAACCCGGGCGCGTGGTGGCGACCATACGCAGGATCACGGAGTCGGCGGCGGTGACGATGGTTTGCAGCACGCGCACCTCAGGCCGGACCAGCGCCGGCGAGGGTGGCCATCACCGCCATGCGGATGGCGACGCCGTTGCCAACCTGTTCGAGGATGCGCTACTGCGCGCCGTCGGCGACGGCGTCGGCGATTTCGACGTTGCGGTTGATCGGCCCCGGGTGCATGACGATCGCCTCCGGATGCGCGAGGCGCAAGCGGACAGGATCCAGCCCCCAGTCGCGGAAGTAGTCGGCATCGGAGGCGATCAGGGCGTGCTGCATGCGTTCCTTCTGCAGGCGCAGCATGATCAGCACGTCGGCGCCGCGCACGGCGTCCTCGATGCGATGGTGCACGACGCAGCCGGGCAGTGCGTCGGCCGCGGGCAGCAAGGCCGCGGGGCCGGCGATGCGCAGCTCGCCGATGCCGAGCGCGCGCAGGGCGTGGATGTCGGAGCGGGCGACACGCGAGTGCAGGATGTCGCCGACGATCGCGACGCAGCGGTTCGCCAGGTCGCCCTTGTGGCGCACGATGGTGTAGGCGTCGAGCAGGCCCTGGGTCGGATGGGCGTGGTTGCCGTCGCCGGCATTGATGATCGAGACGTTGCCGGCGGCCTGTTCGGCAAGCGCGCCCGGGGTTCCGTTCTCCTTGTGCCGGACCACGAACTGGTCGCAACCCATGGCTTCGAGATTGCGCAGCGTGTCGAGCAGGGTCTCGCCCTTCTGGGTCGAGGAATGCTCGACGTCGAACGGCACCACATCGGCACCGAGGCGCATCGCTGCCAGCTCGAAGCTGACGCGGGTGCGCGTCGACGGCTCGAAGAACAGGTTCACCACCGTGCGGCCGTCGAGCAGTCGCGGCGGTCGCGGTTGGCGCAGGCGGTCGGCGAGCGCGAACAGCGCTTCCATTTCCGCGCGCGGCATGTCCGCGAGCGTGACCAGGTGGCGGCGGTGTGGCGTCGGTTTCATGCGGGGGCGGACTCGGGGTGTGGCTGGCTCAGCCATTGTTCGACGATGCGCCGCGCAGCCTGGGCGTCGAGCATGGCGGCATCCTTGCGACGTGCGAGCCCGGCGCGGCGCGCGGCGACGAACTCGGCATCGGCGGCACGCGAGGTGAAACGCTCGTCGGCAAAGTGCACCGGCAGTGCATAGCGCTGTTGCAGCAGTTCCGCGAACGCGCGCGCGGCATGCGTCATCGGCTGCTCGTGGCCATCGCGGCCGAGCGGCAGGCCGACCACCAGCGCCTGCGGGCGCCAGGTCTTCAGCAGCGCATCGCAGGCGCTCCAGTCCGGGCCGGTGTCGCCGTTGCGCAGCACCGCGATCGCGCTTGCGGTCTGGGTGATGCGCTGGCCGACGGCGACGCCGATGCGGCGCAGGCCGTAGTCGAAGCCGAGCACGATCGTCGCCTCAGGCATGGCCGGCGACACCCCCGAGCAGGCGGATGTCGACCCCGAGCAGGCGCGCGGCGGCGTCCCAGCGCTGTTCCAGCGGCAGGTCGAACAGGATCGAGGTGTCCGCGGGCTCGGCGGTGAGCCAGGCGTTCTCCTTCACTTCTTCCTCGAGTTGGCCTGCGCTCCAGCCGGCATAGCCGAGCAGCACCAGGAAGCGCTCCGGGCCGCGACGCTCGGCGATCGCCTGCAGGATGTCGCGCGAGGTGGTGACGACCAGATCAGCGGAGATCTTCGCGCTGGAATCCCAGGTCCCGGAAGGCTCGTGCAGCACGAAGCCGCGGTCGCCCTGCACCGGGCCGCCGAGCAGCACGCGGCGCTCGGCCAGTTCCGGCGGCGCATGCTCGATGCCGACCTGCGCCATCACGTCGCCGAGGCGCCAGTCCGAGGGGCGGTTGATGGTCAGGCCCATGGCGCCCTCCTCGTTGTGCTGGCAGATCAGCGTCACCCCGCGCGCGAAGTTGGGGTCGGCCAGCGCGGGCATCGCGATCAGCAGGTGGCGGGAGAGGTAGTTCGGTGCGGGCATGCGGGCGAGTGTAGTGGATGCGCGGAGCTCACTTTCCGGTCACCGTGCCGTCGAGGAACTGCCAGGTGCGGGTGATGTGCAGGATGTCGACGACCTCGTCGCCCGCGGGCAGCGGCGAGAACGGCGCCCCCAGTTCGACGATGCGGATCGCCGCCTGGTCGAGCAGTTCGGTGCCGGAGGACTGGATCACGTCGATGCGCTCGACGCTGCCGTCGCGCTTCACCGCCACCGTCAGCACCAGGCTGCCATGCACCTGCTTGCGTCGCGCTTCGTCGGGGTAGTTCAGGTTGCCGATGCGCTCGATCTTGGCGACCCAGGAGCGCATGTAGGCGGCGTAGGCGTATTCCTTGGTGCTGGCCGAGATGAACTTGCGCTTCGGGCGCTTGGCATAGGCTTCGGTCTGGCGCTCCAGTTCGGCGGCGAGCCGCGCCATCTCCAGGCTGTGTTCGATCAGCTCGCGCGCGCTGACCTGCGGCACCTCAGGGGTTTCGACGCGGGTCTCGTCGACGCGCTGCACCGAGTATTCCTTGGAACTGCCGTGCAGCGCCGGCTGCGGCGTCGCCTTCTGCGGTTTGGGCGCGCCGGCGCGCTGCGGCACCGGCGCGAGGCCGTCGCTGGCCTTCGGAATCGGGCTGGTGACCGGCTGGCGCGGCCGCTTCGACTGCTCCGACTCGCCGCCGCCCTGCTGCGAGGCATTGGCCAGGAAGTCGGCCTTGCGCGGCTGGGTCGCGGCGGCGGATTGCACCAGGATCACGTCCAGGCTCGGCAGGTAGGCGGCCGGGTCTTCGTAGTCGAAGGTGACGCCGAGGATCACGATTGCGTGCAGGATCGCCGAGAACAGCAGCGTCACGCGCAGGCGCTCCTCGGGACCGATGCGGTGCTGGCTCACGCGAGTCGGCTCTCGATGGCGTCGAGCAGCAGCGCACCGATGTCGGTACCGGCCTGGGCATCGATGTCGACCACGCCGGTCGGGCTGGTGACGTTGATCTCGGTGAGCCAGTCGCCGATCACGTCGAGGCCGACGAACAGCAGGCCGCGGCGCTTCAATTCCGGTGCGACCTGGGCGCAGATCCAGCGGTCGCGCTCGCTCAGCGGCTGTGCGACGCCGCGCCCGCCCCGGGCGAGGTTGCCGCGGAAGTCCTCGCCCGCGGGAATCCGCGCCAGGCAGAACGGCACCGGTTCGCCGTCGACCATCAGGATGCGCTTGTCGCCGGCGCTGATCTCGGGAATGAAGCGTTGCGCCAGCGCGAACTGGCGGCCGTTGTCGGTCAGCGTCTCCAGGATCACGTTGAGGTTCGGATCGCCGCGCTGGCTGAGGAAGATCGAGCGCCCGGCCATGCCGTCGATCGGCTTGAGCACGCAACGATCCTGTTCGGCGACGAAGCTGCGCAACGCCGCGGCGTCGCGCGCCACCCGCGTTGGCGGGCAGCACTGCGGGAAGTGCAGCGCGAACAGCTTCTCGTTGCAGTCGCGCAGCGCCGCCGGGTCGTTGACCAGCAGCGGGCGCCGCGGCGAGGCCATGCTCGCCCACAACAGCTCGTGCAGGAACGCGGTGTCGACCGGGGGGTCCTTGCGCAGCAGCAACACGTCGAGCTCGTCGAGCGCAAGCAGCTGCGCGGTGCCGGGCGTGAACCAGGGCGAGTCTTCGGCGTGCACGTCGAACGGCCGGAAGCGCGCCTGCGCGCGCCCGCCATCCAGCACCAGGTCGGCGGGGTGGCACACCCACAGCGCATGCCCGCGGCGCGCGGCGGCGCGCATAATGGCGACCGTGGTGTCCTTGGCTGGCCGGATCCGTTCGGCCGGATCCATCAGCACGCCGATCTTGCGCATGGTTTGAAGGGTTCGCTCGGGAAGGAAAGGGGCACGGGCGATGGGCGGCACGCGCTGCAGATACTCGTTTGTGCCAGTTTCGCGCATGATACCCTTCTTCAACAAGCCGTTAGAGTCTTTACTTGACAGGTTTCTCCACGTTGGCTAAACAGCTTTCAATCAGGTTCGGGGCCGTCGTTGTGCGCTTTTGGGGCCACGCGACATGCGGCGAACTGCATCAGGTTGCACCCAAAGACTCCCGGGGGTCGCATGGACGAGCAAGGTAAGGAAGGTTCCCTCGCCGGTTTGAAGGTGATGGTGATCGACGATTCGAAAACCATCCGCCGTACCGCCGAAACACTGTTGAAGAAGGAAGGTTGCGATGTGGTGACCGCAACCGATGGTTTCGAGGCGTTGTCGAAAATCTCCGATCAACAGCCGCAGATCATCTTCGTCGACATCATGATGCCGCGCCTGGATGGTTATCAGACCTGCGCGCTGATCAAGAACAACCAGCTGTTCAAGAACGTGCCGGTGATCATGTTGTCGTCGAAGGACGGCCTGTTCGACAAGGCACGCGGCCGCATCGTCGGTTCCGAGCAATACCTGACCAAACCGTTCACGCGCGAAGAACTGCTCGGCGCGATCCGGCGCCACGTCGATCTGAAGGGCTGATGCCGTCGCAGGGGAGTGGGGCCGATGAGCATTTTCCGCCGCAGATTCGAGGGGAACGCATGAGCGAATCCGCACAATCGATGGGGCCGTTCGAGATGCTGCTCGATTACGAGCAACGCAGTCTCGCCCACGTCGCCGGCCTGCCCGAGCAGATCGATGCGCCCGGCCTGTGGCGCGGCATCGCGTTTCGCGTCGGCGGCAAGTTGATGGTCAGCAGCATCACCGAGATCAACGAAATCCTGACCTACCCGACGATGACCTTCGTGCCGGGCACGCGGCTGTGGCTGCTCGGCGTTGCCAACGTGCGCGGCAACCTGGTGCCGGTGGTCGACCTGCGCGGTTTCATCGAGGGCGAGAAGAACACCCACAACGAGCGCTCGCGCGTGCTGGTCGTGAAGCAGCAGGGCGGCAACGTCGGCCTGCTGGTCGACGAAGTGCTCGGGCAGCGCAGTCTGGTGGACGAGAATGAGGTGGTTGGTGCCGTGGAGGACGATGTGCGCTACCAGCGCTACATCCCGAAGCAGTACGACCTCGGAGGCGTCCGGTACCTGCACTTCAGCGTGAGCGCGCTGGTGCGGAACCGGGAATTCGTACAGGCGGCGGCATAGTCCGTCGGTTTTGGTGGTCAGAGCGGCGAGGAACAACCTATGAGCACAACGTCAGCCAATACCGGGTCGCGATTCAGCGGATCCGCATCGTGGGGCCTTCTGGCCTTCTTCAGCCTTCTGGCCCTGCTGCTGAACGTCGGCTGGCGTTTCTACAAGGACAACCAGGAACGCGCCGCGATCGGTTACACCACCGACCTGCAGGTGTTGTCGCAGCAGATCTCCAAGTTCGCGACCGAAGCGGCGGCGGGTAACCTCGAAGCGTTCGAGGAGCTCAAGACCACGCGCGCCTCGATCGAGACCCGCGTCAACGGGTTGATGAAGGGCGACAGCAAGGCCGGCATCCCGGCCTACATCAACGAGTCCGACGCGGTGAAGATCCCGCTGAACAAGCTCAATGAGGACTGGGGCCCGATCAACAACGCCGCGAACACGATTCTCACTCGCCAGGAACTCGTGCTCGACATCACCGAAACCGCCGCGGAGTTCCAGTCCGCGATCCCGCAGCTGACCGGCAAGATCGACGAACTGTTCTCGGTGTTCCGCGACTCGCGCGCCTCCGGCGACCACCTCTACCAGGCCAGCCGCCAGATGCTGCTCGCCGACCGCATGCTGCGCCGCGTGTCCGACATTCTGCAGGGTGGCGACCAGGCCATTTCCGCCGCCGACCAGTTCGCCCGCGATGCCCAGGTCTACAGCCGCGTGCTCAATGGCTGGATGCAGGGCGACGCCGAAATCGGCATCGAGGCACTGTCCAATCCGACCGCGCGCGCGATCGTCTCCGACGTCCAGACCCTGTACAGCGGCGTCGGCGAGAACGTCGAGAAGATCCAGAGCGCATCGACCGACCTGTTCGAGGTGACCGAGGCCGCCGACAACATCTTCCAGGCCTCCGGGTTCCTGCTGGAGTCGAGCAAGAACATGGCCACCGGTCTCGGCAAGCTGCCCGGACAACGCATCTTCGGCAACGACTACGTCTCGCTCGGTCTCGGCGCGCTGACGCTGCTGTTCTCGCTGCTCGCCGGCCTGGCCCAGTACGGCGCCACCCGCCGCCAGCTGCAGAGCACCGCCGACCTGAACCAGCGCAACCAGGAAGCCATTCTGCGCTTGCTGGACGAAATGGGTTCGCTCGCGGAAGGCGACCTGACGGTGAAGGCGACGGTGACCGAGGACATCACCGGCGCGATCGCGGACTCGGTGAACTTCGCGGTCGAAGCGCTGCGCTCCCTGGTGACCACCATCAACGAGACCGCAGTGCAGGTGGCAGCCGCCGCGCAGGAAACGCAGGCGACGGCGATGCACCTCGCGGAGGCCGCGGAACATCAGGCGCAACAGATCACTTCGGCGTCGGCGGCGATCAACGAGATCGCGGTCTCGATCGACGAAGTGTCGAAGAACTCGGCCGAATCGGCCGACGTGGCGCAACGCTCCGTGGCGATCGCCGGCAAGGGTGCGGCGATGGTGCGCCAGACCATCCAGGGCATGGACAACATCCGTGACCAGATCCAGGAAACCTCGAAGCGAATCAAGCGCCTCGGCGAATCCACCCAGGAAATCGGATCGATCGTCGAACTGATCAACGACATCGCCGAGCAGACCAACATTCTCGCGCTGAACGCCGCCATTCAAGCGGCCTCCGCCGGTGAGGCCGGTCGCGGATTCGCGGTCGTCGCGGACGAAGTGCAACGACTCGCGGAACGCTCCGGTGGCGCGACCAAGCGAATCGAAACGCTGGTGCAGACCATTCAGGCCGACACCAACGAAGCCGTCAGCTCGATGGAACAGACGACCTCGGAAGTGGTGGCGGGTGCGCGCCTCGCGGAAGACGCGGGCCTCGCGCTCGGCGAGATCGAAAAGGTCTCGAACGACCTCGCCGACCTCATTCAGAACATCTCCGAAGCGGCGCGCCAGCAGTCGGCCGCGGCAACCAACATCTCGGCGACGATGAACGTGATTCAGGAAATCACCACGCAGACCTCGGCCGGTGCATCGCAGACGGCGGAGTCGATTGGAAACCTGGCGCAATTGGCCGCCGACCTGCGTCGATCGGTCGCCGACTTCAAGCTGCCGGGCTGACGGAACCACTCCTCGATGGTGACGATCGCACCCAGCAGGAACCCCTTCTCGCCGATGCCAAGCATGGGTGACGAGGAGTTCGTGCGCTGGGTCGATCTGTTGCAGCGGCGCACCGGGGTGGTGGTGCCGCCGGACCGCAAGACCTTCCTGGTCACCGGCCTGCGCATGCGCATGCGCGAAACCGGCTATGCCAGTTTCGACACCTATTTCGACCAGGTGTTGAATGGCGCGCGCGGCGCGATCGAGTGGGCCACGCTGGTCGATCGCCTGACCGTGCACGAGACCCGCTTCTTTCGCCACCAGCCTTCGCTCGAACTGATCAGCGAGGAGTGGCTGCCGGCACATCTCGCGAAAGCGCCCGGGTCCGCCGTGCATGCCTGGAGCGTCGGTTGCGCGACCGGCGAGGAGGCCTATTCGCTGGCGATGGCGCTCGATCACAAGCTGCGCGCACTCGATGCCGGCAAGGCCTATTTCGGCGTCACCGCGACCGACATCAGCAACCCCGCGCTCGCGGTCGGGCGCTCCGGCTTGTATCCGCGCGAGCGCCTGGTCGAGTTGCCCGAGCCGTACCGCACGAACTACACCGTGGCTGAAGGCAAGGATTCCTTCCAGGTCGTGGAAGCGCTGCGCAAGCGCGTCGGTTTCGCGACCTTCAACCTGCTCGACGTGGCGCGCGCGCCGCTGAAGAAGCTCGACCTGATCTACTGCCAGAACGTGCTGATCTACTTCGCCCGCGAGCGCCGCAAGGCATTGCTCGATGCGCTTGCCGATCTGCTGAAGCCCGGTGGCCTCCTGGTCCTAGGACCTGGTGAGGTGCTCGGATTTGCCAATCCCCAGCTGACACGGATCGGTGGGCGCCAGACCCTGGCGTACTGCCGAAACGGGTGAGGTTGCATATGCGTCTGCAACACGAAATCGATTTCACCACCCTGAACTGGGTCAAGCAGGAGCTCGACGAGACGCTCAAGCAGGCCAGACAGGCGCTTGAGGCCTACGTCGACGATCCCGCCGACTCCAGTCTGATGCGTTTCTGCGCGACCTACCTGCACCAGGTGCAGGGCACCCTGCGCATGGTCGAGCTGTATGGCGCGGCGATGGTGGTGGAGGAAATGGAGCGGGTCGCCCAAGGCCTGCTCGACGACCAGATCCGCAACAAGAACGATGCCTACGAAGTGCTGATGCGCGGCATCGTGCAGCTGCCCGACTACCTGGAACGCCTGCAGGGCGGGCACAAGGACATCCCAATCGTCCTGCTGCCGCTGTTGAACGACCTGCGTGCCTGCCGCGGCGAGAAGCTGCTGAGCGAAGGCGTGTTGTTCTCGCCGGACCTCTCGGCGCCGCTTCCGCCGGCTGCGGCCGGTCCGGACAAGCCGTTGCCCGAGGCGGAATTGAAGCCGGTCGCGGCGCGCCTGCGCACCAACTACCAGATGGCGCTGGTCAAGTGGTTGCGCGACCAGACCTCGAACGTCGCCGCCGCCGGGCTGATGAATGCACTCGACGGCTTGCGCAGCGTGACCTTCCACGAGGACGGCCGGCGCCTGTGGTGGGTGGCCGGCGGACTGCTGGATGGCGTGCGCAGCGGGCTGGTCGACGCCAACCAGGCGGTGAAGCTGCTGTTTGGCCGCGTCGATCGCGAGATCAAGCGCCTTGCCGACGGCGGCGAGAACGTGCTCAAGCTGGAGCCGCCGCGCGACCTGATCAAGAACCTGCTGTATTACGCGGCGCACGCGCGCGGCAGCGACGGCCGCATCGGCGAGCTGAAGCGCACCTACAAGCTCGATTCGCTGCTGCCGAGCGACAAGGAAATCGAACACGCACGCGGCACGCTGGGCGGGCGCAACCGGGCGCTGCTCGACACCGTCTCCACCGCCATCAAGGAAGACCTGATGCGCGTCAAGGACGCGCTCGACCTGTACCTGCGCACCGCGAACCCGAATCCGGCCGACCTCGGCGCCCAGCGCGAAGTGCTCGACCGCGCCGCCGACACCCTCGGCATGCTCGGTCTCGGTGTGCCGCGGCGCGTGATCCTCGAACAACGCGACAGCCTGACCGCGATGGTGGCCGGCACCAAGCCGGCCGAAGAAGGCGCGCTGCTCGACATCGCCGGCGCATTGCTGTTCGTCGATGCGTCGCTCGACGACAACATCGACCGGCTCGGTGCGGACGAGGAGAAGGCGCCAGCGGTCGAGGGCGCGACCACGATGGAGCTGCCGCAGGTCGAGGTGCGCAAGATCCTCGACGCGCTGATGAAGGAAGTGCAGACCAACCTGCTGCAGGTGAAGCAGGATATCGTCGCCTTCATCGAGTCCGGCTGGAAGCACGACAAGGCCGAGTCGATCCCGCGCCTGTTCGACGAGATTGGCGGCGCCATGCGCATGGTCCAGCTCGACGAGGCGAGCCAGCTGCTGGCGGCGATGGCGAAGTTCATCGACGTCGAAGTGCTGCTGCGCAAGCGCGTGCCGACCGGGGAACAGATGGACCGGCTCGCGGATGCCGTGGCCAGCATCGAGTACTACCTGGAAGCCACGCACGCGCAGCGCGCCGGGCGCGAGAAGATCCTGGAGGTCACGCGCGAGAGCCTGGAGGCGCTCGGCTACTGGCCGATTCCGGCGGACGAAGTGCTGGCGGCAGAGACCGCCGCGGCGGCCGCGTCCGCCACCATTGTCGAGGCTGCCGCGACTCCGGTCGCAGCACCGAGCCCTGCACCCGTGGCACCAGTCGCGACCACGGCCGAGCCGGCCGTGAGCGAGCCGACGTTGACGGCGGTCAGCCTGCCGGACGCCGGCGAGATCGATCGCTTCATCGCCAACATCGACAGCGGCAAGGCAGGCATGGAATACGCCGCACCCGCCGCCGCGGTGAGCGCGGAGTCGCCGGAGATGCGCTCGGTGGTCGAGATCGCGCCCGGTGCCGGAATGGAAGATCTGGTCGTCGGGGCTCCGGCGCCGACGCCCGAGCCGCCGCCGCAGCAGGATGTCGCCGGGCTCAAGTTCGCCGAAACCACGACGCTGGCGCAGGCCGCGGGCGCGGCCGAGGCCGCCGCAGCGGCGGTGCCCGAGGAAGACGAATACGAGTACGACTGGGTCGAAGAGGAGCGCGAGGTCATCGAGGAGGCGCCGGTCAGCGACGGTGGCGCGTTCCAGGCGGTGCCTTCCGACGACATCGACGAAGAAATCCGCGAGGTGTTCCTCGAGGAAGTGCAGGAGGAAGTCGAAAACCTGAATCGCTGTCTGCCGGACTGGAAGAACAACACGGCCGACTTCGAGAAGCTGAAGCCGGTGCGGCGCTCGTTCCACACCATGAAGGGCAGTGGCCGCCTGGTGGGCGCGATGGCGCTCGGCGAGTTCAGCTGGAAGGTCGAGAACATGCTCAACCGCGTGCTCGACAAGACCATTGCCGTCAGTCCGGCGGTGCTCGACCTGCTCGACCAGGCGGTGGCGGCGCTGCCCGCACTGCTCGCAGCCCTGCGCGGCGAGCAATTGCGCGGCGCCGACGTGCCGCAGATCATGGCCGTGGCCGAGAAGCTCGCGGCCGGCGAGGAAGCCTGGGTGCGCCCGGCCGAGCCGATCAAGCGCATCGAGAAGGTGCGCGTGCAGATCAAGCGCCTCAAGCCGAAGCCGGTCCCGGTGCCGGTGGTGCCGTCCGCGATCGTCGAGGCGCCGGTCGAGCTGACCGAGTCGTTCGACATCCACACCGAGCTGGCGCCACCGCCGCTGGCCGAGGTCGACCTGACGTCGTGGCAGCCGCCACTGGTCGATCCGATGATGCTGGAGATCCTGCGCAGCGAAGTGGCGACGCATCTGCAGGCGGTCCGCGGCTATCTCGCGGAGTGTCGTGCGGCCGGTGCCGGGTGCCAGATTTCGGAAAACCTGTTGCGGGCGGTGCACACCATGCACGGTGCCATCGCCATGGTCGACCTGCCGGCGATCGCGCCGCTGCTGGCGCCGCTGGAGGGTTACGTCAAGCGCCTGCGCGGTGCCGGCGAAGTGCCGAGCATGGCCGGCGTGGAGGCGATCGAGGAGACCGCCAGCGTCATCGAGCACGTGGTGGCGGGTGCCGATCAGCGTGGTTTCGTGGCGCCGGACACCGCGGCGCTGGCCGAACAACTGACGCGTTTCCGCAATGGCCTGCCGGAGCCGGACAGCGTGCTCGGCGTCTTCAACGTCAGTGTCGACGAAGAGGAGGCTGCAGCCGAGGACGCATCCGAGTCGGTCGCCGAACCGGCGACAGACGAAGCGGCGGCGGTGATCGAATCCGAAGCCGATGCGGATCAGACCATCGAACTCGCAGCGAGCGCGGGCGAGGACGCCTGGAACTGGGATGCCGAGGCCCAAGCCACGGTGGTGCCCGAAGTGACGCTGGACGAGTCGGCTTTCGCTGCCGAGACCGACCTGGCGCCGCTGGCGGAAGATGCCGAGCAGCCCTTCGCGGAATTCGCGCTGGATGCTCCGATCGAAGCGCCGGTCGAAGCGCCGGTCGAAGCGCCAGTGCAGCAAGCTCCAATCGAAGTCGAGGAAATCCGCCTCGAAAGCGAGCCCGCACTGGCCGACGAGGCGCCGGTGCTGGAGGTCGAGGACACCGATCTCGCCTATCGCGAGGATCTGCCGGCAGCCGAACCGCCGCCGGAATTCGAGGCGGTCGCGGCCCCGGAAGTGGTGGCCGAGCCCGAGTTCGCGGCGCTGGAGGACTGGTCGATCGAGCAGGCGTTCGCGCAGGCCGACGCCGAAGCCGAATTGCCGGAGCTGCAAGACGAGTTCACCGCAGCGGCGGACATTCCGCGGATGCCGGAGCCGGCCGCGCCCTCGCTTGCGGCAGCGTCGGAACCGGAACCGGAACCAGCAGCGCTTGCGGCGCTGGAACCGGCGGCGGCCGAGGTGATGTACGCGCAGGTCGAGCCCGATGCCAACCCGGACGGGCCGTTGGAACTGCCGGACATGGACGAGGACCTGCTCGAGATCTTCGTGCAGGAGGGCGGCGACATCCTCGACGCCGCCGACACGATGATGGCGCGTCTGCGCGAACAGCCGCACGAGCGCGAGATCGTCAGCGGACTGCAGCGTGAACTGCATACGCTCAAGGGCGGTGCACGCATGGCCGGGCTGGCGCCGATCGGCGACCTGAGCCACGCCATGGAAGCGCTGCTGGAGCTGGTCTCCGACGGTCGCCGGGCGATGGACCGGGTGTCGCTGGAGTCGCTGGAACGCGGATTCGATCGACTGCACCAGTTGGTGCAGCGGGTTGCGAAGCGGCAGGCGATCGGCATGCCGGTCAACGCCGTGGCGCGCTTCGAGGCGCTGGTCGCCGGCGAGCCGATTCCGACCGTTGCCGGCGGCGAAGCCGTCGCCGTGCCAACGCCAAGCGCCGTGGAAACCCCGGCTGCGGCCGCGGTCGTGCAGCCGGCCACGCCGGTCGAAGCGGCCAAGCCTGCAGCGGCGACGGCGCGCCCGGCGCGCGACATGATCGAGGAAGTCGAAGAAGCCGGCCGGGTCGCGCAGGAAATGATCCGCGTACGCTCCGATCTGCTCGACAACCTGGTCAACTACGCCGGCGAGGTCTCGATCTACCGCTCCCGTCTGGAACAGCAGATGGGCACCTTCCGCTTCAACCTGCAGGAGCTCGACCAGACGGTGACGCGTCTGCGCGAGCAGCTGCGCAAGCTCGAAATCGAAACCGAGGCACAGATCATCGCGCGCTACCAGCGCGAGCACGAGGCTTCGGATGCCGACTTCGATCCGCTCGAACTCGATCGCTTCTCCACCCTGCAGCAGCTGTCGCGCGCACTGGCCGAATCGGTGTCCGACTTGGCCGCGTTGCAGAGCGCGCTCGATGACCTGACACGCCAGGCGGAAACGCTGCTGCTGCAGCAATCGCGCGTCAGTTCCGACCTGCAGGAAGGGCTGATGCGCACGCGCATGGTGCCGTTCGACTCGGTCGTGCCGCGCCTGCGCCGGCTGATGCGCCAGACCGCCGGCGAACTGAACAAGCGTGCGCAGTTGCGCGTCGAAGGCGCCCAGGGCGAAATGGACCGCAACGTCCTCGACCGCATGACCGCTCCGCTCGAGCACATGCTGCGCAACTCGCTCGCGCATGGCATCGAGACCCCGGCCGACCGCGCCGCCCACGGCAAGAACGAGGAAGGCACGGTCACCATCGCGATTTCGCGCGAAGCGACGGAAGTGGTGATCCGCGTCAACGACGACGGCAAGGGCATGGACCGCGACGCGATCCGGCGCAAGGCGATCGAGCGCGGCCTGCTCAAGGCCGACGCGCAGCTGTCCGATCGCGATCTGTTCGGCTTCGTGCTCGAAACCGGCTTCTCCACCGCGGAAACGGTGAGCAAGATCGCCGGCCGCGGCGTCGGCATGGACGTGGTGCACTCCGAGATCAAGCAGCTCGGCGGCTCGTTGTCGATCGACTCGGTGCGCGGCAAGGGCAGCCAGTTCACGGTGCGCCTGCCGTTCACGCTGGCGGTGACCCAGGCGATCCTGATCCGCATCGGCGAATACCTGTTCGCGGTGCCGATGTCGTCGGTGCAGGGCGTCGTGCGCATCCGCCGCGAGGACCTGGACGCGCGCATGCACAGCGCCAACCCGGTGTACAGCTACGGCGGCGACGAATACACCATCTACGAGATGCACGATCTGCTTGGCACCGTCTCGCATCGCGCCACCGAGGATGCACAGCTGCCGCTGCTGATGGTGCGCTCCGGCGACCAGCGCGCCGCGGTGCGCGTCGACGCCGTGCTCGGCAGCCGCGAGGTCGTGGTCAAGTCGGTTGGCCCGCAGATCAGTTCGGTGCCCGGCATTTTCGGCGCGACGATCATGGGCGATGGCTCGGTGGTGATGATCCTCGACATGGCACCGCTGGTGCGCAAGGTCGCGGCGTTGCGCCAGACCGTGGTCGACGAGCAGGGCGTCGAGGTGCCTTACGTGGCGGTGCCGACGCCGGTGCACGCCGAGCGCCGTCAGCCGCTGATCATGGTGGTCGACGACTCGATCACGATGCGCAAGGTCACCAGTCGCGTGCTCGAGCGCAACGACATGGAAGTCACCACCGCGAAGGACGGCCTCGACGCGGTCGAGAAGATCCAGGACCGCGTGCCGGACCTGGTGCTGCTCGACATCGAAATGCCGCGCATGGACGGTTACGAGTTCGCGACCTACATGCGCAACGACCCGCGCTTGAAGGCGGTTCCGATCATCATGATCACCTCGCGTACCGGCGAAAAACACCGCCAGCGCGCGATGGAAATCGGGGTCGATCGCTACCTCGGAAAGCCGTACCAGGAAGCCGATCTGCTGCGCAATGTCGACGAGATCCTGAGGTTGACCCGTGCCGTCCATTGAGACCAGAGTCGAAGTCGCGGTCGCGTTGGTCTACCAGTCCGGAGACCTGCACGCGCACCTGCGGGATGCGTTGCGCGACAGCGGCGCCAGCATCGTCTATGAGACCGAAACCGCGGCGTTTGACCGCGCCGCGCTGGCGCGGTCCGGGGCGCAGGTGGTGATCGTGAACCTCGACCCGGACAGCGACGAGCAGTTGCAGGCGATCGACGAACTGCTGGTCGACGACAGCATCAAGGTCGTGTTCAACGATGGCGAGGTCAGCAGCAAGCTCTCCGGCTACGACCTGGCGCGCTGGGCGCGGCACTTGGCCGCAAAGATCATCGGCGACGCCGAATTGCTGCCGCCGCGGCCGCCCGGTGCCGAAGCGGTGCCGGTGCGCAGCATGCCGCAGCATGCGCTGACCAGTTCCGCGATGCCGCGCTCGCTCGACGCGCCGAGCGTCAGCGACGCGTCGATGCGCGACGCGACCGATGCCATCGCCAACGCGCTGGCCTCGTTCGACATGCACGCAACCAAGCTGGAGGCGAAGAACACCCCGCCCGCAGCCGACGACCTCAATGCCCTGCTCGGCGATTTCGGCCTGGCCGCTCCCGCCGCCCCCAGCACCGCGTCGCCCGACAATCCGTTCGCCGATCTCGGGCTCGAGCTCGATCTCAGCGAGCCGGCAGCGAGCGAAGCGCCGGCTCCGCGTGCGCAGCCCGCCGCGGACCCGACCCCAGCGGTTGCCGACGATCTGCTCGCGTTCGCCGATCTGAACTTCGATGAACCGGCGCCGGCAGCAGACGTTCCGATGGGGCTCGACGACCTGCTTGCCCGGGAGGCGCCGCGGACCGCCGAAGCCAAGCCGCCGCCGCCGGCTCCGGGAACTCCACCGCCTCCGTCACGCGAGGAACGGCCGAGCCTGCTCGCCGGGCTGACGCTCGAACTGGAGCCCCAGGACGAGGCCCCCGCCGCGCCGGCTCCGGCGCCAGCCGCCGCAGCCCCGGCTGCCGCGGATTTCGATTTCCCGTTCGATCTGGAGGGGCTGACGCTCGAACCGATCGACGAGACCCCGGCCCCGGCAACGCCCAAGGCGGCGAGTGCTGCGCCGGCGCCGACACCGCCGCCGGTGGCAACCCCGCCGAAGCCGGCGCCTGCGCCCGTGGTCGAGGACAACCCCTTTGCCGATCTCGGCTTGTCGCTGGAGCCGCTGGACGCGGATGCGGCCGCACCGACTCCGGCTCCGGCGCCGGTGGCCGCGGCACCCTCGGCCTCGCCCTTCGACGATCTCGACTTCGGCCTGGAGGATCTGACGCCCGCGGCCAGCACCCCCGCGGCGGCGGCCGGCAGACTGGAGGAGACGCTGGAACTGTCGTTCGGCGACCTCGGCCTGAGCTCGGGCAGCGAAGTGACCACCAGCAGTGCCGAGGAAGACGAGTTCATGCGCGAGTTCGCGGCGATGACCGCGGCCGCAGAGACGACACCGGTGGGCGGCGCCGCGGTCGCGCGCCCCGCGGCAGGCGCGATCCGACGCGCTTGGGTGCTCGGTGCCTCGATCGGCGGGCCCGATGCGGTGCGCGAGTTCCTCGCCAACATCCCTCCGGGCGTGCAGGCCTGTTTCGTGCTCGCCCAGCACATGGGCGCCGACTTCGTCGACCTGATGGTGGCGCAGCTGCAGAAGGCGACGCGACTGCCGGTGGCGATCGCCAGCGCCGGCATGCAAGCCGGCCATGGCCAGGTGCTGGTGGCACCGATCGCCGAGCGCATGCTGCTTGATCCGAGCGGTGAGGTGAAGGTCGTCGCGCTGGACGAGGCCTCGCCCTACAGCCCATCGATCGACCGCGTGCTGATCGACGTCGCCGACCGGTTCGGTGCCGATGCCGGAGCGATCATCTTCAGCGGCATGGCGCATGACGCCATCGAGGGCGCCAAGCGCCTGGCGGCGAAGGGCGGCAATGTCTGGGTGCAGGATCCGGCGACCTGCGTGGTGAGTTCGATGATCGACGGCGCGATGGAGGCCGGTATCGTCGGCTTCATCGGTACGCCGGCCGACCTCGCGGCGGAATTTGTCCGTCGCTTCGGCAAGGCGTAGGGACGGGAGCGCGACAGATGGAAAAGCAAACCGAAATCCGCGGGCTGATGATCACCGTGACCAATGGCCGCGTGCTGCTGCCCAACGCCAACGTCACCGAGATCATCACCTACTCGACCCCGGAACCGATCGAGAACGCCCCGGCCTGGTTGCTCGGGCGCACGCGCTGGCGCGGCTGGCGCGTGCCGCTGGTCTCGTTCTCGATGCTCGCCGGCCTGGCGCCGAAGGAAGGCGGTGTCAACGCCAAGGTCACCGTGCTGAAAGCGCTCGGCGGCAATCCCAAGATGCCGTTCCTGGCGATGGTGGCGCAAGGCTTTCCGCGCCTGACCACGATCTCGGCCGAGACCATGGTCGACACCGGCGAGGGCGAGGCGCACGGCGTCGGCATCGCGCATACCGTGCTGGTCCGCGACGATCAGGCGATCGTGCCCGATCTGGTCGGCATCGAGCGCATGATCAGCGACGCGATCGCCGGCGTCGCCGCCTGACCTGACGCCGGCTTCAGTCGACGTAGCCGGCGACCATCACGCGCTTGCCGTGCACCAGCTGTTCGTAGCCATCTGCGGGCACCGGCAGTACCTCGACGCGTGCGAAACCGATCTTGCGCATGATCCAGCACAGTGCCTCGGTACTCGGCACCAGGCAGATGCCGGTGGTGCTCGCTTCCGGGCCGTGGGTGTCATCGGTTTCGTCGATGATCCCGAACGAGCCCTTGAGCGGGCGCACGAACTTGTAGCTGCCGTAGTCGACCATGCCGCCGAGGTTCGGCACCACCTGGGTCTCGACCACGCACACGTGACGGGTCAGCGCGCGCGCGACGCGCAGTGCGCCGACCGGGTTTTCCAGGTGGTAGATCAGCCCCAGGCACAGGCAGACGTCGAACTTGCCGAGTGCTTCGCTGTCGATCGCGTGCACGTCCGACTGCAGCAGGCGCACCTGCGCGAGGCCGAGCGCGTCGCGGATCAGGGTGGCGTCGGCGATGTGTTCGGCGCGGGCATCCACGGCGAGCACGTCGCGAAACCCGAGTTGCGCAAGCTGCACCGAGAACCAGCCCTGGTGACAGGCGAGGTCGACGGCATCGAGCTGGCCGAACGTGTCGCCAAAGCGCGCGCGCAGTGCGGTCGCGAGCATGGCCGAGCGGGTGTGGTGGATGCCGTCGAGCCAGCCACCGTCATAGCTCGGGGTGGTCGCGCCGCTTCGCAGCCGGAACGGATAGAACCACGGCCGCGCCAGCGCGCGCGCTTCCAGATCGGAACTCATGCACTCAACCCTGATTGACGGGAGCGAAGTCGCGGCGGGCGCTCGCGATGGTGACGGTGAAGCCGGCGATCACGTCGATCAGGCACATGGTTGCCACCGCGAAGAACGCGGGGTGGGCGAACCTGGGTGCGATCAGCAGTTCGACCAGCGCGACGATGAACACGATCAACGACAGTGCGTGGTCGAGCACGCTCATCGAACTGGTACGGGTCGCCTTGAAGATCTCGACGTAGAGCAGGAACAGGCCGAGCACGACCAGCACGTCGCCGGTCGCGAAGGCGACGCCGCCGCCGGAGGGCAGGGTCAGCACGAACAGCGGCTCGGCGAAGCCGGTCTGGGCTCCGAACGCAACCAGGTTCGCGAGCAGCAGCACGATGGAAAGCAGGGGGATGGCCGACAGCATGGCGCGCTCTCGCAGGGCGGGCGCGCATTGTGCCAGAGCCGGCCGCTCAGGCGTGGACGCGGCGGTCGCGCGGCAGGTGGCTGACCAGGAACTGCATCTGGTCGGACAGGATGTTGCGGTTCGACAGGATCAGGTGTTCAACCCAGCTCGGGCGATAGGGAATCGCCAGCAGCGGCATGTTCGCCTGTTGCGGCGTGCGCCCGCCCTTGTGCACGTTGCAGGCAAGGCAGGCGCTGACCACGTTCTCCCACACGTCGCGACCGCCGCGCGAGGTCGGCAGCACATGGTCGCGGGTCAACTGCGGGCGGCTGAAGTGCTGGCCGCAGTACATGCACAGGTAGCGGTCGCGCGCGAACAACGCGGCGTTGGTCAATGCCGGTGCCGGCGCCATCAAGCCCGGGCGCGCATGGCCGCGGCTGGCGACGATCGGGTGCAGTTCGACGATGCTCTGCGCGCCGGTGGCGCGGCTGCGGCCGCCATGCACGGTGAGGCACGGATCGCCGATGGTCCACGCCACCGCGCCGCGCACGTACAGGCAGGTGGCTTCCTGCCAGCTCATCCAGTCGAGAATGCGTCCGTTCGAGTCGAGCGACAGCACCCGGGTCGAATCCAGATCGGCCTTCTGTGCAACCTGCAACAGCATCCCGTCCTCCAGCGCCAGTAAACCACTGCTGGCGCCCGAGCATAGCCGAAAGCCGTGGCGCGACCGCAATCCGGATCAGACTGCGGCCGGCAGGAAGCCGAGGTGGTGGGAGCCGGTACCGCCCTGGCTGATGTCGGTGAAGCGGGTGACGTTCGGGAACACCAGGCCGCGACCGCCGGCATCGTCGGGCAGTCCGTACCAACGTGCGAGCGTCCATGCGTACTGGTCGACGCTGGTGGTGGGGATGATCTGGCCCCAGCCGGCGTCGTCCGGATTCGCGGCTCCCTGCGCGAGGCTCGGGAAGCGGCCGTAGAAGCGTCCGCCGTTCACAGCCCCGCCGAGGACCAGATGATGACCGCCCCAGCCATGGTCGGTGCCGTCGCCGTTGTTGGTCAGCGTGCGCCCGAATTCGCTCGCGGTGAACGTGGTGACCTGGTTGGCGATGCCCATCGCCTGGGTTGCCTGGTAGAACCTGGTGAGGCCGTTGGCGATGGCCCGCAGCAGCGCCGGATGGTCGGCGAGCTGGGTGTCGTGGTTGTCGAAACCTCCGAGGCCAACGAAGAAGATCTGGCGTTGCATCTGCAGCGTGTCGCGCGCCGAGATCAGTCGCGCGACCATCTTCAGCTGGCGCGTGAGGTAGTCCTCGATCGCTTCGTCGGTACCGAAGATCGCGTCGAAGTTGATGGCACCGTCCAGCGCCGAGATGACCTGCTCGTAGTTCGACACCGTGCGCTTGAAGCCGGTCGCGTAGGTGCGCTCCAGCGGATGCGCGAGCGGGCCGTTCAACAGCTGGTAGAGCGCGGCGCGACGTTCGGTCGGTTCCGACCAGGTCGGATCGATGTTGTCGATGCGGTCCACGCCCCAGGCATTCAGGAAGTAAGGCACGATGGTGTCGCCGGACTGAAACACGTTTTCGCCATCGGTGGAGATGGTCATCGCCAGGTTCTGGTTCGGGTTGCCGGCGCCGAAACGGTCGGCGAGCATTCCACCCCAGCCGATACGCGCGACGCTGTCTGCGCTCGGGCTCTGCCAGCAGTTCGCCTGGTCGTCATGCGAGAACAGTTGCGCCGGTACCGGTACCGACTCGTTCTGGTACTGGGTCTTGGTGATCGGGTGGAGCAGCGGGCCGCAGTTCGCGACGATGGCGAGCGGACTGCTGGCCTGGTTGAACAGCCCGGCCAGCGCCGAGACCGAAGGATGCGGCGGCGTGCCGGCGCCGGTGGCAACCCCCGGGTGCAGTCCGTACGCGGCGCCGCTCGCGGTCGGGGTCAGTGCCACCAGCTCGTTGCGCGGCACCGCGATGCCGGAGCGCGTGGCGGTGTAGGTGGCATGCGCGGACACGTCGCGCGGAACGATCATGTTGAAGCTGTCGTTGCCCCCGTACAGGAACACGCAGACCAGCGCGCGGTAGTCGTTGCCGATCAGCGCCCGCGAGTTCTTGCCGAGTGAGGCCGCCTGCGCCAGCGAGAATTTTCCGGCGAGCGAGGTGAATGCCGCACTGGATGCGGCGAGGCAGAGGGAACGCTTGAGCAGATCGCGGCGATTCATGGCGTTCCTCACTTCTCGATGACGTATTCGGGAGAGACCAGGATCAGCCACAGCGCTTCCCAGACGCGCCGGTAGCCGTTCTCGTCGTTCGCCGGGATGGCGAGCAGGTAGCTGCGCAGGGTGTTGCGCATGTGCGTGCTCATCGACCCGGACAGCATCAGCACGTCGAGGCGTTCCAACAGCCGGTCGATGCTGGCGTCGCCGGCCAGTGCACGTTCGCCGGCGAGGTTGATACGCGTGGCATCGGGATCGGCCCACGGGCTCGGGTTGCCGATGTAGTTCCAGGCCATGTTGTCGAGCACGTTGCTGAAGTTGGTGACATAGCCGTCGGTCTGGATCTGGAACTCCGGGGCGACCCAACCGCCGGCGGCGACCTCGCCGGCCGGCTGGTAGTCAGGCAGGAAGAAATTGAACACGGTGCGCGCATGCAGCGGCATTTGCGGCACGTACTGGCCTGGCCACCACACCCACCAATCCTGGTAGCGACCGGTGGCATTGCTGGCCGAGAACGCGCGCCACAGCTGCGTCATGCGCAGCAGTGGCTCGCGCAGCTTGCCCTGGTGCGAGCCGCTGGCGGCCCGGATGCGCGCGTCCGGATCCATCAGGATCGCGCGCGTCACCGCGCGCAGGTCGCCGCGCACGCCGCTGCCGTTGTTGTTGAACACGGCGGCGACGCGGGCGATGTAGTCGGGTTCCGGGTTGCTGGTGACGAAACGCTGGATCAGGCGCCGGGCCAGGAACGGGCCGACGTTGGGGTGCGCGGCGACGTTGTCGAGCGCCGCACTCAGGTTCGAGTATGGCGTCGGATTGCCATGCGCGCCGCCCGGTTCCGCTGATCCGCTCAGGACCCCGCCGGCGAGCGCGACCCCCGGGTAGACCAGCAGTTGCTTGTTGCCCAGGTAGGCATGCCAGACAAACCAGGGCGGCGAGTTGCCCCACCACGGCCCCTCGGGGGTCTGCATCGGTTGCAGCCAGCCGGCGCCGGTCTCGCCGGGTCCGCACCACTCGAACTCACGCACCGGACAGCCGTTGAAGGTCCAGCCGGTGAACACGTGCGCGAAGCCGCGGATGGTGTCCTGGTCGAAGGTCGGCACCGTCTGCAGGCCTGGCGTGCCGGGTGCGCCGTCGACCGCACTGCCATCGACGTTGAGCTGCACCAGGCCGACCGAGAACAGCTGCATGATTTCGCGCGCGTAGTTCTCGTCCGGGCGGACGTTGGCGGCATCGTCGGGCTTGCGATTCTGCAGCATCGACAGATAGCGGCCCATCACCGGGCTCAGCGTCACCTGTTCCAGCAGTGCGCGGTAGCTGCCGAAGCCATGGGTGCCAAGCAGGTCGTAGTAGTGCGCCAGTGCGAACGGTTCCCCGCCGAGGCCGGCACCCTGGTCGGAAACCACCAGGATCTCGCTCAGTGCGAACGCCAGTCGCTGTCGCAACTGGTCGGGTGCGGTCAGGGCGCGCTGGATGAAGGCCTCGTTGCGGACGTTCTGGCCGACGTCCTGGTTTGCTGCGGCCAGCGCGTCGAGGTACGCGCGATGCGAGGAGAACGCCAGGCTCAGCTGCTCGTCGAGCCAGGCGTTGTAGCCGATCTGGCGCAGACGCTGGATCTCCGGGAGCGTCGGCCCGAACGTCGCCTGGGTCAGGAAGCGCGCGGCCTCATAGTCGTTGTAGGGGCCTTCGGCGGGTTCATCGAAGCTGGCGGTGAATAGCAGGTCGCCGGCGCGAGCGGCGGATGCGCCCAGCAGGGCCAGGAAAAGCACGGCGGCGGCAGATCGGATCGGGCTCATGGCGTACTCGCGATTGAACGTGAAGATTTGTAGCCCGGAATCCGTTTGGCGGTTGTGAACGCGACGCATGCAAGTGCGCGAACGCGCACGTTGTTCGCGTGATGAACTCCACAACTCTGAAGATTGCCTCCGATTTCGACAGTGTCCGCAGCCGTGCAGCCGCCTCGTCCGGGGTTCGAGCGCAAGCCGTCCGACCCGGTGTCCGTGCCGCGAACGGCCGCGAGGGAGTCGGAGTCGACGGTGCCCCACGCGGCGGTGCTTGGCATTTCGCTGTTATAAAGTCACACTAGCCACCACCCCGTTCGCACCGATCCGCCGTGCATCCAGTCCAAACCCTGTCCTCCCCGCAGGAAGCCCGTCGCCAGCGCTGGCATCACCGCCTCGATTGGCTCGGTGCCGGTGCGTCGTTCGCTTGTGCGTTGCACTGCGCCGCACTGCCGGTGCTGCTCGCGGTTGCCCCCTTGGCGGGTGCGCACTGGCTGGCTTCGCATGTCTTCGACCAATGGGCGGTCGCGATCGCGCTGCTGTTTGGCGCGGCGGTGATCGGCGCGGCGTACTGCACGCATCGCTGGCGCCTGGTGCTGGGCCTGTACTCGGCTTCGGCGCTGCTGATGCTCGCGGCGGCGTTCCTGATCCATCAGCCGGTCGTGGTGCATGCAGCCATGCTGGTCGGCGGCGGGTTGCTGCTCGCCTGCGCCCACCTGACCAACCGGCGCAGCGCACTGCGCCACGGTTGCACGCGCAACCTCTGGGCCGACCTGCTCGGTCTGGATTGAGCTCTCAACGATTCGGGGCGCTGGCGCAGGCGCGCTCAGGCGAGCCCACGCAAGCGCAGGTACGCTTCGCGAGGCGCGATCACCGGCAGGCTCAGCACGGCTTGGAGCTCCAGCAATGCCTTGTCACCGGTGACGAACAGATCGGCATGGGCGGCCAGTGCGGCGGCGATGATCGGTGCATCGTCCGCATCCGGAAAGTCCGCCGGCGGCAGCCAGGTTCCGTTCGCGATTTCGCGCGCGCTCGCCATCGTGGCGCGCGCGGCATCCAGCGCGGATTCAGAGGCTCGGAATTTGTCGCGCAGGATTCGCAGCACTTCATCGCGAACCGGCGCGCACAGCATCAGTTCGAAGCCTCCATGTCCATGGAGCTGCAATGCATGGCGCAGCAGATCAGCGCAAAGTCCTCGTGCCACGAGACCGCTCAGCCAGACGTTGCTGTCAAACGCGACCTTCAAGAGAAATCCCGAAAGACGTCCTCGTCGCTCAGGTAGCCAGCTTTTTCCGCCAGCGGCAGCAGCAGGCTTCGCGCGCGTTCCAACTCGGCCAGTGCTGTTTGGCGGCGCAGCATCTCACGCACCAGATCGCTCTTGCTGCGCCTGGTGACGCGCGCCAACTCGGCCAGTTGTGCGTCGAGCGCATCATCGAGGCGGATGGTGAGGGTAGACATGAACGCTCCGCGCTTGCTTGTACGACAATGTAGCACGCGGGCTTGCGTGCCTCGTCGGGCGTTCATTTGTCGCGGATTCGCTGCTAGCCTTCGCGGCCTAACTCGAATCAGGAGCTGAACCAGATGGGCAAGGGCGATCGCAAGACCAAGAAGGGCAAGATCTTCGTGAAGAGCTACGGCAACGTGCGTCCGCATTCGGAAGCCGCCAAGGCCGCGGCACCCGCGGCCGTGAAGAAGGCGGCGACGCCTGCCGCGAAGCCCGCAGCGAAGAAGGCGGCCCCGGCCCGCAAGAAGGCAGCGCCCGCGGCCTGAGTTCGCAGCAGCTGCCAGGACCACCAAGAACCCCCGCCGCGCGGGGGTTTTTTTTGGGATCAGTAGCGGCGTTCCCCGCCGCAGAACAGCGCCACCGGCCCGTTGCCGCCGATCCAGTAGCTCAGTTCGGCCGGCGTGCCGACCTCCCACACCGCCAGGTCGGCGTCGTGTCCGGCGACCACCCGGCCCTTGCGCCCATCGAGCCCGAGTGCTCTTGCGGCGTTCACGGTGGTGCCGCGCAGGGCTTCCTCCGGGGTCAGCCGGAACAGGGTGCATGCCAGGTTCATCGCGGTGCGCAGCGACTGCAGCGGCGAGGTTCCGGGATTCAGGTCGGTGGCCACGGCCATCGCCACGCCATGCCGGCGCAGTGCGTCGATCGGCGGCAATCGGGTTTCGCGCAGGCAGTAGAACGCGGCAGGCAACAGCATCGCTACCGTGCCGGCGGCGGCCATGCGCGCCACGGCGGCTTCGCTGGTGTATTCGATGTGGTCGGCCGACAGCGCGCCGAACTCCGCGGCGATCGCGGCGCCGTCGAGATCGCTCAACTGGTCCGCGTGCAGCTTGACCGGCAATTGCAGCGCGCGCGCTGCGGCGAACAGACGGCGGATCTCAGCGGGTGAAAACGCAATGCCCTCGCAGAACGCATCGACCGCGTCGACCAATCCCTCCGCCTGCAGTTGCGGCAACCACTCGCGGCAGACGGTCTCGACGAAGGCGTCGCGCCGATCGGCGAACTCGGGCGGCAGCGCGTGCAACGCCAGGTACGTGCAGAGCACGTCGATGCCGAGCGCCTCGCCGATGCGCCGCGCGACGCGCAACTGACTGCGCTCGCCGGCGAGATCGAGTCCATAGCCGGACTTGATCTCGATGGTGCCCACACCGTCGCGCAGCAGTGCCCGTGCGCGCGGCAGCGACGCGGCGAACAGTTCGTCCTCGCTGGCGGCGCGGGTGGCGCGCACGCTGCCGAGGATGCCGCCTCCGGCCTCGGCGATCTGCTGATAGCTGGCGCCGTGCAGACGTTGCTCGAACTCCGCCGCGCGATGGCCGGCGAATACCAGATGGGTATGGGCATCGATCAGCGCTGGCGTGACCAGCGCGCCGCCGAGCAGTTCGACGCGATCGGCCATCATGTCCGGCGTCAGCGGCAGGTCGGCACGACGTCCGGCGTAGACGATCTGGTGGCCGGCAATGCCGATCGCGGCGTCCTCGATCAGGCCGTAACCGCGCTCTCCCGCAAGCGTCGCCACGCGGGCGTCGAGCAGCAGTCGGTCCCAGCGATGATGGCCAGTCTTCATTCGCATCCCAGGTTCGCTTCGGAGCGCCAGTGTAGCCGCTAGCATTGGCGCATCCGATCCGTGAACGTCACCATGCCCGCACCGAGTTCCCTGCACATCCCCGGCATCGTCAATGCGCACTCGCATGCGTTCCAGCGCGCGATGGCCGGGCTCGCCGAACATCAGAGCGACCCCGCGGACAGCTTCTGGACCTGGCGCGAGCAGATGTATCGCTACGCCGGTCTGATCGAGCCCGAGGACCTGCAGGCGATCGCAGCGCAGCTCTACGTCGAGATGCTGAAGTCGGGCTACACCGCGGTATGCGAGTTCCACTACCTGCACCACCAGCGCGACGGCCGGCCCTACGCGGATGCCGCGGCGATGTCGCGCGCCTTGATCGCAGCCGCTGCCGAAACCGGTATCGACCTGTGCCTGTTGCCGGTGCTGTATCAGCAGGGCGGCTTCGATGGACGCGCGCTCGGTGCGCGGCAACTGCGCTTCGCACATTCGGTCGATGCCTTCCTGCGTCTGGTCGCGGACTTGCGGTGCGAGGAGTCGGATGCACTGCAGGTCGGCATCGCGCTGCATTCGCTGCGTGCCGTGCCGCCCGACGCGATGCGCGAAGTGTTGCGGGCGGAGGCCGCAACGCAGCGACCGATCCACATCCACATCGCCGAGCAGTTGGCCGAAGTCGAGGAATGCCTGGCGCTGCGCGGCACCCGCCCGGTGTCGTGGCTGTATGACCACGCCGACGTCGATGCGCGCTGGACGCTGGTGCATGCGACCCACCTGAGCGCACCCGAGGTGGAACGCATCGCGCAGTCCGGGGCAACCGTGTGTCTGTGCCCGAGCACCGAGGCCAATCTTGGCGACGGCCTGTTTGCGCTGCCGGAATACCTCGCAGCGCAGGGCAGCTTCAGCATCGGCTCGGACAGCCACATTTCGGTGTCTCCGGTCGAGGAACTGCGCTGGCTCGAATACGGACAGCGCTTGTTCGCGCGCCGCCGCAATGTGGCGGTCGATGCCACGCAGAAGTCGGTGGGCTGCTTCCTGCACGCGCAGGTGCTCGCGGGCGGTACGCGCTCGGTCGGCGCGAAGCTGGCCGCAAGCGGCTCCAGCCTGGTGCTGGACCGCGCCCATCCGCTGCTCGCCGCGCGCACTGGCGATCAGCTACTCGATAGCTGGATCTTCTCCGGCAACGTGCCCCTGGTGCGCGAGGTGCTGGTGCGCGGTCGTCGCGTTGTGGAAGACGGCCGCCACGTCGACCAGGAACGCATCGCGCGGCGTTACATCGATGTGGTCACGCGACTCGATCAGCGCTGAACCGAAGCGACGCGCTCGCCCCCGGGGAGCCGCGACAGGCTGCGGTCGAAGGTGCCGAGTGGCAGGTGTCCCGCGGCGCGTGCAACTTCCAGGATCAGGCAGTCGCTGAAACCGATCGTGGGTTTGCGCCGGAAGTGATCCAGCGCCAGCGCCACCACGTCGGGACGCTCGACCACCAGTTCGTGGTGCTGCAACAGCATCTCGATCGCCAGCGCCTGTTTGGCGCGTGGCAAGTCGAAATGCGAGTCCAGCACCCAGACCGTCTCGACCAGGACCAGGTGCGACACCCATGCGCCGCCGCGGGTGAATTCGTGCGCCTGCCGGGCCTGGCGCGCATCGTCCTCGGTCAGCAGTCGCACCAGGACGTTGGTGTCAATCGCGCGCATGCTTCTGGCGAATGTGCTTGCCGACCGCAGCTTTCAGTTCCGCGAGGCTGGATTTGCGCGCTGGCTTGGCCCCGAACAGAGCATCGCGGATGTCCTTCGAGCTGAACTTGCCGACGCGGCGCACGCTGACGCGGTCGCAATCGGCATCCCAAGCAAGTACGGCTCCAGGACCGACGCCAAGCTTGCGGCGAATCGCGGCAGGTACCGAAATCTGTGACTGGGCGGTGAGCTTGCTGGTGATCATGCCTGGACATTACCGAGGTAATGTGCCGGCCGCAAGCGCGAATGGGTTGGTGCCCTGGCGTGCTTCCAGATCCAGCAGGAAGCGCTTGATCGGGATGCCGCCGCCGAAGCCGGTCATTGATCCGTCGGCGCCGATGACGCGGTGGCAAGGCACCAGGATCGGCAGCGGATTGCGGCCGTTGGCGAGCCCGACCGCGCGCACCGCGTTGCGGTTGTCGATGGCGCAGGCGATGTCGCGGTAGCTGCGGGTCTCGCCGTAGGGGATCGCGCGCAGCGCGCTCCACACGGCGTGCTGGAACGCGCTGCCCTGCGGCGCGAGCGGCAGGTCGAAGTCGTGCAGTTGCCCGGCGAAGTAGGCGCCAAGTTGCCGGCGCAACTCGGCGAAGGGTGTGGCGTCGCGCTGCCAGCCGCTGCGCTCGGGTTCGTAGCGGTTGTGCGCGAACAGCAGCCAGCGCAGGCCGTTGCCATCGGCGGCGGCGGTGAGCGCGCCGATCGGACTCTCGAAGGTGTCGTACCAGGTGGTGTTCATGCGGATTCGCTCGCTGCGGTCCAGAGGTGGAGGACGACGTAACTGCGCCAGGGTCGCCAGGCTTCGGCGCGCGCGCGTTCCTGACTCGGCGTGGGATTGCCGAGTGCGCGTTTCACGATCAGGTCGCCGAGCGGGTACGCATCCGGGTGGCCGAGTGCGCGCATCGCGATGTAGTGCGCGGTCCATGGCCCGATGCCGGGGATCTGCACCAGTCCTTCGACGAAGGCATCGAGCGACTGCCCGGCGCGGAAATGCACGCGCCCGGAAAGCACTGCGCGCGCCAGTGCCTGGATCGTCGCCGCGCGCGAGCGCGTCAGGCCGATCCCCGCCAGGTCATGCTGGCCGATCGCCGCAGGCGCAGGGAAGCGACCGTCGCTCGCGATCATCCGCGTCAGCAGCGTGCGCGTGGCCGCGACGCTGATGCGTTGTCCGACCACGGCGCGCACCGCGGTTTCCCATGGATCGAATGCGGTCGGCACGCGCAGGCCGGGACGCGCGCGCAGCAGCGGAGCGAGCAGCGAATCGCAAGACAGCGTGGCGGCGACGGCCTGCGGGTCGGCGTCGAGGTCGAACATGCGCCGCACCCGCTGCGCGACCTTCGGGATCGACTGCGTCGGCAGTGCGAACAGTTCGAGCACCAGCGCGTGGTGCGCGGGATCGTGGGTGACGCGCAGTCGCGCGCCATCGGCGAGTTCGGGTAATTCGCGCCGGTAGTCGTGCTCGCCCACATGCTCGATGCCCGGCAGCGCGCGCTGGCGCAGGAACGCGAGTGCGCGCGGCCAGTCATACGGGGGTCGATAGGCCAGGCGCAATCGATGCACGTCGGTTGGCCGCGCCGTCGCTGCATCGTTGCGTCGCAGCTGGGTCGGGTTCATTCCGGTCGCGGCCGCGAATGCCTGGTGGAAGCGGCGCAGGCTCGCGAATCCGGCAGCGTACGCGACGTCGGTGACGGCCATGCGCGTCTCGGTCAACAACTGCTTGGCGACGTGGATGCGGTGGGTTGCGGCCGCGGCCTGCGGGGTGATGCCGTAGCGCGTGAGGAAGCTGCGGCGCAGCTGGCGCTCGCCGGTGTCGAACTCCGCGGCCAGGGCGGTTGCCGATTGCCCGTCGAGCGCGCCTTCGTGGATGCGGGCGAGCACGCGGTCCGGCAGTTGGTCCTCTGCGCGGCCGCTGCGGTCGTCCGGGGATAGTTCCGGACGACAGCGCAGGCAGGGTCGAAAGCCGGCGGCAGCGGCGGCGCCGGCAGTCTCGAAATACACGACGTTGCCGGGCTTCGGTGCCGGAGCCGGACACACCGGGCGGCAGTAGATCCCGGTGGTTTTCACGGCGGTGTAGAACAGGCCGTCGAAACGCGCATCGCGGGCGAGGCGGGCGCGTTCAAAACGGGTCGATGCGGGTTCGGCAGCGGTCGGCATGGCGCCAACGTAGCAGCGCGGCCCGCAGTGATCAGCAGGATTTGGACAGCGTTGTTGCGACGCGATCAGCGTGCGGCGCGCACCGCGCCAACGGGATGGTCCAGCGCCGATCTCATGCCGCCGGAAGCAGCAGGCGCGGCCCAGGCGAGCACGGAGGCTGCGATCAGGTATCCGAACAGGAACAACAGGCGTTGCGCCTGCAATCGCGTCGAGTAGCGGAACTTCATCGTGCACCTCCTGTGACACCGGTAACGATCTGCAAACACCGTGCCAGACGGTGACTCAAGACGAGCGCTCGCTTCCGGGTCCGGCGCTGACGCGCCGGGTCCAACGCCAGGACCGCTCGGGTCAGGAACCGACGCGGTCGCGGTGCCGGTTCTGCCACTTCACCGTGAGGATGGTCATGGCCAAGGCGAGGGTGATCACGTTCGCCCAGATCATCGGCCGCGAGTCGATCAACACGCCATAGGCGAGCCACAGCGCGATGCCGATATTGAACACGACATACATCGCCAGCGAGATGCTGCGGGTGTCGCGGGTGCGCACCGTCATCCAGGCTTGCGGCACGAAGGCGCCGGTGGTGAGCAGGGCGGCGATGAAGCCGATCGATTCGGGACTCAAGTTCGGCTCCTGGCAGGGGGCGCGATTGTAGGGGGCGCGATCGCAGGGGGCGATGCGATAATGGGCGACGCCCTTCAAGGACCGCCCATGACCACCTTCACCCGCCGCGACGATTCGCGCGTGATCCGCGCGCCGCGCGGCAACACGCTCAGCTGCAAGAGCTGGCTGACCGAAGCCGCCTATCGCATGCTGCAGAACAACCTCGACCCCGAGGTTGCCGAGAATCCCGCCGAGCTCGTCGTCTACGGCGGCATCGGGCGGGCCGCGCGCAACTGGGAGAGTTACGACGCGATCCTGAAGACCTTGCGCGAACTCAACGACGACGAAACCCTGTTGATCCAGAGCGGCAAGCCGGTCGGCGTGTTCCCGAGCCATGCCGATGCGCCGCGGGTGCTGCTCGCGAACTCGAACCTGGTGCCGGCATGGTCGACCTGGGAACACTTCCACGAACTCGATCGCAAGGGCCTGATGATGTACGGCCAGATGACGGCCGGCTCGTGGATCTACATCGGCTCGCAGGGCATCGTGCAGGGCACCTACGAAACCTTCGTCGAGATGGGTCGCCAGCACTACGGCGGCAATCTGAAGGGGCGCTGGATCCTGACTGCCGGTCTCGGCGGCATGGGCGGTGCGCAACCGCTGGCGGCGTCGCTCGCGGGCGCCTGTTCGCTGAACATCGAATGCCAACAGAGCCGCATCGATTTCCGTCTGAAGACGCGCTACGTCGACGAGCAGGCGCGTGACCTCGACGACGCGCTCGCGCGCATCGCGAAATACACGGCGGCGGGCGAGGCGAAGTCGATCGCGCTGCTCGGCAATGCCGCCGAAGTGCTGCCGGAGATGGTGCGCCGTGGCGTGCGCCCGGACGCCGTGACCGACCAGACCAGCGCGCATGATCCGGTCAACGGCTACCTGCCGATCGGCTGGAGCTGCGAGCGCTGGTTCGAACAGCGCGTCGCCGATCCGAACGGCACCCGCGACGCGGCGAAGCGTTCGATGCGCGTACATGTCGAGGCGATGCTGGCGTTCCAGAAGATGGGCGTGCCGACCTTCGACTACGGCAACAACATCCGCCAGATGGCGAAGGACGAGGGCTGCGCGAACGCCTTCGACTTCCCGGGCTTCGTGCCGGCCTATGTGCGCCCGCTGTTCTGCCGCGGCGTCGGTCCGTTCCGCTGGGTCGCGCTCTCGGGTGATCCCGAGGACATCTACAAGACCGACGCCAAGGTGAAGGAACTGATCCCGAACGATCCGCACCTGCACCGCTGGCTCGACATGGCCCGCGAGCGCATCAGTTTCCAGGGCCTGCCGGCGCGCATCTGCTGGGTCGGGCTCGGGCTTCGCCACAAGCTCGGGCTCGCCTTCAACGAGATGGTGCGCAAGGGCGAGGTGAAGGCGCCGATCGTGATCGGCCGCGACCATCTCGACTCGGGCTCGGTGTCGTCGCCGAACCGCGAAACCGAAGCGATGCGAGATGGCTCGGATGCGGTGTCCGACTGGCCGCTGCTGAATGCGATGCTCAACGTCGCCGGCGGCGCCACCTGGGTGTCGCTGCACCACGGCGGCGGTGTCGGCATGGGCTATTCGCAACACTCCGGGGTCGTCATCGTCGCCGACGGCTCCGAAGCCGCCGCAAAGCGCCTCGCCCGCGTCCTCTGGAACGACCCCGGCACCGGCGTCATGCGTCATGCGGATGCCGGCTACGAAATCGCGCAGACGTGTGCGAAAGAGCAGGGCCTGAAGTTGCCGATGCTGTGAGGTCCAGCCCGGCTTGGTTCGTCGAGCAGCCGACATGACGGCGGACAGCTCGCTCGTGGCGCCGGGCGGACGCTGGGCGGTGGTGACTTCGCCGTGGGAGGTGCGGATGTCGCTGTGGATCGAGTCGCCGGTTCTGGTCGAGCTGGCCGCGAACACGCCGATCTTCGCGTTCCGCGATGTGCACTGGTCACTCGACAGCGCCGCCTGGATCGGCGACGACGTCGTTCAATGGCGGTTGCGCAAGTACCCCGGCAATCATGTTCCGGTCGATCTCACACTGCAGATCGACTGCGCCCGGCGCGTCGCCGTGTGCGACGGGCGCGAATTCCCGCTCACGACCGCGGAGGCAGCGTTGGACGCGAGACTGCGGTGGATCACGTCGTCGGAGTAGGCCGAGGAATCCGTTCGCAATCAGGCTGCGAGTTTCAAGACCGGTCGCAGTCCGGCGCGTGCAGCAAAACGAACCAGCAGGTCGAGGCTGAACCGGTCGATCTTGCCGCGCTTGATGTCGGAGATGCGCGCCTGCGTGGTGCCGAGCGTTCGGGCTGCTGCGGTCTGCGTCGCCGTTGCGGCCAACCATGCCTGAAGACCGCGCAGCAGATCGGCGCGCATCGTCAGTTCTGCGGCTTCATCAGCATCGAACAGATCAAAGAACACGCCACGCGGATCGCCGGGGGTGATTGCTTTGGTGCCGGCAGGTTGGGTTGAGCGCTTCATGGATGGTCACCCCGTACTTGCTTCAGGCGTTGCCTCGCGATGCGCAGATCGAGCAGGCTCGCCTTTTGTGTCTTCTTCTGAAACGCGTGCAAGACGTGCACCACGCTTCCGATGTTCGTCACGTAGATCACGCGAAACGCTCCGTCTGAGCTTCGAACGCGAATCTCCCGAACGCCGGCACCGATGTCGGGCATCGGTTTCCAATCGTCAGGGTCGTTGCCCGCCTCAACCTTGCTCAGCTGAAAACCAGCCTCCCGTCTGGCTTCCGGTGGGAAGGCTCGAAGTTCCTCCCTGCTGCTGCCAGCCCAAACGACGCGCTTCATGAGTGGTATTAGGCGCGCATTTTACGCCTCATGCAATATTTGGCATGAATCACTCGGTGCATGGGTTGCGTGCCCTGGAACTGCTCGAAACATCGCGTCGCAACGCGCGAATGCGCAGGGCCCGAAGCTGGCGACGACGGGATGCGTTTGTCACCGCCGCTTCGCAGGCGAATTGCGGCGAGCAGCAACGCGCTTCGGCCGACCCGCAGCTGCATGCGGGCCGGCCGGTTCGTGACGACCTATTGCGCGGGCTTGGCCGCTTGCGCGGGTTTCGCGTTTTCGCCGATGTGGCGGTCGAAGAAGGCGAGCAGCTTGGTGTAGAGCTCGATGCGGTTCTCGGTGACGTAGAAGCCGTGGCCCTCGCTGCGCTTGACCAGCCATTCCGGCTCGTTGCCGGCCTTCTTCAGCGCCTCGCGCATGCGGTCGGCGTGCTTCTGCGGCACGCGGAAGTCTTCGCCGCCGTGGACCAGCATCACCGGCATGGTGATCTTCTCGGCGTGGCGCAATGGCGACGCTTCATCCAGGTCTTCCTTGCCGATCGCCAAGTCCAAGTCCGCGCGGCCAAACATGGTCTCCGGGGTGTCGCCATCCCTGTACATCAACGGCAGATCGTAGACGCCGACGTAGCCCACCGTGCAGCGGTACAGCTCGGGATAGCGCGCCGAGTTCATCAATGCTGCATAGCCGCCGTAGCTCGCGCCATAGATGCAGATGCGGTTCTTGTCGGCATAGCCCTCCGAGATAGTCCAGCGCACCGCATCGGCCAGGTCGTCCTGCATCAGTCCAGCCCATTCTCGTTGACCAGCGAGCTGGAACTGGGTGCCGTACCCAGCCGAGCCGCGGAAGTTGACCTTGAGCACGGCATAGCCTCGGCTGGCGAAGATCTGGGCCTCCTCGTCAAACATCCAGTAGTCGCGAGTGGTGTGCGGTCCACCGTGTGGGTTGACCACTAGTGGCAGTTGCTTCGCGGGCTTGTCTGCGGGCAGGAAGAGATAGCCATGCAGGGTGGTGCCATCGCGCGCCTTGATCGCGACCGGGCGCGACTCGCCCATCTGTTTCGGGTCGATCCACTGGCGTGTTGAGGCCAGAAAGCGCGCCTTCATGGTCCCGGTGTCGATCAGGTAGAACTCCCCGGGATTGCGGTCGCTTGCAACCGAGACCAAAGCGAGTCCGCCGTCACGGGTGAAGCCGGTCGGCACTACGTGCTGGCCTGGGAATGTCTCGTTCAGCGACTTCAACAACCGTGCTTCGCGAGAATCCGGATCGAGAAAGGTGACCTGCGGGCGGTCCGGATGACTGATCCATGCATAGGGCGTGCGGTCTGCTGCATCCATCAACACGTCGTTGGGGTTGGCTACACCGGACGGCGCGATTTCCTTCTGAGTGTTGTCGTCGATGTTCCAGCGCACCAGCGAGTCTGCGCCCTTGGCCTGCTCGCGACGCGCCAGCACGTGCTTGCCGTCGGCCTCGAAGGCCAGCGGCACGAGCGCATAGCCGCTGTCGCGCTCGTCGTGCAGGACGCTCCACTCGCCGCCCTTCGCCGCGCGCACGTGGATGACTTGCGTATGATCTACGCGCAGCGCGATATTGAGACGCACGTGACCGTCGTTGTCGGTCAGGAACGACGACCGCGGCATCGGCGCGCGCGTGACCGCATTGGTGCGGCCGGTGCGAACGTCCATGGTGCGCACTTCCGGCAGCGCGGTCTCGGCATCGCGCCAGGGATACACGCCGATCAGCACTTCGTTCTTGTTTTCAGGCAGGCGGTGCAGCACCGAGGCCCCTGCCCATTCCTGCTTGACCAAGTGGCTCGTACTCAAGCCGTCGTCTTGCGTGCGGTAGCCGAACAGCATCTTGGGCCGGCTGCCGTCCGCATCGACGGCATAGATCTCGCCAGTGGCAAACGGCTGATCCAGCAGGCCGAGCTTCTTCGAAGGCATGACCAGGATGCGCTGGTCATTGGCCCAGACGAAACTCGATGCATGCTCGTCCTCGCGCAACTGCAAGGTCGCAGTCACCTTGAGGGTTTCGCGATCGAGCACGGCAAGGATGGTGCGGTCGTCGCCCATCGGCACGGTCGCGGCCAGGTGCTTGCCGTCCGGGGAGATGCCCATCTGGTAGAACAGCGGCCGCTTGAGCATGGTCTCGAGCGCGGGCGGCGCGGCGGCAGCGGCAGCGGACATCATCAGGAAGGCCGCTGCGAGCGCGGCGGCCGGGCGTTTCCAGAACATGGGGTTTCCTCGCGGAGGGTGGGGCGGGCAGCGCCTTTGCGGCGCCGTTTACAATTCGCAATTATCGCGATCACCGGCCTCCGACGGCAAGCCTCGCGGAGAACCGGACTGGCCGCAGCCTGAGGGCGTGGCCTGCGACCTGCCCTCGTCGCGCCCGATCGGGGTGACTTCAGGGACAGGTGTTGCGGCCGGACCCCGATAGCATCGGTCTCGCGTTCACGAAGTTCCTCAAATGGAGAAGGCGATGAAACGGATCGGTTGCGGTTTGGCGTTGGCCCTGGCGACGATGGTGGCGACGGCGGGAGAGGTGGCGGTGGCGACCGCGAAGCTCGCGCCCGCAGTGACGCAGCAGGCGCCGCAGCCGCCGACGCGGGTGACTGATCTGCCGGACGCCGTGCTGCTGGCGCTGAAGCAGAACGACTTTGCGGCGCTGCTCGAAGCCAACGAACACGACAAGGACATCGCGCAGATCGCGAAGCAGTGGGACGAGTCCGCGGCGAGACGTCGTGCTGCAGCGGCGAAGGCGGCGACGACCGAAGCCGCCACGGCCGAGCCGGCGGCGATCGAGGCGGCAGAAGATGAGGCGGAGATGGTCTGGCGCAAGCTGCAAACCGCCGAGGGCGTGGAGCAACTGATCGCGGAATGGCAGCCGCAAATCGCCGAATCGGCGTCGAAGCGGGCGATGGAGTTCAACCTCGGCTTCGGCGCGATGTTGACCGAGATCGCCAGCGACCAGGACATGAACGCCGACGAAGTGCAGCAGATGACGCGGCTGATGTACGCGGTGCAGGACTGGATCGGGCGCGTTGATTTCGCCGACGCCGCACGTCTGCGTCGCGCACTCGACGCGGTGTCGGCACTGGTGCGGCAGACTGGGGTCAAGCGCTTCGAGGACGTGCAGCTGCTGTCCTTCGAGGATGCGGTCGTGCATGGCGATGCGCTGCTGCGCACGGTGAAGCAGGTGCTCGCCGCCTACGATGTCGATGCCGACCAGATCCTCGACAGCGTGCGTTTCAGCGAACGCGATGCGCTTGCCGATCGTGCCACGCTGCACATCGATGCGCGCGTGTTCGGCGTCGACCTGTCGCACGATTTCCGCATGCGCTACTGGCGCGACCAGTGGGTCGGCACCGAGATGGCCGATTCGATGGAACGATGGGAAGCGGACCGCAAGACCGACGCCGAGATGGCGCTGGAAGCCGAGCAGGCAGCGGCGCCCGCAGCGGACACCGGCTCTTGCGCCGGCGACGGCCGCGAGGCGGCTGCCGCCGTGGAAGCGGCCGAAGCCGCCAAAGCCGCCAAAGCCGCCAAGAAGGTGCAATAGCGCGATGCGCATCCAGGCTCGCATCCTTGCTGGCATGCTGGTGGCAGCTGCGTGCTGGTTGCCGCCGCACGAGGCGGCGTCGTTGACGCCGCTGCCGTCCGAACCGGAACAGGTCCGCAATGCCGCGGCCGGCATGTATCGCTGGGCGCTGGCGCATCCCGGTGCCGGGTTGTCGAGCAAGGCCGAGCGGCGCGACCTGGAGATGTTCCTGGCGCCCGAACTGGTCGTGCAAGTCGATCGCGCCGAGGCCGCCGCCGCGGTCTATGCAGCGCAGGCGGCGGCGGATGAGAAACCGCGCATGCTCGAAGGCGATCTGCTGGTCGATGGCGTTGAGGGAGCGCATGAAGTCGCGCTCGCCGAGCCGGTGATCGACGGTGATCGAGCGCGCATCACGGTGACCGTGATCCACATCGACGAACGCTATTCCAAGGCGCATCGCAACCGCGCCATCGTGTGGACCGACGTGGTCGAGCTGCAGCGCGTGGGGTTCCGTTGGTTCGTCTCCGACGTGCTCTATCGCGGCGACCCGGCGCGGCGTTTGAGCACGTTGCTGCACGAGTTTGTCGAGACGGAGTGAAATCGGGCGTTTCCGCACTTGACTGGGGATGCGCAGAGGACGACAACGGCGCTCCCCCCCAACAACGGATCGCACCATGCTTGCCTATGCCCTCGTCGGAACCAATGATCTGCCGCGCGCCGTCGCGTTCTTTGAAGCGCTCTTCGCCGAATTCAACGCCAAGCACGTCTGGGAAGGCGAAACCGGCGTCGCCTGGTCGAATGGCGAGCACAGCCCCGGCGTCGGCGTGATCAAGCCGTTCAACGGCCAACCGGCCACGATCGGCAACGGCTCGATGCTGGCGCTGCATGCGACCAGCAAGGAGCAGGTGAATCGCCTGCACGCCAAGGCGCTGCAACTCGGCGGCAGTGACGAAGGTGCTCCGGGCCAGCGCAGCGAGGGCTTCTACGCCGCGTATTTCCGCGACCTCGACGGCAACAAGTTCGCGGCCGTGTTCTTTGGTTGATTCAGGTCAAGCCGGCGTGATGCGCGCGGCGTAGGGTCCTGCTGGTCGCGTCCGCTTCTGGGCGCGCCCAGCCGGAGGTCATCATGCACGCGCGCGTCTGCCTGCTTTTCCTCGGCCTCCTCGCAGCTGCTTTCGCAGCGGCAGGGGATCGGCCCGGAACCGGCGATGATCCGGTCGAGACTGGCGCGCTGCCGCCGGTGCAGGTGTTGCCCGGCCGCCCGCAGTGGGAGACCCGATCGGATCTCGATCCGGCACAACGAAGTGCGGCGCGACGTCTGCCCGATACGCTGCAGGAGTTGGCCGCAGCCGCGCTGGATGGAAGCGCGGATGCCGCCAATCCCGCTCGCTTTCGCCTGGTCGATGGCAGCACCTACGGCGAGTTGTTCCAGGTGCAACGCGACAAGGTCGTGGTGGACCTCACCGTGGTTGCCGATGTCGGGCGCGCGATGAACGGTCTCGCCGGGGTACCCGGTGTCGAAATCCTCGCGTCGGCCCCGGCGCCGGCGTTTCACGTGGTTTCCGCCCTGGTGCCCGTGCAGCGTTTGCTCGACGTGGCGATGCTGCCCGGCATCGCCGCGGTGCATGCGGCCGGCGGCATGACCGGAAAGACGCCGTCGCCCGCGCACGCACTGCCACTGGCGAAGGCCCAGGGCGTGGTTGGCAACCAGGCCGAGCAGGCGCTGGAAGTGGAAGCGGTGCGACGCGTGTTTCCGACCGCAAATGGCACCAGCCTGCGCATTGGCACGCTGTCCGATTCGGCGAATCGCATCGGCGGCGGTGTCGCGACCTCGCAGGGCAGCGGCGACCTGCCGGCGGGAGTGCGAGTGGGTGTGCTCGCCGACATGGTCGGCGGCAGCCCGACTGACGAAGGCCGCGCGATGATGGAGCTGATCCACGACATCGCGCCCGATACCACTCAGCTGGTGTTTGCGACCGCCACCGGCGGGCAGGCGAATTTCGCGGCCAACATCGCGGGGCTGGCTGCGGCCAACATGGACATCATCAACGACGACTACGTCTATTTCGCCGAACCCTTCTACCAGGATGGCGTGGTCGCTCAGGCGGTGGATACCTTCGTCACCAATGGCGGCCTGTATTTCGCCCTGAATCACAATTACGCCAACCTCAGCTACGAGTCGGTGTTCTCCGACGGTGATGCCGACAACTACCACCAGTTCTCGGGTGGTGACGAGGTCCAGCAGATCACCATGCCGAGCGGCACAGCGGCCAACCCGGTATCGGTCAGCGTCGTGCTGCAGTGGTCGCAGCCGATGGGTAGCGCGACCACCGACCTGAGTCTTGAGGTCTGGAATGCGGCGGTCAATGTGCTGGTCACGAACTCGACCGTGAACAACATCGGTGGCGATCCGATCGATAGCGTCACCATCACCAACAACACTGGCGCGCCGCTGGTGTTGAACATGGCGGTCAAGCGCATTTCCGGAGCCGCCGCTGGCCTCACCTTCAAGTACCAGTTCTTTGCCAACGGTGCCTGGCAGGTGACGATGGACGAGTACAACGGTGGCGGCGGTACGCTGACACCACATGCCGGCACGCCGAACTCGATCGCCATCGGCGCGGCTCCGTTCAGCAATCGCGATGTGGCGGAGGCCTACAGCGGACGCGGCCCGTTTCGGCGCTTCTTCGACACTGCCGGCAACCCGGTCGGACCCTTCACCTACGAGAAGCCGGATTTCCTCTCGATCGACCGCGTCAACAACTCGTTCTTCGGCAGCGACACCGGCGACGATGCGGATGCATTCCCCAACTTCTCCGGCACCTCGGCGGCGACACCCAATGCCGCCGCGGTCGGCGCGCTGATGCTGGAAATGGCCGGCGGCAGCGGCACGCTGACGCGCTACGACATGCATCGCGCCATGCGCATGTCCGCGATCGAGCTTGGTGCCGCCGGCCACGACACCACCTACGGCTGGGGACGTGTGCATGCCTTGGGCGCCACCGTCCTGGCGATGGGGCCGGGGTCCGAGGAATACACGCTGTATCCGGACCAGCATGGCGATGTCGATTTCCCGCAGAACCTGTTCGGGATCACCGACGTGGACCGCATCGAATTCAGCTTCAAGACCTCCGGCAACACCACCGTGCGCGTGGTCGAGAGTCATGCCGAGATGGATCCGATGGCGGCGGTGTTCCTGCAGGTGCTCGACGATCCGCTTGCGCTCGCCTACGACGGCGGTGTGGGGGATGACGCGCAGCTGGTCTTTGCCGCCCTTGGTGGCATTCCGAACACCGCAGCGGTGCTGTCCGAGGCTGATTTCAGCGGTGGCGCTGCCGACTACACGCTGCAGATCGACGGACCCGAACAAGCACTGTTGAACCGCACCGGTTCACTGAACGGCAACGGCGACGATCCGGGCTACGCCGGCAATCTGGGGCTGATCGGCTCCATCGAGTACGTGAGCTACACCGCCCCGTTCGCAGGCGTGATGTACGCGACCCTGACCAATCCGCAGTTCGCCGGCCAGTTGCGGTTGCACGATGCCAGCGGCGCGGTGCTGAACTCGACATCGGTGCCCGCGACCGCCTCGCGCAACACCTACGCGACCGGCATCGTCGCCGGCCAGCAGTACGTGGTCATGGTCGCCTCGACCGGCTATGCCGACAACGGCGCCTACACGCTCGGCGTCAACTTCCAGCCGGACGCGTTGTTCAAGAACAGCTTCGACTAGACGCGCCGACGATGGCCCCCGTTCTGTCGTAGGAGCGGCACTTTGCCGCGACCGATGACGCGGCTACACGCGGTCATCGCGAAGGCGTTGTGTCGTGAACCCGCGACATTGCGAACACGTCGTGCCGCGAACAACGATCGCATCGTGTCTCCGGTCGCGGCAAAGTGCCGCTCCTATGTATGGACTCGCCCCGTTCGTCAACGCCGCTTTGATCGCCGGAAGCCGGCTGCATCTATGTATCAGGCCTCATCGAGAGGGTGCGTGTGCACCCTGGGCCACCATTGGTT
>JACPFU010000004.1 GCA_016182785.1 Lysobacterales bacterium | reverse complement strand
TCTTCGCCAGGTCGATCGCCAACACCTCGAATTTTGCCGTACGCTCTTTCATGGGCCCGCCCCTCGCTGTCGTTGGTCCTCATTGGATACCACCGTGGCGCGAATGACGCCTCGGCGAGGGGCGAGTCCATCCAATTACATGTGCAACAACGGCGTCGCCAACACCCTGGATTTGCCGCCGAGGACTTTTTCGGCGGCGGCGACAAACTCGGCGGTCGATACCTTGCGCAGCACGCACAGGATCCGGGTCAGGTCGTCGATGTCCCTGGCGTCCTTGCTGCGCGCACGGATCTCGGCATCGAGCTCGTGCAGCAGCACCACCGCGCGCGCGGTGATCTCGGCGCTGGAGTGCTCGGTGCGCAGCGACTTCACCCGCGCACCCCAGTCGCGCAGGTTGGAAAACACGCGCTCGCGCCGCGCATCGCTCATGCCACCGGCGCGCCAGTTCAGTTCCACCGAGTAGAACTCGGCCAGGCCTTCGGCGATCCAGTCGGAGCGGTCTTCGCCGCTGATGCGCGTGACCACGTGGGTCAGCTCGTGGAACAGCGTGCTGGTGGCGTTCTCGCTGACCAATGGCCGCTGCGAGTGGAAGAACAGCGAATTCGGTGCCGACAGCCCGCCTCTCCACATCGGGTCGCCGGCGCCAACGATCAGCACCTTGCGCGGCGTGCGCCGGAACGCGCCCTCGATCTCGGGCCAGACGAAATTGATCATGGTCAGCGCGTCCATGCGATCGAGCGGATCGCCCTTCGGCGCGGCGACGGCGATCTCGGTGCTGCCGAGCTGGTCGCGGCGCGTGCCGACGCGGCCGGCGATGATCCAGCCGATCGGCCGGTCGAAGCGCCGTTCGCGGTTGTCGACCGCGAAGCGCCCGTCGGGCATCCGCATCCAGCCGGTATCGACGTTGGTCCAACCCGGCGGCAGCACGAAGCGCAGGCGCGCCACCGACTCGGTGTTCTTCTTCATCCGCGCCTTGATGAACGGGATCGCCTTGTCGCCGCGGAACAGCGCCCAGTCGGCGGTCATGCGCGCATCGAAATCGCCGCTGTCGCGCTTGCGCGTGATGCGCACCAGATAGACGAGCTTCGAGCCGGGCCCGGCCGGCGTCCACACTGCCTTGTCGGGCGCTTCCGCGACGAATTGGCCGAGGCTGGCCTTGAAGCCGCTGTAGCGCTTGGCGTCGAAGCCGAGGGCGAGGCGTTTCACGCGCTCCGAGCCTTGGCCGAGCGCGATCGTGATCCGCGCCTGGTCCAGTTTCGGCAGCAGTTCGATGGTGTAGTCGAGCGCAAACGTCTTCGCCGGCTTCGGTGCCGGCTTCGGCGTCTGCGCCCACGCCGCACCCGGTGCGACCAGGGCGAGCAACGCCAGCAGCAGGGGAATTCGCGACATGCCCACCTCGTTGCGGGGATCAGCCCCGCGTTGATGCAAACCACTGCGCGGCGAACACCGCAAACGCCGCAGACACGTTCAGGCTCTCGACCGCACCGCTGCCGGGAATGCCGACGCGGCGGTCGCAGCGCGCCACCAGGGCCTCGCTCATGCCGGCTTCCTCGGCACCCATCACGAACACCGCGCGCGCCGGCGGCGGCCGCGAAAACAGGTCGTCGCCGCCGCGCACCACGGTCGCGAGCAACTCGAAGCGGTCGCGATGCAGCAGCGCGATCGCGGCATCGGCGGCATCGATGCCGATCAGCGGCACCGCCTCGGCGCCGCCCTCGGCGACACGACAGGCCGCGCCAGAAAGGCCGAGGCCGGCGTCACGCGCCAGGATCAATCCGGCACACCCAAAGTGCGCCGCGCTGCGCAGCATCGCGCCGAGGTTATGCGGGTTGCCGACCCCATCGAGCCACGCAAGCCATGCCGGCTGGGCGGGTGCGATCGCCGCGAGTGCGTCTTCCAGCGAGCGCAGCGGCGCGCGCAACACCTCGAAGCAGACGCCCTCATGGTGTTGCGAGCGCGTCAGCTTCTCCAGCTCCTCCGCCGGCAGCAGCCGATAGCCGAGCCGTTGCTGGACGCAATGCGCGATCACCTCGCGCAGCTCGCCGAGGCGCTCCTTCTCCAGATAGACCTTGCGGATCGCCGCGCGCCGATGCCCAAACACCGCCATGCACGCATGCAGGCCGAACACGCGCAGCTCGCTCTGGCGCTGTTCGCGACGCGGATGCAACGGACCCTGGGCGCCGCGCATCAGAAGCCCCCGCCGGTCTTGAATCCGCCGCCGCCACGGAAGCCACCGCCCGTGCGGAAACCGCCGCCGCTGCCGAAGCCGCCACCACCGAAACCGTCACCGCGCGGCAAGCGCGTGATCGGCGGCAGCCGCACGCGATGGTGGCGCCCCATTTCCTCCCAGGCGTCGTTCACCTGCAACGCGCCGCGCAGCAGCCGGTCGAGCAGCGCGCCGACCACCAGTCCATCGCCGAACTCGGACTGCTGGCTGTCGTAGGACTGCGCGCGAAACCGCGTACGCAGCTGCTCGGCATCGGCGAGCTGCCGCAGCAACGCCGCCTGGCGTGTCTCCAGCTCGCCGACCTGCGTCGACAGGCGGCTGCTCTCGGCGCGCAGGTTGGCGAGCGCGGCGACCATCGCGTCGTCACCCGCGCTGGCCGTGCCCTGGGCGTCGCTGCGCAATTGCGCGAGTTCCTCGCGCCCGAGTTGCGCGGCGATCAGATTCAGCGCCTCGGTGCTGAACGGATCGCTGCCCGCGGCCATCGCCGCGCGCTCGTCGAGGCGTTGCCGGTGCTGCGCTTCCTCGGCCTCGACTGCCTGCTCGGCCGCAGCCAGCGCGGCGTCGGCGGCATCCAGCGTCGCCTCCAGCGCCGGCACGCCGGCTTCGGCCAGTGCCGCGTCCTCGGCCGCGACCACGCTGGCCTGCGCTTCGGCAGCCGCGGCGGTCTGCGCCTCGGCATGCGCCGCGAGCTGCTCGGCCAGCGCCAGCAGCATGCGGTAATTGCGATGCGCGCCGTCGTAGCGCACCAGCCGCGCGACCCACTGGTCTAGCGTGCGCGTCAATGCATTCGCGGCGTACTCGGGAAACCCGAAGCGGCGCTGCCACAGGTACATGAACAGCTTGTCGGCCTCGTAGGGCTTGCGCTTCTGCTCGCGATCCTCGGCGGCGATGCGCGCCTTCTCGCGCGCCAGTGCCGCGGTCTCGCCGGCGCGTGCGGCCTGTGCCTGCAGCGCCTGGTACGGCGCAGTCGCAGCCAGCGCGGTACGCACCGCGCCCGCGGCTTCATCGACGCGCAATGACGCCGCGTCGCGTTCGCCGAGGCGCTGCGTGCGCGCAGCGACGAGCGCCTGCTGCCTCTGCTGCGAACCGGCGATGGCCGCATTGAGCGCGGTCAGCGCCTGCGCGCGCTGTTCGAGCAACGCCAGCGCGCGCTGGTCGGCGGCGTCGATGCCGCTCGCCACCTGGTTCGCCTGCAGCAGGTCGAGCCGCAGCCGGGCCAGGTCGCGGGTCGCGCCGCTTTCCTGCGCGCGCGCGGCACCGCGCTGCGCGGTCAGCGTGCTCAGCTCGGCGGCCAGCGCGTGCGACTGCGAGCGCAGCGCGTCGATGCGCTGGTCGAGGTCGCGAAGTACCGAGGATCCGGATTGCATCGCGCTCACCATTCCGTGATGGCGCCGCCGGCAACGGCGACGCGGTAGTGGGCTTCGAGTTCGCCACGACGCTTCTCGCCGACGATGGCGTCGTCGATCAGGCCGTTGTCGAGCTTGTCGGCGCGGACGCGTTCGTACTCGGGAGGCGCGACGCGAATGGCGTGCAGCGCGACGCTTCGGGTCTGCTGCGTTTCCTCGTTCGTCACCGGCAACGCGATCACGTTGCCGCCGGCATCGATCGCCTCGACCACCAGGTAGTAGTTCTTTCCGCCGGGCGCAGCCTCGTGATAGCGCCAGACGCCGCTCTGCACGCCTTCGCGGTTGACGATGCGCAAGGTGTAGGCCAGATCGAGCGTGGCCAGCGCCTGTTCCATCTGCCCGACCGCGGTGGTCGCTACCGCTTCGTCGGCCGCGGCCAGCGCCGATTCGGCACGTGCACGCGCATCCTGCACGCTCGCGCGGGCCTGTTCGGCGAGATCCATCGACGCCAGGCGCGTGCTCGCCGCGTCGAAGCGGCGCGCGGCCAGCATCAGCCGCTCTCCGGCCTTGATCCGACCCTCGACCTGGTTCAGTTCGGCCTCGGCCGTGTCCAGACGGTCGCGCACCGGTGCCAGCTGCGCATAGCCGGATTCCGGCGCGTCGGCGAAGCGATCCTGCGCCAGCACCGCAAGCCCGCTCGCTGCGGCCAGCGCCGGCGCCGCGTTCGCCTGCGCCAGCGCCAGTTCGCGAGCGAGCGCAGCCAGGGGTTCGGACGCCACAGCGGGTGCATCCACCGACCAGCCGCGCGGAAAGCCGGACAGGCTGTCCGACAGCGTCTGCAGGCGCGCACCGCGTCGCTGCAGGGTCTGCACCGACTCGGTGTACTCGCCGTATTCGCGTGCCGCCATCCAGGCATTCGGAATGGCGACGACGGCATAGCCGAACGCCAGCACGAAGCCCGCGATCAGCGAGCGCTTGGTCCAGCGCCAGCGATCGACCCAGACCTCGGCCAGGCGCACCGCGAAGCTGCGCGGCGGCGGCGTGTAGGCGAAGCGATCCTGCTTCAGCGCCTCCACACCCTGGCGCACCAGCGCCTCGCTGACCTCGATGCCCTGGTTCGCATAGATCTGCTTGACGCGCGCGACGAACTCCGAGTCGCGCGCGTCCGAGGCCAGCTCGCGCTCGATCAGCGACTGCTCGTGGCGCAGGGTGTCGACGATGTCCATCGCGAGCATCAGCTCGTCCATCGACGCGCGCGGTTGGGCGTTTGGCGTGTTCATCGGTTCCCCACTTCTCCCTCTCCCCTCGTGGGAGAGGGCCGGGGTGAGGGGGTGAGCGAAGCGTGCGCTCCGGACTCACCCTCTCCCCTGCCCCTCTCCCATCGAGGGAGAGGGGAAAAGCACGAGGTGTCCTCGTGTCGCTTCATCGCTTCAGCGCGCAGCCGGCAGCGTCGCCGCCGCGCGACTGAGCGCGACCAGGCGCTGCTTCCCGTCCTCGACCGCGGCCTGGATCTCGCGCTCGTTGGCGCTCGAGAGGTCGCGCATTTCGTCGATGATCTGCACCGACTTCTCCTGGAAGCTGACCACCGAATCGACCAGCTTCGCGACCGATTCGGCGCGGAGCGTCGGGCCGTAGCCGGCACGCGTCGCTTCCTCGAGCACCTTGGTGCCGACTTCGCCGAGCGTCTCCAGGCTCTTGTTCATGCCTTCCTTCATCGCATCCAGCGTCTGCGTGCTCTCGTGCAGGCCGTGCATGCCGGTGAACGAGGCCGAGAGCGCGGTGAACACGGTCTCGTTGGTGCCGAAGAACATCACCGCCTGCGAGTAGACGCGTTCCTTGGCGTCGGTGATCTGCATCAGCCGCGCCATCACCACTTCGGTGGTGTTGTAGGAGATCGACAGGTTCTCGGCCAGGTCCTTGGCGATCTGGTAGCGCTTGTCCTCGTCCTGCAGCGCGCGCATCGCGACATCACGCGCCATCTCCAGCTTGGCGTGCGCTTCGCGGTCCGTGCCGGGGCTGGCGTTGACCGCATCCGAGGCCGCCTGCAGCGCTGCGCGCGTCGCGGTCAGCGCTTCCTCGGCCTTCTTCAGCACGTTGAAGCCGAGCACCTGCGATTCCTTCAACGCACCGCGGAAATCGCGATACGCATCGAGGATGGTCTGCTCGCGCTGGATCTGTTCCTTCGAGTCCTTGGCAACATCGAGGTAGGTGTCCTTGATGCGCGCGAAGCGGCTCGGGATGTCGCCGCGGGTCACCTTCATCCAGATGTTGGACAGGCGTTCCATGGTGTCGATCTTGCCGTCCTCGACCTGCGCGACCATCGCCTTGGCGTCGTCGCGGATGGTGTTGAAGGCTTCGGTGATGCCGCGGTAGCGCTCGCCGATCGACATCGCCGAAATCTGCTCGCGCACCACCTCGTTGAACAGCGAGGCCTGCGACAGCGTGCGCGCGATCGCGACGGTCTTGTCCGGGTCGAGGTGCGCGATGCGGTCGATCAACGCCACCACCGGCGCCTCCTCGGGCTGCGACTTGATCAGACCGAGATCACGCAGCGCACCGAGCGCCTTGTCGAGTTGCTTGAGCGGAGTGGCCATGGCCTGTCCTCGTGGGTTGGTTCGGAAGGCAGAGATGATAGAGCGACCCCACCCCAACCCTCCCCTTGCTACGCAAAGGGAGGGGGTCGCTTGTCTCCTCCCCTTTGCGCAGCAAGGGGGAGGCCGGGAGGGGGTCGCTCTTACGCAGCCATGTCCGGCGTCCAGCGGCCGAGTGCGGCCATGCCGTTCTCGCGGGCGCGGCTGGCGACGATGGACTGCGCCTTGGCGAAGTTGCCGACCAGATCCTGCGACCACAGCTTGAGCGCGGCCGACTGCATCGCGCGGCCGTAGGAGAACGACAGCGGCCACGGATTCGGCCCGAGCTGGTTCATCAGGTTCAGGTGCCGGGTCGCATCCAGGTCGGACTGGCCGCCGGACAGGAACACGATGCCGGGCAGCGCCGAGGGCACCGCCGACTTCAGGCAGCGCAGCGTCAACTCGGCCACTTCCTCCGGGCTGGCCTTCTCCGCGCAGTCCTTGCCGTGGATGACCATGCTCGCCTTCAGGATCGTGCCTTCCAGCATCACGTTGTGCTCGTACAGCGCGCCGAACAGGCTGCGCAACGTCGCCTCGGTGACGTCGTAGCAGGTGTCGATGTCGTGGTTGCCATCCATCAGCACCTCGGGCTCGACCATCGGCACAATGCCGGCTTCCTGGCACAGCGCCGCGTAGCGCGCGAGCGCATGCGCGTTGGCGTCAATGCCGGTCGCGCTCGGCATGTCCTCGCCGATGTTGATGACCGCACGCCATTTCGCGAACTTGGCGCCGAGGCGGGCATATTCGTTCAGGCGGTCGCGCAAGCCGTCGAGGCCTTCGGTGACCACTTCCCCCGGGAACCCGGCGAGCGGCTGCGGACCCTTGTCGACCTTGATGCCGGGCAGGATGCCGTTGTCGAGCATGACCTTGGTGAACGGCACGCCGGCGCGGGTCGACTGGCGGATGGTCTCGTCGTACAGGATCGCACCGGAGATGTGGTCCGACAGGTTCGCGGTGGTCAGCAGCATCTCGCGATAGGCGCGACGGTTTTCCTCGGTGCAGTCGATGCCGACGCCGTCGAAGCGCTTCTTGATGGTCGCGTTCGACTCGTCGATCGCGATGATGCCCTTGCCCGCAGCCACCATGGCGCGGGCGGTTTCTTCCAGGTTTTCGATGCTCATGGCAGGTTCCGACAGGGGAAAATGGGGCGCGGAGTATAGCGGCATCGTGGCTGGAGGCCGCTTCCACCGGTGGCGGCTGCAAATGAAAACGGCACCCGCAGGTGCCGTTTTCATCAGTGATCCACCGAGGGTCAGGAGACGCGGCGGCGCATCGCGAACACGCCGACGCCGGCGAGCAACCCGGCCAGTCCGAGCAGGGCGAAGGTCGAGTTGACCGGAACCGGCTGTGACGGGGTTACCAGGCCGCCGAGCACGCCGTCGAGCTGGAACAGCAGGTCCGGGCTGGCGCCACCACCGACACCGCAGGTGATCACCGGAGCGAACGCGGTGCAGCCGGTCGCAAAGCCATTTCCGGCGTTGGCCCAGACGCTTTCGGAGCCGGTCTGGGTGGTGCGGTTCGACCAGAAGTGCTGGCCATAGGTGCCGTAGTTCTGGTTGGTCTGAATCGAGACCCAGTGGGTACCCGGGCCGACGACGCACGCCGTCGGCAGGGTGATCACGAACGAACCGGTCGTATCCGCCGGGGTCAGGCCGGTGTAGGTGCATTCGGCCGCGCCCGGCAGGTCCGGATCGCCACCGCCGACGCTGTTGGCGTGGATGGTGACATTCACCGTCGCTCCACCCGCCGTGCCGGTGGTGCCCACCGTCGAGACCTGCTGGATGGTCCAGCCACTCGCATCGGTGACGACGAAGTCGTCGGCCGCGATCGCATCGTAGGTGTCGAAACCGGCCTCGAAGTCCTGGTCCGGCACGCCGTTGCCGGAGGGGTTGTCGAGTTGGCTATACAGCACCGCAGCGGGCGCGCGAATGCCGGGCGGGATCACGCCGGCATGACCCGCATTCTTGACCATCGCCGCATCGGCGGCACCAGCCATCATCAATCCGGCCGCAATCGCGGCTGCAAGCACACTCGATTTCATGCGTAGTCTCTCCGGGGCAATGGAAATCCGGCCGCCGACTGCGAACCAGATCGCGGAACTATCCCGCATCGGCTGATCTAGGTCAAAGCCCCGGACGGGAACCCTTGCTCGTCCCAGCCGGCAAAAGCACGCTCGAACCGCCTCCAACGGCCGATGCCGCGCTGGTCCAGCGGCTCGACCACTTGAGCGGCGCTGGCGGTGCGCACTTCGCGCCGCACCCGCTCCGGATGAAGGCACGCCGTGTCGAACGGCAGCGCGAGGAAGTCCAGCAGCTCGTGCAGGATCGTCGCCGGCTGCCGCACCAGGCGCTCGTAGTCGATACCGAGCACGCGCGCTGGCGCTGCATCGCGCGCCTGTGCCATCAGCTCGCGGTAGCCGCGGTGGTAGGCCGCGAACGCGTCGAGGCGGAAGCTATAGGCATTGCCGTGGGCGAAGTACTGCTGCAGGCAGCTCAGCGCGCAGTCGCGCGCGTCGCGCCGGCAATCGATCACGCGCGCGCCCGGAAGCATGCGCAGGATCACGTCGATGCGCCGGAAGTTGTCCGGCAGCTTGTCGACCAGCGCCTGGCCCGCTGTGCGCCAGCGTTGCGTGCGGCCCAGGTACTCGCTGCCGAGCTGCGCCCAGTCCTGCTGCGTCATCGCATCGCGCCAGTGCGGCCCGAACTCGCGTCGCCGCTGCGCAACCAGGTTCGGCAGGTCGGGCAGCTCTCCGGCGGCGGCGAGCTTGGGATGTGCGGACAGCATCTGTTCGACCAGGGTCGAACCGCTGCGCGGCAGGCCGACGATGAACACCGCCTGCGTCGGCACCGCTGCGGGCGGCAGCGCCGCCAGACCCTGCGCCGCGCGCATCAACTCGCGCCGATAGGCATCGACATCGAATGGGCGGTTCGCCGCAACGACCGCATTCGCTTCGAGCAGGACCTGCCAGGCGTGTTCGGCATCGGAGTGCGCGGCATGCGCGCTGGCGCGGGCGAAGCCGAGCGTCTCGCGATCGCGCGGGTCGAGCGTGCCCGACCACAGCGCATCGAGCTGCGCCAGATCGTCGCTCGTCAGCGGCACCGTCTTCAGGTTGGCGATGCCCCACCACGCCGCGCCGCACTGCGGCCGCACTGCGATCGCAGCACGAAACTGCGCCACCGCCGCGGGCACTTCGCCGAGCGCCTTCAGTACCTCGCCGAGCGCCACGCGCGCGTCGACCTGCGCGGGCGCGAGTGCGATCGCCCGCTCCAGCGGCACGCGCGCTTCGCCCAGCCGGGCCTGCGACTTCAGCAAGTTGCCGAGGTTGAACGGAGCGGCAGCGAGCTGCGGATCGAGCGCCATCGCGTCGCGCAGTTCCTGCTCGGCGCGCTCGTGTTGTCCGCCACGACGCAGCGCGGAAGCGAGGTTGACGCGCGCGACCGCCGACTGCGGATGCAGCGCCACCGCCTGCAGCAACAGGTCGATGGCCTCGGCGCTGCGCCCGAGTTCGGCCAGGCTGAGCGCGAAGATGCGGATGGTGTCGAGATCGCGACAGCCGTCGATCACGGGCGCCAGCGCCCGCACCACCTCGGGCCAGCGGCGCTGGCGGAAGTCTTCGAGTGCCGGTTGCAGCGGATCGCGGCCGGGGGCCGTTTCCACCGCGCCAACCCGATCTCGCCGCACCCCGGTGGGAGCGGCCTCCGGGCCGCGATCCTTCACCGCCGCGCCGCGGTGGTATTGCGCCGCGCCTCGATCACGTTCGGCAACGCCGCGACCTTGTGCAACAGGCTCGACAGCTGGCCGTAGTCGGCGACGCGCACGGCGAAGAACATCTCGGCGATGCCGTGGTCGCGGTCCAGGCGCGTGCTGGCCGCAAGCACGTGCGCGTCGGCGGCGGCGATGGCGGCGGAGACGTCCTTGAGCAAGCCCTTGCGGTCATAGCCGCGCACCAGCACGTCGACTTCGTACTCGCCCTGGCTGCCGCCCCAATCGACGTGGATGACGCGCCCGGGGTCCTTCGCCACCAGGTTCAGGAAACTGCGGCAGCCGTCGCGATGCACGCTGACGCCGCGGCCCTTGGTCAGCCAGCCGATGATCGGATCGCCCGGCACCGGCTGGCAGCAGCGCGCCATCGTGGTCAGCAGATTGCCGACGCCTTCGATGGTGATCGCGTCCTTGCCGCGGCGGCGCGAGCGCACCGGCTCGGCACTGAACTCGGGCTTCTCGGTCTTCGGCTGGACGATGTCGTGCAGCGCGCGCGCGATGTGCCCGGGCGTGACTTCGCCGATGCCGATCGCGGCGAGCAGGTCGTCCTGGGTCTTGAGGTTGAAGCGCGCCGGCAGCGTCGACAGATCGACCTCGTGCAGGGCCAGGCGCTTCATTTCCTTGTCGAGCAATTCACGCCCGGCAACGACATTGCGGTCGTGGTCGAGCTTCTTGAACCAGGTGCGCACCTTCTCCTTCGCGCGCGGCGACGTGAGGAAGCCGCGCGATGCGATCAGCCAGTCGCGCTTCGGCTCGGCGACCTTGCCGGTGACGATCTCGACGGTCTCGCCGCTGGCCGGCGGATGGTCGAGCGGCACCAGTCGCCCGTTCAACTTCGCGCCGCGGCAGCGATGCCCGACCTCGGTGTGGATGTGGTACGCGAAATCGAGCACGGTCGCGCCCTTCGGCAGGTCGATGACCTTGCCCTGCGGCGTCAACAGATACACGCGGTCCTCGACCACTTCGGTCTGCAGCCCGGCGAGCAGTGCGGCGTCGGATTCGGTGTCGGCCTTGGCTTCGAGCAGGTTGCGCAAGCCGGCGATCTTGCGCTCGAACGCGGCGTCGCCACCGCCGCCTTCCTTGTAGCGCCAGTGCGCGGCGACACCGAGTTCGGCGTGCTCGTGCATTTCCGGCGTGCGGATCTGGATTTCGAGCGTCTTGCCCTCGGGGCCGATCACCGCGGTGTGCAGCGAGCGGTAGTGATTGCCCTTGGGCCGCGCGATGTAGTCGTCGAACTCGCCCGGCACCGGCGGCCACAGCGCATGCACGATGCCGAGCGCGGCATAGCAATTGGCGATGTCCTTGACCATCACCCGCACCGCACGGATGTCGTAGAGGCCATCGACATCGACCTGCTTGCGGCTCATCTTGCGCCAGATCGACCAGATGTGTTTCGGCCGCCCGGCGACTTCGGCATCGATGCCCTCGGCGCGCAAGGTCGCGGTCAACTCGCGCTTGACCCGCTCGATGAACGCCTCGCGGTCGCCGCGACGTTCATCCAGCGCCCGGGCGATGCGCTTGTATGCCTCGGGCTGGAGGAATCGGAACGACAGGTCCTCCAGCTCCCACTTGAGCTGCCAGATGCCGAGCCGATTCGCGAGCGGCGCATGGATGTCGGCAGTGAGCTGGGCCAAGGCGCGCTGTTCCTGCTCCGGCAGCGCCGCCGCGCTGCGCAAGCGCACCAGCTGCCGAGCCAGCAGGATGAAGATCACGCGCAGGTCGCGGATGATCGCGAGCAGCAGCCGCCGCAAGCCTTCCGGCGCCACGCCGAGGCCTTTCTCCGAGTACAGCTTCCACACCCGCCCAGCCTCGCGCTGCCCATCGATCAACGCCTGCAAGCTCGCCGGCAACTTCTCGGTCGGCAACCGCAACTCATACGCCAGCGTCGCCGCCAGCGTCTCGCTATCGACGCGCAGGTGCTGCAGCAACGTGAGCGTCGGCACCAGCGCCGCATCCACCGACTCGGGCAGGACCGCGCTCCCCCCGAGCAAGGCCGCAACCGGCGCGTGCTGGGTGAGCCAGTCGGAGAGGGTGAGGGGTGGACTGGTGGGTTTCATCGACCAGGAACAGCGCTGCGAGGTCTTCATTATGACTGCACGGGCTTCGACAACCACACCCCGATGCCGCGACAATGCGCGCTCGGCGCCGCGCCGGCGAATGGATCGAACCGCCAAGCATGTCCACACTCTCAGACCGCATCCCCTCGCTTGATGCACTCTTGCAGTTGTTGCAACCGCATGGTGGCACGGATGTGCACTACCTCAGCCACCACTACGACCGATTCGCCGCGACCAAGCGCGAGTTCGAGTCCAGCTGGGACCGCGCCCGTGGCACGCGCGTGCTCGATATCGGCGCCCACTGGCTGCACCAGAGCATGCTCTACGCCGTGGACGGCTATCGGGTCACGGCCACTGATCTGCCGATCACCCTGGAGTTGGCAAGCGTGCAGAGTCTGGCCGCGGCGCACGGCATTCGCCTCGTCGCCACGCCAGATCTGTCCAGAGCAGATGTCTTCGCCGCACTGGGCGACAACAGCTTCGACATCATCCTGTTCACCGAGATCATCGAGCACATCACCTTCAATCCGGTCGCGATGTGGAAAGAGATCTACCGTGTCGCCGCACCCGGCGCGCGCGTCATCGTAACCACGCCGAACTACTACGCCCTGCGTGGCCGCGCGTGGGATCCGGGCCGCTTCCTGCGTGGCTTCGGCGGCGGGCTGGACATGCTGAGCCTGCTCAAGCAACACACCTACGCGCATCACTGGAAGGAATTCTCGCGCCGCGAGCTGATCTACTACTTCTGCGTGTTGTCGCCCGACTTCAACACGGTCAAGGCGAAGTACCTGCCGGAATTCCATGATCGGTATCTCGCCACGCGCGGAGGTCGCGCCGGGAAGTGGTTCGAACGAACGATCCCGTTCCTGCGCCCGAACCTGCATCTCGAGATCGAGCTGGTGGCAAAGCAAAAAGGCATTTGCATCGTGCCCGAGTGGTGATGCCTCGGAACGCCGGTCGCTGCTGCTCGGCCAAGTGCTCCCGCCTCAAACGCTCTGCACCCACTTCCACCGCGGCAACTCGGGGGCGGCTTCGACATCGAGCATCAGGTGTCAGCAAGCCCAAGAACTCGGGTCGATGACGCCGGGCGGCGCGTGCTGGAGCGCGTGGCGCAGCGCTTGGTCACCGAAGTGCTGGCGTAGGACGCATGTCCGCCGGCCGCGCAAGAGCGAACGCGCAGGCCAGAAGGCGGCCCAGTTCGGCGAGCGCGTGCTGGGGCAGTTCGAACCACACCAGCCTGCGCGCCAGCGACAGCCTGCTCGGAATGGTCGGCAATCGTTCGAGCGGCATGACGCGAATCCGGCGAAGCCGTGCGCCATACCTCTGGCCCGCCCTTCCATTCCACCGACCCCTGCGCGCTGCTCGTTGAGCGATTCCCGCTCGCCGAGTGACCGGGCGAACAGCGACTCGCTCCGGTCACGTGATCAGCGGGGAATGCATCGCGCCGGCAACGGCGGCGGCTCGCCCGCGTCGAGCATCAGGTGCCAGTAGGCCCAGGAGCGGGCGTCGATGATCCCCGGCGGGGCCTCGCGCAGGGCCTGGCGCAGGTCGTCTTCGCCGACGTGACGGCGGATCACGGCCATGTCGCCGGCGCTGGCCAAGGCAAAGGCGTAAGCGAGAAAACGCTGCGGCTGCGCGAGCGCCTTCTCGGGCGGCTCGAACCAGACCAGCCGGCGGGCAACCGCCACGATCTCGGCGTCGACTGGAATGGGCGGCAGGCTCACAGTGTCGGCAGCCGGCTGGGATCCACCTTGCGAACGGCTCGGGCAAGGTCATCGCGAACCGACTTCGGCAGACCGGAGAAGTCACCATCACCGAAATAGCACAAGGCCTTCAACGTGGACTCTGGCGAGAAACGCGGCGCGTACAGTGCGCTCGCCGCGGCCAATGCCATGGGCAAATCGATGCGCGCCTGATGGATCAGTGCATGCAGGTCGATGTAGTCCTTCGCCTCGGCACGCTTCTGCACGACCATGGCCTTCATTCCCGCCAATTCCAGCAGGGCGCCGATCCTGACGCGCGGTTGCTCGATCAGAAGCGGAGTTCGGAGTACCGGGAGCTTCGGCACGCCGAAGAAGGACATCAGGACGGGCGCGAGCGCACCCATGCGTATCGTCAGCGTGTTCGGCTCGATCGCCACCACCTCCGCATCCGCCAGGAGCGCGGATGTAGTTAGCAACTTCTCTGGATCGAAGGTGGCCCGCGCGAAGAAGTCGAAATCGACGCTTTGTCGGTGACCCAACTGCAATGCGATTGCCGTCCCGCCGTACAGCACGAACTCCGCGGGCAAGGCATCGAATGCATCCCATAGCGTGCGTTGCGCGGGAGGCAGGATGTCGAGATGCAGCGACATGAGGGACGGCACTCTGGAAGCCTGAGCGACTATAACGGATGCGGCCTCGGACTTGGATTTGACTCACTCCTCGAAGCCGTCGCCGAACAGGATGGCGAGGTCGATCCGCTCGTAGGCGCCGAGGTCGATGGCGCCGTTCGCGACGCGGATCGCGGCGGTTCCGGGTGCGATTGGCGCGCGTTGCGGCGGGTGGCGGATCGGCGGGAACAGCGGGTTGGCGAAGTGGTAGTCGGGCGCGGTCACGGTGCTGTTCGTGCCGGCATCGAGCAGCGGACTCGCGGGGCCTGGCGCGAGGTTGTAGCCGGCGAGATCGGCGAACCCGGGGTCGCTGCCGCTGAAGGTGCCGCTGATGCTGTTGGGCAGGTTCGACGGGTTCAACACGAAGCCGGACTTGATCCAGTTGTTCGACCCGGTGACGCGCGCACCCTGGGTCCAGACCGCCTCCACCGCGCGCACCAGGGTCAGGCTGCTCGACCCTTCGCGCCAGATCACGTTGTTGTGGAATTCGAGCGACTCGATGCCATCGAACAAGCGAAAGACGGTTGGCGTGTCGTTGTTGGCGTTGCGGCGCACGATGGTGTTGTTGACCACCCGGTAGCGGCCATTGCTCTGCCCCGTGGCATCGCCGCCGAAGCGCATCATCGAGCCGAAGTCGGCGGTGTGCAGGATGACGTTGCCGACCACGTCCGAGTCCTCGCGCGCCTGGCCCTCGGGAACGCCGCCGGACGGGTCCGGGCCGATCAGTTCCAGCTCGTGGTAATAGGCGCCTTCGAGCCAGTTGTAGTAGATCTCGTTGCGTTCGGCGCGACTCTTGATCAGGTTGCCGCCCTGCAGGCCGGCATCGAACTGGCTGTCGTGCACGTAGCTGTATTGCAGGCGAAACACCGAACCCGGATGGGCCACCTCGTCGGTCGCCATGTAGATCGCGTGATTGCTGCCGCCCGAGCCAGCATTGAAGACCTCGCTGTACTCGACCAGGAGCGAGCCGGAGTCGTTGTCGGCGCCGAGGATGCCGTGCCGCGGACAATCGTGGATGTAGGCGTCGCGGATGGTGATGTCGTCGGCATGGTGGTAGATGCAGCGGAAGGTGCCGGTGCTGGTGTTGCCGGTGCCGCTGACCTCGAAGCCCTCGAACACGACGTGGTCGGACAGGCGGAACTCGATGGTGTTGGTGCCGCCGCGCAAGTGCGGGCGCTGGCCGTTGACCCGGATGCCGCGCAGGATCACCGGGTTGCCGGCCTGGCCGCCGTCGGCGGCACCCATCACGATACCGGGGGTGCCGACGTCATAAACCACGTCGCCATCGACCTCGACGATGTCGCCGCCCTGGAGATCGACCGCGGCGAACAGCTGCGTCAACGTGGCATGCGCACGGGTCGGGCCTACCGGGTAGGTCGCGGCCTGCGCGCCAGCGGCGAGCAGCGCGAGCAGCAATGCGGACGGGATGCGATTCATGGCGTCTGGGCCGGGTTGTGCGGACTGCAAGCATACGCACGCAGGCAAGGGGCAACCAGCGACGCCGTCACGAACGCGGCCGGCGCGCGGCAACGGGCCTCAGGACGCACTCGCAGCGTGCTCCAGTGCCTTCTGCACGCGCTTTTCGCTGACCGGTTCGCGGGTGCCGAGTTCCTGCGCGAACAGTTGCACGCGCAGTTCTTCGAGCAGGAAGCGCAGTTCCTCAACGCGTTCGCGCGAGAGCTTCGGTGCGAGCCGATCGAGTTGGGCCTCGAAATCGCGCACGACGAGCATGCGCGCCTGGTCCTTGCGCGGGTCGTTCTGCAGGCGTTCGGCGCGCAGGCGCATCGCCTTCAGGTAGCGCGGCAGATCGCGCAGCCGCGTGAGCGGAAAGGCCTTCGCGAATCCGGCGAACACCAGGCGCCGATGCTGCTCGCGCAGGTCCTCGAAGTTCGCGGTCGCGAACCCCATCAGCGGCGGCTTCAGCTTGGTCAGCAGCTCGGCATGCGCCGCGAGCACGGCCTCGACCGATTTCAGGCGCTCGATGCTGTCGGTGAACAGGCGCTTTTCGATCGCGTTGAACGAGAGCCGGAAGCTGTCGTCCGAACGCGAGGTCCGTGGATCGGCATGGAGCAGATCGGCGAGTGAACCCTCGACGATGTCCTCGCGCAACTGGTCGGGTGACGCGATCGGCGTGTAGGCCAGTGCAAGTTTCGGAGCGAGTGGCAACTGCTTGCGCGCCTGCTTGCATTTCTCGACGAGCGCGACCCGCAGCAGGCGCTCGACGCCGCCGCGGTGCGCCGCCGCGGCTTCGTCGGCGCGTTCGAACACCACCAGGTCGACGCGATGACCGCGATCGACCAGCGCCGGATATGCCGACAGCCCGGTGTCGGTCTTGACGATTTCTGGAATCGGATGAGACGGCAGCGCGCGCACGTCCTCGCTTGCGATGTCGCGACTGGTCTGCACCGCGAATGCCTCGCGCGCCAGCGCACCAAATTCGCGCCGCAGTTCCAGCAGGTCGCGACCGACCGTGAGCGTTTTCTTCGCGGCGTCGAGCAAGCGGAAGCGCATGTGCAGGTAGGTCGGCAGCGCAACGTCGGCATCCTGCAGCAGCGCCACCGGCACCTCGACACCGGCGACCTTTCCGAGCCAGGCGGCGAGCGCCTGCAACAGACCGCGTTCTCCCGCGGGTTCAGCCTGCACGAAGGCGCGCGCGAAGTCCGGCGCCGGCACGAAGTTTCGGCGCACGCTCTTCGGCAGCGCGCGGATCAGTTCGGCAACCTTGCTCTCCAGCAGGCCTGGCACTAACCACTGCGCACGCGCCTCGGACACCGCGTTCAGCAGCGACAGCGGCAGATCGAGCGTGACGCCGTCGTCGTCGAGCTGCGGATCGAACGCGTAATGCAGTTTCAGGCGCTGGTTGCCGACGATGAAGCTCTCCGGGAAGCGCTCGGCGGTGGAAGCACCGGCTTCGAGCACGTCGCTGATCGACCACTCCAGGCCGCGCCGCAGTTCCGGATCGAGGCGCTTGACCCAGTCATCGAAGGCCTTGGTCGTCGCGATGCCTTCCGGCAATCGCCCTGCCCACCACAGGGCCAGCTCCTCGGGCGCACGCAGCAAGCCGTGTCGCCGCTGTTTCGCTTCCTCGGCCGCCGCCTGGGCGAGCACACGTCGATTGTGCGCGACCACCGCTGCCTTGGCATCGAGTTCACACGGCACCAGTGCGTCGCGGATGAAGATCGCGCGCGCCTGCTCCGGATCGATCGTGCCGAAATGCACCGGGCGACGCTCGACCAGGGTCAGACCGAACAGGGTGATTTGTTCATAGGCCATGACCTGGCCGCGCGCACGGTTCCAGTGCGGATCGTGGTGCGCGCGCTTGATCAGGTGCGCCGCTTCCTGCACCGCCCATTCCGGTTCGATGCGCGCGTTCATGATCGCGTACAGCTTCTGGGTGTCGAGCAGGGTCGCCGACAACAGCCAAAGCGGTGGCGCCTTGGCAACGAAGGAGCCGGGGAAGATCGCGTAACGCTTGCCGCGGGTGCCCTGGTACTGGCCCTTCTCGTCCTTGCGCGCGAGGTTCGCCGGCAGGCCGGCCAGCAGCGCCCGATGCAGCGCCTCGAACGAGGCAGCCTCGCGATTCAGCGACCAGCCCAGTTCATCGCCGAGCACCAGCAGCTGGCGATGCAGCTCGCGCCATTCGCGCATGCGCAGAAAGCTGAGAAAACGCTTCTCACACCAGTCGCGCAGCTTCGACTGAGTCAGCTCTTCATGCGCGGCGGCATGGGCTTCCCACAGTTTCAGCACCGCGACGAAGTCCGACTTCGGATCGGCAAACTGCGCATGCGCAAGATCCGCAGCCTGCTTCGCGTCGGCCGGTCGTTCGCGCGGGTCCTGGATGGACAGGAAGGAGGCGATGATCATCAGTTCGCGTGCGGCGCCATGCTGCTGCGCGGCGATCAACATGCGCGCCAGCTTGGCGTCGATCGGGATGCGCGCCATGTCGCGGCCGAGCGCGGTCAGCTGGTGGCGCGCCTCGCCGATCGCGCCGAGCTCGACCAGCTGGCTCACGCCCTCGTTGATCGCACGTTCGTCCGGCCGTTCGAGGAACGGGAACTGCGCGATGTCGCCGAGCCCGAGGCTCAGCATGCGCAGCACCACGTTCGCCAGCGAGGCGCGCAGGATTTCCGGTTCCGTGTAGCGCGGGCGCGCTGCGAAATCGGCCTCGTCGTACAGGCGGATGCACAGGCCGGGCCCGAGGCGCCCGCAGCGGCCCTTGCGCTGGTCGGCGCTCGCCTGCGAGATCGGCTCGATGTGCAGGCGCTGCACCTTGTGGCGCGGGCTGTAGCGGCCAACGCGGGCGCTGCCGGTGTCGATCACGGCGCGGATGCGAGGCACCGTCAGCGAAGTCTCGGCGACGTTGGTGGTCAGCACGATGCGCCGCTTCGGTCCCGGGTGGAACACGCGGTCCTGCTCCTTCGCGGACAGGCGCGCGTACAGCGGCAGGATCTCGGTCTCGCGGAAGTTGCGTCGCGACAGCGCCAGATGCGCGTCGCGGATTTCGCGTTCGCCGGGCAGGAACACCAGCACGTCGGCGAGCGCCTCGCTGCGCCCGATCTCCTCGACCGCAGCGATGATGGCCTGGTTGACGCCGCGTTCGTCGCGGTCCTCGGCCAACGGCCGGTAACGCAACTCGACCGGATACGTGCGTCCCTCGACGTCGATCACCGGTGCGCCGTCGAAGTGCTCGGAGAAACGCGCGGTGTCGATCGTCGCCGAGGTCACGATCAGCTTCAGGTCACGACGCTTGGCCAGCAACTGCTTCAGGTAGCCGAGCAGGAAATCGATGTTGAGGCTGCGCTCGTGCGCCTCGTCGAGGATGAGGGTGTCGTACTGGTTCAGGAAGCGGTCGCGCTGTGTTTCCGCGAGCAGGATGCCGTCGGTCATGAACTTGACCAGCGAGGTCTCGGCGACCTGTTCGGTGAAACGCACCTGGAAGCCGACCAGCTGCCCGACCTGGGTGCCGAGTTCCTCGGCGACGCGGCGCGCCACGCTGCGCGCGGCGATGCGACGCGGCTGGGTGCAGCCGATCAACCCATCGACGCCACGCCCGGCGGCGAGCGCGAGCAGCGGCAATTGCGTGGTCTTGCCCGAACCCGTTTCACCGGCAACCACGACCACCTGGTGCTCGCGAATCGCCTTTACGATGGCGTCGGCCTCGTGCGCGATCGGCAGGGTCTCGTCGAGCCGGATCGCCGGCACCGCTGCCACGCGCGCCGCGCGTTTGCCGGCGCTGGCCTCGATCGCCGCGGCGAGTGCGGTCAGGCGCGCCGGATCGACTGTAGGCTTGGCGTTCGCCGCCTGGTCCAGGCGCTGGCGCAGTCGCGTCCGATCGCGCCCGAGCACTTCGCCCAGGCGTCGCCGCAACGCGCCGAGTTCGGCGCTTCGATTTGCGGGGTCGATCGGATCCATCCAGACGATTCACTTCATCCGCGACAACGGGCCGACTAGTCTAGCGATACCCCAACCGGAGACCGCCATGAACGTTCCCGCCATCGACATCGGCATTCCCGAAGCCACACGCCGGCAAATCGCCGACGGCCTGTCGCGCCTGCTCGCCGACACCTACACGCTGTATCTGAAGACCCACAATTTCCACTGGAACGTGACCGGGCCGATGTTCAACACGCTGCACCTGATGTTCGAGACGCACTACAACGAACTCGCGCTCGCGGTCGACCTGATCGCCGAACGCATCCGCGCGCTCGGGTTTCCGGCCCCGGGCAGCTACGCCGCGTTTGCGAAGCTGACGTCGATCGCCGAAGCCGAGGACGTTCCGGCTGCGGACGAGATGATCCGGCAGCTGGTGCTGGGCCAGGAATCCGTGGTGCGCACCGCGCGCGCGGTGTTTCCGGCGGTCAACGATGCCTGTGACCAGGCCAGCGCCGACCTGCTCACCCAGCGCATGCAGGTGCACGAGAAGAACGCGTGGATGCTGCGCAGCCTGCTCGACTGAATCTCACTCGGAAGCTTGCGGCGCGAACAGGAACGGGATCTCGTGCTCGATGGTGGGCGGCAGCCAGTCATCCGCATGCGCCGCAGCGAGTCCGGCCGGTCGCCAGGTCACCAACAGGCGCTGCGGCCCGGGCGCCACGCCAGCCAGCGACACCCAGCCTCGCAGCCCGCGCAATTCGAGGTCATTGCGCTGCATCGGCACGAAACCATCGAGCGGCACCTCGCGGCCGTTCAGTCGCACCCGCCACAGCCGCGCCAGGCATTTCGTCGCGGCGGCGCCGGTGGGATCGGGGCAATTGGCCGCGAGCAGCGGGTCGTCGATCAGCGGCAGATAGGGCAGGAACAGCGTCAGCCAGCGTGTCGACTCGACCGGCGCCGGAATCAGCGGTCCCGGCCGGAAGCGATCGCGCGGCACCCGCGTCGATTCGTAGTACTTGCCGTGCGCGAGCCCGGTGAGGCGGTTGAAGTCGATCGCACGCTGGTCGGAGGCATTGTCGAAGGCGAGCGCCGACTGGAAGTAGCGCATGCCGACCAGCGGCACCAGCGCCATCGCGCCGAGGAACAGCAGGTGGAACAGCCACGGCCGGGTGTTGCTCTGCAAGGTCAGTTGCACCGGGCGCAACAGCCGGTTCGGCAGCAGCACGCCGGAAACGCCGCGCAGCACCGCGACCAGGCGGCGATAGAGCGGGCGCTCCTGCAATGAGGGAAACCGCCGCGCGAGCACCGCGTCGAGCAGCCAGGACAACAGCATGGTGCCGAGCAGCAGCACCAGCAGCACCTGCCCGACCAGCGCGAGCGCGGCGTTGGTCGCGCCAAGCCGGCCACCGACCATCGCCGCCAGCGCGAACAGCACGCTCAGCACCAGTGCCGCCCACAGCGACGCCAGCGCGCCGAAGGTGATCACCGCGAACAAGGTCGACGCGGCGCGGTCGGCGGCGTCGATCGCGGCGTCGATCGACGGGATGCGTTCGCGCCATTGCGCATGCCCGATCGGACCAAGACCCACGATGCGCTCCCAGCGGATGCCGTCTGGAAATACCGACTTCAGCCCGATCAGACCAACCCAGTAGGCGCGGATGCCGATGTGGATCGCGAACAGCGCGCCGAGCACGCAGGCCAGGCCGATCGCCATGATCACGCCCATGTTTGCCGCCGCGATCGCGACCAGCGGCAGCAGCCAGTAGGCGGCCATGTAGCGATCGATCAGCCAGTCCGGCAGCGCGAACAACGCGAACATGATCAGCCCGGAGACCAGCAACTCCAGTTCGTCGGTGCGTTCGCGCAGGCGCTCGAACGAGACGCGCTGGGCAGGTGGGGACGAAACCGGTTCCGGCGCCATGCTGCGCGTCTCGATGGGAGGGAGGGCGATTATGCGACGGCCGCGGCCGCTGCTGCCGTTGCGCGTGCGGAAATGACGCGGCTACAGTGCCCGGGTCCCCGACCGGAAGCCGCACCGTGATGATCCGCTTCGCCCTGCTCGCCCTGCTCGCGGTCGCTCCGCCGCTGGCCGCATGGGGTCCGCACGGGCACCAGGTGGTGGCCGAAGTCGCCGCACGCGAACTCACGCCCGCGGCGCGCGCCGAAGTCGAAGCCCTGCTCGGCGACCGCGCCAGCAACGCCATGCGCGAGGCCAGCACCTGGGCCGACGAGATCCGCGGCGAAGCGCAGTGGCGTCACACCGGCGCCTGGCACTACCTGAACTTCGACCGCGGCGACTGTCACTACGTCGCGCGCAAGGCCTGCCGCAATGGCGACTGCGTGGTCGGCGCGATCGAGCGCGAGGCCGCGGTGCTCGCCGATCGCCGCGCCGGCGGCGAGCGCCGCGCGCAGGCGTTGCGCTTCGTCATCCATTTCGTCGGCGACGTGCACCAGCCACTGCACGCCGGCTATCGCGACGACCGCGGCGGCAACGACTTCCAGGTGCGCAACCGCCACGATGGCGACAACCTGCACGGCTTCTGGGACCAGGACCTGCTGCGCGCGGCGCGCGGCGAACTGAAGGTGATGGCGCACGCACGCGACCTGCAGCAGCAGCCCGGTCCCGAAGCGGACCGGCACTGGGAGCCACGCGCGCCCGCAGCCTGGGCGGAAGCCAGCTGCGACATCGTGCAGAGCGACGGCTTCTACCCGGCGCGCGGACGCATCACGCCCGAATACATCGCCCGCTTCGCGCCGGTGGCCGACGCGCAACTGCGCGCGGCCGGGCATCGCCTCGGGGCCTTGCTGAACACCCTGCTCGGAGCGCACCGATGAACCCCGCATCCCCCCGCGTGCTGGTGCTCGACGACGACCCCGACATGCAGGTGCTGCTGCAGGCGCTGCTCGAGCATGCCGGCGCCCACGCGGTCGTCGCCGGAGATGCCGCAGCCGCGACCGCGGCGCTGGCGGCGCCATTCGACCTGGTGCTGCTCGACCTGGTGATGCCACCGGGCGTGCATGAAGCGCTGGTCGACCTGCTCGCCGGGCTCGCCGCGGCGCCGCCGATCGTGCTGCTTTCGGGCAGCGACCGGCACACGCTGGCTTCGGCGCGCGCACGCATCGATGCGCGCGGACTGACGGTGGTCGACGCGCTGGTGAAGCCGGTGCGGCTCGACGCGCTGGCCGGCCTGCTCGCGCGCTGCCAGCAACAGCGCGCGTGAAGTCCGCGTGATTTCCCGCCGCCCGCGCGCGCGGGCGGGTTGATCATCGTCATGGCCCACGCAAACCGTTGCTGGGAGAATTCCGCGGTCCGATTCCAAGGAGTCTGCATGTCCACCCTTCCCGAGACCTACAACGACAAGGTCATCCGGCAGTTCGCCACGATGACGGTCATCTGGGGCGTCGTCGGCATGCTGGTCGGGGTGTTCATCGCCGCCCAGCTGTACTGGCCCGCCCTCAACTTCGATATCCCCTGGCTCAGCTACGGGCGCTTGCGGCCGCTGCACACCAACGCGGTGATCTTCGCCTTCGGCGGCTCCGGCCTGTTCGCCACCAGCTACTACTGCGTGCAGCGCACCTGCCACGCGCGGCTGTTCTCGGACAAGCTCGCCGCGTTCACCTTCTGGGGCTGGCAACTGGTGATCGTGCTCGCCGCGATCACGCTGCCGCTCGGGCTCACCCAGGGCAAGGAATACGCCGAACTGGAATGGCCGATCGACCTGCTGATCACCGCGGTGTGGGTGGCGTATGCGGTGGTGTTCTTCGGCACCCTGGCCAGGCGCAAGATCCGCCACATCTTCGTCGCAAACTGGTTCTTCGCCGCCTACATCATCACCATCGCGCTGCTGCACATCTTCAACAACCTGTCGCTGCCGGTGACGCTCGGCAAGTCCTATTCCGTCTACACCGGCGCGGTCGATGCGATGGTGCAGTGGTGGTACGGACACAACGCCGTCGGCTTCTTCCTGACCACCGCCTTCCTCGGCATGATGTACTACTTCGTGCCCAAGCAGGCCGGACGCCCGGTGTACTCGTACCGGCTGTCGGTGGTGCATTTCTGGGCACTGATCTCGATCTACATGTGGGCCGGCCCGCACCACCTGCTGTACACCGCGCTGCCGGACTGGGTGCAGTCGCTCGGCATGGTGTTCTCGCTGATCCTGCTGGCACCGAGCTGGGGCGGCATGATCAACGGCATGATGACGCTGTCCGGCGCCTGGGAAAAACTGCGCACCGACCCGATCCTGAAGTTCATGATCGTGGCGCTGTCGTTCTACGGCATGAGCACGTTCGAGGGCCCGATGATGTCGATCAAGACCGTCAACGCCCTCAGCCACTACACCGACTGGACCGTCGGCCACGTGCACTCGGGTGCGCTCGGCTGGGTCGCGATGATCACCATCGGCAGCATCTACTCGCTGCTGCCGCGCGTGCTCGGGCTCAAGGAGATGTATTCGACACGGCTGATCGAGCAGCACTTCTGGGTGCACACCATCGGCGTCGTGTTCTACATCGCCTCGATGTGGATCGCCGGCGTGACCCAGGGCCTGATGTGGCGCGCGACCAACGACGACGGCACCCTCACCTACACCTTCGTCGAGTCGCTGGTCGCCACCTATCCGTACTACCTCGGGCGCCTGCTCGGCGGCGTGCTGTGCCTGTCCGGCATGCTGCTGATGCTCTACAACACGCTGAAGACGCTGCAGCTGGCGAAAGCACCCGCCGCGGTCGCGGTCCCGGCCCCGGCGCATGCGTGAGGAGACGCCCATGTCGCATGAGAAACTCGAAACCAACTTCCCGCTGATGGCGGCGCTGGTCGCGGTCGTGGTCGCGATCGGCGGCCTCGTCGAGATCGTGCCGCTGATGTACCAGGCACAGGTGGTCAAGCCGCTGCCCGGCATCGAACCGTACCCGCCGCTGCAGCTCGCCGGCCGCGACGTCTACGTGCGCGAGGGTTGCTACAACTGCCACTCGCAGATGGTGCGCACGCTGCGCTACGAAACCGCGCGCTACGGCCACTACTCGCTGGCCGGGGAATCGGTGTACGACCGCCCGTTCCAGTGGGGCAGCAAGCGCACCGGGCCCGATCTGGCACGCGTCGGCGGCCGCTACACCGACGACTGGCACCGCGTACACCTGCTCGACCCGCGCGCGGTGGTACCGGAATCGAACATGCCGGGGTTCCCGTGGCTGGCCGAGAACGCCGTCGACGCCGGTCTGGTCGAGAAGAAGATGCGCGCGCTGCAGGCGCTCGGCGACCCCTACAGCGACGAGCAGATCGCGGCGGCCGCAACCGAAGTGGTCGGCAAGACCGAACTCGATGCCGTGGTCGCCTACTTGCAGGCGCTCGGCAAGCACGCGCCCAAGGGAGGCTGAGATGGATACCGGCGTTCTGTTCGGCATCGTCACGCTGGTTCTGCTGGCGACCTTCCTCGGCGGCGTCGCCTGGGCCTTCAGCGCCCGCCGCCAGCGCGAATTCGACGCGGCGGCGCAACTGCCGCTGCAAGACCATGAGGTGCAGCCATGAGCCAGGGCTGGTCGCTGTACATCGCGATCCTTTCGATCGTCAACATCCTCGCCTTCCTGTGGCTGCTGTGGTGGACCGCGAAGAAGCGCCCCGGCGACCGCGCCGAGAGCGACACCACCGGCCATGTCTGGGACGAGGACATCACCGAACTGAACCGGCCGATGCCGCGCTGGTGGCTGAACCTGTTCTACCTCACGGTGGCGTTCGCGTTCGCCTACCTCGCCTACTACCCGGGCCTCGGCAGTTTCGCCGGTTCGAGCCGCTGGACCTCGGCTGGCGAACACGATGCCGCCGTGGCCGCGGCCGAGGCCAAGATCGCGCCGGTGTTCGCGGCATTCCGCAGCAAGCCGATCGGCGAACTCGCGCGTGATCCGGAGGCACTGCGCCTCGGCCGCTCGCTGTTCGCGAACCACTGCGCCACCTGCCACGGCTCCGACGCGCGTGGCGCTAAGGGTTATCCGAACCTGACCGACGCCGACTGGTTGTGGGGCGGCGATCCGGACACGGTGCTCGCGACCATCCTCGACGGCCGCCAGGCAGCGATGCCGGCGATGGCCGGCGCGCCCGGCGAGACCGGTGTCGCGGCGGCTGCGGTGTACGTGCAGAAACTCTCCGGCCAACCGGTGGACGACGCGCTGGCGAGCAAGGGCCAGGCGCACTTCCAGACCATCTGCGCGGCCTGCCACGGACCCGAAGGCAAGGGCAACCCGATGCTCGGCGCGCCCAACCTGACCGACGACGTGTGGTTGTACGGTGGCGACTTCGCGACCCTGACCGCGACCATCGGCAACGGCCGCAATGGCCAGATGCCGGCGCACCGGACGCTGCTCGGCGAAGACCGCGTGCGCCTGGCCGCTGCCTGGGTGCTCGGCCAGTCGGCAAGCACGGCGGCCAGCGGCGCGCATTGAACCGTGACCACCCCGCTGCGCGATCCGGACCCGCCGCCGCGCCCGCTGGTGCAGCGGGTCGGCGCGATCCTGTGGCCCTCGTTCTTCGCCGCCGGGGTGGCCAACGCGGTGTTCTTCGCCGCGCTTGACCCGCTCGACCTGGCCTCGATCAGCTTCCCCGGCCACGAGATCTCGCGCGAACTCGGCTACACCATCGGCTTCTTCACGTTCTGGGCCTGCACCGCCTTCTCCAGCCTGTTCACCTGGCTGCTGCTGCGGCCCGCGAGCCGGTTCAACCCGCGCCGCGGCGACTGAGCATGGACAAGCAGATCCCGCTCAAGGTGGTGGTCGGCGGTGCCATGTACGAGTCGGCGCCGAAGGTCTATTCGCGCGAGGTCTCCGGGCGCTTCCAGCGCCTGCGCCTGGTCGCGGTGTGGGTGCTGCTCGGGCTCTACTACCTGATGCCGTGGCTGCAGTGGAACGGGCGCCAGGCGGTGCTGTTCGACCTGCCGGCGCGCAAGTTCTACGTGCTCGGCCTGAGCTTCTGGCCGCAGGATTTCGTCTACCTGGCGCTGCTGCTGATCATCGCCGCGTTCGCGCTGTTCTTCTTCACCGCGATCGCCGGTCGGCTGTGGTGCGGCTATGCCTGTCCGCAGACGGTATGGACCGAGGTGTTCATCGCGATGGAACGCTGGTGCGAGGGCGACCGCGGCCGCCAGATGAAGCTCGACGCCGCGCCCTGGTCGCGCGCCAAGTTCCTGCGCAAGGGCGCCAAGCACACGCTGTGGGTGGTGTTCGCGTTGTGGACCGGATTCACCTTCGTCGGCTTCTTCACGCCGATCCGCGTGCTCGCGGGCGAGGTTGCCACGCTCACGCTCGGCGGCTGGGAATGGTTCTGGATCCTGTTCTACGCGCTCGCCACCTGGGGCAATGCAGGCTTCCTGCGCGAGCAGGTGTGCACCTACATGTGCCCATATGCGCGCTTCCAGGGCGCGATGTTCGACCGCGACACCCTGGTCATCGCCTACGATGCCGAGCGCGGCGAACCGCGCGGCGCGCGCCGCAAGGGCACGCCGAGCGTGCTCGAGCGCGCGAAGAGCGACCCCCTCCCGGCCTCCCCCTCGCTGCGCGAAGGGGAGGAGCAGAACGTGCTCGGCGACTGCATCGACTGCACCATTTGCGTCCAGGTCTGCCCGACCGGCATCGACATCCGCAACGGCCTGCAATACGAGTGCATCGCCTGCGGCGCCTGCATCGACGCCTGCGACGGCGTGATGGACCGCATGGGTTACCCGCGCGGACTGGTGCGCTACGCCACCCTGAACACGCTGGAGCACCGGCAACCGCGGATGCTGCGGCCGCGGGTCGTGGTCTATGCGCTGATCCTGCTCGCGCTGTGCGCCGGCTTCGCCTGGTCGGTGCTGACGCGCACGCCGCTGATCGTCGACGTGCTGCGCGACCGCAACGCGCTGTATCGCGTGCTCGCCGACGGCGCCGTCGAGAACGTCTACACCTTCAAGATCGTCAACAAGGACCAGCAGCCGCATCGCTATCGCATCCGCGTGCACAGCGCCACGCCGCTGGCGCTGGTCGGCGCCGACACCATCGAGGTCGCCGCCGAGGGCGTGGCCAGCGTGCCGGTCGCGCTGCATGCGACAGCCGGCAGCGTGCGCGGCATGCTCGCGATCGAGTTCGAGGTGCAGGCGCTCGACGCCGAGATGAAGCGCAGCCAGAAGTCGCGCTTCTTCGGGCCGCCATGAGCGGCGCGCTCCATGCCTGGTACCGCCAGCCGGTGATGTGGCTCGCGATCGCGTTGCCGCTGGTCGCGGTCGCGGCCGCGCTGGCGCTGGCGTTTGGCGCGCATGGCGGATTCGACCTGAGCCCGGACCCGGTGCAGCGCATCGCCCAGGTCCAGACCGCGGACGAAAGCGCCGACCGTCGCGCGCTGCAGCTCGGGCTGCGCGGCGAAGTCGAGTGGGGCGCTGCCGAGGTGGTGGTGCATGTTCGCGGCGACACCGCGACCGCGGTCGGCGATGCCCTCGCCCTGCTCGCGGTGCATGCGACCGATTCCGCACAGGACCGCCGCCTGCCGCTGCAACCCTGCGGCAGCGACCGCTACTGCGCCCGCAGTGCGCTCGGCAACGCGCGCTTCGACCTGGCGCTGGTCGACGCTGGCGGCTCCTGGCGCATCGTCGGCGTGCGCGAACTCGGCCAGCAGCGCATCGCCCTGGGCCCGGCGTGGTCGGCGCCGCGATGAACGCCGGCGCCTGCTACCACTGCGGTGAAGCGGTACCGAGCGGCGCGCCGATCCGCGCTGCACTTGCCGGTGTCGAGCGCAGCTTCTGTTGCAGCGGTTGCCGTGCTGCCGCCGAATGGCTGCACCAGGGCGGCTTCGGCGACTACTACACGCTGCGCAGTGCCACCGCGGCCCGGGTCGAGACCGCTGCCGACTTCAGCGACTGGGACGGGCCCGGCTTCGCGCGGCTGTACCTGCGCGAGGTCGACGGACTCTCCGAATGCGACCTCAGCATCGGCAACCTGCGCTGCGCCGCGTGCGCCTGGCTGATCGACCGGGTGCTGACGCGCATGCCCGGCGTGGCCGGCGTCAGCGTCGACCCGACAACCACGCACGCGCGCCTGCGCTTCGACGCGGCGCAGACGCCGCTCAGCCGCATCGCGGCGCAGCTGGCGGCGCTCGGCTACACACCGCAGATCGTGCCCGACCCCGCCGATGCCGCCGCGGCGCGCAGGCAGTCGCTCAAGCGCGTGGCCGTGGCCGGGATCGGCGCGATGCAGGCGATGATGTTCACCGAGGCGCTGTACTGGGGCGAAGGCGAACTCGACCTCGGCACCCGCGACTTCTTCCGCCTGCTGGCGCTGCTGGTCGCCACCCCGGTGGTGTTTTATTCCGGTGCGCCGTTCCTGCGCGGCGCCTGGCGCGAGCTGCGCCTGCACCAGCCCGGCATGGACCTGCTGGTCGCGCTTGCGGTCATGCTCGCCTATGCCGCGTCGGTGCTGGAAACGGTGCGCGGCGGCGCGGTGGTGTATTTCGATGCGGCGGTGATGTTCGTGTTCCTGCTCGCGGCCGCGCGCCATGTCGAGGCGGTCGCACGCGCACGCGCCGGCGAGCGCCTGCGGCTGATCGCGAGCGCCGGGCAAGCACACGCGATGCGGCTCGACGCGAGCGGACGCCCAACCCCGGTCGCGCTCGCCGAACTGCAGCCGGGCGAACGCATCCGCGTTGCGGTCGGCGAAGCGGCGCCGGTCGACGGCGTGCTCGAGAACGCGCCGGCGCAGGTCGACGAATCCCTGCTCAGCGGCGAAGCCACGGCACAGACCCGGCATCCGGGCGAGCTCGTGCTCGCCGGCAGCATCGCCCTCGACGTACCCCTGACCCTGTGCGTCCGCGCGGTCGGCAGTTCCACCCGCCTCGGCTGGCTTCGCGCCCGCATCGGCAACGGCCTGCACGGCAGCGGGCACGCCGCCGCGCCCGGGCGGCGCGCCGCCGCCGCGTTCACGCTGGCGATGCTGGCACTGGCGCTGCTGACCGGGCTGTACTGGTCCGCCACCGACCCGCAGCGGGCGTTGCCGGCGGTGCTCGCGGTGCTCGCCGCCGCCTGTCCGTGTGCATTCGCGCTGGCGTTGCCGACGAGCCTCGCCGCGGCGCATTCGATGCTCGCGCGCCACGGCGTCATCGTCACCGATCCGCGCGCGCTGGCGCAGGCGGCGACGGTCGATCGCATCGTCGTCGACAAGACCGGCACCCTGACCGAAGGCCGGCCGCGACTGGCCGCCACCGAATTGCTGGATGCGGGACGCACGCAGGACGAGGTGCTCGCGATCGCCGCCGCACTCGAGCGCGACCAACGCCATCCGCTCGCCCACGCCTTCCGCGGATTCGACCGCGGCGACGTGGTCACGGCGGCGCGCATCGAACCCGGCTTCGGCGTCGCCGGCACGCTCCACGGCTGCGAGTGGCGACTCGGCCGTGGTGACCACGACGCGCCCGCCGGCGCCGACGACCTGGTGCTGGCCGCCGGCAAACACGCCGTGGCGCGCTTTCGCCTGGTCGACCGCGTGCGCGACGAAGCCGCCGCCGCGGTGCGCGGTTGGCAGCGCTTCGCACGTGTCGAGATCCACTCGGGCGACGCCTCCGCCGCGGTCGAAGCGGTCGCGCGGCCGCTTGGCATCGTCGCGCACGCGCGCCGGACACCGCAGCAAAAGCGCGCCGCGATCGCCGAGCTGCGCGCGCAAGGGCATCGCGTGATGATGATCGGCGACGGTCTCAACGACGCCGAATCGCTGGCGCTGGCGGACGTCGGCGTGGCCATGGGCGGCGGCGCCGCGCTCGCCCACTGCCATGCCGGCGTGCTGTTGCTGCGCGACGACCTGCGCCTGGTGCAACTGCTGGTCGACTGCGCACGGCGCACGCGCCGCATCGCACGCCAGAACCTGGCGTGGTCGGTCGGCTACCACCTCGCGATCGTTCCGCTCGCGGTGTCCGGCACCATGGCGCCGTGGCTCGCCGCTCTCGGCATGGCCGCGAGTTCGCTGCTGGTGACGCTGAACGCTTTGCGCCTGCAGCGCGCGCCGGCACCGCAGCCGCTGCCGCGCCTGGTCGAAGCGCCCGCATGAACATCCTGCTGGTACTGGTGCCGGTGAGCCTGCTGCTGGTCGGGCTGGCGCTGTTCGCGTTCTTCTGGGCGGTCGACAGCGGCCAGTTCGACGACCTCGATCGACCCGGCTTCGATCCGCTCGAGGACGATGCCGAGCACGACCACGACCGCGACGCATGAATGCACTCCCCGCCGCCTTCGCCGCGTTCGTCGCTGGTCTCGCCGCGAGCGCGCATTGCCTGGCGATGTGCGGTGCGATCAGCCTGGCGCTGGCGCGGTCGTCGCCGCCGCGCGCGCAGTTCGTGTTGGCGCGCCAGCTCGGCCGCGTCGCGGCCTACACCCTCGCCGGAGCCGTGATCGGCGGGTTCGGCCAGGGCCTGCTGTTCGTCGGCGGCAATGGCAACGCCCGTCTGCTGCTGCAGGTGGTGTTCGCGCTGTCGTGGTTGTGGCTCGCGGCCAGGCTGCTGCGCCCCGGCCTGCAGTTGCCCGGCGCGGCGCGCGCCGGCAGTGCGGCCTGGGCGCGGCTGCAGCCGCTGACGCGAGCGCTGCTGCCCGCCCACACGCCGCTGCGCGCATTCGTGCTCGGCGGTCTCTGGGGGTTCCTGCCGTGCGGGCTGAGCTACGCGATGCTGCTGGTCGCCGGCGCGCAAGGGTCGTTGGCCGGCGGCGCCGCGGTGATGGCGGCATTCGGCATCGCGACGGTGCTGCCACTGTCGCTGCTCGACCTCGGCGGGCACCGGATCGACCGCGCCCGGCTCGCGCCGGCGTTGCGCTGGTTCGCGGCGGCATTGGCGATCGCGCTGGCGTTGCTGAGCCTGTGGCTGCCGCTGCAGCATCGCGGGCATGCGCATCCGACCAGCGTCTGGATGGCGCTCTCCGGCGCCGATTACTGCGTGCCGTAGCGCCGGATCAACCGGCCGCGCGTTCGCACGACGGCGGTGGTTCGCCGGCGAAGTCGTCGAGTCGGGCGAAGTCGAGGATGCGGATCTGCTTGCGGTTCACCGACAGCACGCCAGCCTCCTCGAAGCGCGTGAACAGCCGGCTCGCGGTCTCGACCACGAGTCCGAGGTAGTTCGCCAGCTCGTGGCGCGACATCGACAGTTCGATCAGGTCCGGCGCGCGGTGCAGGGCGCGGTAGCGCTCGGACAGGTTGCGCAGGAACACCGCGAGCCGCTCCTGCGCCTGCTTGCGTCCCATCATCGCCAGATGCTCGTGGTCGCGCACCACCTCGCGGCTGGCGATGCGCATGAGCTGGTGATACAGGCCGGGCACGCGCGTCGCGAACTCGTCGATCTGCGCGAACGGCACCTCGCACACCGAGGAACGCTCGAGTGCCTCGGCATTGCAGCGATGCACGTCGTCGGCGAGCGCATCGAAGCCGATGACCTCGCCCGGCAGGTGGAAGCCGAGCACCTGCTCCTCGCCGTTGTTGGCCGCGAGCGTGGTCTTGAACGACCCCGATCGCACCACGTACAGCGCCTGGAAGCGCGTGCCGCCGGCGAACAGCACCTGGCCGCGGTCCAGCGGCCGGCGCGCGCGCACGATCGCATCGAGCGCGCCCAGTTCTTCCGGGCCGATCGAGGCGGGCAGGCAAAGATCGTGCAGCGCGCAGGCGCGGCAGGTGCGGCGCAACTGCAGCAGGTCGAGCGAGGGAATCGTGACGGGGCGCGGCGGCACAGGCATCGCACTAGTCTATCGGAGTCGGGTGGATTGCGCCGTCAAAGATCGCGTCCGCTTGCCGGCCGAGCGGGCATCGCCAACAATGCGGTCGCCCCTCTGCGACCCGTGCCCGCCATGCCCACCCTCCGCCGCGCAACCGCCGTCCGCACCGCGCTGGCGCTGCTGGTCGCGGCCGCGCAGGCGCAGGCGGCGCAGACGCTGCCGATCGAGGTGCGCGACAGTGGCGATGGCGCCTTCCTCGCCGCCAGCCTGGCGCTGACGCGCGCCGGCAGCACGCTGCCGCTGCAGCTGCAGCTGCAGCGGCAGGCGCGCGACGCCTCGCCGCTGCGCCTCGAAGACGGCACCTGGCAGGTTCGGGTGGAAGCCCAAGGCCACCGGCCGCTGCAGACCACGATCGAGGTCGGCGCCGAGGCCGCGCATGCGGTCCAGTTCTGGCTCGACCCCGAGACCGCGCCGGAAGTCGAGGTGGAGGCGCCCGCCGCAGCGGGCGCGGTCCGCATCGAGGGGCGCGTGTTCGACCGCGCCACCCGTGAACCGCTCGCCGCGGCATCGGTGCAACTGGAGGACGTGACCACGCTGACCGACGCCGAGGGTCGCTTCCGCATGGCATTGGCGCTTGCCCCCGCGGCCTTCGAGCAGGGCCGCGCCGCGGAACTGCACGTCCGCCGCGAGGACGGCCAGGTGCAGACCCGACGCCTGCGCCTGGTTCCGGGCACGCACCGGCTGCTGCTCGATCTGGACGCGCGCCCGGACGCAACCGGCCCCGACCATCATTTCGACCTGGACCTGCTGCAGCGCCCGCAGGACGACGCGCCGTCCGCCGCGACGGACGCGCCGCACGCGCCGATCCTGCAACCGCCGGCGTCGCTGCGCGTCGGCTTCGCCGATGCCGGGTTCACCACCCCGTGTTGCGTCGGCAGCTGCAGCGCGGTCGCGGTGATGTCGCTCGAGACCTACGTCAAGCGCGGCCTCAACGACGAGTGGATCGCCAGCTGGAACGGCCACAGCCTGCGCGCCGGCGCCATCGCCTATCGCAGCTACGGCGCCTGGCACGTCGCCAACCCGCGCAGCCCGAGCTACGACATCTGCTCCAGCGCCTGCTGCCAGATGAACGACCCCGACACCTCGGCCAGCACCGACGCCGCGGTCGATGCCACCGCCGGGATCCTGCTCGAACGCGGCGGCAGCATCTTCCGCAGCGAATACTCCGCCGAGAACAATGCCTGGGACGATCCCAGCGACGGACTTTCCTGCAGCAATGCCGACCTCAGCTGCGGCAACGGCTTCGTCGGCTCGCCGGCTGCGAACTGGCCCTGCCTCGTCGACAGCGTCGCCAGCGGCCACGGCTGCTTCGGCCACGGTCGCGGCATGTCGCAATGGGGCTCGCAGCGCTGGGCGATCAACGAAGGCCAGCGCTGGCCGTGGATCGTCGGCCACTACTTCAATGCCAACGGCGCCGGCGGCGGCCTGCGCACCGCAGTGCTGTCCTCGCCGCTGCGCATCGACGCGGCGACGCCGCTGCCGGCCAGCGCCGCGCCCGGCAGCACGCTGTCGCTGCAGCTCGCGCTCAGCAACCTCGCCGCGCAGACGCATCCGCAGGTGTTCCTCGGCGCCAGCCTCTATCGCAGCGGCGTCGGTTACCTCAACGACCCCGCCAACGACCTCGCGGTCGCACTGGTACCCGGCGCCAATGCCGCGTCGCGCCCGTTCGCGATTCCAGCGGGCGCCCCCGATGGCAGCTACGACCTGATCGTCGCGCTCTACCTCGACATCGACGGCAACGCCGCCCTCAACAGCGGCGACCTCGCCCTGACCTCCACCACCCTCCCCGCCGCCGTTACCCTCACCAGCTCACCGCTGCTCTTCGCCAACGGCTTCGAGACACCGCCATGACCTCCGCGAGTGCGCAACAGTGGCTGCGCGAGCTTTCGGCGCTCGACCCGGCAACGCGCGAATGCACGCTCGGAGAATGGTGCGGCGGCGACCGCGAACTGCAGGAGGTGGCGCGGCAGTTGCTCCAATCCCAAGACGCCCCGGCGGCACCGGCCGGCAACATCGGCGAAGTCCTCGGCAGCCCGCTCGGCGAACGATTCGCGACGCTGCTCGCCGCCTGCCCGCCGCGGCTCGATGAACGCGTCGGCTCGGTGCGCCTCGAAGGCTTTCTCGGCGAAGGCGGCATGGGCCGCGTCTATCGCGGCTTCGACGAAAAGCTGCAGCGCCCGGTCGCGGTCAAGACCATCCGCCTCGAACACAGCTTCGGCCGCGAAACCCGCAGTCGTTTCCGGCGCGAGGCGCTGGCGCTGTCTCGGCTCAACCACCCGGCAATCTGCCAGATCCACGACCTGATCGAAACCGGTCATGCCGACTACCTGGTACTGGAACTGGTCGATGGCGTGACCCTGCGTCGGCATGCCGAACGCGGCATCGAACGCACCCGCGCACTCGAGATCGCCGCTGCGATCGCCGATGCGCTCGCCGCCGCACACGCGCAAGGCATCGTGCATCGCGACCTCAAGCCGGACAACGTGATGATCACCGCGGACGGCGCGGTGAAGATGCTCGACTTCGGCATCGCCCGGTTCGATGCAGAACTGCCGGCGTTGCCGGCGCAGACCCCGGTCGCCAGCGGGATCGAGGTGCGCGAGCTCTTGCCCGCGGATACTGATGCCGTCGATACCTTGCCGATCCCGTCCACGCCGGCACCAGCGGAGACCGGCTTTCGCACGGCGCTCGGTGCGTTGATCGGCACGCTGGCGTACATGAGCCCGGAGCAGGCCAAGGGAATGCCGGTGACCGCCGCCAGCGACGTGTTCTCGCTCGGGCTGCTGCTGCGCGAACTCTGCAGCGGCCGGCCAGCCTACCCGCGCAACAGCACCCACGAAGAGCTGGTGGCGCGGGTCGCCAGCGCCACGGTGGAGCCGGTCGGTGAACTGCCGGAGCCGTTGCGCGGACTGCTGACACGCATGACTGCGATCGACCCGGCGCAGCGCCCCGACGCCGAGACCTGTCGCCACGAACTGCGGGCGCTGCTCGATCTGCCGCAGCGCCGACGACGCCAGCGGCTGCTGGTCTTCGGCATGCTGTTCTCCGCGCTCGCCGTGGCCGCCAGCGCGATCGGCGCCTGGTACCTGGCGCGCCCGCAACCGCTGCTCGCCAGCGATACCGGTGCCGAGGTCGCGGTGCTTCCGATCGAGAATGCCACCGGCGATCCCGGCTATGACTGGATCGGCCCCGGTCTGACCGAACTGGTCGTGCGCCAGCTCGACCATCTCGACCCGGTGCAAGTGCTGTCGATGGCGCGCCTGCAACCGCGGCTCGATGCCATCGGCACGCTGGCGCGCGACGATCCGGCCCTGCTCGCGGACCTGCCACGACGCCTCGGCGTGGATCTGGTCGTGCTCCCGCGCGCGCGCCTCGCCGACGAAAACCTGCGCATCGAGTACCAGAGTCTCCGCCGCGGTGGGCGCTTGAGTCCGTGGCAAGGCATCGAGGCGCGCGAACCGACCGACGCCGCCGACCTGCTGGCGCAGCAGCTCGCGCGGCGGCTGTCGCCGCGATCCGCCACCGTCGAACTGCGCGACCGCTTCGCCTCCGACCCGATGACCAACCAGCTCTACGCGCTCGGCCTGGACCGGCTGCGCCGTGGCGGTGGCAAGCCTGCCGAGCCGTACTTCCGCGTCTGCCTCGACCGCGAACAGGGCTTCGCCTGGGCGCGACTGCAGCTCGCGCAGGCACTGTACGTGACCGGCCAGGTCGAGGACGCGCTGGCCGGCGCCAGCGAAACCGAAGCCCAGGCCGGGCGCAGCGGCGACCGCGCGCTGGCGGTGGATGCGGCGCTGCTGCGTGGCCAGGCGCTGATGCACCTCGGTCGCAGCGAAGAAGGCGAGGCCGCAGTACGAACCGCTAGCCTGTCGCTGCAGGGCGGCGAAGACGCGGTTCGACTCGGCGACGCACTCACCCTGCTCGGACAGATCGCCTGGGAACGCGGCGACTTCGACGCTGCCGAACGCCTGCTCGATGACGCGCTGGCACGCCTGCGCGGAACCGGCGACGCGATCGCGCTGGGACGCGCGTTGCGGGCACGCGGCGTGGTCGCCGATTCACGCTGGCAGCTCGACCGTGCCATCGCGCTGTTCCGCGAGGCACTCGCCGTGACCGGTGCCAGCGAGCATCCGGCACAGCGCGCCAGCATTCTCAACAGCCTCGGCATTTCCCAGCACTATGCCGGAGACACCGATGCGGCCCTGGCCTCGCTCGCGGAAGCGTTGCGCCTGAACGAGACAATCGGCAACCCGACCCGCATCGGCGTGAACCTGGTCAACATCGGCGACGTCCAGCTCACGCGCCGCGACTGGGCCGGTGCGGTCGCCACGCTGGAACGTGCCGTGGCACTGGCCGAATCGGTGCAGATGCCGCGCGGCGTGGCGAGCGCACGTACCAACCTCGCGATTGCCCTGCTGCGGCTCGGCCGCGACCGCGAAGCCGAATCCCAGCTCGACGCAGTCGCTACCCTCGGCCAACCGCACGACTGGAACGACAGCGCCCTGCGCGCCGTGATCGACTATCGCCGCGGTCACCTTGCCTCCGCGGCCAAGCGCATGCAGTCAGCCAAGGACGCAGCCGGACCCGACTGGAACGACAAGCTTGATGCCCTGCTCGCGATCATGGCCGAAAGCGCCCGCAGCGGCCGCACGCAGCCGATCGACGACGTCTGGTGAGACCGGGCCCGGGACACGCCGGACCCGGCCACGTTCCACTCAGCGCTTGTTCGGGAAGCAGGCCTTGATCACGCGCAGGCAGTGCGCGTCGCCGTAACCCTCGGCCTTGCGGCAGGAGCGGCACTGCTGGCCACCGTAGTTGCCGCTGCCGGTTGCCATCGCATCCTCGAACTCGTCGCAGGCATCGGCGTCGAAATCGAACTCCATCTCTTCCAGCGTCTCCTCGATGCAGGCGATCGTGGCCATGCTCTGGCGCCCGCTGCTGGCCTGGCACATCAGCTCGCAAGCGCCGCCCGCCATCGGCTGCGTGGCGGCCGCAGCGCTCGGCGCCGAGGCCAGACCCGCCTGTGCCATCGCGCCCGAAACGATGCTCGCGACATCGCCGTCGCCATCACCATCACCATCGTCGTGTTCGCTGACGGTGACACCACCACGACCAATGTCGACGCGCGCCTCGTCGGTGCTGACGCCGCCGGCATCGATGCTGGCCTCGTTGGTGACGATGCGATCGCCGCTCACCAGCACCTGGCCCGGCCCGAGCGCCACGCCTTCGCGTGTCGCGATCTGGATCTCGACGCGCCGGTTGCGCGCGCGTCCCTGCGGGTTGTCCGCGCCGTTGGCCAACGTATTCGCCGCCAGCGGATGTTTCGCCCCGACGCCGTGCCCGACCAGCACGCCATAGGGAATGCCCTCGGCATCGTGCAGATGGCGAATCACCGCCAACGCACGCTCGCGCGACAAGCGCGCGTTGTAATCGTCGCGACCCAAGGCATCGGTGTGGCCGATCACATGCGCGGCACCCACGGCCTTGGCCCGGATCAACGTCGCCACCTGCGCCAGCCGCGCCTTGGCCGCGGGCGCGAGGCGGGAGCTGTCGAAATCGAACAGCACATCGCCCTCGAGATTCACCTGGATGCGGTCGCCTTCCACCACCGCGCCCAGCCCGATCAGCACGGACCCGGTATCGGTCTGCACCCCAACCGCGCCACCACGGCGCCAGTCGCCCGCAACCACCACGCTGTCGTCAGCGTCGTCGACCCGCACGCTGTCGCCGCTGATCACCACAGACTCCGTTTCCGACAACACCGAAACGCCTTGCGCCGACACTGACGGAACCAGCAGCCCCGTGGCCAGCGCCACCCACCATGCCCTCATCGCCATGCACTTCATGGACCTTCTCCCCGGCAATCGCGCGGCCATCCGCGTCCTGATCGATCGAGCGCGCCGCCACCCGGCGGCGGCGGCACAATCGTACTCCTTCACGGATTCGTCACGTCGACGCGGATGAAGCACGGTGCTTCGTGCGGGAGTGCCGCTTGCGGCCAGAACTGATCTACTCGTCGACGCGGCGGAAATGGTGGGTCGTGACAGATTCGAACTGTCGACCAACGGATTAAAAGTCCGCTGCTCTACCGGCTGAGCTAACGACCCGCGCGAGGCGTCCCGGAGGGGGCGCGCAGTGTAGGTGAGCGTCCCGGAACGCTCAAGGAAATCATGGCGCGCGATAGCGCGTCGGGTCGGGCACGCCGGCGTCGAGGAAGCCCTGGCGACGCAGGCGGCAGGCGTCGCAGCGACCGCAGGCGCGGCCTTCGGCGTCGGCCTGGTAGCAGGAAACCGTGTTCGCGAAATCGACGCCGTGGGCGAGCCCGGCGCGGACGATGTCGGCCTTGCTCATCGCCATCAACGGTGCATGCACGCGAAAGCGCGTGCCTTCGACGCCGGCCTTGGTCGCCAGGTTGGCGAGTTGCTCGAAGGCGCGAATGAACTCGGGGCGGCAGTCGGGATAGCCGGAATAGTCGACCGCGTTGACGCCGCAGAACAGGTCATGCGCGCCCAGCACTTCGGCCCAGCCAAGCGCGACCGACAGCATGATGGTGTTGCGCGCCGGCACGTAGGTCACCGGAATGCCGACGCTGGCCGCCTCGGGCACGGCGATGTCATCGGTCAGCGCCGAGCCGCCGAGCATGCGCAAGTCGATATGCACGACCTTGTGCGCGACCGCGCCGAGCGCTGCGGCGTTGCGGCGCGCGGCATCGAGTTCGGCATGATGGCGCTGCCCGTAGTCGACGCTGAGGGCATGGCAGTCGAACCCCTGCGCGCGTGCGATCGCGAGTGTCGCGACCGAGTCCATGCCGCCGGACACCAGCACCACGGCGCGTGCGCGCGTCGGCTCGTCTTCGTTCGCGGTCATTTCAGCGCCCCGGCAGGTCGCCCCAGAGCTGCTTGTGCAGCTGGAGCTGGAAGCGCACCGGCAGGCGGTCCGCGAGAATCCACTCGGCCAGGTCGCGCGGCGCAAGCTGGCGGTGGCTGGGTGAGAACAGCACCTGGCAGCGCTGGTGCAGCGCGTGCTCGCGCACCATCGCCGCCGCCCACTCGTAGTCGGCGCGCGAACACAGCACGAACTTGAGCTGGTCGTGCGCATGCAGCAGCGGCAGGTTGGCGAGGCGGTTGCGCTCGCACTCGCCCGAGTCCGGCGTCTTCAGATCGACCACGCGCGCCACCCGCGCATCGACCGCGGCGATGTCGAGCGCGCCGCTGGTTTCGAGCGACACGCGGTAACCGGCGTCGCACAGCGCGACGAGCAGGTCGAGGCAGGCGCGCTGTGCCAGCGGTTCGCCGCCGGTGACGCAGACATGGCGCACGCCGAAGCTCAAGACACGCGCGAGGATCGCGTCGAGCGTCCACCACTCGCCGCCGTGGAAGGCATACGCGGTATCGCAGTACCTGCAGCGCAGCGGGCAGCCGGTCAGGCGGACGAACACCGTCGGCCAGCCGACGGCGTCGGCCTCGCCCTGCAGCGAGCAGAAGATCTCGGTGAGCTTGAGCCGCGAACCGGTGCTCGCCGTCGCGGCCCCGTCCTGCGCGGCCGCAACGGGCATCGCGGCCATGGACTAGGGCGTCTTGCCTTCGAGACGCAGTGCGCGCAGGCGTCCTTGCGCCAGCCGCGACACGGTCGAATCCGGATAGCGCGCGACGACATCGTTCAGGGCCGCCTCGGCCTGCGCCCACTGCTTCAACTCGTACAGGCAGTAGCCGACCTTGAGCATCGCGTCCTGGGTCTTCGCGCTTTGCGGATAGCGCGACAGCAGCGAGCGGAAGGTGTCGAGCGCGATCTGGTAGTTCTGGGTGACGTAGTAGGACTCGCCGAGCCAGTAGGTGGCGTTGTCGGCCAGCTCGCCTTCCGGGTATTGCTCGAGGAAGGCCGAGAAGCGCCGCGCCGATTCGGCATAGCGGCCCTCGCGCAGCGCATCGAACGCGGTGTCGTAGCTCGCCTGCTCGCCGACCTGCGGAATCATCGTCGTCGCCGTGGTCGCCGGCGGCGGTTCGGTCGGCTCCGCGGCAACCGGCGCGGAGGGTGCGGCCGCGGTCGCGGTCGCGGCGTCGTACTCGGCACCGGTGCCCGGCGCCGGTGCGGTCGGCTCGACCGCCGGGTCCAGGGTCAGCTGTCCGGGCGCCGTGGGCGCCGCGGGAATCTCCTGGACCTGCCCCGGCGCCAGCGGCGCTGCGGGTTCGGAAGGCGGCGCGGCCGAAGCCGGCGCCGGGTTGCCTTCGAGGCGGCTGATGCGCGAATCCAGATCGACGTACTGGTCGCGTCCGCGCTTCTTCAGTTCCTCGATCTCGAAGGCCTGTTGTTCGACCAGCCCGCGCAGCGACTGCACTTCGGACTGGAGGTCATCGATCCGGTTCAGCAGGTCGACGGTGGACTGGGCGCCGCCCTGGCCCTGGCTCTGGGCCTCAAGGCGGGCGACACGCTCAGCGAGACTCAGACGACCCGACTGGGCGTCCACCGACCCCGAAAACGACGTGGCGGCGACCAAGGCCGCCGCCACGAGGGGTCCACGAAAGAGTGAACCGGACTTCATCATGTCGTCTTACTTCGCCGTGTAGACGATTTCGACGCGACGGTTCTTGCCCCAGCAGTCTTCGTTCGAGTCGGAGCAGGTCGGACGCTCTTCACCGTAGGAGACGACGTTCAGCTGCGAAGCCTGGCCGCCATTCGCCTGCAGCGCCGAGGACACCGCGTTGCCACGGCGCTCGCCGAGGCCGAGGTTGTACTCGCGGGTGCCGCGCTCGTCGGCATGGCCTTCCAGCGTCATCGCCGCCGACGGACGGTCGGTCAGGTACTTGCCGTGGCACTTCAGGATGGCTTCGGCTTCGGCCTTGATCTCGGCCTTGTCGAAATCGAAGTACACGACGCGCTGACGCAGGCAGCTGTCGGTGTCGAGATCGCTGGCATCGTACTTGCCATCGTCGACCACCGCCGGCACTTCGGGCTGGGTCGGCTGGGCTACCGGCTCGTCCGGCTTGACTTCGGTCTTCTTGGTGCAGGCGGCGAGAGACGCGACCAGCGCCACGGACAGGATTACGCGCATCGGGTTGTTCATTGTGTTTCCTCGAGGTTTTTTTGGTAAATCCACAGGGGCATCGCAGAGCGCGAACTCTAGCGGTGCACGTCTTAACGCTGCCGGAAGGGGCCCCACGCGGGTTCGCGCACGTCGCCATCCGCCAACACCAGACGCTGCCGCACCCGCCCGTCGGCGGATACGGCGAACAGCACACCGCGCTTTCCTTCGCGTGCGGCGTACAGAATCATGCTTCCGTTCGGCGCGAAACTCGGGGATTCATCCAGGCTCCCCGGCGAGATCAGGCGCATTTCCCCAGCCCCACCGCGCGACCGATCCAGAACCGCAATACGATACACATTTCCGCTGCCCTGTGCCATAGCCAGGGTCTTGCCCTGATAGCCGAGGCTGGCGCGCGCATTGTATTCGCCCTGGAAGCTGACACGGGTGACGTCGCCACCTCCGGCCGGGACGCTATAGATCTGCGGCTTACCGGCACGATCCGAGGTGAATACCAGGGTCGCGCCATCCGGCATCCACACCGGTTCGGTGTCGATCGAGAAATGGCGGGTGACCTGAGTGGTGCGGCGCGTCGCGATGTCCATCACGTAGATCTCGGGATTGCCGGAGTGCGACAGCGTCAGCGCCAGCTTCGAGCCGTCCGGCGAGAACGCCGGCGCGCCGTTGATGCCGCGATAGGCCGCGACGACCTGGCGCGATCCGGTGGTCAGCTCCTGGATGTAGATCGAGGAATTGCCGCGTTCGAAGCTGACGTAGGCGAGGCGCTTGCCGTCGGGCGACCACGCCGGCGACAGCAGCGGCTCGCGCGAACGCACCACGGTCTGCGGGTTGAAGCCGTCGGAGTCGGCGACCATCAACGCGTACTGGGTGTTCTGGCCGATGCCGGTGGCGGTGACGTAGGCGATGCGGGTCCAGAACGCACCACGGATGCCGAGGATCTTCTCGTAGATCAGGTCGGCGATCTGGTGCGCGGCACCGCGCAGGTCGTTCGGGCGGGCGCCGATCGCGAGCCCCATCAGACGCGCCTGCTTGGCGACGTCAAACAGCTCGAACTCGATGCGCAACGCGCCGGCGTCGGCGTCGGAGATGCGCCCGATCACCAGGAAATCCTGCTTGAGCAGGCGCCAGGTCGCGAACTTGACGTCGCCCGGGCGCGCCGGGAACTCGACGATGTCGGCTCGCCCGAGCGCTCGGAACTGGCCGCTGCGGTTCAGGTCGGCGGCAACCACCGCACCGACGTCGGTGTCCGGCGGCATGCCGGTGCCCTCGAATGCGAACGGCACCGCCGCGACCGGGATCGCCGCGCTGCTGCCCTGCACCGGGTCGACCATCAGTCCCTGGGCGAGGCCGATGCGTGCGCCGAGCAAGCCGATGAGGACGAAGAGCCAGTGGAATCGCTTCATTGGATGCAGATCTCTCTTGGGTAACAGAACGGGATGGTCACGATGCGCTCGAACACCGACTCGAAACCGCGATAAGGCAAGGGTTCGCGCTGCACCGCGGCTTCGACGCTGCGGATGACCAGCGGATCGCCGACGCAGTTCGAGGCGTTCACCTCGATCACGTCGCCGCCGGGGATCTGCTTGACCGTGAGCATGCAGCGAAAGCCCTCGCGCAGGGTGTCCGGCCGCCGCCAGTTGCGGTCGGCCCACTGGCTTATCGCAACAATGTACTGACCCTTCAATGAATCGTCGCGACCATTGGTGCCGGCGCGCTGCGCCTCGGCGGCGGTGAGCTCGGCCATGCGCTGCTGCTCGAGCTCGCGCTGCCTGTCGGCGTCGGTCTGCTTCTGCTTGTCCTGCAGCTGCGCCAGTTTCATTTCCTCGAGCTTGCGCTTGCGCTCGGCTTCTTCGCGCAGCTTGCGGATGTCTTCGAGCTGCTTCTGGCGCTCGCGCTCCATCTGCGTCAACTCGTCCTGGCGATCGAGATCGATCTGCTGTTGCTTGCGCAACTCCTCCTGCTCGCGCTCGGCCTTTTCCAGCGCCTCCGCCGCCAGCCGCACCTTCTCCTGGTCGATGCGATCCTGCGCCGGGGCCGGCTTGGGCGGTTCCGGATCCACCGGCCGCGGCGGCTTCGCCGGCTGCGGCTTGGGCGCAGCCGGCTTCGGCTTCGCGGACGCCGCCGGCAACGGCGGCGCGGTGAAGTCGACCAGCACCGCCTCGATCACCGGGCCGGCGACGTCCGCCGGCTGCACCGTCGGTTTCAGCCAGATCGCCACGAACACCATCGCCACCAGCCCGGCGTGCAACAGCAGCGAACCGCCGAAGGCCAGCAGGGTGTCGTCGCGGCGCTCGGCCATGTCAGCGCGCCTTCGCCTTGTCGCCGGCGGGCTGGCTCATCAGTCCGACCCGTGGCACGCCGGCCTGCTGCAGCACGACCATGATCTCGTACACCTGGCCGTAGTCGATGCTGTGGTCGCCGCCAACCAGCACCGGCACCTTCGGGTTCTGGCGGATGAAGGCCGCGACCTTGCTGCCGAGTTCGGGCATGCCGATGGCTTCGCGCTTCTCGTCGCCGAGCGTCAGGTACAGGGTGCCGTCACGGGCGATGCTGACCAGCACCGGTTCCGAATCCAGCGACACCGACTTGGCGTTCGATTCCGGCAGGTCGATGTCGACGCCGAGGTTCAGCATCGGCGCGGTGACCATGAAGATGATCAGCAGCACGAGCATCACGTCGATGTAGGGAACGACGTTGATCTCGGACTTGAGCTTGCGGCGCTTGCGATGTCTACCGGCGGTGGCCATGGCCGCTCCAACGTCCGGGGCGCATGCACGGGGTCAATGGTTGTCCTCGACGTGCGCCTGGCGTTGCAGGATCGAGGAGAACTCTTCCTGGAACGCGTCGAAGCGCACGTTCAGGCGCTCGACCAGGTTCGAGAAGCGGTTGAATGCCCACACCGCCGGGATTGCCGCGAACAGGCCCATCGCGGTGGCGATCAGGGCTTCGGAGATCGGCGGCGCCACGGTCGCGATGGTCGCGGTCTTGGCGGTGCTCAGGTCCATGAACGCGATCATGATGCCCCAGACCGTTCCGAACAGGCCGATGTAGGGCGAGATCGAACCGACGTTGGCGAGGAATTCGAGGTCCTTCTCCAGCCGGTCGACCTCGCGCCCGGCGGCGGCGCGCATCGCACGCTGCGCGCCTTCGACCATGATCCGCGGGTCCATGGTGCGGCGCGAACGCAGGCGTGCGAATTCGCGGAACCCGGCCTCGAAGATCCCGGCGAGCCCCTCGCTTTCCTTGCCCGGCGCCGAGACTTCCTTGAACAGGGCGGCCAGATCGCCGCCGGACCAGAAGCGCTCCTCGAACTCGTTGGCGCGCTTCTTCGACCGCTCCAGGATGCTGCGCTTGCCGAGGATGATGGTCCAGCTCATCAGCGATGCGGCGAGCAGCAGGCCCATGACGAGCTTGACCGGCAACGAAGCGCCGAGAACCAGCTTGATGATGTCGAAGCCGCCGCCCTGCGGCGCAACGGCGGCAACGGTCTGGGCGGCTTCCGCCAGCTCGATCGGTGCGGCCGCGCTGGCGGCGAGGCTGAGCAGGGTCAGGACTTGGGGCATCGATTACTCCGGAAACAGGTCCGCCGGCAGCGCCGTCGGACGGAAGGATTCTGCATCCACGCAGGCTGCCAGCACTTCGGCCTGGAGCAGCAACTGCTCGCTCCCGGCCTTGCGCAATTCCTGCGTGAAACGAAGGCTGGCCCCGCGCCGTTCGGCCAGGACGCAACTGGCGAGCAGCTCGTCGTCGAGCTTCGCGGGGCGGCGGAAGGATAGCGAAAGCTTGCCGACCACGAACACCAGCCCGCGTTCGCGCTTCAGCCGCGATTGATCAATGCCGATGCTGCGCAGCCATTCGCTGCGGGCACGTTCCAGGAAATGCAGATAGCGGGCATGGTAGACGACGCCGCCGGCATCGGTGTCCTCGTAGTAGACGCGGACCGGCCAGACGAATGACGCGCTCACTCGCCGGTCCCGAACAGGTCCGCCAGCGGTGCATCGGCGCGGCGCGGCGGGCTCAGCCCGAAGTGCTTGTAGGCCTTGGCCGAAGCCATGCGTCCGCGCGCGGTGCGGATCAGGTAGCCCTGCTGGATCAGGTACGGCTCGATCACGTCTTCGAGCGTGCCGCGCTCCTCGCTCAACGCCGCCGCCAGCGACTCGACCCCGACCGGCCCGCCATCGAAGTTCTCGATGATCATCATCAGCATGCGGCGATCGAGCGCGTCGAAGCCTTCGTCGTCGACCTTGAGCATGGCCATCGCCTGCGCCGCGGTACCGCGGTCGACCTGGCCCGCCCCGCGCACCTCGGCGTAGTCGCGCACGCGCCGCAGCAGCCGGTTGGCGATGCGCGGCGTGCCGCGCGAGCGCCGCGCGACCTCGTCGGCGCCTTCGGCATCGCAATGGATGCCGAGGATGCGCGCCGAGCGCGTGACGATCTGCGCCAGCTCGGCGCGCTCGTAGAACTCCAAGCGCTGGACGATGCCGAAGCGGTCGCGCAGCGGCGCCGTCAGCAGCCCGGCGCGGGTGGTCGCACCGATCAGCGTGAACGGCGGCAGGTCGAGCTTGATCGAACGCGCGGCCGGACCGTCGCCGATCATGATGTCGATCTGGAAGTCCTCCATCGCCGGATACAGCACTTCCTCGACCACCGGCGACAGCCGATGAATCTCGTCGACGAACAGCACGTCGTGCGGCTGCAGGTTGGTCAGCAGCGCAGCGAGATCACCGGCGCGCTCCAGCACCGGCCCGGAGGTGGAGCGCAGGTTCACCCCGAGTTCGTTGGCGATCACCTGCGACAGCGTGGTCTTGCCGAGGCCGGGCGGGCCGAAGATCAGCACGTGGTCGAGCGACTGCGCCCGCCGCTTCGCCGCCTCGATGTAGATCGCCATCTGCTCGCGCACCGGCGCCTGCCCGAGATACTCGGCGAGTCGCTTCGGGCGGATGCTCGCCTCGACGGCGTCGTCTTCGCGCGTCGCGGCAGCAGAGGTGAGGCGGGTGTCGGTCATGAAAACAACGCTCCTGAGACCGTCCAAGTATGCCATCGGCGGTTGCGCGACTTCCGCAGCGCTTGCGGCGAACCATCTGCCGGAAAACGGGTTTTCATCAAAGATTGACCGATGACGCGGTACAACCCGGCGGCATTCGCATCCATGGAGAGAGCAACGATGAACTGGCATACGTCCCCGAGAATCCAAGCGCTCCTGGTGCTTGCACTGGCTGTGGCTGCACCCGCAGCGATGGCGCAACTGGTCATCAGCGAATTTCGCGTGCGCGGTCCGAGCGGCGCGAACGACGAGTTCATCGAGATCTACAACAACTCCGGCGTGGACCACACGGTCGCGGGCGGCGGCACTGGCTACGGCGTTGCAGCGTCCGATGGGGTCGCACGCTGCGTGATTCCAAACGGCACGGTGATCCCGAACCGCGGCCACTACCTCTGCGTGAACTCGGTCGCCTACTCGCTGGCGTCCTATCCCGCTGGCAATGGCACCACGGCGACCGGCGATGCGACCTACGTGACCGACATCCCGGACAACGCCGGCATCGCGGTGTTCAACACCTCGGTCGCGGTGAATTTCACGTTGGCGAACCGCATGGACGCCGTCGGCTCCACCAGCGAAGCGAACACCACGTACAAGGAAGGCACGGGTTATCCCGCACTGACGCCGTTCTCGATCGACTACGCCTTCCATCGCGACGAATGCGGCAAGGGCGGATCGATCACGACGATGACGCCTTGCACGATTTCGGCGCCTGCAGACACCGGCAACAACGCCGCCGACTTCGTGTTCGTCGACACCAATGGCACCAGCGCCGGTGCCGGCCAGCGCCTCGGCGCACCCGGCCCGCAGAACCTGAGCAGCCCGCTCGGCGGGGGCGGACTCTCGATCACCGCCGCGTCCCTCGATTCCTGCGTGACACAGATCAGCCCGCCGAACTATGTGCGCGATTTCACCAGCGATCCGCCGAACAACTCGACCTTTGGAACCAGCGATGTCCGCCTCACGTTCACCAACAACACCGGCGGAAACATCACGAGACTGCGCTTCCGAGTGGTCGATCTGACCACGTTCCCGGCGCCGAGCGGATTCGCCGATTACCGCCCGCGCACGTCTTCATCGGTGGTTGTCACCGTGGATCGCCCACCGTGCGGCTCCGGCACCAGCAACGTCACCGTTCAGGGAACGACGCTGGAACAGCCGCCCAGCCAGCCCAACGGAGGCGGCTTCAATTCGTCGATGTCGGTCGGCGCCATCACCCTTGGCACTCCGCTGGCGAATGGGGCAAGCGTCGACGCACGCTTGCTGCTCGGCATCCAACAGACCGGTTCCGCAAAGCTCGCCATTGTTGCCGAAAGCCTGCCCGCCGGCAGCGGAAGCGTGTACCTGGTCGGCAGCACGGACGGCGGACTCTCGATCGCACCGACCTCGGTAACCCTCGATCAGGCCGTTGGCCAGCCCGATCCGGCCAATGCAGCGCCGATCAACTTCACCGCCGTCTTCAACCAGGCCGTGACCGACTTCACCAGCGCCGACATCGGCTTCACCGGCAGCACCGCCCCCGGAACACTCACGGCCGCCATCACCGGCGGTCCGACGACCTTCAACGTCGCCGTGTCCGGCATGACCGGTAACGGCACCGTCGTCGCGTCCATCGGCGCCAATGTCGTCGAGCAAGGCAACCCCGCGTCGACCAGCACGGACAACACCGTCACCTATGCGCCCGACGTCACGCCGCCGAGCGTCACCATCGACCAGGCTGCTGGCCAGCTCGATCCGACCAACGCCTCGCCGATCAACTTCACCGTGGTCTTCAGCGAATCCGTCGCCGACTTCGCGACCGGCGACGTCACCCTCGGCGGTACCGCCGGCGCCACGACCGCAACGGTGACCGGCAGCGGCACGACCTACAACGTCGCCGTCTCCGGCATGACCGGACCGGGCACCGTGATCGCTTCGATCGCAGCCGCGGTGGCGAACGACGCGGCCGGCAACGACAACACCGCGTCGACCAGCACCGACAACACGGTGAACTTCGACAACGCCACGCCGACCGTCACGATCGACCAGGCCGCAGGCCAGATCGATCCGACCAACGCTTCGCCGATCAACTTCACCGTCGTGTTCAGCGAGTCCGTCGCGAATTTCGCGACAGGCGACGTCACCCTCGGCGGCACCGCCGGCGCGACGACGGCCACGGTGAGCGGCAGCGGCACGACCTACAACGTCGCCGTCTCCGGCATGACCGGCGCGGGCACGGTGATCGCCTCGGTCGGCGCCGCTGCCGCCTCCGATGCCGCGGGGAATGCGAACACGGCGTCGACCAGCACCGACAACACGGTGGACTTCGACGGCGTCGCACCGACCGTCACCATCGAACAGGCGGCAGGCCAGTCCGACCCGGCCACAAGCCAGCCGGTCAACTTCACGGTCACGTTCAGCGAACCGGTCACTGGCTTCGCGACCGGCGACTTGACTCTCGGCGGCAGCGCCGGCTCGACCACCGCCGTTGTCAGCGGCGGCCCGACGGTCTTCAACGTCGCGGTCAGCGGGGCGATTGCCAACGGCACGCTCACCGCGTCGATCGCCGCAGGAGTTGCGACCGACCTCGTCGGCAATCCGAACGCGGCCTCGACCAGCGTCGACAACAGCGTGCAGCTGCAGCTCGGGCAGTTCAACCAGGTACCGGTCCCGGCGTTGTCGCCGTGGATGCTGGCACTGCTTGCGGGTGCCGTACTGGCGCTGACCTGGGCCTTCGGCCGAGGCCGCATGGTCGGCTGACCGGCGACGCAATCCCGAAACGACGGGGCCCGAATGGGCCCCGTTTCTTTCTGGCGGCACGCGAACAGCGCTTGCAGGCATGCCCTTGCGCGTTTGCCAAGTGGGGCAGACCCGTCAGGCTCGGGATCGATCCCGATGCAAGCGCCGGGGCGCTCGCGGCGACTTGTTCAGATCTCGACCTGGGTGCCGAGCTCGATCAGGCGGTTGCCGGGGATCTGGAAGAACTGCGTGGCCGACTGCGCGTTGCGCGCCATGAACGCGAACAGCTTGTCGCGCCACAGCGGCATGCCCTGCTCCTGGCTCGGGATCAGGGTCTCGCGCGACAGGAAGAAGGTCGTGTCCATCATGTCGAACGGCAGGCCGCAGGCTTCGCAGCGACCGAGCACCTTGGGCACGTTCGGCTCCTCGGCGAAGCCGAAGCGCAGGTACATCGCGTAGAAGTCGTGACCAAGCGGCTCGACCTTCATGCGCTCGCCGGGCTCGGCGATCGGGGTTTCCACGGTCTCGACCGTGAGCAGCACGTTGCGGTCGTGCAGCACCTTGTTGTGCTTGAGGTTGTGCAGCATCGCGTGCGGCACGCCTTCCTGGTTCGCGGTCATGAACACCGCGGTGCCGGGCACACGCAACGGCGGGTGCGCGGCGATCGAGGTGATGAACGGCGCCAGCGCCAGGCTCTCCTTGCGCATCTGCGCGACCACCAGCGAGCGCCCCTTGCGCCAGGTCGACATCAGCAGGAACAGCGCGGCGCCGAGCACCAGCGGGAACCAGCCACCGTCGGGGATCTTGATCGCGTTCGCGGCCAGGAACGCGCTGTCGATCGTGATGAAGGTGGCGCCGACCGCGATCACGATCCACTTGTTCCAGCGCCACATCATGCGCGCAACGATCAGCGCCAGGATGGTGTCGATCAGCATGGTGCCGGTGACCGCGATGCCGTAGGCCGCGGCCAGGCTCGAAGACGTGCCGAAGCCGACCACGACCAGCATGATCGCGACGGCGAGGAAGCGGTTGATCCAGGGCACGAAGATCTGGCCTGCGGTCTCGTCCGAGGTGTGCTTGATCTGCATGCGCGGCGCGAAGCCGAGCTGCACCGCCTGGCGCGTGACCGAGAACGCACCGGAGATCACCGCCTGCGACGCGATCACCGCCGCCGCAGTGGCGAGGCCGATCATCGGGTACAGCGCCCAGTCCGGCGCCAGCAGGTAGAACGGATTCACCGCCTTCTGCGGGTGCGCGAGGATCAGCGCGCCCTGGCCGAGGTAGTTCAGCACCAATCCCGGGAACACGATCCAGTACCAGGCAATGCGGATCGGGGTGCGACCGAAATGCCCCATGTCGGCATACACTGCCTCGGCGCCGGTGATCGCCAGCACCACGGTGCCGAGCGCAAGGAAGGACATCATCGGGTGCTCGGCGAAGAACAGCACGCCGTACCACGGGTTCAGCGACTTCAGGATGCTCGGGTACTCGTGGATCTCGGCCAGCCCGAGCGCGCCCAGCACCACGAACCAAGACATCATCACCGGACCGAACACCGCCCCGACGCGCGCCGTGCCGCTGCGCTGGAACGCGAACAGCCCGACCACGACGACCAGCGTGAGCGGCACCACGTACTGCCCGAACGCCGGCGCGGCCACCTTGAGTCCTTCGATCGCGCCCATGATCGTCATCGCCGGCGTGATCACGCCATCGCCATAGAACAGCGCCGCGCCGAGCAGCGCGAGCACGGTGATGAAGCGGCGCGCGCGCTTGTGGTCGCCGACCGCCTTCATCGCCAGCGCCATCATCGCCATGATGCCGCCCTCGCCGCGGTTGTCGGCGCGCATGATGAAGACCACGTACTTCAGCGCCACCACCAGGATCAACGCCCAGAACACCAGCGACAGCACGCCGAAGACATTGGTCTCGTTCACCGCCATCGCGTGCGGCCCGTGGAAGGCCTCGCGCATGGTGTACAGCGGGCTGGTGCCGATGTCGCCAAAGACCACGCCGACCGCTGCAACCGCCAGGCCGGCGACGCCGGCCTTGGCTCCATTCTGCTCGTTGGGATTGCCCATAAGACCCGGTATCAGCCGTGAGGCCCGGAAAAAAGGTCGCGTAGTGTAGCCATCTCAGGTGCGCAATGCGGCCTTCAGTGCCTTGCGAATGATTGTCTCGGCCGAATCGGAGGGTTCGGCCGCATCCTTCAACAGCTTGGCGATCTCCACGGGCTTGTAGCCGAACTGCTCCAGCGCCGCCGCGGCCTCGGCCAGCGGGTCGTTCGCCACCGCTTTCACGCCACCCGCCGCGTTCGGCGCCAAACCCGCGCCGAGCTTGTCGCGGAGCTCGACGACAATGCGCTCCGCGGTCTTCTTGCCGATGCCGGGGATGCGCGTCAGCGCGGTGATGTCGCTGGTCGCGACCATGCGCGCGAACGCATCGGCCGAAACGCCGGAGAGGATCGACAGCGCCGTCTTGGCGCCGATGCCGCTGACCTTGAGCAGGGTGCGAAACAGCCCGCGTTCGCGCTCCGACTGGAAGCCGTACAGGTTCACGGCGTCCTCCTTCTGCGCGTAGTGGATGACCAGCGTGACTTCGCGGCCGAGTTCCGGCAGCTCGTAGAAGGTCGACATCGGCGCTTCCAGCTCGTAGCCGACGCCGTTCACGTCGATCATCAGCGCCGGCGGCGCCTTCATCACCAACACGCCGCGCAGGCGTCCAATCATCGCCGTCTCCAGGCCGTTCGCGGAATTCCAAGGCGCGTGAGACTGGCGCGGGTGTGCGCATGCGTCAATGCGATCGCGAGGGCATCGGCGGCATCGGCCTGCAGCTTGCCCGGCAGCGACAGCAGCACGCCGACCATGTGCTGCACCTGGGTCTTGTCGCCGGAACCGCTGCCGACCACCGCCTGCTTCACTTCCTTGGGCGCGTATTCGGTCAGCGCCAGGCCCTTGCCGACCACCGCGACGATCGCCGCGCCGCGCGCCTGCCCGAGCTTCAGTGCCGAGTCCGGATTGCGCGCCATGAACACGCGCTCGATCGCGACCTCCTGCGGCCGGTACTCCTCCAGAATGCCGCCAATCTCGTCGTAGATCTGCTTCAGGCGCAGGTGGAAGGTCTCGTTGTCGAGCAACTGCAGCGCGGTATGGAACACATGCACGCACTTCCCGTCCGGCATCGCATCGATGATGCCGATCCCGGTGCGCTGCGACCCCGGGTCGATGCCGAGGATGCGGGTCATTCGAGCGATGCTCCGGAGTGGCGGTACCAGAGTCCGTGCGAGGCATAGTCGAGCAGCAACACGTCGCTCGCCGCAGCATCGCGTTCCGGAACCGGCTTGCGCACTTCCAGCTCGATCGACCAGAGCCCGCAGTCGTCGTCAGCGTCCACGACGAGAAGCGTCGGCAGCCGACCGTCTGCGTCGGTGAACGGCAGGCGCTCCGCTGCACCGGCCGCGCCCGCTGCCAAACGCGACTGGATCAGGCTCACGCCATCGCGGGTCTGCACAACGGCAGTCCAGGACTGCGGCAGCGGACGCCATTGCAGTTGCGTATCGCACTCGACACTGGCATCCACTGCGACGACCGCCTCACCCGGTTCCAATGGCAACGGCGGAAACTGGAGTCTCATCGCATCACGCCCCAGGGATGCGCAGCCGGACGCCAGCACCAGCAACACACAGGCGCTCTGTCGCAGCACTCGCCCGCATCCGCCGCGCATTGGCCGCCTGCTCATTCCATCCGCTGTTCGTGCCCGTCTTCGATCCATCCGCGAAGCTTGACGAGTCCGCGACCGGTTTCGCCAGTGACGCGGACGATTCCCCGCCGGCGAGGGCGCCGAGTTGATCGGAGTCAACCCGGCGCGTGACTGCGGCGCTAGTCTGCGCGGACCTCGACATCGAGATCGCGACCATGGAACCGACAGCGGTCGAACGCCGCCGCGAACTGCGTGCCTTCCTGTTCCTGACGGTGTTTCTGGCACCGATCCTGGCGGTCGGGCTGGTCGCGTCCTGGGGCTTCATCATCTGGATCTTCCAGATGTTCGCCGGCCCGCCAGGCCCGCAGTGATGGGCACCTCCCTGAGCCGCCGCGCTCTGCTGTTCGGCCGCGCCAACAGCACGGCGGCGCCGGTCGCCACGGTGTCCGGCGCCTGCCTGACCTACCTCGGCGTGGCCTGCCAGAGCTGCCGCGATGCCTGCCCCGAATCCGCGATCCGCTTCCGCCCCTCGCGTGCCATCGCACAGCCCGAGATCGATGGCGAGCGCTGCAGCGGTTGCGGCGAATGCCTCGCGCCCTGCCCGACCCGGGCCCTGTCGATCCACCCGGAGCAGCGACCATGACCTGGCATATCGCCAGCCTGATCGTGCGCTGCCGGCCCGAACACGAAGCGGCGGTGGCCGCGCGACTGAACGCGCTCGAACAGACCGAGGTGCGCGGCGCCGAGCGCGGCCGCATCGTCGTGATCGCCGAAGGCGCGAACGAATACGAACTGGCGCAGCGTTTCGACGCGATCCGCGCCACCCAGGACGTGATGACCACCGACCTAGTTCACCACGAAATCGATACCGAGGCCTGCGAGGCCGCCCATGCACAGCACGCGCCGTGATTTCATCCGCAATTCCGCCGCCGCGACCGCGGCCGCCGTCGCCGGCATTTCGTTGCATGCGCAGGCGAGCAACATCGTCACCGATCGCGAGGCGACCGCACTCAAGTGGAGCAAGGCGCCCTGCCGCTTCTGCGGCACCGGCTGCGGCATCAACGTTGCGGTCAAGGACGGGCGCGTGGTCGCCACCCATGGCGACATCCACTCCGAAGTCAATCGCGGTCTGAACTGCGTCAAGGGCTACTTCCTCTCCAAGATCATGTACGGCGCCGACCGCCTGACGAAGCCGCTGCTGCGCAAGAGCAACGGCCAGTACGACAAGAACGGCGAGTTCACGCCGGTGTCCTGGGACGAAGCCTTCGACGTGATGGCGGCGCAGTGGAAGCGCGTGCTCAAGGAGAAGGGGCCTACTGCAGTCGGCATGTTCGGCTCCGGCCAGTGGACGATCTGGGAAGGCTACGCCGCGAACAAGCTATTCAAGGCCGGCTTCCGCAGCAACAACATCGACCCGAACGCGCGCCACTGCATGGCCAGCGCGGTGATGGGCTTCATGCGCAGCTTCGGCATGGACGAGCCGATGGGCTGCTACGACGACATCGAAGCCGCCGACGCGTTCGTGCTGTGGGGCTCGAACATGGCCGAGATGCATCCGATCCTGTGGACGCGCATCACCGACCGCAAGCTGTCGAACCCGGGGGTGAAGGTCGCCGTGCTCTCGACCTTCGAGCACCGCAGCTTCGACCTCGCCGACATTCCGATGGTGTTCAAGCCGCAGACCGACCTGGTCATCCTCAATTTCATAGCCAACCACATCATCCAGAGTGGCCGCGTCAACCAGGACTTCATCGGCAAGCACGTCAACTTCAAGCTCGGCGTCACCGACATCGGCTACGGCCTGCGCCCGGACCACCCGAAGGAAGCCGGCGCCAAGGACGCCGCCGACCCGAACCAGGGGTCGCTGATCGACTTCGACCAGTTCGCCGCGTTCGTGCGTCCGTACACGCTCGAATACGCAGCGAAGATGAGCGGCGTCGATGCGACCTGGCTGAAGCAGATGGCCGAACTCTATGCCGACCCCAAGATCCGCGTGATGTCGTTCTGGACCATGGGCTTCAACCAGCACACGCGCGGCGTGTGGGCGAACAACATGGTCTACAACATCCACTTGCTGACCGGGAAGATCGCGACCCCGGGCAGTTCGCCGTTCTCGTTGACCGGGCAACCTTCGGCCTGCGGCACCGCGCGCGAAGTCGGCACCTTCAGCCATCGCCTGCCGGCGGACATGCTGGTCGCCAAGCCCGAGCATCGCGCCAAGGCCGAGCAGATCTGGCAGCTGCCGCCCGGCACCATCGTCGACAAGCCCGGCCTGCACGCGGTCGCACAGAACCGCGCACTCAAGGACGGCAAGCTCAATGCGTACTGGGTGCAGGTCAACAACAACATCCAGGCCGGCGCCAATTCGGCGCAGGAAGGCATTCCCGGCTATCGCAACCCGGACAACTTCATCGTTGTCTCCGACGCCTACCCGACCGTCACCGCGCAGGCCGCCGACCTGATCCTGCCGGCCGCGATGTGGGTCGAGAAGGAGGGCGCCTACGGCAATGCCGAACGCCGCACCCAGTTCTGGCATCAGCTGGTGAAGGCACCGGGCGAGGCGCGTTCGGACCTGTGGCAACTGATGGAATTCTCCAAGCGCTTCACCGTCGAGGAGTGCTGGCCGGCGAAGCTGGTCGCAGCCAAACCCGAACTCAAGGGCAAGACCCTGTTCGACCTGCTGTTCGCGAACGGCGTGGTCAACAAGTTCAAGCGCGAGGAGATCGAGCAGGGCTACGACAACCACGAGTCCGAGGCGTTCGGCTTCTACGTGCAGAAGGGACTGTTCGAGGAATACGCCGAGTTCGGCCGTCATCACGGCCATGACCTCGCGCCGTTCGACCTCTATCACCAGACGCGTGGCCTGCGCTGGCCGGTGGTCGAGGGCAAGGAAACGCGCTGGCGCTACAAGGAAGGCAGCGACCCCTACGTGAAGGCCGGCAAGGACTTCGAGTTCTACGGCTTCCCGGATGGCAAGGCGGTGATCTGGGCCCTGCCCTACCAGCCCGCTGCAGAAGAACCCGACGACGAGTTCGACCTCTGGCTGTCGACTGGCCGCGTGCTCGAGCACTGGCATTCCGGCTCGATGACGATGCGCGTACCGGAGTTGTACAAGGCGGTGCCGCAGGCGGTGATCTTCATGCACCCGGAGGATGCCGAGGCGCGCGAACTGCGCCGCGGCCAGGAAGCGAAAGTGGTGTCGCGCCGCGGCGAGATCCGCGCGCGCATCGAGACGCGCGGTCGCAACAAGCCGCCGCGCGGCCTGATCTTCGTGCCCTGGTTCGACGCCTCGGTGCTGATCAACAAGGTCACGCTGGATGCCACCGATCCGATCTCCAAGCAGACGGATTTCAAGAAGTGCGCCGTCAAAGTGCTCAAGGTCTGAGGAGCGAAACCATGAAACCGATGCAGATCCTCGCCTTCATCATCGTGCTCATCGTCGGCGTCGGCCTCGGCCGCGGCTGCGGCAACACGCCGACGCACAAGCCGGAAGCTGCGCCTGCGGCCAAGGGCACGGTGGCGGTGCCGACCACGACGCAGGCCTCGAAGTCGATCGACGCGATGCGTCGCGGCGCCGACCTCAAGAGCGAACCCGAGTCGCTGCCGCTGGCGCGCGTCGAGAACACCGACATCCGCCGCGAACGTGCGTATCCGATGCAGCCGCCGACGATCCCGCATGCGATCGATGGTTACCAGGTCGACCAGCACGCGAACCGCTGCATGCTCTGCCACGGCCAGGCCAACTCGGCGCAGTTCCAAGCGCCGCCGGTCAGCGTCACCCACTACATGGACCGCGACAGCCAGGTGCTGGCCGAGATCTCGCCGCGTCGCTACTTCTGCGTGCAGTGCCATGTCGTGCAGACCGACGCGCAGCCGCTGATCGCGAATGACTTCACCGGTGCCGACGCGATCCTCGCGGCCGCGCCGGAAACGGCCAAGGAGTGAGCCCATGAGCTGGCGCGAGCGCATCCTCCGCATCTGGCGCATCTTCAACTCGCCGAGCCGGCATTTCAGCCTGATGTTCCTGACGCTTGGCGGCTTCATCGCCGGCATCGTGTTCTGGGGCGGTTTCAACACCGCACTCGAAGTGACCAACACCGAGACCTTCTGCACCGGCTGCCACGAAATGCAGGACAACGTGTTCGCCGAACTGAAGAGCACGATCCACTACAGCAACCGCTCCGGCGTGCGTGCGACCTGCCCGGACTGCCATGTGCCGCACCAGTGGACTGACAAGATCGCGCGCAAGATGCAGGCCTCGAAGGAAGTCTGGGGCAAGGTCTTCGGCACCATCGACACGCGCGAGAAATTCCTCGCCAAGCGCCGCGAACTGGCCGAACACGAATGGGCACGGCTGAAGGCGAACGATTCGCTGGAGTGCCGCAACTGCCACGACTACGGCTCGATGGACATCACCCGTCAGAGCCCGCGCGCCGGCGCCATCCACGAACGCCACCTGCTCAGCGGCGACAAGACCTGCATCGACTGCCACAAGGGCATCGCGCACCAGTTGCCGGACATGGCCGGGGTGCCGCAGGGTTAGACTCGGCTCGGGAACGCCGCCCGGCGCGGGGTCGCGGAGACTGACACGTTTGGCGCACGCGATGTGCTCTAGCCGCCAGGCACATGCTTGCTCCACCTCAATGGAGTCGGAACGCATGAGTCCCGCCACTGCCAGATCACAGCGTCATCGCATCGCCATCGCCGAAGTACGCGGGCTGCTGCAGCTGGCCGCGCAGGCGACCCATGGCGTCACCGGCATGGTCGAGGGCGTGCACCAGTCGGTGTGGCGTTCGCTCGGTGCCGCCGAAGGAGTGGAACCGGGGCGAACGCGCGGCCTGACTGGGCTCGTGTACCGCGGAATCCATGGCGTCAGCCACGTGATCGGACAGGGCGTCGACCGGGCGCTGGAAAAACTGCAACCGATCCTCGACCGCGAGCACGATGCCATGCATCCAGCGCCGCAGCGCGCCGCGTTCCTGTCGGTACTGAATGGCGTGATGGGCGATCATCTGGTCGCGAGCGGCAACCCGCTGGCGATCCCGATGTCGCTGCGCCATCGCGGGCGACTGATCGTGACGGATACTGCGCCCGAGATTTCCGCTGCCAGCGGCCGCATCCTGCTGCTGGTGCATGGGCTGTGCATGAACGACCTGCAATGGCGCGGCGCGCACGCCGGAGCGGCGGTCGAGCACGGTGAAGCGGTCGCCGCAGCGCTCGGCTACACGCCGCTGCACCTGCGCTACAACACCGGGCTGCACACCTCCGAGAACGGCCGCGAACTGTCGGAGCGGCTGGAACAACTGCTCGCGCAATGGCCGCTCGCGATCGAGGAAATCAGCATCGTCGCGCACAGCATGGGCGGGCTGGTCGCGCGCAGTGCCTGCCAGCACGGCAGCGACGCGGCGCGCGCGTGGCGCGGCAAACTGCGCAACATCGTGTTTCTCGGCACGCCGCATCATGGCGCGCCGCTGGAACGCGCCGGGCAGTGGGTCGATCAGGTGCTCGGTCGCAGCCAGTACACCGCACCGTTCGCGAAGCTCGGACAGATGCGCAGCGCCGGCATCACCGACCTGCGCCACGGCTGCGTGCGCGACGAGGACTGGCAAGGCACCGGCCGCTTCGCCCACGCCGCCGATCAGCGCCTGCACCTGCCGCTGCCCGCCGACATCGCCTGTTTCAGCATCGCCGCCACGCTGGCCAAGCGACGCAGCCCGCTCGCCGAGCGACTGGTCGGCGATGGCCTGGTGCCACTGCGAAGCGCACTCGGCCGCCACGATGACGCCGCGCGTGATCTCGGCCTGCACCGCCATGCCCACTGGATCAGCCACGGCACCGGGCACATCGAACTGTTGCATCGCCCGGAAGTGGGCGCGCAGATCATCCGCTGGCTGGCGCCGCAGCAGGACTGAAGCATTCAGGGGAATCGCCGTTCCTGTACCGAAAGCCCGGCACCCGATCGGCCGCGGCCAGCACCCTACTCGAAGCCATCCGCCATCAGCGGCATCAGCTCCCACTGCGTCGCGTTGACGATCCTGCGCTGCTCCACGTCGGCTTCGTCGTAACGCTGCAGCACGCCGACGAGGCGCACGTTGCTGGCGTTCACCGAAGCCGGCAGCTGCATGGCGAAGACGTGACTGTAGGTCTCGCCTGCGATGACCGTCGGGGCCACCGAATTCATCTGGCCCCAGGGTCCTGCCAGCATCGCCCGCACCACCCCGTCGTGGCGGAAATTCACGATCGGGTTGCCGGCACCGTAGTACGGGTGTCCGGCTTGGGTGTTGTAGTAGTTGGCTTGGTCGTAGCCCACGCCGGCCACGATCACGGCATCTTCGACGACCCACAGATTGAGCCGCTGGTCGCCGCTGGAATTGCCCACGAATGACGCACGCACGGTGGCGGACAACTGCCGCGTCTGGGCGTTGAAGCTGACCCCGAGCAGGGAAACCTCGACCGGCTCGATTTCGCCAAGCGCTTCGCCCGCGCGCTGCATACAGGCGCCGCGGCTGAGTTGCACGGCGTTTTCGCCGTCGAATTTGCGCCGGTCCACGGTTCCGCTCGGGTAGGCCGAAATGAGCGCGCCCTGCAGCGTCGTGCCATCTGCGATGACCATGGCGTCGCCGTTGTGCACCGATACCGCGATGACATTGGGCGACGATGCGCGCACCTGGTTCCAGACCACGGTGCCATCGGGGCAGAACTGGCCCCATGCGCCGGTATGCTGCTCCAGCACCACCTTTTTCGTCGGCAAGGACGTCAGCACGTGCACCGTGCCGGAGGCGTCGTCGTTCAGCGGATTGAGGTCGGTCTGTCCATTCACGCTGGTAATCCCGAGATCGACGACAAAATCGCCCGGACCGGCAAAGTTGTGCGCCAGCGGATGCGTGATCTCGGTGCTCAGGCCGGAGGCCAGGGACAGTCCGCCGATGGTGGCGCTCTGCCAACTGCCACCGGCAACGCGGTAGCGCAAACCAATCGAGGTCGCCAGCGTGCCGCCGCGATTGGTGACCTCGGCGCGGATCTGTTGCGACCCGATGCTGACGTACTGCGGCGTGGACAGTCGGTCCAGCGCAATGTCGCGCGCCGGAACCGATTCGAGCAACACGTCATCCACCGCCAGACCATCGGCCCAATTGCCGTGGTCGTTGTGGCGGAAGGCGAACCGGACGTTGGACAGGCCGGCGTATCCATTGAGCGCCACGCTCCCTTGGGTCCAGCCCGCGCTGGGTGCCAGCGTTGCCACGTTCACCCAGTTCACGCCGCCATCCGTGCTGGCCTCGACATGGGCGGTGGATCCGTACTGTCCCGAGTTCAGGTACTGAAACGTCAGCAGGATGCCGAAACCGGAGTACGCGGTGAGATTCAGCGCCGGCGTGATCAGGCGATCGCGGTCGGCGACATTGGCCAGACCACCGCTGGCGTCGTGCGCATCATCGTTCGAGGCGGCATAACGGGTGTGGCTCGGGATGTTGAAGTACTGGCTCCCGAGTGCCGTGCCGAACTCGAAGCCGACCGAAGGCGAGTTCTGCGATCGCGTCCATCCAGCCGGGGGCGATCCGGCCTCGAAGTCCTGAGCGAGGATCTGGGCAGCATGGCCGCTCGTGGCACCGAGCGCCAGCAGCAGGGCAGAAGCGGAAGCGAGCGTGCGGCGAATCATGGCGTACTCCGTTGTGTCCTCCGTGCTTACGGGAATGCCGGAGCAAAGCGGACATCGATCGCCCACGCCATGGCAGGCCTGCCATCGTGCCCCGCCGGCAATGCGAGGCAATGCGAGTTGCGATCTCGGCCTGCACCGCCATGCCCACTGGATCAGCCACGGCACCGGGCACATCGAACTGCTGCATCGCCCGGAAGTGGGCGCGCAGATCATCCGCTGGTTTCAGGCCTGAGCCAGCCGCGGGCGACCGCCACATTCATCCCTCGAAGCCGTTGCGAAACAGCAGGTCGGCGAGGATCAGCGTCGATTCGACTTCGATATTGTTGGCGTTGCCTGGATCTTCGGTGTTGGCCGTGGCACCGAAGCTGGAAGAGACAACGCCGCCCAGCTCACCGATCAGGTTGACGTCGGTCAGCACGGTGATGACGAAGTCCGCGCTGCTGCCCGCGGCCATGGACGCGATCCTGCAGGAAAAGATCGGCGCGGCACCCACCGGTGGCAAGGTGCAGACAAAGCCCGGCGGCGCCAGCATCTGCTGGAAGCGCAGCGAGCCGTTGTTGTACATGTTGAGGGTGGCGTCGACGGCTGCGTCCGGACCTAGGTGGTTCATCGTTACCTGGTATTGCAGCGACTGACCGACGATCACCGGATCGGGCAGGTCGATGCTGGCGATCGCCAGATCGGCGTCGGGCGTGACATAGGCGGTCGTCTCGGTCTCGCTGTTGTTGGCCTGGTTGATCTCGTTGCCGGTGGCGGTGACGCCGAACGCCGTTTGCACGGTACCGTCGTTGAGCCCAAGGACGGCATCATCGGCCAGCACCACGACGCTGAAGTCATAGTTTCCCGGCGTCAGCAGCGGCTTGCTGCAGGTCAGGATCGGCGCCGCACCGACCGCCAGCGGCGTGCATGTGAAGCCCGCAGGCGCCGTGATCGACTGGAAGCGCAGCGTGCCGTTGTTGTAGACGTTGACGTTGACGTTCGTCGCCGTGTCCGGGCCGGCGTGGGTCGCGTGCAGCGCGTAGCTGATGAACTGGTCCGGGCCCACCGGATCGGGCGTGTCTTCGACGGCCACCGACAGATCGATCTGCGGGCTGTCCCATGCGGTCGTGACCGACCTGAGGTTGTTGCCTGGAATCGGATCGATCGTGGTGCCGGATGGGGCAAAATTGCTGGTGAATGTGCCATCGGGAAAGTTCACCTGAGCATCGGCGAGGCGGGCCACGATGCTGATCACCGCCGTGCTTCCGCTCGGGAACGCCGGATGCAGACAACTCAGGTTCGTCCCCGAGACGTAGCAGGTGAAGCCCGCCGGGGCGCTGTGCGAGATCGGGGTCAGCAGGCCGCTGAGTGCCGCATTGATGCCCCCATTCACAGCCGCGTCCGGTCCGTTGTTGCGGACGGTGACGGTGTAGGTGACGTTCTGCCCGGGCACCACCGGATCGGGAGCAGCGACCACGCTCACCACTTCCTGATCGGCGCTCTGCGCCATTGCAACGCCAGCGAGCAGCAGCAACACCAGCGGCAAGGAGTTCGGCATCGACATGGAGTGCTCCGGGGGATGCTGCCACTAGACCGCGGATCGGGGCGGCGCGCTACCCCGCGATCGCGGGGGCCGGCCGCGCGCGCGGGATCAACTGCTGCGGACGAACTTTCCCTCACGCAGGAAGTTCGCGGTCATCGCGATCGCCTCGGTCGAGAACGGCAGGCCGGTGTGGGTGGCGGCGATCACCGCGTGATCGTGGATGCCCGGCAGCCGGGTTTCATCGACGCCGACGGTGCCATCGCTTTCTCCACTCAGCCCACCGAGCAGCAGGGCGACGCCGAACGGCACGCGCCCGGCAATCACGCCGACCTCGCGCGGGCCGCGCCATTCCCCCAGACCACTCAGCAGGCGCTCGCGACTGCGGCCCATCATCCACGGTGCGAACGTGGCCAAGCTCTTCGCGGCAGCGCTGCCGGTCAACGGCGAGCCGAGGCAGACGCTGCGACCGGGCATGGCCTCGCCCTGCGTCGCCAGCAGCGCCACCAGCCCGCCCAGCGAGTGCCCGACCACATGCACCGTTTCCCCGGCATGCGCCGCGATGCGCGCGCGCAGGTCGTCGGCGCAGGCATCGGCGCCCTTGCTCAGCGACGGGTAGTCGACCACGTCGACGACGTAGCCTTCGCCCGCCAGATGCTTGGCCAGGCGCGCCATCATGAAGCCGCGCATCCAGATGCCGTGCAGCAGCAGCACGCGTTCGGTCATCGCCACAGCTCAGGCCTTCGCAAAGTAGCGGACGGCAGGCAGTCCATCGAAATCAGCGTCCTGAGTCCACAGCGTGGCCCGCTCCCGGAGCGCCGTTGCGTAGACGATGCTGTCCGCGAGCGGCAACTTGTGCGCGCGTCCCACCGTCGCCGCAGCGAGCGCCAATGCAGCGTCCAGCGCCACAACGCGACCCTGGTGCATTGCCGCCACACCACGCAGGGCGGCCTCCTCTCCACGCAGTTCGGCCAGTCGCTTGAATACTTCGAGCAGGACAATCGATGGCACGATCAGCCGCTGCGTGTCTTCGATCGCCTTGGCGAAGTTGGCGGCACGGATACTGCCCGCGAAGTACTCGAGCCAGCCGGACGAGTCGACGACATTCATACCCGATCCGGGTCACGCACGATCGTCGTATCGATCCCGGGAAATGCGCCGCGCATCGACTTCATCGGACGAATGGGAATGAGCTCGATGCGATTTCCAAGCGGGATGACCTGCAGCATTTCACCCGCCACGAGTCCCAGCGCTTCGCGTACCGCCTGCGGGATCACGACCTGGAACTTCGGGGAGAGCTTGACGGCCTGCATGGCACACCTCGCGATATCGATAGGAAAATCGTAGCACGATCGCCAGATCGATCATCCAAGCGTAGCAGAACGTGGCTCAGCGCTGCGCCTGAAACGGCTGCTCTTCGTAGGGCTGGACGACGACGAAGCCCTCGCCGCTAAAGGCCATCTGCACCGACTCGCCGCTGGCGCGGCCGATCAGGGTGCGCAGCGAGATGTCGGTCTTGAACTCGGGTTCGAGGTTGGACGACCACGCCACCGTGGCGTTTGGATCGGTGAACACCGGCATGTTGCGCGCGACGCGCAGCGTCAGCGGGCGGCCGTGTGTCGTGAGCGCGATGAGTCCGTGCCCTTTCAGTTGCAGGTTGAACAGTCCGCCAGCAACCATGCCGCTGAGCTTGCGCGTCATGCGGATATCCCACTCGATGCCGTCCTGGAACGCGAGCAGGTCGTTGCCGTTCACGGTCACACCATCACCTTCGAGCTTGAGCAAGGTGATGCGCTTGCCGCCTTCGGCCAGAAACAAGCGACCGCTGCCGACCGCCTTGGTCAGCTTCGCGCCCTCGCCGGTGAACATTTCCTTGAAGAAGCGCGATGCCCCATGCTCGAACGCACCCTCGCGCTCGAACTTGATGCCACCGCGATACGCCACCATCGCCCCGGCCTTCATCCACACCCGCTGCTGCGACAGCTTCACTTCGAGGATGCGCTCGTTCTCCAACTCCCACGGCGCATCGCCCTGGTTCTGGTCCGCGGTTTCGGCAAGAAATTCGGTGAGGGTTTTGGGGGTCATGTGTTTACTTCGCTGATCTGGTTGCGGATGCTGTAGGACGACGGGCCGGAGACGCTGACGACACGCGACTGGCGGAACGGCTCTTCAGTGCACGCTGTGTCTTCACCAACCGAATCTCCACCGTGTATCCGAGGGCTCTGGCGTACTTCTGCAGCGTCGCGATGGTTGGGGAGTGCTTCGATTCAGCCGATTCCAGTCGCGCAATCGCCGACTGCGTCGTCCCGGCTCGGGCCGCTACCTCGGCCTGCGTCAGTCCGCTGTCGGCACGCGCCTTCAGCACTTCATCGAGAAACAAGAACTCCTCCGCAAGCTCTTCGTAAGCCTGCTTCACGCCGGGCCTCGCGAACGCGCGCGCCTTGAACTTCGTCAGTGCATCAGCCATGGCCCAGTTCCTTCATGCGTTTGCGCGCCATCTTCAGTTCTGCGGTGGGCGTCTTTTCCGCTTTTTTCACGAAGTGGTGCAGAAAAACGATTCGACGACCGACTCCGGTGCAGTAGAAAACCCTGGCGATCCCTTTCGCCGATTTGATCCTCAGTTCAAACAGCCCGTCACCCATCGCGCGTGTGTGCGGCATGCCCAAGTCCGCACCAAATACCTGCATCCGCTCCGCGTACCTCAAGAAGCGGGCGACGAAGCCCGACGCGAGACCCAAGATCCCGTCTTCAACCGACTGGTCGTAGAAGCCGATGCTCCAGGTCACGAGGCCAACATACCATATGCGCTATGTTTCGCCGCCAGAACGCGCCTGCCAGGGGCGTCAGTCGCGGCGCAGCGCCACCCAGTCCAGACTACTTCTTCTCCGGCTTCACCACGCGCACGTGCAGTTCCTGGAGCTGGTTCTCGGCGACCACGGAGGGGGCGGAGGTGAGCAGGCAGTTGGCGCTGGCGGTTTTGGGGAAGGCGATGACGTCGCGGATGGATTCGGTCCCGACCATCAGCGCGGCCATGCGGTCGATGCCGAAGGCGATGCCGCCGTGAGGCGGGGCGCCGAACTTGAGGGCGTCGAGCAGGAAGCCGAACTTGAGTTCCGCTTCCTCGGCGCTGATGCCGAGCAGGTCGAACACCGCACTCTGCATGTCCGGGCGATGGATGCGGATCGAGCCGCCGCCGATCTCGTTGCCGTTCAGCACGCAGTCGTAGCCGCGCGACACCGAACTGGCGGCGTTGGCCTTGAGGTCGGCGACATCGTCGATCTTCGGTGCCGTGAACGGGTGATGCAGGGCAACGTAGCGCTTGTCGTCGGCGTCGTACTCGAACATCGGGAAGTCGGTGACCCACAGCGGCGCCCAGCGGTTCGCGACCAGGCCCATGTCTTTCGCGACCTTGATGCGCAGCGCACCCATGAAGTCGGACACGGTCTTGTACGGTCCGGCGCCGAAGAACAACACGTCGCCCTGCTCGGCACCGACGGCCTTGAAGATGCCGTCGATCGCGGCGTCATCGAGGAATTTGACGATCGGCGAAGTCAGGCCTTCGCGGCCCTTGCCGATGTCATCGATACGAATCCAGGCCAAGCCCTTGGCACCGTACTTGGCGACGTAGAGCCCGAGGTCATCGAGCTGCTTGCGGGTCATCTCCGAACCCTTGGGCACGCGCAGGCAGGCGACGCGGCCGCCCGGGTCCTTGGCCGGTCCCGAGAACACCTTGAACTCGACGTGCGCGACCGCGGCCGCGACATCGACCAGTTCCAGATCGATGCGCAGGTCCGGCTTGTCGGAACCGTAGCGACGCATCGCCTCGGCGTAGGTCATGCGCGGGAACGGATCGGCGAGCTCGGTGCCATTCACCTCGCGGAAGATGTGGCGGATCATGCCCTCGACCATGTCCTGCACGTCGCGTTCTTCGACGAAGGCGAACTCCATGTCGAGCTGGGTGAACTCGGGCTGGCGGTCGGCGCGCAGGTCTTCGTCGCGGAAGCAGCGCGCGATCTGGTAGTAGCGGTCCATGCCGGCCATCATCAGCAGCTGCTTGAACAGCTGCGGCGACTGCGGCAGCGCGTAGAACTCGCCCGGATGCACGCGGCTCGGCACCAGGTAGTCGCGCGCGCCTTCCGGCGTCGCCTTGGTCAGGATCGGCGTTTCGATGTCCTGGAAACCACGCGCATCGAGATAGCGACGGATCTCCTGGGTCAGCCGCGTGCGCAGGCGCATCGCGCGCTGCATCGCCGGGCGGCGGATGTCGAGATAGCGATACTTCAGGCGCGCTTCCTCGCCCGGCGTGTCATCCAGCTGGAACGGCAGCGGCGCCGACGCGTTCAGCACCTCGACCTGGTCGCAGACGACTTCGATCTTGCCGGTGCGCAGGCGATCGTTGATCTGCGAGGCGGGACGGCCGCGCACCGTACCGGTGATGCGCAGGCAATACTCATAGCGCACGCCCTCGGCCGACTTGAACGCCGCCGCGTTGTCCGGCTCGATCACGCACTGCACCAGGCCCTCGTGGTCGCGCAGGTCGATGAAGATGACGCCGCCGTGGTCGCGCCGGGTATCGGCCCAGCCGCAGAGGGTGACGGTCTGACCGGTCAGGGTCTCGTCGACGAGACCGCAGTAATGACTACGCATGGAAGCTCCGGAGCCGGCCGGGGACGGCCGCGCAAGGGTGGGACAGGACCGCGCATGCTACGGACGCAGCCCCGAGACCGCAAACCACACGCCCCCATCCGCTACGCTTCGCGGCACTTTGCCCGGAGAACGCCCACATGGAAGTGAATCCCTACCAGCCCCCGAGTGCCGTGGTTGCCGATCCGGTGGTGGGCGATGCCGGCCTGATCGCGCTGCGCGAGCAGCACATCCGCCACGAGGTGCAGCTGAAATCGGTGGGAGCGCTGTATTTCCTCGGCGCAGTGCTGTTGGCGGTCGCGGCGCTTGGCATGTTCGGGCTGATGCTCGGCGACGCCTCGCACGGCGGCGACGCGGGCAAGCTGGCCATCGTCGGCGCGGTGTACCTGGCGTTCGCCGCTGCGGCACTCACGATGGCGATCGGCTTCCGCCGACTGCGGCCCTGGGTGCGCATTCCCGGCGGCATCCTGTCCGGTCTCGGCCTGCTCGCGATACCGGTTGGCACCCTGATCCACGGCTGGATCCTGTACCTGATGTTCGGCAAGCAGGGGCGCGTGGTGCTGGCGCCGGAGTACCAGGCGGTGATCGACGCGACACCGCAGGTGCGCTACCGGCGCACACTGGGGGACTGGATCGCGCTCGGATTGGTGGTCGCCCTGCTGCTGTTGCTGGTGCTCGCGATCGCGCTGCCCGCGTTCTCGCGCTAACCGCGCCGATTCAGGCGTCCGCGGCCGGTGCGGCACAGCCGCCGCCGCAACCGCCGCCACCGCAACCGCCCTCCGCGGGCTTGGTCTCGGCCGGCTTGCTGTCCGCCGCCGGCTTGTCGACCAGGTTGCGCTTGGCGTCGCCGTCCTTCTTGAAGTCGGTCTCGTACCAGCCGGAGCCAGACAGCCGGAACGACGGCGCCGAGAGCGCGCGCGTCATCGTCGCCGGACCGCAATGCGGGCACTCGCCCGGGTCCGGATCGGACATCCGCATCAGGTGATCGCTCTTGGTGCCACAACGGGCGCAGACGTATTCGTAGATCGGCATGGTGGGGGCATCGGTTGGACTTCGGCGGGACAGATGGGGCCCCGCCGAGCCGATTCAAGGCGCGGCGCAGCCGCTCTCGAAACCATCGAGGTACAGGCCTTCGCCATTCAGAATGCGCACCACCAGCGTGCGCGGCGTCACCGTGACGCCGGCACTGCCGGTCTGCAGTTGCACGATGAACTCCTCGGGCCCTTCGGCCTCGGCATCTGCCGGGATGTCGATCCAAAGCGTGCCGCGGCTGGCGCCGGGGTCAACCGACACCGTGCCCGAGGTCGGCAGGTAGTCGACGCCGGCGCTCGCATTCACCGACGCAGTGGTCCAGCTGGCGCTGGCGACATCGAGCCCGCCGCTGCGCGTTACCGCGATGCCGAGCTGGTTGCCTTCGTAGACGCGCAGGCTGCACACCGCCAGTTGCAGTTCGCCATTGCTGCCGCTCGCGGTCAGCACCGCGTCGTTGGCGCCATAGCTGACGAAATGCGTGGCCGCAGCCGGGTTGTTGCTGGCGCTGAAATAGCCGCTGCGGCTGCTGAAACTGAGGAACTGGAAGCTGTCGGTCGGGGCCGGCACGAAGCCGCCGAGCAGCACGAAACTCACCGTCCCGGCCAGGCTTGCGGCAGCGCTGACATCGAGCTGGTCGAACTGCGCCGCCGCCGCGCCGGCGATTTCGATCTCCAGCACGCCGGCCCCGGACTGCGTATAGCTGCCGGTGATCGTCAGCGTGCCGGGCGAAGTTCCGGGCGCAACGGTGGCACCGCTGTTGGTCACGGATCCGAGCACACTGCCGACGCCGCGCAAGTAGCCGCCCTGGAAAGCAAGGGGCGTGGACATCTGCTGCAGGTAGCCATCGCTCGCGAGCGTGGTCATGCCCGCGCTTTGCGTGAAGGTGTTCACGCCCAGGGTGGTGTCGACGGTGATCTGCAGGCTGCCGGCGTTGGTCAACTCCGGCCCAATGGTCGAAGTGCCGGCACCGACCTTGCTCAGCGTTGCCCCGGCCTCGTTGCGGAAGCGCTTGCCGCCGGCGCCGGAGCCGATGGTGAAGGAGGTATTCGTGTCCATGATCCAGACGCCCTCGTTCACGATCTCCGCGGCGCCCGCGAAGTAGAGGCTCGCAGTCGATGCCTGCTGGGTCATGTTGCCGCGATTGACCAATGTGCGGTTCTGCAGCGTCGGGGCATTGCTCGGCACGCTGAAGGTGTTCACCGAACCGGCGTCGAGGATCATCTGGTCGGCGAGGCCGCTGCCCTGGAGGATCGCGTTCGCATACCAGTTCAACCCGCCGGTGATCGTCGGCGTGCCGGCACCGTTGACCACGCCGCCGCCGATCGCGAGATTCGGTACCGAGACCGAGCCGTTGAAGGTCAGCGTGCCGCCGATGATGCGCAACAGCCCGGCACCGCCGAAGGTCGCGCCGCTGGAGATGTTGAGCGCGGCGGTCTGCACCTCCAGCGTCGCGCCCGCCGCAAGCGTCTGCGTGGCCGCGAGCGTGCCGCCGCCGCTCAACTGCAGCACCCCCGCCGCGACCGACAATGTGCCGCTGTTGACCACCTCGACCGCCAGGTACGAGTTGCCGCTGGCGTGGTTGTATTGCGCAGTCGCGGCATTGGTGAAGCGCTTGACTCCCGAACCGGAGCCGGTGGCGATCCAGTTGCTGGCGCCGCCGTTCCACACGCCTTCATTGACGATCTCGGCGGCATTCGACAGCGTGATGGTCCCGGTCGAGTCGGCGCGATGGAAGGTCCCGCGATTGCGCAAGGCACGGTTGCTGATGCCGCGCGCACTGCCACTCGGTCCGAAGGTGCTGGTGCAGCCCGCGTCGAGAATCAGCTCGGTCGAGGGGGCCGGTCCCGAGAGCGAACCGCCCGACCAGACGAAGGCCGCGGTCACGGTCAGGTTCTGGGCGCCGCCAAGACCGCCGCCGGTGATCGTCAACCCGGCTACCGTGGACGGCACATCCACTTGCGGCGTGCCACTGCTGATCACTGCGGTATCGCCGACTCCGGGCGCGGAACCACCGCAGCCGCTCCAGTTCGCGCCGACCGACCAGTTGCCGCTGCTGCCACCCCAGGTGCAGGTCGCGGCGTCTGCCGCAGCCGAAGACCCAAGGCCCAGCGCCAGAAGGCCAATCCAGAGACCATGCCGCATCGCCGCATCCTCCCCGCGAAACCGCGGCAAGCGTAGTCCCGCGGCGCACACCGACGAAGCGAAAAAGAGTGTGCCGCAGGAACGCCAATTCCAGAGCGCTTGATTCAGATCATGGCGATCGCGCACAGGCCGCAGCGGCGCTACTGCTCGCCTGAACGAAACGCGCCGAGCCCACCGCCCTTGGCGACACCCCAACGGCACGTTCGGCCCGCCGAGCCAGTGCAAGCACGTGCAGTTCCCGTGCCGATCTGCGCGGCAATGGGCATCGCAGCGCACTGGTCGCCTTCGCCACTCGCGCCGATGTCTGGCCCGGATTCTGCGGTGCCGACGCTTGCAAGCACTGCGCGCAGGCGTAGTCTCGCGCCAGCGTCGTTGCGGCGACAGCGGGGAGAACGGCGATGCGGATGGCAATCCCGGCAATGGCCTGCTTCGCGCTGTTGCTTGCAGGCGCGAGCGAAGCTGCTACCTACTACGTGCGCAGCGACGGTGGCAGCGCCAGCCAGTGCAGCGGTCTCGCCGATGCCGCGTATCCAGGCAGCGGCAGCAACCAAGCCTGTGCCTGGAACCATCCGTTCTGGGCGCTGCCTCCGGGCGGCGTGCAGGCGCTGCGCATCAGCGGCGGCGACACACTGCTGATCGGCCCCGGCCAGTACATGCTCGGCTACGGCGCGCCGAACTCGGTCGATTGCGACAGCGGCGGCCGCTGGGACTGCGTGATGCCGGCGCTGCCGGCCGGTCCCTCGGCTTTGCTGCGCACGCGCCTGCTCGGCGTCGGTCACGATGGCGGTTGTGCCGCGCCGCCACAGTTCTGGGGCACCGAGCGCGCCACCCACCTGCTCGACCTGCGCAACGCCAGTCACGTCGACGTCGCCTGCCTGGAGCTGACCGATCACTCCGGTTGCATCGAGTTCCACTCCGGCGGGCTCGCCTGCGAGCGCGACACGCCGCCCTACGGTCCCTGGGCCGACACCGGTCTGGTCGCCTGGGACGCCGCCGACATCCGCCTGCGCGATCTGAATCTGCACGGGTTCGCGGTGCGCGGCGTGCTCGCCGGGCGCCTCGCCGACCTGAGCGTCGAGCGCGTGCGCATCACCCACAACGGACTCGCCGGATGGGACGGCGACATCCCGGGATTCGACGGCAACACCGGCACCCTGCGCTTCTCGCAGTGGGTGGTGGAGTGGAACGGCTGCGCGCAGTCGTGGCCAGGATTGGTCACCGGCGGCTGCTGGGCACAGGAAGCCGGCGGCTACGGCGATGGCGTCGGTCTCGGCGCCGGCGGCGGCCGCTGGCTGATCTCCGACTCGCGCTTCAACTACAACACCTCCGACGGCCTCGACCTGCTCTACCTCGACCAGCCGAGCGCACAGATCGAACTGCGCCGAGTCGAAGCGCGCGGCAACGCCGGCAACCAGATCAAGACGCGCGGCCACACCCTGATCGAGAACAGCATCATCGTCGGCAACTGCGGCTTCTTCGCCGGCCAGCCGTTCACCTACCAGGTCGACCACTGCCGCGCGCTCGGTTCGGCGCTGAACTTCGACCTCAACGCCGGCACCCAGATCCAGCTGATCAACTCGACCCTGTACAGCGAAGGCGACTGCATCATCGGCATCGACAACTCCGGCTGCAACGGCAGCGAGTCGATCGTCAGCCGCAACAACGTCTTTGTCGGCGACACCGATTACCTGCAACCGTTCGAGCTGACCTGCTTCGCCTACAACAACGGCTGTCCGGGCAACCCGCTCAACCAGGACTACGGCGTCATCCACAACGTCAAGGAAAACCCCTGCCCGCTCGCCAGCAACGACCTGTGTGGCTCGCCGCAGCTTGCCAATCAAAGCGGCGACAGCTTCGACGCCATGCCGCAAGCGGCCAGCCCCGCACTCGACTCCGGCCTGCCGGTCGGCGGGCTCATCCCCGCGCTCGACTTCCGCAGCTACGAACGACCCTTTGGCAGCGGCGTTGACCGCGGCGCGCTCGAACGCGGCGCCGGACCGATGCTGTTTGCGGATGGGTTCGAGGGGTAGCACCGCGTCGCGCGGTGGCGTCGCAACGGTGCGCACCGCCTTGCGGTGCACACCCTACGACATGCGACCGTGTGCGGGTGCGCGTAGGGTGTGCCGAGCAAAGCGAGGCGCACCGCAATACCCCGCGCGGCGCACCGCATCGCGATCGAAATCAGTCGCAACCCTCGCCATCACCCTTCGCGACCAGGCGCAGCGACACGCCGCCGTCGTTCGCGGGCTCGGCGGCATAGGCGCGATGCCGGCCCTGGCGCTTGGCTTCGTACAACGCGGCATCGGCGCGGTGCATGACGCGATCGATGTGCGCGTCGATGTCGAGCGCCGGCGGCCGGCACACGGTGCAGCCGATTGAACAGCGCACTGCGATCGACTGCCCGTCGACTTCCACCGCGAGTTCGGCCACGGCACGCAGCACCGCCGCGACGCGGGCGTCGTCGTCGCGCCCGATCTCGCGCCGCAGCACCAGCACGAATTCCTCGCCACCCCAGCGGATCAGCGACGAATCGCCATCGACGCCGCGCAGGCAGGCGGCGACCGCGACCAGTACCGCATCGCCGGCGGCATGGCCGTGGCGGTCGTTGATGCGCTTGAAGTGGTCGATGTCGATCAGCAGCACCAGCAGGCCACCGCCGGCCTCGCTGTCGCGCAACCAGCCGCCGATGCGGGCGTGGAAGTAGCGTCGATTCCACGCCGCGGTGAGCGGATCGCGGTTCGACGCCAGCTCCAGCTCCTGCGTGCGCTCGCCGACCAGCGCTTCGAGCGCGGCGGCTCGGGCACGCAAGGCGCGTGCACGCAGACGTCCGAACAACAGGCCGAGACCGACCAGCGCCAACGCGGCGGCGACCAGCGCCAGCGGGTGCTGCCACCACGGTGCGGCGACGCGGAACGCGATCGTCACCGGGCCATGGCCATTGCCGGCGGCATCGCGCGCATCCACCTCGAACTGGTACGCACCCGGCGCCAGGTGCGCGTAGCGGCGATCACCGTCGGCGCTCCACGGCGCGGCCTCGCGGTCCTGCCCGAGCAGGCGCGTGCGATAGCGGATACGGTGCTCGTGACTGAACGACAGCAGCCGCGGCGTGAACACCAGCTCCTCGTGCCCGCTCGGCAGCAACGCATTCGCGACCAGCGCCTGCGCGCCATGCCGGGCGCCGACACGCAGCGCTGCCGCGCGCGGCACCAGCAGCTCGGCCTGCGGGTCGAACACCACCAGCCCATCGGCATTCGCTGCCCACAGCCTGCCATCGTCGGCCAACCAGGCATCGCGATTGAACTCGGGCGAGGGCAGACCGTCCTCGACGCCGAAGCGTTCGTAGCCGTCCGCGTCCGCGGCGCGCGAGGCGAAGCGACGCACGCCGTCGTAGCCGAACAGGTAGATGCGCCCGCGGCGATCGCTCGCGATCTCGTAGACGGTGCGCGCCGCCCCGCCGGGCTCGGTCACCGGCGTGCAGACGGCGACGCCATCGCGCCATTGCAGGCGTACCGCACCGGAGCGGGTCGCGATCCAGGCTTCGGCGTCCGCCATCGTCTCGATGTCGTAGACGGTGCCGGAGGATGCGCACGCAGCCGGCAATGCCTTGATGTGCGGAGGTTCCACCAGCGCCAGACCCTCGCCGCTGCCAAGCAACAACCGGCGGCCACGCTCGGGTACGTCGATCTCGGCCAGGACGCGCACCGCCGACTGCGCCATCGGCTCGCCGGACGCGAACATCGGCTGCATCGCGGCGTCCACGATCTTCGCGATGCCGCGCTCGCTGCCGATCCACAGCGCACCATCGATCACGCCAGATGACTGGTCGATAGCGCAGCCTGCCCGGCACCGAATCCGAACGCCTGCCAGCGCTCGCCTTCCTGCATCAAGACGCCGAGCTGGGTCGCATACCAGATGCGTCCGGCGGGATCAGTCAGCACGTCGTAGACGGCGCGATCGCGGTAGCGGTCCGGCAGCAGCGGCAGCCAGTGATCGGCAACGCGCCGCACCGCGCCACCCAGCGTGCCGACCCACTGCGCCTCGATGCCATCGCCGAAGCGCGCCTGGCCGACGCCGATGACGACGCGCGAGGGCAGACCATCGTGTTCATCGAAGCTGCGCCAGCGCCCCGGTTCGAGCCGCAGCACGCCGGTGGCACCGCTGCCGAGCCAGAGCTGCGGTTGCGCGGCATCACCGCGCAGCAGCAGTGCCTGGAGGAACGGTTCCGGCAGCCCCGCGGCCACGCCGTGCACGCTCAACCCGCCATCGTTGTCCACCTGCGCCAGGCCCACACCCCACAGCGCCGCATGCACGCCGCCGGCGGGCGCCGGCACCAGCGCGCGCACGTCGGTCGGCGTCTCCACGCCTTCTGCGCGCCACACCCGCCACTCGCCGTCATGGTGACGGGCGATCGCAAGGTCGCTGCCGACCCACAACGCGCCCGCGGCATCCTCGGCCAGCGCCTGCACCTGCGAGCCCGGCCAGCCGGCGATGAGGTCGGGCACCGCATTCGTGCGCAGGCTGCCATCGTCGGCGAGCGCCTTGCGTTCGAGCGTGGCGCCACCCACCCACAGCGCCGCGCCGCCCAGCGTCGATTCGAGCAAGGCGCCGATGGTCGATGGGCCCTTCGGCGCTTGCAGCCGACACCCCCGCTCGACGCCGCAGCGATACAGCCCGTGCTGCGCCGCCACCCAGATGCCGCCATGAATAGAGGCTGCGAGCGCCTGGATGTTGAGCAGGCGCGCGCCGGCGGCATCGTGCCATTCCTGCGCGCTGTCGTTCTCGACGCGATACAGCCCGCTGCGCGGCGTGCCTGCCCACAAGCCATCGCCGTCGCGCAGCAGACGCACCACCCAGTCGCGCGTGCCGGCGGGAAACTCCACCGCCGTGAAGCTGCGCCCGTCCCAACGCGAGAGGCCGTCCTGGGTGCCGGCATAGACATAGCCCCGCGCATCCTCGGCGAGCGCGAACACGGTGCGCTGCGGCAGGCCCTCGGCCGCCGCCAGGCTGCGGATTCCGGTCAACGGCGGCGCCGCGGACACCGCCGTAATCGGCACCAGCACTGCGGCGACCAGCGTGTCGCGCCAGCCTGGCCAGCGCCGCCAGCCATCACGCCCCGCCCTTGATTGCGCATCGCCTCGCTCCATGGCCGCGTTGATAGCACAGCCCCCCGCACGGTGCACCGCGTTGTGGCGCGCGGCCTGGCGATGGTGCGTAGGGTGTGCGTAGGGTGTGCCGAGCAAAGCGAGGCGCACCGAAATCCGCCCGCGAGGCGCACCGAAATCCGCCCGCGAGCCGCCCCGAATTTCGCCCGCAAGGCGCCCCGAAAATTCCCCCGCGCGGCGCACCGCATCGCGCCGTGGCGTCGCAACGGTGCGCACCGCTTTGCGGTGCACACCCTACGGCATCGCGACGGTCTGCGCAGGGTGTGCAATCACCGCGCTCTGGTCCATCAGCCGTTGGCGGAATGCCAGCGCGGCCGCAGCGCAATCCGCAGCACGGTGAACAGCACCGCGGTCGAAACCAGCATCCAGATCACCGCCCACCAGGTCGCGGGCAACAAGGTCAGCGTCGCCATGGTGTGCGCGTCGGTCTGCGTGGCTCCGTTGCGCGCCAGCGTGAACACGGTGAACAGGCTGTTGTAGCCGTCGAGGATCAGCTGCAGCGCAAGCACGTCGACCAGCGTGTCGCGCCAACCCGCCGGCAGGCGCAGCGCGGCGGCGAACAAGGCCGCGGTGATCGCAAGCGCACCGGCAATGCCGAACAGGTTGCGCACGAACAGCAGGCAAAGCAGCGCGAAGCCGACACCGAGCACGAAGAGCAACGTGCGCGCCGACAACAGCCGCGCATGCGCGGCGAGCAGCAGACCGCCGAAAATGGCGCTGCCGACATAGCCGGCGCTGGCCACCACGATGCGGATGCCGCCGGCCGAATGCGCGACCCCGGACAGATCCGGCGCCACCGCAAAACGCACGAAATCGCCACCGGTCGCGATCGCTGCCAGACCGTGGCTCAACTCATGCACGAAGGTGCCGAACAGGCGGAACGGATACACCAGCCAACCGAGCCATGGCAGCTGCCACAACCCGATCAGCGCAACCCCGAGCAACGCCAGCCCCAGCCAGCGCCGCCAGCCATCCCGCCCATCCCTCGATTGCAACTCGCCTGGCTCCATGGCGGCGTTGATAGCATAGGTTTTCCGTGAGTCCCACTGGTTGGTGCCGCAGCCGATCGACTGAATCCGCGGCGGCGGCCTCGCCAAGACCGAAACCGAACTCGGGCGCGATCTTGTCCTGCCACTTCATGCAGACTTGCGGCAGGGAGCATGACCGTGACCTCGACCCCATCGGATCAGCGCATTGAAGTCCTCGATGTCCTGCGCGGATTTGCGCTGGGCGGGATCTTGCTCGCCAACATCCTGTGGTTGAGTGGCTACCTGCTGGCGCCTGCCACCGTGCGTGCGGCACTGCACGCGCATCCGCTCGATCAGTGCTTTCTGTTCTTCACGCGGCTTCTCGTCCACGGCAAGTCCTACTCGATCTTCTCGTTCCTGTTCGGGCTCGGCGTAGCCGTTCAGATGCTGCGTGCCGAGGAGCGACAGGAGGCCGGGTTCATCGCTCGCTATGGCCGCCGGCTGTTCGTGCTGTTCCTGATCGGCTGGGCCCATGCGTATTTCCTGTGGTGGGGCGACATCCTGCGCTTCTATGCGCTGATCGGCGCATTCCTGCTGCTGTTTCGCCGCGCCAGCGACCGCACGCTGCTGACCGTGGCGCTGCTGTCGCTGTTGGCGCCGGTGTTGTTGGCGGCCCTGCGCGATGCCGGATGGATGGAGATGTCCGCCGCGATGTCGCGCCCCACGGACAAGACCCTGGTCGTCCTGGCCAACGGCGGCTGGGCCGCGTTTCGCGACTACAACCTCGCCATGATCGCCGAGCACGCACTGACCAATTTCTCCAATGGCCGCATGCTGAAGATCTTCGGCCTGTTCCTGCTCGGGCTCTATTGCGGACGCAGCGGCTTCCTGGACCGGCTTCGAGGGGATCGGACGTACCTGCGACAACTCCTGCTCTGGAGCGGACTGATCGGCATCAGCGCGAGCCTGCTGCGAGTCGCGGAAACCTATGGCGTGATTGGCCGGATCGAGTCCGACCTGTTCGATCAGGTCCTGTACCTGTTCGCGGTATACCCGCTCGCTGCCGCCTACGTCGCGCTGATCGCGCTCGGTTGCCAGCGTGCCGGCAGCCAGCGCGCGCTGCGCTGGCTCGCACCGGTCGGCAAGATGGCGCTCAGCAACTACCTCTTCCACAGCATCGCCGCGGCGGCAGTCTTCCATTGGTGGGGCCTCGGGCTCGCCGGCCGCGTGCCGCTGCGCTACTGCTACGCACTCGCGCTGCTGATCCTGGCAACGCAGACAATCGGCAGCGCCCTGTGGCTCCGCCGATTCCACTACGGGCCGCTCGAATGGATCTGGCGCACCCTGACCCGGCTGCAGCCGGCGCCGTTGTGGCGGTCCGAGAGGTAATCCAGCGAAGCGCAAGAAACCGATTGCGACGCGAGCAACGGCCGCCGTGGTCCTCTCGGCTGTAATCGTCTGAGCCTCGGTGATACTCGCCCTTCCACCGACTTGAACCTGCGCCTGCGGGCTCCATGTCGTGGTCGACACTGCAGGTTTCCGATGAGTCCCACGGGCATTCCCGCCGCCGATCGACTGAATCGCGATTGCCAGTGCATCGGCACCGATGTCGATGCGTTGCGCGCGCAACTGGAACACGAGCTCGGCGCGCGCGGCCTGCGTGAGCCGTTCGTGCAGACGCATCCGCACCTGTTCTCGCCGCTGCCGGTGTTCGTCGCGCCGGCGCATACCGAAGCGATGCAACAGGTCGTCGCCGCGGTCGAGCGCGTGGTCGCAACCGCCGCGTGGCGCGAGGCGGTGCTCGCCGATGCGCCTGCCATCGCGCGCGTGGCGCAGGTCGCGCGCGGCGTGTTCATGGGCTACGACTTCCATATCGGTGCAAACGGGCCGCAGCTGATCGAGATCAACAGCAACGCCGGCGGCGCCTTCCTGAATGCCGCCATCGCCAGCGCGCAGCGCGCCTGCTGCGTCGCGGTGACGCAATTGCTGACGCGCAGCGGCGCCGGTGGCGATCTCGACGCGACCCTGTGCGCGATGTTCCGCAACGAATGGCGGCTCGCTCGTGGCGACGCGCCACTCGCGCGCATCGCCATCGTCGACACCGCGCCCGCGGCGCAATACCTGTATCCAGAGTTCCTGCTGGCGCAGCAGCTGTTCGAGCGCGACGGCATCAGTACCGTGATCGCCGATCCATCGCGACTGGTATTGCGCGACGGCCGTCTCCAATGCGATGGCCAGCCCGTCGATCTGGTCTACAACCGCCTCACCGACTTCTATTTCGAGGAGCCCGCGCACGCACACCTGGCCGCGGCCTACCGCGCCGACGCCGCGGTGTTCACGCCACATCCCGAGGCGCACGCGCTGTATGCGAACAAGCACAACCTGGTGCTGCTCGGCGATCCCGACTGGCTGCGCGCAGCCGGCCTCGACACCGCCACCATCGACACGCTGCGCGCCGGCATTCCGCGCACGCTGCGGGTGCAGGGTGCCGACGCCGAGACGCTGTGGCAGCAGCGCAAGCATTGGTTCTTCAAACCTGCCAGCGGCTTCGGCAGCCGCGGCGCCTATCGCGGCGACAAGCTGACGCGCAAGGTCTTCGCCGAAATCCTCGAAGCCGACTACGTCGCGCAGGCAGTCGTGCCGCCCAGCGAACGCCACCTCGCCCCCGACCAGCCGCTCAAGCTCGACCTGCGCAACTACGTCTACGACGGCGTCGTGCAACTCGTCGCTGCCCGCCTCTACCAGGGCCAGACCACCAACTTCCGCACCCCCGGCGGCGGCTTCGCGCCGGTGTATCACCCACCGGCTCTCGCGCCGGGCTGAGGCGCGCCTCGATCGGGCTGCGCCACCCAGCGGGTCCGTTCACTTGCGCGGCTGCTTCGCGCGGCCCCCGACACCTCGTGCCCGCGTTGCGAGCAGGCCGGCCCGCAGCAGTCGCTGCGAGCGCATGACGTGCAGGATGTAGACGCTCGATCCGTCGAAGCGATAGAAGACCCGACAAGGTGGCTCGATGATCTGGCGGTAACGCGAAGCACGCCCCAACTCCAGCGGCTTGCTTCCACTTTCGGGAAAGGCAACGAGCTGCTCGACATGTGCAAGTACCCGCCGGACCAGGGCCGCGGCCGCCGCCCGGTTGTCGACGGCGATGTAGTCGGCGATCGCATCGAGATCGGCGACTGCAGGCTCCGTCCAGACTACTTGAGCCATCGACCCAAACGCAGCTTGGCTTCGGAGTGACTGATGGTGCGACCCTCGGCGATCGCCATTTCGCCGCGGGCGATGCCTTCAAGGATCGCCATGCGTGCTTGCTGCCGTTCGTACGACTCGACGTCAACCAGGTAGGCGCTCGGGAGGCCATGCTGGGTGATGAGGATGGGCTCCTTCTCGCGCTCGATGTCCGCAAGCAGCTCGGTGGCCTGGCGTTTCAGGGTAGTGACGAGTTCGGTGCGCATGCAGTGATACTAAAGTGGCACCTGCGGCAGCGCAAGAGCGGCGCCGCTGCAGCCCAAGGGTTCGCTTGCGCGGGGTCCGCAGCGGACACTCGTCGATCCGCAGGATCTCCCCCGAGCGCGCTAGTTGAGCAGGTAGAACAGGAAGGTGATGTACAGGCCGATGGTGCCGGCGGACAGCAGGGCGATGCAGCGATGCACCCACTCGCTCGCGGTGATCAGCCCACCCACCGCGAGCACCAGAAACAACCCGTGGAACGCCAGGTTCTCGTTCGACGGCAGCGCGCCGGTCAGCACCACGTCGCGCACGACGCTGACCGCAAGCAACGCCATCAGCAACCCGAAGAACCAGCGGCGCTGGGCGCTGTAGTTGCTCTTCAGATCGGCAACCGCGCAACTCTGGCTGGGCAGCACCAGCGACGACAGCAGGTACAGCACGATCGGCTGCAGCAGCACCACGAAGAACTGCAGGAACGTCCAGCGCTCATGCTGGCGCAGGCCGTACATCGACCACCAGGTCTGGACGTGCATGATGAGCAGCAGCACCGCCCAAACGATGCTCGGCGCGTACGCCGGAAACGTCGCGCGGTTCTCCACCCAGCGCCCGAAGCCGGAAAGGATCTGCGTGATGCCGAGCCCGAGCACGATCGAGATCAGGACCGAGAGGTAACTGAAATTGTCCATTGCCGCCTCGACGTCGTGCATACACCGAGCCACGCCCGCTGACCGGAGCACGCAGCGCCGAATCGCTCCGGCACGCGCCCGGCCCCCGACCACGCGCCAGCGCGAGGCCCGGGCGAAGCCTATCCCCAATTGCGACGCGCGGCAGAAACCCCGCCACGGTCGCGGTCAGCTGTCGTAGTCCATCACCGTCAGCCAGCGCGAGTCGGCGACGCGGTAGCCATGGCGGGACATCAGGTGCTCAAGCGCGGCGCGCATATGGGCCGCGCCGTAGACGATCGCCACCTTGCGCCCGATTCGCTCAGGGCTTGCGCTGCAGCAAGTCCCATTGCATGCCGTAGAGGTCCTCGAACACGGCGACGGTGCCGTAGTCCTCGTGGCGTGGGGCCTCGCGGAAACGCACGCCATTGGCGAGCAGGCGCGCGTGGTCACTGGCGAAGTCATCGCTGTACAGGAACCAGGCGACGCGACCGCCGCCCTGCCGCCCCACCATCGCCTGCTGCTCCGCGGTGGCGGCGCGGGCGAGCAACAGCTCGGCGCCTTTGCCGCCGCTTGGCGCGACGCGCACCCAGCGCTTTCCGGGACCACGCGGCGAATCTTCGACCAGCACAAACCCAAGTACGTCGACAAACCAGCGGATGGCTTCGTCGTAATCGCGCACCAGGTAGGCCACCTGCGCGATGCCGGTCAACATGGCCTCAGCCGCGCGCGCGTTTCGGGAAACCGACCATGCGCCGCAGGTCTTCGTCCCAGAGCTTGAGGCGCGCGCACTTCAGGCTCGACCACAACGTAAGTCGCGGCGACAGCTGCAGCAGCGGGCTTGACTCGAACGCTTCGCGCAGGCGGTAGTTCGGGATGCGACTCGCCAGGTGGTGGATGTGGTGATAGCCGATGTTGCCGGTGAACCAGTGCAGCAGCCGCGGCAGATCGAAATACGACGAGCCGGCGATCGCGGCGCGGGTCGAGTCCCACTCGTCCTTGCGCGCCCAGTAGCCGTTCTCGAAGTTGTGCTGCACGTAGAACAGCCAGACGCCACCGGCGCCGGCCAGCAGCACCACCGGCAGATGCACGGCGAGCACCGTCTGCCAGCCGATCAGCCAGCACAGCGCGCCACCGGTGAGCAGCAGCAACGCGTTGTTGATCCACACGCTGGCCCACTCGCGCTTCGCCGAGAACGGCAGGTCGAACGGAAAGCGGTGCTTGAGCAGGAACTGGTAGATCGGGCCGATCACCAGCAGCACCACGGTGTTGCGGTAGAAGCGGTAGGCGAAGCGACCGCGCCAGGACAGCGCCAGGTACTCGGCCACGGTCAGCGTGTTCATGTCGCCGACGCCGCGGCGATCGAGATTGCCGGAGCTGCCGTGGTGGATGTGGTGCGTCTTCTTCCAGTAGCCGTAGGGAAACAGCGTGATCAGCCCGAGCACGCCGCCGACGAGGTCGTTGGCGCGCGGCGACTTGAAGAACGAGCCGTGGCCGCAGTCGTGCTGCACGATGAACATGCGCACGTACAAGCCCGCGGTCGGCACCGCCAGCAGCAGGATGAAGGCGTAATGCCAGTCGTGCAGGAAGCCATAGGCCATCAGCGCCCACAGCGCGAAAAACAGCGGCAGGGTATTCAGCAGCTGCCACAGCGCGCGCCCGAACTTCGGCTGCGCGTAGGTCACGCATAGCCGCCGCAGTTGCGCGGCGCTGGTGGGCAGGGCGTCAAGGCTGGACATGATCGTGCTCCGCGGGAGAACTGCATTGTCCGCCCGCCGCGGCTTCGGTGCCAGTCGCGTCCGCCGGAATGCGCCGACAGCGGGACGAACCGTGCCGGTGCGTCGTGATCGCGATCGCAGGACAAAGCCCTGCGTCTGCGCCAGTCTATGCGGCATGCCTTCCTGCCCGCGCCCGCTCGTCGCCCTCGCCATCGCCCTGCTCGGCAGCGCTGCGCTCGCGCAGAGTTTCTGCACCGCGGTCACGCCGGAATCGACGGCCGGCGCGACGCTGCTCGGCAATGGCAGCGCGGGCAGCGTCAGCACCGCGCAGATCCAGGCCGCGCTCGATGCCGGCGGCGTGTATCGATTCAACGTCGGTGCCGCACCGACCACGATCGTGCTGACCGCAACGCTGAATGCAACGCGCGCGGTGGTGCTCGACGGCGCCGGTGTGGTCACGCTGTCCGGCGGCGGCGTGCGGCGCATCCTCAGCATCAACAACCCGAACCCGGCGCAGAATGCACCGCACTTCACCGTGGCGCTGCAGCACATCACGCTCGCCGACGCCAGCGTCAGCGACGGCCGCGGCGGCGCGATCTACAAGCCGCACGGCTACGAATATCCGCACAAGGTGAGCCTGAAGCTCTCGCACTGCCGCTTCAGCAACAACCTCGCCGCACTCGACGCCACGCCGCAGGACGACGGCGGCGGCGCGTTCTACGGAGAACTGCTGGAGCGCATCGACATCGGCAACTGTGTGTTCCAGAACAACCGCGGCAGCAATGGTGGCGCGGTCTACTCGCTCGGTTCGCTGGCGGTCAACCTGGTCGACAGCGACTTCCTCGCCAACCAGGCGACCGGCACCGGCGGCAACCCCGGCAATGGCGGCAATGCCGGTGCGCTTGGGGTCGATGGCGCCAACCGCAGCGTCGATGTCTGTCGCACGCGCTTCATCGACAACACCTCGAACGCATTCGGTGCCGGCTTCTTCAGCGTGATGTACGACCAGACCAGCCGCACCCGCTTCGAGGACGTGCTGTTCCGCCACAACCGCCAGCTCAACCCGAGCGGCCAGCACAGCGGCGGCGCCTACCTGCAGGACGGGCCGTGGGCGATCGAGCGCAGCGCCTTCATCGACAACGAGGCCAACGGCTACGGCGGGCTGTTCGTCGCCGGCAATGCGCCGGGCCTGATCCGCAACAGCACCTTCAGCGGCAACATCGCGCGCACCGGGCTGGGCGCCGCGATGGCGCTGAGCGCGAGCGCCGACATCGACATCGTCAACAGCACCATCGCCAACAACGTCGCCACCGCCGCCTTCGCCGGCGGCATCGCCATCAGCAGCCCGAACCGGTTGCGGCTGACCAACGTGATCCTGGCCAACAACAGCGGCGGCAACCGCTGGGTCAGCTGGGGCATCAACAACGCCGCGGCCTTCGACGGCGGTGGCAACCAGCAATGGCCGCAGCAGCGACCGGACGGCGGTGGCGCCGAGGTGCCGATGACCGCGAGCGCGCAGTTCGCCGACCCGTTGCTCGCACCACTCGCCAACAACGGTGGCGCAACCCCGACCCACGCCCTCGACCCGGCCAGCGGCGCCCGCAACAGCGGCGTCGGCGGGGCGCTCGTTCCCACCGTCGACCAGCGCAACTACCCGCGCGCCGGCGCACCCGATCGCGGCGCCTTCGAGTACGGCGCCGAGGGGTTGCTGCATGCGGATGGGTTTGAGTGATCGGGCGGGCTTTGTTCGGGCCACGTCCGCCCTGCAGCTCACCGCGGACGATTCAACCGGTCTCAACAATTGATGCATGAATCGTTCCACGATGACGTGGTCGATTTCCTGATGCGGCCCGGCACTACCCAGCCTGTGCCGGCAGCCGCGCTGCAGTCGGTCCTGGGCGTGAGCCAGGCCACGCTGTCGCGAATGGTGCGCGACGCCCGGGACGCCGTGGTGCGGATCGGCAAGGCGCGTGCCACGCGCTATGCAGCGACCCGGTCGCTCGGTCGCGCCGGCAGCCACTGGCCGCTGTATCGACTGGATCCGATGGGCCGCCCGCACCCGCTCGGCCGCTTGCACGCACTGGCACGCGGCGACTGGTGGTTGTCGCCGGAAGGCACGCGCCTGGGCCCGGCATTTGCGAACCGCGAATTTCGCGATGGACTCCACCGGGGCTGGCCCTGGTTCCTCGATGACCAGAGGCCACGAGGATTCCTCGGACGCGCTTTCGCGCATCGCGTCGCACCGCTGCTCGGGGCCCCCGACGACCTGAAGCTCTGGCGCGACGACGACGTCGCCCTGGCGCTGCTGCAGTATGGCCACGATGCCCCAGGCGACCTGATCTTCGGCGAGCAGGCGCTGCGACGCGCGCTCGACGAACGCGCGTCACCGCCAAATGCGATCCCCGCGGGAGGACGCGCACAACACTATCCGCGACTGGCAGAGGCTGCGTTGCGCGGCGAACCATTCGGTTCCTCCGCCGCCGGCGAGCAACCCAAGTTCACCACCACACTGGCTGAGCCGGATGGCGGCTGGCGACCGGTGATCGTCAAGTTCAGCGAGCGCCTGACCACACCCGGCGCACTGCGCTGGGCGGACCTGATGCACGCCGAACAACTGGCATTGGAAACGCTCGGCGGCGCAGGCTTCAGCGTCGCCGCCACCCGGACGGTCGGCGCGGATGGTCGGCTGTTCCTGGAGTCCACACGCTTCGATCGAACTTCCGTGCTGGGCCGCGTCGGCCTGGCCTCGCTTGCCGCACTCGATGCGGCGTTCTACGGACATGGCGCGCTGCCCTGGTGGCAGTTCGCGGCGCAACTTCGGAACGACGGCTGGCTGGCCGCCGAAGACGCCGCGCGCCTGGCGCGCCTCGGCTGGTTTGGCGCATTGATCGGCAATACCGACATGCACCTCGGCAATGTGTCCCTGCATCTCGGCGACACTCGCCCGCTGTCGCTGGCGCCGGTCTACGACATGCTGCCGATGCGCTGGCGCCCGGCCGCCACCGGCGAAGTGCTTCCGCCCGACACCGACTGGAGCCCACCCTTTCCGCTGCCGCACGAGACCGGTGACTGGTTGGCGGCCGCGGCACTCGCCCGCGGCTACTGGCAGCACGTCACCGATGCGTCAGCGCACTTCAGCGTCGACTTCCGCGCCATCGCCCGCGCCGCACTCGCTGCGGTCGAGCGGGCCATCGTGCACGTGACGGGCTGAGCGCTCTGCATGAAGCGCCGCTGTCCCCAGCGGCCGCATCGTGCCGTCGCTCACCCTCCCGCGCGCGCCGCCAACAGCGCCATGATCTCTGGCGTGCAGCTGTACTTGGCCTGGTCGAGCAGGCGATCGCCGGTGGGCGTGGTCACGTCGGGGTCGGCTCCGAGGCCGAGCAGGTAGGCGACGATGCCGGGCAGTCCCTGCGCCGCCTGCGGGATGCCGCAGTAGCCGAGCGCGATCATGATCGGCGTCGGCGGCGTGCCCTGCATCTGCGCATGGCGCACCGGCGCCTGCACGTTGCCGGCGTGCACGAGCTTCTTCACTGCGGCGACGTCGCCCTTGGCGATCGCGGTGTACAGGGCCACGCCATCGGCGCCCTTGGCGGTACCGGCCTCGGGCATGCGCGCGCTGGGCGCGGACGCTGCCGGCGCGGCGGCGCTGCCGCGCGCATCGCGTTCGCGCCAGGCCGGTTCGATGCGATCGAGCGCCGCCTCCGCCGCCTGCACCACGCGCGCGTCGGCGTGCCGGCGTTCCGCGCGCACCGCGGCCGCTGCCGGTGCGGCGCGATTCCACATCGATTCCAGGCTGCCGAGCAATGCGATCTTGGCGTCGATCTCGCGGTTCGCGCCCAGCCACCCGGCGATCAGGCGCGCGCGCTCGGCGTCGTCCGCGACAATGTACGAAGCACGATCGCGACACGCTCGGAAGTAGGCATCGACCGCGCGCGCACCGAGCATCGGCGTGCACACCTGCTCCCACTGTCGACGGGCTGCGACCTGCACGCTGGCCACGCCCTCGCGGTCGGAAGTATCGGCAGCGGCGGCCAGCACTTCGATCGCGCGCACGCGCTCGGCCTCCTCGGCGGCGCCATCGCCTGCCAGCGCCGCCAGTTCGGTCAGACCATGCGCGCTGCGCCCGGCGGCGCCAGACAGTGCGCCGAGGCCAATGCGGCGTTGCGCGGGGTCGGCGAGCAGCCTAGCCGCTTTCGGCGCCCAGCGCTCCAGCGACGCCGCATCGCGCTGGTCGCCGAGCAAACTCCAAGCGCGTTCACGAATGTCCGGGTACGGGCTGCCGACGTGACCCAGCAGGATTTCGGTCCAGCCCGGGGGTCGCGGCGTGAACGCATGCAATTGCCGCAGCAGGAACGGCGTCGCCGGTGGCGACGACGGCAGCGCCTGCAGCAGCGGGTCGATCAAGGCGCGATCCCCGGTCGCGACCAGCCTGGCCAGCGCCTTCTCGGCCAATTCGACGTTGTCGACGGAACTGTCGCGCGCCTTCGCCTCGACCGCATCGAGGAAATAGCCGAGCAGGTACGGCAGCAGCCCCGGCGCCGGGTCGATCCCGACCAGACCGCGCGCCGCGAGAAAGCCGACGTAGTCGCGCGCCCCGCCGGCGAGCACGCGCCGCCGCGCCGCGGCCAGCTCGGCCTCGGCAACGCCCATCGCGGCCAGCGCACCGGCGGCATTCATCGCCACCGCGGCATCGACATCATCGAGTGCCGTGCGCAAGACTGGCTGCGCCGACGCGAACGCTCCTGGCTCGTCCGCCGCCAGCTCCCACAGGACCTCGGCGGCCGCCAGACGGATCGGGCCTTCGTTGGCGCCGAGGTGACGGATCAGGATCGGCGCCGTCTGCGCCGCGAACTTGGCACCGAGCCGACTCGCCGCCTTGATCTGCTGCGCCGGCTTGCCGCGCTCCAGATCGCGCAGCGCCTCCTTGTTCTGCTGCGCCCAGAACTTGTCGGCGAAGTCCTCGGCAGCGACCGCAGGCGCACACACGAGCAGGCACAGCAGCAAACACGAACGGACTGGCATGGGCACACTCCGGCAGCGAAGGGTGCGCGGACCATAACGCGGTCTGTGTGACCGCGCCGTTCAGCGCCGACGCGCGAGCGCGAGCAGGGCGCTCGCGAGCACCAGTGCCAGCAGCGCGGCCAGACCCGGCCGCGAGGTTCCGGGGACCGGCACCGCGATCGCAGGGCCACCGAGCGCGGCCACTTCCGGCTGGCTGAGCACATGGTCGAAGATGCGAATGCGCGATACCGCGCCGGCGGATTCCTCGCCGGTGGTCGTGGTGTCGTCGGCAAAGAAGCGCAAGGTGTTGGCGGCGTCGATGATGCCGATGCCGTTGGTGTCGGATCCGGTGATCTGCTGGGCCGCATCGACGTAGCCGACGATGTTGCCGGCGCCATCGCGCGTCATCACCACCCAGTGGTAAGCGCCAGCGGTGATCGGAGTCGGAGTGCCCTCGAAGTCCGGGTACAGGTACAGCTCGCCGCTGTAGTTGTAGAGCCCGTCGTCGTCGGTGCCGTTGCGGAAGTCGAGAATCTTGCGGTAGCCGCTGACGTCGTCGAAACGCACCAGCATCGCCACCGAGTAGGTGTTGCTGGCGATCAACCCGGTGGTCGGAGTCAGCACCAGCCCGGCGCCCTCCGCGAAGGACAGCACCGTGGTCGGGCTGCCGGCAACGGTATCGGTCACGAATGACTGCGTGCCGGCCAACGCCGTCAACACCGGCGCAGCACCGACCGAACTCGCATAGCTGCCCTGGAACCGGTAGTCCGCCACCTCGACCGCCTGCACGGCACCGGCCAGCGCAAGCAATGAAACCATTCCACCAAGCACTGCACGCATGATCCACCCCTCGATTGCCCCGGAGCGGATTCTGCGCGACCGCGCCTCCGCTGTCCACGGCCTGGTTTCAGGCGCCGACGGAGGTGTTCCCAGCCAGCATCGCCACGAACTCGTGCGCGAAGCGATGCGCGTCGCCGGGCCAGCGCGCGGAGAGCCAGTTGCCGTCGCGAACGACGAAGCCGGGGGAGAGATCCCGGGCCGAGTCGCGGCGCAGGCTGCGCGGGCCGGGATCGAACTGGGACACGTGCGCGAGCGCGTCGGTGACTTCGTCCTCGACGGTCTTCGGATAGGTGCGGTAGTAGTCGCCGAGCCACAGACATGTCGCCGCCCAGGCCGAGAGCTCCATCGACTTCGGCAGCGCCGTGGTGCGGCGCCGGTACAGCAGCGACTCGCCGTCCGGCCCGAGCGCGCGCGCTGCGACCAGCACGCCGTGACAGATCGCCGCAACCGGCTTGTTCGCCGCGAACATCTCCGCGGTCTTTTGCTGCAGGTCCTGCGACTCCAGGTAGGGCAGCACGCCGAAGGCATGCCCACCGGGCAGCAGCAGGCCATCGAACTCCTGGCGCAACGCAGCCTTCCACTCGATCGGATTGCGGAACTCCGGGCTCTGCGCCATCGCCGAGTAGGCGAAGCAGCCATCGCGATTCGCCATCAACAAGGGCTTGAGCAGACCGAAGCCCTTGCCGGTGATCAGGCGGTAGTCGCACTCGCCGGGCAGGCCGTCCTGGGTCGCGAACACGACCTCGTGCTTCGCGGCGCGCAACACTTTCCACGGCACCGCGGTCTCGGTCGGATCGAAATCGTCATTCGGTATCGCGATCAGCACCCGCGCCATCGCCGCACCTCGAAGGGAGATGCGGCGATGCTATCGGAAGCCCGCGCGCGCGGCGTTCAGCCGGCGGGCGTTGCCGCGACTTCGGCAGTGCGGGCGTCGCCGCGCCGATAGACGATGCGCTTGGCGCCGCCATCGCAGCTGCCGACGACCTTGCCCTCGGTGTCGGCCTCGGCGGCAGCGTCGATCACCGTCAGCGTGAACTCGGCGACGCCGTTGGCCTTGATCTTCGCGTCGATCTCGGCCTGCAACTCCTCGCAGGGCTTGCGCGCGGCCACCGGCAACGCCAGAACGAACAAGGTGACGATCAGCAAGGGACGGACGACGTTCATGGCGAGGCTCTCGGTCAGACAAGGGGAGCGCAGTGTTGCGTTCGCTGCAGCCACCGAGATGACCGAATCCGGCCTTTCTCACGGCAATCCGCCCACGCCCGCCGCCCGCAACTGCTCGCGCAGCGTGGCCATGCCGCTGTCGGCGGGCCAGCCGTTCCACTGCGCGACCAGTTCGCCGTCGCGGAACAGGTGGAACGCCGGCATCGCCCAACTGCGCACGCGCGGCCAGTCGCGGTCGCGCCAGGCGATGTGCATCGGTTGCGTCGGGAACTCGCGTTTCCAGTCGGCCACCGCGGCAAACGGCTCGGCCTGTGCGGCCAGCCAAGTCGCGTGATCGCGAAACCACCGGTCGAGTGCCGGGTCGGCGGCGATCGCACGTGCCGCATCGCGCGCGAAGTGGCAACCGGCCACGACCACGATGCGCAGGCCCTGGTCCAGGTCGATGCGCCGCCGCGACATCCGCCGTGCATCCGCGGAAATCTCGAGCACCGACTCGGGCAGCGTAGCCTCGGTGTCCTCGAAGTCGCGTTCCGGCAACGGCGGCAGGCCACGATCGGGGAAGCGACGCAGCAGGCGTGCGGCGCTGTCGAAGTCCCGCGCCGCAATCAGCGCCTCGGACACGCGCTGGATCTGGCGCGGTCGCGCCGCCTGCCCGCGGTCGAGCAGATCGAGCACCGCGATCGCCTCGGCAGCGCGCGTTGGCGCGGCATCCTGGCGCAGCGCCTCCAGCAACGCACGCAGCAGCAACAGCCGATCGTAGTCGTCCAGGGTCAGCGCCACGGTCGCCGCGGATTCGCCTTCGAGCAGCGCGGCGAGTGCCGCGTGCACCGCCTGCGGCCGGCCGGCGATGGCTTCCTGGAACGCCTGGTAACGACGCTCGAATGGAGTCTCGAAGTTGCGCGCCGGTCGCGGCTGCGGCAAGGCCGCGAACGCGCCGAGGTATTCGTCGAGCCCGAACAGGCCGAGCACGGCAGCGGCTTGCCCGGTGCTCAGCGTCTCCTCCAGATCGGCCACGTCGAAACCGGCGACGCCACCGCGCCCGAATCGAAGGCTGCGCAGGAAGCGGGTGCGCGCACCGGCCGGAAATGCATCGAGCGGCGAACCGTGGCCCAGTTCCTGCGCAAGGTGATGCTGCAACGCCTCCGGCGTGCGGATCGGCGTCGGTGCGGCGGGCGTTGCCTCCGCGGCAATTGGCCGCGATCCGGCACAAGCCACCAACACCATGCACAACCAAACCACCAGCCATGCCGCGATCCGCATCATCCCTGCCCACCTGTCGCCATGAACGGCACCAGGACGACGGTATAGACGACGCCGGCGGCAGATGCCAGCCGCGACGACGTCCCCGCTGCGGGTTGCGCGCGGGGACGCGGCGGCTGGAGGCTCAGTTCTCGATGGTGAACTCGCGCCAGCGCCGCACGACCACGCAACCGAAGTCATCACAGCGCAGCTCCGTGCACAGGCCGCCGTCGCAACGGGTCACGGAATAGGTCGCGGCCAGCGCCGGATAGGACACCGACAGCGTGCCGAGCACAGCGGCCAGAGCGGCGAGGGCGAAGGTGAGTTTGGTCTTCATCAGCGGATTTCCTTGCGGGTTGGGTTCGGGCGCCAGGCGCGGCATCGCGGCGCGAGATCGCCCTGGCCCTGGTCTACTCGCAGCCGGACCGCGCCATCGATCAACCGCGTGGCGGTTGCCTGCTCCACGACTCGCACCCTACGCTCGGGCCTCCCCACGAACCTGCCCATGCGCCTCGTCCTCAAGCTTGGATCTTCCACCGTCACCCGCGACGGCGTGCTCGATGCACCGCGCCTGATCGACTATGCGCGCGCGCTGCAATCGCTGCGTGCCGCCGGGCACCAGGTGGTGGTGGTCAGCTCGGGTGCCGTCGCTGCCGGTCGCAGCGTGTTGCGGCTGGCACGCAGCGAAAGCGAAGTCGCCGCCAAGCAGATGCTCGCCGCGATCGGACAACCGCGGCTGATGGCGCTCTACGGCGAACTGTTCGGCCACTACGGCATCACCGTCGCGCAGGTGCTGCTGACCCGCGCCGATCTCGATGACCGTCGTCGCTATCTCAATGCCCGCAACACCTTCGAGGCGATGCTCGGGGCCGACGTGCTGCCGATCGTGAACGAGAACGACACCGTCGCCACCGAGGAGATCCGCGTCGGCGACAACGACCAGCTCTCGGCGCTGGTCGCCTCGCTGGTCGATGCGCGGCTGCTGCTGCTGATGACCGACCAGGCCGGCTTGTTCGACGCGAATCCGCGCACCCATCCGGATGCCCGCCTGATCGCGCGCATCGACGAGCCCGAGATTCCCGATGCGGTCTGGGCCGCCGCCGGCGGTGGCGCCGGCACGCTCGGCACCGGCGGCATGCTGACCAAGCTCAAGGCCGCCGAAATCGCGCGTCGCAACGGTGCCGACGTGGTCATCGCCGATGGCCGCGAGCCCTCGCGGCTGGCCGAGATCGTCGCCGGCAAGCCGATCGGCACGCGCTTCATCGCCGTTGCCGCGCCGCGCGATGCGCGCAGCCGCTACATCCTGACCGGCCTGCGCGATGGCGTCGGCGTGCGCGTCGATGCCGGCGCGATCGACGCGCTGCGCAATGGCAAGAGCCTGCTCGGCGTCGGTGTCTGTGCCATCGACGGCGACTTCGACCGCGGCGATACCGTCGCCGTGCACGATGCCGAAGGTCGCATGCTGGCGCGCGGCATCGCCAACTACAGCGCCAGCGAACTGCGCCGCATCGCCGGCAAGCGATCGACCGATGTCGCCGCCATCCTCGGCTACGACTTCGGGCCCGAGTTTATCCACCGCGACGATCTGGTGATGTGGTGAGTGACTTCGACTTGCACGCACTCGCCGCCGCCACGCGCGGCGCCTGGAAAACACTGAAGCGCAGCACGCACGCACAGCGCAACGCCGCGCTTGCCGCGCTCGCGGATACGCTGATCGCGCAGACCGAGGTCATCGCCGCGGCCAATGCGCAGGATCTCGCCGCTGCTGCCGAGGCCGGGCTCGATGCCGCGATGCTCGATCGGCTACGCCTGGACGCACCGCGCATCGATGCGCTCGCCGCCGATGTGCGCAGCCTGCTCGACCTGCCCGATCCGCTGGCGGTGCGCTTTGACGAACGCGTGCTGGCCAATGGTCTCCGGCTGCATCGCCGTCGCGTGCCGATCGGCGTGCTCGGTGTGATCTACGAATCGCGCCCGAACGTCACCATCGACGTCGCCGCGCTGGCGATCAAGAGCGGCAACGCCGCGCTGCTGCGCGGCGGCAAGGAATCGCTGCGCAGCAACCGCGCGCTCGCCGACTGCGTGCGCGCCGCGCTCATCACCGCCGGCCTGCCCGCCGATGCGCTGGCGCTGGTGCCGTCCAGCGATCGCGCGCATGTGCTCGAACTGCTGCGGCTCGACGCCAGTATTGATCTCATCATCCCGCGCGGCGGCGCTTCGCTGCATGCGTTCTGCCGCGAACACGCACGCATGCCGGTGATCACCGGCGGCATCGGCATCTGCCACTTGTACATCGACGACCGCGCCGACCTCGATCGCGTGATCGCGGTGATCCGCAATGCCAAGGTGCAGCGGCCGACGGTCTGCAACGCGCTCGACAGCGTGCTCGTGCATCGCGGCGTCGCCGCGCGCGTGCTGCCGGAATTGGTGCGCACGCTTACCGACGATGGCGTGCAGTTTCGCGTCGACATCGATTCATTCGCGATCCTGGAACCACAGTTCGCTACCGGCATGCGCGTGCAGCTGGCCGGCCCGCAGGACTTCGATACCGAGTGGCTGTCGCTGACGCTCGGCATCCGGATCGTGGACGACCTGGACGCTGCGGTCGCGCACATCGACGCGCATTCCAGCGGCCACTCCGACGGCATTCTCAGCGAAGACGCCGAGCGCGCCCGCGACTTCCTCGAACGCGTCGACTCCGCGGCCGTGTACTGGAACGCCAGCACGCGCTTCACCGACGGCGGCCAACTCGGCCTCGGCGCCGAAGTCGCGGTCTCGACCCAGCGCATCCACGCCCGCGGCCCGATGGGCCTGGAAGAACTGACCAGCTACAAGTGGGTCATTGCCGGCGACTACCACAGTCGGCGCTGAGGCTCACTGCGGGCCGGGAAAGCTCTCGACGTACTTGATGGTGAAGTCGGGGAAGGACTCGACGATCTGGATCTTGTAGTCCGGGAACGACTCGACCATCTGCCAGCGCCCGGGTTTGTCCGGAAAGCTCTCGACCACTTGCACGTGCAGATCGGCGAAGCTGTCGACCACTTTCACCTTGTAGTCCGGGAACGAAGTCACGAACTGGATGCGGCCGTAGATCTTCGCGACATCGGGCAAGCTGTCCGCCAACGTGGCGGGTGCGATCAGGAGCAGGACGATCAGGCTGCGAACGAACATCGTGGCTACCTCGCTGCGAACTCACCCTCTCCCCTGCCCCTCTCCATCGAGGGAGAGGGGAAAGACCGAGGCCCGCTTCTCTCCTCTCTCCCCCCGTGGGAGAGAGGTCGGGAGAGAGGGGGCCGCGCAAGCCTACTCCGCCACCGCCGCCACCGGTGTCGCTTCGCCGCTGAGCGCTTGGGCGCGGTTCACCAGTTCGACGAATTCGCGCTGGTAGCCGTAGCGGTCGTCGTTGCGGGCCTGGCTGGCGAGCTTGCCGATCGCGGCCAGGTTGAAGTCGCCGAGGTGCTCGCCACCGCGCAGGCGATCGGCGAAGGCGGCGACCGCGGCCGCGAACTGCAGGCGCGGGCTGGCTTCGCGGGCGATCTGGCTGCGCTTGATCGGGCGCTCGATCAAGGTGCTCTGCTCCGCGTCCGGCTGCTTGTAGCGCAGCTTAACGAAGGCAAGTTCGTCGCCGCTGTGCTTCACCGTCGCATTCGCACCGTAGCGCAACGGATCGACCGCTTCGGCACCGCTGCCGGCGAGCACCACTTCATAGATCGCGGTCACGTCATGGCCGGCGCCGATCTCGCCGGCGTCGATCTTGTCGTTGTTGAAATCCTCGCGCCGCAGCATGCGGTTTTCGTAGCCGATCAGCCGGTACTCGCTGACCACGGCGGGATTGAACTCGACCTGGATCTTCACGTCCTTGGCGATCGTGAACAGGGTGCTGCTCATCTCCTCGACCAGCACCTTGTGGCCCTCGTTCAAGGTGTCGATGTAGGCGTGGTTGCCATTGCCGATGTCGGCCAGTTGCTCCGACAGCTCGTCGTTATAGTTGCCCTGGCCGAAGCCGAGCGTGGTCAGCGACACGCCGCTGCGGCGCTGTTCGGCGACCATCGTCTTCAGCGCTTCCATGTCGACGGTGCCGACATTGAAATCGCCATCGGTGGCCAGGATCACGCGGTTCACGCCGTCCTTGATGAAGGCGCGCTTGGCCTGCTGGTAGGCCAGCTCGATCCCGGCGGCGCCGTTGGTGGAACCCCCGGCCGCGAGCCGATCGAACGCGGCAGAAATCGTCTCGTGATCGGCACCCGAGGTCGGCGGCAGCACCAGACCGGCCGAGCCGGCATAGACCACGATGCTGATGCGATCCTGTTCGCGCAGCTTCGGCACCATGGCCATGAAGCTCTGCTTGAGCAGGCCGATCTTGTCGGCAGACTCCATGGAACCTGAGGTGTCGATCAGGAACACGATATTCGCGGCCGGAATTTCCGCGGCGGCGATTTCGTAGCCCTGGATGCCGACCAGCATCAGATGGCGCTTCGCGTTCCACGGCGCCGGCGCCACTTCGGTGTGTACCGCGAACGGTGTCTTGCGATCCGCGGGCGGTGCGTAGGCGTAGTCGAAGTAGTTGATGAACTCCTCGGCGCGCACCGCGTCGCGCGGCGGCATCTGGCCCTGGTTCAACATGCGGCGGACATTGGTGTAACTGCCGGTGTCGACGTCGATGCTGAAGGTCGAGACCGGTTGTTCGGCCACGCGCATCACCGCGTTGTCCTCGTGGTCGGCGTACTTCTCGGTACTGATGTCGCCGGCCAGCGGTTGGCCCTGCAGCGGAACTGATGGTGAAGCGGCGACCGCACCGCCGACCGCAATTGCCTGGCGTGTCGGCGGATACATCGGAGCGCTCTGCTTCGCGGCCTCCAGCGACTTGATTTCCCGCGGCGGCTCCGGCGGGGGCGGAGCCGGTGGCGCAGGCGGTGCCTCCAGGAAGGAGACGTCCACCTCCTGCTCATTGCCGCGCCCATCGGCGCGCTCGCGACGGCCTTCCGCCAGCACCGCGCCCGCGTCCGCGGGTTCGTCGAACAACGGACGCTCGTCCTTGTCGTCGGCCACCACCGCGACCGCGTCACTCTTCTCCTGCACCGAGCAGGCACCGATTCCGAACATCAGGCCGGCGGCAATCGCCAGCGACAGGGACTTGCGTGCGTACATGACATCGCTCCTTGGGTTGGTTGGGGCGATGCATGCAACGCGAGGGTGGCGGAATCGGGGTTTGGCTCAGCCAGTGACCCGCTTCAGCAATCTCTGATATTCGTCCCAGGACGAGATTTCGTCCTTCGCTTGCAGCAGCGGCATGACCCGCGCTTCGACCACCGCAAGATCCAAGGCCTGTCGTCGATATCGCCGCAGGATCATCTCCACATCGCGCCAATCGATCGGTCGCCCGGCGAAGATCTTCATTACCAGCAGATCCTCGGCGCTGCAGGTGCGTAGCCAAACACCTGGAACGAACTCGAACAGCGAACTGCGCGCGATCACTTCGGCCTCGAACGGCAGCGCGCTCAGGGTCGCATCAATGCCGATGTCGTCTTCGGTCTTCAGCAGGAGCACGCGATAGCGGGTTGCGAATGCGCGGGCGTCGTCGCGCCGGGGCGCGAAGTGCGCGAGCATCAGGTCGATGACCGGCGCCTCATTGCCCAGACCGGCCAGGATCGACACGTCGACATCACGAGTGACGCGCGGCTCCGCATGACGCTGGGCGGCAAGTCCGCCGATGAAGCAGAACGGGATGGCGGCAGCGTTCAGGACATCCTGGACCTGCTGCGCAGCCCTCACCAACCGGTTCATTTGCGCAACAGCGCAAAGATGCGCTGCATCTCGACCATGCCGGAGGTGTTCGAGAGCGGTTCAAGGAACACCGCGGACTCGACCATGCCAGCAAGTTGCGCCATGGCGATCGGCAGCGGAGTGGATACGAGTTCCTGGTCGCGCATGGCCTCGAGCTGTGGCGAGACCTCGCGCCACCTCGCCACGTACTCCAGGATCTGCGGGTCCACATTCATCGTTCGCATGATAGCCCAGTCGCATCACCCCTTGCGGAACTGCAGCGTGCCGTTGAAGTTGTCGACGACGACGGTGTCGCCGCTGACGAACTGGTTCTGCAGGATCTGCTTGGCGAGCGGGTTCTCGAGCTGGCTCTGGATCGCGCGCTTGAGCGGGCGCGCGCCGTAGACCGGGTCGAAGCCGGCGTTGCCGAGCAGGTCGAGCGCGCTGTCGCTGATCTCGAGCTTGATGTGGCGCTCGGCCAGGCGTTTGCTCAGGTGCCCGGACTGGATGCGCGCGATATTGCGGATGTGCTCGCGACCGAGCGGGTGGAAGACCACGAGTTCATCGAGACGATTGATGAACTCGGGGCGGAAGTGTCCCTGCACCGCTTCCAGCACGGCGGACTTGATGCCGGAGTAATCGTTGCGTGCCGCGAACTCCTGGATCAGCTGCGAGCCGAGGTTCGACGTCATCACGATCACGGTGTTGCGAAAGTCGACGGTGCGGCCCTGGCCATCGGTCAGGCGGCCATCGTCGAGCACCTGCAGCAGCACGTGGAACACGTCGTGGTGCGCCTTCTCGACCTCGTCGAGCAGGATCACCGAATACGGACGCCGCCGCACCGCCTCGGTGAGATAACCGCCCTCTTCGTAACCGACATAACCCGGGGGTGCACCGATCAGGCGCGAGACGCTGTGCTTCTCCATGAACTCGCTCATGTCGATGCGCACCATCGCATCGGTCGAGTCGAACAGGAATTCGGCCAGCGCCTTGCACAGCTCGGTCTTGCCGACGCCGGTCGGGCCGAGAAACAGGAACGAGCCGTTCGGTCGGTTCGGATCGGACAGGCCGGCGCGTGAGCGACGGATCGCGTCCGCGACCGCAACTACGGCCTCGTCCTGGCCGACCACGCGCTTGTGCAGCTCGGCTTCCATGCGCAGCAGCTTGTCGCGCTCGCCTTCGAGCATCTTGCTGACCGGAATGCCGGTCCAGCGCGACACCACTTCCGCGATCTCGTCCGCGGTGACCTTCTGCTGCAGCAGCTTGAACCCCTTCTGCTCGGTTTCCTGCGCGGACGCGAGCTGCGCCTCGAGCTGGGGCAGCTTGCCGTACTGCAGTTCGCTGACCTTGGCGAGATCGCCGCGGCGCATCGCCGCGTCCATCTCGTTGCGCGTGCGTTCGATGTCCTCTTTCAGTTTGGTGCTGCCCTGCACCGCCGCCTTCTCGGACTTCCAGACTTCTTCCAGGTCGGAGAACTGGCGCTCGAGCTTGTCGATCTCGACTTCGAGATCGGAGAGGCGCTGTTTCGTTTCCGCATCCTTCTCCTTCTTCAGCGCCTCGCGCTGGATCTTGAGCTGGATCAGCCGTCGTTCCAGGCGGTCCATTTCCTCGGGCTTGGAGTCGATCTCCATGCGGATGCGCGACGCCGCCTCGTCCATCAGGTCGATGGCCTTGTCCGGCAGCTGGCGGTCGGCGATGTAGCGGTGGCTGAGCGTCGCCGCGGCGATGATCGCCGGGTCGGTGATCTCGACGCCGTGGTGTACCGCGTACTTCTCTTTCAAGCCGCGCAGGATCGCGATCGTGTCCTCCACCGAGGGCTCGCCGACGAACACCTTCTGGAAGCGCCGCTCCAGCGCAGCGTCCTTCTCGACGTACTTGCGATATTCGTCGAGCGTGGTCGCGCCGATGCAATGCAGTTCGCCGCGCGCGAGCGCCGGCTTGAGCATGTTGCCGGCATCCATTGAGCCTTCGGCCTTGCCGGCGCCGACCATGGTGTGCAACTCGTCGATGAACAGGATGACGTTGCCCTCCTGCTTGGCGAGGTCGTTCAGCACCGCCTTCAGGCGCTCCTCGAATTCGCCGCGGAACTTCGCACCGGCGATCAATGCGCCCATGTCGAGCGAAAGCAGGCGCTTGCCCTTCAGGCCTTCCGGCACCTCGTCGTGGATGATGCGCTGGGCCAGGCCTTCGACGATCGCGGTCTTGCCGACGCCGGGCTCGCCGATCAGCACCGGGTTGTTCTTCGTGCGCCGTTGCAGCACCTGGATGACGCGACGGATTTCCTCGTCGCGGCCGATCACCGGGTCGAGCTTGGAGTCCTCGGCGCGCTTGGTGAAGTCGATCGTGTACTTGTCGAGCGCCTGGCGATGCTCCTCGGCATTGGCGTCGGACACCGCTTCGCCGCCGCGCAACTGGTCGATCGCGGCGGCGAGCACGGCCTTGGTCGCACCGTGATTGCGCAGCAGCTGCCCAAGCTCGCCCTTGTCGTCGGCGGCCGCGAGCACGAACAGCTCGCTGGCGATGAACTGGTCGCCGCGCTCCTGCGCCAGCTTGTCGGTCAGGTTCAGCAGCCGGTTGAGGTCGTTGCCGACATTGAGGTTGCCTTCCTGGCCTTTCACCTTGGGCAGCGCGTCGAGCATCGCCGAGAGGCGCTGGCGGATCACCGGCACATTGGCGCCGGCCTTGGTCAACAGCGGCCGCACCGAGCCGCCCTGCTGCTCGATCAGTGCGCTCAGCACGTGCACCGGTTCGAGCAGGTTGTGGTCGCGACCAACCGCGAGCGACTGGGCTTCCTGCAAGGCCTGCTGGAAGCGCGAGGTGAGTTTGTCCATGCGCATGGGATTCCCCGAAGTCTGATGCGGCCACGCCGCGAGATGACCGCAAGCTGCGGCCGCGGCGCGCGGATTCAAGCGTGGAAAAGGCGCTGCCAGCAGTCGGCTGCGGTCCAGGAGCGGGCGCACGCTTTGACCTTCTGCGATTGCAAACACCTGTCTCAAACGGGCGTTTGACGCACTGCAGCGTGCAAAAAATGAGAACTACCGCACAATTTGCCCCGCGCCAGTCCGGACTCAGGGGTACGGACCAGCGGGGGACTCGATCCGGCGCACACAACTGCCACGCATCCGTTCGCACGCTCCCGCGCGTGCGCGCACCAAATCTGGGAGGGTTTCGTGAGCAAGCGTCGTACCGGTTTCCTGTTGTCCCTTGCTGCTGCGGCAGTTCCGTTTGCGTCGGCTTCCGCGGCCGGGCTCGCCACCAAGCAGCTTGCAGGGCCGCCGTCCGACTTCGCCGCGATGGCGGCGGTTGAACCGGCCAGCACTGCGGTGCACTCGAAGAGCGCGCTGCTGCCGGTACGCCTCGACAAGCGCGCAGACGGCCGCTACAGCTGGCAGACGACGTTGCCGGTGGAAGGCGAGGATCTGCGCCTGCTGGCGTTCTCCGGCGCCAAGTCGAACTGGAACCTGCAACTGCGCGATCCGCTCGGCAGTCCCGCGAAGTCGGTGCGCGACCTCGCCCAGGAACTCGATCAAACGAATTTCGCGCTGGAGGGCCAGAACTTCCCGGCCGTGCGCTATGGCTTCAAGGCGATGATGCCTGGCGACTGGACGCTTTCGGTCGAGGGCAACGCCGCGGCGCAGGGCTTCGTACTGGTCGAAGGCGCCGGCAAGACCCGTTTGATGGCGCATCCGACCAGCTTCAATCAGCTGGTCGGCAAGCGCATCGGTTTCGTCGCCTCGGTCTATGACGAAGAGGGCGGAGCGTCGGTGCCGGCCATCTCCGAGGCCAAGCTGCGCGTCACCAGCCCCGATGGCGTAGCCGAGTACGCGATGTTCGATGACGGCCTGCATGGCGACGGCCTTGCGCTCGACGGCATGTTCGGTGCCGACTTCGCCGCGCTGCGCGCCGGCGCGCACAGCGCCCAGGTCATTGCCAGCGGTCGCACCGCCGACGGCAAGGGGTTCGTGCGCAGTGCCGAATTCGCGCTGCCGGTGATCGCCGACCAGGTCGCCGTGCGCCAGGCCACGCTGTTTGGCAAGGCGGTCTCGGAACGCCGCATCGCGCTCGATCTCGACGTCAGCGTGTCCAAGGCCGGCAGCGACCACTATCGCGTGCTCGGCGAGGTCTGGGGCAAGCGCAATGGCCGCGATGTCGCGGTCGCCTGGATCGGCGGCATGAGCGAACTCGATGGCGGCCGCCTGCCGCTGTCGCTGGATGCGCGCTGGATCGCGAAGGCCAAGGCGGTCGGTCCGTTCACGCTGCGCAACCTGCGCATCGAGGACCCGAACCACTTCATCCCGCTGGCGACGGTTGCGGAACTGCCGATCAACCTCGGTGCGCTGCCGAAAGCGGCGTTCGAGCGTCGCGTCGTCGTCGACGAGGAGATGCAAATGGGCGCGCGGCCGGCCGACCTGGCCCAGGCCAAGGGCGTCGGCACCAAGCTGCTGCTGGTGCACGGCTACTGCTCCGGCGATGCCTGGGGTCCGGTCGCCTACCAGTTCGGCAATGCCGCGGTGTTCCGGGACTTCAACCAGAACCGTTCCCATGACCAGTTCGCGAACCTGATCAAGACCTTCGGCGCGACCTGGAACTCCTACGGCATCGTTGCCCACAGCCAGGGTGGTGCCGCGGCAACGCACCTCTACACCTACTACTGGTCGGGTCTCGACAACGCCACCGGCGCCCGTCTGATCCAGTCGGTCGGCACCCCGTACCAAGGCACCGCGCTGGCCGGCAACGCCGCCGTGCTCGGCTCGATCTTCGGCGTCGGCTGCGGCACCAACAGCAACCTGACCTACAGCGGCGCGTCGAGCTGGCTCGCCGGCATCCCGAGTTGGGCGCGCGCCAAGGTGAACTTCCACACCACCTCGTTCACCGACCGCAGCTGGGTCTACGACTACTGCAACATGGCCACCGACGTGCTGCTTTCCGATCCGGAAGACGGCACCACCGAGAAGGCCAAGGGCCAGTTGAGCGGCGCGGTGAACCTCGGCCACAAGACCGGCTGGTGCCATACCGGCGGCATGCGCGACCCGGCCCAGGTGACCGACAGCAGCCGCAACAGCAACATGAACTCCAACGCGGCGCGCTGAGCACGCCCGCCCTCCCCAACCGCGGTCCGCAAGGGCCGCGGTTTTTTTTTCAGCGCCGCGCCAGCATGCCGCTCGCAAGCTGTTCCGCCTGCGCGCCAAGACCCATCGCCTCGACCAGTGCGAGGGCGAACTCGAGCGCGGTGCCGGGGCCGCGGCTGGTAACCAGGTGGCCGTCGCGGACCACACGTTCGGCGACGAAGCTCCCGGGCGGCAGCAGCTTCTCGAACCCCGGATAGGCCGTGGCCTTGCGCGTGCCGATCAGGCCGTGGCTGGCCAGCACCACGCCGGGCGAGGCGCAGATCGCAGCGAACAGGCCACTGCGCGCATCCTGCGCCCGCAGCTGTGCGATCAGCGCCGGCGTATCGCGCAGATGCTCGGCGCCGGGCATGCCGCCGGGCAACGCGATCAGGTCGAAGCTGCGCCCGGCGACGTCCGCGTGCAGGCTGTCGGCCACGATGCGGGTGCCATTGGCGCAGGTCACTTCGCGCGCGTTGCCGACGCTGGCCACGGTCACCGCCATGCCGGCGCGGCGCAATACGTCGATCAGGGTCACGGCTTCGATGTCTTCGGTCCCGTTCGCGACGGGGATCAGTACGGTCTGGCTCATGTCGCCTCCGGTGTGGCCGTCTGCAGTCTGCCAGCGCGTCGGCTGAACGGGAATGGCGAGGTCTGCGCCACGGCGAAGAATTCGCCGAACTTGTGCGTACTGCGGGGCACGGACACCGGAGACCCGCACATGAACCGCATCCTCGCCACCCTGCTCGCCTGCGCCAGCCTCGCCCCATGGGCCGTGGCCACTGCCGATACGCTGGACCCGGGCTTTGCCGGCAGCGGCATCCAGGTGTACACCGCGCCCGACGCCGAGACGCGCGTGCTCGGCGCCTGCCCGCTCGCCGGCGGTGGCGTCGGCATCGTGGCCTATCGCAATGCACCCCGCGAGTGGATCGTCGTTCGTGCGCGCGTGGACGGAACGCTGGACCCATCCTTCTCCGGCGACGGGGTGCAGACCATTGCGAGTTCGATCTTCATGCGCGAACAGCCCGCCGCGGTGACCTGCGTCGGTGCCGGGAACACCAACGCGCAGGACGACGCGATGCTGGTCGCGGCCCCGATGAGCCACCCGAGCTATCCGCAATCCCACCTGTTGCTGGCGATGGTCAACCTCGATCAGGGCACGCTGGCCTGGAGCGGCGCGCACGACCTCAATGCCTGGATGTTTGGCTGGGACCCGGAGACCGGCGAGGCGAACTGGTACGGCCTGAACTTCCACGGCGTGTTCCCGGGCGCCAATGGCGAGTGGCTGGTGGTGGGCGCGTCGAACCATGGCGACACGATGCGTCGCGGCATCGCGGCGCGCTTCTCCGCGGGCGGCGCGCTGCTGCAGACCTACGCGATCCCGGAACAGGAAGGCGTGCGTACGCTCGACGTGCACGTCGCCCGCGTCATCGTGGGCGACGAGATTCGGGCGCTCGCCCGCGTCGAGACCGCGGGGCGGCGCACCTGGGGACTGCTGCGGCTTGCGACCGCCAACCTGGCACTGCTCGGAACCGCGGCCGTCGGCGGTCCGGAGGCCGCCGACTACGCGCTGTTCAAGGGTCGCTTCATCGGCGGTGGCGGATTCGTCGTGCCGGCGATGGCCCCGAGCACGGCCCCGAGCGGCCAGACCCCGCATCTGCTGGTCATCCGCGGCAACACGGTCGCGGATGTGGTGCTCCCGCAGCCCGCGGCATTCGGCCCGGAGATCACCCTCTCGGGCGGACCGATGGCCGCGACGGTCGCAGCCAACGGACGCGTGATCGTCGCAATGGGACTCAGCACGCCGACGATGCCCGGGGTCGGCTACTACGCTGCACTGGTGAAGCTCGGCAACGGCGAGACCACCCTGGATGCGGTCGACACCGGGTACGGCAGCCAGGGCAGCGACTTCTTCCAGTACGCCCCGCCCACGGCGCAGAGCCTGTGCCCGCCGGGCACGGTGCCACCGCAGCACTTCGCCAACATCAGCTCCTGGGGCAACACGACGGTGCTGGTCGGCAATGCGGCGCCACGCTGCTACGACGAGAACAACAACGACATCGGCACCAGCACTTGGGTGCTGGCGGCGCGCATCCAGAGCGACTCCGGGAATCTGTTCGGCGACGGCTTCGAGTGATCCGTCGGGTCGGGACGCCGCCCATGGCGTCCCGACCCGAAGTTCCGATCGTTCAGGGCGCAGGCGTCTCGAACCCGTCCTTGAACAGGCCGAACGGCAGCACCGTGATCGAGAAGGTCTGCGCCGCGCTGGTCGGCGCCGCATCGCTGGCGGTGACGGTCGCGCTGTAGGGTCCGGGTGCGGAACCGATCGGCGGCGTGCCGCTGAACACGCCGGTTCCGGAATCGATCGACAACCACGCCGGGGCGCCGGCATCGAGCGTGTACGTCAGCGTGTCGCCATCGACATCGTTGAACGCCGACGCGGTCGCCACCGTCAACAGCACCGCCTCGGTCGCCGATTGCGTGGCGATCGAGCCCACGGCCGTTGGCGCGTCGTTGACGCAACTGACGCTGACGCTGACCAAAGCCGTGTCGCCTCCGCTGATGGTGTAGCTGAAGCTGTCGGCGCCGCAGTAGTTCGCAGTGGGCGCGTAGCTGACGTTGCCTGCCGTGAATGCAGTGCTGCCGAAAGCAGCGGTACCGACCGCGCTGACCGCCAGGCTGCCATCGTCTGGATCAGCGCTGTCATTGCCAAGTACGGAGATCGTGGTGGCACCACTGTCTTCAGCCACGGTGGCACTGTCGTCATTGGCCACGGCCGGCCCATCGTCGACGCAGGTCACGGTCACGCTGACCGTCGCGCTGCTGCCGCCGGTGATCGTGTACGTGAACGAGTCGGCGCCGCAGTAATTGCCGCTCGGCGTGTAGCTGACGTTGCTGCTGTTGTTCGTCACCGTGCCGTTGCCGGCGGTGCCGACCGCGGTCACCAGCTTGGTGCCGGCGTCGATGTCGGTGTCGTTCGCGAGCACGTCGATCGTGTTTGCACCGCTGTCTTCACCCACCGTCGGGCTGTCGGCGACGGCCACCGGAGCGTCGTCGACGCAGGTCACGGTCACGCTGACCGTCGCGCTGCTGCCGCCGGTGATGGTGTAGGTGAACGAGTCGGCACCGCAGTAGTTGCCGCTCGGCGTGTAGCTGACGTTGCTGCTGTTGTTCGTCACCGTGCCGTTGCTGGCGGTGCCGACCGCGGTCACCAACTTCGTGCCGGCGTCGATGTCGGTGTCGTTCGCGAGCACGTCGATCGTGTTTGCACCGCTGTCCTCGGCCACCGTCGGACTGTCGGCAACGGCCACCGGAGCGTCGTCGACGCAGGTCACGGTCACGCTCACCGTCGCGCTGCTGCCGCCGGTGATGGTGTAGGTGAAGCTGTCGGCACCGCAGTAGTTGCCGCTCGGCGTGTAGCTGACGTTGCTGCTGTTGTTCGTCACCGTGCCGTTGCTGGGGGTGCCGACCGCGGTCACCAGCTTGGTGCCGGCGTCGATGTCGGTGTCATTCGCGAGCACATCGATCGTGTTTGCACCGCTGTCCTCGGCCACCGTCGGGCTGTCGCCGACTGCAACCGGCGGGTCGTCGACTGCAGTCACCGTGACCACGAAGGTCGTCTCGGTGAACAGCGCGCCGGTATCGGTCACGCGCAGCGTGATCGTGCTGCTGCCGCTCTGGTTGGCCGCGGGGACCACGTTGATGCTGCGCGCCGCGCCGCTGCCCGCCAGCACCAGATTCGCCGGCGCGTTCGGCACCAGCCCGGTGTTGCTGGATGTGGCCGTGACCACCAGCGCCGTCCCTGCGTCCTGCGCGTCGCCGATCGTGAACGCGAGCGTGCCGGTGCTGCCGTCTTCGGCGATGGTTTGGTTGCTGACCGAGGTGATGGTCGGCGCCGTGTTGGCGGGGTTCGACAGGTTGGTGATCGCCGCCGCCGTCGAGCCGTTGAAGTTGCCGTCTCCAGCGTAGCTTGCATTGATCGTCTGCGAGCCGGAGGCGCTGAAGGTCAGCGCGCAACTTACTGCCGGCAGCGTGATCGTGCAGCCAGTCGAATTGGTCGCCGTCACTGCAATGGTTCCGGTCGGCGTGCCCGCACCCGGAGCGACAACGCCGAGCGCCGCGGTGATCGTCACCGGACTGCCCTGCGTGCTCGGTTCCGGCGAGTCGCTGATCGAGAGCGTGGTGTCGGCCTTGACCACGGTGTGCGGATCGGAGCCGGACGAGATGGCGTAGGTCGAGTCGCCGCTGTAGGCAGCGCCGATCGTGTGCCCGCCGACCGCGAGGCCGCTGGTCGACAACACCGCCATGCCCATCACGTTCAGGCTCACGCTGCCGAGCGGCGTTGCACCATCAGTGAACGAAACGGAGCCGGTCGGAGTGCCCGAGCCGCCGCTGACCGTCGCGGTGAGGCTCACCATCTGGCCGAAGTCGCTCGAATCCGGACTGCTGGTGACGGTCGTGGTCGAGGCTGCCGCGCCGGTGTCGCAAGCGTCGCCGATGCCGTCGAGATCGGTATCGGCCTGGCTCGGATTGGCGACCAGGGGGCAGTTGTCGCAGACGTCGCCAACACCGTCGCCATCGCCATCGGCCTGATTGCGATTCGCCGTGGCATCGCAGTTGTCGACATTGGCGCAGACGCCGTCGTAATCGGTATCGACCGTGCTCTCGTCACCGTCGCAAACGCAGACGCGTCCGATCGCGGTGCTCCAGCGACCGTTCTCGTTCGGATAGGACGGAATGATCGTGCCCACCGTGTCCGCCCACTTGTTGTAGTGCCAGAAGCACTGCGTGGTCGGATCACGCGGCGTCGCGGTGTAGTCGCCCCAGCGATTGCGGGTACCGCCGAAGGCCCGGTAGTAGTGCGCGACGCCAGCCTTGACCAGCTTGGTCGCCGACAGCACGCCCGCACCGTCGGTGGCACGGCGGCTGACGGCATAGGAACCGGCGAAGGTCGAGGCATTGGAGCCGGTGAAGCCCATCGCCATGTGGCCGTAGTCGTTGAGGCCGATCGAAGGGTAGTAGGTGTACAACCCGGCGGAGATGTCCTCGCCGCCGGCGTTGCCGGAATCGGCCACGCTCAGCGCCGACGGGGTCGTGGTGTCGAGCCGCAGGTAGCGCGCGGTTGGTTGGCCGCTGTTCGGCGCCGCGTTGGAGACGATGGTGAATACCGTCCACAACCCATTCGACCGCCACACCGCTTCCATCGCACGGCGATCACCGGTGTCCAGGGTTCGATTGGTGCCACCCGCGTCCGTTCCAGGCTGAGGTGCACCCGGCATCGCCGCGCCGCTGTCAATGTCACCTTGCGCAAGCTGGGTCAGGGTGAAGGTCGGCGTCGCGCTCAACGGCGTATCCACGCGCATCGCCTGGATGTACTCGGTGCCGCCGGAGGCAAGGCCGCTGTATAGCGTCAGCCAGGTGCCGATGCTGCCCGCGGGCGGCGTGCCCTCGATGCGCGCGGGCATAGTCGTGGAGGCCGCGCCACTGGATGCGTAGGGGTCGGTCGGTCCGTAGATCGTCGCGGTACCGCCGTCGTACCAGCCGCCTGTACCCAATCCCTTGGCGATCGCGAACATGCGCACGCCACTGAACGCACCGCCGGCGCCGAAACCAAACACGTTTCCGGTCAGGTACACCGCCTCCTCGTCGAAGGCGAAGCCCGGGTAATCGAGCCAGCGGTTCGCTCCGTACAGCGCCTTGAAATCGATCCGGAACTGGTACCAGGTGCCGGTCGGGTCGCTGTCGTCGGACACCGCGAAGAAGATGTAGGACTTGTCGCTTGCTGTGCCACTCAGGTCCTCCTGCTCCAGAGTGACCAGGATGAAGCGTCCGGCGTGAGTGTCGTAGTAGACCTTTGGATCAAAGGTGTAAGTCACCGGCGCGCTCGCGCCGAGTCCCGAGAAGAAGTCCTGCAAGCCGGATGAGTACAGCAGCGCTCCGGTCTTGTCGTGGATCATTACCGTGACATTGGCGATGGTGACCACGTGTGAGGGACCGACCGCGGCGTGCGGGTCGGCCGGGATGAACAGGTAGCTGTCGTTCAGCGCGCTGTTGTTCAAGAAGTCGATGGTCGTGAACAGCGGCGAGACGCCGCTCCAGATCTTCGGATCGGCAGCGACCGCGTATTCGGGCAGGACCACTGGCGAACCGGGCTGTCCCCTGCCGCGCGGTGCGTTCGGGTCGCGTCGCTTCGGCTCCGGCACTTCGACGAAGTCGATTCGCGGCGCAACCGCGTCGGGCCGGGCGTGCACCGGGCGCGTCGCGCGCACGTCCACCGCAACGCCGCGTCCGTACACGGTCACCGGACTGGGCGGTGCCTGCGGCAAGGGCTCGGCGCTGTCGTTGAGGCGGAACTCTGCCTGGCGCGTCGCGCCGGTTCGATCCTCCGCGATCGCCGGCAACACCGAGCACAGCAATCCCAGGATCAGCAGGCGGTTCAATACGCGCATGACGAAACCCCTCCGCAACAGTGGTGCGGCGACGATACGCCGGCCCGCGCGGACTGTCGTGTGCCCATTGAAAACGATGGCTTCAGCGTGAACTGCGCCAGAGCAGGGTCGCAATCCTCCCGCCAACCCCGTCGCGTCGATGCGAGTAGAAGCGCGTGGATTCCGAGAACGTGCAGATGCCGCAGTCCGCGACGCGGTCGAGGCCGCTCCCAGCGAGGCGCAGACGCGCCAGCAGCGCGAGGTCGCAGCGGAAGTGACCGGCGCGCGTGCTCGGCTGGAAGGCCGCAGCGGCGCGAGGATCGCGACTGACGAAGGCCTCGTGCACTTCCGTGCCCACCTCGAATGCCGGCTGACGGATCGCAGGGCCGATCCATGCCACCAGTCTCGCCGGATCGACCTGCATCGCCGCCACGGTGGCTTCGAGCACACCCGCGGCCAGGCCGCGCCAACCGGCATGCGCCGCGGCGATCACCGCGCCATCGTCGGACGCGAACAGCACCGGCAGGCAATCGGCAGTGAGGATCGCGAGCACGCGATCGGACGCGCGCGCTACCGCGGCATCGGCCTCGGGCACCGCCCCTGCAGGCAGCGCATCGGCATCCACCACCACGGTGCCATGCACCTGGCGCAGCCACAGCGGCTCGCCCGGCAACTCCAGGTGCTGGCGCAACGTCGCGCGATTGGCGGCGACCGCGGCCGGGTTGTCGCCGACGTGATCGCCGAGGTTGAAGGCATCGAAGGGCGGCTTCGACACACCCGGGCCGCGGCGCGTGGTGGTGAATGCGTGCACGTCCGCCGGTGCCTGCCAGTGCGCGCGAACGACGCTGTCCATCACGCCGATTCGGGTGGCGAAGCGCGCCGCAGGAACGCGATCAGCTCCTCCATGTCCTCGGGCATCACCGCGCTGAATGCGACCGGCTTCTTCGTGCGCGGATGCTCGAACGCGAGCTCGGCCGCATGCAGGGCCTGGCGCTTGAAGCCACGCAGGCACTCGATCAACGCCGGCGGCGCGCCCTTCGGCAGCTTCAGCCCCGGCCCGTACAGCGGGTCGCCGACGATGCCGTGGCGGATGTGCGCGAGGTGCACGCGAATCTGGTGCGTGCGCCCGGTCTCGAGCTGGCACGACAGCAAGGTGTGCGCGCGGAAGCGCTCGACCACGCGGTAGTGCGTGATCGCATCGCGCCCACCCTCGACCACGCCCATGCGGATGCGGTCGCGCGGATGACGGTCGATCGGCGCGTCGATGCGCCCCCCTGCGATCAGCGTGCCGTTGACCAGTGCCAGATAGCGGCGGTTGACCTCGCGCTCGGACAGCTGCGCGACCAACGCCGCATGCGCCTGCAGTGTCTTCGCGACCACCATCGCGCCCGAGGTGTCCTTGTCGAGCCGATGCACGATGCCGGCCCGCGGCAGTTCGCGCAGCGTCGGGTCATGGTGCAGCAGCGCGTTGACCAGCGTGCCGCGCGCGTTGCCGGCGCCCGGGTGCACCACCAGCCCGGCCGGCTTGTTGAGCACGAGCACGTCGCGGTCCTCGAACAGGATGTCGAGCGCGATGTCCTCGGGTTCGTCGCTGATCTGGATCTCGCGCTCGGCATGCAGCACCACGGCGTCGCCGGCGTGCACGCTGTCTTTGGGTCGGCGCACCTCGCCGTTGAGCGTCGCGCGTCCGTCCTTGATCCAGCCGGCCAGACGCGCACGCGAGAACTGCGGCAAGGCCTCGGCCAAGGCCTGGTCGAAGCGCCTGCCAGCGGCATCGGCGCCGATGCGGAACTCGAAATGCTCGACAGCGGCGGGGTCGAGATCGGTTTCAACGGATTCGTTCATGCGGTTTCCGGGCGCGGGCCGGGCTGAACCCCGCGCGAATCGTGACGGATGGCCCGGTCCCGGCTCGCGGCGGGGATGGGCTATGATGCTCGCCTCAATTCTAGGACGGTTTCGTGCCTGTGCGCCTCCAGATCCCCGCCCAACTGCTGTTGCTTGTCCTGCTCCCCCTGTTCGCTGCCTGCGGCAACCGCGTGCGCATCGAGTCCGCCGAAACGCTTCCGGTGGATGCGATGTACGCAGAAGCCAAGCGCGCGCTCGACAACGACGAGGTGGACCGCGCCGTCAAGTTCTACGAACGCCTGGTCGCGCGCTTCCCGTACGGGCGCTACCACGAACAGGCGCAGATCGAACTGGCCTACGCGCTGTACCTCGACCACAAGCCCGAGGAAGCGCTCTCGGCGATCAACCGCTTCATCAAGATCTACCCGACGCACGCGCGCATCGACTACGCCTACTACCTGCGCGGGCTGGTCAACTTCAATCGCCGCATCGGCCTGCTCGAGAAGTACTTCTCCGACGACATCACCCGTCGCGACCTGCAGTACGTGCGCCAGAGCTTTCAGGATTTCGGCGAGCTGCTGAACAAGTTTCCGGAAAGCAAGTACGCCGCCGACGCGCGCATGCGCATGCTGCACCTGCGCAACGGCCTCGCCAATGCCGAACTGATGGTCGCGAACTACTACTTCCGCCGCGGCGCCTACATCGCCGCCGCAAACCGTGCCAAGTTCCTGATCGAGACCTACCAGGAAGCACCGGCCTCGGCCGACGCGCTGGCGGTGATGGCCGAGAGCTATCGCCGCATCGGCCGCACCCAACTCGGCGACGAGACCGCACAGGTGCTCAAGCTCAACTACCCCGACCACCCGTACCTGGTCGGCAGGTGGCCGGCCAAGCGCAGCAAGTGGCGGCAGTTGAACCCGTTCAGCAGCTGATCAACGCCAACCCGACGTGATCGGATAGCGCCGGTCGCGGCCGAACGCGCGACGCGTGATGCGCGGACCCGGCGCGGACTGGCGGCGCTTGTATTCGTTGCGCAAGACCATGCGCACCACGCGCTCGACAGTCGCGGCATCGAAGCCTTCGGCGATGATCTCGCTGCGCGACTGGTCCTGCTCGATGTAGCGCTTGAGGATCTCGTCCAGCACTTCGTAGGGAGGCAGCGAGTCCTGGTCCTTCTGGTTCTCGCGCAATTCGGCCGAAGGCGGACGCGTGATCACCACTTCGGGAATCGCCGGCGAGATCGCGTTGCGATACCGGCACAGGTCCCAGACTTCGGTCTTGTAGACATCCTTCAGCGGCGCGTAGCCACCGCACATGTCGCCATACAGCGTCGCATAGCCGCAGGCCATCTCGCTCTTGTTGCCGGTAGAGAGCACCATCGCGCCGAACTTGTTCGACAGCGCCATCAGGATCATGCCGCGGATGCGCGCCTGCAGGTTCTCCTCGGTGACATCGGGCGCGCGCCCGGCGAACATCGGCGCGAGCGTCGCGGACATCGCGCCGAACGCATCCTCGATCGGTGCCACGTGGTAGTTCACGCCGAGCAGCTTCGCCTGCGCGGCGGCTTCATCCAGCGACAGCTGCGAGGTGTAGCGAGTCGGCATCATCACCGCCGTGACCTGCGCGGGGCCGAGCGCATCGACCGCGAGCGCCAGCGTCAGCGCGGAGTCGACGCCTCCGGACAGCCCGAGCAACACGCCCGGAAAACGGTTCTTGCGCACGTAGTCGCGCAGCCCGCGCACGATGCCGCGGTACACGCGCGCGTCGTCACTGGTTTCGACCTCCGGCCATTGCAGGGCCTGGTAGCGACGCGCATCGCTGTCGTAGTCGACCGCGAGCAGGTGGTCCTCGAACGCGGGCGCGGGGCCACCGAGCTGACCATCGCGGTCGACCAGGAAGGCGCCGCCATCGAAAACCAGGTCATCCTGGCCGGCGACCAGGTTCACGTACGCGATCGGCACATCGTGTTCGCGCGCACGCCAGCTGACCACGGTGTGGCGGTCGGCGCGGTTGCGCGGATTGAACGGCGAGGCGTTGATCACGATGAACGCATCGGCGCCGACCTGCAGCGCGCGCTGCGCCGGTTGCGGGTCCCAGATGTCCTCGCAGATCAGCGGTGCGAAGCGCACGCCGTCCAACTCGACGGTCGCCGCCTGGTCGCCCGCGGCGAAGTAGCGCTTCTCGTCGAACACGGTGTAGTTCGGCAGCGCCTGTTTGCGATAACGCACCAGCACGTCGCCGTCGCGGATCCAGCTGAGCGCGTTGTAGCGACGCTCGCCTTCCTGCACCGGGTGGCCGACGATCAGGTCGATGCCACGCACGCGCTCGGCGACCTGCGCGAGATATTCGTCGCAGGTGCGGATGAAGCTCGGGCGCAGGAACAGGTCTTCGGCGAGGTAGCCGGAGATCGTCAGCTCCGGAAACACGATCAGGCGTGCGCCGAGTTCATTGCGCGCGCGCTCGGCCAGGGCGACGACGCGGTCCGCGTTCTCCGAAATCGCCGCGACCGGAAAATCGAACTGGGCGAGGGCGATGCGGATCGTGGCCATGGATTATGCGGAGCGATGTAGGAGCGCCGCGTGCGGCGCGAATCAGGTGCACGGCGAGGTTGTCTCGCGCCGCACGCGGCGCTCCTACAAAATCGTCATTTCCGGGCCTTGAGGCAGGCTTCGATGGTGCGACCAAGATCCGCCGGCGACTTGACCGTGGTCACGCCCGCCTTCTCGAGCGCGGCGAACTTCGCCGCCGCGGTGCCCTTGCCGCCGGAGATGATGGCGCCGGCATGGCCCATGCGCTTGCCCGCGGGTGCGGACGCACCGGCAATGAACGCGACCACCGGCTTCTTCACGTATTCCTCGATGAACTCGGCCGCTTCTTCCTCGGCCGAACCACCGATCTCGCCGACCATGATGATGCCTTCGGTCTGCGGGTCGTCCTGGAACATGCTCAGGCAGTCGATGAAGTTGAGGCCATTGATCGGGTCGCCGCCGATGCCGATGCAGCTGCTCTGGCCGAGGCCGGCATTCGTCGTCTGGAACACGGCCTCGTACGTCAGCGTGCCCGAGCGCGAGACGATGCCGATCTTGCCCGGCTTGTGGATGTGGCCGGGCATGATGCCGATCTTGCATTCGCCGGGAGTGATGATGCCCGGGCAGTTCGGCCCGATCAGCACCGTGTCCGGGTAGTGCGCGAGCGCATGCTTGACGCGCAGCATGTCGAGCACCGGGATGCCTTCGGTGATCGCGACGATCACGCGAATGCCGGCGTCGGCCGCTTCGAGGATCGCGTCGGCCGCGAACGGCGGCGGCACGAAGATCATCGACGCGTCGGCGCCGGTTTCGTCGACCGCGTCCTGCACGGTGTCGAACACCGGCAGGCCGACATGCTGCGATCCGCCCTTGCCCGGCGTGACGCCGCCGACCAGCAGCGTGCCGTAATCCAGCGCCTGTTCGGAATGGAAGGTGCCCTGGCTGCCGGTGAAGCCCTGGCAGATGACCTTGGTGCCCTTGTTGACGAGAACGCTCATGGTCCCTGCTCCTTAAGCCTTGACTGCCGCGACCGCTTTCTGCGCCGCGTCGTTGAGATCCGTCGCCGGAATGATCTTGAAGCCGGATCCGGCCAGCAGTTCGCGGCCTTTCTCGACATTGGTACCTTCAAGTCGCACCACCACCGGAATGGTCACGCCGACTTCCTTGACCGCGGCGATGATGCCTTCCGCGATCATGTCGCAGCGGACGATGCCGCCGAAGATGTTGACCAGGATCGCCCTGACCTTGTCCGAACTCAGGATCAGCTTGAACGCCTCGGTCACGCGCTCCTTGGTGGCGCCGCCACCGACATCGAGGAAGTTCGCCGGCTCACCGCCGGCGAGCTTGATCACGTCCATCGTCGCCATCGCCAGGCCGGCGCCGTTGACCATGCAACCGATGTTGCCGTCCATCTGCACGTAGTTCAGGTGATGGTCGGCCGCCTCGGCCTCGGCCGGGTCTTCCTGGCTGGCGTCGCGCATCGCGGCGAGCTTGGGATGGCGGAACTCGGCGTTGTCGTCGGAGTTGAGCTTGCCGTCGAGGGCCATCAGGTCGCCGGAGGCGACGATCGCCAGCGGATTCAGCTCGATCAGCGCCATGTCCTTGTCCATGAACAGCTTGTAGACGCCGGTCATGATCTTGGTGAGCTGGCCGATCTGCTTCATCGTCAGGCCCATCGCGAAGCCGACCTTGCGGCACTGGTAGGGCTGCAGGCCTTGCACGTAGTCGACGGCGACGGTGTGGATCGCCTCCGGGTTGTCGCGCGCGACCTGCTCGATGTCGACGCCGCCGGAAGCCGAGATGATGAACGACACCGACTTGGTGGCGCGGTCCACCAGGCAACTCAGGTACAGCTCCTGGTCGATGTCGTTGGCTTCGGAGATCAGCACGGTGTGGACCGGCAGCGCACGCCCGGCCGACTGGTAGGTGACCATCTTCGTGCCCAGCATCTTGCCGGCGGCATCCTTGACCGCGTCGATGTCGCGCGCGAGCTTGACGCCGCCAGCCTTGCCGCGGCCACCGGCATGGATCTGCGCCTTCACCACCCACTGCTCGCCACCGATCGCACGCGCCGCCTCCGCGGCCTGTTCGACAGTGGTGGCGATGCGGCCGGCGGGAACCGGAATGCCGTAATCGGCGAACAAGGCTTTCGCTTGGTACTCGTGGAAGTTCATGAGTCACCCGATGGGAGGAAACGGAGGATCCGGCGCGCGAACGCGGCGGGCCGGAAAAGTGGGCGCGTATTGTGCCAAAGGCGGCCGCGGATTGACATGGCGGCTGCCACTTCACGCTCGCGGCGCAACGTAGCGGTGTGCTATCTACGCTCATCCAGTCGAGGCGCAGCCGTGTTCGACCGCACCCTCTCCCGCTTCAGCGACCGCAGCCTGGTGCAGCGCGAGACCTATTTCTTCTCGCTGTACCGCATCCTGCAGGCGACCCTGCTCGCGGGCCTGCTGTTCACGCCGTTCGGCGGCGAACTGGTCAGCGTCGACCGACCGCTGCTCGCGCGCATCGTCGCGCTGTGCTACCTGGTCGTGGCGGTGATCCTGCTGCTGTGGGGCAGCCTCGGCGACCACACGCGGCGGCTGCCGGTGTTCCTCGGCATCGGCATCGACATCGCCGCCACCACGCTCACGCTGCACGCCACTTCGCGGCTCGACGGCGGCATTGCCACGCTGATCCTGGTCAACATCGCCAGTGCGGCGACGTTGCTGCCGTTCCGTTCCGCGTTCGCGTTCGCGCTCGCGGCCGGGCTCGCCGGGTTCTTCGAACGCGCGGTCAGCGTCGCGCTTGGCGACCGCGGCGAGCGCAGCCCCGGCGAGGTGATGCTGTTCGGCCTCGCCTACGTCGCCGCCGCCGCGCTCAGCCAGCTGTTGCGCAGCGAAGTGACCCAACGCCAGAAGCTGATGGACCGGCAGGAGTCGGACCTCGCCAGCCTGTCGCAGTTGAACGAACTGATCATCCGGCGCATGCGCTCGGGCGTGCTCGTGGTCGACGACCGCAACCAGATCCAGCGCATCAACGAGTCGGCCTGGCACCTGCTCGGGCAACCCTCGCCGACGCGCAAGGATCTGAATGGCATCAGCCCGCCGCTGGCGTTGCGCGTCAACGAATGGCGCGCCGGTCATGCCACCAATCTGCAACCGGTCGCATTCGCCGATGGCCAGCCCGAGGTCATTCCGCGCTTCGTTGCGGTGCCGCAGTCGGACGCGCACCACTGCATCGTCTTTCTCGAGGACACCTCGCTGATGACGCGCCAGGCCGAGCAGCTGACGCTGAGCTCGCTCGGCCGGCTCTCGGCGAGCATCGCGCATGAGGTCCGCAACCCGCTCGCCGCGATCAGCCATGCCGCGCAGCTGCTGGCCGAGTCCGAGGACTTCCCGCTGTCCGACCGGCGTCTGCTGGAGATCATCCGCGGCCAGTGCCTGCGCATGAATGCGATCGTCGAGAACATCCTGCAGCTGTCGCGCCGCCAGCACTCGAAACAGGAGCTGGTTTCGCTGGCGCGCTGGGCCGAGGCCTTCGTCGAGGAATTCCGCACCGTGCAGCCGCTCGGCCAGGACGAACTGAAGCTCAACGTGCAGGCCGGTGGCATCTCGGTGATGTTCGATCCCGACCAGCTGCAACAGGTGGCCTGGAACCTGGTCAAGAACGCTCTGCGCTACGGACGCATGCCGAACGAACCGGCGCGGGTGGCGCTGGTCGTGCGCCGCCTGCCCGAAACCAACCAAGCGGTGCTGGAAGTGGTCGACCGCGGCCCCGGCATTCCGGCCAAGCAGGCGGCGCACGTGTTCGAGCCGTTCTTCACCACCAGCGAGATGGGCACCGGGCTCGGGCTGTATATCGCGCGTCAGTTGTGCGAGACCAATCAGGCTACTCTCGACTACCATTCGCTGGCAGGTGGCGGCAGTTGCTTCCGCATCAGCTTCCACGGCCAACCTGGCACCGCCATCGCCTGACCGACACGGAACGACGCACCGATGAGCCGACAGACCGCACTTGTCATCGACGACGAGCCCGACATTCGCGAACTGCTGGTGCTGACGCTGACGCGCATGGGACTGGCCGTCGACACTGCCTCGACCCAGTCCGAGGCCTTTGCGCGCCTCGGCGAACACGAATACGACCTCTGCTTCACCGACATGCGCCTGCCGGATGGCAACGGCCAGGACATCATCGCCCACGTGGCCCGCCACCATCCGCAGACGCCGATCGCGATGATCACCGCCTTTGGCAACGTCGACGCCGCGGTCAACGCGCTCAAGGCCGGCGCCTTCGACTTCGTCTCCAAGCCGGTGGATCTGGCCGTACTGCGGCGGCTGGTGCAAACCGCGCTCAAGCTCGGCGAACAGCGCAAGGCCGAGGCCCAGGGTTCCAACGAAAAGCTCATCGGCCAGTCGGCGGCGATGCAGGCGGTCCGCCAGACGATCGCAAAAGTGGCGCGCAGCCAGGCACCGGTCTATATCCGCGGCGAATCCGGCACCGGCAAGGAACTGGTCGCGCGCATGATCCACGAACTCGGACCGCGCGCAGCCGGGCCCTTCGTGCCGGTGAACTGCGGCGCGATTCCCTCGGAGCTGATGGAGTCGGAGTTCTTCGGCCACCGCAAAGGCAGCTTCACCGGCGCCAGCGCCGACAAGGAAGGACTGTTCCAGGCCGCCGCCGGCGGCACCTTGTTCCTCGACGAGGTTGCCGACCTGCCCATGCACATGCAGGTGAAACTGCTGCGCGTGATCCAGGAAAAGGCCATGCGTGCGGTCGGATCCACCGCCGAAGTCCCGATCGACGTGCGCATCCTGAGCGCGACGCATCGCGAATTGTCAAAATTGGTCGAACAGGGTCAGTTCCGCCAGGACCTGTTCTACCGCATCAACGTCATCGAAGTGCGCGTGCCGCCGCTGCGCGAGCGCACCGAGGACATCCCGCTGCTGGCCGAACGCTACCTCGACCGCATCGCGCCCGAGTGGGGCATCGAGCGCCCGCAGCTCAGCGAGGCCGCGCTCAAGGCCCTGACGGCGTACAACTTCCCGGGCAACGTGCGCGAACTCGAGAACATCCTCGAACGCGCGATCGCGATGTGCGAGAACAACCGCATCGAAATCGAAGACCTGCGCCTGCCCGACACCACTGCGCCCGAGCCCCCGCCCCCCTTGAAAGGCGCGCCACCTGCCCTACGTGCTGCTTCCGCGGAACCCCCAGGCAGCGCCTCCAACCTGGTCGACTACATCGACAACCTGGAGCGCGACGCCATCGTCAAGGCGCTGGAGGAATGCCGCTACAACAAGACCAAGGCCGCCGCCAAACTCGGCATCACCTTCCGGGCGTTGCGGTACAAGTTGAAGAAACTTGGAATCGACTGATGGGCATCCGCAATCTGAATCGCTGGCAGGCGTTCGCCTGGCACCTCTGTGGCAGTCTGATGCTTGCTGGCGCGGTGTTCCTGCTGTTCTGGAAGCTCTGGTATCCCGGCGCTCTATTCAACGCATCCGGAGCCGACCGGCTGCTGCTGCTGATCGCTGGCGTCGACGTAGTGGTCGGGCCCTTGCTGACATTGATCGTATTCAATCCAGCGAAGAAGAGTCTCAAGCTGGACTTGGCGGTAATCGTGGTCTTGCAGCTCGCCGCCATGGCCTACGGCACGCAGGTAATCCTCGCCAGCCGGCCGGTCTTCCTGGTCGGCGCAGTGGACCGTTTCAAGCTGGTCTCGGCGAACGAAATCGCATCCGCGGACCTTGCCGAGGGTTCCCGCATCGAGTTCCGCAGCCTGCCTTGGAGTGGTCCCCAACCCGTAGGTGCGAGCCCGCCGACCGACCCGGACGAGTCGTTTCGCCTGGCCACCGAAGTGCTCGCAGGAAAGCCCGACATCGATCGGCTGCCGAAGTATTACCGGCCGCTGGACGAAGTGCGCGCGGCGCTGATCGCCAAAGCCATCCCCTTGGATCGTGTGGCTCCGATCGACGGAAAGGGACGCAGCCTCAAGGAGGCACTGCGCTCCATCCAGCAGGACAGCGCCTCGGATCTTGCGCTGTTGCCGATCGACGCACGCTTCGGCTCGATCGCCCTGCCGGTGGAATTAGCCAGCGGCAGGTTCCTCGCCCCGATCGCATTCGACCTCGAGTCCGCGCAGAAGCGCTGACCCACGCCACAAACTGACGCAACCGGTCCAGCAGCAGACGCCGAGGTCGAACACGCCATGCTCAAGGAGTTGCCCTGCCCGCGCAGACGCCATCGCCGACGCTTTTCAGGATGGCACGGACCATGCTAGAACTGTCTTGCCCGAGCCGCTGCGGCCCGCGCCTCGACCATCAAACCAAATCTTGGGAGCTTCCACATGCGCAACAACAAGGGTTTCACGCTCATCGAACTGATGATCGTCGTCGCGATCATCGCCATCCTCGCCGCCATCGCGATCCCGGCCTATCAGGACTTCACGATCCGCTCGAAGGTTGCCGAAATGAACACCAACGCCGCGGTATGCAAGACCTCGGTGGCCGAGTACTACCAGACCAAGGGCGTCATGCCGGCCGATGAGACCGTTGCGGGCTGCACCACCACCGGCACCATCAACTCGGTCGCGCCGCTCGTGGCAGATGGTGTCGTCCAGGTCGACGCCAACGGTGACTTGGCCACGCAGCTCACTGCGAACGCCTCGGGTCTCTCGCTGTACATGGCGCCGTACTGCGGGGCAGGCGCGGGCGCAGCGTGCGCGGCCGATGGTTCCGACGGTGATATCACCTCCTGGAACTGCACCAGCGATGCCGGCACCGACATCACCGCCAAGTACCTGCCGGCGCAGTGCCGCCTGTAAGGCCTTCTTGGTTTGACCGTTTGGAAAAAGGCGGGCTCCGGCCCGCCTTTTTCTTTGCAACCTTCGCAACGACAATGGTTTGCGCTAGATTCCTCCTCAAGCCGTCGAGGTTCGAGGACCATGTCCAGCCCATCCGCAGGATCCAGCTTGGCCGGAATGCCCGGCATTGCCCGCCGGCTCGCCGCCGAAGGCGTGGTGCCGGAGGACCAGGCACGCAAAGCGGTTGAGGAATCCTCGAAGCAGAAGATTCCGCTGGTCAGCTTCTTCGTCCAGAACGGATTGGCGCCGGCCGCCGCGGTTGCGAACGCCGCTTCGATCGAGTTTGGCATTCCGCTCGTGGACGTGCGCTCGATCGATCCGCGCGTGATGCCGATCAAGCTGGTCGAGGAGAAGCTGATCCAGAGCCACAAGGCGCTGCCGTTGTGGAAGCGCGGCAACCGCCTGTTCGTCGGCATTTCCGACCCGACCAACCTGCGCGCGCTCGATGACATCAAGTTCGCCGCGAACATGCCGGTGGAACCGATCCTGGTGCCGGAAGATACGCTGGAACGCATGATCGACCTGGCGCTGGCGGGCGCTGATTCTCTGGCTGCCGGCGGCGATGAGGACGACGAGGGTCTCGGTGATCTGGAGATCGAGGGCGGCGATGACGACGACGAAGGCGGCGGCAGCGGCATCGACGCCGGCGGCGACGACACGCCGGTGGTGCGGTTCGTCAACAAGGTGTTGCTTGACGCGCTCAAGCGCGGTGCTTCCGACATCCATTTCGAGCCGTTCGAGACGTCGGTGCGCGTACGCTTGCGCATCGACGGCATGTTGAAAGCGGTAGCTACCGCGCCGGTCAAGCTCTCCCCGCGCATCTCGGCACGCTTGAAGGTGATGTCCGGACTCGACATCGCGGAGCGCCGCGTGCCGCAGGATGGCCGCATCAAGCTCAACATCTCCAAGACCAAGTCGATCGACTTCCGCGTGTCCACCTGCCCGACGCTGTTCGGCGAGAAGGTCGTGCTGCGCGTGCTCGACGCCTCGGCGGCAAAGCTCGGCATCGAGAAACTGGGCTACGAGGAGGACCAGCGCAAGCTGTTCCTCGACGCCATCCAGAAGCCCTACGGCATGGTGCTGGTGACCGGCCCGACCGGTTCCGGCAAGACCGTTTCGCTGTACACGGGGCTCAACATCCTGAACACCGAGGCGGTCAACATCTCGACCGCGGAAGACCCGGTCGAGATCCGCGTCTTCGGCATCAACCAGGTGCAGCAGAACGCCAAGAAGGGCATGACCTTCGCTGCAGCGCTGCGCTCGTTCCTGCGTCAGGACCCCGACATCATCATGGTCGGCGAGATCCGCGATCTGGAGACCGCGGAGATCGCGATCAAGGCAGCGCAGACCGGGCACTTCGTGCTTTCGACCCTGCATACCAACGACGCCCCGCAAACGGTGGCGCGCCTGATGAACATGGGCATCGCGCCCTACAACATCACGTCTGCGGTCACCCTGATCACCGCGCAACGCCTGGCGCGCCGTCTGCATGACTGCAAGCGACCGTTGAAGATCCCGCGCGAAGCGCTGCTCGCCGAAGGGTTCCGGGACGAGGAGATCGATACCATGACCATCTACGAGGCGGTCGGGTGCTCGTCCTGCAACGAAGGCTACAAGGGCCGCGTCGGCATCTACCAGGTCATGCCGATGTCGGAAGAAATCCAGACCATCATCCTGTCCGGCGGCAACGCCAACCAGATCGCCGCCGAATCGCGTCGCATCGGCATCAACGATCTGCGACAGTCGGCACTGAAGAAATGCAAGGATGGTTTTACAAGCCTTGCCGAGATCAACCGCGTGACCAAGGACTAAGCCATGGCAACTGCGACTGCAACGAAGCCCGCTTCCCGCACTGCGAAGTCCGGAAGCGCTGGACCACGCCTCGACGAGATGCCGGTATTCCGGTGGGAAGGAACGGACAAGCGCGGCAAGAAGATGACCGGCGAGGTCCGTGCGAAGAACGTCAACCTGGCCAAGGCGGACCTGCGCAAGCAGGGCATCAATCCGTCCAAGGTGGCCGAACGCAAGGCGGGCATGTTCGCGAAGAAGGGCAAGATCACCACCCAGGAGATCGCGATCTTCGCCAGGCAGATCGCCACCATGATGCAAGCTGGCGTGCCCATGGTCCAGGCCATCGACCTGATCGCCACCGGCACCAAGAACGCCGCGCTTGGCGCGATGCTGACCGACATCAAACAGAACATCGAAGGCGGTTCGAGTTTGTCTGAATCGCTCGGCCGCCACCCTTACCACTTCGACGAACTATTCCGGAATCTTGTGCATGCCGGCGAAAGCGCGGGCGTGCTCGACACCGTGCTTGACACGGTGGCGAACTACAAGGAGAACATCGAAGCCTTGAAGGGAAAGATCAAGAAGGCGCTGTTCTACCCGGCCGCGGTCATCGCTGTGGCTATTTTGGTCAGCGCAATCCTGTTGATCTTCGTCGTCCCGATGTTCGAGGATGTGTTCAAGAGCTTCGGCGCAGACTTGCCCGCATTCACGCAGTTGGTGCTGGAGTTCTCGCGCTTCCTGGTGGGCTACTGGTGGCTGATTCTGATCGTCGCCGGTGGCGCGATGTTCGGGTTCATGCAGCTGTACCGTCGATCGCCTGCCTTCAACCACCTCATGGCAAGGCTACTGCTCAAGCTGCCGGTGATCGGGATGATCCTGCACAACTCGGCGGTTTCCCGATTCTCGCGCACCCTGGCCCTGACCTTTAAGGCCGGCGTACCGCTGGTCGACGCGATGACCACGGTCGCCGGCGCCACCGGCAACGTGGTCTACGAGAAGGCCGTGCTGCAGATGAAGGAGGACGTTGCGGTCGGCTATCCGCTCGCTACGGCCATGCGTCAGGTCAACCTGTTCCCGCCGATGGTCGTGTCGATGACATCGATCGGCGAGGAGGCAGGCGCACTCGACACCATGCTGTTCAAGGTGGCCGAGTTCTACGAGCGTGAAGTGAACAACGCCGTCGACGCGCTGACCAGCCTGCTGGAACCGTTCATCATGGTGGTGATCGGCGGCATGGTCGGCAGTCTTGTGGTTGCGATGTACCTGCCGATCTTCAAGCTCGGCGCGGCGATCTGAGGCGGCATGCTCGAGTTCGACTGGCTGTTTGCCGACACGGCGGTCCTTGCGGCCGCCGTGTTCGTTTTCGGGTTGCTGATCGGCAGCTTCCTGAATGTGGTGATCCTGCGCACGCCGCCGCGGCTGGAGTTTGCGTGGCGACGTGAGGCGCGCGAGATTCTGGAGTTGCCGGAGGCCGAGGAGTTGCCGCCTCCGGGCCTGGTCGCGGACCGTTCGCGCTGCCCGAAGTGCAGCCATCAACTGGCCTGGTACGAGAACATTCCGGTGTTCAGCTACGCGGTCCTGCGCGGGAAATGCCGGTCCTGCCGGGCGCCGATCTCGATCCAGTATCCACTGGTGGAACTGCTGACGGCGAGCGCGTCGGCGGCGGTGGTCTGGCACTTCGGTGCGGGATGGGAGTCGGCGGTGGCGCTGTTGCTGACCTGGTTTCTGATCGGAGCTTCCGGCATCGACTTCCGTACCACCTTGCTGCCCGACCAATTCACCCTTCCTGCGCTCTGGCTGGGGCTGCTCGTGGCGGCGAGCGCGTCGTTGTTCGTGCCGCCCACGCAGGCGATCTGGGGCGCCGCGCTCGGCTACCTCAGCCTGTGGAGCGTGTACTGGCTGTTCAAGCTGGTCACCGGCAAGGAGGGCATGGGCTACGGCGACTTCAAGCTGCTCGCCGCGCTCGGTGCCTTCGTCGGCCCGCAGGGGCTGATCCCGATCGTGCTGATGTCTTCGCTGGTCGGCGCGGTGATCGGCAGCGCGATCCTGATCGCGAAGGGCCGCGATCGGCAGACGCCGATCCCGTTCGGCCCGTTCCTAGCCATCGCCGGCTGGATCCAGTTTCTGTATGGCGACTGGATCATTGCGACCTACAAGCACAGCATGGGCTTGTACTGAACATGGCCTTCGTGGTCGCGCTGTCCGGCGGAGTGGCTTCGGGCAAGAGCGCGGTGGCCGAGCAGCTGGCAGCCCACGGCATCACCGTCCTCGATGCCGACCAGATCAGTCGCGACGTGGTCGCGCCGGGGACCCCGGGCCTTGCCGCCATCGTCGAGGAATTCGGGGCGGGCGTGCTCGACACCGAGGGCCACCTGGACCGACGCGCGATGCGCGAACGGATCTTCGCCGACCCGCAGGCGCGCAGCCGCCTGGAGGCGATCATCCACCCGCGCGTCCGCGACGCATTGCGCATTGCGGCAGAATCGAGCGCTGCGGAACTGCTGGTGCTGGCGATCCCATTGCTGGTGGAGAGCGGCCACTACGCGTGGGTGGATCATGCGGTGATCGTGGACGCGCACCCGTCGACCCAGGAGCAGCGGCTGCTGCGGCGCGACCGGGTCGACGCCGACTTGGCCCGGCGCATGATCTCGGCGCAGGCATCTCGCTCCAGCCGCCTCGCGATCGCCGATGAGGTCATCGCCAACGACGGGACGCTCGCGGAACTGCAACAGCGCGTGGACGAGGCGCTGGCCGGCTGGCGCGCACGCATCACCAGAACGCGCTGATCCCGGCCACGCCCAGCGCACCGTGGCGCTTGGCAGTGCATAGATCCGCAGGCCCGACACCGCCGAGTGCATACGCCGGCACATCGGCCCCGTGCAGCAAGCGTTCCCACGCTTCCCATCCCAGTGCCGATACACCCGGATGCGTGGGCGTCGGCCGCACTGCGGAAAGCACCACGAAGTCGGCCCCGATCACCGAGGCATGTCGCAGCTCTTGTTCGTCATGGCAGGAAGCCGCAACCAGAAACCCGTCGGGTGCCTCGGGCCGCGCATGGGTGGCGGCGAGCCGTCGCGCATCCAGATGCACGCCATCCGCACCGAGCTCCAGCGCCAGCGCCGGGTCTGCGTTCAACAGCAAGCGCGCACCGTGTTGTGTGCTCCGTTCGCGCAGGGTGATCGCGATCTCGCGATAGCGCCGCGCGTCGAGTCCCGGCGCCCGCCATTGCAGCAGGCGCAGCCCGCGTTCCAGGCCGGATTCGATGCGCGCCAGGAATGCGGAAACGTCTGCCCCCGGTTCCGGCGTGATCGCGTAACGGTGCGGCAACGCCAGCGCGCGCGCGATGACGACATCGGCCGCGCAGAGATCCAGCTGCAGCCCCTGCGGCACCGGCAGCCAGCGCAACGCGCTGTGCTCGTGGGCCACCGGGGCGCCGCGCCAGGCCGTCACGCGCCAAGCTTCCAGTGCCAGCATTCCGTTCGGGTGCGGGCGGTGCACGCACATCAGCCGCGACGCCGCGATGACATCGATACCGAGCTCCTCGCGCAGCTCGCGACACAGCGCAGCGAACGCGGATTCGTCCGCCTCGATCTTGCCGCCCGGGAACTCCCAGCGTCCCGCGTGCTGCTTTCCCGGTGGGCGCTGCGCGAACAGCACGCGCCCTGCAGCGTCCTCGAGAACGGCGGCGACTACGCGCATGCGCCGTTCCCGTCAGTGCCTCAGGCCAGCTGGCCGTGGCACTGCTTGAATTTCTTCCCCGATCCGCACGGACACGGATCGTTGCGGCCCACCTTGGGCAAGTGCGCTTGACGCGCGGCCATGGCCTGTACCTGTTCGGCCTCCTCGTCGACCCCGTAGTTGCCGGTTTCGGGATGCTGGAACGCCATCGCATGCTGCTGCTGCCGGGCCTGCGCCTGCTGCTGCGCCTCCAGCCGCGCCACTTCCTCCTCGCTCTGCAGGCGGACACGGGCCAGGATGGTCACGGTTTCCTGCTTGACGCGATCAAGCATCTGCGTGAACAGCTCGAACGCTTCGCGCTTGTATTCCTGCTTCGGCTGCTTCTGCGCGTAGCCGCGCAGGTGGATGCCCTGGCGCAGGTAGTCCATGTTCGCGAGATGGTCGCGCCACTGGGTATCGAGCACGCGCAGCAGGAACTGCTTCTCGATCGCGCGCATGAGCTCGCTGCCCATGGTCGCTTCCTTCTCGCGGAAGAAGCGATCGACATCGGCCTGGATCTTCTCGACCAGGACCGCCTCTTCCAGGTCCTCGTTCGCGTCGAGGTGGCGCTTCACGTCCACATGGATGCCGAGGTCGGAAGCGAGCGTGCGCTCGAGTCCGGCGATGTCCCACTGGTCGGAGATGCTCTTGACCGGGACGAATCGGCGCGCGATGTCCTCGATGACGTCCATGCGCAAACTCTCGATGGTCTCCTGGATGTCGTTCGGCTCCAGCAACTCGTTGCGCTGCGCGTAGATGACCTTGCGCTGGTCGTTGGCGACGTCGTCGTACTCGAGCAGGTTCTTGCGCACGTCGAAGTTGTGCGCCTCGACCTTGCGCTGCGCCTTCTCGATCTGGCGCGACACCAGGCGATCCTCGAGCGCGTCGTCATCCTTCATGCCGAACACCTGCATCCACTTCGTGACCCAGTCGGGCGCGAAGATGCGCATCAGGTTGTCCTGCAGCGACAGGAAGAAGCGGCTGGATCCGGCATCGCCCTGGCGCCCGGAACGGCCGCGCAACTGGTTGTCGATGCGGCGCGATTCATGGCGCTCGCTGCCGACGATGTGCAGTCCGCCCGCGGCCAGCACTTCATCGTGGCGCTTCTGCCACTCGGCGCGAACGCGCGCGCGCTCGGCCTCGCCGGCTTCCTCCGGCAACGCCGCGAGCTCGGCCTCGAGGTTGCCGCCGAGCACGATATCGGTGCCGCGGCCGGCCATGTTGGTGGCGATGGTCACCGCCCCCGGCCGCCCGGCCTGCGCGACGATCTGCGCTTCGCGCTCGTGCTGCTTCGCGTTCAGCACCTGGTGCGGAATGCCGGCCGCCTGCAGGCGCTCGCCGAGCATTTCCGAGGTCTCGATCGAGGTGGTTCCGACCAGTACCGGTTGCTTGCGCGCATGGCACTCCTTGATGTCCTCGATGATCGCGTTCCACTTCGCCTCGGTCTTCAGGAACACCAGGTCCGGATGGTCCTTGCGCACCATCGGCCGGTGCGTCGGGATCACCGCGACTTCCAGACCGTAGATCTGCTGGAACTCGTAGGCCTCGGTGTCCGCGGTGCCGGTCATGCCGGCGAGCTTCTTGTACAGGCGGAAGTAATTCTGGAAGGTGATCGATGCCAGCGTGTGGTTCTCGCGCTGGATCGGCACGCCTTCCTTGGCTTCGACCGCCTGGTGCAGGCCGTCGGACCAGCGCCGCCCGGCCAGCGTGCGCCCGGTGAACTCGTCGACGATGATCACCTCGCCGTCGCGCACGATGTAGTCGACGTCGCGCTGATAGAGGTTGTGCGCACGCAGCGCCGCGTTCAGATGGTGCACGACCATGATGTTGTGCGCGTCGTACAGGCTGTCCTCGGCGCCGATGATGCCCGCGGCACGCAGCAGCACCTCGGAATGCTCCATGCCGGCTTCGGACAGGTGCACCTGCTTCTGCTTCTCGTCGACCCAGAAGTCGCCGTCGCCTTCCTCTTCCTTCTGACGCGTCAGTTTCGGCACCACCGCGTTGACGCGCAGGTACAACTGCGGCGACTCGTCGGCCGGACCGGAGATGATCAGTGGCGTGCGCGCCTCGTCGATCAGGATCGAATCGACTTCGTCGACGATCGCGTAGAACTGGCCGCGCTGGTAACGATCCTCGGCCGCGAGCGCCATGTTGTCGCGCAGGTAGTCGAAACCGTACTCGTTGTTGGTGCCGTAAGTGATGTCGGCGGCGTAGGCAGCGCGCTTGTCGGCGTGGTTCATGCCTGGGTACACCACCCCGACCGAAAGCCCGAGCCAGTTGTAGACCTTGCCCATCCAGGCCGAGTCGCGCTTGGCCAGGTAGTCGTTCACGGTCACCACGTGGACGCCCTTGCCCGCCAGCGCATTCAGGTACACCGGCAAGGTGCCGACCAGGGTCTTGCCCTCGCCGGTGCGCATCTCGGCGATCTTGCCCTGGTGCAGGACCATGCCGCCGACCAGCTGCACGTCATAGTGGCGCATGCCGAGCACGCGCCGCGCCGCTTCGCGCATCACCGCGAACGCTTCCGGCAGCAGTGCGTCGAGCGACTCGCCGTTCTCGACGCGAGCGCGGAACTCGGGGGTCTTGGCCTGCAGTTCGGCGTCGCTGAGCTGCTGCATGCGCGGCTCCAGCGCGTTGATCTGGAGCTTGATCTTCTCGTAGCCCTTGAGCAGGCGTTCATTGCGACTGCCGAACAGGCGGGTCAGGATCTGATTGAACATGGTCTCAACGCGTAAAGGAGTGGATTCCGGAAACGAGAAGGCCGCCCGGGCAGGCGGCCCCACGAGATCTTCACGTTTGGGGTCGGTCGCGGCGATTGCAAGCGCGCTCAGCCGGGCTGGCGCACGAACTCGTAGGGATTGATGACGCGACCGTCGCGCCAGACCTCGAAGTGTACATGCGTTCCGGTCGAACGCCCGGTCGAGCCGACCTTGCCGATCACGTCGCCATCGCGCACCGGATCGCCGGCGCCGACGAGATTCTTGGAATTGTGGCTGTAGCGCGTGACGTAGCCATTGCCATGATCGATTTCGACGGTGTTGCCGTAGCCCGGTTTCACCCCGGCGAAGGAGACGACGCCGGAGCCGACGGCCAGGATGTCGTCGCCATAGCTGCCGTCGAAGTCGATGCCGGAGTGGAACTCGTGCGAACCATTGATCGGGTCGCTGCGATAGCCAAAGCCCGAAGACACGTAACCCGAACGCACCGGGATGCCCGAAGGCATCAGGCTCGCATCCAGCTCGCGATCGGCAAGCAATTCTTCGAGCACGCCGAGCTGGCGCGACTGCGAGGCGAGTTGCCGCTCCAGGCGACCGATCTCGTTGGAGATCTGCAGCGGCGCCACGGCGCCGACCAGGCCGGTGTTTTCCGGACCGCCGAGGTCCGGGTCCGAACCGAAATTGAATTCGCCGTCGTCGAGCTTGCCGAGCTTGGCGAGGCGCCCACCGAGCGCGTTCAGGCGGGTGGTTTCGGCCTGGATGCGACCCAGCCGCAATGCCAGCGCGTTCATGTCCCTGGACACGACACCGTTGAGCCGCTCGACCTCGCCCTGCTGCTCGACCAGCGCATTGCGGGTACCGCTCAACTGGTCGCGCAACCGGCTCGGACCCATGAAGGAAGCCCCGAACCAGGCGCCGGCGGCGAACAAGCCGAGCACCAGGATTCCGAGCGTCGCGGCCAGCGCGATGCGCACGCGCCGGTCGGAGAGGCTGAAGACGCGGGTTCCGGCGTCGGGTTTGGCGACAATGATGATGTTCATTCGTTTACTCTGTCGGTATGGCCATGCCTCCGGACAGCAACCGCAACGCCCTCGTCCATGCCGTCGACGCCTCGCGCCAGACACGTTCGCCTGCATTGCACTCGCTGATCGAGCGCGCCGCACTCTTGCGGCGGCTCGACTCCGGACTGCGTCGCCAGCTCTCCGAACCCTGGGCGACGTGGTTTTGCGTCGCCAACGTGCGCTCGGATGCGCTGGTGCTGGTCACCGGCCAGCCGGCGGTGGCGAACCGACTGCGGACCGAACAATCGCGACTGCTTGCGATTGCGTCTGCATTCTGGCCCGAACCACTGACCCAACTGGTGGTGAAAACGGTACCGGAGCCCCCCGTTCCGTCGGAGACGCCCTCGAAACCGCTTTCCCCGGCCGCCGCGAAGCACCTTCGTTCCGCGGCAGCCGCAACAACCGATCCCGAACTCCGGGAACTGCTGTCGCGTTTGGCATCCCTTGCCGAATGATGTTCCTGCGCCGATTCTCCGGCGGGTCGCGCCAGGCGACCGATAAAAACGTCTCAGAACCGGATCAGATCGCCTGCGCCGGGTGGGCGTAGGAGATCGGAGCGTCCGCCGAATCGGTGAACGTGATTTCTTCCCACGCCTTGCTGTCCGCCACCAGGGTGCGCAACAGCAGGTTGTTCAACTGGTGCCCGGACTTGTAGCCATAGAACGCGCCGATCAGGCTATGGCCGAGCAGGTACAGATCGCCGATCGCGTCGAGGATCTTGTGCTTGACGAACTCGTCCTCGTAGCGCAACCCGTCCTCGTTGAGGACGCGGTAGTCATCGAGCACCACCGCGTTGTCCATGCTGCCGCCGAGCACCAGATTGCGCTCGCGCAGCATCTCGATGTCGCGCATGAAACCGAAGGTACGGGCGCGGCTGACTTCCTTGACGAAGGAGGTGGTCGAGAAATCGATCTCGGCCGAGGAGGTCTTGCGGGTGAAGATCGGATGGTCGAAGTCGATCGTGAAGCCGACCTTGAAGCCATCGAACGGATCGAACCGCGCCCACTTGTCCCCATCCCGCACCGTGACCGATTTCTTGATGCGGATGAAGCGCTTGGCGACGTTCTGTTCCTCGATTCCGGCGGACTGCAGCAGGAACACGAAGGGGCCGGCACTGCCATCCATGATCGGCACTTCCGGTGCGCTGACATCGACATAGGCGTTGTCGATGCCAAGCCCGGCCATCGCCGAGAGCAGGTGTTCCACCGTCGAGACGCGAATGCCATCGCGAACCAGCGTGGTCGACATGGCCGTCGCACCGACGTTCTCCGCGCAGGCCTTGAGCTCTACCGGCTCGGCCAGGTCGACACGGCGAAACACGATGCCGGCATCCGGGGCGGCCGGCCGCAGGGTCAGGTAGACCTTTTGTCCGGTGTGGATGCCAACGCCGGTCGCGCGGATCACATTTTTGAGGGTGCGTTGCTTGATCATGCGCCAAAGAGCCTCGTCCGAGGGACGACATATTTCGGCAACCTTAGCATGATGATTTCCGCCCTTGGAACCGGTCCGCCAGCAAAAAGACACCGGTTTGTTGCGTTTTCGCAACAGCGGACCGCCGCGTGCGGGATGCAAGACCGCCCGGCTGCGGCGACAGCCGGGGGTGGAGGCAGGACCCCGCCGCGGCGATCGCGCCGCGCGAAACGAGGCTCAGTCGGCCTGGCGGCGCAGGAACGCCGGGATGTCCAGGTAGTCGTCGACCACCGGCCGGGTGGACTCGACTGCTGCGGTGGCGGCCGCCGTGGCAGTCGCACCGCGGGCCAGCGTGGCCGCCGCCGGGCGCGACACCGGCTGGCCGAAGTCCGCTTCGCCGGGGCGCGAACGCACGATCGCCACGCGCGGCTGCGCGATCGGCGCCACCGGGGCGGTCATGCGCGCCGGCTGCACCCGGTTCAGGCCGGTTGCGACCACGGTCACGCGGATCTCGTCGCGCATCTCCGGATCGAGCACGGTACCCATGACCACGGTCGCGTCCTCGGCCGCAAACTCGGAGATGGTGCGGCCGATCTCGTCGAACTCGTGCATGGTCAGGTCCATGCCGGCCGTCACGTTGACCAGGATGCCGCAGGCGCCGGACAGGTTGATGTCTTCTAGCAGCTTGTTGTTGACCGCAAACTCGGCCGCGGCGGTGGCGCGGTCGTCGCCGCGGGCGACGCCGGTACCCATCATCGCCATGCCCATCTCGGACATGACCGTGCGCACGTCGGCGAAGTCGACGTTGATCAAGCCCGGCCGCGTGATCAGGTCGGCGATGCCCTGCACCGCGCCGAGCAGCACGTCGTTGGCCGACTTGAATGCGCTGAGCAGCGAGGTCTCGCGCCCCAGCACCGAGAGCAGCTTCTCGTTCGGGATGGTGATCAGCGAATCGACGTACTGGCTCAGCGCATCGATGCCGGCAAGCGCGATCTGGCGGCGCTTGCTGCCCTCGAACGGGAACGGCTTGGTCACTACCGCCACCGTCAGGATGCCCATCTCCTTGGCCAGCTGCGCCACGACTGGCGCGGCGCCGGTACCGGTGCCGCCGCCCATGCCGCAGGTGATGAACACCATGTCGGCGCCGGTGAGCAGTTCGCGGATGCGCTCGCGGTCCTCCATCGCCGCCTGCTTGCCGACCTCGGGATTGGCGCCGGCGCCAAGCCCCTTGGTGACGTTGCCGCCGAGCTGGATGGTGGTCTTGGCCGGGCAGTTGCGCAGCGCCTGCGCGTCGGTGTTGGCGCAGATGAACTCGACGCCCTCGACTCCGGCATTGACCATGTGTGCGACCGCGTTGCCGCCGCCGCCGCCCACGCCGATGACCTTGATCACGGCGTTCGGTGCTGGTGTTTCGACAAATTCAAACATTTCCCTACCTCCAGTTTTCTGCTTCTTTGTTGTGACCGGATCGCCGTCCGGCTGCGTTCCCGCTTTTCGCGGATTGCCTTCGTCGCCGCGCCCTGCGCAGCGACCTGTTTCCTAGAATTCGCCCGACACCCACTTGCGCAACTTGCCCCACAGCGAACCCACCGCCTCGCCCGCCGGACTCGGGCTGACGCGCAACGACGGGTGCTTGCTGCCCGCGAGCAGCAGGCCGACGCCGGTGGCATGCACCGGGTTGTTGATGACATCGCCAAGGCCGCTGACGTACTGCGGCACGCCGACGCGCACCGGCATGTGGAACAGCTCCTCGGCGAGCTCGACGATGCCTTCCATCTTCGCGCCGCCACCGGTCAGCACGATGCCGGCCGCGACCAGTTCCTCCAGCCCGGAACGGCGCAACTCCGCCTGTACCATCTCGAAGATCTCCTCGTAGCGCTTCTGCACCACGTCGGCGAGCAGCTGCCGTTGCAGCCGGCGCGGTGCGCGGTCGCCGACCATCGCGACCTCGATGGTTTCCTCGGGCCGCGCCAGGCGCGCCAGCGCGCAGGCGTACTTGACCTTGATCTCCTCGGCGAACGGCGTCGGCGTGCGGAACGCGAACGCGATGTCGTTCGTGACCTGGTCGCCGGCGATGCCGAGCGACGACGTGTGGCGCATCGCGCCCTGGGTGTACACGGCGATGTCGGTGGTGCCGGCGCCGATGTCGACCAGGCACACGCCGAGGTCGCGCTCGTCCTGGGTCAGCACCGACTGCGCCGAGGCCAGCTGCGACGGAATCAGATCATCGACCTTGAGCCCGGCACGCGACACGCACTTGCTCATGTTCTGCGCCGCCGACTGCGCGCCGGTGATCACGTGCACGCGCGCTTCCAGGCGCACGCCGATCATGCCCACCGGGTGGCGGATGCCTTCCTGCTCGTCGAGCACGTACTCCTGTGCCTGCACGTGCAGGATGCGCTGGTCGGCCGGGATCGCCACCGCGCGCGCGGCGTCGAGCACGCGCTCGACGTCGTCGTCGATCACTTCCTGGTTGCGGATCGCGACCACGCCTTGCGAATTGAGCGAACGGATGTGGCTGCCGGCGATCGACGCGAACACCGAGCGGATCTCGCAGCCGGCCATCAGCTCGGCTTCCTCGATCGCGCGCTGGATCGACTGCACGGTCGATTCGATGTCGACCACGACGCCGCGCTTGAGTCCCTTTGACGCCGCGGTGCCGATGCCGATGACCTCGACGCTTTCGCCGGGCGAGTACTCGCCGACGATCGCGGCGACCTTGGAGGTGCCGATGTCGAGGCCGACCAGCAGGGCCTTGTCAGACTTGCGGTTCATGCGGATTCCTCGACGCGGTCGGGCAGAGCGGACGCGGGTGCCGGCGCGACGTCCGGTTGCGCCGGCGGCAGCGCGCGCCAGAGCACGGCAAAGCCGTTGGCGAAGCGCAGGTCGGCGCGCTCGATGCGCTGGCGCTCGCCATCGGGCAGCCGTGCCATTGCGGCGACAAAGCGATCCAGGCGCGCGCGCATGCGTTCGCGACCGAGCACGAACTCGGCCCCCTCGCGCGTGCGCAGCGACCAGGCACCGCGACTGTTGATGCGGGCCGCGGCGATCGCGATGCCGATCGCGGCCAGCTGCTTGCGCGCCGCACTGAATTCCTGCCAGACCTCGCCGGCGCGCGCGTCGGGCCCGTCCAGCTGCGGCAGGTCCTGGGCCACGCGCGAGCGATCCGCGGCGAACACGTCGCCGCGCTCGCTGAGCAGGCGGTCGTCGCCCCAGAAGGCGATGGCGACGCGCTCGCGCACGTCGATGTCGATGCGATCCGGCCACTGCTTGCGTACTTCGGCGCGCTCGACCCACGGCAGCGTCTCGACCGCGCTCTTGACCGCGCCGAGGTCGACCGCGAAGAAGCCGGCACCCACGCGCGGCGCGACCGCGGCGCGGATCGCCGCCTCATCGACCTGCACGAAGCTGCCGTGCACCACCAGCCGCCGGATCGGCCAGCGCTCGTCGGCGAGCCAGCCGTTCAACGCCGCGATGATCGGCGCGGCGACCAGCGCCAGCGCCAGCAGCCACGCGGCGATGCGGGCGAGGCTCGGGTTCATGCCCCACCTCCGGCGAAGGAAGTTTCGAGGATGCGCCAGCACAGCGCCGGGTAGTCGATGCCGACCTGTGCCGCGGCCTTTGGCACCAGCGAACGCTCGGTCATGCCCGGTGCCGTGTTCACCTCCAGCAGGAAAGCATGGCCGGACCGGTCGCGCATGAAGTCGATGCGCCCCCAGCCGGAACAGCCGACTGCATCGAACGCCTGCAGCGCGATGCGCTGCATCTCGTCCTCGGTGTCCCCGGCCGCGCCCGGACAGATGTATTGGGTATCGCCGGTGACGTACTTGGCGGCGTAGTCGTAGAAGCCCTTGGCCGGAACGATGCGGATCGAGGGCAGCACCTGGCGCCCGAGGATGGACACGGTGAACTCGTCGCCTTCGATGAACTGCTCGACCAGGATGTCGCCGTCGAACGCGCGCGCGGCCTCGATGCCGGCTTCGAGTTCGGCGAGCGTGAACGCACGCGCGATGCCGACGGTGGAGCCCTCGTGCGAAGGCTTGACGATCAGCGGCAGCCCGAGTTCGTCGACGATCGACTGCGCCGGGCGCGGATGCAGTGCGTCGATCACCGCGTACTTCGCGGTTGGCAGACCGAGCGTCTGCCACACCTGCTTGGTGCGGATCTTGTCCATGCCGAGCGCGGAGCCGAGCACGCCCGAGCCGGTATAGGGCACGCCGAGCGCTTCGAGCGCGCCTTGCAGCACGCCGTCCTCGCCGCCGCGCCCATGCAGGATGTTGAACACGCGCGCGAAGTGCCCGGCGCGCAGCGCGTCGAGCAGGGCCGGGATGCCGTCGACCGGGTGCGCGTCGATGCCCTTGCCGCGCAGCGCGGCGAGCACGCCGGCGCCGGAGCGCAGCGAGACTTCGCGCTCTGCGGAGTTGCCGCCCATCACCACGGCGACACGACCAAATGCCCGCGGATCGCTGATCTTCATGACTTGCCTTCCTTCAGATGTCCACGCGCACCGATGTCATGCGCGACCACGCCAATGTCCCCGGCACCCGCGAGCAGCACGAAATCGCCGTCCCGCAACAGCGGCGCCAGCGTCGCCGGCAGGTCGCGCGCCGACTTCACCAGCACCGGATCGACGCGGCCGCGCGCACGTACCGCGCGCGCCAACGACTTGCCGTCGGCGCCGGCGATCGGCGCCTCGCCAGCCGGGTAGACCTCGGTCAACAGCAGCACGTCGACGGTCGACAGCACCTCGGCGAACTCGTCGAGCAGGTCGCGCGTGCGTGTGTAGCGGTGCGGCTGGAACGCCATCACCAGGCGCCGCTGCGGCCAGCCGCCGCGCGCAGCTTCGATGATCGCCGCCAGTTCGCGCGGGTGATGGCCGTAGTCGTCGACCACCAACGCCTTGCCGCGATCGATGTCGAGTTCGCCATGCACGTGGAAGCGGCGGCCGACGCCGCGGAACTTCGCCAGCGCGCGCACGATCGCCGCGTCGTCGACGCCGAGTTCCCAGCCGATCGCCGCCGCCGCGAGCGCGTTCAGCACGTTGTGCTTGCCGGACAACGCGAGTTCGACCGCCACCGGCGCATCGCGCTCGGGCAACCACAGGTCGAAGTGCATGCGCCCGGCGCCGGCGCGGATGTTGCTCGCGCGCACGTCGGCCTCGGGGTGCTCGCCGTAGCGCATCACGTTGCGCGGGGTTTCCGCTGCGAGCGCGGCGACCTCGGGGTCGTCCAGGCACAGGATCGCGAGGCCGTAGAACGGCAGGCGGTGGAGGAAATCGGCGAAGGCCTTCTTGACGCGGTTGAAGTCGCCACCGTAGTTCTCCAGGTGGTCGGCATCGATGTTGGTGATCACCGCGAGCATCGGGCTCAGCAGCAGGAACGAGCCATCGGATTCGTCGGCCTCGGCGACCAGGTACTTGCCGCTGCCGAGGCGCGCGTTGCTGCCGGCGGAATTGAGCAGGCCGCCGATCACGAAGGTGGGATCGAGTCCGCCCTCGGCAAGCACGCTTGCGATCAGGCTGGTCGTGGTGGTCTTGCCATGGGTGCCGGCGACGGCGATGCCCTGGCGGAAGCGCATCAGCTCGCCGAGCATTTCCGCTCGCGGCACCACCGGAATGCGGCGCGTGCGTGCCGCCTGCAGCTCCGGGTTGTCGGGCTTGATCGCGCCGGACACGACCATCGCGTCGGCGTCGCCGAGGTGCGCAGCCTGATGTCCGCGTTCGACGCGAATGCCCATCGCCGCAAGTCTGCGCGTGGTCGCGGTGTCACCGAGGTCGGAGCCGCTGACCTCGAAGCCGAGGTTGTGCAGGATCTCGGCGATGCCGCACATGCCGGTGCCGCCGATGCCGACGAAATGTACGCGTCGATACACCTGCATCAGGTCCGGGCGCGTGCCGATGCGTCGCAGGGTCATGCCGCCACCTCCAGGCAGTGTTGTGCGACCACGCGGTCGGCGTCCGGCTTGGCCAGCGAACGCGCCGCGTTCGCCATCGAAAGCCGCGCAGCGGCGTCGCCGGCCAGCGCGCGGATGCGCGCCGCGAGGTCGCCGGCTTCCAATCGGGATTCCGGGATCAGTTGCGCAGCGCCGGCATCGACCAGCACGCCGGCATTCGCGCTCTGGTGATCATCGACCGCATGCGGGAACGGAATCAGGATCGCGCCCACACCCGCTGCGCAGAGTTCGGCCAGGGTCAACGCCCCGGCGCGGGCGATGACCAGATCGGCTTCGGCATAGGCCGCCGCCATGTCGTCGATGAACGGTTCGATGCTGGCCGCGACCTTGGCTTCGGCGTAGGCCGCACGTGCTTCCTCCAGCATGCGTGCGCCGCACTGGTGGCGCAGTTGCAGCCCGAGGTCGGCGAGCTGCGCGAACGCCTGCGGCAACACGCGGTTCAACGCGCGCGCGCCCTGCGAACCGCCGAGCACCAGCACGCGCAGGCCGCTGCGCCCCGCAAAGCGCTGCGCCGGCGCGGGCAGCGACGCGATCTCGGCGCGCACCGGGTTGCCCACCCACACGCCGCGCGGCAGCGCATGGGCGAAGCCGCACAACACGCGACGCGCCAGTTTCGCCAGCACCTTGTTGGTCAGCCCGGGCAGCCGATTCTGTTCGTGGACCAGCAGCGGCATGCGCGTCAGCCACGCCGCGAGCCCGCCCGGTCCGGCCGCAAAGCCGCCGAAGCTGATCACCGCACGCGGCCGCTGCCGGCGCAACACGCCGATCGCCTGCACAACCGCACGCAGCAGCCGCCACGGCGCAGCCAGCAGCGCGAGCGCGCCCTTGCCGCGCAGGGCACTGATGCGCAGCGTTTCCAGCCGGATGCCGGCCTTCGGCACCAACTGGTTCTCCAGCCCGTGTGCCGAGCCGAGCCAGACCACGGGCACCGACTGCGCCGCCAGCGCGCGCGCCACCGCCAGCCCGGGGAAGATGTGCCCGCCGGTACCGCCGGCCATGATCAGCACGGGACGATCATCCGCCATCGTCGCCTCCCGTGGCCGGGGTCACCGCGCTGACCGCCTCGTGGCGCGCCAGTTCGTAGCTGATGCGCAGCGCCACGCCGATCGCGGCACAGGTCATCAGCAGGCTCGACCCGCCGGAACTGATCAGCGGCAGCGTCAGCCCCTTGGTCGGCAGCAGGCCGAGATTCACGCCGACCGATACCGTGGCCTGCACCGAAATCCAGATCGCGATGCCGTAGGCGACATAGCCGGCGAAGCCGAGTCCGGCCTCCTCGGCACGACGGCCGATCAGGAACAGCCGCCCGCACAGGAACGCGAACATCGCGACCACCAGGCACACGCCGAGCAATCCAAGCTCCTCGGCAATCACCGCGAGGATGAAGTCGGTGTGCGCCTCGGGCAGGTAGAACAGCTTCTGGATCGAGCCGCCCAGGCCAACCCCGAACCACTCGCCGCGGCCGATCGCGATCAGCGCCTGGGTGAGCTGGAAGCCATCGTTGAACGGATCCTTCCATGGATCCAGAAACGAAGTCAGGCGCTTCACGCGATAGGACTCGCTGAGCGCGGCCCAGGCCATCACCGGCGTCACCGCCGCCGCGAGCCCGAGCAGGTCGCGCGCACGCACGCCGCCGAGCCAGATCATCCCGAGCACCACCGCGAGCAGCAGCGAAGCACTGCCGAAGTCGGGCTGTTGCAACAGCAGCAGCACGATCAGCCCGGCGATCGCCAGCGGCTTGAAGGTGCCGCGGAATGCGTGCTGCACCTCGCCGCGGAAGCGCACCAGATAGCTCGCCAGCCAGAAGATCACGAACAGCTTCACTGCCTCGACCGCCTGGAAGTTGGCCAGGCCAAGACGCAACCAGCGCTTGGCACCGTTCACGCGCACGCCGAACCCGGGCAGGAACACCGCCAGCAACAACGCCAGCGACAGCAACAGGAACAGCCGTGCATGGCGTTCGATCAGCGCCAGCGGCGTCAGCGCGAAACCGGCCGCGAGCACGCTGCCCATCGCCAGATAGGCGAGGTGCTTGGTCAGGTAGTGGTAGGCCGAACCGCCCTCGCTCTCGCCGATCGCAACCGAACTCGACGCCACCATCACCACGCCGAACAGCGCCAGCGCCACGGCCGCGGCGAACAGACCGCGGTCGTAACGACCCGGGATCTCGTCGCGGCGCAGCGCTTGCAGTGGCGTGGTCAGGAAGTGCATGGCTCAGCGCACCTTCAAGGTCGCAAGACCAAGCAGCACGAGCACCACCGAGATGATCCAGAAGCGCACGATCACGCGCGGCTCGGGCCAGCCCTTGAGCTCGAAGTGGTGGTGGATCGGCGCCATCCGGAACACGCGCTTGCCGGTCAGCTTGAACGACGCCACCTGGATCATCACCGACAGCGTCTCGATCACGAACACGCCGCCCATCAGCACCAGCACCAGTTCCTGGCGCGTGATCACCGCGACCGTGCCAAGCACGGCGCCGACCGAGAGCGCGCCAACGTCACCCATGAAGACCTGGGCCGGATAGGTGTTGAACCACAGGAAGCCGAGCCCGGCGCCACCGAGCGCGGCGCAGAAGATCGCGATCTCGCCGGCGCCGGGAATCGACGGAATACCGAGGTAGCTCGCGAACACGCTGTGCCCGGCGACGTAAGCGAACACGCCGAGCCCGGCGGACACCAGCACGGTCGGCATGATCGCGAGGCCATCGAGGCCATCGGTCAGGTTCACCGCATTCGAGAAGCCGACGATCCAGAAATAGGTCACGACCACGAAGCCGATGCCGAGCGGCCACGCGAAGTCCTTCAGGATCGGCAGGTACAGCGTGGTCGCCGCCGGCACGTCGGCGGTCCAGTACAGCCACAGCGCGGCGACCAGGCCGAACACCGACTGCAGCGCGTACTTGTAGCGTGCGATCAGGCCGCGGCTGTCCTTCAGCACCAACTTCTTGTAGTCGTCGATGAAGCCGATCAGGCCGAAGCTGACCAGCACGAACAGCAGGATCCAGATGTAGCGATTGCGCAGGTCGGCCCACAGCAGGGTGGCGCTGGCGACCGCGAACAGGATCAGCGTCCCTCCCATCGTGGGCGTGCCGGCCTTGGAGAAGTGCGACTGCGGACCGTCGTTGCGGATGGTCTGCCCGACCTTGTACGCGGCGAGCTTGCGGATCATCGGCGGACCGACGATCAACGAGACGACGAGTGCGGTGATCGCCGCCAGGATCGCGCGCAAGGTCAGATACCCGAACAGGTTGAAGCCGCTGATGTACGGTTTCAGCAGCAGGAACAACTCAAGCAGCATGGCTGCCCCCCGATTCGGAAGAAGTGGTCGACGGTTCAGAGAGTGCGTTCGCGACGCGGTCCATCGCGGACGAACGCGAGCCCTTGGTCAACACGGTCACGCCAGCCACGAGATCGGCGCGCAGCGCATCGATCAGGTCCTGCTGGTGCTCGAAATGGCGGGCGTCCGCGCCGTAGCCGGCGCAGGCATGGCGCGCGAGTGCGCCGACGGCGTAGAAGCGATCGATGCCGCGTTCGCGTGCGTAGGCGCCGACGCCACGATGCAGCGCCGCGGCGTCTTCGCCGAGCTCCTTCATGTCGCCGATCACCAGCCAGCGCGGTGCCGGCTGTGCGCGCAGGGTGTCGATCGCGGCGCGCATCGACGCCGGGTTGGCGTTGTAGCTGTCGTCGATCAGCAGGGCACCGTTCGCGAGCGGCTTGCGCACCAGGCGGCCGCAGATCGCGGTCGCGGTCTCGAGGCCGAGGCGGACGTGGTCGAGCGAGGCACCGGCGGCCAGCGCGAGCGCGGTGGCGGCCAACGCGTTCATCGCGTTGTGTCGCCCCGGCAGCGGCAGGGTGATGCTCAGACTTCCGGCCATGCTGTCGATGACCAGGCGTTGCGACGACGGCTCGCTGGCCAGGATCTGGCCGCGCACGTCGGCGGCACGGTCGAGCGCGAAGCTGATCTGGGCGCGCTTGCCGGCCAGACTGCGGAAGTAGTCGGCGAACGCGTCCTCGCCATTGATCACGGCGATGCCATCCGAAGGCAATGCCGCGTACAGCGCGCCCTTGGTCTCGGCGACGCCGCGGGTGCTGCCCATGCGTTCCAGATGCGCAGCACCGACGTTGTTGACGATGCCGATCTGCGGCGCGGCGATGCGTGCCAGGTAGGCGATGTCGCCGGGTTTCCCGGCCCCCATTTCGCAGACCGCGAACTCGGCCTGCGCGTCGAGCGCACACAACGACAGCGGCAGGCCGATCTCGTTGTTGAGATTGCCGGGATTGACCTGGCATCGACCAGCGCGCGCCAGGATCGAATGGGTCAGCGTCTTCAACGTGGTCTTGCCATTCGAGCCGGTGACGCCGACCACGCGCGCACGGGAGCGTGCACGCCAAACACGTGCGATTGCGCCCAGCGCCAGTTCGGCATTGGCGACCACCAGTTGCGGCAAGCTCGTGTCGAGCACGCGCTCGACCACCGCACCGGCCGCACCGCGCGCCGCGACGTCGGCGACAAACTGGTGTCCATCGACACGCTCACCGCGCAACGCGACGAACAGCTGGCCTGGCTCGCACCTGCGCGAGTCGCTGGCCACGCCGGTGAAGTCGCGGTCGACTCCGTGCAGGCGCGCGCCGATGGCGTGGGCGAGCTCGGACAGGCGCATCTGGATCATGCGGCCTCCTTCAGCAGCTCGGCCGCGACCTGCAGGTCATCGAACGGGTACTTGGTGCCGTCGATCTCCTGGTACGGCTCGTGGCCCTTGCCGGCGATCAGCACGACATCGTCCGCGGCCGCCATGCCGATGGCGAGCGCAATTGCCCTGGCGCGGTCGCGCTCGAAGCGCACCGCCTCGGGTCGGACGAATCCCTTGCGGATGTCCGCGACGATCGCATCGCCATTCTCGCGGCGTGGATTGTCGTCGGTGACGATCACCACATCGGCCTTCTGCTCGGCCAGCGCCGCCATTTGCGGGCGCTTGCCGGCATCACGCTCGCCACCGCAGCCGAAGACCACGATCAGCCGCGCAGCCGCGTGCTCGCGTAGCGTCGACAGCGCCTTGTCGAGTGCGTCCGGCGTGTGTGCGTAATCGACGACGACCAGCGGCCGGCGACCGTCGCCACCGAGCCGACTCATGCGCCCGGGCACCGGGTCGAGTTGCGACAGGGTCTGCGCGATCCGTGCGGCCGGCCAGCCGCGCGCATGCAGCACGCCGGCGACACCGAGCAGATTCGCGACGTTGAAGCGTCCGATCAGCCGCGTCGCGACGGCCAGGCGCTCGGCCTCGATCCACAGCGTGAAGCGCAGTCCGCTGGCATCGGCATGCACCTCGCTGGCATGCACGTCGACGTCCTGGCGGCTGCAGCCGGTGCGGATCACACGCACGTCGGCGCGGATCCGACCCGCCAGCGTGGCGCCAAACGCGTCATCGACATTGATCACCGCCGCGCGCAGCGACGGCCACGCGAACAAGCGCGCCTTGGTCGCACCGTAGGCGTCCATGCTGCCGTGGTAGTCCAGATGATCGCGGGTCAGGTTGGTGAACACCGCGATCTCGAAGTCGAGGCCGTCGACGCGCCCCTGGTCGAGCGCGTGCGAAGTCACCTCCATCGCGATCGAACGGGCGCCGTCGCGGCGCATCGCGGCGATCGCCGCATGCACGGCGAGCACATCCGGCGTGGTGCGTTCACCGGCGGTGATGCGCCCGTGCAGGCCGGTGCCGAGCGTGCCGATGGTGCCGCAGGGTTCGCCGGAGGCGCTCAGCGCCTGCGCGATCATCTGCACGCTCGAGGTCTTGCCGTTGGTGCCGGTGACGCCGATCAGGCGCAGCGCCGCGGCCGCGTCTGCATGGAAGCAGCGTGCGAGCGCACCCAGATGCGCGCGCAGTTCGCCGATCACCACCACCGGCGCGTCGAGTTGCACGATGTCCGGCAGCGGCGCTTCGGCGAGCACGATGGTGGCGCCGCGCGCGACCGCTTCGGCCGCGAACTCGATGCCGTGGCGCTGGGTGCCGCGCAGCGCGATGAACGCCGCTCCCGGTCGGATCGACTTCGAGTCCAGCGACAGGTCCTGCACCTCGCGGTCAAGCCCGGGGGCGATCTCGATCACGTCGCGCAGCAGGGCGGACAGGCGCATGCTCATGGCATCACCCCTTCCGCAAACTGCGCCGGCGTCGGCACATCGGCCGCGATCAACTGCGGTTGCAGGTGGTCGGGGGCGATGTTCAGCAGGCGCATCGCGTCATCCATCACGCGCCCGAACACCGGCGCCGCGACCAGGCCGCCGTAATACGCCCCGCCGCGCGGATCGTTGACCACGACCACCGCGGCCAGGCGCGGCTTGGACACCGGGATCACGCCGGCGAACACGCTCACGTAGCGACTGTCGTAGCCGCCGGCAATCGCGCGGCGCGCGGTGCCGGTCTTGCCGGCGACGCGGTAGTTCGGCACCGCGGCCTTGACCGCGCTGCCACCCGGCCCGGTGACGGTTTCGAGCATGCGCAGCACGTCCGCGGCGATGCCTGGATCGAGCAAGGTCCGCGGCTCGGTCGGCGTCGCCTCGCGCACGAAGCGCGGCGCACGCAGGCGACCGCCGTCGGCGAGCGCGGCATAGGCCTGGGCCATCTGCAGCGCGTTCACCGAGAGGCCGTAGCCGTAGGACAGCGTTGCCTTCTCGACCTGGCCCCAACCGCCGGGGTCGGGCAAGGTGCCGGTCGATTCCCCCGGGAAGCCGCTGCCGGTCAGGGTGCCGAAGCCGAAGCGGTGGAAGACGTCGTAGAGATGGTCGTTGTCGAGTTCGAGCGCGATCTTGGTCGCCGCGACGTTGCTCGATTTCATCAACAGCCCGCCGAGGTCGATCTGCCCGAAGTTGCGGATGTCGCGGACGACGTGGTTGCGCACCTGCAACGTGCCGGGATAGGTGTCGATGATCGTGTCCGGCTTGAACTTGCCGCTTTCGAGCCCGGCCGCGACGGTGAACGCCTTGACCACCGAACCCGGCTCGAACAGGTCGGTGACGGCGCGATTGCGGCGCGCGGCGATGTCGCCGCTGGCGCGCGCATTCGGGTTGAACGACGGGTAATTCACCATCGCCAGCACGTCGCCGGTGGGGATGTCGATCACCACCATCGAACCGCTGCTGGCCGAGTGCTCGAACATCGCCGCCTTCAGTTCGCGGTAGGCGAGGTACTGGATGCGCCGGTCCAGACTGGTCGCGAGCGTGCGCCCGGGTTCGGCGGCACGGATCTCCTCGACGTTCTCGACGATCTCGCCGCGACGATTCTTGATCACGCGCTTCACGCCCGGCGTGCCGAGCAACTGTGCGTTGTAGGCGAGTTCGAGGCCTTCCTGGCCGGCGTCGTCGACGTCGGTGACGCCGAGCACGTGCGCGAACACTTCGCCACCGGGATAGAAGCGGCGGTATTCGCGCTGGCCGTGCACGCCGGGGATCTTGAGCGCCAGCACCGCTTCGGCCTGGTCCGGCGGCAGGTGCCGTGCCAGGTACATGAATTCGCGCGCCCGCCGCTGCTGCACGCGCGCGGCGAGTTCCTCGCGCTTCAACCGCATCGCCTGCGCCAGCGCGGCGATGCGCGCCGGATCTTCGAGCAGGGTTTCCGGGTGCAGCCACAGCGAGATCATCGGCGTCGAGATCGCCAGCGGCTCGCCGTTGCGGTCGGTGATCATGCCGCGCGACGCCGGCACCTCGATGTCGCGCAGGAAACGCGCATCGCCCTGGTCCTGGTAGAACTCGCGCTTCAGCACCTGCATCTGGAACGCGCGCGCGACCAGCGCGAACGCGCATAGGCCGAGCGCGACCAGCACCACGGTCAGGCGCAGGCGTGGCATCACCGTGGCCGGGCGCACGTTACGCATCGGCGCCTCCGGCTTCGCGGATGGCAGACAACAGAGATCGCGCGCGTCCCGATTCCCGGTACGCACGACGCTCCGCGCCCGTCGCGAACGACGTGCCACGGCGGCACACCGGCAGTTGCAAACCCTGCCGGGTGTTGGCGTGAGATTGCTTCCCCCTCACGGCCACTGCTTCCTCAGTTTCTGATCACCACGGTTTCCGCAGGTCCTGGAAACACCATGCCCAGTTGCCCACGGGCGATCTGCTCGAGTCGGTTTGTGTCGGTCCAGGTCGCCTGCTCGAGCTGCAGTCGCCCAAACTCCGTATTCAATTCGTCGCGCTCGCTCTCGAGCTTCGAGAGCTCGATGAACGCGCGCCGGCTTTGCTGCCGGGCGTGCACGACGCTGATGGCACTGGCCACACAGGCAACCAGCAACATCACGATCACGGCGGCACGGGCACTCATCGCACCCGCTCCGCCACCCGCAACACCGCACTGCGCGAGCGCGGGTTTGCGGACTGCTCTGCCGCTCCCGCGCTCACCGATTTCCCGATGACGCGGAAACGCAACGCAGCTTCCGGCGCGGGCGGCAAGCCGCGTCGCACCGGCACTCTTTCGGCATCGCCACGCATGAAGCGCTTGACGATGCGGTCTTCGAGCGAATGGAAGCTGATCACCGCCAGCCGTCCACCCGCCTTCAATCTCTGCGCGGCGCCTTCGAGCCCCGCCTCGATGTCTTCCAGCTCGCGATTCACCGCGATGCGCAACGCCTGGAAGGTGCGCGTCGCCGGGTGCTTGGCCATCCAGCCGCCGCCACCGAGCGCCTTCGCCACCACCGCGGCGAGTTGCGCGGTACGCGTGATCGGCGCCTCGGCCCGCGCCGCCACGATGAACTTGGCGATGCGTCGGCTCTGCTTCTCCTCGCCGTAGCTGAACAGCACGTCGGCGATCTCGCGTTCGCTGGCCCGCGCGATCCACTCGGCCGCGCTCTCGCCCCGGGTGGGGTCCATGCGCATGTCGAGCGGACCGTCCTGCATGAAGCTGAAACCGCGCTCGGGCGCGTCGATCTGTGGCGAGGAAACGCCCAGGTCGAGCAACACGCCGTCGAGTCCCGCCGCCGTCGCGTCCCACTCGGCCAGCGTCGCGAAGCTGTCGTGCCGCCAGGCGACACGGGCATCACGCGCAGCCCAGTCGGCCGCGACCCGGATCGCTTCCGGGTCCTTGTCCATCACCAGCAGACGCCCGTCCGGACCGAGGCGCGAGAGGATCTCGCCCGCATGCCCGCCGCGCCCAAACGTGCCGTCGAGGTAGACCCCGTCCGGCCGAATCGCGAGCGCCGCGAGCGTTTCGTCCCGCAACACCGGCACGTGCACGCCCATCTGCCCTTCCTGCGTTCCGACGTCGCGTTTGCGCGCGCCGCCGCTCACAAACTCAACTTCGACATCTCGGGCGTGACCGCGCTCTCGCCGATCGTCATCGCGATCTGGCGCTGGTGCGCTTCCTCCGCCCACAACTCGAACTTCGATCCCATGCCGAGCAGCACGGCGTTCTTGCCGAGTCCGGTCGCGGTGCGCTGGCTCGCCGGCACCAACACGCGACCGTTGCCATCGACATCGACATGGCAGGCCGCGCCGACCAGCTTCAGCTGCAGGTTGCGGTGCGCCGCCACCGTGCGCGACAGGCTGTTCACTTCGTCGCGGACCTTTTCCCAGTCGCGCACCGGCAACAGCCACAGGCAACCTTGCTCGAACGGGTTGTAGGTGAAGACCAGGCGATTCCCGCACTGCGACGCAATCAACTCGCGATGGGCCGTCGGAATGGACATCCGGCCCTTGTCGTCGATGGTGATGGCGGTCTCGCCCTGGAACATAGGTCCCCACAAAAACCCACGGAATTCCCGTTTTTCTCACGGGAACCCACCTTAGACCCGCGCCCAGGGCGCGTCAAGGACTGTGGCGGTGTTTTTTGCGGGGCCGAAAACGGCAGTGGGAACGGCTTCCGGCCGCGATGGCCGAAAGCGGCACCATCGCGGCCGAAAGCCGCTCCCACGGGATCAAGTGCGAAGCCGGCCGATAAGCCGGGTCCTGTCGTGAACCGTCATTCCTCTGGGTCACGCGTCACCGCGTGCCTCAAGCGATCTACCCGGGAACACGACGGGCCGCCGTATCGTTCCCCTATTTGATCTTGCTGCGGATGGGGTTTGCCATGCCACGCGGCGTTGACCCCGCGCGCGGTGCGCTCTTACCGCACCGTTTCACCCTGACCACGCATGTTCGCTCCCCTCGACACTGCTGGAGCACTTGGGGCATCCGCTTGCGCGTCTGCCCAAGTGACAACCGTGTCTGCGGTCGCGAACACCGTTCGGCGGTCTGTTCTCTGTTGCACTTTCCGTCGGCTCGCGCCGCCCAGACGTTATCTGGCACCCTGCCCTGTGCAGCCCGGACTTTCCTCGATGCTTGCGCACCGCGACGGTCTGGCCGACTTCGCCCGCGCAGTGTAGCGGCGAATGGCGAAACGGCGACCGACTGGACGATCGGCGCGCGCGCCTGCCGCTAGCATCGCGCCACCGCGATCCAGAGCCCGCCATGGCCCCACCCCGCCTGATTGCCCCGTTCGCGCTGCTCGCAGCCACCGCCGCATCCGCCGCGGTATTCACGCCGCCGCGCAGCAGCGACGATCTGGCGAACCCGCACAAGGGCTTCCTGCTCTGGGGCACGAGCTTCGCGCAGGATGGCGGGGTCGACAATTTCCACGGCGCCCATCTCTACCATGTGTATGTGCCATGGCGCGAAGTGGAGAGCGCCGACCAGTCGTTCGATTGGACGCTGTTCGAGTCGCGCCACATCGATCCGATCGTCGCCGCCGACCCCGCGGCGACCTTCGTGCTGCGCCTGGTCGCCGACTACCCGGACGGCGCCGGCAGCGGCATCGAGCACTACTACAGCGGCGGCAACAACGCCCGCGATTACCCGCTGTTCCTGGAACAGCCACCGTGGTCGATCGCCGGCACGAGCTACACGAGCTGCGACGGCGATGGCCCGGGCCGCGCCCCGGACTGGGATGATCCGGACTTCGCGACGCAGGCGGTGCAGCTGGTGACTGCGCTCGCCGACCGCTACGACGGCGACCCGCGCATCACCGCCATCCAGGTCGGCCTGCTCGGGCTGTGGGGCGAGTGGCACCAGAGCGGTTGTCCATCGCTCGAACCCGGCGATGCGGTGAAGCTCGCGGTGCGCGACGCCTACATGCAGCAGTTCGCGCAGACACCGCTGCAGACGCGCTACGCGCGCAGTATCGACGTCGGCAACAGCGGCTTCGGCTTCCACGAGGACTACTTCCCCTCGTTCACCGCAGCCTGCTCGCGCTATGCCCCGCCGCTGCCGCTGTGCGACGACGGCGGCGACTGGAACCTGGAGTACGCGCTCACGAACCAGTCGCCGCAGGCGCGCGACAACTGGCGCGTCAATCCGATCTCGGGCGAGAGTCCGCTGCCGGCGCAGCAGGATGTCTGGGTCACGCGCCAGGCCGTGATCGAAGACCTGATCGCGGCCTACCACCTGAGTTTCCTCGGCCCGGCCGGAAAGCACGAACAAGCCGGCAACGCGGCCGCGATGGCCGCGCTCAAGCGGCGCCTCGGCTACCAGCTGCACCTCGATCGCGTCGAGATACCCGACCCATGGCCCGCAGGCAGCGCCGCGCCGATCACGCTGACCGTGGCCAACAGCGGCTCGGCACCGCTCTACCATGACTACCGCGTGCGCCTGGAACTTCTGGACGGCGCATCGACCGCGGTGGCCGCCTGCACTCTGGACCACGATCTGCGCACGCTCTTGCCCGGCGCCAGCACCGTGCTCAGCGCGAGCTGCACCCTGCCCGCAGCGCTCACACCCGGCCCGCATGCGCTGCGCGCGGCAGTGGTCGCACTCGCTCCCGGACGCCCGCCGCTATTGCTGCAGAGCAGCCCGCGCGATGCGCAAGGCCGCGTGCAGCTCGGCAGCGTGACGCTGACCGCGACCGCCCTCCTGTTCGCCGACGGCTTCGAGTAGCACACGCGAAAACGGCCCGCATCCCTGCAGGCCGTCGTTCACTCGATACCGTGGACGCGGCGTCCCGCCGCGATCGCGCAGGCTCAGATGCGGAAGAAGCGCATCAGGCCGAGCAGCACGGCGCGCATCGGGCCCGGCGCGGTGGCCGCATCGATGGTCTGGCCGTTGATGACCAGACTGCCGGAGAGATTCACGCTCTCGTCGCTGCGCACCACCTTCAGGTCGACGAAGGCCACCGTGATCTGCTGCGAGTTGCCGTTGCCGTTGCTGCCCTGGTCGTTGTTCGACAGGACCAACTGGCCATCGTAGGTCACCGTGACCAGCTCGCCATCGCGCGCGACTTCCTGGGTGATGCTGCCATCGGCGAAGCGGTGCTCGTCGCGCGGATGGAAGTTGGTGAAGCTCGCCTCGGCGATGCGGTTCCCGGCCTCGGGCCCGAGCGCTCCGGCCGACTCGATCACCGCACGGCCGTTCCAGTCGTCGCGGATCGTGGTGTTGCGTTCATAGCTGAGGCCGGCACTGGCGGCCATCGACACGGCGCCAAGCGCCAGCGCGAGCAGGGTCTTCTTGAACATGATCGTCTCCGGTAGTGGTGGATTGGGAAGCGGCCTGGGCATCGGTCGGCTTCGATTCACCACAACGCGGGGGCTCTGGATCGGTTGACAAGGCACCCGTCGGATTCGTTCGCCTATCGAACCCGCTTCCTCACTGCGTCGTAGTAGCTCCCATTCACCGGCCGCGGCAGGTAGCGGCCGTGGCCGCGCTGGGCGCGCAGGTCGCCGTTGATCCAGGCGAGGTGGCCGCGGGTGAAGGTGTGGGTGGCGATGCCTTGTACGGTGCGACCCTCGAAGATGTTGTAGTCGACGTTCTGGTGGTGGGTCTTGGCCGAGATCGTGCGCGTGCCATTCGGGTCCCAGAGCACCAGGTCGGCGTCGGCGCCGACGCGCAACGAACCCTTCTTCGGATAGAGATTGAAGATCTGCGCGGCGTTCGTGCTGGTCACCTTCACGAACTCGTTCGGCGTCAGCCGGCCGCTGTTCACGCCGTAGTGCCAGAGCACCGACAGGCGGTCCTCGATGCCGCCGCAGCCGTTCGGGATCTTGGTGAAGTCGTCCTTGCCCGCGGCCTTCTGCGGCGCGCAGAAGCAGCAGTGGTCGGTCGCCGTGGTCTGCAGGTGGCCGGCCTGCAGGCCCTGCCACAACGCACGCTGGTGTTCCTTGGCGCGGAACGGCGGGCTCATCACGTGCGCCGCGGCGCGGGTGAAATCCGCATCGCGATAGACCGAATCGTCGATCACCAGGTGCCCGGCCAGCACTTCACCGAACACGCGCTGGCCTTCGTTGCGCGCACGCGTGATCGCTTCCAGCGACTGCCGCGCCGAGTTGTGCACGATGTACAGCGGCGCGCCGAGCACTTCGGCGATGCGAATGGCACGATTCGCGGCCTCGCCTTCGACCGCGGGCGGACGCGACAGCGGATGCCCTTCCGGACCGGTGATGCCACGCGCCAGCAGCTGCTTCTGCAGGCGGAACACCAGTTCTCCGTTCTCGGCATGCACGGTCGGCAGCGCGCCCAGTTCGAGGCAACGGGTGAAGCTGTTCACCAGCACCTCGTCGTCGCACATGATCGCGTTCTTGTAGGCCATGAAGTGCTTGAAGCTGGACACGCCGTGTTCGTGCGCGAGCTCGCCCATCTCGCGATGCACCGACTCGTCCCACCAGGTCACGGCGACATGGAAGGCATAGTCGGCAGCAGCCTTCTCGGCCCAGCCACGCCAGGTGCGGAACGCCTCCATCAGCGACTGCTTCGGCGCCGGGATCACGAAGTCGATGATGCTGGTGGTGCCGCCAGCGAGCCCCGCGGCGGTACCGCTGTAGAAGTCCTCGGAGGTCACCGTGCCCATGAACGGCAGCTCCATGTGCGTGTGCGGATCAATCCCGCCCGGCATCACGTATTGCCCGCCGGCATCGATGATCTGCGCACCGTTCGGCGCCTCAAGGTTGTCTCCGACCGCCGCGATCACGCCATCGCGGATCAGCAGATCGCTACGCACACTCAGCTCGGCATCAATCAGCGTGCCGCCACGGATCAGGGTGTCCATGTCATTTCTCCCGCTTCGAGAACATCAGATACACGCCACCCGCGACGATCAATCCGACGAACCATGCGTACGCATAGATCGTGTTGAACACCTCCGGGACCGATGCGGCGAAGCCGGCCGCTTTCAGGAAACCGGGCAGGTTGGGCAGCACGCCAAGGATCAGGGCGAGGAACGCGACCGGGTTGTAACCGCCGCGGTAGCTGTAGCGCCCGCCTTCCTTGAACAGGTCGTCGCTGACCAGTTCGGTGCGGCGGATGATGAAGTAGTCGGCGAGCATGATCCCGGCAATCGGACCGAGCAGGGCCGAATAGCCGATCAACCAGGTGAAGATGTAGGCACCGGTGGTTTCGAGCAGCTTCCACGGGAACATCGCGATGCCGATGCCGGCGGTGATGTAGCCGCCCATCTTGAACGAGATCCGGCGCGGGCTCAGGTTCGAGAAGCCGTTCGCGGGCGCGACCACATTCGCGGCGAGGTTGGTGGTGATGGTCGCGAGGATCAGTGCGAACAGCGCGAGGATCACGCCGAGCCCGCCCATGCGCTCAGTGAGTTTCACTGGGTCCCAGATCGCCTCGCCGTAGATGATCACCGTCGCCGAGGTGACGGCGACACCGACGAAGGCGAGCGCGGCCATCGGGATCGGCAGGCCGAGCGCCTGGCCGATCACCTGGTCGCGCTGGCTGCGCGCGAAGCGGGTGAAGTCCGGGATGTTCAGCGCCAGCGTCGCCCAGAACCCGACCATCGCCGTCAGCGACGGCCAGAACACGCTGAAGAACTGACCCTCGCGTTCCCCGCCGGGCGCGAACTTCGAGGGCGCCGACAACATCGGCCCGAAGCCGTCAGCGCGATCCCAGGCCCAATACAACAGCGCCGCGCACATCGCGATCAGCACCGGCGCTGCCCACAATTCGAGCCAGCGGATCGACTCGGTGCCGTTCTTGATGAACCAGACGTGCAGCAGCCAGAACGCCAGGAAGCAGCCGGTCTGGCCGGCATCGATGCCGAGGAAGGGCAGCGGATCACCGTCGAGTGCGTTGAACGTCAGGATGTTCGCGATCGCGTAGATCGCGGCGCCGCCAACCCAGGTCTGGATGCCGAACCAGCCGCAGGCCACCAGGCCACGCAACAGCGCCGGCACCTTCGCGCCCCGCGTGCCGAACGAGGCGCGCAACAGCACCGGGAACGGAATGCCGTGCTTGGTGCCGGCATGGCCGATCGCGATCATCGGGATCAGCACGATCACGTTCGCGAGCAGGATGGTGCCCACCGCCTCCTTCCACGACATGCCCTCGCTGACCAGGCCGGCCGCGATCATGTACGCCGGCACGCAAACGACCATGCCGACCCACAATGCCGCGATCGCCTTCCAATCCCAGGTGCGGTCATTCTTCGCCGTCGGCATCAGGTCCGGATTGATCAGGTCCAGACTGACCGGCGGCTCCCTGTCGAAGTCCATCGCCTTCGCACGCATCAGGCCTTCTCCGCCATCGGGTTGTTCGGATGCGTGGTCCAGTTCTGGAACGAGCCGTCGTCGACACGCTGCATGGTGATGCAGTCGTCGACCGGGCACACATGCATGCACAGGTTGCAGCCGACGCATTCGTCGTTGTCGACCTCGAAGTGGCGCTGGCCGTCCTTCTCGCGCGAGATCGCCTGGTGCGCGGTGTCTTCGCAGGCGATGTGGCAGAGCCCGCACTGGATGCACAGGTCCTGGTTGATCAGCGCCTTGATGTCGTACTTCAGGTTCAGGAACTTCCAGTCGGTGACATTGCGGATGGCGCGGCCGCGGAAGTCCTCGATGGTGCGGTAGCCCTTGCTGTCCATCCAGTTCGACAGCCCCGAGATCATGTCTTCGACGATGCGGAAACCGTAGTGCATGGCCGCGGTGCACACCTGCACATTGCCGGCGCCGAGCGCGATGAACTCGGCGGCGTCGCGCCAGGTGCCGATGCCGCCGATCGCGCTGATCGGCAGGCCGCGGGTTTCCGGATCGCGCGCGATCTCGGCGACCATGTTGAGCGCGATCGGACGCACCGCCGGGCCGCAGTAACCGCCGTGCGTGCCCTTGCCATCCACGGTCGGCGTCGGCGCCATCAGGTCGAGGTCGATGGTGGTGATCGAGTTGATGGTGTTGATCAGCGACACCGCATCGGTGCCGCCCTTCTTCGCCGCGCGCGCCGGCCAGCGGATGTCGGTGATGTTCGGCGTCAGCTTCACGATGCAGGGCAGTTTCGAGTACTGCTTGACCCAGGCCGCGACCATCTGGATGTACTCGGGCACCTGCCCGACCGCAGCGCCCATGCCGCGCTCGCTCATGCCGTGCGGGCAGCCGAAGTTCAGCTCGACCGCGTCGGCACCGGTGTCCTCGACCATCGGCAGGATCGAGCGCCACGACGCTTCATCGCAGGGCACCATCAGCGACACCACCATCGCGCGATCCGGCCATTCCCGCTTGACCTGGCGGATCTCGTCGAGATTGATCTTGAGCGGACGATCGCTGATCAGCTCGATGTTGTTGAGCCCGGCGATGCGCTGGCCGTTCCATTGCACCGCGCCATAGCGCGAGCTCACGTTCACCACCGGCGGATCGAGCCCGAGCGTCTTCCAGACGACGCCGCCCCAGCCCGCCTCGAACGCGCGGATCACGTTGTAGGCCTTGTCGGTTGGTGGCGCCGAGGCCAGCCAGAACGGGTTCGGCGACGACACGCCGACGAAATTCGTGCGCAGGTCAGCCATGCTGGATCTCCCGGTCCGCGGTCAGGGCTTCGTGAATCGCGGCGGCGGCATGCTTGCCGTCGGCCACCGATTGCACGGTGAGGTCGGTCTTGCCGCCGACGCAATCGCCGCCGGCCCAGACGCCGGCGAGACTGGTCGCGGCGTTCGCGTCGACCGCGATGCGGCCCTTCTCCAGCCGCAGCAAGTCAATGCCGCCCTCGCTCAGTCCATCGGTCAGCAACACCTGGCCGATCGCCTTCAGCAGCATGTCGGCTTCCAGATCGAAGAACTCGCAGCAGCCCTGCAGTCGGCCGCTGCCATCGACACGGGTGTGCTCGAAGCGGACGCCGGAAAGCACGCCGTGGCTCGACAGCAGTTCGGCCGGTTGCGCGCAGTGGATCACGTGCACGCCTTCCGCAGTCGCGAACGCCTGCTCGTGGTCGGTCGCGCTCATCGCCTCGGCGCTGCGTCGATAGACCAGCGTGACGCGCTCGGCGCCGAGGCGCTTGCTCTGCACCGCGGCGTCGATGGCGGTGTTGCCGCCGCCGATCACGACCACGCGGCGACCCACCGGCACCCGCGCCTTGTCCTCGGCCTGGCGCAGCTCCTCGATGAAATCCACCGCATCGCGCACGCCCGGCAGGCGCTCGTCGCCGATGCCCATCGCGTTGACGCCGGCCAGGCCCATGGCCAGGAACACCGCATCGAAATCGCGGCGCAGTTGCGACAAGGCGAGGTCGCGTCCCAGCGCCTTGCCGTGATGCACGCGGATGCCGCCGATCGACAGCAGCCACTCGACTTCGTGCTGCGAAAAATCGACCACCTTGTAGGCGGCGATGCCGTACTCGTTCAGCCCGCCCGACTTGGCACGCGCCTCGAACACCTCGACCTCATGCCCGCGCATCGCCAGCGCATGCGCGCAGGACAACCCGGCCGGGCCGGCGCCGACCACCGCAACGCGCTTGCCGGTGGCGGCCGCGCGCGTGAACAGCGCCACCCGGTCGCGAATCACCCAGTCGGTCGCGTAGCGCTGCAGCGCGCCGATCTCGACCGGCTTCTCCTCAGGCGAATTGCGCACGCAGTCGCCCTCGCACAGGATCTCGGTCGGACAGACGCGCGCGCACTGGCCGCCGAAGATGTTGGCATCGAGGATCTTCAGTGCCGCGCCGCGCAGGTTGTCGGTGCTGATCGCGCGGATGAAGCCCGGAATGTCGATCGCGGTCGGACAGGCCTGGATGCACGGCGCATCGAAGCAGAAGTGGCAACGACTGGCCTCGATCAACGCCCGCTGCCGATCGAGCGGCGGCGACACGTCGGAGAAGTTTCTTGCGAGCTGCGCAGGGTCGAGCCGACCCGCCGCGATGTCCCCGGTTTCCTTTCTGGCCATGATCCCTCCGCAATGGCAAGGACCGGTTTTATTCGCATTGCGCGCACGGCGCAAGCAAGTCGCGGCGCGGGCCAGGCGCGATCGGAACGCGGCTCGCGTACCCGCGCGCGGCCACGAGCCGGCAATCGCTTCACAATCTGTCTACAATCCGCGTCCGTTTGCCGACACCGCCGGGGACCCACCGATGAAGCGATTTCCATTGCGCGCGCTGACCGCCGCGCTCGCCAGTTGCATGCTGACCGCGGGCATCGCGGCGCCGCTCGACGTGGTGACGCGCACGCGCAGCGCCGCGCCGCTGCCCGAGCAGTACGCGCAAGCACGCGACCCCAGGCTGCTGGCATTGGCCGCCGGCATCTTCGATCCGACGCGCGAGGCACTGCGCCATCCGCTGGCGACGCTGCACCTGCCCGGCGCCAGCCGCTACGCGATCGTGCAGTTCGCGGAGCACGCGCGCCCCGACTCGAACTGGCTGGCCGCGCAGGGCGCGCGCGTCGTCGGCCACGTGCCGAACAACGCCTTCCTGGTCGAAGCGGATGGCGGCGTGCGTTCCGCGCTGGTCGGCGACGAGCGCATCCGCTTCGTCGGCGACTGGAAGCCGGACTACAAGATCGCCGACGGCATCGACGCCGGTGCCGAGGAAACCATCTCGCTGCAGGTGCTGCTGTTCCGTGGCGAGCCGGCGCAACCACTGCTGTCGACGCTGATCGCGCTGACCGGCGACCTGCAGCCGCTGGTGCAGGAACACGGCGCCTTCCCGACGCTGCGTGTGCGCCTGCCGCGCGCGCGCCTGGCCAGCAGCATCGCCGCGCTCGCGGCGATGGACGAAGTGCAATGGATCGAGCGCTTCGAGTACCCGCAGTTGCACAACGCCAATGCGGTGTGGCCGATCCAGGCCAACACCACGGCCGGTGCCAACCCGATCGGCAACGCCCCGATCTGGGCACACGACCTGATCGGAACCGGCCAGATCGTCGCCGTCGCCGATTCCGGCCTGGACCGCAACGAAGGCTGGTTCAATCGCTACGACCCCGGCACCGGCCAGACCATCCTCTACACCAACGGCGAAAACACCACGCCGCCGACCCCAGGCACGCTGTATCCAGACCGCAAGGTGTATGGCTACTTCGTGATGCCGGGCGCCACCAGTTACGACAACACCGCCACCTGCCCCGGCGGCTCGCCGACCAGCTTCCACGGCACGCACACCTCGGGCACCGTTGCGGGTGACGCCGGCACCGCGGCCACGCCGACCAATCCCAACTACGGCACCGGCGACGGCATGGCGCCGAACGCGCAACTGCTGTTCCAGGACATCGGCCACGACACCACCGGTTGCCTGTCCGGCGCCGGCGGCCTGCCGATGTTCGAGCAGGCGCGCAACAGCGGCGCCTTCGTGCACAGCAACAGCTACGGCTCCGGGTATTCCGGCGCCTACACCGCGAGCGACGCCGAAGTCGACCAGACGCTGTGGGCGCACGACGACCTGCTGATCGTGTTCTCGGCCGGCAACGACGGCTCGGCGGCGACCACCATCGGCCACCCCGGCCACGCCAAGCATGCGCTGACCGTCGGCGCGCTCGGCTCCGGCAACTCGACCACGGTGGCTTCGTATTCCTCGCGCGGACCCACCAGCGACGGCCGCCGCAAGCCCGACATCATGGCCCCGGGCACCCTGACTTCGGCCGCCGGCAATACCGAGAACAGCAACCCGCCGGTCGACCCGAACCAGGCCAACACCGCGTTCATGTCCGGCACCTCGATGGCGACACCCGCGGTCGCCGGCGCGGCCGCACTGATGCGCCAGTACTTCACCGACGGCTTCTACCCGAGCGGCGTGCGCACCCCGGCAGATGCGCGCAAGCCGCTCGGCGCCGAGATGAAGGCCATCCTGACCAACGGCACCGCGTTCATCTCGACCACGCCGAGCAACAACTACGGCTGGGGTCGCATCTGGCTCGACAACAACCTGTATTTCGGCGACGAGAGCGCCAGCCGCGACCTGCGCAGCTTCTCGCTGCCGCAGGCGCTCGGCCTCGCCACCGGCGAGCAGCACGAATACTCGGTGCAGGTGAATTCCGGCCAGGAATTCCGCGCCACGCTCGCCTGGTACGACCCGCCCGGCGCCCCGGGCGCGGCCGGCGCGGCGCTGGTCAACAACCTCGACCTGGAAGTGCAGCAAGGCGCAAACCTGTACCGCGGCAACGTCATCACCGGCAGTGGCGCCGCCGCCAACTCGACCACCGGCGGCAGTCCCGACGCGATCAACCCGCTGGAGCAGGTGCGCTTCACCGCGCCGACGGCCGGTGTCTACACGATTCGCGTCAAGGGCAGCGCGGTGCCTGGCGACGGCCAGCCCGGCTCGAACCGGCAAGGCTATGGCCTGGTCGTGTCCAGCGCGCAGTGCGCGACCGCGGTGGCCTCGGCTCCGGCCAGCCTCAGCGCCGTCAACACCGGCGGCGCGGTCCAGGTGACGGCGGCCAGCGTGGCCGGTGCCACCGGCTACCAGCTCTATCGCAGCACCGGCACCTGCGCCACCGCGCCAGCGAACGACTTCCAGTTCGCCGCTCGCGACCCCGGCACCGTGCTCGTCGACAACCGGACCCAGGGCGGTTACTCCTACGCCTATCGCGTGCGCGCCGTCGATGGCTGCGGCGAGGGCCCGATCAGCAGTTGCACCGATGTCGTCTCCACCGCCGCCTGCACGCTGCAGCCGAGCTTCGACCAGGCCAGCGTCAGCGCCATCGCACTTGCTCCAGGCGACTGCGGCGTGCGCGTGCAGTGGAGCGCCGGCACCTCGCAGTGCCCGGCCGCGAACACGGTGCGCTACAACGTCTATCGCTCGACCGACCCGCTGTTCCTGCCTGCCCCCGCGAACCTGCTGATCGCCGGCGTGACCGCAAACGAGTTCACCGACACCACCGCGGCTTCGCTGACCACGTACTACTACGTCGTCCGCGCCGAGGACACCACGACCGGCAACCCCGGCCCCGGCGGCGGCAACGAGTCCTTCGGCACGCGCCGCGTCAAGTACACGCCGAACTCCGGCACCATGGTCGCCGGTACCTTCAGCGACGGCGCCGACTCGCCCTCGTTCCTGGCGCTCGACACGCCGTGGACGATCAGCAACGACCGCTTCGCCAGCGGCAGCTACAGCTACCGCAACGCCGCCGACGGGGCGAGCCGCTACCTCTCCGACACCTGTGCCGCGATCACCACCCCGGTGATCCCGTTGCCGATCGGCACCTCGGTGCTGACCTACAAGGCGCGCTACAACCTGGAAGAGAACTGGGACGGCGTGGTGCTGGAAGTGTCCACCAACGGCGGCGCGTTCACGCCACTGGCTCCGGATGGCGGCTATCCGTCGACCTTCTCGCAGACACAATCACCGCCGATCAATGCCTGCGGCTACCCGACCACGCAGGGCGCGTTCTCCGGCAATACCGCCGGCGCGTTCCAGACCTTCACCCACACCTTCAGCGGCGCCAGCCCGCGCAACGTGCAGTTGCGCTGGCGCTTCTCCTCGGACCCGGGCAGCGAGGAAGAAGGCTTCTATCTCGACGACGTCGCGTTCAGCAACGCCGCCAGCCCGGGCGTGTGCAGCAGCGGCGAGCTGTTGTTTGCGGACGGCTTCGAGTAGTCGCGCCGCGTAGCCGCCGCGCTGCCTGCGGCGGCCCCGCCGGTTTTTCCGCCGGAGTGCGTTTTCGTCGGAACCCGGGTCAGAATCCGACCCGGGTCCTTCGATGGCTGTCACCCCGGGAATGCCAATGTCCATGCGTCCACTGCTTCGCCTCTGCACCCTGATCGCGGCGCTCGCCGCCCTGCCGGCCGCTGCCGCCCCGCACGGGGATTCGCGCGTGTTCGACGCCGAACTCGCCCGCCACGTCCCGGCCCGACCCGAGCAAACGCTGTGGCTGCGCCAGCAGTGGCTGGCGGCGCCGAAGGGCATCGCCGCCGCGACCGATCCGCATGCGCGCGTGCAGCCGAAGGGCCGCGATGCACAACATCGCGAGGCGGCCCAGATCGAGGCCTGGCATCGCCTCAATGCCGGCACGCCGTCGCCGGAGCAATGGCGCCGCAATGCCGAGCGCCGGCTCGCGTCGAGCCGCGGCGCAAAGTCCACGAGCACCTGGACCTGGCAGGGACTTGGCATCGTCAATGCCAACACCACGCCGCGTGCGGCCGGCGCGCTGATGGACGTGCGCTACGCCTACGACTACGCCGCCAACAAGCGCGTGCTCTATGCCGGCGCGCTCGGCGGCGGCCTGTGGAAGCAGACGGACTTCTTCGGCGGCCACGTCTGGGTGCCACTCACCGACACGCTGCCCGGTTCCACCGGCATCGGCGGATTCTGGGTCGACCCGACCGACTCGAACTGGCTGATCGTCGGCACCGGCGTCGGCGGCGGTCGCTACAACGGCACCGGGCTGTACCGCTCGACCAACGGCGGCAGCAACTGGACCTTCGCCACCCCCGACGGCTTCAACCCCGGCACCTACTACAAGATCGCCGGCGACCGCTTCAAGAGCGGCACGCTGTACGCCTGCACCGACATCGGCTTCTTCCGCAGCCGCAACTACGGCGGCAGCTGGACGCGCGAACACAGCGGCGCCTGCTCCGACTTCGCCCAGGTCTCCGGCGCCGCCGGCGACAACGATGGCGTGATGCTGCTCGCGCTGTGGGGCGGGGCGATCCAGTACGCGGCGGTGGACACGCTGCCGTTCGACTGGGCGCTGGCAAACACCAGCGGCATCACCGGCAGTCTCGGTCGCATCACGCTGGCCGGGCCGGCCAACCGCGGCGACTCGCCCTACGTCTACGCGATGGTCACCGACGCCAACAGCAACTCGAACGGCGTGTTCCGCAGCAGCGCCTACGGCATCACCGCCTGGAGCAAGATCTCCGGCGCGATCCACTTCGGCAATGTCATGGGTTTCCACGCCAATGCCATCGAGGTGCACCCGGACAACCCGAGCATCGTCGCCGCCGGCATGGTCGACGCCTGGTTGACCGAGAACGGCACCGCGGCATCGCCGACCTTCGAGCAGATCGCGAGCGGGCTCTCCGACCACACCGACTTCGAGTTCGTGCCGGCCTCGGTCGCGCCCGGCAACACCCGCGTCGTGGTCGCCAATGACGGCGGCGTCTACGTCTACGACTACGCCGCCAACAGCATCGACGCCAGCGAGAACGCGCTCGGCATGAACGTGCAACTGGTGATGGGCAACACTGCCGCGATGAACCAGTCGCTGAAGAACCGCAACCTGGTTGCGGCTGGCCTGTGGGACACCGGTTCGGTGCTGCTGGACCTGGCCCAGTCCGCCGCCAACCGCGTGCGCTATCTCGCCGGCGCCGACGGTGGCGCAATCGGGCTCAACTCCGACAACGTCAACGAAATCGCCGGCAGCTTCGGCGCGCAGTGGACGCGCTCGTGGTCGCGCGATGGCGGCGCGAGCTGGCAGCAGATCGACGCCGGCTGCGCCGCGAACACGCTGGATGCACCGATGACTTCGCCCTGGGGCATCGCGCTCGAGCCCACACCCGGCTATGGCCAGCGCGTGTACACCTACTCCTCGCGCGTGGACTATGGGAGCAACACCTCGCTGGATGCGAAGATCTGGCGGCGCTCGATCAGCGCCGACCCGTCCTGCAGCGGCTGGTCGGTGCTGCATGCCGGCAACCTGCCGGCGGACTTCTGGGGCACCGGACCGGGGGACTGGGTCAACCTCTCGGTCGCGAACAACAGCGGCGCCGACGTCGTCTACATCAACCGCGTCGGCAGCAACCGCGTGCTGGTGCTGACCGGGGCGGCACCGAACATGACCATCCATGTGCGCTCACCCACGGTCGGCAGCATTCCTGCAGCGGGATCGAGTTCGCGCCTGCAGGCCGACCGCAACCCCGGCCGACCGAACAGCGCCTACTTCGTGATGGCGCAGAATGACGCCACCATCCGCCTCGCCTTCACCCACGATGCCGGTGTGAGCTGGACCTCGGCCACCGGCGACATCAACGCCGTCGCCACCGGCGAGGCGCCGCAGGAGCTGATCGCGAGCTCGCTCGATCCGCGCCAGCTGTGGCTCGCCACTACCGGCGGCGTGTACCAGAGCGATGACAGCGGCGCGCACTGGGTCCCGGTGATGCAGGGTCTGCCCGCGACGCTGCTGGTCACGCAACTCGAATACGACCCGACCATCAGCCCGCCGCGACTGATCCTCGGCAGCTACGGCCGCGGCTTCTTCACCCGCGAGTTCCCGCTGCCGGCCGCGTTGTTCGCGAACGGGTTCGAATAAACTCCTCCTCGCTGAGGCGGTTGCGCACTTTTCCTCTCTCCCCTCGCGGGAGAGAGGCCGGGAGAGAGGGGGCGTCCCGCGACACCGCTCCGAACCCACCCTCTCCCCTTCCCCTCTCCCATCGAGGGAGAGGGGATTCGCCGCCGAGGTCGCAGGTGTCAGCGCCCGGCGCGGCCGAGGATGGCGTGCAGCAACACGTTGCCGCCGGCTTCGATCCACTCCGGCAAGGCGTCTTCGACCTCGTTGTGGCTGATGCCATCGACGCAGGGCACGAACACCATCGAGGTTGGCGCCACCTGCGCGAGATAGCAGGCGTCGTGCCCGGCACCGGCGACGATGTCGCGATGCGAGTAGCCGAAGCGCTCGGCCGCGGCGCGCACCGACGCGACGCAATCGGCATCGAATGGCACCGGCGCGTAGTAGAAGATCTGTTCCAGACGCTGCACTTCGACCTTGGTCTCGGCAGCAATGCGTGCCACGGCCTCGCGCACCTTGCCGTCCATCACCGCGAGTACGGCGTCCTCGGGATGGCGGATGTCGATGGTGAAGAACACGCGGCCCGGAATCACGTTGCGCGAGTTCGGATGGTTCTGGATCATGCCGACCGTCGCGCAGGCATAGGGCGCGTGTTCGTGGCCGATGCGGTTGACGCGGTCGATCACGCGCGCTGCGGCGAGCAGCGCGTCCTTGCGCCGCGGCATCGGCGTTGGTCCGGCATGCGATTCCTGACCGATGAACTCGACTTCGTACCAGCGCTGGCCTTGCGCGTGCGTGACCACGCCGATGGTCTTGCCCTCGGCTTCGAGGATCGGCCCCTGCTCGATGTGCAGCTCGAACGCGGCGTGGATCGGCTTGCCCATCGGCGCATCGCCGGCATAGCCGATGCGCGTGAGCTCCTGGCCCATGGTGACGCCGTGGATGTCGGCGCGCGACAGCCCGTAGTCGAGCGTGAACACGCCGGCGAACACGCCCGAGGCGACCATCGCCGGCGCGAAGCGCGAGCCTTCCTCGTTGGTCCAGATCACCACCTCGACCGGGCGCTCGGTCTCGATGCCGTGGTCGTTCAACGAGCGGATCACCTCCAGCCCGCCGAGCACGCCGTAGATGCCGTCGAACTTGCCGCCGGTGGGCTGCGAGTCTGCATGCGAGCCGGTCACCACCGGCGCCAGTGACTCGTCGCGGCCGGCGCGACGCGCGAACACGTTGCCCATTCGATCGACCGAAATCGTGCAGCCCGCCTCCTTCGCCCAGCGCACGAACAGGTCGCGCCCCTGCCGGTCGAGATCGGTCAACGCCAACCGGCACACGCCGCCCTTCGGCGTCGCGCCGATCTTCGCCATCTCCATCAACGAATCCCACAGGCGCTGGCCGTTGATGCGCAGGTCGGTAGACAGGACGGGGTTCGGTTGGGCGTTCATGGGACTTGTCTCCTCCAGTAATCCGGCTCACGGTGCAGGTGCGCAACCGCCACGATAATCAACTCATCGCCAACTTGTTCGTACTGGTGTGCCTGCAGCAGCTCTGATCGCGCAACTTCCAGGAACCGGACTCTCATGTCCCGGCGTCCATTTCCTTCGAGACGTCTTCGGCCTCGTACGCACGCATCTCGCCGCGACTGAACGCCTGCATGCGCCGATGTGCTTCTTCGATCCACTTCTGATCCAGGACGCTATCCGGTCGATCCAGGCTCTCCGCAAGCTGCTCCAGCAACACGGCGCGATCCTTCACCTGCAGTGCAAGCGCCTGGGCCAATACGTCGTCGACAGAAGCGGCCATCACGCTCTCCTTCAGGAATTCGTCGGCATCACGAACTGGGCGCCGGCGCGGATGCTGGTCGGCCAGCGCGTCGCGACGGCCTTGAGCTTGGTGTAGAAGCGCACGCCTTCCGGGCCGTAGACATGCTGGTCGCCGAACAGCGAGGCCTTCCAGCCGCCGAAGGAATGGAATGCGGCCGGCACCGGAATCGGCACGTTGATGCCGACCATGCCGACCTGCACCCGCTGCACGAAATCGCGCGCGGCATCGCCGTCGCGGGTGAAGATGGCGGTGCCGTTGCCGAACTCGTGCGCGTTGATCAACTGCAGCGCCTGTTCGTAGCCGTCGGCACGCAGGACGCACAGCACCGGCCCGAAGATTTCCTCGCGATAGATGCGCATCGTGGGCGTGACACGATCGAACAGGCAGCCACCGAGGAAGAAGCCGTGCTCATGGCCGGCAACCACGTGATCGCGACCGTCGACGACCAGCGTCGCGCCTTCCTGCACGCCCAGATCGACATAGCCCTTGACCCGCGCGCGATGTTCCGGGGTCACCAGCGGGCCCATGTCCATGCCGGGCGTCATGCCGTTGCCGATCTTGAGCGCACGCACGCGCGGCGCGAGTTTCGCGACCAGCGCGTCGGCGGTGGCATCACCGACCGCGACCGCGACCGAGATCGCCATGCAGCGCTCGCCGGCCGAGCCGTACCCCGCGCCCATCAGCGCATCGGCGACCTGCTCCAGGTCGGCGTCGGGCATCACCAGCATGTGGTTCTTGGCGCCGCCCAGCGCCTGCACGCGCTTGCCGTGATGCGCGCCGGTCTCGTAGATGTACTTCGCGATCGGCGTCGAGCCGACGAAGCTGACCGCCTTGATGTCCGGATGCGCGAGGATCGCGTCGACCGCACTCTTGTCGCCATGCACGACATTGAACACGCCGTCGGGCAGCCCGGCCTGCTTCAGCCAGTCGGCGAGCAGCAGGGACGAAGACGGATCGCGCTCGGACGGTTTCAGGATGAAGCAATTGCCGCAGGCGATCGCGACCGGCGCCATCCACAGCGGCACCATCGCCGGAAAGTTGAACGGGGTGATGCCGGCGACGACGCCGAGCGGCTGGCGCACCGAGTGCGCGTCGATGCCACCACCGACGTTCTCGGTGAACTCGCCCTTGAGCAACTGCGGGATGCCGCTGGCGAACTCGATCACTTCCAGCCCGCGCGCGACTTCACCGAGTGCATCGGAATGGGTCTTGCCGTGCTCGGCGGTGATCTGCGCGGCAAGTTGGCTGGCATTCGCCTCGACCAGCTCACGCAGCTTGAACATCACCCGCGCACGTCGTGCCGGCGAAGTGCCGGCCCAACCCGCAAACGCCGCCTGCGCCGCCGCCACCGCCGCATCGACGTCCGCCTGCGCCGCGAGCCCGAGCACTCCGGTCTGCGCGCCAGTGGCCGGATCGAACACCGGCGAAGTGCGCTCGCCGACGCCGTTGCTGCGCTGGCCGTTGATGTAGTGCGGGATGCGGACGGGCTCGGACATGGTCATTCTTCGCGATTCGGGCCCGTGGTTTTACCACCAGCGCGGCCGGCGAACGAGCGGCAGCGCCGCAGGGCGCACCCGACCGGCGATCAGCCCGCGTCCAGCACCGCCTGCAGCCGCGCCAGCGCCTCTTCGACGATTTCCTTCGGCGCGCGTTCGATACGACGCGCCTTGCGTGACTGTTGCCGTACTTGCGCAAAACGACTTCCATCGCACACCTGTTCAGCAATGGCGCGCCAAGGCTCGGACGCGCACGCTGTGCCGCTGGCCTCGGGGCGCATCAGCATGATTGCGGGGGTGGAGTTGCGTGCGATGCCTTGGGGTGCGGCTGCCCTGGTTGCCGCGGTCAGTGCCAGCCGCCCGAGGCGAGCGCGGCGATGGCGATGCCGACGAGCACGATCATGCCGACGAACATCAAGCCGGAGAGCACCAGCACGATGATGGTGACCGCGCCGAGCCCTTCCTGCTGCAGTTCCGGTTGCGCGGTGAATGCGTGCTTGTCGACGACCAGGGTGTCGCACATCAAGTCGTGCAGCGCCTGCTTGCGTTCGGTGAACGCGGCCATGATCAGACCGATGAACAGCAGCAGGCTGCTGAGCATGTAGCCGAAGTAGCGACCGAATGCGCGCAGGAAACTGATGCGGGCACCGTCCAGGCGCGTCACCTTGATGCCGACGGCCATCTTGCCGAGCGTGGCCTGGCTCGACGACGAGTGCATCCAGCTCATGTAGAACAGGGGGATGCCCAACGCGAACAGGTAGTAGAGCAGCGTGAACAGGACGTTGCTCCCGGTACCGAGCTGCGCAAAGTCGCCGGCGCCGGCTCCGAGCAGCAGGAACACCGGGATCATCAGCATCCAGGTCAGGAATGCGGTGACGAAGCTATCGAGGATGACGGCGGCAACGCGCTTCCAGAAGCCCGCGTAGACCACGTGTCCCCCGGCCACGACTGCACCCTCGTCGTGCAACTGCGCACGCGGCGGCGCATACGGCGACGCCGCTTCGCCACCCGCGGGCGGCACCGGCGGCGGCGCCGAGACGGCGATGACCTCGGCCATCATCTCGCGCCAGGGTTTCCAGCCATCGAGGCCCTCGCGCCACACCGGCGTGTCCGGCTGCAACTCGCCGCGCGCATGCAGTGCGGCCAGTTCGAGCGGGCTGAGCGGACCGAGGCGATTGCGCCCTGCGTCGCCGTAATACCAGTTGGCCATGGGATTTCCTTGCCGTAGCGATTGCGAGGCAGCGAGCTTATCGCGGACACGGGCCGCTGCCACAGCCCGCTGCGATGGCGATACGCTTTCGCGCCTGCACGCCGCATTCCGGAGCCGCCGATGGACTTGATCATTCGCCATGCCAACCTGCCGGACGGGCGCGTCGACTTCGACATCGGCGTGCGCGAGGGGCGCATCCATGCGGTCGAGCGCGGGATCGAGGCGAGCAGCGGCGAGGAGATCGACGCGCGCGGTTGCCTGGTGTCGCCGGCGTTCGTGGATGCGCACTTCCATCTGGATTCGGCGCTGAGCTACGGCCAGCCGCGGGTGAACCAGAGCGGCACGCTGCTGGAGGGCATTGCGCTGTGGGGCGAACTGAAGCCGCTGCTGACGATCGAGGCGATCGTCGAGCGCGCACTGCGCTATTGCGATCTCGCGGTCAGCCAGGGCCTGCTCGCGATCCGCTCGCATGTCGATGTCTGCGACGACCGCCTGCTCGCGGTCGAGGCGTTGCTGCAGGTCAAGAAGACGGTGGCGCCGTACCTGGACCTGCAACTGGTCGCATTCCCGCAGGACGGCCTGTATCGCTCGGCGAATGGCGAGCGCAACCTGCTGCGCGCGCTCGATCTCGGCGTCGAGGTGGTCGGCGGCATTCCGCATTTCGAGCGCACCATGGCCGAGGGCGCGCGCTCGGTCACACGCCTGTGCGAGATCGCCGCGGCGCGCGGGCTGCGCGTCGACCTGCACTGCGACGAGTCCGACGATCCGCAGTCGCGCCATATCGAGACGCTCGCCGCGGAGACGCACCGACTCGGCCTGCACGGTCGCGTCGCCGGATCGCACCTGACCTCGATGCATTCGATGGACGACTACTACGTGTCCAAGCTGCTGCCGCTGATGGCCGAGTCCGGGGTCGCCGCGATCGCCAATCCGCTGATCAACATCACTCTGCAGGGGCGCCACGACGGCTACCCGAAACGCCGCGGCATGACGCGCGTGCCGGAACTGCTCGCGGCCGGCGTCAACGTCGGCTTCGGCCACGACTGCGTGATGGACCCGTGGTACGCATTCGGATCGGGCGACATGCTGGAGGTCGCGCACATGGCCGTGCATGTCGCGCAGATGACCTCGCAGGCGGCGATCCGCCAATGCTTCGAGGCAATCACCACGAACCCGGCGCAGATCCTCGGACTCGAACACTACGGCATCGCACCGGGCTGCCATGCCGACCTGGTGGTGCTGCAGGCGCAGGATGCGTTCGACGCGATCCGGCTGCGCGCCAACCGCTTGTACGTGATCCGCCGCGGCCAGGTGCTGGCGCGCAACCCGCCGCGCGAGGCAATGCTGGCATTGCCGGGGCGACCGCAATCGCTGCGGTTGCAGCGGTAGCGGAGCGACTGCGGTGAGTCGATGGCGGGATGCGGTGTTGCGACGCGCACGCGTGCTGGTCGTGCTGTGCGTCGCCGGGCTGGCGCTGCCGTGGCTGGCGCGGCTGCTTGCCGATGTCGAGGGTCGGCTGCCCTGGCTGCTCGATCTGGGCGCGCACTGGCAATGGCTGTATGCCGCCGGCCTGCTGCTCTGCGGCGCGCTGGCGGCATTGCGACAACCGCGCTGGCTGCTGGCGCTGCCACTCGCCGCGCTGCCGTGGTGGAGCGCCGCGCCGCGCGCCCCGGCGAGCAGCGACGCCTCGCCCACGTTGGCGATCGCGATCGCCAACGTGCAGCACGGCAATCCGCTGGTGCAGCCGCTGCTCGACTGGCTCGCCACCACCCGCCCCGACCTGGTGGTCGTGCTCGAAGCGAGCAACGCGCTGGCACCGGTGCTGGCGGCGCTGCCGGACTACCCCTACCGCAGGATCGAGGCCGCGGACGATGCGTTCGGCATCGCGCTGCTCGCGCGCGCGCCGCTGGCCACAGTCGAATTGCGCCGGGACCCGCTCGGCATCGTGCGCATCGAAGCCCGCTTCGAGCACCAGGGCCGCTGCATCGACCTGATCGCCTGGCATCCGATGCCGCCGCTCTCGCCCGCATTCCGGCAAGAACGCGATCGCCTGCTGCGGACGCTGGCCGAGGACGCGCACGGCCGACCGCGCATCGTCGCCGGCGATCTCAACGCGACGCCATGGTCCTCGGCCTTCGCCGGGCTCGACATGCGCGGCCTGCGCCGCGCCAGCGGCCTCGCACCGACCTGGCCGGTCGCCGGTCGGGGCGTGGTCGGCATCCCGATCGACCAGGTGCTGGTCAGCGACCACTGGACGGTGCACGCGTCCGAGCGCGGCCCCGACCTCGGTTCCGACCACTATCCGCTGCGGGTCGAACTGGTGCTGGATGCGGCCACGCCGGCCGCGGCCTGCGCTCCGTAGCTGCGCGCAGTAGTCGCTACGGCGTCGATTCGGTCAGCGCCCGATAGAGGGCGTTCTTCGACGCCCCGCTGATCTCGGCTGCGAGCTTGGCGGCACGACTTGCCGACATCTCGGTCGCGAGGCGACGCGCCAGCGTGATCGCTTCGCGCTCCTTGCGTGCCGTGACCATGTCGCGATCGGCGCCGGCGATCAGCAGCACGAATTCGCCGAGCTGCTGCTCCGGGTCGGCGGCGACGCACGCCTGCAACTCCGCGAGCGTGCCGCGCAGGAGGGTCTCGTGCAGCTTGGTGAGTTCGCGCGCAATCGCGGCGCGGCGCTCGCCGCCGAACACGGCCACGGCATCGGCCAGCGACTCGACGATGCGGTGCTTGGCCTCGAAGAAGATCAGCGTGCGCGTGGCATCGACCAGCGCCTCGAACACCTCGCGGCGCGCACCGGACTTGGTCGGCAGGAAGCCCTCGAAGCTGAAGCGGTCGCTGGCCAGGCCGGACACCGACAACGCCGCGATCGGCGCGCTCGGCCCCGGAATCGGCACCACGCGCACGCCGGCGGCGATCGCGGCCTGGACCAGGCGGTAGCCGGGATCGCTGACCAGCGGCGTGCCGGCGTCGGAGATCAGCGCGATGCGCTCGCCGCCCAGCATGCGCTCGACCAGTCCGGCCGCGGCCTGCGCCTCGTTGTGCTCGTGCAGCGCCACCGCCGGCGCGCCGGCTCCGACCAGCGCCAGCAGCGGCGCGCTGTGGCGGGTGTCCTCGCAGGCGATGCGGTCGGCGCAACGCAGCGTGTCGATGGCGCGCGCCGACAGGTCGTCGCGGTTCCCGATCGGGGTCGCGACGACATACAGGCAACCGGCAACCGGGGGCGCGTGGGCGGACATGGCTTCGCTATCATCGCGGCCCTGCTGTTCTTTTGCGAGCGCGCGCATGTCCCGACTGCTTTTCTCCAGCACCGTGCTGATCGCACTGGCCCTCGCCGGCTGCCAGACCACGCCACCGGTGCCCGATGCGACGCAGGAGACCAGCGCGCGCGAACGCATCGGCGCCGGCGACTACGCCGCGGCCGGCGCCGAGTACGAACGCCTCGCGACCGAGAAGCGCGCCCTGCGCGACCACTATCGACTGCTCGCGGCCGAGGCCTGGCGCGAGGAAGCGGAGTTCGACGACGTCGCGCGCCTGCTCGGCGAGATCAAGCGCAAGAAGCTCGATGCCGAGCAGAACCTGCGCTACGACCTGCTCGAAGCCGAACTCGCGCTGAGCCGGAAGCAGCCGGCGCGGGCCTCGGGGCTGCTCGCGGTCGACGACAAGCGCATTCCGGCTGCGGTGCGCGAGCGCTGGCTGGAGCTGCAGGCGCGCGCGTTCCAGGCCGAAGGCCGTTACCTGGACGCGACGCGCACGCGTCTGCGCCTGATCGCGCTGCTGCGTCCGGACGAACGCCGCGAGGCGCAGCGCGAACTGCTCGATCTGATCGCAGCCACCGAGCCAGCCCGCCTGCACGCCGACCTGGCCCCGCTCGCCGCCGACGACGTGCTGCGTCCTTGGCTGGAACGTGCGCTGCGTGCCAGCGGCGAGGCCCCGGCGCGGGCCGCGATCGCGCCCGCCGACGCGGTCGGGACGATGGTCGCCGCCGCCAATGGCGAGCTGCAGCGCGAGGGCTTCGTGGCGCTGGGCAAGCTCGCGGTGCTGCTGCCGACCTCGGGCGAATACGCCGCCGCCGGCAAGGCCATCCTCGATGGCGTGCTCGCCGCGCACTACCACGCGCCGGCCGCGACCGCGGTGCAGGTGTACGACGCCGGCGGCACGCGCCGCAGCGCGCTCGAAGCCTATCGGCAGGCGCTGCACGACGGTGTCGACGCGGTGCTCGGGCCGGTCGAGCGTGACCAGGTCGACGCCATCCTCGAAGCCTCCGACGGTCGCGTGCCGATGCTGGCGTTGAACCACCCGGAAGCGAAGACCATCGCTGTCGAAGACAGCTTCCGCTTCGGCCTGGTGCCGGAGGACGAGGCCGCCTTTGCTGCCGAGCGCATGATCGCCGAAGGCGCCCGGCGGATCGCGGTGTTCGGCACCAACGAGGACTGGAGCGAACGCGCGCTGGCGGCGTTCGATTCGCAGCTGCGCGCCCTGGGTGGCGAGATCAGCGGCCGTCGCCTGCTGCGCGACAGCGACGTCGACTTCACCGACGCGATCAACGCGCTGGTCGGCGCCCCTGGCAGCGCGCCCGATGGGCGTCGCGCCGACGGCGTGTTCATCGCCGTGCGCAGTTCCACTGCGCGGCTGCTGGTGCCGCAGCTGCGCGTCTCCGCCGCCGGCGATCTGCCGCTGCTCGCGACCTCGCACGTGTTCGGCAATACCGTGCAGGCGACGCTGGACAAGGACCTCGACGGCCTCGTGTTCCTGGACGCACCGTGGACCCACGGCGGTGTCGTCGGCCTGCCCGCCCGCGATGCGCTGGCCGCGGACCTCGGTTCGGCCGCGAACAGCCCGCGACTGTTCGCGTTCGGACTGGACGCCTACCAGCTGCTGCCCTACCTCGCGCACCTGCGCGCCCAACCCGGTCGCTACCTCGATGGCGCCAGCGGGCTGCTGATCGCCGACCGCTTCGGCCGCGTGCGCCGGCTGCCGCAGATGTACCGCTTCGTGCAGGGCACGCCGCAACCGGCCTCGGCGCTGCGGCTGGTGGTCGAACCGGCACCATGAGCGAAACGCGCGCCGTCGGCGATGCCCTCGAAGCCGCGACCGAGCGCTGGCTGGTCACGCAGGGGCTGCGGCCGCTGGCGCGACAGGTCCGCTTCCGCCTCGGCGAGCTCGACCTGGTGATGCTGCACGACGAGGTGCTGGTGTTCGTCGAAGTGCGCTATCGCGCGCATGCCGGACACGGCGACGGCATCGACTCGATCACCCGCGCCAAGCGCAGCAAGCTGGTGCGCGCCGCGTCGCTGTTCCTGCAGAGCCAGCCGCGCTATGCGAACACGCCGTGCCGCTTCGACGTGGTCGCGGCCAGCGGCGCGCTCGACGCGCCGCAGTTCGAGTGGATCCGCGACGCGTTCCGGGTGGATGGATGAGCGCCGCGATCGACACCCTGCTCAGCCGCTTGGCCGGCGTGCTACCCGCGGATGCGCTGCGCCACGACGCCGCCAGCCGCATCGCCTACGGCTACGACAATTCGCGGCGCCAGTCGCTGCCCGATGCGGTGGCATTGCCGGAGACGGCGGAGCAATGCGCGGCGATCGTCGCGCACTGCGCCGAACTGCGCGTGCCGCTGGTCGCGCGCGGCCGCGGCACCAACACCACCGGCGCCAGCGTGCCGATCGCCGCCGGGCTGGTGCTGTCGTGCGAACGCATGCGCCGCATCATCGAGGTCGATCCCGAGGACCGCGTCGCCGTGGTCGAGGCCGGCGTGCTCAATGGCGACCTGCAGCAGGCCGCCGCCGCGCACGGGCTGTTCTTCGCCCCGGACCCGACCAGCGCGCCGTTCTGCAGCATCGGCGGCAACCTTGCCTGCAACGCCGGCGGACCACGCGCGGTGAAGTACGGCGCGGCGCGCGACAACACCCTGGCGCTGCGCTGCGTCGACGGTCGCGGCGTGCTGCACCGGCTCGGTTCGCGCACCACCAAGGGCGCCACCGGGTACGACCTGATGCGCCTCGTCATCGGCTCGGAAGGCACGCTCGCGGTGATCGCCGAGGCCACGCTCAAGCTGCTGCCGCTGCCGCAATCGGTGCGTACGCTGCGCGCGCTCTATCGCGACGTCGAAAGCGCCGCCGCCGCGGTGGCGCGCATCATGCGCCAGCCGCAGATCCCGTGTGCGCTCGAGTTCATGGACGCCGAGGCGGTGCGCCTCGCGCGCGAGGTCGGCGGCGCCGACCTGCCCGCCGCCGGCGCGTTGCTGATGATCGAGGTCGACGGCGCCGAAGCCGCGATCGAGCATGCCGTCGCCGCGGTGTCGGCGGCGGCGCGCGGCGACGGCCTGCTGCAGCTAGATGCGGCGCAGTCGGCGGCCCAGGTGGCGCAGCTGTGGGCGGCGCGCAAGGCGCTGTCGCCGGCGCTGAAGCACATCGCGCCGAGGAAGATCAACGAGGACGTGGTGGTACCGGTGTCGCAGCTGCCGGCGCTCGTCGCGAAGACGCGCGCGCTCGCCGCGGCGAGCGGCATCGCCATCGTCTGCTTCGGCCATGCCGGCAACGGCAACCTGCACGTCAACCTGATGTTCGATCCCGCAAACGAAGCCCAGGCCGCGCAGGCACCGCGCGTGCTGGCCGAACTGTTCGCGACCACGATCGCGCTCGGCGGCACCCTCTCCGGCGAACACGGCATCGGCCTCGAAAAGCGCGACTTCATGCCGCTCGCCATCGCCGCTCCGACGCTGGAATTGATGCGCGCGGTCAAGGCGCAGTTCGACCCGCACGGCATCCTCAACCCCGGCAAGCTGCTGCCGGCGTGAGCGCATGCAGACGCAAAGGAATGCGCGCTGTGTCTTTCGGCACTGCCGGTGGCGGGCGTGCGGGGCTTTGATCGAAGGCATGGTTTCGTCGTCGCCACGCACCGCATTCCGCTGGGTCCGCTGGATCTGGGTGGCCGTGCTCGCCTGCCCGCTGGTGGTGTGCGCCGGCGACGAGCCGCTGCGGGTGGTGTTCGTCGGCAACAGCCACACCTACAGCAACGACCTGCCGGCGCTGTTTCGCGCGCTGGTGCACAGCCAGAACCCGCGCCGCGAAGTCGTGGCCGAAGCATTCGTGATGCCGGGCGGCTACCTCAACGAGCGCTGGCGCGAAGGCGTGGTGCAGCAATACCTGAAGTCGAACCCGGTCGACGTGCTGGTGCTGCAGGAAGCGGGCGGCTGGCTGCGTTGCGCCGACCACGCATCGCTGCGCACCACCTTCGCCTGCACCGACAGCCTGCGCACGCACAAGCGCTACGCGCAGTTCGCGGCCGGCCTCGGCATCCGCACGGTGATCTTCGGCACCTGGGGCAACGATGCCCGCGAACAGGCGTCGATCAGCCGCGTGCTGCGGCGGCTGTCCAAGGCAGTCAATGCGGTGCCCGCCGATACCGGCGAGGCGATCACCCAGCTGCGCCGGCTCGACCCGCAACGGCCGATGTTCATCGACTCCATGCTGCACCCGACGCCCGAGGTGTCGATGCTGGCGGCGATCATGATCTACGCCGCGATCGAAGGCTGGCTGCCGGAAGCGGGTGCGGTCGCGATCGAGCAGCCGCTGATCGCGCTGAACGCGCGCCCGGATGCGCGCCTGCCGCTGTCGATGCAGTACAGCACGCTGCCGCGCCGCACCAGCGCCGGCTTCAGCGCGGAGACGATGGCAACGCTGCGGCGTGCCGCGGAGCTCGCGCTCGCCACGCACGCGCGCTGATCACAGGCGCGCGCCGATCCACGGCAGTGCGCACAGCAGCAGCGCCGAATAGACGCCGGCGATGGCGTCGTCGGCCATCGCGCCGAAACCGCCATGCAGCTCGCGGTCGGCCCAGGATGCCGGCCACGGCTTGAGGATGTCGGTGAGCCGGAACGCGAGGAACGCGGCCAGCAGTTCCAGCCACAGCGGCGGCGCGTAGCCGAGCTGCGGCCACAGCGTCAGCGCCGGCAGCAGCGTGATCCAGGTACCGACCCATTCGTCGATCACGACCACGCCCGGGTCCTCGATGCCGGTCTCGCGGATCACCCAATCGGCGGCGCGCACACCGAGCGCGAAGGCGATGGTCGCGGCGGCAAGCACTGCCATCCAGCCGAACGGCCGCAACGCCAGGTAGGCGAGCAAGGCGCTGGCGGTGCCGGCGGTGCCCGGCGCGAACGGCGACAACCCGGAACCGAAGCCGCTCGCGAGCCAGCCCCAGGGGTGGCGCATCAGTTCAGTCTTGCTGCGCATCGTCGCCTCCGAAGTGGTTGTAGCCGGCACGTCGAACGTCGTATGCGCTGTCATCGGCGCCCGCCACTTCGACACCGCAGCCGGCGCGCACTTCGCCGATCTCGACCAGCGGCAGGGCCAGCGCCGCCAGGCGCTCGTGCGCGGCGGCGAGCTGCGCCGCAGGCACGGTGAACGCGAGCAGGTAATCATCGCCGCCGGCCAGCGCGAGGTCGATCACGTCGCCGGCATCGAGCCCGAGCGCGCCAGCGAGCGCCAGCGGCGGATGCGGAACGCGCGCCAGTTCGACGCGGATGCCGACCGCACTCGCCGCGGCGACGTGGCCGAGATCGGCGAGCAGGCCATCGGAAACGTCGATGCAGGCACTGGCGATGCCGTGCAGCGCCTGCCCGAGCGCCAGTTGCGGCTCGGGCCGATCGAGGCGCGCGATGCAGTGCGCGAAGCGCGCGTCGGCGCGCAGTCCCTGCCCGATCGCGGCCAGACCGAGCGCGGCTTCGCCGAGCACGCCGGCAATGCAGACGCGATCCCCCGCACGCGCGCCGTCGCGGCGCAGCGCCGACCCGGCAGCGACCGATCCGAGCGCGGTCACGGTGATCGAAAGCGGCCCGCGCGTGGTGTCGCCGCCGACCAGTTCGACGCCGCTCATCTTCGCCAGCGTCGCGAACCCGAGTCCGAAGCGTTCGACCCAGCCGGCATCGGGCGCGGGCAGGGTCAGCGCCAGCAGCGCCCACTGCGCATTCGCACCCATCGCCGCCAGGTCGGACAGATTCACCGCGAGCGCCTTCCAGCCGACCGCGAAGGCGTCGGTGTGCTCGGGGAAGTGGCGGCCGGCGACCAGCGTGTCGCAGACCGCGACCAGATGCCGGCCGCTTGCGGGTGCAAGCACGGCGCCATCGTCACCGATGCCGAGCAGCACGTCCTCGCGGCCGGCGCGCTGCGTCGCCGCGAGGCGGCGGATCAGCGCGAATTCGTCGGCAGGCGCGACCACATCAGCGGCGGTATTCGCTGCCGCGCACGGCGCGCGCGAGCTTGTCGAGCACGCCGTTGACGTAGGTATGGCCGAAGTCGGCGCCAAAACGCTTGGTCGTCTCGATCGCCTCGTTGATGACGACGCGATAGGGCACGTCGAGGCGATGGATCAGCTCGTAGGCGGCGAGGCGCAGCACCGCGCGCTCGATCGGATCGACCGAGGCGATGCTGCGGTCGAGGTGCGGGCTGATCGCCGCATCGAGTTCGTCGCAGTGCTGTTCGATGTTCACCAGCAGGTCCTCGAAGTAGGCCAGGTCGGCCACTTCCATCTCCTGCTCGTGTTTGAACTGCTCGATGATGCCGCGCATGCTGGTGCCCGACACCTGCCAGGCGTAGGTGGCCTGCAGCGCACGGCGCCGCGCGCGGCTGCGCGCAGCCAGGTCGACGCCATCGGGACGGGCGTGGCGCTCGTTCATCGGCGCGGCCCCGGGCGCGGGGCGCCGCTCTCGAATTCGTCGAGCAGGCCGTCGAGTTCGCCGTCCAGGTCGAAGTCGTCGGGCAGCAGGCTGCGGATCAGGGCGGCGGTTTCGAGCGCGGCCTGCGCCGCCTCCTCGCCCTTGTGGCCGTGCTCGCCGCCGCAGCGCGCCAGCGCCTGGCCGACGTTGTCGACCGCGAGTACGCCGTTGGCCACCGCGAGCCCGGACTTCAGCGCCACGTCCATCAGTGCCCGCGCCGACTCGTTGACGATGACGTCGAAGTGCGCGGTCTCGCCGCGGATGATGCAGCCGAGCGCGACGATTGCGTCGATCTCGCCGGAGTCGGCCATCGCCTGCGCCACCTGGGCCAGTTCCCAGGCACCGGCGACGCGCGCCAGTACCACGTCGTCGCCGCGCACGTCGTGCGCCGCCAGCGTGCGCAGCGCGCCTTCGAGCAAGGCATCGACGATGTCGGCATTGAAGCGCGCCGCGACGATGCCGACGCGCAGCGCGCCCTCGGCAGGCTCGACGCGCGAAAGCTTGAAGCGCGCCAGGTCGATCGGCTTGGCTCGCGGAACGGGATGGGACGGCATGGACAGACCTCGGGCCGCGCGGCGCTGCAAGCGGGCGGGCCGATCAGGATTCGGGGGGCGCGTAGTCTACCACTTCGAGTCCGAAGCCCGAGAGGCCGAGGAAGCGGCGCTGCGTGCCGATCACGCGCAGCCGGCGCACGCCGAGGTCGGCGAGGATCTGTGCGCCGAGACCGCTCTGGCGCCAGTCGCTGGCCAGGGCCGGCACCGGCAGCGCGGTCTCGGTCAGGCGCGCGAACTCGGCCTCGGGATCGCGATGATCGCCAAGCAGCACGAACACGCCGCGTCCCTCGTGCGCGATCGTCGCCAGCGCCTTCTCTGCGGAAATGCCGAGGTCCTCGCGATCGAGCATGAGCACGTCGACCAGCAGGTTCTTCAGATGCACACGCACCGGGATCACCGCGTCGGCGTCGACGCTGCCGCGCACCAGCGCATAGTGCAGGCCGGAGCCGAAGCGGTCGCGATAGGCGACCAGGCGGAACGCGCCGTGGCGCGTCTGCACCTCGCGCTCGAACACCCGCGTCAGCGTCGCCTCGGTGTGCGCGCGGTAGCGGATCAGGTCGGCGATGGTGCCGATCTTCAGGCCATGGCGCGCGGCGTACTGTTCGAGCTCGGGGCGCCGCGCCATGGTGCCATCGGCACTCATGATCTCGACGATCACGCCGGCCGGTTCGAGGCCCGCGAGCAGGGCCAGATCGACCGCGGCCTCGGTATGACCGGCGCGCATCAGCACGCCGCCCGGCTGCGCCTGCAGCGGGAACACGTGCCCGGGCTGGTGCAGGTCGTCGGGTTTCGCGTTCGGGCGCACCGCGGTGCGGATGGTGTGGGCGCGGTCGTAGGCGGAGATGCCGGTGCTCACGCCCTCGGCCGCCTCGATCGACACCGTGAACGCGGTGCGGTGGCGCGAGGCGTTGTCCTGCACCATCGGCGGCAGGCGCAGCTGCTTGCAGCGTTCGGCGGTCAGCGACAGGCAGATCAGGCCGCGTGCCTCGCGCGCCATGAAATTGATGTCCTCGGGCCGCACCAGCTCGGCGGCCATGACCAGGTCGCCCTCGTTCTCGCGGTCCTCGTCATCGAGCATCACGATCATGCGCCCGGCGCGGATTTCGTCGATCAATTCGGGAATCGGGCTGAAGCTCATGGCGGTCGGACCTGGCGGGGGCGCGAAGGATAGCCGGCGACCGGGCTGGATCGTTAGGATGGACGCAGCCGCCCGCGCGGCGCCCCCGATTCGACTTCCGGAATCCACGATGGCCACCATCGACCTGCTGCGTTCGATCCCGATGTTTGCCGGCCTCAGCGACGACGACCTGTCCGCGCTGTCCGCAGCGGTGGTGGCGCGCGAGTTCAAGGCCGGCAAGATGATCTTCGCGCTCGGCGACTCCGGCGACGCCATGTACATCGTCGACCGCGGCGACGTGAACATCCACCTGCCCGGCCAGAACTCGCAGCGCATTTCGCTCAAGGACGTGAGTCGCGGCGAGTACTTCGGCGAGCTGGCCCTGTTCGACCAGAAGCCGCGCAGCGCCAGCGCGGTCGCGACCAGCGACACGCAGCTGCTGGAGCTGCAGCACGACACCCTGGCCAACTACCTGCAACGCCGTCCGGCGGCGGCGATGGCGATCCTGCGCACGATGAGCGAGCGCCTGCGCGAGACCAACGAACTGCTCTCCGCGCGTGCCGCGAAGAACGTCGACGCCGAGTTCGACAAGAACCTGTCCTGGAGCGATCGCCTCGCCGACCAGGTCGCCGAACTCAACGGCTCCTGGGCGTTCATCCTGTTCCTGCTGCTGCTGACCGCGGCTTGGTGCACGGTCAACGTGGTCGACGTGCTGCCGAAGCCACTCGATCCCTACCCGTTCCAGTTCTTCAACCTCGCGCTCGCGATCCTGGTCGGCCTGCAAGGCCCGCTGATCGTGATGAGCCAGAACCGCCAGTCGCTCAAGGACCGCGCCCGCGCCGAAACCGACTACAAGGTCAACCTCAAGAACGAAGTCAACATCGAAACCCTGATGCGCGAACTCGCCGAATTCCGCAACGAATCCCGCGGCGTCTCCATCCACCAGGACGACCGCCGCGGCACCACGGCGGATGCGACGGAGGGCTAGCGCGGCCCCGCCTGCAAGCGATCCAGATAACGCGCTAGCAGGTCGACTTCGAGGTTGACGGTGCTGCCGACGGCGGTTTCGGCGAAGGCGGTGACGGTTTGGGTGTGCGGGATCAGCGCGACGTCGAAGGCGTTGTCGTCGACGGCGTTGACGGTGAGGCTGACGCCGTCCACGGCGATCGAGCCCTTGCCGGCGACGAAGCGCGCGAGTGCGCGCGGCAGGGCGAAGCGCCAGCGCAGGGCGCGGGCATCGGCTTCGATCGCGAGCACGCTGCCGACGCCATCGACATGGCCGCTGACCAGATGGCCGCCGACGCGATCGCCGAAGCGCAGCGACTTTTCGAGGTTGACCAGGCGCCCGACCGTCCACGATCCCAGCGTCGTGCAGGCCAGCGTCTCGGTCGAAACGTCGGCCTCGAAACCGCCGGCGTCGAATGCCACGACCGTCAGGCAGACGCCATTGACGGCGATGCTGTCGCCGAGTTGCACGTCGTCGAAGCCGAGTGCTTCGGAACCGATGCGCATGCGCACATCACCACCCTGATGCGTGATCGCCGCAACGCGGCCGGTGGCTTCGACGATTCCGGTGAACATGGTCAGTCCTGGTTTCGTGGGCGTAACAACAGTCGACGGTCCGGCCCGATGCGGCGCTCGTCGATCAGGGTCCAGTGCGACAGCGCTGCGAGACTGCCGTCGAACAGCGGTCGCGCTGCCGACCCGAGGAAAGCCTGCGCCTGATACAGCAACAACTCGTCCACCAGGCCAAGCTGAAGCAGGGCACTGGCCAGCTGCGCACCGGCCTCGACGTGCAGTTCGTTGACCGCACGTTCGGCCAGCAACGCCAGCAATGCGGGCAGGTCGATGCGGCCGTCGTGCGTCGGCAATGCCCGCACTTCCGCGCCGTGCGCAACCAGATCCGCTTGGCGCGATGCATCGGCGTCCGCGCCACACGCGATCAATACCGGCGCCACGCCCTCGCGCAGCAGGCATGCGGTCGGCGGCGTGCGCAGCTGCGTATCGACGATCACGCGCAACGGCGGCACATGCGCGAGATCGAGGCGCACGGTCAGCAGCGGGTCGTCGGCGAGCACGGTGCCGATGCCGGTCAGGATCGCCGAGGCGCGCGCGCGCCAGTGATGCCCATCGCGCTGCGCAACGGCGCTGGTGATTGCGAGTCGCGAACCGTCGGCCGGAGCCGTGCGCCCGTCGAGCGTGCTCGCGAGCTTCACGCGCACGAATGGCCGGCCGCGCTCGATGCGCGAGAAGAAGCCGACATTGAGTTCGCACGCCGCAGCAGCCATCAATCCGACGTCGACCGCGATGCCGGCCGCGCGCAGGCGCGCGAAGCCATCGCCAGCAACACGGTCGAACGGGTCGCCGACGGCCGCGACCACGCGCGCGACGCCCGCGGCCACCAGCGCGTCCGCGCACGGCGGCGTGCGGCCATGATGGGCGCAGGGCTCGAGGGTCACGTAGGCGGTCGCACCGCGCGCCTGCGCGCCGGCTTCGCGCAACGCAAACACCTCCGCGTGGGGTTCGCCGGCGCGCTCGTGGAAGCCGCGACCGAGCACGGTCGCGCCGCGGGCGACCACGCAACCCACGCGCGGATTCGGCGCCGTCGTGTACAGGCCGCGCGCCGCCAGCCGCAAGGCTTCGGCCATGTGCGCGTGATCGATCGCGCCGAACACGCTCAGTGCCCCAGCGCGCGCGGCGCGATGCCCATCACCGACGCCTGCACGCCGCGCAGCGAGACGCTGGCCACGTCCTGCCAGCCGAGTCGGCGATAGAACGGTTCCTGCCCGGAGGTGTACAGGTACAGACGCGCGATGCCGAGCCGCTGCGCGATATCCTCGCAGCGGCGCACCAGTTCGACGCCGAGCCCGCTACCGCGCGACTGCGGCCGCACGAACAGGCTCGCCAGCCAGGGCGAGTACGCGCGGATGTCGTCGTGGTCGTTCTCGAGCAGGCTCACCGAGCCGAGCAGGTCTTCACCATCGAGCGCGACCAGCGTCGTCGGGATCTTCTCGCCGCCGTCGTGCGTGGCGAATTCCGCAAGCATGTCCGGCACATTGAAGCCGGGGATCAAGGGTGCCCACTCCGCGACATGCCACTCGGCCAGCTGTGCGGCCCGCTCCGGCACCTCGCTCAACCACGCGAAGCGCCAGCTCACGGCTTGCGTTCGCCCGGTGGCAGGTCATCGAGCAGCGGCAGCTGGCGCTCGGACAGCGAAGGCAGATCCCGCTCCAGCTGCTCGACTTCCTCGCGGAACGCCTGCACGTCCTCGAACTTGCGATACACCGACGCGAAGCGCACGTAGGCGACCTGGTCGATGCGGCGCAGTTCGCTCATCACCCAATCACCGAGCCGCCGCGACGGCACCTCGCGATCGCCGTAGCCGCGCAGGCGTTTGGTGATCGCGGCGATTGCGGCATCGATGCTGGCGGTACCGGCCGGCCGCTTGTGCAGGCAACGCTCCAGGCTCGCGCGCAACTTGGCCGCATCGAACGACTCGCGCCGCCCGTCCTGCTTGACGATCATCGGCAACTTGAACTCGACGGTCTCGAACGTCGTGAAGCGCTCGCCGCAGCCCTCGCACTGCCGCCGCCTGCGCACCTGCATCCCGTCCTCGGTCAGACGCGAGTCGACGACGCGGGTATCGGGCTTGTGGCAGAAGGGGCAGTGCATCGGTCAATGATCCTCGCGTCTTGCTCCCCTCTCCCCCGTTCGGAGAGGAGCCAGGGGAGAGGGGCCACGCAAAGCGTACAGGATGGACTCCAGAACACGCTCCGTTCGCTGCAGAATGTCATCGTTCCAGAACCGCAGTACACGAAACCCCTGTGCTGCAAGCCATGCATCGCGATCCCGGTCTGGTTCGGACTCAAGATGCTGAGAGCCATCCGCTTCGACGATCAGGTTGCGTTCGAAACAAGCGAAGTCAACGATGAACTGCCCGATCGGCTGCTGGCGCTTGAATTTGAGACCATCCAGGCGATGCGCGCGCAGGTGATACCAGAGCCGCGCTTCCGCCTCGGTCGATCGCCCACGCAATTCTCGAGCCGCATCCGTCAATTTGGGCATGGCCGCGCTCCGAATTCACCATCTCCCCTGCCCCTCTCCCATCGAGGGAGAGGGGAAGATCCCTGACCTCTGCGCTCTTGCCTCGGTACCGCACTTCTCCTCTCTCCCCCCGTGGGAGAGAGGCCGGGAGAGAGGGGGCGCACCGCGACACCGCTCCGAATTCACCCTCTCCCCTGCCCCTCTCCCATCAAGGGAGATGGGAAGATCCCTGACCTCTGCGCTCTTGCCTCGGTACCGCACTTCTCCTCTCTCCCCCCGTGGGAGAGAGGCCGGGAGAGAGGGGGCGCACCGCGACACCGCTCCGAACTCACCCTCTCCCCTGCCCCTCTCCCATCGAGGGAGAGGGGACAAGCGGATCAGGCGTACACCGGATATTGCTTGCACTGCTGGGTGACGTTGGCGCGGGCGCCGGCGATGACGGCTTCGTTGCCCGGGTTGTCGAGCACGTCGCAGATCCAGTTCGCGAGCGCGACGCAATCCGGTTCCTTGTAGCCGCGCGTGGTCACGGCGGGCGTGCCGATGCGCAGGCCGGAGGTCACGAACGGCGAACGCGGGTCGTTCGGCACCGCGTTCTTGTTGACGGTGATGTGCGCGGCACCGAGCGCCGCCTCGGCGTCCTTGCCGGTCACGTCGCGACCGATCAAGTCAACCAGGAACAGATGGTTCTTGGTGCCGCCAGACACGATCTTGTAGCCGCGGCCGAGGAAGGTGTTCGCCATCGCCTGCGCATTCAGCACCACCTGGTGCTGGTAGCTCTTGAACTCCGGCTGCAGCGCTTCCAGGAACGCGACCGCCTTGGCCGCGATCACGTGCATCAGCGGGCCGCCCTGCGTGCCGGGGAACACCATCGACTGCAGCTTCTTCTCGATCTCGGCATTTGCCTTGGCCAGGATGATGCCGCCGCGCGGGCCGCGCAGGGTCTTGTGCGTGGTCGAGGTGACGACGTCGGCGTGCGGCACCGGGTTCGGATACTCGCCGGCCGCGACGAGCCCGGCGACATGGGCCATGTCGACGAACAAGTACGCACCGACGGCCTTCGCGATCTCGGCGAACTTCGCCCAGTCGATCACCTGCGAATAGGCCGAGAAGCCGGCGACGATCATCTTCGGCTTGTGCTCGCGTGCCAGGCGCTCGACCTCGGCGTAGTCGATCAGGCCGGTGGTGACGTCGATGCCGTACTGGATCGCGTTGAAGATCTTGCCGGAGAAGTTGACTTTGGCACCGTGGGTCAGGTGGCCACCGTGGGCGAGGCTCATGCCGAGGATGGTGTCGCCCGGGGTCAGCAGCGCCAGGTACACCGCGGCATTGGCCTGCGAGCCGGAATGCGGCTGCACGTTGGCGTAGTCGGCGCCAAACAGCTTCTTGACGCGTTCGATCGCCAGGTTCTCGGCGACGTCGACGAATTCGCAACCACCGTAGTAGCGCTTGCCCGGATAGCCTTCGGCGTACTTGTTGGTCAGCACCGAGCCTTGCGCCGCCATCACCCGCGGGCTGGCGTAGTTCTCCGACGCGATCAGCTCGACGTGGTCTTCCTGGCGCTGTACCTCCGCTGCGATGGCCTTGGCGAGATCGGGATCAAAGGCGTCGATCGACGAGGTCTGGCGATACATCGGTGGGCTCCGAAGGCAGGGACGGGAAGGCCCGGATGGTAGCGCAGCGTCTCCGCGGCTCGCCCGCGAGGGCGCATCGGCGCTAGGCTTCGGCGCCGCTCTGCCCTCGTTCCGCCCGAATCCGCCCGCCCGATGAACTCCCCGCACGACGCCAATCCCCAGCGCATCATCGCCCTGCTCGACGCCGGCCAGACCATGGCCGCCGAGCAGGCGCTGGCGGCGCTGGCCCGCGCCAGCGAACCGCAGCAGGCCACGGTCGCGATCGACGCGGTGCTGCGTCGCCACCCGGACTGCATCGCGGCGCTGGCCGAGCTTGGTCAATGCATGTTGCGCATGCAGCAACACCGCGCTGCGTTCAATCTCGGCGCGCGCATCCAGACGCTGGCCGCCGACGACGCGCGCGGCATCGAGCTGCAGGCATCCGCGATGGAACAGGCCGGCGCGCACGCGCTGCAGGTGCTGCCCTTGCGCCGACGACTGGCCGAACTGCGTCCACAGTCGGCGCCGAGCCAGTTCCTGCTGGCGGTCACCGCGTCGCGCGTTGGCTACTACGCGGAGATGCACGCCGCGCTCGATGCCACGCTGATGCTCGATCCCGCGCACCTGTTTGCGCGCTGGGCGAAGTTCCTGACCCCACGCGGCAAGTTCTTCGCGAGCGAGGCCGAAATGCAGCGCTTCATTGCCGACTGGGATGCCGGCTGTGCCGCCTTCGCCGACTTCGACCCCGGCGCGAGCGCGGTACGCGAGCGCGTCGAACACCTGCTGATGGCGCAAAGCAACTTCCACCTCGCCTATACCGGCATCGACGTGACCGCGCGCCAGATCGCGCTCGGCCGCATCCTGCGGCGCATGGCGCGCAGCGCACTGCCGCAATTCGACCGGCCGTTCGCGGCGAAGCCTGCGGGCGCCCGGCTGCGCGTCGGCTTCCTCAGCGCCACCCTGCGCCACCACACCGTGCTCAAGCTGTTTGGTGGGCTGCTGCGCGGCCTGCCGCGCGACCGCTTCGAGGTCCACGCCTATGCACTGGAGGCCGGCGTCGATGCGGTGACCGAGCAGTTGCGGAGGGAACTGGACCTGGTGCGCACCGACCTCGCCGATCTCGGCGCGATGGCACAACGCATTCGCGACGACGCCTGCGACGCGCTGGTCTACCTCGACATCGGCATGCACCCGCGCACGGTGGCACTCTCGGCGCTGCGGCTCGCCCCGTTCCAGGCGATGCTCTGGGGCCACCCGGTGACCAGCGGCGTCGACAGCATCGATGCCTTCCTCAGCAGCGAGCTGATGGAACCTGCGGGCGCGCAGGCGCACTACTCGGAGACGCTGCTGCCGCTGCCCGGCCTCGGCTGCTGCTACGACCCGCTCGCACTGCCGCTGCAACCCGCCGCCGACACGCCGCCGCCCGAGCGCGAACGCGTGCGGCTGTGCTGCGCGCAGAACGGACTGAAACTGCTGCCCGAGCAGGACCAGGTGTTCGCACGCATCCTCGCCGCCGCCCCGCAGACGGATCTGACGCTGTTGTGCGGCCTGCACGCCGGCATCGAGCGCGACCTGGTGGAACGCATGCGGCCGGTGTTCCTCGCCCACGGCGTCGACTTCGATCGCCGCGTCCGCGTCGTCGGCCTGGTTACCGAGCCGGCATTCCTCGGCGAGCTGTGGCAGGCCGACCTGGTGCTCGATTCACTGCACTGGTCGGGCGGCGTCACGGCGCTGGAGACCTTCTGGGGCGAGGTGCCGATCCTGACCCTGCCCGGCGCGTTCATGCGCGGCCGCCACACCTTCGCGATGCTGCGGTGCATGGAACTCCCGGAACTGATCGCCGACGACGTGGACGACTTCGTGCGCCGCGCGGTGGCGCTGTCCGGCGACGCCGAGCAGCGCGCGCGCCTGCGCGCCTTGATCGCCACGCGCAAGTCACGGCTGTATCGCGCCGACAGCGTGGTCGCGGCGTTTGCGAACCTGCTCGAACGCGAGACCCGAGCGCGCGCGGCCCACTGAGCAACCCCGCACACCGGGCACTTCGCCCGCGCACCGCCCCGCGCGTGGCTGGACTTGCGAACGCCCTGCACCGACAATGCTCGGTCTACTTCCGGCCGGATCGGGCATCGCCATGCAATTCATCTACACCATGAACGGGGTCAGCAAGATCGTGCCCCCGAAGCGCGAGATCATCAAGAACATCTCGCTGAGTTTCTTCCCGGGCGCCAAGATCGGCCTGCTCGGTCTGAACGGTGCCGGCAAGTCGACGGTGCTGCGGATCATGGCCGGCGTCGACAAGGACTTCAACGGCGAGGCGCGCCCGGCTCCGGGCATCAAGATCGGCTACCTGGAACAGGAGCCGAAGCTCGATCCGGCCAAGACCGTGCGCGAGGAAGTCGAGTCCGCGCTCGGCGAGATCTTCGAGGCCAAGGGCAAGCTCGATGCGGTCTACGCCGCCTACGCCGAGCCCGACGCCGATTTCGACGCGCTGGCCAAGGAACAGGAGCGGCTCGAACACATCCTCGCCGCCGGTGACGCCGACACCGTGAAGCAGCAGCTCGAAGTGGCCGCGGACGCGCTGCGCCTGCCGCCATGGGAAGCCGTGATCGGCAAGCTCTCGGGTGGCGAGAAGCGCCGCGTCGCGCTGTGCAAGCTGCTGCTGTCGAAGCCGGACATGTTGCTGCTCGACGAACCGACCAACCATCTCGATGCGGAATCGGTGGAGTGGCTGGAGCAGTTCCTCGCCCGCTTCCCGGGCACGGTGGTCGCGGTTACCCATGACCGCTACTTCCTCGACAACGCCGCCGAGTGGATCCTCGAACTCGACCGCGGCCGCGGCATTCCGTGGAAGGGCAACTACACCGAGTGGCTGACGCAGAAGGACGAGCGCCTGAAGCAGGAGGAAAACCAGGAGAAGGCGCGCCAGAAGGCAATCCAGAAGGAGCTGGAGTGGGCGCGGCAGAACGCCAAGGGCGGGCGCAGCAAGGGCAAGGCGCGTCTCGCACGCATCGAGGAATTGCAGTCGGTCGACTACCAGAAGCGCAACGAGACCAACGAGATCTTCATTCCGCCGGGCGAGCGCCTTGGCAACTCGGTGATCGAGTTCAAGGGCGTGTCGAAGTCATTCGGCGATCGTCTGCTGATCGACGACCTCAGCTTCACCGTGCCGCCGGGCGCGATCGTCGGCATCATCGGTCCGAACGGCGCCGGCAAGTCGACGCTGTTCAAGATGCTGATCGGGCAGGAGAAGCCGGACAAGGGCGAGATCGTGGTCGGCCCGACGGTGAAGCTGGCCTACGTCGACCAGAGCCGCGACAAGCTCGAAGGCGACCACAACGTCTTCCAGGAAGTCTCGGGCGGGCTCGACATCCTCAACATCAACGGCATCGAGATCCAGTCGCGCGCGTACCTCGGCCGTTTCAACTTCAAGGGCCAGGACCAGCAAAAGCTGGTCGGCAACCTCTCGGGCGGCGAACGCGGGCGCCTGCACATGGCCAAGACCCTGCTGCAGGGCGGCAACGTGCTGCTGCTCGACGAGCCATCCAACGACCTCGACATCGAGACCCTGCGCGCGCTCGAAGATGCACTGCTCGAGTTCCCCGGCAACACCTTCGTGATCTCGCACGATCGCTGGTTCCTCGACCGCATCGCCACGCACATCCTTGCCTTCGAGGGCGAGTCCCACGTCGAGTTCTTCCAGGGCAACTATCGCGAGTACGAGGAAGACAAGAAGCGACGCCTCGGTGCCGACGCCGACCGTCCGCATCGCATCCGCTTCAAGGCGCTGAAGAAGTGACCGCCGACGCGGCGTTGTCGCAACTGAAACGCGACGCCGCGTTGCATCCCGAAGACAACGCGCTCGCCGGGCGCCTGCTCGACCGCGCGATGCGCGTCGCCAGCGCGGAGCAGCAGCTGGAACTGCCGCACCCGCTGCCGACGCTCTCGTTCGTCTGCTGCTCGATCCAGCCGGCGCTGCAGGCGCGCTTCGCCGGCGAGGTCGCACGCACCTTCGCGAACTGGCCCGGGATCGAGGTCTGCGTGCTCAACGACGCGCGTTCGCTGGCCGAGGCCTACAACCGCGGTGCCGCGCTGACGCACGGCGACTGGCTGGTGTTCTGCCACGACGACATCCGCTTCCTGCGCGCCGACTTCGCGGCGCGACTGGCGCTGGCGATGCAGCGCTTCGACGTCTGCGGCGCGGCCGGCGCGACTCGCCTGTGCGGTCCGGCGGCGCTCTGGGGAGGACCGTCCGCCGGCCTGGCGCAGGTCAGCTATCCGCTGCCCGATGGCCGCCACGCGGCGACGTTGTGCGGCGTCGGTCCGGTGCATGCGCGCGCCGAAGCGCTGGATGGGGTGTTCGTCGCGGTCAAGCGCGCGGTGTGGGCGCAGGTGCGCTTCGATGCCGACCGCTTCGACGGCTTCCACCTCTACGACATCGACTTCAGCCATTCCTGCCATCGCCAGGGCCACGTCGTCGGCATCGCCCAGGACCTGCATCTGCTGCACGACTCCGCCGGCAACTTCGACGAGCGCTGGTCGGTCTACGCCGACCGCTTCGTGCGCAAGCACAACCTGCTCGTCGCGGCCGCGCACCCGAACCCGACCAGCGGACTGATCGTCCCCGACCCCGGGCGCATCGCGGCGATGTACGACGCGCTCAACGCCGCCTGACCACTCCGGCCAGACCGAGCGCCGCAAGGCGCGCGAGCAACAGCATCCACAGCGCCAGGCCACGCGGAGTCCATGCGCGCACACCATCGTGCTTGGCGAAGTAGCGCCACAGGCTGCGATGCTTGTGCCAGAGCACGAACCACGGCCGCGCCCGGCTCGACGAGCCCTGCACGTGGGTCACCGGCAACTGGTTCGCGACCGCGACGCGGTGCCCGGCGGCGCGCACGCGCCGGCACAGGTCCAGGTCTTCGGCGTGCAGGAAGAAGCCTTCATCGAAACCACCGATGCGATCGAACAGCGCGCGCGGCATCAGCATCAGCGCCCCGGACACGGCGTCGACTTCGCTCAGTGGCTCGTCACGCGGCGCCAGTTCCAGTCCGCGCGCGGCCCACGCCGCCGATCCGCTCAGGCGCGCGACTTGCGTGGCCAGCATCCGCGCCAGCGTCGGGTCGCGGCGTCGCGCCGCGGCTTCGCGGCCTCCGCTTGCGTCCCGCACGTCGGCGCCGAGCAGTCCGAGCGATGCATCGGCTGCCGCGATCTGCAGCAAGCGCGAAAGCGTGTCCCGTGCAACCAGCGCGTCCGGATTCAGGAACAGCAGCCAGGGTGCGCTGCTGATCGCCGCGCCGCGATTGCAGGCCACCGCGAACCCGGCGTTGCGGCCCATCGCCTCGATGCGGATGCGGGTATCGCGAAGCGCCCGCGCCGCGGCCAGCGAGCCGTCGCCGCTGGCGTTGTCGACCACGATCAGTTCAGCGCATGCGGCATCGGCGAGCGCGTGCGTCATGCATCGGGCCAGCAACGGTCCGCTGTCGTGCGCAACGATGACGACGGCGATCCCGGCCATGCCGGCGTCAGACGAGTCGGTCGCCAAGCGCGCGCGCCGCCTGCCACAGCTGCGGCCACGCTCGCATCGCCGCGGCAGCACGCTGCAGGTCGCCGCGCAACCGCGCCGCGCAGCCTGCGGCATCCAGACCGGCCGGCCAACCGCCGAGGCGCGGCGGACCGTCCTGCAGCAGCGCCTTGGCGTGCGCCTTCACCACCGCCTGCAGGTCGGCCGACCAGTACACCGGCGCGTTCGAGCCAGCCGCCGCGGCCACCGCCTGCAGCCGTTGGATACGGCCGCCGAAGCTCGCCAGCAGGTACTCGCCGAGCAGACGCAGCAGATCGTGGTCGGTCGCCGCCGCCAGATCCTCGATGCGCGCCGCCGCGGCCGCGAGCCGCGCTTGCGCCGTGCCGCCGAAGATCTCGCCCTCGCAGCGCTCCAGGAAATCGCCGAGGAACTGGTTGAAGCTGCGCGTCACCTCGCTGCTCCCGGGCGCAGCCAGCCGCTGCCCGGCTTCGGGCGGATGCGCGGCACTGGTCGGCAACTGCAGGAACCAGGCGTGCGGAGTCAGCACCCGCGAGATCGCGGCATAGCTGCTCTCGGCGTCGCCACCGCCCGCGACCACGAAGGCCGGCAGCTGCGACAGGTCCTGGGCGAAGGGCAGCATCGGCGTGGCCTGCATCGCGCAGGCGCGATCCGGGCCGATCCACACGCTGCCGGATTCGAGCAGCCGCAGGTAGCGGTTGCGCTCCTGGTACAGGTCACGCGAACTGGCGGCGTCGAGTTGGTACATCCAGTCCGCCGAAGCGTGGCCGCTGTGCCCGCGCCGGCCGTTCAAGGTCGCCAGCACGCGCGCTTGCGGCTGCAGCTGCGGCATCCGCGACGGCGCGAGGCGGCGCCATTGCTCGCGCGTCGGCACCAGGCGCGAGGCGTGATCGAAGACCTGGCCGATCGGTGCACCGCACAGATCGAGGTGCCATTGCAGCAGATCGAATTCGGCGTCATGCCCCGCCTGCAGCGCCGACTCCGCCCCGCCGTAGAAGCGCACCGGCAGTGTCGCGCGCGCTTCCAGCTCGATGCCGTCGCGCAGTTCCGGATGCAACTTCAGCGGCAACACCAGGTCGTCATCGCCGAACAGGATGCGGCGACCCGCGCCCAGCAACAGCGCCAGGTTCCAGCCCGGACCCGTTCCACCCGGAGCGATGCCATCGCGCCTGCGCCCGATCAGGTCGTCGAGCACCGCGCGCTGCTCCGGCAATGCGGCCGCGAGCGCATCGTGGACGCGTTGCCAGGCACCGGCGTCGACGTGGCGCACGGGTGCCGGGCCGAGCTCGCGGTGGGCGCGCAGCATGGCGGCGTGCGCGGCGATCGCATCCGCGGAGCGCGCCTCGTCGATCACCGTCAGCATCGGTGCCTCGAAGCCGCGCAGCACCTGTTGCCGCAGCGAATCCAGCAGCCGCTGCAGGCGCTCTGGACGCTCCCCGGCGCGCAGGTACAGGCCGCCCGCCTCGGCCCGCGGCGGCGCCGCAGGCGCGAGGAACGGCGCGACGAAATCTTCGGCGGCGACGATCAGACCACGCTGGACCAGGCCGTTGAACACGCGGCGGATGCCATCGACCGGCGCGCCCGGCGTGTTCTGGCGGATCGCCTCGATGTGTTCCTCGGCGGAACGGAACTCGCGGCAACGATCGAGTGCGGCAAGCACCTGGTACGTCATCACGTGCGGCACGTCGTCGTGCTGCGTCCGCAGCACGCACTCGCCATTGCCGAGATCGGCCGCATGACCCGGAACCGTCGCGAACAGCGTCGCATTCGGATCCACGGGCGGCCGCGGCGTCACATCGAGATCGAGATTGAATTCCATCGGATCGGATCCGTCAGTTGCGGCCAAACGGCCAGAAGCGCCGGCGCGCGGGAGCTGCGGCGTGGCGCGATTCGAGGTCCCGGAGGCGCCGCTCGGCCTCGGCCAGGCTGGCCTGCGCCGCGAGCAGCGCCTGCTCGCGCTCGGCCAGCAGCGTTCCGGCTTGCATGTTCTTGCGGATCTCGTGGTGGTAGTGCGCGTACACGCTCTCGCCGGCGTCGGCGAACAGCGCCAGTCCCGGCAACGCCGGCAGGTCGCGCTCGTTCTGGGCACACGCGGCGAGGTAGTACATCGGCCTCGGCAGTGCATCGGCCTCGCAGCGGCCATCCGCATGCAGCGTCTGATTCAGCGTGCCGCCACGACCACCTTCGATCGCCCAGATCGCGGAGTGGAACATCAGGCGCTGCCCGTACAGACGCACCACGCGGAAGTGCCGGCCGAGCAGCGCCAGCAGTTCGTCGCGATAGAGCTCGCGCACATGGAACTCGTTGCGGTGGCCGGTGGCGTCGCTGTATTCGGCCTTGTCCGGCGAGGACAGCAGCGCGAAACCGCCGGGTTCCAGTGCAGCGGCGAGGCCACCGACCAGTTCGTCCTGCGCCTCGACATGCTCCAGCGTTTCGAACGACACCACCATGTCGAACGGCGCGCCGGCGAACTGCGCGCGCGTCGCGTCGGCCTCGTCGAACGACAGGTTCGGCAGCAGGCCGTAGCGCGCACGCGCGTGACGGATCGCCTCGCCGCTGAGGTCTACGCCGAGCACGGACTTCGCCACCGGCGCCAGCATCGCCGATCCGTAGCCCTCGCCGCAGGCCACATCGAGCACGCGCTTGCCGGCGGCGAGGTGGCGTGCCAGGGCGTAACGGTGCACGTGCTCGTACCAGATCTCGCGCACGCATTCGGGCGTGAAGCGCTCGCCGGTGAAAGGGAGTTCCTGCACAACGGATCCTGTGATGGAAGGGGTGGCGTCGGATCAGTCCGCGGCGTTTGCGAGCCGGGCGGCAACCCGGGCCCGGATTGCCGCCAGCGGGTCGCGTTCGATGAAATCCGCAACCAGTGCATTGTAGCGGGGATAGCGCGCCGACAGCCGCGCCAGGTTCTCGCCTCCGGGGCGCTCGCCGGTGGCGGCAAACGATGCATGCCCGACATGGGCGACGTAGGCGGCCGGGCACAGCACGTTGCGCCAGCCGTGCGCGGCAGCGCGCATGCACCAGTCGTTCTCCTCGCCGTAGCCGCGACCGAAGGTGGCCGCGTCGAAGTCACCCAGTGCGTCGAGCGCGGCGCGCCGCATCCACATGCAGAAGCCGACGCCGGTCGGCAGATCGACCGCGACCGGCGCCTCGGCGCGAAACGCCGCCGCCACTGCCTGCGGCTGCGCCGGCACCGGGTTCGGGCGGCAGAACTCCGGGAACGAACAGATCTCGGCGTTGTTCGAGAACGGCGTCACCGAAGCGATGCGCGCATCGCAGCCCGCGCTCGCGAGCATCGCCTCCAGGAAGCCCGGGGTCGGGATGGTGTCCGTGTTCAGCAACAGCACGTCTTCACCGGGGCTCTGCGCGAGCGCGCGGTTGACGGTGCCGACAAAGCCCAGGTTGCGCGGATTGCGCAGCAATTCGGCGCTGTGCCAGTGCACGAGGAAGCGCTCGATCAGCGGCGCGACGGCCGGGTCGGTCGATGCATCGTCGACGAACAGGATCCGGGTGTGCGGCGGAACGCTCTGCTGCAAGGCGTGCAGGCACGCCGACAGCGCCGCCGCGGCATTGAACACCGGCAGCACGATGCAGGTCACGGCGTGTGCCAGCGATGCGGCAACTGCACCAGCCCGACCTCGCGGCTGCGGCCGGTGACCACGAGCGAGCGCTCGACGGTATCGAACAGACGGATCGCCTCCGGGTCCATCGCGTGCAGCGCGACCGTGTAGGTACCCGGCAACAGCGCCAGGTCCGGATAGCGGATCGAGAAACGGAAGTCGTGCTCGGACTGGCGCAGCGGCTCGATCGCATCGAGCTCGCTTGAAATCCCATACACCGGCGTGCCGTCCTGGCGCTTGATGCCCACGGCGAACACCGGCGCGCGGCCATCGGCACTGTACAAGGTCGCGTCCACGTCCAGCGTTGCGCGCATCGGCATCACCGTCGGGACGTCCTTGCTCTCGCCATTGATGGCCACGCTGGCGACGGCGTAGTCGCCGCTTTGTGCATGCGCGCGTTCCTCCGCGCGGCGCCGCGCCGACTTCGCTTCCTGATACGCCAGATAGCGCTGGGTGACATCGAACACATCGCCATAGGCCTCGATGCGGCCGCCGTTGAGCCACAGCGCGTGCTTGCACAGCTTCTGCACGTGGTACATGCCGTGGCTGACGAGCAGCAGGGTTCCGCCGTCGCGCAGATAGCCTTCGATCCAGGCCACGCATTTCTTCTGGAACGACTCGTCGCCCACCGCCAGCACTTCGTCGGTGATCAGCAGGTCCGGGCGCGCCGAGGCCACCACTGCGAAGCCGAGCCGCACCTTCATGCCGGACGAATAGTGCTTCACCGGTTCGTCGATGTAGGCACCGATCTCGGCGAAGTCGATGATCTGCTGCACCTTGGCCTCGAAGTCGGCGCCAGGCATCCCGAGCAGCAGCGCATTCATGCGGATGTTGTCGCGACCGCTGTAGTCGGGATGGAAACCGGCACCGAGTTCGAGCAGCGGCGCAACACTGCCGCGGCGCATGATGCGGCCTTCGCTCGGTTCGGCGACGCCGCAGATCATGCGCAGCAGCGTCGACTTGCCGGCGCCGTTCTCGCCGATCAGGCCGAGCGACTCGCCGCGCTTCAGGGTGAAGCCGATGTCGGAGAGCACCGACGTGCTCAGGCGGTAGGGACGGCCGGCGATCGCGTCGAGGATCGAACTCCAGCGATCGCGACGCCGGTGCACGCGCGGGTAGCGCTTGCCGACACCGCTCAGCTCAAGCAGAACCTCGTCGTTCACAGGAAGTCCTCGATGCGCGCCAGGAACCGCGGCGACACCCGCCAAGCCAGCAGGAGCAGTCCCAGCGCCACCAGACCCGGCACCAGCAGCGGCGCCGCCGGGGTCGCACCGTCGAGAATGCCGTTGCGCAACGTCTCGATCAGCGGCGTCACCGGGTTGAGCAGCAACCACTCGGCGAAGGCGGGCTTCAACTGCGCGCGATCGAAGAAGATCGGCGTCAGCATCATCCAGAACGTGAGCACCTGCGGCAGCAGCGCGGAGACGTCGCGGAAGAACACGTTCAGTGGCGCGAGCAGCAGCGCGAGCGCAATACCGATGCCGAGCAGCTCAACGTACGCGAGCAACGCCAGCGCCCAACCCGGACCGAGCGTGGCCTTGCCGGTCGCGAGCAGCAGCACCACCACCAGCGTCAGCGATACCGTCTGGATGATCACCGCGCCGAGCACCGGCACCAGCACCAGCCAGACGCGGGGCAGGGCGATCTGCGCGATCAGCGACGAATTGGCGGCCAGCGCCCCGGTGCCCCGCGCCACCGCGTCGGCGAATGCATGCCAGGACCACAGCCCGAGCGCGAGGAACGCAATCACGTCGCCGCCAACGCGAGACCCGAAGCGGGCCCCAAGCAACTGCACGAACACGAAGCTGAAGATCGCGAGCAGCAACACCGGAGTCAGCAGCACCCACGCAAAACCGGCGAAGGTGCTGAGATAGCGCTCGCGCAGATCACGCGCGAGCAGGGCCAGTGCGAGCTGTAGGGAATTCACCGGAGCGGCCCTGAGCCGGACGGTCGGAACGCGCGCCCGCCTCCCATTCCGCCCTGCGTTCTACTTCGCGGAATCTGCGTCCTGCCCCTCGGGGGCAGCAGCAGCGGGGGGTTGTGGGGCCGCCGCCGGCGCGTGTTGGAGCTTGCCGTAGCGCTCGCGCAGCGGGAAGACGCTGGCCTCGCTGGCCTCGATCGGCAGGTTCTTCAACTCCTCCAGATGATCGGCCTGGATCTTCTTGATGTAGTTCTCGCGTTCGTACGCGACCAGCTGCTCCTTCACCTCTTCCCACTGCAGCGGCCGACCGGGAGTGCGGTCGCGCAGCTGGATCAGATGGAAACCGAATTCGGTCTTGACCACGTCGGACAGGTCGCCTGGCTTTTCCAGCTTGCGCACCGCGTCGGCGAATTCGGGAACGAAGCTCGCCACATCGGTATTTGCGTAGACGCCGCTGTTGTTCGGAACGCCGGGATCATCGGAATGGGCCTTCGCGAGTTCCTCGATCTTGGCCTTGCCGGAGGCGACATCGGCCTTCCAGGCCTGCAACTGCGCGATGGCCTGCTCCTCGGTACGCTCCTTCGTGTCCAGCAGGATGTGGGCGACGCTCACCGTCTCCTTCGACACGAACGCCGCCTGATTCGCGAGGAACTTCTCCTTCGCCAACGCCTGCAGGTCTGGCACCTTGCTGTTGTCGCGGATATGGCTCAGGCGGTGGCGCATCAGCACCACTTCAATCGCCTGCTCCAGCTCCCGCTGCACCACCGGTCCCTTGTCCAGGCCGAGTTCCCGCGCCTCGATCGCCAGGTTCCGGCGCAACAGGATGTGGCTCAGCATCTGCTGAATCCGTTTCGGGCTATCGATGAACCCGGCTCGATCCGCTGCCGGCATTGCCTCGAGATGGGCGTCGACATCGATCGCCCATACCTCGGCCTTGCCCTGCTTGGCGATCAGATAGTTCGCCAACTCGGAAGGCGCCGCGCTCGCGACCGCTTCCTTCGATTCCGCCACCTGCTCCGGCTGCGGCTCCACTGCCGCCGTGGCAGCTCCCGACAATACGAGCGCCGCTACGGCAATCCGCAACCCCCGCATGCTCACCAGCCTCCCACGTGGTTCACGAACCAGTCGCACCAGGTCGTCGAGCAGGTGGTCGTGGTCCACGATCCCTCATCGGTCGCGATGGCGTTGATGTAGTAGGTCTGACCGGGCGTGAGGTAGCAATAGAAGCCTGGGTTCGTGGGCGGCTTCGTGCCCACCTTCCAGGCCAGTCCACCGGTCTCGACCGCGGAGGTCTTGCACATTGGGTCGATCACGTGACCGAAATCGCCGGGACACAGGCTGATCTGCACGCTGAACATGGCCTGGGAAGCCTGAGCCCACGAAATGCCGCCAACGGCGTTGACTGGCACGCCGGTGGTCGAGAGCTGCATCGCCACGTACTTGTTGGTATCGATGAAGACACGAGCGACCTGGTTGGCCTGGTTGAACGTAGTTCCAAACAGCGGCGTGTACCCGGTCACGTTGACATTGCTGCCAACACCAAACTCGGAGTTCTGCTGGTTCAGCGTGCCGCCGAGGTTGTAGTTGGTCATGTTGGTCTGGCGGGTGACTCCGGCAGGCGGAAGCCGCGTGGCACACTCGGGGGGCAGCGTGGTTCCCGAACTCTCCACGGTCACTACGACCGGACCACTGGTGGTTGATCCGTTGGAGTTGGAACAACTCACGCTGAAGGAGTAGCTGCCCGCGGCGCTCAGGGACACCGTCACCGGGCTGGTGACCGCATTGCCGTTCCAGCCGGTCACGCCCGAGGAGGAGGCGGTGCAGCCAAGGGTGGCATTGGATGCGGTCCAGCTCAGAGTGACGCTGCCGCCGGTCGAGGGCAGCGAGGTGGCACTCGCACCCAAGGGCGTGGGGAAGGTTGGTGTTCCGTTAGTACCCGCCGGGCACCATCCGTCGCTCGAGCTGCCGGTTTCCGCGACCGGGTCTACGGTGATGTCGCCGGTCGCGGGACTGACGGTGACGGTTCCGGTGACCGGGATACGGTGATAACGGAAATTTCCGGTCGTACCCAGTTTCAGCACCAAGTCGCCCGCCATTGCGGACCCGGAAAGCAGCATCAAAACAACGGCTTTCATGCAAGTTTTCATCTGGTACCTCACGTTGACGCGGGGATCATATCACTGCATTTGTTAAGCAACCATGAGCAGGATCCGCCGATGTGCAACCGGATGCAAGCAGGCTGCGCGATGCGCTGCATCCGGAGAATCAGGGGTCCTGGCCTCATGCCCGCCTTCGACGTCGCAGACCCGATCTTCCCCTATCGCCATCGCAACGGAGGCGTCGAGCCGGCATTCCGTTCCGGTCGCCCGGACCCGCGACTGCGACCGTCAGCATCGCTACTGCACCCTGCGCCGCAGGTAGTTCAGCAGGTCGATGCGGGTGATCAGGCCGAGGAAGCGTTCGGATTCGGTGACGATGGCGACGTGGCCCTTGTCGAACACCGGCAGCAGGGCTTCGATCGGGGACTTGACGTCGAGCTTCTCGAGCTTGACCACCATCGCGGTCGACACCGGATCGCGGAAGCGCGCTTCGTCGCCATACACATGCATCAGCACGTCGCTCTCGTCGACGATGCCGACCAACTGTTCGCCGTCCATCACCGGCAACTGGGAAACGTCGTACAGCTTCATGCGCTGGTAGGCGACGGTGAGCAGGTCGTTCGGTCCGATCACGACGGTGTCGCGCTGCGAATACGGGCGGTTGATCAGGTCGCGCAGGTCGTTGTGCACCGGGCGCTCGAGGAAGCCGTTGTCGAGCATCCAGTAGTCGTTGTACATCTTCGACAGGTACTTGTTGCCGGTGTCGCAGACGAAGGCGACGACGCGCTTCCTCGTGGCCTGCTCGCGGCAATACTTCAATGCCGCAGCGAGGATGGTGCCGCTCGATGAGCCGCCGAGGATGCCTTCCTTGGCGAGCAGCTCGCGCCCGGCCAGGAAACTCTCCTTGTCGCTGATTGCATAAGCCTTCTTCACGCGCGAGAAATCGCTGATCGGCGGCAGGAAGTCCTCGCCGATGCCCTCGACCATCCAGCTCGCGCTCTTGGTGCTGAGCACGCCTTCGTTGATGTACTGGGCGAGGATCGAGCCGACCGGGTCGGCGATGACCAGCTCCACGTTCGGCGCTTCGCGCGCGAAATAGCGCGACAGCCCGGTCATGGTGCCCGAGGAACCGACGCCGAAGATGATCGCGTCCATGTCGCGGTCCATGTCCGCGAAGATCTCGGGGCCGGTGACTTCCTCGTGCGCCTTCGGATTGTTCGGGTTGCCGAACTGGTTGATGAAATAGGCGCCGGGCGTTTCCTTGGCGATCTGCGCCGCAAGGTCCTGGTAGTAAGCGGGGTGTCCCTTGGCGACGTCGGAGCGGGTCAGCACGACTTCCGCGCCCATGGCCTTGAGGTTGAAGATCTTCTCGCGGCTCATCTTGTCCGGCACCACGAGGATCAGCTTGTAGCCCTTCTGCTGCGCGACCAGCGCGAGGCCGATACCGGTGTTGCCGGCGGTGCCCTCGACCAGGGTGGCGCCGGGCTGGATGTGGCCGGCCTGTTCGGCCGCCTCGATCATCGACAGACCGATGCGGTCCTTGATCGATCCGCCCGGATTCGCGCTTTCCAGTTTCAGGTACAGCTCGCAGGGTCCGGTATCGAGTTTCTGGACCTTGACCATCGGCGTCCGGCCGATCAGTTCGAGCACGCTGTTGACATGGGGCATGACCGGCTTCCGCTGAGAACGAGCGCGCGATCATAGCCGAGGCGGAAAAGCGAACGGCCGGGGCTTTCGCCACCGGCCGCCGCCGAGGAGCACCGTCTGCTTGCGCAATCCGTTTGCGGCTGCTCCCACCGCAGGGTCCTGCCCTGCACGATTCCTGCCGCACTTCGTGTGCGGCGACGATTCAGGCCCTGTGCTCCCAGATGTTGGTGAGCTTGTCCTTGGCCCACAACTTTTCCTTCTTCAATCGGACGAGTGTCACGTCGTCGATCGGCAACACGCCCAGTTCGGCGTCACGGACCTGCTTGTCGAGTTCGCGATGCTTGAGGAACAGACTCCGGAACTCCGGGCTCTGGCTCATCATTGCCTCGACTTCACGCTGTTGTGCTTCGAACATCAGCTGACCTCCTCTGCATGCAAAGGCGCCACGGCGCGCCACCCGGCCCTGCGGTCGGCGGCGTGGGAGCGCGTGGAGAGACTGTGGTCCGCGCTGCGCTTGCACATGCATGCTGCGTCTCGACCCGGGCCAAAGTGGCCGGCGGCGGATTCCTCGAGACTGCAACAGGCTTGCATCGGCGGACCTTCCTGCCATGCCGGACATCGGAACGGTGCGGCATGTGGCCTGAACCTACTCCGTTCCCCGGAGCCCGGCAAGCCGGATTTGGAACCCCGGAAAATCAACGAACTGAGCGTTAAGGAAGCGTTATCGACCGAGCAGGATGATCTCGACGCGGCGATTCCTGGCGCGGCCCTCCGCGGTTTCGTTCGGGGCCACCGGAACGTCCTCGCCGCGCCCGATTGCGGTCATCCGCGCAGACTCGACGCCGCGCGCCGCCAGCGCTGCCAGCACCGCGTCGGCGCGCTGCTGCGACAGCACCTGATTGGCGTTGTCGCTGCCACTGGCGTCGGTGTGGCCTTCGATGCGCACCGCCCGGGTGCGGTCGCGGTTGACGAAGTCGACCACGGTTTCAAGGTTCTCGATCGCCTCCGGCTGCAACTGCGACCGACCCGGCGCGAACACCGCTTCGCCGAGCGTCATCACGCTGCCGCGCGCGTCCTCACGCGCGGTCAGCGACTGCATCTGCAGGCGCAGGCTGTCGGCTGCCGCCACCGCCAGCTCGGCTTCGCGCTTGGCCAGTTCGGCTTCGGCCGACTGCGCTTCGGCCACGCGCCGTGCCTGCTCGGCTTCGGCACGGGCGGCATCGGCGAGCGCGGCGCTTTCCGCGCTTTCTGCTCGCGCCGCGTCGGCATCGCTGCGCGCGCGCTCGGCTTCCTCGGCACGAGCCAGCGATTGCAGCCGCAACTTCTCGGCTTCGAGCCGCGACATCTCGGCGTCGCGGCGGCTGGCCTCGAGCAGGATCTGGTCGCGCTCGCGCTGCAGTTCGATCAGGCGACGCTCCTCGCGTACCGCATTCGCCGAGGCGATGGCGCCATCCAGGCGACGTTCGGCGAGATAGGACAGGTGCGCGCGTTCCTCGCCGCGCACTCCGGCGAGCTTCATCTGCGCCAGCGTCTCGCGCACCCGCGACAGTTCCGCGGGTGCCAGGCTGCCGATTTCCGGATCGGCCTCGAACGCGCGCAACTGCTGCTCGATCCGTTCGTACTCGAGATCGCGTTTCGCGGCGAGCAGCGGCGCCGACCCCGCGAGAAGGACCGTGAGCATCACCCAACGCAAACCGCTCATGGCGACTCCCCGAGCAGTTCGGCACGCAATTTTGCATTCTCGGCAGCCTGCGCCTCGACTGCGGCGCGCAGCCGCCCCAGACGCGCACGCGCCATCGCCAGCTCGGCATCGGCTTCGGCCTGCGCCGCCAGCCGCGCCGCCCGGCGCTTGTCACCGGAAGCGAGCGCCTCGCGCGCCTGCGCCACGCGTTGCGTGGCGAAGCGCAGCTCTACCGGCGCATAGACCTCGGCATCGGCTGCCAACGCGCCCTCGACCCGCAGCGCGGAGCGCTCGATATCGACGCCCGGATCCGGCAGCGACGCACAACCGGCGAGCGCCAGCAGAAGGAGACCAGGCAGATGGATTTTCGTGCGGGGAAATGTCATAAGTCGCTTGCATGCTGATTGCCGGTATTGTGGAAAGCCCCAGCGGGGTTTGCAACGGCAACGGGACCAACGGGTGAGGCGCGCATGGACATCGGCTACTTCCTGAAATTGATGGCGGAGAAAGGTGCGTCGGACATGTTCCTGACCACCGGGGCCCCGGTGAACATCAAGGTCGAGGGCAAGCTCTACCCGCTCGGCAACACCGGGCTGCCCGGGGGCATGGTCAAGAAGATCGCCTACTCGCTGATGGACGAAGGCCAGGTGCCGGCCTTCGAGCGCGACCTCGAACTCAACATCGCGATCGCGGTCAAGGAAGCCGGCCGCTTCCGCGTCAACGTGTTCAAGCAGCGCGGCGAAGTCGGCATGGTGATCCGCGCGATCAAGAGCGAGATCCCGACCTTCGACATGCTCAAGCTGCCGAAGGTGCTGAGCGACCTGATCATGGAGCCGCGCGGCCTGATCCTGGTGGTCGGAGCCACCGGCTCGGGCAAGTCGACCTCGCTCGCCGCGATGATCGACCATCGCAACAGCAACAGCAGCGGGCACATCCTTACCATCGAGGACCCGATCGAGTTCCTGCACCGGCACAAGAAGTCGATCGTCAACCAGCGCGAGGTGGGCCTCGACACGCGCAGCTACCACGAGGCGCTGAAGAACGCGATGCGCGAAGCGCCGGACGTGATCCTGATCGGCGAGATCCGCGACGAGGAAACCATGGAAGCGGCGATCGCGTTCTCGGAAACCGGGCACCTGTGCCTGGCCACCCTGCACTCCAACAACGCCGACCAGACCATTGAGCGCATTCTGAACTTCTTCCCGGAAGCCTCGCACAAGAACGTGCTGATGAACCTGTCGCTGAACCTGAAGGCGGTGGTGTCGCAGCGACTGGTGCTCGGCAAGGACGGCAAGCGCCTGCCCGCGGTCGAGATCCTGATCAACACGCCGGTGATCCGCGACATGATGCGCCGGCAGCAGGTGCACGAGATCAAGGAAGCGATGGACCGTTCGCTCGAGGAAGGCATGCAGACCTTCGACCAGGCCCTGTTCCGGCTGTACAAGGACGGCAAGGTCGAGCTCGAGGAGGCGCTCAACAAGGCCGATTCGCGCGATGGCCTGGCACTCAAGATCCGCCTCGCCGAGGGCGGCGGTTCTGCCGAACACGACCCCTACGATCCGAACGCCTACTGAGCCCGACTCGGGCCTCGCGCTGCGCCTGGACGTCGATCACGCCGCGCGCCGACCCTACAGTTGCGGCGCGTCCGGCTGGCGCTCGGGGCGCGCCTGGTCGAAGGCCGGCAGCCCGAGGCAATGCTCGTTGATGCGACAGATCGTCGGGTAAGCCCCGAGGTCAACCTCGAAGCGCCGTGCGTTGTAGACCTGCGGCACCAGGCAGCAGTCGGCGATCGAGGGCACGTCGCCTTCGCAGAAGTCGCCGGTGGACGGGTTGTCGGCCAGCATTTCCTCGAACGCAGCGAAACCGCGCGTGATCCAGTGCCGGATCCAGCGCTCGCGCTCGATCTGCGGCATGTTGTCCTCGTGTTCCAGGTATTGCAGCACGCTGAGGTTGCCGAGCGGCGAGATGTCGGTGGCGATCAGGTGCGCGAGGCCGCGCGCGCGCGCGCGTTCGCGCGCGGTGCCGGGAAGCAGGTGGTTGCCGTCGTAGACCTCGTCCAGGTACTCGATGATCGCGAGCGACTGCCGAATCACGCGCCCGCCGTCGATCAGCACCGGCACCTGCTCCTGCGGGTTGAGGTGGTGGAACTCGCCGCTGTGCTGCTCGCCGCCGTCACGCGCCAGGTTCACCGGCACGATCTCGTACTTCAGCTGCTTGAGGTTCAGCGCGATGCGCACCCGGTACGAGGCGCTCGAGCGCCAATAGCTGTAGAGCCGTATCGTGCTGTCCACGCTTGCATCCTCCCGCGATTCGGCCTCGAATCTAGCTCAGCACCGGCAGCGCAACAACTGCGGCATGCATCAACGGACCAGCGGCGCCATGCGCTGTTCGATCGCGCCGAAAATGCTGTTGCCGGCGCGGTCGAACATCTCGATGCGGACGACGTCGCCGAACTTCATGAAGGGCGTGCTCGGCTGGCCGTCGCGCAGGGTTTCGACGGTGCGCAGCTCGGCGAAGCACGACGCCCCGAGGCTCGTGTCCTGGTTCGCGACCGTGCCCGAACCGACCACGGTCCCGGCTCCCAGCGGGCGCGTGCGGGCAGCGTGGGCCACCAGTTGCGCAAAGTTGAACTGCATGTCGACGCCGGCCTCGGGGGCGCCGAACCACTGGCCGTTCACGTGCGTGGTCAGCGCCAGGTGCACCTTGCTGTCGATCCAGGCTTCGCCGAGTTCGTCCGGGGTCACGAACACCGGGCTCAGGCCGGACCTCGGCTTGGACTGCAGGAAGCCGAAGCCCTTCGCCAATTCTTCCGGGATCAGGTTACGCAGGCTGACATCGTTGATCAGGCCGATCAGGCGGATGTGCGCCGCCGCCTGCTCCGGCGTCACTGCCATCGGCACATCGTCGGTCACCACCACGACCTCGGCTTCCAGGTCGATGCCATAGGACTCGCTCGCCACCACCACCGGGTCGCGCGGACCGAGGAAACCGGCGCCGGTCGCCTGGTACATCAGCGGATCGGTGTAGAACGATGCCGGCACTTCGGCGCCGCGCGCGCGGCGCACGCGCTCGACATGCGGCAGGTAGGCGCTGCCATCGACGAACTCGTAGGCGCGCGGCAGCGGCGCCGCGAGGGCGTGGAAGTCGAGCTCGAAGGCGTCCGCGGCACGACCGGCGTTCAATTCCGCGGACAGCGCCGCGAGCCGCGGCTGCACGTCGCTCCAGCGCTCCAGTGCCTGTTGCAGCGTGGGCGCGATGGTTTCGGCCATGACCGCGCGTTTCAGGTCGCGGCTGACCACGATCAACGTGCCGTCGCGGCCGCCTAGCTTCAGGGATGCGAGTTTCATGCGGTCTCCGGTGTGGCGGCGGCGCGATCAGCGCGGCGCGACGAACTGCTTCTTGAGGCCCTGCCAGCACTGCGCATAGTCGCGGTCGAGGTTGGCTGCGGCCAGCGCCTGCGCGGTGGGCTGGATGACCAGGCCGGTCTCGAACATGAAGGCCATGGTGTCGGCGATGCGGTCGGCCTGCGCAAGGTCGGCATGGCTGGCCTTGTCGAAGGTCGCGGCATCCGGGCCGTGCGCGGTCATGCAGGTGTGCAGCGAGGCACCGCCGGGAGCGAACCCGTCGGCCTTGGCATCGTACACGCCCTCGATCAGGCCCATGAACTCGCTGGCGACGTTGCGGTGGTACCAGGGCGGGCGGAAGGTGTCGACCATCGCCAGGATGCGCGGCGGGAAGATGACGAAATCCAGGTTCGCGGTTCCGGGCACGGCGCTGGCGCTGGTCAGCACGGTGAAGATGGACGGGTCCGGGTGGTCGAAGCTGATCGAACCGATGGTGTTGTAGTGACGCAGGTCGAACTTGTACGGAGCGTGGTTGCCATGCCAACCGACCACGTCGCAGGGCGAGTGGCCGATCGCGGCACGCCACAGCCGGCCCTGGAACTTGTTGACCAGCTCGAACTCGCCCTCGGCATCCTCGTAGGCGGCGACCGGCACCAGGAAGTCGCGCGGATTGGCCATGCCGTTGGATCCGATCGGACCCAGTTCCGGCAGACGCAACGGCGAACCGAAATTCTCGGCGAGGTAGCCGCGCGCGGCGGCGTCGCACAGCTCGACGCGGAAGCGGATGCCGCGCGGGATCACGACGATCTCAAGCGGCGAGGCCTCGATCACGCCCATCTCGGTGACGAAGCGCAGCCGACCCTGCTGCGGCACCACCAGCATCTCGGCGTCGGCATTGACGAAGAAGCGGTCGCGCATCGAGGCGTTCGCGGCATAGACGTGCACGCCGATCCCGGCCATCGCTGCCGGCGCTCCATTGCCGGCGACCGCGAAGATGCCGTCGAGGAAGTCGGTGCGCGACGACGGCAGCGGAAACGGCGCCCAGCGCAGCGGGTTCGGGTCGGCTGCGATCTCGTGGTAGCGGTTGTGGAACGCGCCCTCCGGCATCGGCTCGAAACGGCCGTGGATCGCGCCGGGGCGGATGCGGTACAGCCATGAGCGCCGGTTCAGATGCCGCGGCATGGTGAACGCGGTGCCGGAGATCTGCTCGGCATAGAGCCCGTGCGCGACGCGCTGCGGCGAGTTGCGCCCGACCGGCAGGGTGCCGGGAATCGCCTCGCTGGCGAACTCGTTGCCGAAGCCGGATTGGTATCTCAGTGTGCTCATCTGAACTCCGCCAAACATCACTTCTCCTCTCTCCCCCCGTGGAAGAGAGGTCGGGAGTGAGGGGGATGGCGTGCCGCAAGGCAACACCGCTCCGAACTCACCCTCACCCCTACCCTCTCCCATCCGGGGAGAGGGGAAAAAATCAGAGCACCCCGCGGCGCATCTGGTCGCGCTCGATCGACTCGAACAGGGCCTGGAAATTGCCTTCGCCGAAACCCTCGTTGCCTTTGCGCTGGATGATCTCGAAGAAGATCGGGCCAACCGCATTCTGGGTGAAGATCTGCAGCAGCTTGCGCTGCTTGGTCTCGGGATCGGCGTCGATCAGGATCTTGTTGCGACGCAGGCGCGGCAGGTCCTCGCCGTGGTTCGGCACACGCAAATCGACGACATCGAAGTAGGTATCCGGCGTGTCCAGGAACTCGACGCCAGCAGCATGCATGCGCTCCACCGTGGTGTAGATGTCGTCGGTGAAACAGGCGATGTGCTGGATGCCTTCGCCGTGATACTGGTTCAGGTATTCGTTGATCTGCGACTTCGGGTCCTGCGACTCGTTCAGCGGAATGCGCACCATGCCGTCGGGCGCGGTCATCGCCTTCGACAGCAGCCCGGTCTTGGCGCCCTTGATGTCGAAGTAGCGGATCTCGCGGAAGTTGAACAGGCGCTGGTAGTACTCCGCCCACTTTTCCATGTTGCCGGCGTAGAGGTTATGCGTGAGGTGGTCGATGAAGGTCAGGCCGAAGCCCTTCGGCATCATCTCCGCGCCGGGCAGCCACTCGTAGTCCGGGTCGTGGATGGTGCCGCGGTCGTCATAGCGGTCGACGATGTAGAGCATGCAGCCGCCGATGCCCTTGATCACCGGCGCCGCCACCGCCTTGGTCAGCTCGTCTTGATGCTCGAACGCCTCGGCGCCGTTCTTCAGCGCCTGCACGCGCGCCCATTCGGCGAGCTTGTTGACGCGGATCGCGAAACCGCATGCGCTCGGGCCATGCACAGCGGCAAAGCGTGCGGCGAAGGAATCCGGATCCTCGTTGACCAGGAACGTGCAGTCGCCCTGGCGATAGGTGGTGATCGCTCGCGACTTGTGCCGGGCGACCGCGACAAAGCCGAGCTTGCGGATGTACTCGTGCAGGGCGGCGGCCTGGTCGGCGGGCGCGGCGAACTCGACGAACTCGAAGCCGTCGATGCCCATCGGGTTGTCGAAGGTGATGCGGTCGGCGGACGACTGCGGCTGTGCGCTCATGGCGATGCTCCGGTCAGATGGCAGTGGGCGGCTGCATGGTGGTCGGCACTTTAGTTTCATGTGAAACTATCTGCAAGTGCGGCGCCGCCCGGCCGCGCGCCGAGAAAGGACCCCGCTGATGCCGAACGCCCCGCTGGAACTCGAACGCTTCCTGCCCTACCAGCTGTCGGTGCTGGCCAACACCATCAGCCAGGCGATCGCGCGCGAGTACGCCGAACGTTTCGGGCTGGCGGTGACCGAATGGCGGGTGCTGGCGGTGCTCGGGCGCTATGCCGGGCTGTCGGCGGTCGAGGTGGCCGAACGCACGGCGATGGACAAGGTCGCGGTCAGCCGCGCCGTCAATTCGCTGCTCAAGGCCGGACGACTGAAACGCGGCCTGCATGCCGACGACCGCCGGCGATCGGTGCTTGCGCTGTCGGCCAAGGGCCGCAAGGTCTACGACGAGGTCGCGCCGATGGCGCTGCGCTACGAACGCGAGTTGCTCGCCGTGCTCAGCAGCGAGGAGCGCCAGTGGCTGGAACGCATCCTCGGCAAGCTGGTCGGCGAAGGCCACGATGCCCTCGCCCGCGCCGCCGCCTCGCGTCCGCGCCGCTGAAACAGCAACGGCGGCCGCAGCCGCCGTCACCGTCCCCCGTTCCTCGTGCTGCGCTTACTTCACGCCGTGCATCAACTTCTGGATCAGCGGTGCGATCAGGAACAGCACCACACCCGACCCGACCAGCGCATAGAACCCGAAGGTGTAGCCGGAAAGCGCCGAGGCGGTGGTCATGCCGCCCTCGCCGCTGACGTGGCCGGCGAAGATGCCGGACAGGTTGTTGCCGATGCCGGTGGAGAGGAACCAGCCGCCCATGCCGAAGCCGACCAGTCGCACCGGCGCCAACTTGGTCACCATCGACAGGCCGATCGGTGACAGGCACAGCTCGCCGATCGACTGGATCCAGTACACCGCGAACAACGTCCAGAACGGGATCTTCAGCGTCTGCGGATCGACCATCGAGGACAGCGCGGCCATCAGCAGCAGGAATGCCAGCCCGTTGAACAGCAGGCCGAGGCCGAACTTGCGCGGAATCGACGGATTCCACGAACCGAGCTTGACCCAGATCCACGCGATCACCGGGGCGAGCACGATGATCGCCACCGAATTCACGCTCTGGAACCACGCCGTCGGGAACACCTGCTCGCCGCTCATCCGGTACACCAGCCCCTGCAGCGCTCCGCTGAAGATGTCGCGGTCGACGATCTGGTCGGCGAGGAAGGTGAACGAGCTTCCGGCCTGCTCGAAGAACATCCAGAACAGGATGTTGAAGGCGAAGATGATCAGCATCGCAATCACCTTGTCGCGCGCCACCGCACCGTTCCTCAGGCCCTCGACGAACAGCATCGCGGCCAGGCCGATGAACATCGCGCTCAGCACCATCTGCAGCTTTTCCGCACCCATCGCCAGCAGGAAGTAGACGACCGGGATCACCACCAGCGCGCCGACCACGACCGTGACCACGCGCGACAGGCTCTCACCGCCCGCGGGTGGCTCGCCGATGCCCTTGAGCTGCCCGCGCCCGGCCCAGAACCAGACCAGGCTGATGAGCATGCCGATACCGGCGGCGATGAACACGACCTTGTACGCCGGCATGGTGTCGCTGCCGAAGATCTTGCGCGCGAGGTACTGCGTCAGCAGCGGCGCGATCATCGCGCCGAGGTTGATGCCCATGTAGAAGATGGTGAAGCCGGAATCGCGACGCTCGTCGGCAGTGGCGTACAGCCGCCCGACCATGGTCGAGATGATCGGCTTGAACATGCCGTTGCCGACGATGATCGTCGCCAATCCGAGCTTGAAGATGTCCTGGTTCGGCAGCGAGATCATGAACAGGCCGGCGGCCATGAACACCGCGCCGATCAGGATCGAGCGCTGGTAGCCGATGAACTTGTCGGCCACCAGTCCGCCGAAGATCGCCCCGGCATAGACCAGCGCGAGATAGGAACCGTAGACCAGACCGGCTGGCTGCTGCCCGGAGGCATCACCGCCATAGAACTGCGCGACGATGTACAGCACCAGCGCCCAGCGGATGCCGTAGAACGCGAAGCGCTCCCAGAACTCCGACATGAACAGCATCCACAACGGTTTCGGGTGCCCCATGATCTGGTCGAACTGCGGTGGGGCCGGTTGACCCGGAAGTGCTGCTCCGCTCATCAAATCTCTCCTCGAACTGAAACGACACGACGGACGCCGTGCGGGAAAACCCGAGATCCGTCGGGCAAAAAAGTCGCGCAGGTGTAGCGGCGCATTCCGGATGCGTCAAATCTTCTTGGTGCTGCACCGCACCATTCGAACGCCCGTTGGTTGCCGCGCGTCAGCGCGCCGCGGCGGCGAGCACCGGCGCCAGCCCGTCGCCGAACCACAGCAGCGCGATCAGCGCCAGCAGCGGCACCGCCAGCAATACGCTGTAGACCCCGCCGGTAAGCAACCGCGACGGCCACGACATCGGCACCACGTCGAGGCTGCGCACGATGTCCTCGGCGTGCGCGATGCGCGCCTGCGCGCGCGTGGTCGGTCCGGCCACCGCCTCCAGCGCATCCAGCGCCACGCGCAACTTGCGCACGCGCGAGGCGTCGGCCGGCATGCCGCCGCGCGCCAACAGCTGGCGGATGGCGCGACGATTGAGCAGCAGGCCCTGCGCCTGCCCGAGTTGCAGCAGCACGATCAGCGCCAGTCCGAGCAGCCCGAACCCGACCGCGATCGCCGCGCCGGCCAGACACGCGATCACCAGGAACGCGATGCGCAGGCCATACCAGCGCGCCGGCAACATCGCCTGCACGATATGGCCACCATCGAGTGGCGGCACCGGCACCACATTCAGGTAGTTGATCGCCAGGAACACCGACGCCGCCTGCAGCAGCCAGGTGTCGTCGCGCGCCGCCAGCGCCACGGCCAGCAGCACCCAGCCGATCAGGATTCCGGGCAACGGACCCATCAGCGACATCCAGGCGCGGTGCGTCGCGCGCGGGTGCGCTTCGTGCCCGACGGTCACGCCGCCGACCAGCGGCAGCGCCAGCATCTGCACGTTGCGATAGCCGAAGGCGCGCATCGCGAAGTAGTGGCCGGCCTCGTGGATCGCGATCACCACGAGCAGGATCAGCGCGAACTGCAGCCCGAACACGAGCGCGCCGACCAGCATGAACAGCGCATTGCTGGCGAGGAACAGCAGCCACTGCATGGCCGCGGTCGGCGCGCGTTCGCGGATGCGCGTCGACGCCTGCGCGATCAGCGCGAGCCGCGCGCTCGGGATCGGATCGACGTTGGCCGGCCACTTCGGCCGCGCCCAGAACGCACGCAGCGCACGCAACGCGAAGCGCAGCCCCGGCCGCGCGATGCCGTCCGCGGTAGCGACCAGGTCGCCGCGTGCCAGCAGCCGCTCGCGCCGGCGGTTCATCCAGGCACCGGCGAGATCGACCAGCACCGCGTCGCTGCAGGCGTCCGCGGCCGCGACGCCGTGGCGCGCGACGAAGGCCGCATGCGCGGCGACCAGCTCCGGCCACGGTGCCGGGGCGACCAGCTGCGCCGGCTCGGCATCGGTGGCGGTGATCGCGAAGAACGGGTCGCTCGGCTGGCTGACCACGGTGCGCCCGTCGACGAGCCGCGTGGCCAGGTAGCAGATGCAGCGATTCGGGGTCTCGGCCAGGAACAGCGGCACCAGGAACACGCGCATGCCATCGGCCTCGCGCCGGTAGCTCGCCAGCGCACGCACGTTCGCGGCCGAGATCGGGCGCGGCGTGATGGACAGCCACTGCGGCGCGTCGAACCCGAGCACGGCGAGCTCGCTCGATACCCCGGCGACCACGTCCGCGGCACCGCACAGCGCCGCCCAGTCCGCAGCCACCAGCCGCGCGTCCTGGGCCAGGAACGGCATCGCCAGCATCGCGCGCAATTGCAGCACGATCACCACGAAGACGATGGCAGCGAAGATGGCGAGCAGATCGAACATGTCAGGATTCCCGATGCGTCTCGCCGGATTAGCCGATGCGCGCGGCCGGCGCAAGCGGCGACGCGGCTTGCGCACGCGGGGCGCGCCTTGCTATCAAGCCGACCTGCCTCGGGAGGGCGAAATGAAAACGGTTGCCAGTTTCACGATCGGGTATCGCCAGATCCTCGATCCGGACGGGCGCGTCGTCGACGCGCTGCCGGAGTTTGCGAAGGACCCGGCGGTGCTGGTCGAGCTGTACCAGCGCATGAGCTTCACCCGCGTGTTCGACGGCAAGGCGGTGGCGCTGCAGCGCACCGGCAAGCTCGGCACCTACGCCTCCTGCCTCGGGCACGAGGCCGCGCATATCGCGATCGGCATGGCGATGCGTCCGGAAGACGTGTTCTGCCCGATGTATCGCGAGTACGGCGCGCAGTTCGTGCGTGGCGTGAAACCACGCCACGTGCTGATGTACTGGGGCGGCGACGAGCGCGGCAACGACTTCACCGGCCCGAAACACGACCTGCCCTGGTGCGTGCCGATCGCGACGCAATGCCTGCACGCGGCCGGCGCCGCGCTCGCGTTCAAGCTGCGCCATGAACCGCGGGTGGCGGTGAGCGTGGTCGGCGACGGCGGCACCTCCAAGGCCGACTTCTATTCGGCGCTCAATTCCGCGGGTGCGTTCCAGTTGCCCTACGTCAGCGTGGTGGTCAACAACCAGTGGGCGATCTCGGTGCCGCGCAGCGCCCAGACCGGCGCCGAAACGCTGGCGCAGAAAGGCCTCGCCGGTGGCCTGCACTGCCTGCAGGTGGACGGCAACGACGTGATCGCGATGATGGCAGTGATGCAGGAAGCGCTCGCCCGCGCGCGCCGCGGCGAAGGCGGCACCGTGGTCGAGGCGGTCACCTACCGCCTGTCCGACCACACCACCGCCGACGACGCGCGTCGCTACCGCGGCGAGGACGAGGTCAAGGAGGCCTGGGCGCGCGAACCGCTCAAGCGGCTGCGCCAGTACCTGGAATCGCTCGGCGTCTGGGACGCGGCGCGCGAACAGGCATGGAAGGAACAATGCGGGCGCGAGGTCGATGTCGAGGTGAACGCCTATCTCGAAACCAAGTCGCAGCCGATCGAGGCGATCTTCGATTTCCTCTACGCCGAAGCGCCGCACGACATCGCCGCGCAGCGCGCGCAGGCGATCGCCTGGGAGGGCCGCGGCCATGGCTGAGATCACCCTGATCGAAGCGGTGACGCAGGCGCTCGCCTACGAGCTCAAGCACGACCCGAGCGTGGTCGTGCTCGGCGAGGACGTCGGCGTCAACGGCGGCGTGTTCCGCGCCACCGCCGGACTGCATGCGCGCTTTGGTTCCGAGCGCGTGATCGACACCCCGCTCGATGAAACCTCGATCGCCGGACTCGCCGTCGGCATGGCCTTCCAGGGCATGAAGGCGGTGGCCGAGGCGCAGTTCGACGGATTCATCTTCCCGATGATGGACCACATCGTCTGCCATGCCGCGCGCATGCGCACGCGCACCCGCGGCCGCCTGCACTGCCCGATGGTGCTGCGCGCGCCCTGGGGCGGCGGCATCCGCGCGCCCGAACACCACTCGGAAGCACCGGAGGCGCTGTTCGCGCATATCCCGGGGCTGCGCGTGGTCATTCCGTCCAGTCCGGCGCGCGCCTATGGCCTGCTGCTCGCGGCAATCCGCGACCCCGACCCGGTGATCTTCTTCGAGCCCAAGCGCATCTATCGCCAGTACAAGGAAGAAGTGGCGGACGACGGCGAGCCATTGCCGCTCGATGTCTGCTTCGTGCTGCGCGACGGTTCCGACCTCACGCTCGTGACCTGGGGCGCGCACGTCAAGGAAGCGCTGGAGGCCGCCGACGCACTGGCCGGCGAAGGCATCAGCACGGAGGTCATCGACGTCGCCACGGTGAAGCCGCTCGATTTCGACACCATCCACGAGTCGGTGAAGAAGACCGGCCGCTGCGTGATCGTGCACGAGGCCGCGCGCACCTGCGGCATCGGCGCCGAGATCGCCGCGCAACTGGCCGAGAAGGCCATGTTCGACCTGGTCGCGCCGGTCGAGCGCGTCACCGGCTACGACACCCCGATGCCGCTGTTCCGGCTGGAAATGAAATACCTTCCGAGCGTCGACCGCATCGTTGCGGCTGCGAAGCGCACGTTGGCGTATCGCTAGGTCCGAGAGAGGAGAGCATCCATGAGCACGACCAAGGATTTCCATCTGCCCGACCTCGGCGAAGGTCTGCCCGACGCCGAGATCGTCGAATGGCTGGTGAAGGAAGGCGACAAGGTGCTGCTCGACCAGCCGATGGTGTCGATGGAGACGGCGAAGGCGGTGGTCGAGGTGCCGTCGCCGTTCTCCGGCGTCGTGACCAAGCTGCATGGCCAGGCCGGCGACGTGATCGACACCGGCGCCCCGCTCGCGACCTTCGAGATCGACCCGAACCTGCCGCAGCGCGCCGAGGCCGAGGACACCGGGCATCAACATGCGCCGAAGCCGAAGAGCCCCTCAGCTGCCGCCTCGATGCCCGCACCCGCGGCAGAGCGCGTCGATGCCGGCACCGTGGTCGGCGCGATGCAGGCGAGCAACGAGGTCAAGCACGAGGCGGTGATCGCGATCGGCGGCATCAAGGCGATGCCGGCGGTGCGCGCGCTGGCGAAGAAGCTCGGCATCGATCTGGCGCGCGTGCGCCCGAGCGGCGCCGATGGCGTGATCACGATGCAGGACGTGAAGGCCGCCGCGGCGAATCCGGCGAGCTTGAGCGCAGCGCCACCGGCTGCACCGGCAACCGCAAGCGCGCCGCGCTCCGCTCCCCTCCCCGCCCCCCCCGCGAGCGCGTCCGGAGACGAGGCAGTGGGAGCGACGTCCACGTCGCGATACGCCAGCGACCCGCGCTCACTCGCCGGCAAGCCGGTGCGCACCACGCCGCCGAACGTGCAGGCTTCGGGCCAGCCCGAACCGATCCGCGGCGTGCGCCGCAACATGGCGCGGATCATGGCCGAGGCGCACGCCCAGGTGGTGCCGACCACGCTCTGCGACGACGCCGACCTGCACGCATGGACGCCGGGCAACGACATCACTGCGCGCCTGATCCGCGCCATCGTCGCCGCCTGCAAGGCCGAGCCGGCCTTGAACGCGTGGTTCGACATGCAAAACAGCACGCGCACCCTGCATTCGCGCGTTGACGTCGGCATCGCCGTCGACACGCCCGAAGGCCTGTTCGTTCCGGCGCTGCGCAATGCCGACATGCTCGACGCACGCAGTATCCGCGAAGGCGTGAACCGGCTGCGCGCGCAGGTCGAGGACCGCTCGATCGCCGCCGATGAACTGAAGGGCTACACCATCTCGCTGTCGAACTTCGGCATGTACGCCGGCCGCTATGCGACGCCGGTGATCGTGCCGCCCTGCGTCGCCATCATCGGCGCCGGCAAGGGCCGCCACCAACTGGTGCCGGTGATCGGCGGCATCGAAACGCACAAGGTGCTGCCGCTGTCGCTGACCTTCGACCACCGCGCCTGCACCGGCGGCGAGGCCGCGCGTTTCCTCAAGGTGATGCTCGACGACCTGGCGCGTTCGCACTAAGAAAAACGGGGTCGAAAAACGGGGTCAGAGTACATTTCCCGGCTACTGCGGCCGTAGCTCCAGTCTGCAGGAAATGTACTCTGACCCCGTTTTTCACTGCGCCTTCGGCTTCAGCGCGTCGCGGTGCATCAGCACCGCCACCACCAGGGTCAGCACCTCGACCAATACGACGAACCCGTACACCGTCCAGGTGAGTGCGCTGCCGCCACCGTCGAACAACCGGCCCACCACCGGCAGCAGAACGTCGCCCGCGAAGATCACGATGAAGCCGGCGAGGAAGGCGACCAGGAAGGCGATGCCGAAGCGGAAGCCGGCGGTCATGATCGCGGCCCAGACGAACACGCCGCGTTCCTGTTTCCAGCGCACGACTTCCTGGACGGTCGAGCCGACCAGGGCCGCGAACATCGCCGCCAGCGCCCAGTGCAGGTCGGTGCGCACGATCCACTGCCAGGCTTCCGCGAACGCCTGCCGCGGCGTGTCGGAGCGACCGGCGCCGCCGGGGTTGAGCACGATCGCCGCCGCCATGGCGCCCACGATCAGCACGATCCAGAACAGCAGCAGCCCGGTACTGCCGGCGCTCTTGCGAAAGGCCTTGCACGACACCACGAACCTGGACAGGAACCAGCCGACCACAAAGATCGCGAGAAACTCGCTCGCGAACGGCAGCACGAGCAACCACGGCGGCGGATCGAAGCGGTGGATCGCGCGCGCCAGCAGCCCGTAGACGATGACCAGCAACACCACGCGGATCGCGACACTGGCCAGGTCCGAGCGTTGCGAGCGCACGAACTCGCGATCGAACTCGGCCTCGCTGTAGCCGCCGAGCTCGCGGCGCTGCTCGGCTTCCGACTGCGGCAATTTCGGTTCACGGGCCATGGCGCGAGTTCATCGCAGTGCGCCCCGTCCTGCAAGTCCGGCGGCCGCGGCTCATTCGAAAGAGTTCTTGAAGATCGCGCTCATCTGCGACTCGTAGGCGCCAACATCGGTCACGCCGTTCAGGATTCTCGCCATGCCGAGGAGATCGTAGCTCGCGAGGCCACCCAGCGGCGCGTTGACGCCGGCGTTGTGCAGCGGCGAGCCCGGCTGCAGGCGATAGTCGGCCGGCGACTGGAACATCGGGTCAACGGCGGTGTTGCTGCTGCTGCCGGCCGCATTGGTGCCATACATCGATCCGATGTTGTTGCCGATCATCAGCACCATCGGGTCGGAATCCACGTCCCAGCTGTTGGCAAACGTGGCGTTGCCCCAGACGATGTTGTTGCTCAGATAGCGCGCACCGGTGCCACCGGACACATCCAGCCCCATGCCGATGCTGGGCGTGCTCAGGGTGACGTTGTTCACGATGGTGTTGTTGCTGACGTAGGCGGTCCCGCTACCCACGAACGTCACACCCATGGAGCCGTTGCCGGAGTCGTTGTCGGCAACCAGGTTGTTACGGAAGTAGATTGGACCCTTGGACGACAGGAATACCGAACCCAATCCGTGCAGGCTGGAGTTGTCGCGCACGATCACGTTTTCAACCCGCAGCGGCCCGCTGTGCGCGTGGCTGTAGACGCGCAGCGCCAGTCCCAGGTTGGTCTCGTAGTCCTGGCTGGAGGAGAAGCCGTTGACCAGACTGAGCCCGGAGATCTCGAGCTCGGCGCTGCTGCCGTTGCCGCGCGAGACCGCGAGGACGCGCCGTGCGAAACCGCCGGAGAGCTTGGTCAGGCTGCTGTCGAGCGACTGCAGCCCGCAGTTGGCGTCCCACCCGCCGGTAATCGACAGGTAGTAGTCCTGGTCGGACGGATTGGGGAAGTAGGTCCAGCCGCCCACGGGCGCGGAGTAGGTGCCCTCGCGGATGCGGATGGCGTCGGTCCAGGCATTGCTGCCGGCCGTGGCCAGGGCCTGGGTCAGCGCGGCGGAATCGCCGACACAGAACACCGCGGCTTCAGCGGAAGCGCTGATGCAGAGGGCGGTGGCGAGGATCAGCGTGCGGGTGTTCATGGCGGAGGCCTCGGTTGGGTGTCTCCGTTCTGTACGAAGTCCACTCCGGCGACCGGACATCGCGTCGCTTCAGTCGCTCGCCTTCACCGACGCATCCGCGCGCAGCGCGCTCCACGTCTCGATCTGCGCGTGCAATTCGCGGCGCGCACGGGCACTCGTGGCGATGCGCTCGGCTTCCCGCAGCGCCTGCGCACGTGCCTCGGTGGCGGCCGCGGTGTCGCCTTCGACGCTGGCGGCAGCGGCTTGCAGCGCCAGCAGGCGCACCACCACTTCGTCGTCGCCGAGCCCGGCCGCACGCACCCGCTCCAGCGCCGCGGGCAATGCCTGCAGCGCTCGCCGTGACTGCCCACCACGAATGCGGGCGCCGGCGAGATCGGCCCAAAGTTGCGCCTGCACCGGCGAAGTACCGGTCATCGCTTGCTGCCAGATCGTGTCGACGCGCTCCAGCTCACCGATGGCTTCCTCCACGCGACCGAGTTCCAGCGACAGGTTGCCGAGATTCCACAGCGCCCAGCCAAGTCCCAGCGATTCCCCGCCGGAACTGCGCGCATAGATCTCGGTCACTTCGACGAAGGCGGCGTGCGCACGCTCGATCTGGCCCTGACGCCGGTACAGCAGGCCGCGATTGAACAGGTTGGTCCCGTAGCGAGTGCTGTCCGGGCCAAGCGCTTCGCGCAGTCGCGCACCTGCCGCTTCGAGCAGGGTCTCGGCCTCCGCTAGACGGTCGGTAGAGGTGAGGATCCAGCCGAGCAACTCGTCGGCGCTGACCGTGAGCAGGTCTTGCGCGCCGAGATTCGCCGCCAGCCAACGGCGCGCGCTGCGGCACTGTTCGACCGCCTCGTCGAAGCGGCCGACGTCCTTGTACGCCGCGGCCAGCCGCAGCTGCCCGCGCGCGGCGCGTTCGCTGCCGCCGGGTGGATCAAAGCGTCGTGCCAGCTCCAGTGCGCGCTCGGCGAACGGCAAGGACTGCGCATAGCGACCGCGGTCCCGCTCGAAGATCGCACGATCGGTGGTGATGGCGATGGCGACATCGGCAGTGCTTGCGTCGACTTCCGCGAGCAGATGCTCGGCTTCATCGAGCAAGGCCCGCGCCGCATCGACCTGGCCACTGCGGTAGGTGGTCCACGCCGAGCGTTCCAGCACCTGGGCGACCAGCAGCGGGCCCGCGCCGCGCTCGCGGCGCAGCAGCTCACGCGCATGCTCGAAGCGACGCCCGGCCTGCAGCAGATCGCCAAGCGTGACGAAGGCATTGCCGACCAGCAGATCGAGGCGCACCAGCAGCAGCGGCTGGCCATCGCTGTCGCGGTCGATGCGCGCGGCAGCGAACTCGAGCATGGCCTGGGCCTGCTGTTCGCGCGAGCCGCCGCGGCTTGGGTCGAGTTGCCGGAACATCTCCTCGACGAACCCGACGGCCGCATTCGCGCGCGCCGCCTCGTCGCGCGCGCGCCGCGCCTCGCCCAGCGCAAACACGGTGGTGCCGATCAGCGCCAGGCCGAGCAGGCAACCGGTGGCCACCGCGACGATGTGGCGCGTGACGAAGCGCCGCAGCCGGTCGACGGCGCCCGTGCGTCGCGCCGCGACCGGATCGCCACGCAGAAAGGCTTCGAGGTCGGCGATCAGCGCGTCCATCGAGCGGTAGCGATCTTCCGGGCGCTTGGCCAGCGCCTTGCGCACCACCGCGTCGAGATCGCCGCTCAACCAGCGCCGCAGCCGGCGCGGGTCGGCGCCACGCCGCGGCGCCAACTCGCCGGCATCGCTGCGCCCGCGCCGCCGCGTCACCGAGAGCGCGCGCACCAGTGCCATCGGCTCCTGCTCGGTCACCGCGCGCGCCCAGCCGAGGTTGTCGTGCGGATCGGCGTCGTAGGGCAGGCGTCCGGTGAGCAGGCGATAGAGCAGCACGCCGAACTGGTAGATGTCGGTGGCGACGGTGATGGCGCCACCGCGAAACTGCTCCGGCGCTGCGTACTCCGGCGTCATCGGACCGAGCGTGCCGCGCGTCAGCGAAGCGCCGGCGGTCACCGACACCGGTTTGGCGATGCCGAAGTCGAGCAGCTTCACGTGCCGCTCCTCCGTCACCAGGATGTTCGATGGCTTGATGTCGCGATGGATGACCAGGCGCTGGTGCGCATGCGCCAGCGCCGCGGCGACCTTCAACATCAGTCGCAGCGGCAGCCGCAGGTCTTCGCCGCGAGCGCGGCAGAAGTCGCTGATCGGCACGCCCTCGACGTACTCCATGGTGTAGTACGGCGCGCCGTCCTCGGTGCTGCCGCCGTCGAGCAACGGTGCGATGTTGGGATGCTTGAGTTCGGCCAGGATCTGGCGTTCGCGATCGAAGCGCTTGCGCGCCGAACCTCCGCCGATGACGTTGCGGATCACCTTCAAGGCCACGCGCTGGGTGAAGCCGTCCTGCTCGCGCTCGGCCAGGTACACCGCGCCCATGCCACCACTGCCAAGCAGGCGCTTCAGACGATACGGACCGATCTGCTGGCCGACACGCTCGCCTTCGAGCTCGGCCGTGGAATGCCCGCCATCAAGCAACGGCGCCGCAATCGCGACCGCGCCCTGATCGAGGCTGGCGCCGGCATCATGTTCGCGCAGCAGCGCTTCCAGATCGGCGCGCAGTTCGCGGTCAGCCTGCGGCAGCGCGTCGAGAATGCTCGCGCGCGTGCCAACCTCGGCGTCGAGCAGCTGCTCCAGCCAGGGCTTCAGGCGTTGCCAGTGCGCGGCCTGCACGGCTCAGGCGCCCGCGTCGTCGCCGTGCATCACCTTGAGCAGGAACGCGCGCGCCATGTCCCAGTGGCGACGCACGGTGCGCTCGTTCTGACCGCGCAGCGCGGCGATCTCGGTGAACTGCAGGCCGCCAAAAAAATGCCACTCCACGAGCTGTGCCAGGTCGGCATCGCAGACCGCGAGCTTGGTCAGGGCGTCATCCACTTCGAGCAGAGTGTCGAGCGACAGCTCGTCTGGAATCTCGTCGCCGAGTTCAGTGCGCACCAGCGCGCCGCCGTGGCGCTCGGCGGCATGATGGCGCGCCAGATCCAGCAGCACCTGGCGCATCGCCTGCGCCATCACGTTGTAGAAGTGCGCCGAGCTCTGCAAGTTGCCGGAACCGGCGCTGTGAAACTTCAGGAAGGCCTCGTGCACCAGCGTGCTCGGGTTCACCGTCAGCCCCTGGCGGCCGCGTCGCAGATGCCCGCGCGCGATGCGCTTCAGCTCGTCGTAGACCAGCGCGAACAGCTGGCTCTGGGCGCCACGGTCGCCGTCGCGCAGGGCATCGAGCAGATGGGTGAGCGGCGGACGTTCGGGCATCGAGGCCTCCGGGTCGAGCCAGTCTAGCGCCGCCGCGTGCGCGTCACGGCCGCGAGCACCAGCACGCCGACGAAGGCGCCATAGGCATAGAGGCAGGCCAGCACCTGACGCCAGATCGGATGGTGGTCGCCGGCGTCGGTGACCAGACCGGCGTGCATGCCGAGCACCGAAGCTGCCAGCGCCAGCACCAGCGCGATGACATCGAAGCGGTTGCGCCAGGTTCCGCGCGGGCGTTCGCGCGGCAACCACCAGAACACGCTGCCGAGGATCGCGAACCAGGGCAGGAACAGGATCAGCGCCAGCAGGTTCACGACGCCGACTGCTTCTTCGCCAGGGCTGCGGCCTCCTGCGCGACCAGTGCCGCGAGCGCCGCCGCGGCATCTGCGGGATCGACCACATCCGGCACGTAGGCCACCGCGGCCGCGTCCAGCACCAGTTCGCCATTGGCGATCGCTGCCTCGCCGCGCTTGATGCGCGCGATCGCTGCGCCGGCCTCGCGGCCATTCGCGAAACCGATGCTCTGCGCGAGCACGCCGGCCGATTTCTCGGCGAGCTTGAAATAGAACTGGCCATCGCTGTCGCGATACTGCTTCAGCTCGGGCTGCAAGCCCTCGGCGACCTTCTGCGATTGCGCCAGAGCGGCGCCCGACTGCGCCAGCGAGCGCAGCCCGACCGCCTCGCGCAGCCGGGCAATGAACGGCCGCGACTGCTCGCGCGCACGCTCGGCGCCACGCAGCAGCAGGGACTCGACTTCCTGCGGGTGGGCCATGTAGTGGCGATAGCGCTCGCGTGCCGGAGCGATGTCCTGGTCGATGCGCTCGAACAGCGCCTGCTTGGCCTCGCCCCAGCCGATGCCTTGCGCGAAGCGCTCGCGCATCGCCGCACTTTCCTCGGCGCTGGCGAAGGCCTGGTAGATCGAGAACAGGTGCGAGGCGTCGGGATCCTTGGGTTCCCCCGGGGCCTGCGAATTGGTGACGATGCCCATCACCAGCTTGCGCATCAGCGCCGGCTCGTCCCACAGCGGGATGGTGTTGTCGTAGCTCTTCGACATCTTGCGACCGTCGAGCCCGGCCAGCGTCGCTGTGCCCTCGTCGACCTGCGCTTCCGGCAAGGTGAAGTAGTCGCCACCGTAGATGTGGTTGAAGCGCTGGCCGAGGTCGCGCGCGATCTCGATGTGCTGCACCTGGTCACGGCCGACCGGCACTGCGTGCGCGTTGAACATCAGGATGTCGGCGGCCATCAGCACCGGATACATGTACAGCCCGGCGCTGATGCCGGCGTCGGCGTCGACGCCTTCGTCCGCGTTCGCGTCGACCGCCGCCTTGTAGGCATGCGCGCGATTGAGCAGGCCCTTGCCGGTGACGCAGGTCAGCAGCCAGGTCAGCTCCGGGATCTCGGGGATGTCGGACTGGCGATAGAACGTCACCCGCTCCGGGTCGAGCCCGAGCGCGAGCCAGGTCGCCGCGATCTCCAGCGTCGAGCGCTGCACGCGCAACGGGTCCTGGCAGGAGATCAGCGCGTGGTAGTCGGCGAGGAAGAAGTACGAATCGGTCGCGGCATCACGGCTGGCCGCGATCGCGGGCTTGATCGCGCCGACGTAATTGCCGAGATGGGGGGAACCGGTCGGCTTGATGCCGGTGAGGACACGACGTCTGGACATGGGTCAGATTCCGCTGAAGAGATGATCGAGCGCGGCCTTGAAGGCGTGCTGCTGGTCGCCCAGGTTGGCGATGCGCTTCTTGAGGTGCTGTGTGGGCAGGGTGCCGAGCAGGTGGGCGAAAACGACAAAGGTCTCGCCGTCGATCTCCACGCGCGGATGCAGACGCGCAACCGGCTTGCCGTGGAGCAACAGCACCGGCGTCAGCGGCAGGACGACGCGGGTGGCCATCTCGTCGAGCAACTCGGACTGCACCACCAGCACGTAGGGAAATGCCCTTGATTCGCGCCGACTCGGGTTTTCGAAGACATCGAAACGACGAACTACCACTGCCGGAACTCTTCGCCAAAGATGCCGTGCTCGGCGACGAAGCGGTTGCAGGCTTCCATGGCCTCGCGGTTCTCCAGCAGCCACTGCTCCTCGCGCTTGCGGCGCACGACTTCGGCCAGGCTCTTCTCGAATTCCGCCGACAGGTTGACGCGCAGCGCCTTGGCCTCCGCGAGCAGGTCGGCGCGAATGCTGAGATTGGTCGCCTTCTTGATCACGGCGCTCATGGCGTTGCCTGCTCGGCGGGAGGGATGCGCACAGGGTATGCGCATGCATCATGGGTGGCAAGCAACGCGCTGTCGGTCACAGGCTCGAAAGAACGCGAGTCGTTACAGTCCGTGACCAGAATTCGGGGGCAAGTCGCGATGCACGTCAAGACATGGCTGGGTGGGTGGTTGTTGGTGCTGGCTGGAACGGTCGCGGCGGTCGAGCCGTTCATGGCGCCGGCGGTGCCAGTCGGTTCGATCGAAGTGGACCTGCACGCGACCGAGGTCGTGGTCGCGAATGTGCCGACGGTGGCCGGCTTCGGCGTGCCGCTCCCGCGCGGGTCGATCACTGCGGCCGGGCTATCGACGCTGCGCGTGCTCGATGGCGGCATCGAGATCCCCGCCTACGTGCAGCAGCTGACGCCGTGGCGGCACCGCAGCAACGCCGGCATCGATGGCCAATCGGTGCGGGTGGCGCTGGTGCAGGTCGAGGTGAGCTTCGCGAACCCAGCCAATGCCAAGCGCATCACCGTGGAATGGGGCGCGACGCCGCGTACATTGCACCGTCCCAGTCGTGCGCTGCGGGCGACGACCTGGCATCAGGTCAGCAGCGGCAGCTTCGTCAGCGGCGACAACGTGTTCGAGCCGAACGTCTTTGCCACGCTGCCGGCCAGCTGGCTGAGCCGGGGCGCGTTGCGCCCGACCCGTGCCGTACCGGTTCCCGCCGACATGCCCGCGACCCGCGACGATCCCGCCGCGATGGACGCGATCGAGACCTGGCCCGGCTACACCGAGGCCGACCGCGCGCTGAAGAACAACTTCTACACCGTGATCAACCAGGACGACCCGCTGGTCACCTCGCTGTGCCCCTACAAGACCGACTACGAGCCGTGGCTGTACGACCGCGCCGCGACCATGTTCACCCTGCACTTCCGCAGCGGCTTCCTGAAACCCCTGCGCGAAGCCGTGCGCCATGCGGACTTCTATCGCGCCCGCGTCAACGCCAGCGGCCTGTTCACGCTGAAGCCCGACGACAACAAGTACGCCTTCAACGAGTCGCTGGCCTATGCCTTCTGGGCCACCGGCGACGACACCTTCCTCGCGACCATCACCAGCACCGCGAACGCCCACAACGGCAGCGCCCATGCCTGGAGCAGCGCGTTGAATTTCTGGACCGAACGCTCGGCTGCGTTCAAGCTGATGGCGCACGCGATCGACTACGAGATCACCGGCAACACCACCCGCCGCGACAGCGTCAATGCCATCGTCGCCGCGCTCGCCGATCACCAGAACGGTGTGCCCGCCGGCATCCCCGTGGTGCGCGTGGACGGCGGCTGGTATCACACCGGCGACCAGCACGCCGGCGACTGGGACAGCGCCGCCTATGGCGCATCGACCTGGATGACGGCGCTGCTGACCGACGCCCTGCGGCGCGCCTACAGCACCGCCGAGGATGCCGCCACCGGCCACATGATCCGCCGCTCCGGCACCTTCCTGCGCAGCGCGCTGCGCACCGAGGACGGCAACTTCGGCCTGGACCTGGCGCCCCGCTACGTGATCGAGCACGACGGGACCGACTTCGCCGTCGAAGGCCCGCTGCATGACGAGGAACACGCGCTCGAAGTCACCGCCGCGATCGCCTGGGCCGACTACTTCGGCGCGCTGCTCGGCCCGCGCGATGCGCAACTCGCGGCCACCGTCGAGGCGCTGTACGACACCTACGACCTCGGCGTGAACTACTGGATCCGCCCCGCCGGACCGGCATCGGGACTGGCCGCATTCCGCGTCAGTCCGTGGCGCAAGTGGGGCTGGGAGCACCGCACCAGCGACGGCTTCTCGTGGGCGGTGGCCGCCACCTCGGCTGAATCGCCGCTGTTCGCGAACAGCTTCGAGTAGAACCCCGAACCCCGTTTCCGACACCCACCCGTTGCATGGCTCACACCACGACGGAGGCTATCATGAAATCGCTGTTCGCTGCACTGCTCGGTTCCCTGGTCCTGTCCACCACGGCCACGGCGCATGTCCACAACCTGGTTGACCTGCAAGTGGTCGACCGCGACACCGGTGCGGTGCTCGATCTGCACCATCGTCGCGGCCACGCCTATGTCGCTGGCGAACCCGGGCATCGATACGCGGTGTTGATGCAAAACCGCACCGGCGAGCGCGTGATGGCGGTGCTCTCGGTCGACGGCGTCAATGCCGTCACCGGCGAAACCGCCGATCCGTACCAGGGCGGCTATGTGCTCGGTCCCTATGAACGCGCCGAGATCAACGGCTGGCGCAAATCGATGTCCGAGGTGGCGCAATTCGTGTTCAGTGCGCCGGAAGCGAGCTACGCCGCACGCACCGGCCGGCCGCAGAACGTCGGCGTGATCGGCATCGCCGTGTTCCGTGAGCGCGTGCCGGCGTACGTACCGCCGCCGCCCCCGGTCTACCGCGGCGACGAATGGCGTCGCAAGTCGATGGCGCCGGGCGGCGCCAATGAAGCCGATGCCATGGCGCAACGCGCAGCGCCGGCACCCTCCGCCGAAGCCGGCCTGGATGCATCGCGCGACCAGCCGATGGCCGACGCCAAACGCGAGCGCAGCGAGGAATTCGCCTCCGAACTCGGCACCGCGCACGGCCACCGCGAGTGGTCCGAGGTCCGCAGCACGCAGTTCGAGCGCCGCTCGACGCACCCGGATGAAATCGTCCAGGTGCAGTACGACACCTTCGAGCACCTGGTCGAGCGCGGTGTCATCCGCCGCCCGCGCTGGGAACCCGAAGAGCCCCGCGCCTTCGCCGGCTTCGTCCCGGACCCGTGAACCCGAACCGTGCGCCCTGAGGAGGTCGAAGGGCGCACTCGCCGAACGCGGAGAAACTCAGCTCGGCTGACGCGTGATCCGCCAGGCGCCGGCAAGACCGCAGACCGCGCCGGTCGCAAGCAGGATCGCGACCGGCGTGGCCATTTCCGCGAACGAGAAGCCGCGCCAGATCGCGCCCTCGATCGCGAGCACCGCCCACTTCACCGGGCTCACGCTGGACAGCTGCGCCATCCACGGCGGCATCGCGAACAGCGGGATCATGGCGCCGCCCACCATCGCCAGCGGCATCATCACCGCCCAGGCGGCACCGCTCGCACCCTGCACGGTCTTGCCGAGGCTGGCGAGCAGCATCATCAGACCGGTGAAGGCAAAGGTCGCAGCAACGAAAGCAAGCAACAGCTTCGGCAGCGAGTGCGGCACCACGCCGAACAGCAGCGCACCGGCGCCGCCGATCAGCAGCAGCGTCGCCAGCATCACGATGAAACACGCCAGCGCCTTGCCGAGCAGCAGCGACGCCGAGGACAACGGCGTCGCACGCAGGCGACTCCAGGTGCCCTGCATGCGCTCCAGCACCAGCGAAGTGACGAAGCTCATCAACGCACCGAACAGGCCCCAGCTCATGCCCTGGGTGAAGCTGATCGCGAAGCCGTTGCGCGGCCCGCGGCGCACCACGCTGACTTCGCGTTCCGCGATCTGGATCGGCACGAACGTATTCGCAGCCGCCGGGTCATCGGTTTTCCCATCCGCTTCTGGAATGGGTTTGGCATTGGCCTGCGACGTCGCCATCATCTGGTCCAGCGCATCGTAGAAGTCGCTGAACGCCTGGCGCGATCCGGGCTCGATCTGGTCCAGCTTCGCGCGCGAAGCTTCAAGCCACGACTGGCGTGCAACCGGGTCGCTGATGTTCGAGAACATCGCCTCGGCGCCGAGCTTCATCAGCATGCCCTCGATCATCGCGCGCTCGGCGCGCCGGCTCGGATCGAGCCACAGTCCCACTTCGGGTGGATCACCGCTGAAGGCCTGCGTGCTGCGCGCGCCGAACCCTTCCGGCAATACGATCGCTGCGGTGCGCTTGCCCTGGCGCACCAGTTGCTCGGCAGCTGCGGCATCCAGCCGATCGACTTCCAGCGTTTCGAGCTTGAGCACGGACTGGGCGAAGCGCTCGCTGGCCGCGGACGCATCCTGCACCACCAGCGCCACCTTGGGCTTGGCGGTGCCGGAACCACCGCCGAAGATCACGCCGAAGAACACCGCGATCAGCAGCGGCCAGGCGACGGTGAAAAACAACGCGGCGCGGTTGCGCAGCAACAAGCGGATGTCCTTGGCCGCGAAGGCGAACAGTGCACTCATCTCAATCCCTCAGGCTGCGGCCGGTGAGGTGCAGGAACACCTGCTCCAGACGCGGGCGTTCGACATGGAAGCTGCGAACCGCACCTGCGGCGGCGGCACGGTTGAGCTCGCTGAGCGGATCATCGGTTTCGATGCGCGTCGCGCCGTCGTCGCGCTCGATCACCAACAGCGGCCGTGGCGCATGCGCACGCAGCAGCGCCGGCACGGTGTCGACGGCGAGCACGCGGCCGTGGTCGATGATCGCGACGCGATCGCACAGGCGCTCGACCTCTTCCATGTAGTGTGTGGTGTAGACGATGGTGCGGCCGGCGGCTTTCAGCGCCAGCACGTTGTCGAACAGCGCATTGCGCGACTGCGGATCGACGCCAGCGGTGGGCTCGTCGAGCAAGATCAATTCCGGCTCGTGCACGATTGCCGCGGCCAGATTCAGGCGCCGCTGCATACCGCCGGAGAACGTGCCGGCGCGGTCGTGCTGGCGGTCGGCGAGTTGCACGAAGTCGAGCGCGACATCGACTCGCTGCGCCAGGCGCGTGCCGCGCAGGCCGAACATGCGCGCGAAGAACTCGATGTTCTCGCGACCGCTGAGGTTCTCGTACAGCGCCAGCGACTGCGGCGCCAGCCCGATGCGCGCGCGCAGCGCCGCATCGCGCGGATCGCCGCCAAGCACGCGGACGCTGCCGGCATCGGGCGCGGCGAGCCCGGTCAGCAGCGACATGGTGGTGGACTTGCCGGCTCCGTTCGGCCCGAGCAGACCGAAGATCTCGCCGGCCTGCACCTGCAGCGACAGATCCTGCAGCGCGATCGTGGAACCAAATTGTTTGCGGACATTTTCAATGCGAATCATGGCGCCCAGCCTCCCTGCTTAGCCAACGTCAGACAAAGGCCGAAGGTCATGCCCTCGGCCTGCTCGTCGCCGCAATTCGCGTTCCCCGCATCACGCCCGCATCAGCGTCGACTTGCCGAACAGGCTCTCGACCAGATCGACCGCGAGCTTGGCGGTGCGGTTGTGGTCGTCGAAGGCGGGGTTGAGCTCGACGATGTCGAGCGAGGCCAGGCGGCCGGTGTCGGCGATCATCTCCATCACCAGTTGCGCCTCGCGGTAGTTCGGACCGCCGGGCACGGTGGTGCCAACGCCGGGCGCGATCTCCGGGTCGAGGAAGTCGACGTCGAAGCTGACATGCAGGTGCGTGTTCGCATCGAGGTCGGACAATGCTTCCTCCATCGCCCGCTTGATCCCGATCTCGTCGATGTAGCGCATGTCGTAGATGTCGAGACCGTGCTCGCGCACCAGCTTCTTCTCGCCGGCATCGACCGAGCGGATGCCGATCTGGCGGATCTGGTCCGGGCGCAGCGCCGGCGCATCGCCGCCGAGATGGGTCAGCTCGCGCGGACCGATGCCGCACAGGCAGGCGACCGGCATGCCATGCACGTTGCCGCTCGGCGTAATCGCGCTGGTATTGAAGTCGGCGTGCGCGTCGAGCCACAGCACCATCAGCTTCTTGCCGCGCTCGCGACAGTGCCGCGCGACGGCGGTGATCGAGCCGAGCCCGAGGCAGTGGTCGCCACCGAGCAGGATCGGCAGGCGGCCGTCGTCGAGCGCGCCGCGCACTGCGTCGTAGACCGCGCGGTTCCACTGCACCACCTCGGGCAGGTGGCGGTAGCCGTCCACCGGCGGCTGCCAGGGATTGGTCGGGCCGGAGAGATTGCCGCGGTCCTCGACTTCGAGTCCGCGCTCGCGCAGCGCCTCGGTGATGTGCGCGACGCGCAGCGCTTCCGGTCCCATCGAAGCGCCGCGGTGTCCGGCGCCGATGTCGGTGGGTGCGCCGATCAGGGTCACGATGGGCATGGTCGCAGCTCGCGGAAACGGGGCGCGCAGGATAGCCCCGGCGTCAGGCCGAGGCGAGCGCGTCGCAGACGGCGCTGACCGCCGCGTCGATCGGGGCGATCTGATCCGCGCGCAGCGCCAGGCCATCGCGCGCATGCGGTTGCACCAGGCGATCGGCGGTGCGCGCGAGGTCGGTCAGCGCGTCGAAACCGTAGGCTCCGGCGGAACCGGCGAGCTTGTGCGTGAGCTGGTGGATTGCGAGCAGGCGATCCGCGGCGGCCGGCTGGTCGCGCCAACCGATCAGCGCCGCGAGCAACTCGGCGCGCTTTTCTGGAAGGCTGGCGCGATAACGCGCATGCAGGGCTGCGATCGGGTCGGTCATCTGGGTGGCGCCTTGGGCGCGTGCGGGGCATGCCGGCGAAGGGAGTCGAACCCCCGACCTACCGCTTACAAGGCGGTTGCTCTACCAACTGAGCTACGCCGGCGACGTGGCGGGGCGCGAGTCTAGCGCAACTCGCCGCACGGCAGATCGCGCGCCTTGAGCTCCATGCGGTCGGGCACGCGGTCGCGCCAGTCAAAGCGCTGCGCCGGGGTCACGGCGTAGTCGAGCCAGTACTCCGGGGTGTCTTCGCTGCGCTCCTGCAACCTCGCATCGAGACCGAGCGCGCGCACTTCGTCGCGACGTCGCTCGGCGTTCTGGCCTTCGCGGAACAGGCCGAGCGAGATGGTGTTTTCCTGGTCGCCGGCGGTGACCACGTAATAGTCGCGCACGCCTTTGGCCGACAGCTCGCGCGCCGCAACCAGCGCCGCATCGCGCGACGCAAACGCGGGCAGGTACACCCACCATCCGCGCGAGCGCAGCGAACGCGACTCGCGGAACTGGATGCGTTCGGTCAGCGGCGTCAGTGCCGCCAGCGCGCGGCGCAGGTCGGACTGGGTCGGGAACGGGCCGAGCGTGGTGCACCGCAGATCCCTGGTCGCGCCCAGCGGCTCCGGTGCGCGCGCCAGTTCCGCGGCATCGTTCGACACGCCGTCGCGCTCGTTCAGCAGCACCAGCGCCGGCACCTCCGGGTCGGTCGGCGGCAGCTGCGCCACGGCTTCCGGCGGCGCCAGCACCAGCCAGGCACCGAAGCCGAGGTTGGCAGCCAGCAGCAGCAGCAACAGCACACGCGCAAACATCAGCGACCTCGGCCGGAATCGGGCGGCGATTGTGCCATGCCGGCGTCGAGGTACGCGGCCAGTCCGCGCATCACCAGCAACGCATCGCGCCGAGCCGGAATGGCCAGCTGTGCGGAAAGCATCGCGGCATCACCGCCATGCAGCAGCACCAGCGGTGCGGTATCGGATTGCATCGCCAATCGCTGTGCGCTGCGCTCGACCGCGCCGGCGAGCGCGCACCAGATGCCGGACTCGAGCGCGGACGCGGTGTCGCGCGCAAAGTCGGTGCAGAACGCACCGGCATGCCACTCGACGCCGGGTGCGGCCGCCGTCATGGCTTCGCGCATCAGGCGCAAGCCGGGCACGATCAGGCCGCCGTGGTGTCGCCCGTCGGCGCCGAGCGCATCGATGGTCAAGGCGGTGCCGACGCCGACCAGCAACTGCAACTGCGCCAGCTGCGATGCCGCGAGCAGCGCGAGAAAGCGGTCGACGCCAAGCCGTGCGGAATCGTCGTAGGCGACCTGCAGGCGTCCGCACGCCGCTTGTGTTGCCGCGATCGCCGTGGCAGTTCCCGCGAAGCGCGAATGCAACAACTCCTGCAGCGCTTCGAGCCGGTGCGTGCGCGTCACGCACGCAATCGCGATGCGCTCCGGCACCGCCAGCGGCAACCCGTGCCACTGCGCCAGGAAGTCCGGCGCGTCCCAGGCCAGCGCCGCCAACGAGCGCACGCCCGCGGCATCGCGGCAGGCGATCTTCATGCGCGTATTGCCGAGATCGAACAGCAGGTCCATCAGGCCAGTCTAATGCTGATCTCGCCGGCATCCACGTGCTGCAGCCGATCGCCGGACCGCACGCGCAGGCGGCCGCGCTCGTCGATGCCGCAGGCCTGCCCGTGCCAGCGGCGCTGCGCCTCGACCACATCCACCGTGCGACCGGCAAGCGCGTCGACCGCGGGCCAGCGGGCAATGAAGGGCGCCAGTCCCTCGCGCTCGAACGCGGTCAACGCCACAAACAGCGCGTCGAGGCAGACGGCGACGGCGGCATTGCGCGACATCGGCGACGCCAGGTTCGCGTCGAGGTCGGTGACCGGCTGATCGAGGCTTGTGCGCAGTGTGGCCGGCAGCGCGAGGTTCAGGCCCAGACCGACCACGACATGGCTCGGGCCATGGAACTCGCCGCCGGCCTCGATCAGCACCCCGGCGAGCTTGCGATCGCCGATCCACAAGTCGTTGGGCCATTTCACCTGCACCTCGACCCCATGCGCTCGCCATGCCTCGGCCAGGGCGATGCCGACCGCGAGACTCAGCCCGGCGAGATCGGCGAGCCCGCACTCGAAGCGCCAGAACAGCGAACCGAGGAATCCGGCGGCGAACGGCGAGGCCCAACTGCGACCGCGACGACCACGGCCCGCGGTCTGCGCCTCCGCCAGCAACACCGAGCCCGAGGCGAGTGCGTCCGCTTCGGCGTTCAGGTCGGCATTGGTCGAGGCGGTCACGGCGACGATGCGCAATTGCCGCAACCGCGCCCGTGTCGAGGGCGCCAGTGCGGCGCGGATGGCGATTTCATCCAGGCGTTCAAGGCGTCGTGCGAGCGCGTAGCCGGTGCCTGCGCGGCCCTCGAGCTCGACGCCCAGCGCGCGCAGCGCTTCGATCTTCTTCCACACCGCGGCGCGCGAAATGCCGAGTGCGCGCGCGAGGTCCTCGCCGCGGTGCGCGGTGCCGTTGGCGAGCAGATCGAGCAAGGCCTCCAGCGACTGCGGATTCATCGACCGAACAGTCGCGCCAGCACGCGCGCCTTGTCGAAGCGATGCTCGCTGCCGGCGCGCAGGCGCTGCAGGTTCACCCGATGCGTGAACAGCAGAAACAGCGCCACGACCACGCCGGCGACCCACCACTCGCGGCTGGCCTGGCCGCCGCCGAGCACGAGGATGGCCGGCAACATCGTCAGCCCGGCAAGGATCGAACCGAGCCCGACGTAACCGGTCGTGGTCAGCACCAGCGCGAACACGCCGATCATCGGCAGCAGCAGCGCCGGCCAGAGCACCAGCAGCACGCCGATCACGGTGGCCACGCCCTTGCCGCCGCGAAACCCGTGGAACAGCGGCCAGACGTGCCCGAGCACCGCCGCCAAACCGCAGGCCAGCGCGAGGCGCAGGCCGAGCTCCGGAGCGGCGCCCCCGTGCAGGCCGATCCAGCTCGCAAGCGCGCCCTTGCCGACATCGATGAGCGCGACGCCCAGCGCGAACTTCCAACCCTGGGTGCGCAGTGCGTTGGTGCCGCCGGCATTGCCGCTGCCGAGCTTGCGGATATCGACGCCGCGCAGTCGCCCGAGCACCAGACTGCCCGACACCGAGCCGAGCAGGTAGCCGAGCACGACCTTGCCGAGCAGCGCAATCACGGCGTCGGCGGCTCGTAATCCTGCACGCCGATCACCAGCGACCCGGGACCGGCATGCACGCCGATCGCCACGCCCGCCTCCATGATCCAGGCGCGATCGACCTTGGGCACCGCGCGCAACAAGGCCGCATGCGCGCGCTCGGCGTCCTCGGCGCAATCGCAATGGCCAACGATGATGCGCCAGGTACGTGCCGGATCGAGACGCCGCGCGATCTTGCGTGCAAATTTCTCCGGCAGATCCTCGCGTCCCCAGACCGCACCGACGAGTCCGATGCGGCCGTCGGGCTTGCTCCTGACCACCGGCGAGAACCGCAGCAGCCGCGACAGCGGGCCGGCGAGCCTCGGCGCGCGGCCACCGCGCACGCCGTAGCCGACATCGCGTACCACCGCGTACAGCGTGCTGCGCGGACGCATCCGCACCAGGCCCTCGACGATGCGCGGCGCCGACAGCCCGGCCAGCGCCGCTTCCGCCGCCCAGATCGCGAGCAGGCCCTGGCCGGCGGAACCGTTGCGGCTGTCGAACACGGCGATGCGATCGGCATCGGTGCGTGCCGCCGCGCTCTCGGCCGACTGCAACGTGCCGGACAACCCGGCCGCGAGCGACACGTCGACCACGCGCTCGTGATGCGACAACAGGAACTCGAACAATCGCCGGAAATCGCCCGGCGGCGGCTGCGAGGTTCGCGGCGCCACCGGGCTGGTGCGCAGCTCGTGATAGAACTCGCGCGGCGAGATCGACACGCGGTCGAGAAAATCTCGGCCACCGATCGACAACCGCACCGGCACCAGGTGGATGTTGAGCCGGTCCATCGCCTCGGCCGGGATGTCGGCTCCGGAGTCGGCCACGATCGCCACCTGCTCGCGCCGCGAATGCGCCGACTTTGACTGCGCCCGCATGTCGTCGGCCTTCTCGCGCGAGACCACGCCGAAGCGCGACGCCGCCTCGAACAGGGTCACCGGCTCGTCCAGGTGCGCATGCACACGGACCTTCTCGCGGGTGCCGGCGATGACCAGGCTCGACAGTGGCAACGCCAGCAGCGCCGCCTTGAGCGCACCGCGATCGACCGCTTCGCCGCTGACCATGCATTCGGTGCAGAAACGGTGACCCTCGGTGTATTCGACGCCGCTCGCGGTGTCGACGCCAGCAGCCGATAGCTCCTCGGGCAACGCGTCGCTGAGCACGCTGCGACCCTGGGCGATGTAGTCGTCGATGCCTTCGAGCATGTCGACGAAGCCCATCGCCCCGGCATCGACCACCCCGGCCGCGCGCAACGCCGCAAGTTGCTCGGGGGTGTGACGCAGCGCCTCGCGCGCCACCGCGAGCGCGTTGCGAAAGCCGGTGCGGAAGTCGCGCCCGTGCTCGGCCTGCTCGCGCAGCGAGCCGGCGAAGGCCTGGATCACGCTGAGGATCGTGCCTTCGCGCGGCTCGGCCATGGCCTCGCGCGCCAGCGCGGCGCCGCGTGCGACCGCACGGGCCAGCGCCTCGGGCGTCAGCCGCTTGCTCGGACCCATCGCCTCGGACACGCCCTGGAAGAATTGCGCCAGGATCGCGCCGGAATTGCCGCGTGCGCCATCGATCGCCTCGGACGCGGCGCGCCGCAGCACTTCGCCCGCGCTGGCCAGCTTCGGCGCGCGCACGCCCTGCAGCACCGCGCTGAGCGTAAACGCCAGGTTGGTCCCGGTATCGCCGTCGGGCACCGGGAACACGTTGATGCGGTTGATCTCGTCGCGGCGGGCGATGACGCGCTGGATGCCGGCCATCAGTGCCCGGCGCAGCCCGTAGCCCGACAGCCGTTGCACGCTGATCTGTGCAGCCACGCGCTGCTCTCCCTGTTCGACTCGAAGGCCGAGTGTAGGCAGCCCCACCGATTCCTGCTTGCTGCGACGCAGCATCGAAATCCTGCAACCTTTTGCCCCCGCGGCGAATCCCATGCACTTGTGCTTTGCCCTGCCCATGGTCACGATCGCCCGCACGCGATCGGCGACCTGGCCGTTCGTGACGAGGAGATCCCGATGTACCGCCCCGCACTGCCGTTCGTGATGGCTATGGTCGCGTTGTCGCTGTGCACGGAGGTGTGTGCGCGTGCGTCGGTGGCCAATGGCCCGACGCCGGAGCTTCCTTGTCCGACCACCGAAGAGGCCAGTGGTGGCCAGGCGGCGCCGGCGACTCCGGTCACCAGCCCTGCGGTGGAAACTCCCGCCGCAAAGCCCAGCAACAAGGCCAGTCGCCAGCGCTGGAAGGTTCTGCTGCCGGGCACGCTGAAGTCCGTCAGCTGAGCGATGTTCGGGTGGCTGCGCCGCGAGGCGCCGGTTGCGCTGGCTGACGAGGACTGGGCGACGATCGAACGCGAGGTTCGCCTGCTGGATGCGCTCGATGTCGGTGCGCGGCAACGCCTGCGCGCCAGTGTGGCCGCATTCCTGGCGCAGAAGCGATTCCACGGCACGCACGGGTTCGTTGCCGAACGCCGGCTGCAGCTGATCGTCGCCGCGCTCTGCTGCCTGCCGGCGGTGCACCTCGACGCCGACGCCCTCTCCGGCTGGCGCGACCTGATCCTGTATCCGGGCGCCTTCCGTGCGCGTCGCCACGAGCACGACGACGACGGCGTCGCGCACGAGTTCGACGAGGACCTGATCGGCGAAGCCGACGAGCAGTCGGGGCCGGTCCTGCTCTCGGTCGCCGACATCGAGGCCGACCTGGCCGAGCCGTTTTCCGGCGTGAACGTGGTGCTGCACGAGATCGCGCACAAGATCGATGCGCGCGATGGCGCTTGCGATGGCGTGCCGGTGATCCGCGATCTGGCCGCGCGTCGACGCTGGATCACGGTGATGCAGGAAGCCTTCGACCGCCTGCGCGCCGAGGTCGAGGAAGCCAATGAGGCCGACGACGACCCGGAAACCGCGATCGATCCCTACGCCGCGGAATCCCCGGAAGAATTCTTTGCAGTCGCAACCGAGGCCTATTTTTCCGACCCGGAATCGCTGCGCGCGCTCGACGCTGGCGTATTCGAGGAGTTCCACCGCTTCTACAGCGGCCGCTGCTGAGCGGCCGCCCGGGCGGTGCGGAGCGTGGTCGCGCCATCACTCCCGTGCCAGGGAGGGACGCGTGGCGTCGTGGTAACCTCCGCGCCGCTTGCGGGAGAGATCGACACGGGTTCTGGGCCCGCTGTCGACGCCGAAGGAGCAACCGCCCCGGAAACTCTCAGGCAGAAGGACCGCAGGCAGCAACACAACATCTGGAAAGAGACGCGCGCCCGTGTGGTACCGCGTCCGCCGAAGGGATAACGCTCTCAGGCACGGATACAGATGGGGCTCACCGCCAGGCGTCCGCACGCCTGCCTTGCCCCCATTCGAGAGCCCGCCATGTCCGCACCGGTTTCCCTGCGCCAGCCCCACGTCGCCCGCGACTTCGCCGACCGTCACATCGGCCCCGCGCCGCAAGAGCAGCGCGAAATGCTCGACACCATCGGCGTCGGCAGCCTGGACGAACTGATTGCCCAGACCGTGCCAGCGAGCATCCGCATGCAGGGCGCGCTGACCACGATGGGCGCAGGCCTCGGCGAAGTCGAAGCACTCGCCCGCCTGCGCGAACTCGCCGGACGCAACCAGGTGTTCACGTCGCTGATCGGCCAGGGCTATCACGGCACCATCGTGCCGGGCGTCATCCAGCGCAACATCCTGGAGAACCCGGCCTGGTACACGGCCTACACGCCGTACCAGCCCGAGATCTCGCAGGGACGCCTTGAGGCACTGCTGAACTTCCAGACCATGATCGCCGAGCTCACCGCGCTCGACGTCGCCAACGCATCGCTGCTCGACGAAGGCACCGCCGCCGCCGAAGCGATGGCAGTGGCCGAGCGCTCGAGCAAGTCGAAGGCCAAGGCCTTCTTCGTCGATGCCGAGTGCCATCCGCAGACCATCGCGCTGCTGCGCACGCGCGCCGAACCGCTGGGCTGGAGTCTGGTGGTCGGCAACCCCGATACCGACCTCGTTCCCGCCGCGGTCTTCGGTGCGCTGCTGCAGTACCCGGGAACACGTGGCGAGGTACGTGATTTCCGCGCGCCCATCGCGAAGCTGAAGGCCGCCGGCGCGATCAGCGTGCTCGCCGCCGATCCGTTGGCGCTGACCCTGCTGACGCCGCCGGGAGAACTCGGCGCCGACATCGCGATCGGCTCGACCCAGCGCTTCGGCGTGCCGATGGGGTATGGCGGTCCGCATGCGGCGTACATGGCGGTGCGCGACGCGATCAAGCGCTCGATGCCGGGACGCATCATCGGCCTGTCGATCGACGCGCGCGGCCAGCCCGCCGCGCGCCTCAGCCTGCAGACGCGCGAACAGCACATCCGCCGCGAGAAGGCGACCTCGAACATCTGCACCGCCCAGGTGCTGCTGGCGGTGATCGCCTCGATGTATGCGCTCTACCACGGCCCGGAAGGACTGAAGGCGATCGCAGCGGACGTGCATCGCCGCACCGCGGTGCTCGCCGCCGGCCTGCGCAAGCTCGGCTTCAAGGTCGACCAGACGGCGTTCTTCGATGCGATCACGGTCGATGCCGGCAGCAACCGCGCCGCGATCATCGAACACGCACTCGCGGCGAAGATCAACTTCCGCCAGTTCGGCGACGGCCGCCTTGGCATCGCGTTCGATGAGACCACGACCGACGCCGTGGTCGAGCAGGTATGGGCGGCATTCGGCGGCAAGCTGCGCTTCTCCGAGGTTGCTGCCGATGCGAAGGACGCGATCCCGGCCGAGCTCGCACGCAAGGGCAGCTGCCTCAAGCACCCGATCTTCAGCCGCTACCGCACCGAGACCGAACTGCTGCGCTACATGCGCAAGCTCGCCGACCGTGACCTCGCGCTCGACCGCGCGATGATTCCGCTCGGCTCCTGCACGATGAAGCTGAACGCCACCGCCGAGATGGTGCCGATCACCTGGCCCGAATTCGCGAACCTGCATCCGTTCGCACCGACCGAGCAGGCGCACGGCTATCGCGAGCTGTGCGAGGACCTCAAGCGCTGGCTGATCGAGATCACCGGCTACGACGCGGTGTCGCTGCAGCCGAACTCCGGCGCACAGGGCGAATACGCCGGCCTGCTCGCGATCCGCGCCTATCACCACGCGCGCGGCGAAAGCCACCGCAAGGTGTGCCTGATTCCGTCGAGCGCGCATGGCACCAACCCGGCCTCGGCGCAGATGGTCGGCATGGAGGTCGTGGTGGTCGATTGCGATGCGGAAGGCAATGTCGATGTCGCCGACCTGCGCGCCAAGGCCGAGAAGCACGGCAAGAACCTGGCCGCGCTGATGGTCACCTACCCGTCCACGCACGGCGTGTTCGAGGAATCGATCCGCGATATCTGCGACCTGATCCATGCCCACGGCGGCCAGGTGTACATGGACGGCGCGAACATGAACGCCCAGGTCGGGCTGAGCCGCCCGGGTCAGTTCGGCGCGGACGTGTCGCACCTGAACCTGCACAAGACCTTCGCCATTCCGCACGGCGGCGGCGGCCCGGGCATGGGCCCGATCGGGGTCAAGGCACACCTCGCGCCGTTCCTGCCCGGACACCCCGGGCTCGACGGCGGCAACGCGGCGGTCGGGCCGGTGTCGGCGGCCCCGCTCGGTTCCGCTTCGATCCTGCCGATCAGCTATGCCTACATCCTGATGCTCGGCAGTGGCGGCCTCAAGCTCGCGACCGAGATCGCGATCTTGAACGCGAACTACATCGCCGCACGCCTCGATGCGCATTTCCCGGTGCTGTACAAGAACCACAACGGCCGCGTTGCGCACGAGTGCATCGTCGATCCGCGCGGCCTCAAGAACGTGAGCGGCGTGACCGTGGACGACATCGCCAAGCGCCTGATCGACTACGGCTTCCACGCCCCGACCATGAGCTTCCCGGTGCCTGGCACGTTGATGATCGAACCGACCGAATCGGAATCGAAGTACGAGATCGACCGCTTCTGCGACGCCATGATCGCGATCCGCAACGAGATCGCCGACATCGAGCGCGGCCGCTTCGCGATCGAGCAGAGCCCGCTGCGCCATGCCCCGCACACCGTGCACGATCTCATCGACGCCGAATGGACCCGCGCCTACTCGCGCGATGAAGCCGTGTTCCCCGGCCAGATGTCGCGCCAGGACAAGTACTGGGCCCCGGTCAACCGCGTCGACAACGCCTACGGCGACCGCAACCTCGTCTGCATCTGCCCGACCCCGGACGAGTATCGCGACGAAGCGGCGTGATCGAGCCCAGCGCCGAAGCCACGACGGCGCCCGCAGGCGCCGCCGTTTTCCTGCGGCGGAGCGCCGCGATTACTTGCGACCGAGCTGCTTGCGTGCCGCTTCGACGACCTTGTCGACGGTGAAGCCGAAGTACGGGTACAGCTTCTCGGCCGGGGCCGAGGCGCCGAAGCGGTCGATGCCGATGACGTGACCGTCGAGGCCGACGTACTTGCGCCAGAAGTCGCTGACGCCGGCTTCGATGGCGATGCGCGCACGGCACCAGGAGGGCAGCACGCCTTCGCGCCATTCGATCGGCTGGGCGTCGAAGATCTGCGTGCACGGCATCGATACCACGCGCACGCCGACACCCTCGCCGTCGAGCACGCGCGCGGCGTCCATCGCCAGGCCGACTTCGGAACCGGTGGCGATCAGGATCAGTTCGACCTTGGCATTGAGCGGGTCGAGCAGCACGTAACCGCCGCGTTCGATGTCGAGCAGTTGCTGGTCGCTGCGCAACTGGTGCGGCAAGTTCTGGCGGCTGAACACGAGACAGCTCGGGCCGGCCTTGCGTTCGATCGCATGCTTCCACGCGATTGCGGTCTCGACCGTGTCGCAGGGACGCCACACCGGGTTGTTCGGGATGTAGCGCAGCGACGCCAGATGCTCGATCGGTTGGTGGGTCGGTCCGTCCTCTCCGAGCCCGATCGAGTCATGCGTGTAGACATGGATCGCCTGAGCCGGGATCAGAGCGCTCATGCGCACGGCGTTGCGTGCGTAGTCGCTGAACACCAGGAATGTCGCGTCGTAGGGAATGAAGCCGCCGTGCAGCGCGAGCCCGTTGGCGATCGCGCTCATGCCGAACTCGCGCACGCCGAAGTGGATGTAGTTGCCGTTTGAAGGCTCGCTGTTGACGTTCTTCGATCCCTTCCACAGCGTCAGATTGGAATGCGCCAGATCCGCACTGCCGCCGATCAGTTCCGGCAGCAGCGGCCCGAACGCATCCAGCGCCATTTGCGACGCCTTGCGCGAAGCCACCACCGGCGCTTCCGCCTGCAACTTGCGCGCGTAGGCGAGCGCGCTGGCACTGAAGTCCGCGGGCAATTGTCCGCCGACGCGACGGCGGAACTCGGCAGCCAGCTGCGGGTGCGCCTGTTCGTAGCGTGCGAACAGCTGCTGCCACTCGGCTTCCCAGCGACTGCCGCGGGCACTGGCGTTCCAGGCTTCGTAAACCTCGTCGGGCACCACGAACGGAGCATGCGGCCAACCGAGCGCGGATCTCGCTCCGGCGATCTCGTCCTTGCCGAGCGGCGCGCCATGCGAGCTTTCCTTCCCTGCCTTGGTCGGCGCGCCGAATCCGATCGTGGTGCGACAGCAGATCAGTGTCGGCTTGCTCGGATCGAGCGCGGCGGAGACCAGCGCCGCCTTGATGGCCTCGGCATTGTGCCCATCGACACCAGCGATCACCTCCCAACCGTAGGACTCGAAGCGCGCTCGGGTGTCGTCGGTGAACCAGCCACGCACGTCACCGTCGATCGAGATGCTGTTGTCGTCGTAGAGCGCGATCAGCTTGCCCAACCGGAAGGTGCCGGCGAGCGAACAGACCTCGTGCGAGATGCCTTCCATCAGGCAGCCGTCGCCGAGGAAGACGTAGGTGTTGTGATCGACGATGTCGAATCCTTCGCGGTTGAAGCGCGCGGCAAGCAGCTTCTCGGCGAGCGCCATGCCGACCGCATTCGCAAGTCCCTGGCCGAGCGGCCCCGTGGTGGTCTCGATTGCCGGATGCTCGTGTGCCTCCGGATGCCCTGCCGTCTTCGCATGCAGTTGCCGAAACGCCTTCAGCTGCTCGATCGGCAGGTCGTAGCCACTGAGGTGCAGCAGCGAATAGAGCAACATCGAGCCGTGCCCGTTCGACAGCACGAACCGGTCGCGATTGGCCCAGCGCGGGTTGGCCGGGTTGTGGCGCAGGAAGTCGTTCCACAGCACCTCGGCGATGTCCGCCATGCCCATGGGCATGCCAGGGTGGCCGGACTTGGCCGCCTCGACTGCATCCATCGACAGGGCACGGATGGCATTCGCCAGATCACGACGGTTCGGCATGGCAGGTCTCGCAGGGGGAAGTTCGGGCACGCGGCGGTACGCGCGAGGAGCGCTATTGTCCCGGCAGGCGCAGGGGCCGGCAACCAAACGGACCGCGCGCCCCGAATTCGCCCGCGCTGCGCTCAGTCCAGGCCGTGGTTGCGGCGCATTTCGTCGAAGGTCTGTGGCCGACCGATCAGATAACCCTGCGCGTAGCGGCAGTTGAGGGCATCGAGCGCCTGCAACTGGGCGTCGGTCTCGACGCCCTCGGCGACGATGTCGGAGTCGAGCGCGTGCACCATCTGCACGATCGCGCTGACGATCGCATGACAGCGCGGCGCATCAAGCATCTGGCGGACGAAGCCCTGGTCGATCTTCACCGTCGAGAACTGCAGCTTGTGCAGATGCCCGAGGTTGGAATAGCCGGTACCGAAGTCGTCGAGCGCCACCTTGATCCCGAGCGCTTCGCAGCGGGCGATCAACTCGCCGACGCGCTCGAAGTCGAGCATCAGGCTCTCGGTGACCTCGATCTTGATGTTGCGCGGATCGACGCCGTGACGTTGCGAGGCACGCTGCACCGCCCCCAGCATGTCGGTCTCGGCGAGCTGCCGCCCGGACATGTTGACCGCGACGAAGGGCAGCGGCGCCACGCCAAGCTGGTCGAGCCGGGCGAGGGTCTCCGCGACGCGGTCCAGGACATATTCGCCCACCGGCAGGATCAGCGACGTCTCTTCGGCGAGCGCGATGAATTCCGCCGGTGAGATCGCGCCACGCACCGGATGCGTCCAGCGCACCAACGCCTCGTAGCCACTGATGCGCTGCTCGCGGATCTCGTAGATCGGCTGGAAGCGCACCTCCAGCGTGCGGCTGGTGAGCGCATCGCGCAATTGCGTCTCCAGACGGATCTTCGCGACCGCGCTGTCGTCGTAGCCGTCCGCATCCAGGCCGTGTTCACCACTGGAGCTGACGACTACCGGCGCCTCGCCACTGCGCAATGCGTTCAACGCGGTGCGGTAGCGGTTCAGCTGGCCCTTCAGCAGTGCGCGCACGATGGGGTCGGAAGCCTCGATGCGCTCGTTGATTTGTGCGCGATCCACCTCGATCAGCCGCACCTCGGTCAGCGCGCGCGCGGTCGCGGTGCGCGGGGCATCGTCGATCACCGCCATTTCGCCGAGAAGATCGCCTGCGCCGAGGATGCTCAGCACCAACGGCACGCCGTCCTGATGCGTGAGGATCTCGACCTTTCCCGACTCCACCAGGTACGCGGACGTCGGCGGATCACCTTCGCGGAAGACCACATCCCCCGGACTGAACTGCAGGCGCTTGGTGTGCATCCGGCATCTCCCATGCAGGTGGCGCGATCCTAGCAGTCCGATCCCGTGGTCGCGCGCGCTCCACCAACAAGAAGGGCCGCCTCACGGCGGCCCTTCCCCTACTGCGTGCTTACCGCCCAGCGGTCCGCTACGGGATGCTCACGTTGCAGGTGGTGGTACTGCCGGCAGCGCCGAGCGCGACCGAGCACACCGACACACCGGTACCGCATGCGGAGCAGGCACCGGTCCAGGTCGCATTCGCCGAGGACGCCAGCACGATGTTCGCGAACGGATTGAACGTCGCCACGCAGGTACCCGGGCCGTTGCAGTTCAGCGCCGTCGACGGGTTGGTCGACATGACGTTGCCCACGGTGCTCATCACGACCTGGATGTTCGCGGAGTCGCATCCGGCCGGCGGCGACGGGCTGAACAGGTCGCAGATATCGCGGGTTCCCCACACGATCTCGACCGTGGCCTCGTTGTTGATGGTGCGGAACGTGCAGCCCGCGTCGCTGCCGCCGCTCCCGCCCACCAGATCGAACCCGACCGCATCGATGATGGTCGTGGTTTCGCCCTGAGCATTGGTCAGCCCCGGATGCTGCGTGATGTTCAGGAACTGCGGGGAGTTTGCTTCGCAGGTACCGACGATCAGCACATTGGGCACGCGTGCGCCGGAAGAATCGACCAGGCGCAAGGTGAACAGACGCGCTCCATCGCCGGAGGTCCGGCTCGGGAAGGCGTACAGGTACCAGTTGTTGTTGACCCGGATGCTGATCGTGTCCGTGATATTGCCGAGGCTGAACTTCAGCTTGCCTTGCTCGTCGGCAGACTGCGGCAATCCCGAGGTGACCACATTGGCCGTAACGCAGCCATCCGAACCGGTCAGGTTGGCGAGCTCGCCCTGATTGGCCACGCCATCCACGCTGCCCTGGCCGAACAGGTTCTCGAAGGTGAAGGTCAGTCGTGCACCGGGCACGCCCTGTCCCTTTGCGTCCAGCAAGCACACCTGAACACCAACCGTCGAGTTGCCGGCGATCGGGTCCGGCGAGGCCACCAGCGTGCCCGGAGCCATGCCCGGCAAGCGCAGGTACTCGGCATCCGTCACCAACTCCGGTGCGCCATTGACGATGTCGCCATTGCCCTGTGCGTAGAGGATCGCGAGCTTGCCGATCTTCGTGGCGGGATAGGCGATCTGCGCGAAGGCAACGCCGTTCTGATCGGTGAAGGACGCCTGGTTGACATTCGCATCCTGCGCGCGACCGATCACGTACGGAAGCACGGGACCGTTGTTTACCGTGGCACCCGTATCATCGTTGTGGTTGAAGCGCTGAGTGACACTGAGACTGGTATTGGTCGGCACGGAAGCCACGCGGCGAGCGCTCTCCAAGTCGCGGTTGCCGTTCGACTCCTCTCCAAACACGATCACCGTGTCGTTGGGGCCGGCTCCGCCGCCCGCGGTCTTGAAGGCGCCGGTCGGTGCAGTGAAGCCGGTACCGCCCTCTTGCGGGTCGCCATCGCCACCATGGATCGCGAAATCACCGCCGCTCTGCGGCCCGTCGATCGAACCAAAGCGAATCTCGGTACCCGTAGTTACCGGGTTGCCGTAGCGATCGGTCGCGAGCACCGACACGTTGAACAGGTACGAGCCCGTATTCAGGTTAGAGACGCCGTTGTTGAACACGATCTCGGTGATTGCCTGGCTCGTGGGTGTGGTGATGTCCAGGTCGAACAGCCGTCCGTCGCCTACCGTCAGGCTCATCAACGTGGAAACCGGGTCGGAAATCCCGTTGTCGACGTTATTGTCAGCCCGGTCGCTCGTCGCACGAATCTGGAACGTGCCAACACGCGTACCCGCCTCGTAGGAGAAGCCTGCGATGCCCTGCAACGTCCGGCCGCGCACCAATGCCCCCGCCATCGTCTGACCTTGCGCATTGACGGCGCGGAGTCGTTCGCCGCCTTGGGCGCCGGCCACGATCTCCACCTCGACATTGTTCACCGGTGCGGTCGCGGTACCCGGATCCGGTACCTTGGCCCCGGAGCCGTCATAGACGAAGGCCTGGAATTGCTCGACATGGTTCCCGGGCGCGTCGCTGGCGTACAGGTAACGCCCGTCACGACTCAGATCCAGCGAGGCCGGCAGCGGCGGGAGGCCGGACACCATGTTGAACACCACCTGGGTTTGGACCGTCTCGTCGGTATCCGGGTCCAGCGCCGTAACCGTCATGACGACGTTGCTCGTGGGCTCGGCGTAGGACTGCATGAACACGGTGGCCTTTCCGGCGACCACGTCGACCGGAGCCTGACCCATGTGCAGAAGGAACTCGTTTACGTCGTCGGTCTCCGGATCATCCAGCATCGAGAACCCGAAGCTCGGATTGACCGGGTTTACTGACACTGCGACGAGAAGCTCCCTGTTGCTGGGCACAACGGTCACGAGCTCACCGTTCAGTCGTCGCCAGGTCACGGTCACCTCAGAAATGAAGGGCGAGCCGATGAAGGGCGACACGGCAAAGCGGTTGATGGGCAGGTTTGTGGTCACCGCTGACGCAGTGAGGCGCGGATCTGTTGGCGCGCCGGCAGTTATGTTGATGCTTGCTGATGCCGACACCTGAGACGAGCCAGATGTCGTGTTGACGGCGGTTGCAGTCAGCGTCATCGAGCCCACTGCACGACTATGAAACCGGAACAGAGCAGTTCCACCGCTGGTCGTTGCGGTGATTCGCTCTCCGATGAGCCCGCCAGAACCTACTCGCTGGAGGGAAGACACCAAGCCAAGCGTCCCAGACGAGACCTGCAGCGTAACCTGGGTTCCATCGTTGACCGGAGTGCCGTTGGATGACGTGACGCGTACCGGCACGTCGACCAGGGAGAATGGTGTGGTCTGTGTCTGCGCGGGAGAGACCACCACGCGCAAGCCCGGAGCCGTGAAGCCTCCGTCATTGCCGCTGCCGCCACCGCCGCCGCAGCTGGCCAGCGCGAGCGCGGCCAGCCATGCGCCCACTGCCTTCGCGAACTTAGTCATGTTGATCTCCACGTTCTGTAGCCGAGTTCGAATTCGTCAGGATTCCAGTCATTTCTTCCCTCGCTGGCGGAGGATCTTCGGAGTCACGAAGATCAACAGTTCCGCCTTGGAGGTTTCGCGCGACTTCTTCTTGAACAGGTTGCCGATACCGGGCAGGTCGCCGAGGAAGGGCACCTTGGCCAGGTCTTCGCGGGTCTTGAACTCGTAGACCCCGCCGAGCACGACGGTCTGGCCATTGTCGACCAGTACTGCGGTGTTCAATTCGCGCTTGTTGATCTGCGGCACATCGCCGATCGAGGTGGAAATGAAGCCAGCCACCTCATCCTTCTTCACGTTCATCGCCAGGAAAATGCGATCGTCCTGAGTAATCGTCGGCGTGACCTTGAGTTCCAACAGGACTTCCTTGAATTGCACCTGCGGAATCGGTACGCCGCCGCCGGAACCAGCGCCCGAGATGGTCACATAACCGACCTCATCACCCTGCTTGATCACGGCCTCGCGCTGGTTGGCGGTGATGACGCGCGGGCTGGCAACGACTTCGCCCCTGCCTTCGGTCTGCAGCGCGGACAACTCCAGGTCGAGAATGTAGTCCGCTGCCAAGACGGACCAGCCAAAACTCCCCGCTCCCGCACTCGCCGGGAGATTGACGTTCAAGCGGCTCGGCAGGCCCGGCGAGATGATTCCGTCTCCGAGCGAGCCTGGCGTTGCCACCGGCAGTCCACTGGGGCGTCCGGCAAGCCGATTGACCAAGGCCCGGTTGATCATCTGGTCCGTCGACTGGATGGTTCCAGATGAAGTGATGATGTTGCCATGATGATCCTCGTAGGCTCCCGAAACTCCGAACCTCGCGCCGAGTTCGCGTGAGAACGTGTCGGTTGCCACCACAATCCGCGCCTCGATCAGGACCTGGTCCACAGGACGGTCGAGCAAGGCGATCAGATCCTTCAGCTCTTTGATCTTCTCGGCGGTATCGTTCACCAGCAGGGTGTTGGTGCGCTTGTCGAAGGTGACGCTGCCGCGCTTCGAGATGAATCCCTTGCCGGTGCTCGATTCCTTCGATGTGCCGCCACCGCCACCGGCAGTTGCCTCCTTCGCGGTCGTCAGGAGCGCGGCGATCTCCTCGGCGCTACCGTAGTTGATCGCGATGTACTCGGAGACCAGCGGTGCCCGGTCCTCGAGCGCAATACGCGCGTCTTCGATCGCCTGCTCGCGCTGCGCGATTTCCGCGGTTGGCGCGATCCAGACCACATTGCCCTGGCTGCGCTTGTCGAGCCCCTTGGCCTGCAGAATGATGTCGAGCGCCTGATCCCACGGCACGTTGACCAGGCGCAAGGTGACATTGCCGCTGACGCTGTCCGCCACGACGATGTTCAACTCGGAGACGTCGGCGATCAACTGCAGCGCAGAACGTACCGGGATGTCCTGGATATTGAACGTGACCGGGGTGCCCTTGTACTCCACGGGCTCGCCCAGCTTCTTGCGCTCGTCGTCCTTCGCCGTGACCTTTGCGATCTCGACCACCAGTTCGTTGCCGGTCTGGTAGGCCATGTGTTCGATGGCACCGGCGGTCTGGATCTCCATGCGCGCGCCACCGGCTCGTTCGCGCGTCTCGATGAACTGAACCGGCGTGGCAAAGTCGGTGACATCAAGACGAATCGGCAGATCGTTCGATAGCCCGACATCGAACAGGTCGACGATCAGCTTGTTCCCTTCGCGGCGCAGGTCGGTACCGGCACCGTCCTTGTCGAAGTTCACGATAACGCGTCCCTCGCCGGCGGTACCGCGGCGGAAATCGACCTGCGTGACCTTCGGCTGGCTGACGCCGGGGGAGGACCCGGCGACCGCCGCAACCTCCGGCTTGCCTGCGCCCTTGGCGATGGCCAGCACCAGGTTGTTGCCATCGATCCGCGACTCGAACGCGGCAGGGTGGAACAGCTCGACCACGACGCGGGTCCGACCACCGGCTTCCACCGCCGACACCGAAGCGGCCGCGCCGCTGCCGACATTGATGCGGCGCTCGCTCAGGCCATTCTGGGTGTCGTCCAAGTCGACCGCGATGCGCGGCGGCGACTCGGTGGCAAACGCCCGCGGCGCCGTCGGCGGGCTGGCCAGCCGAATCGTGATCTCCGTCGTGCCATCGGGCGTCGACGCATAGCTGATGTCCTCGACCCGATTCGATGCAAATGCACCGATCGAGGCGACTGCCAGCGCCGCGGCAATGACCCTGCGACCGAGCGTCGTGAGCAAGGCGGCATCGATGTGTTGCGCGAGCCGTTGCGTGACCGTGTATGTGCTCATGCGTGCCACTCCTGATTATTCATCGTCCAGCGCGATCGACGCAGGACGCTCGATCCAACCGCCATTGCCATTGGAAACCAATTCCACCAGTTCGATCCGGTCCTCGAAGATGGCGGTGATCTGGCCATCGTTCTGCCCGATGTAATTCCCCGGGAGCAACCGGTGCACAACGCCATCGGGATCCTTCAGCAGGGCAGTCAACTCGGTGACCGTGCCCAGCGTGCCGACCATGTCGAGGCTGTCGAGCGGATAGGACTCCAGGTACTCCTTCGGCCGGTCCGGATCCGGCTTCGGACCGGCTCCACCTCCAGACGGCGCGTTCTCGTCCTCGCTGAATGGCGCGAACGGATCGCGCAACTCGAACGCGGTATACGGGAACGGCGGGAATTCGCGCATCGCCGGCAGTGGCTCCACCGGTGCGCCTTGCCGCGAGCGAATCTCCGCGAGCTTTTCTTCCAGGTCGCGGGTTCCCTTCGCGCAACCCGCAAGCAGGACCAGCAAGCCGAGCAAGAGCACACGCGTGATGACGTCGAGTCGCATGTTGTGCATCCTCATGGTTCCCTCCTCAGCGTGCCGGCGGGGTGCGTGCCGCCTTGCCCGGAGCCGCTGCCGCTGCAGGGGCCGCCGTCATGGCAGACAATTCTTCGTCGTCAAGATAGCGATACGTCTTGACTGTTCCCTCCAGCACCAGTGTCCCCGCCGCCAGTGCCGCTGCACCAGACTTGGCGCCTTTCGCTACCCCGGACTTGTCGCTTGGGGTCAGGGAGACATCATGCATGGTCAGGATCACCACCCGCGGCAGCGAGGCCACGCCGCTGACAAAGGCGCCGAACTGGTGGTACGAGCCTTTCATGCGCAACGTGATCGGCTTCTCGGCGTAGAACTCCTTCGCGACCTCCGGCCCCGGCTCGAACAACTCGTTGTCGATGCCCGCGGACAAGGCAGTTTGCGAGACGTCAATCAGCAGGTCCGGCATTTCGGTCTTGCTCGGCAGTTGGCGAATCATCTGGCGCAACAGTTCGCGCATCTCCTCGAGCTGCTTCTTGTACTCCTCGAGGTTGACCACCTTGCCCTGCTTCTCGGTGAATACCGAGATCAGCTCGAGCTCCTTGCCCCGCAGGATTTCTAGCTCGTCGTTGGCGGGCTTGATCTTCATGAAGTAGCCGGCGACCAGAACCACCGCGAACAGCAGGAAGGCGGCCAGGAACTTGATCGGCATCGGCCAGGAACCGTAGTTCTTGGCGTCGAGGTTGTTGATGTCAGACAGCTTCATGGTGCGCCTCCCGCCTGCGCCGCGGCCGGAGCGCCGCCGGCATCCACCTCAGCGCCCTCCTCCTGCCCTTCGGCCTTCTCATCCTCGGACTTGCGCAGGTTCGCAGTGATCGAGAACCGGTAGCGCGCGGACTTGTCCGGCGTGGTCGAATCGATGATCTTGACGTCCGGCTTGCGGATCCACGCGCTCTTTTCGAGGTTGCGCACGTACTGCGCCGCCCGCGCCCAGGACTGCGTCATGCCCTCGATCTCGATCGAGTCCGCGCTCTGCTTCAACGACGTCAGGCGCACCCCGTCGGGCAAGGTGCGCACGAGCTCGTCGAACATATGCACCATCTGCGTCCGGCTCGACTGCAGCTGTTCGATGATCTGCTTGCGCTGCAACAACTGCTCGCGCGTCTGCTGCAGCGCCTCGATTTCCTTGATCTTGGCATCGAGCGCGGTGATCTCGCGCTCCAGCAACTGGTTGCGCACGGTTTGGTCTTCTTGCAGGCCGCCCCAATGGAAGATCGCGGCACCGACCGCCAGCGCGCCCATCAACAGGGCACCGCCAAGCATGGTCTGGAACTCGCGTTCGCGCTGCTTGCGCCGCTCAGCGCGCCACGGCAATAGGTTGATCTTGGCCATCAGTCGAAGCTCCTCAGGGCGAGGCCACACGCGATCATCAGCGCCGGCGCATCCTGCGCGAGCGTCTGCGCCTGGACCCGATTCGACAGGGTCATGCCGGCAAGCGGATTGGCGACGATGGTCGGGACGCCGATCTGTTCCTCGACCATCTCGGCGACACCGGCAATCGAAGCACATCCGCCCGCCAGGACCACCTGGTCGACCTTGCTGAACTCGGTGCCGGCGAAGAAGAACTGCAGCAAACGGCTGATCTGCTGCACCATCGCTTCCTTGAACGGTTCCAGCACCTCGATTTCGTAGCTCTCGGGCAACCCGCCCTGGCGCTTGGCCATGCCCGCTTCTTCGTACGAGAGTCCGTAGCGACGCATGACTTCGTCGGTGAGCTGCTTGCCCCCGAACACCTGTTCGCGGGTGTAGATCGTGCGCTGGTTCTTCAGCACCGACAGCGTGGTCATGGTCGCGCCAATGTCGACGACCGCGACGGTGGCGTCCTTCGGTACGCTGAGCTGGTCGGCGAGGAGCTTGTAGGCGTTCTCCATCGCGAAGGCCTCGACATCGACCACCTTCGCCGCCAGGCCGCCGACGTCCAGCGCGGCGACGCGCACATCGACATTTTCTGTCCGCGACGCGGCCAGCAAGACGTTCATCAGCTCGGGATTGTCCTTGACCGGCCCCAGCACCTCGAAGTCCAGGCTGACTTCTTCCAGCGGGTAGGGGATGTACTGCTGGGCTTCGGCCATGATCTGGCCTTCCAGGTCGTCCTCCGACAGATCCGCCTGCATCGGGATCACCTTGGTGATCACGGCGGAACCTGCCACCGACGCCGCCGCGAACTTGGTACGTGCGCCGCTGCGCGCGAACGCGCGCTTGATCGCCTCGCCCACCGCCTCGACTTCGACGATGTTCTTTTCGACCACTGCGTTCGGAGGAAGCGGCTCCACGGCGTAGTGCTCGACCTTGTAGCGGCCGCCGGCCTGTGACAATTGCAGCAGCTTCACCGCTGTGGAGCTGATGTCCACGCCGATCAAAGGAGGTGTACTTGCTGTGAACAGTCCCACACTTTTTCCCCTTCCCACGGGCTCTTACGAGCGGTTCATGCGTTGGTACATTAAATCCCAATCTTAACCATCTGGCAACAGCCCCCGATTCCGGGCCCCCAAACGCAAACTTGACGCTACTCCGCGGTCGAATTCTTGGCAATGCCCCCTATACTCGCGCTCTTTTTCGCATGCGCATGGGCTCGGAGACGTGAAACGGCTGGTTCGGAAGCTGCTGAAGTGGTCGTTGATCCTGGGACTGACCGGACTCGTGCTGGCTGCCGTGACGCTCGGGGTCGCGTACTGGCTGATCGAGCCGCGCCTGCCCAACGCCCAGCAGATCCGCGACGTCCGCATGCAGGTTCCGCTGCGGGTGTATTCGCGCGACGGCAAGCTGATCGCCATGTTCGGCGAGACCAAGCGGACCCCGGTCGACATCGGTGAAGTCCCGCTGATGGTGCGCAGTGCCTTCCTCGCCATCGAGGATGCCCGCTTCTACGAGCACCCGGGCATCGATTGGCGCGGGATCGCCCGCGCCGTCTGGCTGCTCGCAACCACCGATGACCGCCGCGTCCCGGGGGGCAGCACGATCACCCAGCAGGTGGCGCGCAACTTCTTCCTGAGCAACGAGTATTCGGTGACGCGCAAGGTCGCGGAGATCTTCCTGGCGCTGCGCCTCGAACGCGAACTGAGCAAGGACGAGATCCTGGAGCTGTACCTCAACAAGATCTTCTTCGGCTACCGCTCCTACGGCATCGCAGCCGCCGCCGAGTTCTACTACGGGAAGAAGCTCTCCGAGCTCGACCTGGCGGAAGCGGCGATGCTGGCTTCGATCCCGAAGTTCCCGTCGAGCGGCAATCCGCTGACCAATCCCGATCGTGCCCTGGTGCGCCGCAACTACGTGCTCGAGCGCATGGCAGAGATCGGCGCGATCAGCAGCGACCAGATGCGCGCCGCGCAAGCGCAGCCCAACCTGGCCTTCCCGCACGAACCGGCAATCGAACTGGACGCACCCTACCTCGCGGAAATGGTGCGGGTGGAGGTGATCGAACGCGTCGGTGCCGATGCACTGGAGAAGGGCTACCGGGCGATCACCAGCGTCGATTCACGCATGCAGGAAGCCGCCAACGCCGCGGTGCGCGACCGGCTGCTGGCGTTCGACCAGCGCAAGGGCTACCGCGGTCCCGAGGCACATCTGGAGCTCTCGGAACTCGGTTCGATCGAAGCCCGGCGCGCCGCGGTTTCCGCGTACCGCTCGGTGTCCGGGCTGATGCCCGCGCTGGTGACCGAAAGCGATGCCGCCGGCGCCTCGATCCTGCTTGCCGACGGCCAGACGGTGCTGCTCGAACTGACCGCGGTCGAATGGGCGCGCCGCCGTGCTGCGAACGGCGTGCTCGGTCCCAGACCCAAGGCGGTCTCGGATGCGCTCGCGGCGGGCGACATCGTTCGCGTCGCACGCGATGCCGAGGGCAACTGGCGGCTGTCCCAGATTCCGCGTGCGCAGGCCGCCCTCGCCGCGATCGACCCGGAGGATGGCGCCATCCGCGCCATCTGCGGCGGCTTCAGCTTCACGCTGTCGAAGTTCAATCGCGCCACGCAGAGCAACCGCCAGCCTGGCTCCAGTTTCAAGCCCTTCGTCTACGCCGCCGCATTCGAGCGCGGATTCAACCCCGCCTCGATCGTGAATGATGCGCCGCTGGCCTTCGCCGACCCGTCGGCCGAGGGCGGGGTGTGGAAACCGCAGAACGACAACGAGAAGTTCTATGGCCCGATGCGCTTGCGCGAAGCCATGGTGCTGTCGCGCAACCTGGTATCGGTACGGCTGCTCGATGCGGTCGGTGTGGGCTTCGCACGAGAGTACATGCAGCGCTTCGGATTCCCGCCCGAGTCGCTGCCGCAGAACCTCTCGCTGGCGCTCGGCACTTCTTCGCTGCCGCCGCTGTCGCTGGCCCGCGGCTACTCGGTGTTCGCGAATGGCGGCTACGGCATCGAGCCCTATGCCATCGAACGCATCGAGGATGACCAGGGCAGCATCATCTACAGCGCCAACCCCAAGCGCGCGTGCCGTCAGTGCATCGCGCGCGAAGTGGAGTCGGAAGCAACCGGGGAAGCCAGCGCCGAGGACTTGTCGGCGGTGCTCGCGGGCGCAACCCCGACCGCTCCGGAGGAAGCGCCCGCCGCAACGCCTGCGCTGTCCGACCAGCCGCCGTCGGACGCCGCCATGCTGGCACCGCGCGTGATCGACGAGCGCAACGCGTTCCTGATCACCAGCGTGTTGCGCGATGTGGTCAAGCGCGGCACCGGCCGCGGCGCGATGGTGCTCGGCCGCGACGATCTCGCCGGCAAGACCGGAACCACCAACAACTTCCGCGACGCCTGGTTCTCCGGGTTCAATCCCTCGCTGGTGGCGACCGTATGGATGGGGCACGACGACTTCAGTTCGCTCGGCGATCGCGAGTTCGCAGCGCAGACCGCGCTGCCGATCTGGATCGACTTCATGCGCGTCGCGCTCGACGCCGTGCCGCAACTCGAACTGGTGGTCCCGAACGGCATCACCACCGCGCGCATCGACGCCGCCGGCAACCTGATCGCCGCCCCAGGCGAAGGCGGCATCGTCGAGTTCTTCAAGACCGAGGACTTGATGCGTCTCTCGGTGGTCGACGAGAGCGACACCGAGCAGCAGGATGCCGAGCAGCAGGGCATCGACCTGTTCTGAGACGCGCATGGACCGACGCCGCAGCGAGCTCCGTGCACAACTGGCCCAGGCCGCGGCACGCATCGTCGCCGAGCAAGGCATCCGCGACTACGGCCTCGCCAAGCGCAAGGCCGCGGAACAGAGCGGAACCAGCGACGAGCGCGACCTGCCGTCGAACCGCGAGATCGAAGCCGCGTTGCGCGACTACCAGCGCCTGTTCCAATCCGACTCGCAACCGCAGTGCCTGCGCGAGTTGCGGCTGGTCGCGGTGGAAGCGATGCGCTTCCTGGCGCGTTTCGAGCCGCGCCTGGTCGGCGCGGTGCTGGAAGGTACTGCCGACCGCCACTCCGCAGTCTGCCTGCACCTCTACGAGGACGACCCATCCGCAGTACTGCGCTTCCTGGAGGAACACCGCATCCCCTGCGACGAGGACGACCGCGTGCTGCGCCTCTCGCGATCGCAGAACGCCGCGTTTCCGGTGCTGCGCTTTGACGCCGACGAGCGCACCATCGACCTGACCATCCTTCCGCGTTCGTGCATGCGCCAAGCACCGCTCTCGCGCATCAGCGACCGTCCGATGCCGCGCGCGAGCCTGCCTGCATTGCTCGAACTGCTTGATCGCGACTCGCACCGCTGAGCGGCGGCCGCGACCGCTTCAGCGCTGGCCGATGGCGACGTAGTCGCGCGCCGGCGCGCCGGTGTAGACCTGGCGCGGACGCCCGATCTTCGCGTCCGGCGTGACGTTCTGCTCCAGCCAATGCGCGACCCAGCCGGCGGTGCGCGCGATCGCGAACATCACCGTGAACATCTCGGTCGGGATGTTGAGCGCCTTGTAGATCAGGCCCGAGTAGAAATCGACGTTCGGGTACAGCTTGCGCTCGATGAAGTAGGAATCCTTGAGCGCCGCCTCTTCCAGCTTCATCGCCACTTCCAGCAGCGGGTCGTGGACGCCGAGGTCGTTCAGCACCTTGTGGCACATCTCGCGGATGATGGTCGCGCGCGGATCGAAGTTCTTGTAGACGCGATGGCCGAAGCCCATCAGGCGGAAGCCGGAGTTCTTGTCCTTGGCCTTCTCGATCGCCTTGCCGACCTGGTCGGCGCTGCCGATCTCGTTCAGCATGGTCAGCACCGCCTCATTGGCGCCGCCATGCGCGGGCCCCCACAACGCGGCGATGCCGGCGGCCACGCAGGCGTAAGGGTTCGCGCCGGTCGACCCGACCATGCGCACCGTCGAAGTCGACGCGTTCTGCTCGTGGTCGGCGTGCAGGATGAACAGCAGATCGAGCGCCTTGGCCGCGACCGGCGGCAGGACCAGCGGCTCGGAAGGCACCTCGAACATCATGTGCAGGAAGCGCGTGCAGTAGTCGAGGTTGTTGCGCGGATAGCGGTTCGGCCAGCCGATCGAATAGCGGTAGCAGGCGGCGGCGATGGTCGGAACCTTGGCGATCAGGCGCACCGCGGCAAGGCGGCGCTGCTCGGCATCGTCGATGTCGAGCGAGTCGTGATAGAAGGCGGCGAGCGATCCGATCATGCCGCACAGCATTGCCATCGGGTGCGCGTCGTGGCGGAAGCCACCGAGGAAGCTCTTGACCGCCTCGTGCATCATCGTGTGGTGCGTGACTTCGTGCTCGAAGGTGCTGAACTGCGCCGCACTCGGCAACTCGCCATTCATCAGCAGGTAGGCGACTTCGAGGAAGTTGGAGTGCTTCGCCAGCTGCTCGATCGGGTAGCCGCGGTACATCAGCACGCCGGCGTCACCGTCGATGTAGGTGATCGCGCTGCGGCAGCTGGCGGTCGACATGAAGCCCGGGTCGTAGGTGAACAGGCCGGTTTCCTTGTGCAGCTTGCCGATGTCGATGGCTGCCGGACCGACGCTGCCGCTGACAACCGGCAGGGTGGCGCTACGTCCGTTGCTGCTGTCGCTGACCTGCACACTATGGTTCGACACTGGGCACTCCTTCGTTCGTTTGTTCGCCGCGCATTATCGCACGAGCCCCGGAGATTCCCACGCTCGCCACGTGCTTTTGCAAACGCCGCAAAGACAAACGCCGCGACCTTGCGGCCACGGCGTTTGCTTGCCCCGTGCGGCGCGATCCTGCGCCGGACGAATTACTTTGCCGCGTAACGCTTGCGGAACTTCTCGAGTCGACCGCCGGTGTCCACGATCTTGTGCTTGCCGGTATAGAACGGATGCGAAGCCGAGGACAGTTCGAGCTTGACCAGCGGGTATTCCTTGCCGTCTTCCCAGGTGGTCTTGTCCTTGCTCGACATGGTCGAGCGGGTCAGGAACTTGAAATCGGCGGTGACGTCGTGGAACACGACTTCGTGGTACTTGGGATGGATGTCAGCTTTCATGACGGGGAACCGGCCGTAAAAAAGAGGCGCATCCTAGTCAGATCGGCGCCAGTTGGCAAGGGAGTCGCGGCGCCCGGATCGGATCTGGAGCGTTGCCCCTTTGCAATCAATGGGCTGTGAGCGCCATCTTGACCAGTTCGGCGAACCGCTCGACCCGGTAGCGCACCAGGATTCGCGCCTGCTCGCGCCAATCGGTGCGCCGCGACCAGTCCACCACGCTCATGCCGCGGGTCAGCGCCCCATCCAGCTCAATGCGCAGCGGTCGCGTTTCCCACTGTTCGACGGCGCCGGGATCGAGCACCACGGCCATCGCCAGCGCGTCGGCCGCGTGCCAGCGGTCGAGGTTGCGGCGCAGTCGCATCCAGTCGCGCGTCTTGATCGAAATCGCGTCATAGAAGCGCGCCACCTGCTGGCCGCCAGCGAGCCAGCCCGCAAGTTCGGAGAACGCCAGCCCGTGGCGCAACGTCGCCTCCCAATCGACCAGCTCCAGCTGCGGCCAGGCGTCGACGACGCAGGCTGCGGCCTCGGGATCGAAATGGAAGTTGAACTCGCTGACCACGCGCGAGACATTGCCGTGGCCATGCACGGCGCCACCCATCACGACCAGGCGCCGCACCAGTCGCGGCAGCTCCGGATCGAGCCGCAACGCCAGCGCCAGGTTGCTGAGCGGCCCGAGCATGACGAAGGTCAGCTCGCCCGGGTGCGCCCGCGCCAGCCGCACCATCGCCGCGGCTGCGGGCTCGGGCTCGGGCCGTCTCCGCGGCGCCGCCAGGCCAGCGTCGCCGAACCCGTCGCGGCCATGCACGAACGCGGCGTCCTCGGCCGGACGTACCAGCGGCCCGGCGCAACCGGCAAACACCGGCGTTGCGGCGCCCACCAGTTCCACCAGGCTGAGCGCGTTGCGCACGGTGTGCGCGAGACCGACATTGCCGGCACTGATGGTCAGCGCCTCGATGGTGGTGTCGGCGTGGGCGTAGGCCATCAGCAGCGCCAGCGCATCATCCACGCCCGGGTCGGTGTCGATCAGCAGTCGTTGCATTGCATCTCCTCAGGCCTCTGCGTATTCGACAGCCACGCCGATCCAGCGTGCCACCAGCGCGTCGGCGGCGCGCGCATCGTGTTCGAGCAGCCAGTCGGCAGCCTTGGCCACCGCCGGCATCACTGCCGCATCGCGCACCAGATCCGCCACGCGGAAGCTCAGCTGGCCAGTCTGACGGGTGCCGACGACCTCGCCCGGACCGCGCAGTTCCAGGTCCTTCTCGGCGATCCGGAAACCGTCATTGCTGGCGCGCATCACCGCGATGCGCTCGCGCGCCAACGGCGACAGCGGCGGTTGCCAGATCAGCACGCAGCTGGAGACGGCGGCGCCACGGCCGACGCGCCCGCGCAGCTGGTGCAGCTGCGCCAGGCCCAGTCGCTCGGCATTGTCGATCACCATCAGGCTGGCGTTCGCGACATCGACCCCGACCTCGATCACCGTGGTCGCCACCAGCAGCCGGATCTCGCCCAGCTTGAAGGCGTCCATCACCGATTGCTTGTCGCGCGGTCGCATGCGTCCGTGCAGCAGACCGATGCTCAGTTCCGGCAGTGCCGCGCGCAGTTCCTCGAACGTGGCCTGCGCGGCCTTGGCTTCGAGCTGTTCGGACTCCTCGATCAGCGGGCAGACCCAGTACGCCTGGCGTCCCTCGGCGCAGGCGACGCGGATGCGCTCGACGACATCGTCGCGACGGGCGTCGGAGACCGCGACCGTCTGCACCGGCGTGCGACCGGGCGGCAGTTCGTCGATCACCGAGACATCGAGGTCGGCGTAGGCGGCCATCGCCAGCGTGCGCGGAATCGGCGTTGCCGTCATCACCAGCTGGTGCGGCGTGCGCGCGGCGTCGCGCCCCTTGTTGCGCAACGCCAGACGCTGGTGCACGCCGAAGCGGTGCTGTTCGTCGATGATGGCGAGGCCGAGGTTGGCGAATGCCACCCCCTCCTGCATCAGCGCATGGGTGCCGATCACGATTTCGGCACCGGCGGCGATGGCGGCCAGTGCCTGCGCGCGGGCGCGACCGCCAACCTTGCCCGCCAGCCACACCACGCGCAGCCCGAACGGCTCCAGCCATTGCCGGAAGTTGCGCAGGTGCTGCTCGGCCAGCAGTTCGGTCGGCGCCATCACCGCGGTCTGCGCACCGGCGTCCGCGGCCGCGAGCGCGGCCAGCGCGGCGACCACGGTCTTGCCGGAGCCGACGTCGCCCTGCACCAGCCGCAGCATCGGTGTGCTCGCGGCCAGGTCGCGGTCGATCTCGGACAGCACCCGGCGCTGCGCGCGCGTCAGCGCGAACGGCAGCGCCTCCAGAAAACTGCGGCGGCGTGCCGGATCGGGGCGAATCCGGGGTGCCGGAATCGCGCGCAGGTGGCGGCGCAGACGACGCAAGCCGACCTGGTGCGCGAGCAACTCGTCGAACGCCAGCCGCTGCTGTGCCGGATGCGTGCGTGCGACCAGCGCGGCGATGTCCGCGTCGGCGGGCGGTGCGTGCAACAGGCGCAGCGCGGCACCCAGTCCCGGCAGACCGGCGCCACCGTGCAACATCGCCGGCGCCAGATCGAGCATGTCGTCCGGCGGCAGCGCCGCGAGTGCAATCCGGGCGAGCCGGATCAAGGTCGTCTGGCCGATGCCTTCGCCGGCCGGATAGACCGGCGTCAGCGCGGTCTCCAGCGGCGTGTCCGGCTGCACGCGCTGGTAGCGCGGATGCACGATCTCGAGCCCGGCCGGTCCCTCGCGCACTTCGCCATGGACGCGTAGCCGCAGGCCGGGCTGAAACGCCTCGGCCTGCGCCTTGGAGAAATGGAAGAAGCGCAGGCTCAGCGTCGCGTGACTGCGGTCGGACAGCACCACGCGCAACAGCGGCCGGAACCGGAACCCGCGCTCGACCGCATCGACCACGCCTTCGACCTGGGCGCTCTCACCGGCACGCAGGTCGCGGATCGGTTTGATCCGGGTGCGGTCCTCGTAGCGCAGCGGCAGATGGAACCAGAGGTCTGCAAGCGTATGCAGCGAAAGCCGTGCCAGCGCCTCGGCGGTCGCCGGTCCGACGCCGCGCAACTCCGCCAACGGCCGCGACGCGGCGTCGCTCATGCGCGTTCAGTCCAGAACGACGACCGCATCCATCTCGACCTGCGCACCGCGCGGCAGCGCAGCCACGCCAAGCGCGGCGCGAGCCGGATAGGGCGCCTGGAAATACTCGGCCATGATCCGGTTCACTTCGCCGAAATGGCCGAGGTCGGTCAGGAACACGTTGAGCTTTGCGATGTGCGCGAGATCGCCGCCAGAAGCGACGCACAACGCCCGCAGGTTGTCGAACACGCGCCGGATGTGCAGCTCGATCGCACCCTCGACCAGCTGCCCGGTCGCCGGGTCGAGCGGGATCTGCCCGGACAGGTAGACGGTGCGGCCGCACTTCACCGCCTGCGAATAGGTGCCGATCGCGGCCGGAGCCTGGTCGGTGTGGATGATCTCGCGCATGCCGCCTCCGCAGTCGAAAACGCGATGCTATCCGGTCTCAGCCGACGTAACGACTGACCGCATGCACCACCGGCGCACGCCGCAGGCGGCGCAGCACCTCGGCCAGGTGCTTGCGGTGCTTGACCTCGATCACGAACAGCATGGCCGCGGTGCGCAGATCGCGTTCCTGATACTCGACGGTGTCGATGTTCGACTGGCACTCGGCGATCGCCGCGGCGACGGTCGCGAGCACACCCGGCTTGTTGTCGACCACGACCTTGAGCGCGACCTTGAAATCGCCGCTGATCTCGCGATCCCAGGCGATCTCGACGAAGCGGTCCGGGTTCTTGCGGAACTCCGGGATGTTCGGACACTCGGCCTGGTGCACGACGATGCCGCGCCCGGCCGAGAGGTAGCCGACGATGTCGTCGCCCGGCAGCGGGTGGCAGCAATTGCCGAAGGTGACCACGCCGCGCTCGGCCCCGGAAACCAGGATCTTCTCCTGGCTGCGCCCGCCGGCGCCGGGCTCAGCGGCACTGCTGTCGCGCACCAGCGCATGCGCGACCTGCTGTGGCATGCGGTTGCCAAGCGCGATCTCGGCGACCAGGTCCTCGACCCGCCGCAAGCGGTGTTCCTGCAGGTAGGCATCGAGCAACGCCGGCGGGATCTGCTCGATCGAACTGCCGAGCGCCTCGAGCGCGCGATCGAGCAGGCGATGGCCGATCTCGATCGCATCCTCGTGCTGCATCTGCTTGAGCGCATGGCGCACCGCGGTGCGCGCCTTGGAAGTCACCACGAACTCAAGCCAGCCGATCTGCGGCTGCGCGCTCGCGGCGGTGATGATCTCGACCGACTGCCCGCTGGCCAGGCGCGTGCGCAGCGGCACCAGCTTCTTGTCGACGCGCGCCGCCACCGCGTGGTCGCCGACGTGGGTATGCACGGCGTAGGCGAAGTCGAGCGCGGTGGCGTTGCGCGGCAGCGCCAGGATGTCGCCCTTGGGCGTGAACAGGTAGACGTCGTCCGGAAACAGGTCGACCTTGACGTGCTCGACGAACTCGATCGAGGAGTGCGCGCGCGCCTGCGCATCGACCAGCCCGGCCACCCACTCGCGCGCGCGCGACTGGGCGTTGTTGCCGGCGGCGCCCTCGCTCTTGTACGCCCAGTGCGCGGCGATGCCGCGCTCGGCCAGCAGGTCCATGTCCTCGGTGCGGATCTGCACCTCGATCGGCGTGCCGCCGGGTCCAAACAGCACCGTGTGCAGGCTCTGGTAGCCGTTCGCCTTCGGCATCGCGATGAAATCGCGGAAGCGTCCATCGACCGGCTTGAACAGCGCATGCACGGCACCGAGCGCCATGTAGCACTGCATCGTCTCGCGCACCACCACGCGCACCCCGTAGACGTCGAGCACCTGCGCCAGCGTCTTGTGCTCGGCTTTCATCTTGGTATAGATCGAGTACGGCGACTTCACCCGCGACACCAGCCGCGCCGGGATGCCCTCGTGCTCCAGCTTCTCGCCGATGGTGCGCTGGATGCGCGCCATGCCTTCGCGGCGGTCGCCGTAGAGCTGGCGCAGGCGCTCTTCGAGCACGCGGTGACGCAGCGGGTGGTAGGCGGCGAACCCGTGGTTCTGCAGTTCCGCCTTGATCGCGTTCATGCCGAGGCGCTGCGCGATCGGCGCATAGATTTCGAGCGTTTCGAGCGCGATGCGGCGGCGCGATTCGTCGCTCATCGCATCCAGCGTGCGCATGTTGTGCAGGCGGTCGGCGAGCTTGATCAGGATCACGCGCAGGTCGCGCGCCATCGCCAGCATCATCTTGCGAAAGCTCTCCGCATTCGCTTCCTGGCGATCGCGGAACTGGACCTTGTCGAGCTTGGTGACGCCATCGACCAGCTCGGCGACATCGGCGCCGAACTGCGCCGCGAGTTCGGCGCGCGACAGCGGCGTGTCTTCGAGGGTGTCGTGCAGGATCGCGGCGCACAGCCCGTCGACGTCCAGGCGCATGTCGGCGAGGATGCCGGCGACCGCCAGCGGATGGGTGATGTAGGGCTCGCCCGACTTGCGGGTCTGTGCGCGGTGCGCCTCGGCGCCGACACGGAATGCGTGCTCGACGCGGGCGCGCGCCTCCGCACCCAGGTACTCGGCGAGCTTGCCGGCCAGCGCCTGCCAGTGGACCGCCAGGATGGCGGTCGCGTCTGCGCGTTCGCGGACGATCGCCTCGGTCACCGGCACGGCTCCTCAGTTCATGGACGGGGGAGCCGAGTGTTGCAGAACTTCGTGGAGCCGACGATCAGAGGTCGTCGCCACCCTTGCCCAGATCGTCGTCGGCAACTTCCTGCGCCGCCCACTCCAGCGCTTCGCGCTCGGCGCGCTCGCGTTCCTGGCGCTCGATCTCGTTCAGCATGTCCTGGTCGATGTGGCGGCCGGCGATCTCGCGCAGCGCCAGCACCGTCGGCTTGTCGTTGTCGTTCGGGATCAGGGCTTCGGCGCCCTTGGCAATCTGGCGGGCGCGCTTGGTCGCCATCAGCACGAGTTCGAAACGGTTGTCGACCACTTCGAGGCAGTCTTCGACGGTGATGCGGGCCATGGGCCACTCCTGGGAAACGCTGGATACGGGAAAAACGGCCGCGCAGGCTAACAGCGCGCGCCGCCGTGGGCAATGCGACCGTCGGTGGCCTGCACCCAAGTCCTTGACTGCAAGCGTTTTTCGCTCAGGCCAGCAGGGCGTCCACCAGGCCCTTCAGGCGCTGCTGCTGCACCCGCCGGTGCAGACGCGTCGCGCGCACGATGGTCCCGAGCTGCGCCAGCGCGGTCTCGAACTGCTCGTTCACGACGATGTAATCGAACTCCCAGGCATGCGCGATCTCCTTGCGCGAATCGGCCAGGCGGCGAAGGATGGTCGCCTCGCTGTCCTTGGCGCGGGTGCGCAGGCGCCGCTCCAGTTCCGCCCGCGACGGCGGCAGGATGAAGATGCTGACCGCCGCCGGCACCTGCGCGCGCACGCGCTGCGCGCCCTGGTAGTCGATCTCCAGCAGCACGTCCTGGCCGGCCGCGAGCAGCGGTTCCACCGACTGCCGCGCGGTGCCCTTGAGGTCGCCATGCACGATCGCGTACTCGAAGAAGTCGCCCTCGCCGGCCATTTCCTCGAAGCGCTCGCGGCTGACGAAGTGGTAGTGGACGCCATCCTCCTCGCCCGGACGCGGTCCGCGCGAGGTGTAGGAAATCGACAGCGAGATCCCCGGCTCCTGCGCCAGCAGCGCATTGACCAGCGTCGACTTGCCGGAGCCGGACGGGGCAGCAACGATGAACAGGGAACCGGGCATGGATGCGTCCTATTCGATGTTCTGCGCTTGCTCGCGCAACTGCTCGATCAGCACCTTGAGCTCGACCGAGGCCTGCGTGGTGCGGGTGTCGATCGACTTCGATCCGAGCGTGTTCGACTCGCGGTTGAACTCCTGCATCAGGAAGTCGAGTCGGCGCCCGATCGGCTCGGGCGAATCGAGGCGACTGCGCACTTCGGCGATATGCGCGCCGAGACGGTCGATCTCCTCGTCGACGTCGAGCTTGTGGAAGGCCAGCACCAGTTCCTGCTCCAGCCGGCCCGGATCGAGCGGCTGCTTGAGCTCGGCGATGCGCGTCTCGAACTTCTGACGCAATCCGGCACGAATGTCGGGCAGCCACTGGCGCACCTGCGTCACGATCGCGGTGATGCCGTCGAGGCGCTCGACCAGCACCGTCTTCAGGCGCTCGCCTTCGCGGCTGCGGCTGGCGATGAAGTCGTCGAGCGCACGATCGAACAGCGCCAGCGCTTCCTCGGCGAGCACGGCGTTGTCGATCTCCGGTTCGTTGACCACGCCCGGGAACGCAAGGATCTCCATGCGCGAGGGCGGCCTGGATTCCGGGAACGCCAGCAACAGCTTCTGCTCGATCTGGCGCAGGTTCTCGACCAGCCCCTGGTTCAGGCTGAGGCCTTCGGCACCGGCGGCGGCGCGACAACGCATCGCGACATCGACCTTGCCACGCGAGACGCGCTTCTCGATGCGTTCACGCAATCTCGGTTCGAGCGCGCGGAATTCCTCGGGCAGGCGGAAGCTGGTTTCGAGGAAGCGATGGTTGACCGAGCGCAACTCGAAGGCGAGGCGCCCGCGCGCGCTCGGGCCTTCGGCACTGGCGTAGGCGGTCATGCTGCGGATCATCGGCTGTCCTTCGCGGGCGGGCGGCCATGTTACGCTCCGCGCCCTTTTTTCCCAAGCGATCCGCGCCCATGAGCACTGTCTCCCGACCCAGCGGCCGCGCCGTCGACGCCTTGCGCGCGGTCACCATCGAGCGCAACTACACGCGCCATGCCGAGGGCTCGGTGCTGGTCGGCTTCGGCGACACCCGCGTGCTCTGCACCGCGAGCGTCGAGGAGAAGGTGCCGGGCTTCCTGCGCGGCAAGGGCGAGGGCTGGGTCACCGCCGAATACGGCATGCTGCCGCGCGCCACCAACAGCCGCTCGCAACGCGAGGCCGCCAGCGGTCGCCAGGGCGGGCGCACGCTCGAGATCCAGCGCCTGATCGGACGCAGCCTGCGCGCCGTGGTCAACCGCAGCGCACTCGGCGAACGCTCGATCACGCTCGATTGCGACGTGCTGCAGGCCGACGGCGGCACGCGTACCGCAGCGATCACCGGTGCCTACGTTGCACTGGTCGACGCGGTGCGCGCGACGATGAAGAAGGGCTTGCTCAAGGCCGATCCGATCCACGGCCAGGTGGCGGCGGTATCGGTCGGCATCTATCAGGGCCAGCCGGTGCTTGACCTCGACTACGCCGAGGACTCGAACTGCGAGACCGACATGAACGTGGTGATGAACGACGCGCTCGGCTTCATCGAACTGCAAGGCACCGCCGAGGGCCACGCCTTCCGTCGTGACGAACTCGACGCGCTGCTCGCGCTCGCCACCCAGGGCATCGCCGAGCTGCACGCGCTGCAGCGCGAGGCGCTCGCGCGCTGAGCCATGCGCCTCGTCGTCGCCAGCGGCAATGCCGGCAAGCTCGCCGAGATCCGCCACGTGCTCGCCGATGCCGGCGTCGAACTGGTCGCGCAACGCGAGCTCGGCATCGGCGACGCCGAGGAGAACGGCCAGACCTTCGTCGAGAACGCCCTGATCAAGGCGCGCCACGCCTGCGCGCACAGCGGCCTGCCGGCACTCGCCGACGATTCCGGTCTGATCGTCGACGCGCTGCACGGCGCCCCCGGGCTGATCTCGGCGCACTACGCCGGCGTGCATGGCGATGCCGCGCGCAACATCGCCAAAGTGCTGGAACAGCTGCGGGGCGTGACCGACGCGCAGCGCAGCGCGCGCTTCTACAGCGTCATCGTGCTGCTGAAACACGCGCACGACCCGCAGCCGCTGATCGCCGAGGGCAGCATCGAAGGGCGCATCCTCGACGCGCCGCGCGGCAGCAACGGCTTTGGCTACCAGCCGATCTTTCTGCTGCCCGAACTCGGGCTGAGCTCGGCCGAGCTGCCCTCCGAGCACTGGCACCGCATCAGCCACCGCGCCCGCGCGCTGGCGGCGTTGCGCGCACGCTGGCCATTCGGCTGAGATGGCGCGCAGCGCTCCCCCACCCCTCGCGCTCTACGTCCACATCCCGTGGTGCGTGAAGAAGTGCCCCTACTGCGACTTCAACTCGCATGCACAGCGCGATGCCGGCGAGCACCGTGCCTATGTCGATGCGCTGCTCGCCGATCTCGACGCCGACCTCGCGCAGTTCGAGTTCGCGCGCGAGCGGCCGATCGTCTCGGTGTTCTTCGGCGGCGGTACGCCGAGCCTGTTCGCGCCCGAGCTGATCGCGCGCATCCTCGACGGTTGCCGCGAACGGCTGCGCTTCCGCGCCGATCTCGAAGTGACCATGGAAGCCAATCCCGGCACCGTCGAACACGGCCGCTTCACCGGCTACCGCGCCGTCGGCGTGAATCGCGTCAGCTTCGGCGTGCAGAGTTTCGACGACGACCTGCTCGCCCGCCTCGGCCGCATCCACTCGGCCGCGGACGCCGAGCGCGCGCTGCGCGAAGCACAGGATGCCGGCATCGCCGAGATCAACCTGGACCTGATGTACGCGTTGCCGGCGCAGACGCTCGCAGGCGCGCTGGCCGACGTCGAGCGCGCGCTGGCGTTGCAGCCGACGCATCTGTCGCACTACCAGCTCACGCTCGAACCGAACACCGAATTCGCGGCACGGCCGCCAGTGCTGCCGGACGAGGACCTGGGCTGGGACATGCAGGAGGCCTGCCAGGCCCGGCTCGCGGCGGCGGGCTTCGCGCAGTACGAGACCTCGGCCTATGCGCCGGTCGCGCATCGCTGCCGCCACAACCTGAACTACTGGACCTTCGGCGACTATCTCGGCATTGGCGCCGGCGCCCACGGCAAGCTCAGCGACAACGGCACCATCGTGCGCACCGCCAAGCTGAAGACGCCGAAGAGCTACCTGGCCAAGGCCGCAGGCGCCGAGCGCATGGCCAGTTGCGCGCCGATCGCCGAACGCGAGCTCGGCTTCGAGTTCCTGATGAACGCACTGCGCCTGGTCGATGGCGTCGCCGCCGATCTGTACGCGCAGCGCACCGGGCTGGATCGCACCGCGCTGGCGCCGATCGTCGCGCGCGCGGTGGCCGACGGACTGCTGGTGGACGATGACTCGCGGTTCCAGCCGACCGCCGACGGCCGCCGGCTGTTGAACGAACTGCTGATCCGCTTCCTGCCCGATCGCGGCCGCGACCGGCACTCAGGGCGCGGATAGGCCGAAACGGCGCAGGATCGCCGCGCAGGCCTCGGTCCACGGCTGCAGCGAAGCATCGCGCGCGATCACGCGCGGACGCAGGTCCAGGCTGCAGTCGAGGGCCCGGCTCAGGCACTCGCGATGCGTGCGTGCGAGCACGGCATGGGTCTCGGCATCGAGGATGCCGCCAGCGACCAGGCCGTCGAGCAGCGCCGAGGTCGAAGTTGCGCGTGCGAGCGCGGGATGTGTCCCGGCATGCGCCAGCACCAACGCCTGCAGCAGGAACTCGATGTCGACCAGGGCGCCCGCTCCCTGCTTGAGGTCGAAGCGGCTCGCGTCGCTGCGATCGAGCTCGCCGCGCCAGCGTTCGCGCATGCGTGCGACCTCGGCCAGCGTCTCCGCCAGCGCGCGCGGCCGCTGCAGCAGCGCCCAGCGCTCGGCCTCGAAGCGCGCCGCCAGCGGCGCCGGCCCGGCGACCGCACGCGCGCGCACCAGCGCCTGGTGTTCCCACAACCAGGCGCGTTCGCGCTGGTATTCGACGAACGCGGCCAGCGAAGACACCGGCAGGCCCTTGGCGCCATCCGGGCGCAGGCGCATGTCGACGTCGTAGAGATTGCCGGCCTGCGTCGTCGTCGCCAGCCAGTGCAACACGCGCTGCGCCAGGCGCGGAAACCAGCGCGAGGCCTCGAGCGGGCGCGCGCCGTCGCTGCTGTGCTCCGCGAGCGCCTCATCGAACACGAACACCAGGTCGAGGTCGGAGCCAAAACCGATCTCGGCCGCGCCGAGGCTGCCGTAGCCGACGATCAGGAATCCGTCGCCGGGAGTGCCGTGCTGCCTGGACAGGTCGCGCGTCGCCAGCGCCAGCGCATGCCGCAACGCCACCGCCGCGACCTCGGCCAGACCGGCGGCGCAGTCGACCGGATCGACGCGTCGCGCGAGCCAGGCCAGGCCGAGGCGGAACACCAGGCTCTGGCGCGCATCGTGCAGCGCGGCGAGTTCGGCCTCGACATCACCCGCCTGCACGCGCGCCAGTTGCCGCGCGAAGGTCTCGGCGATGGCGCCGGCATCCGGCACCGCTTCGTCGAAGCGCTCGTCGAGCAGGTCGTCGAGCAACAGCGGATGCGCGATCACGCGCTCGGCCAGGAAGGCGCTGTGCGCGAACACCTCGACCAGGCGCGCGCGCGCGCCGCGCTTCTCGGCCAGCAGCGACAGGTACGAGGTGCGGCCGCAGATCGCGTGCAGCAGCCGCACCACGCGCAGCGCCGCCGCTTCCGGCGCGGCGAGCTGACGCACTTCCGCGAGCAGGCGCGGCACCGCGCGCTCGAAGCGTTCGCGCGCGCGGCTGTCCAGGCGGCGCACGCCGAGGCTGCCGATCAGCCCGTTCAGTGCCTCGGTCACCGGTGCCGGCCAGCCGTCGAGCGCGTCCTGCGCGCGCGTCTCGAACTCGTCGGCCACGTGCAGCCCCTTGGCGCGCTGCGGTGCCTCCAGCGTGCGCGCGAAGATCGCGGACACCTGCGCGCGCTGTTCCGCGATCGCCTGTTCCAGGCCCGCGACATCGGCATGGCCCAGCGTCGCGGCGATGCGCATGCGCGACAGCGCGTCTTCCGGCAGGCAGTGCGTCTGCTCGTCGCGCAGCATCTGCACGCGGTTCTCGACCCGGCGCAGGAACAGGTAGGCGGCGCGCAGGCGGCTCGCGGTGTCGGCGTCGTAGTGCCCGAGCTGCTCGGCTGCGGCGAGTGCGTCGAGCAGCCGCGGCGTGCGCAGCTCGGGTTCGCGGCCGGCGCGGATCAGCTGCAGCAGCTGCACCGTGAACTCGATCTCGCGGATGCCGCCCGGCCCGAGCTTGAGATCGTGCTCGCGTTCGCGGCGGCCAACCTCGGCATCGATACGCGCCTTCAGCTCGCGCAATCCCTCGATCGCGGTGAAGTCGAGGTACTTGCGGTACACGAACGGGCGCAGGCCGGCGATCAGCTCGGCGCCGGCATCGAGGTCGCCGGCGACGGTGCGCGCCTTGGTCCATGCGTAGCGTTCCCAGTCGCGGCCTTCGCGCTGGTAGTACTGCTCCATCGCCGCGAACGACAGTGCCACGCGCCCGGCACTGCCGAACGGGCGCAGCCGGTAGTCGACGCGCAGCACGAACCCCGAGGCGGCGACCTCCGACAGCAACTGCGCCAGCCGCTGCCCGACGCGGGCATGGAATTCTTCGGCGCTGATCGGGCGGGCACCGTCGGTCTCGCCGTTCTCGGCGAAGGTCAGGATCAGGTCGACGTCGGACGAGAAGTTCAGTTCGCCGCCGCCAAGCTTGCCCATGCCGATCACGCTCATGCGCGCGACCGTGCCGTCGGCCTTGCGCGGCCAGCCATAGCGCGCGGCCTGCTGCAGCTCGACATGGCGCAACGCGCACTCGATGCAGGCCTCGGCCAGACGGCTGGCACGATCGAGCGTCGCCAGCGTGCTGTCGTGCTCGCCAAGGTCGTCGACCAGGATGTGCAGGCTCATCGCGCGGCGATGCCGACGCAACGCCTCGGCGAAGTCCTCGCTGCGCTCGAACCCGGCCGGGTCCGGCAGCGGTGGCGGTGGCGCCAGCACGTCGCCGGCGAATTGCTGCGGCGCACGCAATGCCGCCTCGATCAGCCAGTCGCTCGCCAGCAGCGCGCGATCGGTGCGCTGGCGCGACCATTGCGGCGGCGGCCACGGCAATCCGGCTGCGGCGAAGCAGCGGCCGAGTTCGTCGTGGCGGTGGTCGAGGAAGGCGCGCAGCTCGGGCGCGAGAGGGGCGGCGGTCATCGCCGCAGTTTCGCATGCCGCAAAGATAAAGCCCGCCGCGATCCGAGATCGCGGCGGGCTGCCCTCCCCTTCGGCCAGCTGGCCGGGGCCGGGCGAACATAGCGGCATCGACGGACCAGTCACGCGGCAGCGCAACAATGGCAGAATGTCACCATGACCCGACACGCCCCCCTGCTGCTTGCCCTCCTCGCCGTGCTCGCACCGGCTGCCCGCGCCGATGAGCGCGCCATCGTGCGCATCGCCGACGGCGACGCCCACTACCGCCAGGCGCTCGGCCGCCACTTCGGACATCTGCCGCGCGACCGCAAGCTCGGCGAGATCGTGCTCGAGGTCGACGGCGCCGACTGGACCTGGCTGGAGCAGCAAGGCTACGCGCCGCGCTTCGATGCCGTGCTGAGCGCGCGACTGCGCAGCGAGACCCTGGCCAAGACCATCCCGGGCTATGCCTGTTACAGCACGGTCGAGGAGACCGATGCCTTCATCGACGCGCAGGTGGCTGCGCATCCGACGCTGGCCAGCGTGATCGACATCGGCGATTCCTGGGAGAAGGCCACCGCCGGCGGTCCTACCGGCTATGACCTGCGCGTGCTCAAGATCGGCAACACCGCGATCGCCGGCGACAAGCCGAAGATGATGGTGATGAGCGGCCTGCATGCACGTGAGTACACGCCGGTGCAGTTGAACCTGAAGTTTGCCGAGTGGCTGCTCGCGAACTACGGCAGCAGCGCCGAGGCGACCTGGCTGGTCGACCACAACGAGTTCCATCTGTTGCTGCAGGCGAACCCGGATGGCCGCAAGATCGCCGAGGGTGGCCAGTCGCAACGCAAGAACCGGCACAACTACGGCGGCTGCAGCGGCACCGGCATCGGCACCGATCTCAATCGCAACTTCCCGTTCTACTGGAACCTGGTGCCGGGCGGCTCCAGCGGCTCTCTTTGCAGCGACACCTACCGTGGTCCGAGCTCCGCTTCAGAACCCGAAGCGCAGGCCGTGAACGCCTACGTCACCACGCTGTTCCCCGACACCCGCGTCGGTGTCGAAAACAGCCTGACCGATGCGGCTTCGATAAACACGCGCGGGCTCTACATCGATGCGCACAGCTACGGCGGCACGATCCTGTTCCCGTGGGGCGTGACCGAGTCCGCATCCAGCAACGACGCCGCGTTCAAGGCCATCACCCGGCGCACGACCTGGTTCAACAACTACCGCCCATCGCAGTCCTCGACCGGCCTCTACCTGACCGACGGCGCTTCCGACGACAACGCCTACGGCCGGCTTGGTGTGCCGGCGTTCACCTGGGAGCTGGGCACCGAGTTCTTCGAGGAGTGCAGCGTCTTCAACAGCGAACTGGCCGGCAACCTCAACGCGCTGCGCTACAGCGCCCGCGTGCTGCACCGCCCCTACCAATTGCCCGCAGGCCCCGATGCCTATGGCGCCAGCGCGAGCCCGGCCAGCGTGACCGCAGGCACGGTGGTCACGGTCACTGCCAGCGCCAGCGACGCGCGCTTCAACCACAGCAACGGCAGCGAGCCGATGCAGAACGTGACCGCCGCGATCGCCACCGTCGACCGCCTGCCCTGGGACCCGCTCGCGGTCGCGCTGCCGATGTCCGCAGCCGACGCAGCGTTCAATTCCAGCACCGAGAACCTGGTGGCGCAGATCGCGACCAGCGGCTGGACGCCAGGCCGCCACATCGTGTTCGTGCAGGCCAGCGACGCCAGCGGCGCCGCCGGTGCACCGGCCGCAGTGTTCATCGACATCGACGCGCCGGCACTGCTGTTCGGCGACGGCTTCGAGTGAACGCGAACCGCGAGCAGGTGGCGCAATACCTGGCCTGGCTCGGCGACGTGAAACGGCTCGCCCCGCGCACGCTCGCGACCTACCGCGACGACCTCGATCGCTTCACCGACTGGTTCGAGGCGCAGCTGCCGGGCGCGACCTGGCGCGAGCTGCGCCCCGAAGGCGTGCGCGCGCACGTCGCCGCCGAGTTCCGCAACGGCCTCGGCGGCAAGTCGCTAGCGAAGCGGCTCTCGGCGATCCGCGGCTTCTATCGCTGGCTGCTGCGCGAGGGCCATGCACGCAACAACCCGGCCGACGGCATCCGCGCGCCGAAGTCGCCACGCAAGCTGCCGAACGTGCTCGATGTCGACGAGATGGCGGCGATGCTCGACCGCGGCGGCGAAGCGTCGCCGGCGGCGCTGCGCGACCGCGCCATGTTCGAGTTGCTGTACGCCTCGGCACTGCGCGTTTCCGAACTGTGCGCGCTGCAGTGGAGCGACCTCGACTTCGGCGAGCGCCTGGTGCGGGTGCTCGGCAAGGGCGCGAAGACGCGGGTGGTGCCGTTTGGAACGCAGGCCGAGGCCGCGCTGCGTGCTTGGCGCGCGGTCTGCGGCGCGGCGCCGGATGGAGTGCTGTTTCCGGGTCGCAGCGGCAACGCGATCACGCCCGGCAGCGTGCGGGCGCGGCTCAAGCGCTTCGCCCAGGCCGCGGGCGTGTGGAAGCGCGTGCATCCGCATCTGCTGCGGCATTCCTGCGCCAGCCACCTGCTCGAATCGAGTGGCAACCTGCGTGCGGTGCAGGAGATGCTCGGCCATGCCGACATCGGCACCACGCAGATCTACACCCATCTCGATTTCCAGCACCTGGCCAAGGTCTACGACGCCGCGCATCCGCGCGCGCGCAAGAAGCCTGGATGAGCGACGTCGATCTCGCGCTTGCCGCGATCTTCCTGCTGATCGCGATCGCGTACTCCTCGGTCGGGCACGCCGGTGCCTCCGGCTACATCGCCGCGATGAGCCTGCTCGGACTCGCCCCGGCGAGCATCCGTCCGACCGCGCTCGCGTTGAACGTGCTGGTCGCGAGCATCGGCGTCTGGCGCTTCCATCGCGCCGGCCTGATCGACTGGAAGCGCCTGCTGCCGTTCGTGCTGGCCTCGGCACCGGCGGCGTACCTGGCCGCGAGGCACCTGCATTCGCCCGAGCTGATCCGGCACGTGCTGGCCGCGGTGCTGCTGTTCGCCGCGCTGCAGCTGTGGCGCACCGCGGCCGGCGCCGCGCGCGATGATCTCGCGGCACGCGCACCGAACCCGACGCTGGCCCTGCTGGCCGGCGCCGCCATCGGCGTGGTGTCGGGGCTGACCGGCACCGGCGGCGCGATCTTCCTGACGCCGCTGTTGCTGTTCGCGCACTGGGCCAGAACGCGCGAGGCAAGCGGACTCTCGGTCGGCTTCGTGCTGGTCAACTCGCTGGCCGGGCTCGCTGGCCTCGATGCGTTCGCGCTGGACTGGCCAACCGCGATGCCGCTGTGGCTGGCCGCGGTCGCGTTCGGCGCGCTGTTCGGCGCACGTCTTGGCACCGCCAAGCTGCCGGTGCCGATGCTGAAGCGGGTGCTGGCGGTGGTGCTGGTGATCGCGGCGGGGAAGCTGGTGTTGGTTTGAGGCAAGGACCACATTGGCCGCGAACTCGTAGGGGCAGGCCCCCGTGCCTGCCCTGCTCCTCGCGACAACCCGCCAGGGCGGCCACGGGGGGCCGCCCCTACCCGAATATCGGCGCATCCACCAACCGGCACGAACCCTCGACCTGTAGGGGCAGGCCCCCGTGCCTGCCCTGCTCCTCGCGACCACCGGCCAGGGCGGCCACGGGGGGCCGCCCCTACGACGGCAATGCGTGCATCGAGGGAGATGGGAAGGGCGGGGACTTGCGCGCCGCAGGGCCATCCCCATCTCCCCGCTTCCCACGGGAGATCCCGATGTCCAAACCTGACACCTTTCATGCGACCACCATCGTCGCGGTGCGTCGCAACGGCCGCGTCGTGATCGGCGGCGACGGCCAGGTCACGCTCGGCAACACGGTGATGAAGTCGAATGCGCGCAAGGTGCGCCGCCTCGGCCGCGGCGACGTGATCGCCGGCTTTGCCGGTGCCACCGCGGATGCGTTCACGCTGTTCGAGCTGTTCGAGGCCAAGCTCGAAAAGCACGGCGGCCAGCTGGTGCGCGCCGCGGTCGAACTGGCCAAGGACTGGCGCACCGAGCGCCGCTTCGGCCGCCTCGAAGCCCTGCTCGCGGTCGCCGACAAGGAGACTTCGCTGATCATCAGCGGCAATGGCGACGTGATCGAACCCGAGCACGGGCTGATCGCGATCGGCTCCGGCGGCCCGTTCGCGCAGGCGGCGGCACGCGCGCTGCTCGAACACACCGATCTCGACGCACGCAGGATCGTCGAGGCGGCGCTGAAGACCGCCGGCGACATCTGCATCTACACCAACAGCCACGTGACGATCGAGGAACTGTGAGCATGGACCACTTCACGCCGCAACAGATCGTCTCCGAACTCGACAAGCACATCGTCGGCCAGCACGCGGCCAAGCGCGCGGTCGCGATCGCGCTGCGCAACCGCTGGCGGCGCATGCAGCTGCCGGACGCGCTGCGCAACGAGGTCACGCCGAAGAACATCCTGATGATCGGCCCGACCGGCGTCGGCAAGACCGAGATCGCGCGGCGCCTGGCGACGCTCGCGGAAGCACCGTTCGTCAAGGTCGAGGCGACCAAGTTCACCGAGGTCGGTTATGTCGGCAAGGACGTCGAGACCATCGTCCGCGACCTGATCGACGTGTCGGTGAAGATGGTGCGCGAGAAGGCCAAGCACACCGTGCGCGCGCAGGCCGAGGCCAATGCCGAGGAACGCGTGCTCGACGCGCTGCTGCCGCGGCCGCAGGCGGTGCGCGTCTGGGGCGAGGAGCAGAAGCCTACGGACGAGGCGGCGGTGACGCGCGAGAAGTTCCGGCAGATGCTGCACGAGGGCAAGCTCGACGAGCGCGAGATCGAACTCGAGATCACCTTCAACGTCGGCGTCGACATCATGGCCCCGCCCGGCATGGAGGAGATGGGGGCGCAGCTGAAGCAGATGTTCTCGCAGCTCGGCGGCCAGAAGTCGCAGAAGCGCAAGCTGACGGTGGCCAAGGCGCTGCCGCAACTGGTCGAGGAGGAAGCGGCCAAGCTGCTGAACGAGGAAGAGATCCGCGCCCAGGCGCTGGAGGCGGCGGAGCAGCGCGGCATCGTCTTCATCGACGAGATCGACAAGGTCTGCCAGCGCTCCGACTGGGGCGGTGCCGGCGTCTCGCGCGAAGGCGTGCAGCGCGACCTGCTGCCGCTGGTCGAAGGCTCGACCGTCAGCACCAAGCACGGCCCGGTGCGCACCGACCACGTGCTGTTCATCGCCAGCGGCGCCTTCCACGTCGCCAAGCCGTCCGACCTGATCCCGGAACTGCAGGGCCGCTTCCCGATCCGGGTCGAACTGAATGCGCTGTCGATCGACGACTTCGAACGCATCCTCGCCGAGCCGCAGGCGGCACTGACCAAGCAGTACTCGGCATTGCTCGGCACCGAGGGCCTGCACATCGAGTTCCGCCCCGAAGCCGTGCGCCGCCTTGCCGAAATGGCCTTCGCCCTGAACGAACGCCAGGAGAACATCGGCGCCCGCCGCCTCTCGACCGTGCTCGAACGCCTGCTCGACCAACTCAGCTTCGAGGCCCCCCAGGTCGAAGCCAAGACCGTCGTCATCGACGCCGCCTACGTCGAACGCGAACTCGGCGCACTCGCCGGCAATCCGGACTTGAGTCGGTACATCCTCTGAGAATCACGATCAGCCGCGGCGGCGGCGCTCAGCGCCGCCACGGGCGAATGCGAAAACTCGCGGCGCGACACCATCTCGCGCAGCCGCTGCTGTTGACCAGAGGTGATGATGAACACCGGGCGTCACGCTGCCATGGCCGACGGAATCTTGCTGCCGAGTCGCTCGCTCCCGATGGACAAACCAGAAATGTAGTAACGTTTCTACATTCTTGCCGAGAACGAGCCATGACCACCCTCACCAGCCGCGAACTCAATCAGGACATCGGCCGCGCCAAGCGCGAGGCCGAACTGGGGCCGGTGTTCATCACCGACCGCGGCAAGCCTGCCCATGTGCTGTTGTCCATCGAGGACTATCGCCGGCTGACCGGAAAACGCCGCACCCTGGGTGAGGCGCTGGCAATGCCGGGCGTGGCCGATATCGACTTCGATCCGCCGCGCCTGCGCGAGGGTTTGCGCATCCCCGACTTCGGCATCTGATCGGCACCGACCATGTACCTGCTCGACACCAACGTCGTGTCCGAACTGCGCAAGATTTCCAGCGGCAAGGCGGACCCGCGCGTGGCGGCATGGCAGGCGGATCTGGATGAGTTCGCCTGCTTCCTCTCGGTGATCACGGTGCAGGAACTGCTGATCGGCGTGCTGCGCGTCGAGCGGCGCGATCCGGCGCAGGGGGCGTTGCTGCGCACATGGCTGGAGCAACGGGTCATTCCCGAGTTTTCCGGTCGAATCCTGCCGGTGGATCAGGCGGTAGCCATGCGCTGCGCCCAACTGCACGTGCCGGATCTGCGCTCAGTGCACGATGCGTTGATCGCCGCCACCGCGCTGGTCAACGGCCTCACCGTGGTCACCCGCAACACCACCGACTTCGAACCCCTGCAAGTCCCCCTGCTCAATCCCTGGCAATACCCGAACGAGTAGTCGCACCTGGTGCGCATGAGATGGATGTTCATGCGTCCTCCACGGTTGCTGCGTCGATCCGGTCGTATGCGGCATGCGTGCCGATGAATTTGATGTAGCGGTACTCAAACACCCCTCCGTAATGGCTGTTATCGGCCAGAAGCGGGCATCGATCAATTCGAGTGCGCCACGGCAGCTAGTGACCTGTCCAGCGCAATGCGAACGTGGCCGCCGAGAATCGTCGACTCTTCGCAATGGGCAATGACGCGTTCGAGAAGCCACGAGAGCGCTTCCTCATCATCGCGTGCGTGCGCACCCCAGACGCGGTGCTGGATCTCGTTGAGCCACTTCAGCGCCGTCAGCTGGGAATCGCGCTCCATTGATTCATCGCTCCAGATACTCCGTCCGGCAATGGTCAGCTCGAACCAGAGGCGAATGCAGAAGGCCTTCGCCTGTGGGCCTCTCAATGCTCGCACTTGGTCCTTCATGGCGGAATCCGAAAAGTCCGTACGGAAAGGGTAAGGCTACATTCCTGAGAAGGGCAATATCCGAAGCGGGTCGCCAGCAGTCACTCGATGATTCCACGCTCGGCTTGTTCCGTAGCCTCCCCGTCCGCCTGAGTTGTCGCGTCTCTTCGCGCCGTCCCCGACCTGGCGACGCCCCGTGTCTGCACTTCGTCGCCTGGAATGTATAGTTCGCCGCGCACGCCCGGCATGGTGCCGGGTCGCGATTCGCGGAGTGAAATCATGGGTCTGATTCAAGCGGTGGCGGGTTCGATCGGTGGTGCGTTGGCGGACCAGTGGAAGGACTTCTACACCGTGCCGGATGGTCTGCCGGCGACGGCGGCGTTGTTTGCGGCGGTGCCGCGCGGGACGAATGCGGGGCGTGGGTCGAACACGAAGGGGTCGTCGAACATCATCAGCAACGGCTCGAAGATCGTGGTGCCGGAAGGCTACGGGCTGCTGCTGTTCCAGGATGGCAAGATCACCGGCTTCGCGGCCGAGGCGGGCGGTTACGAGTGGCGTTCGGATGATCTGAACTCGAAGTCGATCTTCGCCGGCGATGGCCTGGTCGATGCGCTGATCAAGCAGAGCTGGGAGCGCTTCAAGTTCGGCGGCCAGCCGGGGTCGCAGCAGGCGGCGTTCTTCGTCTCGCTGAAGGAGCTGCCGGACAACCGCTTCGGCACGCAGTCGGAGATCTATTGGGACGACGGTTTCCTGCGCACCCAGGTCGGCGCGGTCACGCGCGGCTCGTACACGCTGAAGATCGTCGACCCGATCCTGTTCGTGAAGAACTTCGTGCCGGCGACGTATCTGCAGGCCGGCCAGGTGTTCGATTTCACCGACCTGGACAATGCCGCCGCCGGCCAGCTGTTCAACGAGGTGGTCGGATCGCTGGCACCGGCGTTCAGCCTGTACACGAACGATCCGAGCAAGGGCAATCGCATCAGCAAGATCCAGCAGGACTCGATCGGCTTCGCGAAGAGCCTGTCCGACGCGGTCGAGAGCGCCTACCAGTGGAAGTCCGATCGCGGCCTCGTGATCGCCAAGACCGCGATCGTCTCGATCGAGTACGACGCGAACACCAAGGAACTGCTGAAGACGGTGCAGCGCGCCGATGCGCTGGCCGGCGCGCGCGGCAATTCCAATCTGCAGGCGAGCGTGGCCCAGGGCATCCAGTCGGCCGGCGAGACCGGCGGCGCCGGCGGCGTGATGGGTCTTGGCATGGCGACCGGCATGCTCGGTGGCATCGGCAGCCTGCAGCAGCCGGTGGCGCCGCCCGCACCCGCCGCGGATGACCCGATCGCCAAGTTGAAGAAGGCCAAGGAGATGCTCGATCTCGGTCTGATCACGCAGGCCGATTACGACGCAGCCAAGTCCAAGGCGCTCGGTCTGTAAGCCACGAGCGACCCAACGACGATGTCGAACGCCAAGCCGCCACCGCCCCCACTGCCGCCCCACACCGGCCCGGGTTCACCGCAAGACGTGCCGCCGTTGCCGGGCAGTTTTCCGATCGACCCGAAGACGCTGCCCGAACCGATCCGCGACGAACTGACCGCGCCCGACCCGGCCGCGATCGACACCTCGGCGAAGGAACTGAAGGACGGCGCTAACCACTGCCCGAAGTGTGGCGCCACCGACATCCGCCACAAGCACGGCAGCGACTTGCTGGTCTGCCTGTACTGCCGCAACGAATGGCACGGCGCGCGCGTCGAAGAGGAGTTCGGGCTTGGCAGCGGGCTCGATGAACTCAGCGGCACCATCATCGCCTCCGGTGCCAAGGACATCGCCGCCGGCAGCGAGCATCTGATGAGCTTCAAGTGCAGCGGATGCGGCGCCGAAGTCACGGTCAACACCGAGAGCCAGATGACCGCACGCTGCCATTGGTGCCGGCACGTGTTCGGCGTCAACGAGCAGGTCGCGAACGGTGCGGTGCCGGATGCGGTGCTGCCGTTCCACATCAAGAAGGACGATGCGGTCGCGCGCATCCGCCAGTTCGTGGACAAGCGGCAGCTGTTCGCGCTGAAGGAGTTCAAGGAGCAGTTCACGCCCGAGAACGTCAGCGCCGTGTACCTGCCGTACATGATCGTCGACGGCCGCGCGAGCGCGGATGTTGCCGGCCAGGGCGAGATCGAGACCGCGCGCTACACGCGCGGCAGCGGCAACGACAAGAAGACCTACTACGACGCCGACGTGTACGACGTGGAACGCCACGTCGACTTCACCGTCGACGACCTGCCGCTGGAATCGTCGGGCGAACGCGGCAACCTGGACACGAGCACGAACACCAACAACATCATCAACACCATCCTGCCGTTCGACACCAAGAACGCGGTGAAGTGGAATGCGTCGTATCTGAACGGCGTCAACTCGGAGAAGCGCGACCGCGACGTCGCGCACCTGCATCCGCGCCTCGAAGACCAGTTGCTGTCGATCGCGCGCCACAAGGTGGTCGAGTCGGTGAGCCGTTACGACCGCGGCGTGCGCTGGGACCAGGAACGCCTCGACGTGCACGGCACGCGCTGGGTGTCGATGTACCTGCCGGTCTGGCTGTACTCGTACCACCAGCCGGGCAGCAAGGGCGGCATGCTGCACTACATCGCGGTGAACGGCCGCACCGGCGAAACCATGGGCAGCGTGCCGGTGCAGCAGTGGAAGCTGATCCTGGCCGCGCTCACCGTCGGCACCATCCTCGAAAGCATTGCAATCTGGTTTCTGGCGAACTAGTCATGAGCGACGACGGATCACTGGCGCTACTTCTGCTTGGCCCGGCCGGCGCCACCGGCCTGTACTGGATGCTGTATCGGCACTACCGCAACACCGACAAGTCGCACGCCTTCGAACACGAGACCGCGGTCGAGGCCAAGCCGGTCACCGGCAGCGACCGCAAGGTGGACGAAGTGAAGGGCACGCGCGAGACAAGCATCCGCGGCAACAACGTGAATGCCTACCGCCAGCGCGTGCAGCGCCGACAGGACGATTCCTAGCACCGCAGTCGTGCGGAACTGTCCGTGGGCGGGCGTGATCGTGCGCGCTGCGTGCCCGGGGCCGAACCCGGTAAACTGGCGGCATGACCAAGATCGTCGAACTGAAACCGAAGTCCATTCCGGCGCGGCTGCGCGAGGCGCTGCGCGAGCGCACGCTGGTGCGGGTGTGGCGCGAGCACCTTGAACCCGGCAGCTTCACCGGCTACATCGCCGCGGTCGGCAAGGACCGCTTCCTGTTGTGGGCGCTTGGCGACTACATCGGCTTCGACGGCCTGTTCGTGCTGCGCTACCGCGACGTCACCCGCCTGGAAGCGCCCGACCACCACGCCGACTTCCTGGAGAAGGCGGTCAAGCTGCGCAAGCTCATGCCCGAGCTGCCGATCGCGTTCCCGCTCGACGACCTGCAGCAGGCGCTGGTCGCCGCGGCCGCGCGTGCACCGGTGACCAGTGTCTACGTCGACACCGAGGCCGAGAACGAGGTCTGCTACATCGGCAGGCTGCTCGAATTCGAGGCCGAGGGCTTCACCGTGCAGGAGGTCTCGCCGCACGCCGAATGGCTGCGCGAACCGTCCTTCTTCGGCTGGGACGAAGTCAGCTGCATCAGCATGAACGAGCCCTACGCGCTGGCGCTGGTCGAAGTGGCCGGCACGCCGCCGCCACTCGAACAAGCCAGCGCCGACAACCGCACCTGGCATTGAGTCGGCGCGCGCAGCCCGCTGCAGGAGGGCCACTCGTGGCCCGATCCAGCTCGCCTACATCGCTTCGGGCGCAGCCCTGGGCTTGCTGATGCCAAGCCGCTCCTCGACCCAGCGCGTGGCCAGATCGAGACCGGTGCGCTCGGTCGAGGAGAACAGCTGCACGCTGGCAGCGGCGCGATGGTCAGCAAGGCCCTTGCGCACCGCGTGCAGGGTTTCGCTGCCGGCGCCGCGGCCGAGCTTGTCGCACTTGGTCAGCAGGATGTGCACCGGCAGGCCGCGCGCGCGCGCGAACGCGAGCATGATTTGGTCGTATTCGGTCAGCGGGTGGCGCACGTCCATCGCCAGCAGCAGTCCGGCGAGCGACTGGCGCTCGCGGAAATACTGGTCGAGCGCGTTGTGCCAGACCTCCTGGATCTCGCCCGGCACCTTCGCGAAGCCGTAGCCGGGCAGGTCGATCAGCCGCCGCGAGTCATCGATGCGGAACACCACCAGCTGCTGCGTGCGACCCGGCGTCTTCGACACGCGGGCGAGCGCGCCGTGTCCGGTCAATGCGTTCAGCGCACTCGACTTGCCGGCATTGGAGCGGCCGGCGAACGCGATCTCGGCGCCGCGATCCGGCGGCAGGTGTTGCGGCGTCGGTGCCGAAAGCAGGAAGGTGGTTCCGGCGAGCGCCTTCGACGGCTTGAACTCGGCTTTCGCCACGGCTTTCGACTTGGTCGACTTCTTCGGTGCGTAGGTCATGTCCGCAGTGTGGGTGCGCGCGTCGATGCTGGCAAGCCGAACCCGCGCGGTTTGCCTTCGCGTCAGTCGGATTGCTGCGCAGCCTGGTTGGCGAGCAGCACCGCGATCGACACCACTTGCGGCTGCGGTGCGCGGCACTGCGTCGCCTTCGGCATCTGGCGATAGGCGGGTCGCGTTGCGCTCAGGCGCGCACCGGCCCACAGCGAGCGGCAGAACGCGCCGATGCGCAGGTCCGCCGGCAACGCATGGCCGAGCACGCTGCGCGACAGCGCCGCCGCGATCACCCAGCCCCCGGCTTCGTCGGGGTGGCCATCGGGCGGCGGCAGGTCCATTGCGGGCAGCAGCGGCGCTTGCCACCACGGCGCCGTGGACAGCGTGGTCGCATCGAGATAGCTGTGCAGCGGCAGTTCCTGCGCAAGCTGGCGCGCACGACCGACGTCGGCGACGGGCACGTCATGCTCCTGCGCCAGCGCGGCAAAGCGGCGGCTCAGTTCGGCCTGGCCCTGCGCGAACCCGAGCCAGGTCGCGAACAGCAGGGGCCGCGCGCCCGCTGCACGCACCTTCGCGATCGCGTCGGCAAATGCTGCCGGAGACCTTGCGCAGTCCGCATCCGCCGCCGCGCACAGCGGGTACGGGCCGCGGTCCTGCAGCACCACGAGGTCCGGACCGAACTGGGCGAGCGCACGATCCAGGGCGTCACGACCAAGGTGCTCGGCCAGCGTCGCCCCGCCCTCCGCCAGCATCTCGACCTCAACATCGGGATGCGTGCCCTCCGCCTCCAGCAACGCTGCCACCGCGCGCGGCACGTCGTTGTAGTAGAGCAGGCTGTTGCCGACGAACAGGATCTTCAGCGGCGCCGCCGCCACCGCGAGCGGCGAGGACAGGCCAATCAGCAACAGCAACAGCCAGCGCATGCAGCGGCATCCTTTCCCGGAACAAGCCCCGGACGTAGGCCCCGGAAGCGCGAATTCAAGCGCGATGCCGGCAGACCGCGGCGACTGCAAGCCTTCGCTGCTAACACATGCCTGCGGCTTGCGGTAAGCCCGCTTCACTGCGCTAGTCTCGCCGGGCTATCTGGTGTCCCGCGCACTTCTGAAGAGGTGCCCGGGGTGAAACGGGAAGTCGGTGCAAGGCCGACGCTGCCCCCGCAACGGTAAGCGAGTTGGAACTTCCAGACCACTGTGCGACGCATGGGAAGGGGAAGTTCCGGAGGCGACTCCACTCGCAAGCCCGGAGACCGGCCGGATGGCATCAGCAACGCTGCGTGGGGCGGCGTGGGCGGATGCATATCCATCGTTTGCACCGGGCCGCGTGTCCCGCGTGGCGTCTCTCTAACACCGGCACGGGTGCGTGCCGCACGAGGAAGACTCCATGCACAGCAAGACCTTCAGGATTTCATTGATCGCTGCCGGCATCGCCGCAGCTGCGGGCGCGTTTGCGAATGGCGATGCGCAGTTGCAGCGGCCTGCGACCGGCAGGGGGCAAGCGCAGGCGGATGCCGGGCGCGCGGCGGTGCGCCAGCCGACCGTCGAGGTCACCGCGCGCCGCGAGCCGAGCGCAGTGGATGCCTCGCTCGCCGCGGTGCGCGTGATCGGACGCGCCGAGATCGAACGCCGCCAGCCCGGTGATCTGCTGGAGCTGTTGCGCGGCGAAGCCGGCATCGACCTCGCGCGCAGCGGTGGCGTCGGCCAGGCGACGACGCTGTTCCTGCGTGGCAGCAATTCCAACCACACGCTGGTGCTGGTCGATGGCGTGCGCGTCAGCTCGGCCAATTCCGGGCTGTACGACCTCGCGCACCTGCCACTCGCGAACGTCGAGCGCATCGAGATCGTGCGCGGACCGCGCGCCGCGTTCTGGGGCTCGGACGCGATCGGCGGCGTGATCCAGATCTTCACGCGCAAGGTCGAGGGCTTCGCCGGGCGCGTCAGTGCGGGGCGCTATGGCCGCCTCGGCGTCGACGCCAGCATCGGCGGCGCTGGCGACCACGGCGAGATGTCGCTGACCGTGGGCCAGGAACAGACCGAAGGCTTCTCGGCGACCAATGCCGCCGCCTTCGGCCACGATCCGGATGCCGACGGCTACGAGAACAACCACGCGCGCCTGAACGTCGAGTCCAGCATCGGCGAGCAGATGCTGCACTTCAGCGCGCAGGGCACGCAGGCCGAGGTCGAGTTCGACCAGGGCGTGACCGAGGCCGAGAACGCATCGGCGCAACTCTCGCTCGAGGGCCAGATCACGTCGCGCTGGTCGCAACGCGCCGAGTTCGGCCATTCGCGCGAAGACCTGGACACGCCGGCCTACTTCGCCGCCTACGCATCGCGCCGCACCAGCTTCGACTGGCACCACCAGTTCTCGCTGCGCGCGGGCACCGCGCTCTCGGCCGGCCTGAACTACGCGCGCGAGCACGGCGGCGAGCAGGAGACCTTCGGCCACAGCGACGTGTTCGCGGCCAGCCGCCATAACCAGGCGTTGTATGGCGGAATCCGCCAACAGCTGGCGGCACACGAACTGGAGTTCACCGCGCGCCACGACGACAACTCGGTGTTTGGTGGCGAGACCACGTTCCAGGCCGCCTGGGGCTGGCAGATCGCCGACGCAACGCGCCTGCGCGCGAGCTACGGCGAGGCCTTCCGCGCGCCGAGCCTGAACGAGTTGTACTCGCCCGGGTTCGGCGGCCTGTTCGCGGGCAACCCGAACCTGCAGCCGGAACAGGCGGACACGCTGGAGCTCGGCCTGCAACACGCGTTCGGTCCCGAGCACCGGCTCGCGCTCAGCGCCTACCGCGCCCGCGTCGACGACCTGATCAGCTTCAGCGGCGGCTCCAGCTACCAGGCCGTCAACATCGCCCGTGCCGAGCTCGAGGGCATCGAGCTCGAATACGACGGCCAGATCGGCGCCTTTGCGCTGGTCGCCAACGCCACCGTGCAGGATGCCGAGAACCGCGACAGCGGCAGCGACCTGTTGCGGCGACCGGGTCGGAAAGGGACGCTGCGCGTCGACTACGGGTTCGCCGGCGGCGCCAGCCTCGGCGTCGAGGGGTTCGGCTCGGGCCCGCGACCCGACTTCGCCGCCACCCTGCCCGGCTACGGCCTGCTGCACCTGGTCGGCTCGCTGCCGTTTGGCGAACGCTGGCGCGTCGGCCTGCGTCTGGAAAACCTGCTGGACCGCGACTACCAGCTGCTCAACGGCTACAACACCCCTGGCCGCGGCGCCTACCTGACCCTGGCCTACGGGGAGTAATCTCCACCTGCACGCCGCTGTCACGGCCGATGGCGGGAAACTTGCATGTGAACTGGATCACACTCGTGCCCGGGCTCCGGGCGCGAGTGTCCCGAATCGAAGGTGGGTCCCCATGGAAGTGACTGGTACTGGACGTGCCCGCCCGGGCGCAGGCAAACGCGACCCGCTGTTGACGCTGAAATCGCGATCCTTCCCCGGCCGCGTGCGCGCGATCCTGGAGACCCTGCTCGGCCAGCTCTCGCCATTCCTCGAACACGGCATGGTCGAGGCGCTCGACGCCTTCGAGCAGTCGTTGTTCCGCCGCGCCGAGCAGGCGCGCAGCAACGACGAGCAGCAACGCTGCTTCGAGTCGCTGCGCGAGGTCCGGCGCGTGCGCGCCGATATCGCCCCGGCACTGGTCGGGCTGTTCGAGTCCTGCCTGGCCGGGCTCAACGACCCGCGCCGCCAGTCGGTGCTGGCACGGCCGCAACGTGCCGGGCGCAACGACCTGTCGCTGGTCGACTCCGCCGACCTGGAGGAGTCGCTGGCCCTGGTCGAAGCCGCCAACCGCGCCGAAGTGCGCAGCAGCCATGCGCTGTTCGCGCTCGGCATGCGCTTCGCAACGCTGGCCGAGGCACCGGTGTTCGAGCCCGAGGACCTGCCGATCGGCCCGCACCGATTGAGCGAATGCGTGCGCCAGGCGAGCGAGCACATCGAACTCCCGACCGACCACCGCGTGCTGTTCTACCGCGCCGTCGACCAGTCGCTGTTCTCGCGTCTGGAGCGCTTCATCGACGAAGCCAACCGCGTGCTGGTCGAGAGCCGCGTGCTGGCCGACCTGTTCGTGCTGAACGCGCGCCCGCGGCGCGCCGACGACGCGCACGCCGAACCCGGCCATGCCGCGCCGACCGCACATGCCGAACCCGGCCCTGCGGCGCCGACCGCACACGCAGCAGCGCCGACCGCGGCACCGTCCGCACCCACCGACGACGCCGGCATTGGCCTTGGCACGCCCGAACCCGGGCATCCGGCCACGCATCTGCCGCGTCCGGCTGCGGCGGCGGACGCGAGCCCGGCAGCAGCGACACCGACGCCGCTCGAAGCCGGTGCGCGCTTCCAGCAACGCAGCCAGCAGACCCGCTTCGGCCTGGCCACGCCGGCCGCAACGCGGCTTTCCGAGGCCGAGACCGGCGACAGCGGCCGCTACGGTGGCTTCGCGCGGCCGCTGACCGGCTGGCCGGGCGTGCCGGCGTCGATGCCGTCCGAGCCCTCGGCCAACGACAGCCAGGACCGCATGGTGTTCCAGACCATGCGCGAACTGCTGTCCGGGCGGCGCGAATCGCTCGGCCTCGGCGCCGCCCCGGCGGCCGATCCCAACGCGTTTCCGGCGCGCAGCGACGACGTGCAGTCGGTGCTCGGCGTGCTGCAGAAGAAGCCGGCGATGCCGCTGTCGGTCGGCGGCAAGCTGGTGCCGCGCTCGATCGGTCACGTCAAGCAGGACATCCTCAACCAGTTGCGCCAGGTGACGCCGGAGGGCCGCATCCCGCGACTGCAGGAAGAAGACGCCGACACCATCGACCTGGTCGGCCTGCTGTTCGAGAACCTGGCCAAGCACGCCACGCCGAATGCGACCGTCGCGCAGCTGATGACCAAACTGCAGGTGCCGCTGCTGCGCGTGGCGCTGCGCGACAAGAGCTTTTTCACGCGCCGCTCGCACCCGGCGCGGCAACTGCTGAACGCGGTCGCCGAAAGCGGCCTGTACTGGCTCGACGAAGGCGAGGAAGACCGCCAACTGGTCGACAAGATGCAGGGCGTGGTCGACCACGTGCTGCAGGAATTCCACGATGACTCCGGCGTGTTCGAGCGTGTCTTCGGCGACCTGTCGCGGCACCTGCAGACCCAGGCGCGCAAGTCGGAAGTGGCCGAGCGCCGCCACGTCGACGCCGCCCGCGGGCGCGAGAAGCTGGAGTCGGCGCGACACACCGCGGCGCAGGCGATCAACGCGCGCGTCGGCGAACACAAGCCGCGCGCGCTGATCCGCACCCTGCTGGAACAGGCCTGGACCGACGTGCTGGCGTTGACCGTGCTGCGCCAGGGCGAGGACTCGGCGCCGTACCGCGAGCGCCTCGCGTTCGTCGACAGCCTGCTCGCCTTCGGCCGCGGCGATGCCGCCCACGCGACCCCGGCGCGGCGCGAGCGCATGCGCGAGGCGCTGGAGTCCGGGCTCAGCCAGATCGGCTTCCATGTCGAGGACATCCAGGCCGTCGCCAACCGCCTGTTCGGCGCGCAGCAAGGCCTCGGTGCCGCCAACGACGACCCGGCGACGCTGACCGAGGTCGCCGCGCAGCTGAAGGCGCACAGCCGCTTCGGCGAGGAGGGCGACCACCACGCCCACCACCACGCGCACGTCGCCCACGTCGACCCGCCGCTCAATGCCGAGGAACAGGTGCTGCTGACGCAGCTGAAGACACTGCCGTTCGGCACCTGGTTCGAGATCACCCAGGCCGGGCAGAAGCAGCCGGTGCGACGCAAGCTGTCCTGGTTCAGCACGCTGACCGGTCGCTGCCTGTTCGTGAACCAGCGCGGCGCGCGCAGCCACGAGACCTCGCTCGAACAGCTGGCACGCGACCTGCACGAACAGCGCGCCAAGGTCTACGAGGCGCCGCAGGAAAACCTGATCGACCGTGCCTGGAACGCGATCGTGCGCAAACTGAAATCGTTTGCCGGCCAGACCGCCGCCGACGCCATGGAGGCCAGCTGAAATGCGTGAACACCGCCGCTCCAAACGACGCGACCCGGAAATTCCGGTGCAGGTGATCAACTCGATGACCGGCGAGCCGGTCGGGCAGATCGGCAACCTGTCTCCGGACGGCATGATGCTGATCGCCTCGCGCGAGCTGCGCGCCGATGCGCTGTACCAGTTCAGTTTCCCGCTGCCGGTCAACCAGCATGCGCCGATCGAGATCGAAGTCGGCATGCACGAGCAGTGGTCGGAGCCGGCCAGCATGCCGGGGCAGTACTGGGCCGGATTCCGCATCGTCTCGATCTCGACCGAGGACCAGGAACTGCTGAACGAATGGGTCGAGGGCGGCGTCAACATCTGACGCCTGACGGCAGCGCATCCGCTGCGTCAGAATGCGCGTCCCGCAGCGGAGTCCGATCGTGAGCGAACGCCTTGCCGAGCTGTACCCGAACCATGTCGCCAGCGTCGTCGCCCGCGCCGAGCGCGCGCTCGCGTTCGGCGACTGCGACCACCTGCTGCTCGCCTCCGGCCGCGAGCAATACCGCTTCCTCGACGACCGCCCGGTGGCGTTCTACGCGCATCCGCCGTTCAAGGCGTTCGTGCCACTGACCAGCCAGACCGACTCGTGGATCGTGCTCACGCCCGGGCGCAAGCCGGTGCTGGTCTACTGCCAGCCCGACGACTACTGGCACCTGCCGCCGGCACCGCCGCACGGCTACTGGGTCGAGCAGTTCGACATCCGCGTGATCCGCAAGCCCGAAGACGCGGTCCAGCATTTCCCGCCACCGGGGGATCGCCTCGCGATCATCGGCGAAGCGCACGACGCGGTCGGCGCCTACGTGCCGAACAACCCGCCGCGGGTGCTGTCGTCGCTGCATTTCAGCCGCAGCGCCAAGACCGAGTACGAACTCGCCTGCATGCGCCTGGCACAGCGCCGGGCGGTGCGCGGCCATCGTGCCGCCGAGGCCGCATTCCGCGCCTGCGGCTCGGAAATCGACATCCACCGCGCCTACCTCGAAGCCACCAGCCACAACGACCTCGACCTGCCCTACGGCAACATCGTCGCGCTGAACGAGCACTGCGCGGTGCTGCACTACCAGTACCAGCGCCACGACCGCCCGGCCGAGCATCGTTCGTTCCTGATCGACGCCGGCGCGCAGGTGCACGGCTACGCCTCCGACATCACCCGCACCTACGGCAACGGCGACGCCGAGTTCTCGGCATTGCTCGCCGGCGTCGAGCGCGTGCAGCAACAGCTGTGCGCGAAGGTGCGTGCCGGACAGAACTATCCGCTGCTGCACATCGAGGCGCACCACCTGCTCGCCGGCGTGCTCGCCGAGCAGGACATCGTGCGCATGAGCGCGGAGGCGATGGTCGCCGAAGGCGTGTCCTCGGTGTTCTTCCCGCACGGCCTCGGCCATCCGATCGGTCTGCAGGTACACGACGTCGCCGGCTTCCACGCCAACGAGGCCGGCGACACCATTCCGCGTCCCGCCGGTCACCCCTATCTGCGCATGACGCGCACGCTCGAAGAGAACTTCGTCGTCACCATCGAGCCGGGCCTCTACTTCATCCCGATGCTGCTCGCCGGACTCAAGGCCGGCGCGCATGCCGGCGCCGTCAACTGGCGCAAGGTCGAACACCTGACCCGCTTCGGCGGCATCCGCATCGAAGACGAAGTCCGCGCCACTAGCGGCGAGCCGGAGAATTTGACGCGGGATGCGTTTGCGGCGGGGTGATGTCGAAACGGCGCGCATCGCGGCGGCGGCGGCGGCGATGGTGCGCCTCGCTGCGCTCGGCACACCCTACGTTCGTTGGCGTGGGTGCATCGTGTTCGTCGCTGCGGGCGTGGCCTCGTAGGATGTGCCGAGCGCAGCGAGGCGCATCGATCAAGTGAAGCGCATCGATTGGGTGACATCTCGGTAGTAGACTGCGCCCATGAAATCCACCGCGGAAGTCGAAGACGATCTGATGAACCTGCCGGCCGCGGAACGCGCACGATTGGCGATGGCAGCGTGGGCGAGTCTTGAAGGCGACAGTGCGTTCGCGGCGAGCGTCAGCTTCGATCCCGAGGGAGTCGTGCTGGCAATCGAGCGCGACGCACAGATGAACGCGGGCAGTGCGCAAACGCTGTCGCGCGACGAGTTCCTCGACCGCACCGGTGGCGGCCGCAGATGAAGGTGGAGTTTCACGTTGAGACCGCAAGGGAACTCAACGCTGCGGTTGCCTACTACAACGAGCTTCGACCAGGTCTGGGTGACACGCTCCGTGCAGAGGTGTATGCGGCGATCGAGCGTGTCATTCAACAGCCGCTGCACTTTGCAGTCGTCGAGCGCGACATCCGCCGCGGCTTCGTCCGGCGATTTCCCTATTCGATCCTGTTCCGCCTCGTCAGCCCGGGCCTGCTGCGGATTCTGGTGATTCGACATCACCGCCGCCATCCCCGATATGGACTGATGCGTCGGTAGCTCGTTCGTCGCGCCAATTGAGCATCGGGCCACAAGTGGCCCTCCTACATGGGTCAGCGATTCGCGAGGAGTTCTTCGATCGCGTCGGGTTCCTTGGGCAGGGCTTCGCTGAGCACTTCCGGGCCCTTGGCGCTGATCACGACATCGTCTTCGATGCGGATGCCGATGCCCTTCCACTTGGCGTCGATGCCGCCTTCATCCGGCGCGATGTAGAGGCCGGGTTCGACGGTGACGACCATGCCGGGTTCGAGCAGGCGCGGTTCGTTGTCGATGCGATAGTCGCCGACGTCGTGCACGTCGAGGCCGAGCCAGTGCCCGGTCTTGTGCATGTAGTAGCGCTTGTACGCACCCGACTTCAGGTTCGCTTCGACGGAGCCTTCGAGCAGGCCGAGCTTGAGCAGGCCGCGCGTGAGCGTGCGCACCGCGGCGTCGTGCATCGCCGTGAACGGCCGTCCCGGGCGGGCCTCGTCGATCGCGCGGTATTGCGCTTCCAGCACCAGTTCGTAGAGCGCGCGCTGCGGCGCCGAGTAGCGGCCGTTGACCGGCCAGGTGCGGGTGATGTCGGAGGCGTAGCAGTGAAACTCGGCGCCGGCATCGACCAGCAGCAGGTCGCCGTCGCGCAGCAGCGCGTTGTTCGCGCGGTAGTGCAGCACGCAGGCGTTGGCGCCGCCGCCGACGATCGGTTCGTAGCTCGGCACCGCGTGGTTGCTGTGCAGCGCATGCAGCAGCTCGGCGGCGATCATCGCTTCGCTGCCTCCGGCGCGGGTCGCGCGCATCGCGCGCAGATGCGCCTGCGCGGCGATCTGCGCCGACTTCGCCATCAGCCGCAACTCGGCGCGCGACTTGAACAGGCGCAGGTCGTGCAGGATGTGCGAGAGCGCGACGAGTTCGTGCGGCGGGTGCGCGCCCTGGCGCACCTGCGCGCGCACGCGGTTGACCCAGCCGATCAGCTTCTGGTCGAACTCGATCTCGCGCCCGAAGTGGTAGTAGACGCGGTCGCGGCCTTCGATCATGCCGGGCAGGATGTCGTCGATGTCGTCGATCGGGAAGGCATCGTCCAGCCCGAGCCCGCCGACCGCGCGCTCCGGGCCGAGCCGGGTCCCGTCCCAGCGCTCGCGCTCGGCATCGCGCTCGCGGCAGAACAGGATCACCTCGCCGGCCTTGCGCCCGGGCACCAGCGCCAGCACCGCGTGCGGTTCGTCGAAGCCGGTCAGGTAGTGGAAGTCGCTGTCCTGGCGATACGGGTAGTGCGCGTCGTTGTTGCGGATGCGCTCCGGCGCCGCCGGCAGGATCGCGATCGCGTCGCGGCCGATGATGCGCATCAACTGGCGCCGGCGACGCTGGAATTCGCTGGCGGCGATCATGCTCAATGCCGCCTGGCCGCCGCCGCGCACTCGTCGCGCAACAGCATGGCGGCGACGCGCACGAACTCCAGCACCTCGGCGTAGGCGTCCTCGTCGGCCTCGCCCTCCTCGACGCTGAGCTCGCTGGCGGCGATGCGGCCGAGGTCGGCGATCGCCTCCTCGGCTTCCTCCGACAATTCGCCGCGCGCGCGCGGATTGGCCAGGCCGATGCCGCCGAGGAAGCCCCGGCACCATTGCACCAGCGCGTCGGCACGTTGCGCGAGCGCCGCCTCGTCTTCCGGCAGCAGCGGGGTGAAGCCGTCGTCGGCGTCGGCCAATGCCGCCAGCGTGGTGCGCTGCAGGCGGCGCAGATCCTCGGCCTCGGCACCGGTTCCGGAGAGGGCTTCCTGGATGCCATCGAGCGCCAGCGCATCGCCGAAGCGCTCGGCCTGGGTACGCCCGCCACCGCAATGGAATCCGGCCAGCGCGCCGTGCAGCTCGGCGGCGCCGACGCCGGCGCGGATGCGCAGCAGCAGGTCTTCCAGTTCGTCGTAGGCGAGGGCTTCCATCGGCCGATTGTAGCCGCGCCGCCGCTGCGCCTGACGCCGCGCCGGTGAAACGATATGCTGGGCCCGATGGATGCCCGTCGCCCTGCCTGCCGGTCGTCGCTCCCGCCCGCGCGCACGCGTGTGCTGGCGTGGCTGGCGGGCGCCTGCACGCTCGCCAGCGCGGCGCTCGCGGCGCATGAACGCAGCCACTATTTCGCCTCGCTCGCGGCCAACGACGAGCTCGCCCAGGGCACCATCAACAGCGTGCTTCAAGACCGCAGCGGACTGGTGTGGATTGCCACCCAGGGCGGCCTGCACCGCTACGACGGCCACGAGGTCGTGCTCTACCAGCACCAGGCTGACGTCGCCGGCACGCTGCCGGAGAGCTTCGTCACCGCGCTCGCCGAGACCGGCGGCGGCGAGCTGTTCATCGGCACCAGCCGCCGCGGCGTGGTCCGTCTCGACCGCGCCCATGCGCGCTTCGTGCCGGTGCCGACACCCAGCGAACGGCGCGCGCTGCGCGACACCGTCACCGCGCTCGCCACCGACCTCGACGACGGCCTCTGGATCGGTTCCCAGTTCGGACTGGAACGGGTCGACCGCAATGGCCAGCGCCGCGACGTGCTGCGCCTGGAGGGCAACCGCTTCCGCATGTTGCGCCAGATCGCGCTGTGCCGGGACGGCGCGATGCTGGTCGCCTCGGGCGTCGGCGCCTACGAGATCGCGCGTGGCTCGCTGGAGGCGACCGCGGTCGACGCCAGCGCCACCGGCAGCGAGCTCAGCGCCGCGTTCTGCAGCGCCAGCGGCACGCGCTGGCTGGCCGCGTCGGGCAAGCTGTTCCGGCTTGCGGCGGGGCGCGTGGAACTTGGCTGGCAGCCGCCGCCCGAGTGGCCGCGCGGCGCCATCGTCGACATCGCCGAGGACGCCGCGGGCCAGCTCTGGCTCGCGCTGCAGGGCGCCGGGCTCGCGCGCCTGGACCCGAACTCCGGGGCCGCGCTGCTGTTGCGCAGCGACGCGCGCATCGCCGGCAGCCTGCCGGAGAACTCGGTGCGCGACCTGTTCGTCGACCGCTCCGGCCTGCTCTGGGTCGGCAGCGACCTGCAGGGACTCGCCTTCACCGATCCCGCCGGGGCGAAGTTCACCTACCTCTACGACGCCGATGCCGGCGACCGCGAAGTCGACGCCAACAACATCCGCTCGCTGCTCGCCGACGGCACCCGCGGCCTGTGGATCGGCAGCGAAGGCGATGGCCTGCGCCACTACGACTTCGACACCCGCCGCTTCGAGTCGCACCTGGCCGAACTGGCGGAGTTGCTCGCCCCCGGCGAAGTGCAGCCGCGCGTGCGCATCAACGCGCTCGCCCACGCCGCCGACGGCGCGCTGTGGGTCGGCACCCACCGCGGCATGCTGCGCTACGACCCGGCGCGCCGCAGCGGCAAGGTGCTGGCGGTGGACGCGCAACGCAACGACGCCCTGCCCGACGCCGACGTGCGTTCGCTCGCCACCGGCGCCGATGGCTCGCTGTGGATCGGCACGCTGAATGGCGGCCTGGTCCGCTACGAACCGGCGCGCGAGCGCTGGGAGCGCTTCCCGCCGGCCAGCGACGCCGCCGCCGCCGGGCTCTGGCATGCGAGCGTGATGGCCCTGCACGAGGACCGCAGCGGCCGCGTCTGGATCGGCACGCTCGGCGGGCTCAACGTCTACGAACGCGCGACCGGACGCCTGCACAAGATCGCCACGCGCGAAGGCGACAACCAGGGCCTGGCCGGCGATCGCGTGCGCAGCATCCTGGAAAGCACCGACGGCGACATCTGGATCGGCACCCACAACGGCCTCAACCACCTGCTGTCCTACGAGAACGGGCAAGCGCGCTTCCGTGCCTACCTGATCTCCGACGGCCTCGCCAACGACACCATCTACGGCCTGCTCGACGATGCCGACGGACGCATCTGGGCGAGCACCAACCGCGGCATCAGCATGCTTGACCCGGAACGCGGCGAGGTGCGCAACTTCCTCGCCCGCGACGGCCTGCAGGGACTGGAATTCAATGGCGGCGCGCAGACCCGGCTCGGCGACGGCCGCCTCGCCTTCGGCGGCACGCACGGGCTGAACTGGCTGCTGCCGAAGGCGATGGCGCCGAGCAGCTTCGAGGTCCCGCTCGCGTTCACCTCGGTGCAGATCGGCAGCAAGCGCCGGCGCATCGACGATCCTGCGCACTTCAACGAGATCCTGCTCACCGCCGACGACCGCGTGCTGATGCTCGGCATCGCCGCGCTCGACTACGCCGCGCCGGAGCACAACCGCTACCGCTACCGCCTGCTCGGCTACGACGACCAGTGGGTCGACCTCGGCACGCGCCGCGAAGTCGCGCTGACCAACCTCGCCCCCGGCGGCTACGAGTTGCAGGTGCTCGGCAGCAACCACGACGGCCGCTACGCGACCGCGCCGCTGAGTGCGCGCGTCACCGTCGCGCCGGCCTGGTGGCAGACGCGGCTGGCGCGCGGCGGCGCGGCACTGGCGCTGGTGGCGTCGCTGTTTGGCTACATCGCGCACCGGCGTCGCTCGCTGCTGCGGCTGCAGGCGCAGCACGACCAGCTCAAGCTCTACAGCGACCGCCTGTCGCTGGCGCTGTGGGCCAGCCGCGACGGCTTCTGGGACTGGGATATCCGCAGCGACCGCATGTTCCTGTCCGGTCCCGAGGAGTTCCTCGACGGCCAGCGCGAGACCGAGATCCCGGGCCAGTTCTGGCGCGACCGCGTGGTCCACGGCGACGACCGCGAGCGCGTCCTCGCGGCGCTGCAGGCACACCTCGACGGCCAGCGCGAGCACTACGAATGCGAGTACCGGGTGTACACGCGGCAGAAGCGCGTGACCTGGATCGCGGCGCGCGGCCGCGCCACCGAGCGCGACAGCGACGGCACCATCACCCGCGTCGCCGGCACCTTCCGCGACGTCAGCATCGAGCGCGACCGCGACCGCGATCGCCGCATCGCCCAGGAAGTGATCCGCTGCATGAGCGAAGCGGTCTGCGTCACCGGGCTCGACTTCCGCTTCAGCTCGGTCAACGGCGCCTTCTCGCGCATCACCGGCTATGCCGACCACGAGGTCATCGGCGTCGAGGCCGGCATCCTCGACAGCGACCAGCATCCGCGCGAGTTCTACCAGGAACTGCGCAACACCATGATCGCGCGCGGCCACTGGAGCGGCGAGCTGTGGCAGCGGCGCAAGGATGGCGAGCAGTTCCTGTCGTGGCTGGAGATCAGCGAGATCCGCGACGCCGCCGGCGTGCGCACGCACTGGGTGGCGGTGATCAGCGACATCACCGACCGCAAGCGTGCCGAACAGGAACTGCGCTACCTCGCCAACTACGACACCCTGACCGGGCTGCCGAACCGCACCCTGCTCAGCGAGCGCCTGGCGCATGCGCTGATCCGCGCGCGCCGCCTCGGCACCAAGGTCGCGGTGCTGTTCCTCGATCTGGACCGCTTCAAGCACGTCAACGACTCGATGGGCCACGCCGCCGGCGACCGCCTGCTCAAGGCCGCCGCAGCGCGCATCGTGACCAGCGTGCGCGAGTCCGACACCGTCGCCCGCCTCGGCGGCGACGAGTTCACCATCCTGCTCGAAGACCTGCCCGACAGCACCGAGGCCGAACGTGTCGCGCAGAAGATGCTCGCCACCTTCGGCTCGCCGCTCGAAATCGACGGCCGCCAGGAAGTGGTGATCACGCCTTCGATCGGCATCAGCCTGTATCCCGAGCACGGGCAGTTGCCGACCGACCTGCTCAAGCACGCCGACACCGCGATGTACCACGCCAAGGAACGCGGCCGGAACACCTACCAGGTCTATGACGACGCGATGGACACGCGCGTGCGCCTGCGCGCCAACCTCGCCAGCCAGTTGCAGCGGGCGATGGAGCGCAAGGAGCTGTCGCTGGTGTTCCAGCCGAAGATGGCGCTGCGCGACAACCGCATCGTCGGTGCCGAGGCGCTGCTGCGCTGGGACAACGGCACACTCGGCCCGATCCCGCCGAGCACCTTCATCCCGATCGCCGAGGAAACCGGGCTGATCGTGCCGATCGGCGACTGGGTGCTGCGCGAAGCCTGCCGCCAGATCGGGCGCTGGAGCGAGGCCGGGCTGGCGATGCACACGATCGCGGTGAACGTCTCCGCGCTGCAGCTGTTCCGCGGCGACCTGGTGCGGCGCCTGCGCGAGATCCTGGCCGAGATGCGCGTGCCCGCGCATCGGCTGGAACTGGAGCTGACCGAGTCGATGCTGATGGCCAACCCCGAGCAGTCGATTGCCACCCTCACCCAGATCAAGGCGCTCGGCGTGCACCTGTCGGTCGACGACTTCGGCACCGGCTACTCCTCGCTCGCCTACCTGAAGCGGCTGCCGATCGACACCCTCAAGATCGACAAGACCTTCGTCGGCGACCTGACCACCGACCCGGACGACGAGGCGATCGTCTCGACCGTGATCATGATGGCGCATTCGCTTGGCCTCGACGTCATCGCCGAGGGCGTGGAAACCAACGACCAGCTGCGCTACCTGACCGAGCAGAAGTGCGACGAGGTGCAAGGCAACCTGATCAGCGCGCCGCTGGAAGCCGAGCGCATCCTGCAGTTCCTGCTCGACCGCCGCGACCTCGCCGCCAAGCGCGGCCGCGACCGCACCCTGCCCGCACCCAGCGATTGACCCCGCTTTCGCCTTTGCCCTAACGTCGAACCATGGAACCCTCGCCGACCCGCGAAGAACTCAAGGCCATCAGCGCCCGCGTCGATCAACTGATCGCGTTGTGCCAGCGCCTCGCCGAGGAGAACCGCAGCCTGCGCCAGACCCAGGAAGCGATGGTCGGCGAACGCGCCAACCTGCTGGCCAAGAACGAACAGGCGCGCTCGCGCGTCGAGGCGATGATCGCGCGGCTGAAGTCGCTGGAGCAGAACCCATGAGCGCGGAGCCGGTGTCGGTCTCGATCCTCGACCGCGAATACCTGGTCGCCTGCCCGCCGGACGAACGCGACGGCCTGCGCGCCGCCGCCAGCCTGCTCGACGGCCGCCTGCGCGACCTGCGCAACGCCGCGCGCAATGCCACGCCCGAGCGCATCGCGGTATTGGCCGCGCTCAACCTCGCGCACGAACTGCTGCAACAGCGCTCGCGCTCCGGTGCCGGCAGCCAGCTGTTCGACGCCGAACTGGCGGCGTTGCGAATCAAGCTTGATGCCGCGCTTGGCAGCCTCCACAATACCCGCGCACCGTAACTGCCGTGCTGTCGCACGGGCATTTATTGCCTTGTCCCATATTCGAACCCCGGGATCGCAGAGTTCGGTCGGTGTGCAGGTCCGCTACGTGCGGAAAGCCTGAAGACCGACGCGCCTTCCCACCTGATCCTCGGGATCAAGGGTTTGTCCGGGTGTTGGCACGGCGTTGCGGTGCAACCTTCTCCCCAGCCGTGAGCACGGACCCGCACGCATGAGCCACGGTGATCGCGCCGCACTGCGGCTACGCATGCGCGAGCTGCGCCTGGCGATCGCCCCGGCCGAGCGCATCGGTGCGGCCCGCGCCGTCGGCGAACGGCTGGCGCAACTTCCAGAATTCCAGACCGACCTGCGCATCGGCGCCTACTGGGCAGTGCGCGGCGAGCTGGCGTTGAGCCACGCGCTGCCGCCGCTTTACCGGCGCGGCCAGATCGTGCTGTTGCCGGTGCTCGGCGCGGGCGAACTGCTGCGCTTCTCGCCCTGGCTGCCGGGGCAGGAACTGGTCGCAAACCGCTTCGGCATTCCCGAGCCCGAGCACAACCCGGCGAACGAGGTCGACCCGCGCGCGCTCGACCTGGTGCTGGTGCCGCTGCTCGCCTTCGACCGCCGCGGCCACCGCCTCGGCAGCGGCGGCGGCTGGTACGACCGCAGCTTCGCCTTCCTCAACGCGCAGACGCGCCCGGCATCGACGCTGCTGGTCGGTGTCGGCTATGCCGGCCAGGAAGTTCCGGCGCTGGATGCCGAGGCACACGACGTCGCGCTCGACTACGTGGTCACCGAGCGCGAACTGATCGACTGCCGCGCCGGCGCAGCGCCCGCATGAAGCACTGGCTGCTCAAGTCGGAACCCGACGAATGCTCGATCGAGCAGCTCGCGCGCGTGCGCCGCGAGCCCTGGACCGGGGTGCGCAACTACCAGGCGCGCAACTACCTGCGCGACGGCATGCAGCTCGGCGACGAGGTCTTCTTCTACCACTCGAACTGCGCCACTCCGGGGATCGTCGGGTTATGCACGGTGGTGCGCCTCGCCTATCCCGACCCGACCCAGTTCGATCCCGACAGCGATTACTTTGACGCCGCCAGCCGGCGCGACGATCCGCGCTGGCTGTGCGTCGATGTCGCGTTCGCGCGCAGGCTCAGGCGCACGATCACGCTGCAGGAACTGAAGACGCTGGATGGCCTTGGCGATTTCGCGCTGACCCGCCGCGGCAACCGCCTGTCGGTGCTGCCGGTGACCGCGGCGCAGTGGCAACGAATTCTCTCCGTGGAGTAGCCCGATGAGCACCGACAAGGAAACCGAGAAGCGCCTGTCCGCGGAAGCGGCGATCGAGCACATCGACGACGGCATGATCGTCGGCGTCGGCACCGGTTCGACCGTGGCCTACTTCATCGACGCGCTCGGCCGCATCAAGTCGCGCATCGAAGGCGCGGTGTCGAGTTCGGAAGCGAGCACCGCCAGGCTCAAGGCACTCGGCATCCCGGTGCTGGACCTGAACCACACCGGCGATCTCGCGCTGTATGTCGACGGCGCCGACGAATGCGACCCGCACAACCGCCTGATCAAGGGCGGCGGCGCCGCGCTGACGCGCGAGAAGATCATCGCCGCGGCCTCGAAGAAGTTCGTCTGCCTGATCGACGCCGCCAAGCAGGTGAACGTGCTCGGCCGGTTCCCGCTGCCGGTGGAAGTGATCCCGATGGCGCGCAGCTACGTCGCCCGCCAGATCGTCAGGCTCGGCGGCCAGCCGGTGTGGCGCGACGGCGTCGTCACCGACAACGGCAACTGCATCCTCGACGTGCACAACCTCACGATCACCGACCCGCTCAAGCTCGAAGCCGAGCTCAACCAGATCGTCGGTGTCGTCTGCAACGGCCTGTTCGCCCGCCGCGGCGCTGATGTCGTGATCGTCGCCGGCAAGACCCGCTGACGCGTTGAATCGCGGCCTGGGCGCCGCTTCCACAACGCTGCGGCACCCCCAGCGGGAGCAGGCTCCAGGCCGCGCGGTTCCTAGCGCTGCTTCATCATCGCCGCGAGGCCGCCCTGCAAGGCGTAGGCTTCAAAGCCGACCTTGCCGAGGATGAATGCAGCGGCGGCGCTGCGCTCGCCGGTGTTGCAGTAGACGATCACCGGGCGCGTGCGGTCGAGTTCGTCGATGCGGTCGCGCAGGTTCAGCAGCGAGATGTTCAGCGCGCCCTTGATCGCGGCCTCGTCGAACTCCTCGGGCGTGCGCACGTCGAGCACCTGGGCGCCGGCCTTGCTCAGTTCCGAAGCCTTGGCCGGGTTGACCCAGTCCACCACCGGCGGCGTCAGGATCTCGGCGAAGTCCTTGGTCGACAGCCGCATCAGCTTGCCATCGGTCTTCATCGACACGGTGGCGTTGCGCACCGACTTGGTCAGCAGCGCGTCCTCGCCGAAGGTGTCGCCGCGCACCAGGTAGGCGACCACCGAGTCGCGTCCGTCGATCTGCTTGGAGACCTGCGCCGAGCCTTCCTTGAGCACGTAGAAGTAGTCGGCCTCGTCGCCCTCGCGCACGATGATCTGGTCCTTGATCGCGATCACTTCCTCCAGCCGCTGGAACAGCCGCTCGACGGCGCCGGTCGGCATCTTGTGCAGCGCGCGGTTGTGCAGCAGGCGGAACACCCAGCGGTTGCCGCCCGGGTCCTCGGCGTAGTGGCGGAAGTTCGGCGACTTGGTCAGCTGGTCGAAGATCATCACCTTTTCGGCGTAGCGCCGATCGAGCCGGATCAGGGTCGCGGTGAGCGATTCGACGGTGGCGGTGAAGCGACGCGGCTGCAGGTCGCCGAGCGCGTAGCGGCCCTGCAGCGAGCTGCCATCGGTGCTCTTGGACTTGCCATCGGGATAGTCGCCGCGCACCACGCCGGCGGCGACGTACAGGGTGTGGTCGTCGGTGTCGCCGGCGCGAAACAGCACGCTGCCCTTGCCGACCTCGGTCTGCTCGGCTTCCTTGGCCAGCTGTTCGATGCATTCCGCACCGAGCTTGTCGAGCGGGTAGAACTTGGCCAACAGCGCAGCGTCGACAGCCATGAGGCGCTCCTTGTCACACCGGAATGGACCCGAGTGTAGACGTGGGGCGCGAGCGGCGAAAGCGCCACCCGGCGGCGATCGGCGCACGCCGCCGCGCGCCTCGCCTCAGCGTTCGGCGCGAGCGCGGCGCCGGGGCTGCAGTCGAACGCGAGCCGCAGCTGTGCCGCGAACCGCGACGCCGCCGATGCCGCTCTGCCGACCAAGCCACACACCAAGCCTCCCCGAGAAGACCGGAGCGGCGGGGGAACCGCCCAAAACAAAGGGCCAGCTCCTCCTGGCCGCCGGCATTGCCCATGCGGCGATAGAGCAACAGCACGCCGCCAACGACGATCACCATCGCAACCGCAGCGTCGATCAGAATCTGGGCGTCCCGGTCCATTTCACTTTTCCTTGGCCGCGCGCAATCCTACGGCATGGTGCGTTGGCCTCGCTCTGTCCGCGCAGTTGCGTGCGCCCCTCGTCGAGGCTTCCGCTCTGCGAGCTGATGTTGGTGCTGCCGAATCTGCTCGGTGACCGAGGCCGGCACACCGGCTGCCTCCGCGTGACCCGCCCAATCGGCAACTGCTTCATCGACACGACGGATGATCGCGCCGGGTGCGCGAACGCCGAATCGATCGGCAAGCACGAGGAGGTCGCGTTCACCGATCCTCGCAAACTGGCCGTTGATGCTCATCAAGTGCTGGTAGGTCCACTCGCCCTTCGGGTTGTAGGCGTGGGTGATGTCGTAGGCGGGCGCGAGCTCCCAGGCAGCGCCCTCGCGGAGCCGGAAGGCGAAGTTCTTGGTGTGGTCATCGCAGTTCTTGGTCGCGACGTTGAAGCACGCGCGCGTGAACGCCTGATCCAGCGCCTCGTGGCCGAGCCCGAGTGTTGCGATCGTCTCCAGATACTGTTCGTAGGCGTGCGTCGCGCGCTGCTTGTAGTCGAGATGCTGCATCGCGCACAACGTTTGCACATGGTGCTTCGCGTTGTTGTCCCGATCAAATCGCTTCGTCATGAAGTGGGCACGGCCGTTCTCCAGTAGCAGTCGGCACGGTTCCATGTCGACGCCTGCCGCCACAGCCATCAGGTGGTAGGCGTACTCGATGCGCCCATAGTGTCCCGTCGCGCCGAGTTCACTGTCCTTGCCGAGACCATCGAACTTCAGCAGCCAATGCTCGAATCCTTCGGCGACATCGAACTGACCGCTGCGTACTTCGCTGGTTCTTGGATTCCACGCGATCACGGCCTTTGCGCGCGCGCCGCCGGCGGAGGTGCCCACCCGAATGATGTTTTCGATCGCGGCTTTGGTCATGTCGTCCTCGGACAGAGTGCCGGTCACCACCGCTCTCGCCGCTTCGACCAGGCGCTTCATCTCGAGCGGCCGCGCGCTCTCGCGATGGGAGCCGCGCGCCGGTCGAAATTCCAGAGCGCCCATGCCGCGCTTTCCCATGTACGCCAATCGATCAAGCGCCGTGATCGCGCCCTTCGGCACACCTTCGCGCGCCATCCACGCGTCAATCAGCGCATTGCCGAAATCGTCCGGCAGCGCATCCGAAAGCAATCCAGGCAAGCCGCGGTAGGTCGCTTCTGGCAGCGATGGAAACAGGACCGCCGAGCGCGAGGCCGCAAGCGGCAACGTGAGCGGCGCGAGTTCGACACCCCCTCGGCGCCAGCGCGGATCGTACTCAAAGGCATGGCACCCGGCCCTGGGGTCGGCCGCAACGGCGCCGACGCGCTGATTCCAGATCCGGACTTCGATCACCTGTTCGGCCATCAGCGTGCCCTCGGCTTGCCGACGCGCTTGCGGGTCTTGCTCTCGCGCAGCATGGCCATCGGACTGACGGTCGCTTGTGGAAACAAGGTGTCGATGCGTTCGACCACGTGCAAGGCGCGCAGCACACGCACAAAGGTCGCCATGGAGGATCCCTTGCCGTGCTCGAGCTGGCGAAGCGCGCGGACGCTGATGCCGGCACGTGCGGCGATCTCGGCTTGCTCCAGATCCATGCTGATGCGCAGCTGCTGGAGCTGGTGCCCGATTCTCGCCTGCAGGTCGTTAGCCGACTCATATACATGCGGTTGCATAGGCATAATTGTGCCGCTAAGTGCCGCATCGGTCAATTACCGGACGAGTTCTGCCGCTTTGTACTTATCTGACCCCATATCGCTCGCTTCCAGGCGTGCGCTGGACGCGCCACCACGTCGAGCAGTTCCGCCTTGCCGTCGGCATTGCGCTTGCTCTGCATCCCGGCCCTGCGAGCCATACGGTACATCTGGCGCCACTCAATACCGCTTCGCATATCTTGGCAAGGAGCCCCATGACCACGCATTCCAACCTCGCGCAACGTACGCAGGACCGCGCTCTCGGCTCTGCAGCGATGCGCACGTTCTTCCGCATCGCCGCGGCCTGGGGCCTCAGCCGAACCGAGCAGCGCCGCCTGCTCGGCGATTCGCCGATCCCGGCCGGGATATGCCTGAGCGAATCACCGCTGATTGGTACCCGGCGATGATCGGTCCGCACCCCGATCAGGTTCGACGGATACCCGCGACCACGTCCAGCTCGGGATGCGGCAGCCCGCGGGACGCGGTTCGATCGGGTGGTGGCGCTTCGGAACTTGAACTCGCCGCGGGCGATGGATGTGGAACACTTGTGGAACCGACCCAAAACAAAGGGCCCGCATCGCTGCGGGCCCCTGTTTTCATTGGCTGGGAGACTAGGATTCGAACCTAGATAAACGGAGTCAGAGTCCGTTGTCCTACCGTTGAACGATCTCCCAAGAGCGGGATTAGCGCTTGGAGAACTGCGTGGCGCGGCGTGCCTTGTGCAGGCCGACCTTCTTGCGTTCGACTTCGCGGGCGTCGCGGGTCATGAAGCCGGCCTTGCGCAGCGTCGGCTTGAGCGACTCGTCGTACTCGACCAGCGCGCGCGAGATGCCGAGGCGGATGGCGCCGGCCTGGCCGGTGACGCCGCCACCGGCGACGGTGACCAGCACGTCGAACTTGTCGGTCATCTTCAGGGTTTCGAGCGGCTGGCGCACGATCATGCGCGCCGTCTCGCGGCCGAAGAATTCGTCCAGCGGCTTTTCATTGACCGTGATCGAGCCCTTGCCCGGGCGCAGGAACACGCGCGCGGCGGAGGACTTGCGACGACCGGTACCGTAATTCTGCGAAATCGCCATGATGGAGTTCCTGTCAGCCGATGTTCAGCGCTTGCGGCTGCTGAGCGGTGTGCGGGTGCTCGGCACCCTTGTAGACCTTGAGCTTGCGCGCCATGGCGCGGCCCAGCGGATTCTTCGGCAGCATGCCCTTGACGGCGATCTCGATCGCGCGTTCCGGGTGCGTCGCCAGCAGGTCACGCAGCGACACCGTCTTCAGGTTGCCGACGTAGCCGGTGAAGCGGTGGTACTGCTTGTCCTGCAGCTTGTTGCCGGTGACGGCAACCTTTTCCGCGTTGACCACGACGAGGTAGTCGCCGGTGTCGCAATGCGGGGTGTAGACGGGCTTGTGCTTGCCGCGCAGGCGATGCGCGAGCTCGCTGGCGAGACGGCCGAGCGTCTTGTCCGTGGCGTCGACGAGGTACCAGTCGCGCTTCACGGTCTGCGCGTTTGCGCTGACGGTTTTCATCTGCGTGCTCCGAAGAGGGTCGGGTCCAAAAAGGCCGGCGACTATAGCCGCCGCCGGCGCGAATGGCAAGTCGGCCGGTAGCGCCGGTGACTTCCGGTAGTCGTCGACCGCCTCCCGGCCGGGCAGGCTGAGGGCACCGACAACGCCGGCACGGCCGGCCACCCAGAGGGAGATCCGCCATGCCGAGACTGGTCCGTCTGCTGTGCACGCTGGCCGCCGCCCTGGTCGCGACCGCGACCGCCGCCGCGGAGGTCGAGCTGCGCTTTCACCCCTCGCGCCAGCTGTGGGCCTACGAACTGGAGGCCGCGCGCCAGCTCGGCAGCGTCACGCTGCCGAATGCGGTGGTCGCCAACCCGGACGGCGACCCGGTCCAGGTCGTGCAGGTGCGCTACGAGTTGCTGTTCGCGGATCGGGTCGGCGCCGCCCGCGTGCTCGCGGCCGAGGACCTGGACGCCATCGCCGCGCGCGCGGGCGCGCTCGCGGCCTCGGGCATGATGGCAGCACTCGACTTCCAGTTCTCCCCGAAGACCCTGCTCGCCGGCGACCTGGCGATTGCCGCAGGCCGCGAACTCGGGCCGGGCAAGGCACTGTACCTGCCGACCCAGTTCCTCGGCTTCAGCGGCAAGCCCGACGCGTTGCGGGTGACCGCCACCCTCGGCGATGGCGAGGAAGCCAGTGCCACCTTGCCGATCCGCCACGGCGGCGCCGGGCCGTACCGCTTCCCGCTGCGCGGACGCTGGTTCGTGGCGGCCGGCGCCACCCCGCACAGCCACCATCGCTGGGCAGTGCCGGAGGAGTTCGCGCTCGACCTGGTACAGATCGGCAAGGGCGGTCGGACCCATTCCGGCTCCGGCAGCCGCATGCGCGACTACTACGCCTACCGCGCGCCGGTGCTGGCAGTGGCCGATGGCGAGGTCGTTGCCGTGCACGCGGGCGAGCCGGACAACACCGAGATCCTGCGCCGTCGCGGCGAGTCGCTATCCGAGTATCAGCAGCGCGTGCTCGCCGGGCAGGGCGATCTGCTTGCGCGCGGCACCGACGCCATCGTCGGCAATCACGTCGTGCTGCGCCACGCCGACGGCATCCATTCGGTGTATGCGCACCTGGCGCCGGGCACGATCACCGTCGCCAAGGGCCAGCAGGTCCGGGCCGGCGAGCGCATTGCGCTGCTCGGCAGCTCCGGCAATTCGACCGAGCCGCACCTGCATTTCCACCTCTGCGACGCCCCCGACGCGCTGCGCTGTGCCGGCATCCCGCCGACGTTTTCGGACATCGAGATGCCCTACACCGACTTCCCGCGCCAGCTGCAGACCGGCGACCTGGTCGACGCCGGCGGGTCCGCGACGGACTGAGCGGGGTGTCCATGGGCACCGCACCCGAGATCGAATTCCGCAGCCGTCCGGCCGCTGCCGCGTACCTGCTGCGCGCGCTTTGGCCATCTCCGGGCCTGCACCCCGGAGCCGAGTTCCCGCCGCTTTCGGCGCGCTGGCGGGGCGCCCGCTTCGCCGCCGCCGACCTCGGCGAACTGCGGGCGCTGACCGGGCTCGGGCCGGGCCCGACCCTGCAACTGCTGGCGCCGCAGGTGCTCGCGTTTCCGCTGCTGATGGCACTGCTGACCGCGCCGCGCTTCCCGTTGCCGATCTGGAACGCGCTACAGGTGCGCAACGACCTGCGTCTGCTGCGACCCTGGAGCGCTGGCGATGCGTTCGAGATCGCGACCGCGGTCGGGGCGACGCGCGTGCTCGCCAGGGGCGCCGAGGTCGATCTGCACACCTCGGTCGAGGCCGGCTCGGCGCGCTGCTGGGAAGGCTGCACCACGTTCTATTTCCGCGGCCGCTTCGGCGTCGCGGCCGCAGCCGATGGCGATGCGCAGCCGCCCCCGATCCCGGAACGCCAGATCGCCCGCTGGCAGGCCCCGTCCGACGGCCGCTACGCCTTCAGCCGCCTGAGCGGAGACTTCAACGGCATCCACGGATTCGATCGCTACGCGCGCTGGTTCGGCTTCCGCGGAGCGTTCCTGCATCCGCAGCGTGTGCTCGGCCAGTGCCTGGCGCGACTTGGCAGGTCGGACGCGCCGCAGCAGCGGCTGCGCAGCTGGCTGCGCGGGCCGGTCTGCTACGGCGACGCGGTCGCGCTGCAGGCGGAAACGACGGCCACGAACACGACCTTCGCGCTGTTCGCGCACGCCGACCCGCGCGCGGCGATGATCGGCGAGTGGCATGCGGCGGCCGGCGCGCCCGCGACGCTTGCCGGAGGCCGCGCGGGCGGCGAACATGGGCCATGACCGACCCGACGGCGCCGATCCGCATCCAGACCCCGTGGCTTGGCCTGCTGAGCTATCTGGCGCTCGCCGGCCTGTTGCTGGCGAGCTTTCTTGCCATCGATGCCACGCGCAGCGCCTGGCTGGCGGCCGATACCGCGACCTTCCGCGCGCTGAATGGCAGCCTGGCGCAGGCGGGTGCTTGGCAGACGTTCTGGGCGATCGCCAATTCGCGGCTGTTCGACGCGGTTCCGGCGGCGCTGCTGCTCGGGCTGTATGCGCACTGGATGGCCGCGGACGCCCGTCGCCACTGGCGTGCTCGCGCCGGCCTTGGCTGCGCCCTGGCAGTGTTCACCGTGCTCTGGGTGCAGAAGGCGGTGAAGCCGCTGCTCGATGACGGCCGCCTCAGTCCGACCCTGGTCCTGCCCGATGCGGTGCGGCTCGAGTCCGAGCCGGCGGTGGCCTGGGTGCCGATGCTCAAGGATCACGCCGAGAACAGCTTCCCGGGCGATCATGCCGGCGTGTTTCTGCTGGTCGCGCTGGTCATCGGCCACGTCTGCGGCTGGCGCCGCGGCACGGTCGCGCTGCTGGCACTGCCGCTGCTTGCGCTGCCGCGGCTGTATGGAGGCGGGCACTGGCTCAGCGACCAGGTCGTCGGCGGCGGCTTCGTCGGCCTCGCCGGAGCCGCGATCTTCCTGGCGCTCGCACGTGCGTTCGCCGGCTGGCGCCAGCGCCACGCCGCTGCCGCCGCCTGAGCGCCGCTGTTAGCATCCGGTTCTCGCCACAGGAGGTGCCGTCATGGCTGAAATCTACGACGACCGACGTCAGGAGACGCGCTTCGCCACCAGTGGCGAAGGCGAGGTCGAGATCCAGGGCAAGTCGGTGCGCGCCACCCTGGTCGACCTCTCGATCAACGGCCTGCGCATGGAGCGACCCGCCGAGTTCTCGCCGCCGGACGGCAGCCGCTTTGCGCTGAACCTGCTGATTCCGGGTGCCGACCCGTTTCGCGCCGAAGTGGCGCTGATCCGCCTCGACGAGCGCGCCTTCAGCGTCGAGTTCATGGACATGTCGCCCCGGGACTTCGCGCTGCTGACCGGGCTGATCGAACGCTTCGCCCACCTCAACGCGCGCCAGCAGATGCAGCCGCCGCAATGAGGCGCACGTTCACGCTGGCCGCGTTGCTGCTGCTCGCGGGTTGCCCGCTCGCGGGAACGCCCGAGGTCGCGCTCAAGGGCCGCAGCTTCGCGGTCGAGATCGCCGACGACGATGCCGAGCGCGCGCGCGGCCTGATGTACCGCGAGTCGATGGCAGCCGACCGCGGCATGCTGTTCATCTTCGAGCACAGCGAGCCGCAATCGTTCTGGATGCGGAACACGCTGATTCCGCTCGACATCCTGTTCTTCGACGACGACGGCCGCTTCGTCAGCGCGCACTACCGGGTGCCGACCTGCAAGCACGGCGGCGACCGTTGTCCGACCTACGCCAGCGAGGGCAGCGCCCGCTACGTGCTGGAGCTGAATGCCGGCGTCGGCGCCGCGCTCGGGCTGGTCGCGGGCGACGTGCTGGGGCTGCCGGCGGAGCTGAACGGCGACCACTAGTTTTGCTTGACGACCGCGCGTCGCACCCCTATCAAGGCGGCATGAACACGCCGCTCGCCCAACTCGATGCCGCTGCCAGCTGGCAGTACCTGCGCGAAGCCCGCGACGAGGACATCCCGTTGCTGTGGGCGGCGCTGCAGATCGCACGCGACGAATACCCGCAGATCGACCCGGCCGGCTACGAGGACCTGGTACGCGCACAGTCGGAAGCGGTGCGCGATCGCATCGGCTCCGGTGCCGACGCCCTCGACACCCTGCGCGCGCTGCACGGGTTCCTGTTCGAGGAACAGGGCTACACCGGCAACGAGCAGGACTACTACGACCCGCGCAACAGCTACCTCAACGAGGTGATCGAACGCCGTACCGGCAACCCGATCGCGCTCGCCGTGCTCGAACTCGACCTCGCCCGCCGCGTCGGCCTGCCGCTGCAGGGCGTGTCCTTCCCCGGCCACTTCCTGATCCGCCTGCCGGTGGACAGCGGGCTGCTGGTGCTCGACCCGTTCAACAAGGGCCGCTCGCTCGACGCCGGCGAACTGCGCGTGCGTGCGCGGCCGCACGTGCCCGGGCGCCAGGTCGACGACGAACAGCTCGGGCGCATGCTCGAACCGGCCTCGACCCGCGTGATCCTGACGCGCATGCTGCGCAACCTGCGCCAGACCTACGTCGAGCGCGAGGAGTTCGAGCGCGCATTGCGCTGCGCCGACCGCATCGTCTGGCTCGACCAGCGCGACCCCGACGAAGTGCGCGAGCGCGGCCTGCTGTACGCGCGCGTCGGCCACGTGCGCGCCGCGCGCGAGGACCTGCGCCACTACCTGGCGCTGGTGCCGCAGGCCGAGGACCACGACCGCATCCGCCAGATCATGGTCGAACTCGGCAGCCGCGACGCCCGCCTCAACTGATGTCGACGAGCTCGAAGTCGGCCTTGCCGACGCCGCAGTCGGGGCAGACCCAGTCCTCCGGGATCGCTTCCCAGCGCGTGCCGGGGGCGATGCCCTCCTCGGGCAGGCCGCGCGCTTCGTCGTAGAGAAAACCGCAAACCACGCACAGGTAGGTGCGGAACGGCGTGTCGGCGCCAACACTCATCACTCGGATCCGGAAACGGCGGGGCGCGTATTGTGGCAGGCAGCGATGAAGCTCGACATGGCATCCGCGGCGTCTATCTGCTGACGCGCGAGGACCGCGACAGTGCGGCGCTGCTCGCCGGCGTTGCGGCGGCGCTGCGCGGCGGCGTGCGCATGGTGCAGTACCGCGACAAGAGCGGCGACCAGCCCGGCCGCCGCGAGCAGGCGCGGGCACTGCGCGAGCTGACGCAGGCGCACGCTGCGCTGCTGATCGTCAACGACGACGTGGAACTGGCGCGTGCGATCGGCGCCGACGGCGTGCACCTGGGCGAGGACGACGCCGACCTGGCCGCGGCACGCGCGCTGCTCGGCGCCGGCGCGATCATCGGCGCCTCCTGCTACAACGACCCGGCCCGCGCCGAAGCCGCGGCGCGGGCCGGCGCCGACTACCTCGCCTTCGGTGCGTTCTTCGCCTCGACGACCAAGCCCGGCGCGCGCCGCGCCGACCCGGCACTGTTCGCCGCGACCGCCGGCCTGCAGCTGCCGCGGGTGGCGATCGGCGGCATCCACGCGCACAATGCGCGCCCCCTGATCGAGGCCGGCGCCGACGCCATCGCCGTGCTCGGCGCGATCTGGGACGCCGACGACCGCGAGCGCGCGGCGCGCGAACTCAGCCAACTGTTTTGCAACCGGAGTGCCCATGAGTCGTAATGCCGAGCTGTTTGCCGCTGCGCGTACCTTGATGCCGGGCGGCGTGAACTCGCCGGTGCGCGCGTTCAAGTCGGTCGGCGGCGAGCCGTTCTTCGCGGTGCGCGCCGAAGGCCCGTACCTGTTCGACGCCGATGGCCGGCGCTACATCGACTACGTCGGCTCCTGGGGCCCGATGATCCTTGGCCACGCGCACGCCCGCGTGCTCGACGCGGTCCTGCGCACCGCCGTCGACGGGCTCTCGTTCGGCGTGCCGAACCCGCTCGAAGTGACCATGGCCGAGCGCCTCATCGAGCGCGTGCCCGGCCTGGAGATGGTGCGCATGGTCAACTCCGGCACCGAGGCAACGATGGCCGCGGTGCGGCTCGCGCGCGGCTACACGCAGCGCTCGCGCCTGGTGAAGTTCGAGGGCTGCTACCACGGCCATGGCGATGCCTTCCTGGTCAAGGCCGGCTCGGGCGCGCTCACCCTCGGCGTGCCGAACTCGCCGGGCGTGCCGGCCGCGCTCGCCGACCTGACCCTGACGCTGCCGTTCAACGACTTCGACGCCGCAACGCAGCTGTTCGCGCAGCAGGGCGCCGACATCGCCTGCGTCATCGTCGAACCGATCATCGGCAATGCCAACCTGATCCTGCCGCGCAGCGGCTACCTGCAGCACCTGCGCGAGTTGTGCACGCGCCACGGCGCGCTGCTGATCTTCGACGAGGTGATGACCGGCTTCCGCGTCGCTGCCGGCGGCGCCCAGGACCTGTACGGCATCCGCCCCGACCTTTCGACCTTCGGCAAGATCATCGGCGGCGGCATGCCGGTCGGCGCCTACGGCGGTCGCCGCGAGATCATGCAGCTGATCGCACCGAGCGGTCCGGTGTACCAGGCCGGCACCCTGTCCGGAAACCCGGTGGCGATGGCCGCGGGGCTCGCAACCCTGGACCTGCTCGCCGAGCCCGGTTTCTACACGCGTCTGGAAGCGCGCACGCAACGCCTGTGCGACGGCCTCGAAGCCGCGGCGGCGGCGGCCGGCGTCGCGTTCCGCTGCAATCGCGTCTGCGGCATGTTCGGCTTGTTCTTCACCTCGCATCCGGTCGAGACCTACGCCCAGGCCATGGCCAGCGACAGCGCCCGCTTCAACCGCTTCTTCCACGCCATGCTCGATCGCGGCGTGTACTTCGCGCCCTCGGCGTTCGAGGCCGGGTTCGTCTCGATCGCGCACGACGATGCGGTGATCGACGCCACCCTCGACGCGGCACGCGCGGCCTTCGCCAGCCTCGGCTGACGCCACGCGCTTCAGTCGCGCGGCGCGCGCTCGCGCACCCAGCCGGCGAGTTCGTCGCGCGGCATCGGTCGCGCCAGGTGGTAGCCCTGGGCCTGACGGCAGCCGATCGCGAGCAGCCCGGCGCACTGTCGCGCGTCCTCGACGCCGTGGCCGATGGTGGTCAGCTCCATGGCGCGACCGAGACCGACCAGGGCTTCGGCGAGCGCGCGCGAGGCCCGCTCCTCGGACTCGCCGAGGCGGGCGACGAAATGCCGCGACAGCTTGAGCACGTCGAACGGCAGCCGCTCGATCACGCTGAGCGCGGCCTCGCCGATGCCGAAGTTGTCGATCGACAGGCGCACCCCCAGACCCTTCAGCTGCGTCAGCACCGGCAGCAACTGCTCGCTGCGGCGCTTGCCGATGCGTTCGTCGAACTCCAGCACCAGCCGCGCCGCCGGCCAGTCGTTCGCGGTCAGCAGGGCGGCGAGGTCGCGCACGAAATCCGCGTCTTCGAGCTGCAGCACCGAGACATTGACGTGCAGCAACAGCGCCGGAAGCTGTGCCTGCCGGCTCAGCAGCACGGCGTCGCGCAGCGCATGCACCAGCACCAGCCGCCCGAGCGCGTCGATCAGTCCGGCCTCCTCGGCCGCGGCGACGATCTCCGCCGGCGGCAGCGGCGCGCCGCCATCCGGCGCGAAGCGCAACAGCGCCTCGACGCCAACCAGCGCGCCGTCTTCGAGCGCGAGGATCGGCTGGTAGTGCAGACCGAGTTCGTCCTGCGCCAGCGCCTTGCGCAAGGCCTGGTGCAGACGCAGCCGGGTACCGACCGCGTGCTGCATGTCCGGCGCGTACACCGCGACCCGACCGCGCCCGCCGCTCTTGGCGTTGTAGACCGCGAGATCGGCGTTGCGCATCACCTCTTCGGCACCGTCGTGCGGCTGCGCGAAGGCAACGCCGATGCTGGCCCCGAGCAGCGTGGTGCGGGCATCGACCACGAACGGCGTCGCCAGCGCATGCAGCACGCGCCCGGCGACGCCGATCACCTCGTTCTGCGCGCCAGCATCCTCCAGCAGCACCGCGAACTCGTCGCCACCGAGACGCGCGACGGTATCGACCGCACGCACGCTTTCCAGCAGGCGCTGAGCGGCCACGCGCAGCAGGTGGTCGCCGGCGAGGTGGCCGAGCGAGTCGTTGACCAGCTTGAAGTGATCGAGGTCGATGAACAGCACCGCGACGTTGCCGCCCAGGCGCTGGCGCCGCACCAGCGCCTGCATCAGGCGGTCGACGAACAGCGCGCGGTTGGCCACTGCAGTCAGCGGGTCGTGCAGCGCCTGGCGGCGCAGCCGTTCCTCCAGCGCCTGGCGCTCGCTGATGTCGCGCACGTTGACGACGATGCCCTGCACCGCCGGGTCGTGCAGCTGGTTCGATAGCTGGTTCTCGCAGGCGACCCAGGCGTCGGGCGCCCGCGCCAGCCGCCACTCGACCACCGCGCTGCCGGTGCCGTTGCGCAGCAGGTCGTCGAGGATGGCGCGGGCGCGAAACTGGTCGGCGGCATGCACCGCGTCGAGCAGCGATGCGCCGGCGGCGGTGGCTTCCACCCCGAACTGGCGGCTGGCGCCGGGGCTGGCGTAGCGGATGCGCAGGTCAGGGCCGAGCACGAAGATCACTTCGGAGGAACGCTCGACCAGGGCCGCAAGCCGGCGTTCGGCGCTGGCGCGGGAATCGGCCAGCGCACGCTCGTGCCGGCTGCGCGCGGCCAGCCACTGGCGCCAGAACACGGTCAGTGCGAGCAAGCTGCCAAACAGCGCCAGCGGTACCAGATGCCGCGCTTCGCCGAGGATGCCGGCGAGCAGCACGCCCATGCCCACCGCCATCGCCAGGTACGGCATCAGGCGCGTGTATTCGTGGTCGCGATAGGTGCCGGGCACGAAACCGGCGGGGCGCTTCTCGCGCCAGGCCATTTCGGTCGCGGCGAGGAACATGCACGCGCCGAGCAGCCAGCCGAGGTCGCTGACCGCGCCGGTGTCGTAGTCGCCGAGCAGGGCCAGGATCGACCATGCGGAGTCGGCGCACAGATACAGCGCGACCGCAGCAATCAGCAGCAGGTAGGGCCGGCGCTCGACGCCTTCGGGCAGCCGCATCATCAGGCTGGCGACGCCAAACAGCGTCAGCGCCCCGAGCAGCGGATAGGCAGCGAGCGTCAGCACCTGCAGCAGGGTGTGCGAGGCGCTGTCGTCGTCGAGGATCGGGTGCACCACGAACTCGGTCAGCAGCATCGCCCCGGACAGCCCGACCGCGAGCACGTCGAGCGCATACAGCGGCCGCTCGCCGCGCGTCTGCGAAGGCGGCGTCAGCAGCAGCAAGCCGAAGAACATCGCGATGAAGTAGCCGTAGAACGGCAGGTTGACCCAGTTGTAGGTGGGGTCGATGCCGAGCACCGCCTCGTACCAGCCGAACGCGACGAAGCCGAAGGCGTCCGTGGTCAACGCCAGCCCGATCAGCGCCCAACCCTGGCGCAGGCGTCGCTCCAGATGCGGCAGCAGCGCCAGCCGGAACGCGAACACGCCCGCCAGCAACGCCGGCAGCACCGTCGACCAGTTGCCGATGGCGAACCGCACCGGCTCCGGCAGGCGCAGCCCGAACATCAGCAACAGCCACAGCGGCGGCAACGCGAAGGCGGCGAGCGCGACCGGCCCGAACCGCCCCGCGGCGCGCGTGCGCTCAACCGCGTTCATCGTTCCACCCGCCGGCCGACGCCGGCAGTTGCGCCGCGCCCTGCTCCCAGTGTTCGCCGTCGAAGGCAGTGCTGGTGATCGCGGCGATGGTCTCGCGCTGCAGCGCGCGCACGTTGACGTCGACACCGTCCGGGTGCGAGCGCGGGATGTAGAAGCTCTTGATGCCGCAGACCCGGCAGAACAGGTGACGGGCGACGCCGGTGCCGAAGCGGTACTCGCTCAGTTCGGACTCCCCGGACAGCAGGCGGAACGCGCTCGCCGGCACGATCAGGTGCAGGAATCCGGTCAAGCGGCAGATCGAGCAATTGCAGTCGAGCACGTCGAGTCGCGCCGGCGCGTCGACCTCGAAGCGCACCCGCCCGCAGTGGCAACCGCCGCGGTGCGTCACCAGTTCAGGATTCGGCGCCATTTCCGCATACATTGGGCAGGCTGCGATGCGCAGCGCCGCGATTGTCGCTCATGGATCCCGCGATTGGATATGCACTCGCCGCCGCCTTCGTCGTGGTCGGCCTGCTCGGCATGCTGCTGCCGGCGCTGCCGGGGGTGCCGCTGGTGTTCGCCGGACTGCTGCTCGCGGCATGGAGCGACGGTTTCCGGCATGTCGGCGGCCTCACCCTCGGCGTGCTCGCCGTGCTCACGCTGTTCGCGAGCATCGTCGACCTGGTCGCGAGCGCGTTCGGCACCCGCGTCGCCGGCGCCAGCGGCTGGGCCTTCGTCGGTGCCACGCTTGGCGTCATCGTCGGCCTGTTCTTCGGCCTGGCCGGGCTGGTGCTGGGGCCGTTCCTCGGCGCGCTGCTCGGCGAGTGGCTGGTCAAGCGCGATCTGCAGCAGGCCGCGCGCGCCGGCGGCGGGGCCGCGCTCGGGCTGATCCTGGCGGCGGCGGTGCGGGTCGCGGTGGTGTTCACCATGCTCGGCACCTTCGTGCTGGCGTGGTGGATAGACTGATCAACGCCCGCTCTCGGACAGGCGCCCGCCGAGCCACGGCAACAGGTGTTCGAGCGCCATCGGCTGCGCCAGCACCGAACCGATGCCATACAGGCATCCCAGCTCGATCAACGCATCGCGGATCTGGATGCTGTCGACCCCGGTGGCGATCGCGCGCGCACCGAGCGCCTCGGCCATGGCGATGACGCCGCGTACCAGCGCGTGGCCGCGGCCGCCGACGTGCAGCGCCTGCGACAGGCTGCGCGACAAAATGATGGCGTCGAACAACGGCTCATGCAGTGCCGCGAGCGACGAGGCACGACTGCCGAAGCGGGCCAGCGCCAGGCGCACGCCGAGGCCGCGCAGCTGGCGCAGCGGTCGCATTGCCAGCTCGCGGTCGCCGCCGAGCGCTTCCTCGCTGACCGCGACCATCAGATTCACCGCCGGCATGCCGATCTGGTCGAGCAGCGCCGATACCCGCGGCACCAGCTGGGCGTGCTGGATGTGCCGGTGGTCGAGCGGGATCAGCAGCGACAGCGCCCCGGCCGCGGGCTGGTAGCGCAGCAGGCTGGTGTACTCGCGCTGTGCGGTCGCGAGCACCCATTCGCTGAGCCGGAACGCGACGTCGATGTCGCCAACCACGTCGCGCACGCGTTCGACCGGAAACGGCGCCGTCGCCGGGTCGCGCCAGCGCAGCCGCGGCCGCAGCGCGATCGGATAGCCATCCGCCAGACCGACCACCGGCTGCAGCTGCACCACGAAGCGGTCGTGCTCGAGTGCTTCGGGAATCGCCGCCTGCATCGCCAGGCGCTCGACCACGCGCGCATGCAGCGCCGCTTCGAAGATGTGAAAGCGGTTCGGTCCCGCCTGCTTGGCGGTGCTGACCGCGGTGTCGGCATCGCGCAGCAGTTCTTCGGGGCTGGCGCCCTCGCGTACCACCGCGACGCCGATGCCCGCGCTCAGGCGCAGGCTGTGGTGGCCGATGCGAAACGGCCCGGAGAAGCTGGCCAGCACCCGCTCCAGGCGCGCGCTGAGCGCGGCGGGGTCACCGCTGTCGTCGAGCAGCAGCGCGAACTCGTCGGCGCCGAGGCGCGCCAGCGTGTCGCCGCTGCGCAGGCTGCCACGCAGGCGCTCGGCCACGAGCACGATGACCTGATCGCCGGTGGCGTGGCCGAGGCTGTCGTTGATCAGGCGGAACTGGTCCAGGTCGAGCACCGCGACCGCGATCTGCTGGCCGCTGCGCCGCGCATTCGCGGCGGCGCGCGCGACGCGGTCGAGGAACAGCTCGCGGTTCGGCAACTGGGTCAGCGCATCATGCAGCGCCTCGTGCTGCATCTGCTCTTCCAGGCGATGGTGCGCGGTCACGTCGCGCACGTTCAGCACCACGCCGCCGAGCGCCGGATCGTGGCGCTGGTCGGTCACCGTGGTCTCGGCCCAGATCGGGGTGCCGCCCTCGCCGGCGAAGCGCAACACCAGCTTGCCGACGCGACGCCCGGTCTCGTGGTCGAGCGAGGCCATCAACGTGCGCAGCGACTCGGCGTCATCCGCCGGCAGGAACGCGCTGATCGGCTGCCCGTGCAGTCGCTCCTCGCCCGCCGCGAGCAGGCGCAGCGCCGAGGGACTGGCGTAGCGCACGCACAACTCGTGGTCGAGCACGAAGATGCCGTCGGCGGCGTTCTCGATCAGCTTGGCCAGGCGGCTCTCGCTGGAAAGACGCGCGCGTTCGCCGAGCAGCAACGCGGTCTCGCGGCTCGCCAGTCCCTGGCGCGCGAGCACGCAGGCGATCAGCAGCGCGCCCCAGAACAGCAGGCTGCGCAGCGCGTCGTGCTGCGCGGACGGTTCGACCACGACGACGCCGGCGATCAGCGCGTAACCCGCAGCCAGGGCCAGGTAGGGCAGCACTGCAAAGCGGCCGACGCGGTCGTCGCGGCGTTCGTTGAAGGCGCTGGCGTGGCGCCGCGCGACTTCGGCCATGACCACGAACACCAGCGCCTGGGCGAACCACAGCGTCTCCGCCACCAGCTTGTCCGGTGTGCCGGTCAGCAGTTGCGTGAGCACCCACGACAGATCGCCGACCAGACTCGCCCCGAGCGCTGCCGCGAGCAGCACGTAGGCGAGCCGCGTCGGCCCCACGGGCAGGCGCAGCAGGACGGTGGCGATGCCGAGCAGGGTCAGCAGGTCACCGACCGGATAGGCGATCGCAACCCAAGCCACCTGCGGATCGGTGCCGGCGTTGACGACCAGCGCCGGACGGATCGCGAAGTGCCAGACGAACATGCCGCCGCCAACCGCGACCGTGGCGCAGTCGAGCACGAACTTGGCCAGATCGCTGCGACCGCTGAACACGCGCGGCAATTGCAGCAGCCCCGCAAGCAGCAACGGGAAGTACGCGAGGTAGAACACGTCGGACAGGCCGAGCAACTGGTTCTGTGCGCCGCCGAGGTGCATGCGTACGCGCCACAACTCGCCGATGCAGACGGACGCGATGGCGACGCCGATCAGCAGCCAGGAGCGTCGCACGCGTCCGGGCCGCAGCCCGACCAGCGCATGGTGAATGGTCATCGCCGCGGCCAGCGCGAGCAGTGGTGCGCGCAGACCGGCAAACACCAGGTCGGACGGCATTCGCCCATCGAGCACCGGCAGCAGCACCAGTCCCAACCACAGCAGCAGGATCAGCGCCGCGGCCGCAAGCACGGCCCGGCTGCGCAGCCCGTCTGCCAACCGGACCGCATCCACCGTGCCCTGCCTTGCCGCTGCCGCCGGCATCGAGTACCTCCCGCAGACCCCCGGCGATGGTGCCACCGCCGGCCACCACGGCCAATGCCGCTGCCGCTCCCGCGGCTGCGTCCTTGGTCAATCTTTGTGCGCGCGGGCTCCGGGCGGGCTCAGGCCTGCGCGCCGAGCAACTGCCGCACCAGCGCCGAGATCTCGTCCTTGGTGCCGGTGACGGTCATCCAGGTGTCCCGGGTGAATTCGGTGCCGAAGGTCACCGCATATTCGGTGCGGTCGTTGCCGTCACCGTCGATGCCCGGATAGGCGTCGGGCTTGCTGACATAGGCGACGCGACCGGCGTCGATGATGTTGCCATTCGGCAGCTTGACCCAGCGGGCGGACATGCGGAACTCCTCGCGAACGGATGGTGTCGATGCCGCCGAGCATAGCGCCGCCCGCGTTCGCGGTCGCCCGGGCAGCGGCCGGATCAGGCCGCTGCGGCGAGGCGCAGCAGCAACGCCATCAGGCTGCTCAGATCGGTCGCGTTGTGGGTACAAACACGGCGCAGGTTTGCGGCCGAGCCGCCGCGCAGGTAGGCAAGCCACGCCGCCGGCGCTTCGGAGCCCGGCAAGTCGTCCTCGCGCAGCACGCCGAGCACCTGTCGTTCGATCGTCGCCAGCCGACAGTTCTCGTAGATCCCGCGCCAGCGGCGGCGCGCCGGATGCAGCAGGTCGAGATGCATCAGCCCGGCGAGTGGATTGGCGCGGCGCGCGAGCCGATAGCGCGCCGCCAGCAGCGGCGCGTCGTAACACTTGCCGTTGTAGCTGACGAGCACGTCGTGCTCGCCGCACCACTGCGCGAACCGATCGAGCATCGCGGCTTCGGCGGCCATCGTCGTGATCAGCAACTGGCGGATGCGCAGGCCGCCGCCATGCCAGTCGGCGGCGCCGATCATGAACGCACGCGTGCCGCTGCCGCCGGCGAGCCCGGTGGTTTCGGTATCGAAGGCGAGCATGCGCTGCGCGGCGATCGGCGCACTGTCGGCGTGGTGACGATCGAATCCGGTGGCGATCGCGGTCGGTGCCGGCAACCAGTCGAGCCGCGTCTCGAGGCAACGCAAGCCTTCGGCGACTTCGACACCCGGCAATGCGCGATCACGATCCGGCGGGCCGCCGTCGATGCGGCGATGGCGTTGCAGCAAGCTGCGCAACATCGAAGGCGAGGCCGCTGCCGCAGGCGGCGTCGCACCCGGCAACGTGGCCACGCCCGCCTGCGCGCGCAGGCGCCGCAGTTGTTCGATGCTGGCGTTCATCGCGTCGCCAGCAGGCTGAGCACGCGCTGGGCCAGTTGCTTCGGCGTGACCGCACTCGCTTCGTCCGCGGCCAGCACCGGCCCGATGCAAGCCGGACAACCGGCCGTGCAGTCGCAGCCGACGACCAGTTCGCGCGCCCGCAGCAACAACTCGTCCCGGCGCTGGTACAGGGGTTCGCTGAGCCCGATGCCGCCGGGATAGGCGTCGTACAGGAACACGGTCGGCATGAACTGGGCGAGTGCGTCCGCGGCCGCGCCGCTGCCATCGGCGGCACGCAGGCTGCCACGCCCGCGCGTGTCGCTGGTCGCGAACCAGGCGCCGTCGCCGCTGCCGACCGCCTTCTGCAAGTCGCGCGCGTCGGCCATCACCGCGACGGTCGCGACCAGATGCAGGGCGACCGCGGCACCCAGAAAACCATCGAGCGCGGCCTGGCGCGAGGCGAAGGCTTCGTCCAGCACCGCCTGCGTCAGCTGCCACCAGAGGGCGCTGGTGTGCAGCTCCTGGTCGGGCAGGTTCACCGGCCCGTAGCCGATGTTCTCGTGGGTGTAGTAGCGGATCTTCTTGTAGCCGGCGACGCGACGCACGACATGGACCTCGCCGTGGCGGGCATGACCGAGTCCGCTGACCGCCCCATCGAACTGCGCCAGCACCTTCAGCCGGGTGTAGTCGATCGCGTCGGTGTAGTAGTCGACCTGGGTGCGGGTGACGAAGGCCTTGCGCCCGCTCCAGTCGAGGCGCTCGACCTGGTAGGGCGTCGACTGGATCATGTGGATCGCGCCTTCGTACAAGGTCAGCGCCGCGGCGCTGTAGTCGACTTCGGCGATGATCTGCTGGCGCCCTTCGCTGCGATCGACGACCACGAAATTGCCGTCGGCGACCGAGCGCAGGCTGACCGCATTCGCCGGATAACTGTCGGCGATCCACTCCCAGCGCTCGCCTTCGCGGTGCACGACGCCGGCCTCGGCCAGCAGCTCCAGATAGGGCGCCGGCGCGATCGGACCGAACGGCTCGCTGCCCACGAACGGCAGCTCGAATGCCGCGCAGCGGATGTGGTCGAGCAGGATCAGGGCCTGGTCGGGCGCGATGCGCGCGTGCTCGGGCGGTGCGTCCTGGAAGAATTCGGGATGGCGCACCAGGTACTGGTCGAGCGGATCGCTGGAGGCGACCAGCACGCCGAGGCTGGCCTGCTGGCGGCGACCGGCGCGGCCGAAGCGTTGCCAGGTCGCCGCGATCGAGCCCGGATAGCCGTTCAGCACAACCACGTCGAGCGCACCGATGTCGACCCCCAGTTCGAGCGCATGGGTGGCAACGATGCCGTCGACATGACCAGCGCGCATCTCGCGTTCGACACTGCGGCGTTCGCTCGGCAGGTAGCCGCCGCGATAGGCACGCACCCGCGCCGGCTTGCGCGGGTCATGGTCGAACACGTCCTTCAGGTACTTCGTCAGCACTTCGACCATGGTGCGCGACTGCGCGAACACCAGGGTCTTGAGGCCGGCCTTGATCGCGAGACGCGCAATGCGGTTCGACTGCGAGCGCGCCGAGGCGCGCAGGCCGAGATCGGGGTTGATCACTGGCGGATTCCACAGCAGCACGTGTTTCTCGCCGACCGGCGCGCCGCTGTCGGTGATCGCGTGCACCGTGGACTCGATCAGCGCCGACGCATGTTCGGCCGGATTGCCGATCGTCGCCGAGCACAGGATGAACTGCGGACGCGCGCCGTAGAACGCGCAGATCCGCCGCAGCCGGCGCACGAGGTTGGCGACATGCGCACCGAACACGCCACGGTAGGTGTGCACTTCGTCGATCACCACGTACTTGAGCTGCTCGAAGAACTGCGCCCACTTGGTGTGGTGCGGCAGGATGGCCTGGTGCAGCATGTCCGGATTGCTGACCACGACATCGCCATGCAGGCGGATCGCCTGGCGCGCGTCACCCGGCGTGTCGCCGTCGAAGGTGTAGGCGCGCACGCCGAGGTCGCCGGCGCGGTTCAGTTCGAGCAGCTCGGCCACCTGGTCCTGGGCGAGCGCCTTGGTCGGAAACAGGAACAGGGACTTGGCGCGCGTCGCCATCGCGTCGGCGAGCACCGGCAGCAGGTAGCACAGCGACTTGCCGGACGCCGTCGGTGTCACCACCACCACGTCCTCACCGCGTCGAACCGCCTGCCAGGCCTCGGCCTGATGGCTGTACAACTGGAAGATGCCGCGCGCGTGCAACGCGCGCTGGATTGCGGCCGGCAGGTCGGGCGGCAGCGGAGCATGGCGCGCGGCGCGCGCGTGGATCGCAACCTGCGCGGTCACCCGCTCGGGGTACTTGCGCAACAGCCGCTGCGCCAGGGCGGCACCATCGATGCGCCGCCGATCCGTGTCAGCGCCATCGTCCGGCACGCTCGCCGCAAGCCCGTTCGCCATCCGCATCGCCCACCTCCATCGAGGCGGGCATTGCGGCGGATGGTTGTCTCAGAAGCTGAGACGCGGCCTCAGCCGCACTTCGAGTAGCCGCAGTTCAGGCAGGTGGCGCAGCCATCCATGATGATGGTGGCCTTGGTATTGCACTTGCCGCACATGGTCGCGCTCGCCGGGAACTTCTCGGCGGTGTCGGCGGCGGCGGGTGCGGCTTCGGTCAATGCGTCAGCGTGCTTTTTTTTTGAGCGCGCCTCGTAGGCCGCGCGCTTGTCGGCGATCAGCTTGCGCGCCTCGGCGCTCATTTCCGGATCGTGGATCAGTCCGATCGACTTCAGGTGCTCTTCGACCACGGTGCCGATCTCGGCAACGATCGAGGGCATGTACACGCCGCCGGCCTTGAAATAGCCGCCGCGCGGATCGAACACCGCCTTCATTTCCTCGACCAGGAAGGTGACGTCGCCACCCTTGCGGAACACCGCGCTCATGATTCGCGTCAGCGCCACGATCCACTGGAAGTGGTCCATGTTCTTGGAGTTGATGAACACCTCGAACGGACGCCGCAACTCATGCTCGGTGCCCTGGTTCAGCACGATGTCGTTGATGGTCACATACAGCGCGTGCTCGAACAGTGGCGACTTGACCTTGTAGGTCGAGCCGATCAGCACGTCGGGCCGTTCCACCTGCTCGGTCATCTGGATGACCTCGGCGGTTTTCGGCATCGCGATCGCCTCGGCGGGAGCGCTCATCGCGACCTCGGGTACGGTCTTGGCCTTGTCTTCCGGCCGCATCACGCTGTAGCCCTTGATCTTCTTGCCGATCTTGATCGCCATGGTTCCGGTCCCGCTCCGGCGCGTCGCCGCGCCCGTAGTGTGGTTGTGATCGACGCCTGCAGGCGCCGACGCCGCGCGCAACAGCGCGCGGCGTCTGGGGAAGGAGGCTCCTGCGCATGGTCATGCGCAGGAGGATGTCCGTGCCGGTTCCGCGCAGGCGCGGGAGCCGGTGGACGCGCCTCAAACACACGCTGACCCGGCGTGTGCGAGACCTCGGCCCGTCAACGACATCGCGTCAAGGAGACGCGCGTCGGGCCGCCAGAACGACGGGCAAGCAGGCTTGCCCGCGTTGCTTACTTCTTCTTCGCGGCTTTCTTGGCGGCCTTCTTCGGGGCTGCCTTCTTCGCCACTTTCTTCACCGCCTTCTTCACTGCCTTCTTCACAGCCTTCTTCGCCGCGGGCTTGGCAGCCTTCTTCGGCGCAGCTTTCTTCGCGGCCTTCTTGGCTGCGGGCTTGGCGGCCTTCTTCGGCGCCGCCTTCTTGGCTGCAGGCTTGGCGGCCTTCTTCGCGGCCTTCTTCGGTGCGGCGGCCTTCTTCGCCTTCGCGACGACCTTCTTCACCGCCTTCTTCGCGGCGCCGGCCTTCTTCACGACCGCCTTCTCGGCCTTGACCACGGCCTTCTTGGCCTTGGCTACGACCTTCTTGGCACCGGCCATCGCATCGCTGGCCTTGTCGGCCACGGCGGCTTTCACTTCGGCCACGGCTTCGGCCACATTGGACATCATCGAATCATTGCTCATGGGATAAACCCTCCGGCTGCTTCAGTAGTTTTGTTGTGGTCAGTGGTCGACATCCGTTCCCGCCACCGCAACCGCCGGTTGCCCGGACGGCCGAAGGCCGATCATGTCTCCACGATCGGCCGAACGCGCCATCCGTGGCCCGCCGCATCGTCGGAGTTTCCCCCGACGCACTCCTTGATCTAACGCAACATCCGCGAGGATTCGGACGCGCGTCGATCAGAATTTCCCGTAGTAGCCCTCTTTCAGCGCATCGAACAAATTGGCCGCGGAGTGGATCTCGCCGTCGTACTCGATCTCCTCGTTGCCCTTCGCCTCGACCACGCTGCCGTCTTCAAGCTCGAAGCGATAGATCGTGTTCTCCAGGTCCTGCTCTTTCACCAGCACGCCCTGGAACGCGGCGGGATTGAAGCGGAAAGTCGTGCATCCCTTCAAGCCCTTCTCGTAGGCGTAGCGGTAGATGTCCTTGAAGTCCTCGTACGCGTAGTCGGTCGGCACGTTCGCGGTCTTGCTGATCGACGAGTCGACCCAGATCTGCGACGCCGCCTGGATGTCGACGTGCGCCTTCGGCGTGATGTCGTCGGCGGAGACGAAGTAGTCGGGCAGCTTCGCGTCCTCGTCCTGGCTGAACGGCATCGCGCGGGGGTTGATCAGCGTGCGGTAGGCGAGCAGTTCGTAGGAATAGACCTCGACCTTCTCCTTCGACTTCTTGCCTTCGCGGATGACATTGCGGCTGTAGTGGTGCGCGAAGCTCGGTTCGATGCCGTTGCTGGCGTTATTCGCGAGACTGAGGGAAATCGTGCCGGTCGGCGCGATCGAACTATGGTGGGTAAAACGCGCACCGTGTTCGGCCAGCTTCGCGACCAGTTCCGGCGCCACCGAGGCGACGCGCTGCATGTAGCGCGAATACTTCGCATGCAGCACGCGGCCCTTGAGCACGTCGCCAAGCTTGATGCCGTCGCGGATCATCTCCGGGCGCTTGCGCAGCATTTCACCGGTGACGACGAAGTCCTGCTCCATGATCGGGGCCGCGCCCTTCTCCTCGGCCAGGCTCGCCGCGACCTCCCAGCCGGCGAGCGCCATCTCGCGCGACACGTCCTCGGTGAACTTGCAGGAATCCGGCGAGCCATAGCCCATGCGCAGCATGGTCAGCGTCGAGCCGAGGCCGAGAAAGCCCATGCCGTGGCGGCGCTTGCTGATGATCTCGTGGCGCTGCTGCTCGAGCGGCAGGCCGTTGATCTCGACCACGTTGTCGAGCATGCGCGTGAACACGCGCACCACTTCCCGGTACTCCTCCCAGTCGAAGCGCGCCTTCGCGGTGAACGGATCGCGCACGAACTTGGTCAGGTTGACCGAACCGAGCAGGCACGAACCGTACGGCGGCAACGGCTGTTCGCCGCAGGGATTGGTCGCGCGAATGGTCTCGCACCACCAGTTGTTGTTCATCTCGTTGACGCGGTCGATCAGGATGAACCCGGGCTCGGCGTAGTCGTACGTCGAGACCATGATCATGTCCCACAGGTGGCGCGCGCGGATGTGGCCGTAGATCTTGCACGCGACCAGTCCGTCGTCGCGGCAGACGTACTGGTCCTTGAGCGGCCAGTCGCGCCAGACGATCTGGCTGGCATCGCCGAGGTCGACTTCGGCCTTCTCCTTGACGTGCACCGGGAACACCAGCGGCCAGTCGCCGTCGGCGGCGACCGCGTCCATGAATTCGTCGGTGATCAGCAGGCTCAGGTTGAACTGGCGCAGGCGGCCGTCTTCGCGCTTGGCGCGGATGAAATCCTTGACGTCCGGATGCGAGACGTCGAACGTGCCCATCTGCGCGCCGCGACGGCCACCGGCCGAGGACACGGTGAAGCACATCTTGTCGTAGATGTCCATGAACGACATCGGCCCGGACGTGTACGCGCCGGCGCCGGCAACGAACGCGCCGCGCGGGCGCAACGTCGAGAACTCGTAGCCGATGCCGCACCCTGCCTTCAGGGTCAGGCCGGCCTCGTGCACGCGTTCGAGGATGCCGTCCATCGAGTCGGTGATGGTGCCGGACACGGTGCAGTTGATCGTGCTGGTCGAGGGCTTGTGCTCGAGCGCGCCGGCGTTCGAGGTGATGCGTCCGGCCGGAATCGCGCCACGGCGCAACGCCCACAGGAAGCGCTCGTACCAGTACTTCTGCTTGTCCGCACTCTGCTCGGTTTCGGCAAGTGCGCGCGCCACGCGCTTGTAGGTGTCGTCGATGGTTTCATCGACGGCGTCGCCGCGCTTGCTCTTCAGGCGGTACTTCTTGTCCCAGATGTCGAACGAAGCCGGCTGCAGCGGGATTTCCACTGTCTCGCGGGCCACCGCTTCGAGGCGCACCGTGCTCATTCTTGTTCTTCCTCCCAACAGGTTTCGTCAGCCCCGCCAGCCACGACACGGAATCCGCCCGCAACGGTGCAGCCAGGCTGCCCATTGTTTCTCGTCAAAAACGGGTTCCGCGAGTTGTGGCGAGACCGCGGCACCCTTCGGTACCTGCGGATTCGACCTCATGGCAAACCCAATTGGTTGGGTTCATGGAGGTTCCTCACCACTAGATGTTGTGACTCAGCGGATCGGCACCTTACGCTTCGGGTCTCGGAGTGTCAACCGCCCGGGCGCCGGTCGGCACCGACATCGCAGCAGGCACAAGCGCGCCCCGCAAACGGTGATGCGCGGCACGCGGCGAACGAAACTGCGCGCACACTTGATGGTCCGAGGACCACCCCCATTGCCGCGGTCTCGCCACCGCACCTTCCGGAGTCTGCACCGATGACCATCCGACCCATCCTGCGCGCGCTGCCGCTGCTGTTCGCAACCTCTGCCGCACTCGCGCAGTTGCCGGCGGCAGTGGACGGCCAGCCGCTGCCGACGCTGGCGCCGATGATCGAGCGCACGCAGCCGGCGGTGGTCAACATCCATTCGCAGACCCACGTCAAGGTGCGCGATCCGTTCTTCGACGACCCGTTCTTCCGCCACTTCTTCAACAGCCCGGGCGTGCCGCGCGAGCGCGTGCAGCAGTCGCTCGGCTCGGGCGTGATCGTCGACGCGCTGAAGGGGTACGTGCTCACCAACAACCACGTCATCGACGGCGCCGACGACATCCAGGTGACGCTCGCCGACGGCCGCACGCTGAAGGGCAAGTTCATCGGCAGCGACCCCGACTCGGACGTGGCCTTGCTGCAGATCCCGGCCGAACGGCTGTCGGCACTGACGCTCGCCGACTCGGAGCAACTGCGCGTCGGCGACTTCGTGGTCGCGCTCGGCAACCCGTTCGGCATCGGCCAGTCGGTGACCTCGGGCATTGTCTCGGCGCTCGGCCGCTCCGGTCTGCGCGGCGTCGGCGTGCAGGACTTCATCCAGACCGATGCCTCGATCAACCCGGGCAATTCCGGCGGCGCGCTGGTCAACCTGCGCGGCGAACTGGTCGGCATCAACACCGCGATCTACTCGCCCTCGGGCGGCAACGTCGGCATCGGCTTTGCGATCCCGGCCAAGCTGGCGCGCGAGGTGATGCGGCAACTGCTGGCCTACGGCGAGGTCAAGCGCGGATCGCTCGGCGCCGACACCCAGGACATCAGCGCCGGGATCGCGCCGTTGCTCGGACTGAAGTCGACCCAGGGCGCCCTGGTCACGCGCGTGCAGCCGGGATCGCCCGCGGCCGCGGCCGGGCTGCGCGAGGGCGACGTGATCACCGCGCTCAACGGCAAGGCGGTCAACGCCAGCCGCGAACTCGGCAACCTCGAAGGATTGCTGCCGATCGGCACGCGCGTGGCAATCACGATCCAGCGCGACGGCGCTACCGCCACGCTGCAGGCCACGCTGAAGCCGACCGAACTGCGCAAGCTCGACGGCGGCAAGCTCGACGCCGGGCTGGCCGGCGCCGAACTCGGCGACCTTCCCGACAAACTGCGTCGGCAGGGCCTGAGCGGGGTGCTGGTGCACGCGGTCACCCCGGGCTCGCGCGCCGAAGCAAACGGCCTGCGCGCGAACGACCTTGTCGCCGCGGTGAACCAGGCCGAGGTACGCGACCTCGCCGAGCTGGAAGCGCGCATCGCCAAGCGCCGCAACCCGCAGTTGCTGCTCACCATCGTGCGCGGCCGCAGCGCGTTCTACATGCTCGTGGAGTGAGCGCGTTTCACTCCGCGGACGGGCGCGCATGTTAAGGTGCGCGCCGCTTTCCGGTCCGTGGTCGCATGCGTGCGCTGTCCCTTCCGCTGCTGTTCCTGCTGCTTGGCGCCGCGTTCATTCCGGGGGGCGCGCCCCGTGCCCAGAACCTGATCGAGGGACGCGCCGACAGCGTCGCGTTGCGCGCGTTCGGAAGCGAGGCCGCGCGCCTGTTCCAGCTCAACGAACGACGCCGCGTGCGCCTGTCGATGCAGTCGACGGTGAGCGCGATCGAGGCGGTGGCGCGCGGCGAGGTCGAGATTGCGCTCACCGCCCGCGGCCAGCACGCGCTGAAGCCGGACGAGGCCACGCTCGACTTCTATCCGGTGGCATGGGAAGCGCTGGTGCTGCTCGCGCACCCGGGCAACCCGACGCCGGGCCTGAGCCTGCGCCAGTTGCGCGACATCTACCTCGGCAAGATCACGCGCTGGGACGAGGTCGGCGGCCCGGCGGCACCGATCAACCTGTACGCGGTGGCCGGCCCGCTCGATGGCGCCGAATATGGCCTGCGCCGCGCGCTGTTCGGCGCCGGGCACCGCCCGGTGGCCGCGACCCGCTGGTACCTCAACACCGAGCAGCTGGAGGCCGCGGTCGCGATCGACCCGAACGGGCTCGGCGTCAGCGCGCTCTCGAACACCCACGCCAACCTCCGCCTGCGCGCGTTGCGCATCGAGGGCGTGACGCCGCTGCTGAAGACCATCCGCAGCGGCGAGTACCTGCTGACCACGCCGCTGTACTTCGTGCACCGCGGCGATCTGATCCCGAGCGAAGTGGCGATGCACTTCGTGCGCTTCCTGGAAGCACCGGCCAACGCCAGCTGGATGAAGCGTCGCAAGCTGCTGCCGATCCGCGAGGCACGACTGCTGAACCGCACCTTCGCGGTACGCGAGCAACGCCTGCTCGAACTGCTGCGCGAACCGGCGGCCACGGTCGCGCCGGCGGGCGATGGGAGCGGCCAGTGATCGCCGCGCTGAGCTTCGATCTGGACGACACCCTGTGGCCGGTCGCCCCGGCCATCCAGCATGCCGAGCACTGCCTGCAGCAATGGCTGCGGCAGCGCGCGCCGGAGCTGGCCGCGCACTGGCTGATCGAGCGCCTGCGCACATTGCGCGACGAGGTCGCTGCGCGCCATCCCGAGATCGCCCACGACTACGGCGCGCAGCGGCGACGCAGCCTGAGCGAGCTGTTTGCCGACCACGCCGAGCGCGAGCGCCTGGTCGAGGATGGATTCGCGACGTTCTATGCAGCACGCAACCAGGTGTCGCTGTATTCCGACGCGGTGCCGAGCCTGCACCGGCTCGGCGCCCGCTTTCGCCTCGCCAGCCTCTCGAATGGCAATGCCGATCTGGAGCGCATCGGGCTGGCGCGCCATTTCGAGCAGCGCCTGTCGGCGCGCGACCTCGGCCTGATGAAGCCCGACCCGCGCGTGTTCGCGCGCCTGTGCGCGGCGCTGGAACTGGCGCCGACGCAGGTCGCGCATGTCGGTGACGACCCCGATCTGGACGTGCGCGGCGCGCAGCGCGCCGGTCTGTTCGCGGTCTGGCTGAATCGCGATGGCCGCACCTGGCCGCATGCCACGCCGCCCGACCTCAAAGTCGGCGACCTGGACCAGCTGTGCGCATGGCTGGACGCACATGTACCCGAACCCCGTGGAGTCACCTGATGTCCGATGCCGTTGCCCTCGTCGCCCTGACCCCCGCCGATCTTGACGGCTACCTGGCCCAGGCCAGCGAACGCACGCGACGCTGGGTCGCCGCGCAGCAGTTCCGCGCGCAGCCGCCCAGCCACTGTCTGGTTCCGGATGCCGAGGGTGGCATCCAGGAAGTGCTGGTCGGCGTTTCCGGCGCCAACGACCTCTATGCCCTCGCGCACCTGCCGCTGACGCTGCCGCCCGGCGACTATGCGCTCAGCGACCGCGGCGTGCCGCTCGACGGCGCGCGCGCCGCGCTCGGCTTCGCGCTCGGCAGCTACCAGTTCACCCGCTACAAGCAGCCACGGCGCGCACCGGCGCGCCTGCTGGCGCCGCTCGGCAGCTACCTCGACGAGGTGTCCGCACTGGCCGCGGCCACGACCCGCGTCCGCGACCTGGTCAACACCCCGACCGAGGATCTGGGCCCAGCCGAACTGGCCAGCGCGGCGCGCGAGATCGCGACCCGCCACGGCGCGCAGTACCGCGAGTGGATCGGCGACGAACTGCTGGACGCGAACTTCCCGGCGATCCACGCCGTCGGTCGCGCCAGCCATCGCGCGCCGCGACTGATCGAAGTGCTGGCCGGAGATCCGGCGCACCCGGAGGTGGCGATCGTCGGCAAGGGCGTGTGTTTCGACACCGGCGGTCTCGACATCAAGGCCGCCGACGGCATGCGCAACATGAAGAAGGACATGGGCGGCGCCGCGCACGCGATCGCGCTCGCGGAACTGCTGCTCGAACGCCGCCTGCCGCTGCGCGTGCGCCTGCTGGTGCCGGCGGTGGAGAACGCGATCGGCGCCAACGCCTATCGCCCCGGCGAAGTGCTGCGCACCCGTTGCGGGCTGAGCGTCGAGATCGACAACACCGACGCCGAAGGCCGCGTCGTGCTGTGCGACGCGCTCGCCTATGCCGCCGAATGGAAGCCGAAGCTGATCGTCGACTTCGCCACGCTGACCGGCGCCGCACGCATCGCGCTCGGCCCCGACCTGCCGGCGCTGTTCGGCAACGACGATGCGCTGCGCGAACGCCTGGTCGCCACGGCGCGCGAAGTGCAGGACCCGATGTGGCCGATGCCGCTGTGGCAGCCGTACCTGGCGATGCTTGAATCCGGCATCGCCGATCTCGCCAACAGCGGCCCATCGCGCCACGCCGGTGCGGTCACCGCCGCGCTGTACCTGCAGCGCTTCGTGCCGCCGAACCTCCCCTGGCTGCACCTCGACACCTACGCCTGGAACGACAGCGAACGCCCGGGGCGCCCGCGCGGCGGCGAGGCGATGGGCGTGCGTGCCGTGTTCGAGCTGCTGAAGCGCGAGTACAGCCGCTGACAGATCGCGAGGTCAGGGAACCTCGCTCACCTTGTTGCTGCGCACGCGGGCGCGGCTGCCAAGCCTCGATTCGCCGATTCAGTCGACCCGCGCCGTCTCGTGCAGGTCGAAGCTCTTGACGCGCGCGGCGAGGCGCTGGTCGGTGTGCAGCAGCTCGATCGCGTCGGCGAGGATGTGTGCGGACTCGCGCAGCAGGAAATCCGGCTTCTCGGCCTGGTCTTCGTCCGCCGCCGCAGCGTCGCGACGCTCGTCCGCGAGCAGGCCGTCGTCGCCTTCCTCGTGCTTCGCGTCCGGCGGGTCGATGCCGGCGGCGACACGCGCCGCCTTGCGCTCGGCGCGCATCTTCTCGTTGCGATCGCGCTCGGCGCGACGCGCGCTCTCCAGCAACGACACATCCTTGCGCTCGCGCTGGCGCGCGTACTCGGCCAGGTCCTCGAACCACCACTTGAACTCGGGGTCCTTGCCGACCCGCGCCTCGTGGCGCGTCGCGAGCAGCGGCAGCAGCGCGGACAGATCGCCGCTGCGCGCGTAATTCGCCGCCTGCACCTCGCTGTAGGGCAGCGCGAAGTCGAGCGAGCTCTCGCCAAACTCGTCGCTCGCCCACGCGGTCTGCGGGTAGGCGATGTCCGGGACCACGCCGCGGTGCTGGGTGCTGCCGCCGTTGACGCGGAAGAACTGCGCCACGGTCAGCTTGAGCTGGCCGAATTTCTCGCTGTCGTTCTGCGCCATCTGGTCGAGGTCGATCAGGTTCTGCACCGTGCCCTTGCCGAACGAGGTCTCGCCGATGATCAGCGCGCGGCCATAGTCCTGCAGCGCCGCGGCGAAGATCTCCGAGGCCGAGGCCGACTCGCGGTTGATCAGCACCGCCAGCGGCCCGTCCCAGGCGACCCCGGCCTGGTCGTCGCCCTCGAGCGCGATGCGCCCCTGGGCGTCGCGCACCTGCACCACCGGACCCTGGTCGATGAACAGCCCGGACAGATCCGAGGCTTCGGTCAGCGAGCCGCCGCCATTGCCGCGCAGGTCGACCACCAGGCCGTCGATCTTCTGCTTCGCCAGTTCGGCGATGAGTTTGGCGACGTCGCGCGTCGAGCTGGCGTAGTTGGCGTCGCCGCGGCGGGCGCCCTCGAAGTCGTGATAGAAGGTCGGCAGGCGCACCACGCCGATGCGGCGGGCGTTGCTGCCGCTGCCGATCTCGATCAGCTCGGACTTCGCCGCCTGCTCCTCCAGCCGCACCTTGTCGCGCACCAGCTTGAGCTGCAGCGGCTTGCCGTCGGCGCCGGCGTCCGCCGCCAGCACGTCGAGGCGCACGATGGTGCCCTTCTTGCCGCGGATCAGGTCGACGACGTCGTCGGTGCGCCAGCCGACCACGTCGGTCAACGCGCCCTGCTCGCCCTGGCCGACCGCGACGATGTGATCGCCGACCTTGAGCTTGCCGGACAGATCCGCCGGTCCGCCCTTCACGATCTGGCGGATGGTGGTGTACTCGTCCTCGCGGCTCAGCACCGCGCCGATGCCCTCGAGCGAGAGCCGCATCTGGATGTTGAAGTTCTCCGAGGTGCGCGGCGACATGTAGTTGGTGTGCGGCTCGATCGCCGAGGAATACGCATTCATGAAGCTCTGGAACACGTCGTCGCCGTCGAGCTCGCGCAGGCGCCGCTCGAACCCGGCATAGCGCTTGTCGAGGGTCTCGCGAATGCCCTTGTCGTCGCGGCCGGCGAGCTTCAGGCGCAGCCAGTCGTTCTTCACGCGCTGGCGCCACAGCTCGTCGAGCTCGGTCGCGTCCTTGGCCCACGCCGCGTCGTCGCGGTCGAAGCGGTAGTTCTCGTCGACGCTGAAGTCGAAGCCCTTCTGCAGCAGCGCGCGCGCGTGCCGCGTGCGTTCGCCGACGCGCTCGACATAGCGCGCGTACAGATCGAACGCCGGCGCCAGGCGCTGGTCGAGGATGGCGTCGTCGAGCTTGGCCCGATGCACCTTGAACTCCTCGATGTCGGCGGCGGTGAGGAACAGCTTGTCGCCGTCGAGCGATTCCAGGTAGCGCTCGAAGATGGTCGCCGACATGGCGTCATCGAGCGGCACGCGCTTGTAGTGGAAGCGGGTCAGGAAGCGCGTCGCCCACAGCGCCGCCTGCTCCTGGCCATGGCTCGCCGCGTAGACCCCGGCCTTGGGTTCGGCCTTGGTGAGGGCGACGCCGATCGGAGCGACGGCGAGGGCGATGGCGGCGATCAGGCGGAGGTTCATGGCAATTCCCGGTACGGCGATGGGTGGTGGGACAGTAGCGCGCTCGCGAGGTTCCGGCGGGTGCCGTCAGGCATAGCCGGCGGCGTGCGCCATCAGGTCAGCGTGGTAGGAGGATCGCACCAGCGGCCCCGAGGCGACGTGACGGAAGCCGAGCGCCATGCCGAAGCGGCCGATTTCGTCGAATTCCTGCGGGGTCCAGTAACGCAGCACCGGGTGATGATGGCGTGAGGGCTGCAGGTACTGGCCGATGGTGATCATGTCGACCGCGTGCGCGCGCAGGTCGCGCAGGGTGTCGTGGATCTCCTCCAGCGTCTCGCCCAGCCCGAGCATGATCCCGGACTTGGTCGGCACCTCGGGATGCCCGGCCTTGAACTGCTGCAGCAGGCGCAGCGACCAGTCGTAGTCGGCGCCGGGGCGCACTTCGCGGTAGACGCGGCGCACCGTTTCGAGGTTGTGGTTGAACACGTCCGGCGGGTTCGCCGCGAGCGCGGCCAGCGCGCGCTCGGCGCGGCCCTTGCCGCGGAAGTCCGGGGTCAGGATCTCGATGCGGATGTCGGGGCTGAGCGCGCGCGTTTCGCGGATGCAGTCGGCGAAATGCCCGGCACCGCCATCGGCGAGGTCATCGCGGTCGACCGAGGTGATCACGACATAGCGCAGGCGCATGTCGCGGATGGTCTGCGCGAGCTGGCCGGGTTCGTTTGCATCCGGCGGCTTCGGCCGGCCGTGGGCGACGTCGCAGAACGAGCAGCGGCGCGTGCATACCTCGCCGAGGATCATGAAGGTGGCCGTGCCCTTGGAGAAGCACTCGTGGATGTTCGGGCACGAGGCTTCCTCGCACACCGTGACCAATGCGTTTTCGCGCAGCTTGTCCTTCAGCTGCTGCACCGAGTTCGAGCTCGGCAGGCGCACGCGGATCCAGTCCGGCTTGCGCAGCAACGGCCGCTCGGCGTCGAAGGTCACCGGGTTGCGGGCGATCTTGTCGCGCGCCAGCTGCTTGCTCCCGGGCACCAGCCCGGGGGCGTCGACCAGATTCAGCGGAATGGACTTGGGGTGGGCGTCGGTCATCTCAGGCGTCCGCAGGTTCGGGGAGGCGCGGTTCGACCGTGGTCGCGGCGAAACCGAATTGCGCGCAGATCGCATCGACCAGATCGGCGGCGACCACGGGCAGCGCGCCGGGGCCGCCGCAGTCTATCACCTGGGTCACCGCCAACCCCTGATAGCCACAGGGATTGATGCGCGCGAACGGCTCCAGGTCCATCGCGACATTGAAGGCCAGGCCGTGGAACGAACAGCCGCGGCGCACGCGCAGGCCGAGTGCGGCGATCTTGGCCGCGCCGACATAGACCCCGGGCGCGCCGTCGCGGCGCTGCGCTTCGATACGGTAGCCGGCCAGGGTGTCGATGATCGACTGCTCGATGCGGTTCACCAGCTCGCGCACGCCGATGCCGAGCCGGCGCAGGTCGAACAGCGGATAGGCGACGATCTGGCCGGGGCCGTGATAGGTGACCTGGCCGCCACGATCGACCGGCAGCACCGGGATGGCGCCCGGCAGCAGCACGTGTTCCCACTTGCCGGCCTGGCCGAGGGTGAACACCGGGTCGTGTTGCAGCACCCAGAGCTCGTCGACGGTCGCGGCGTCGCGGCCGTCGGTGAAGCGCTGCATCGCGCGCCAGACCGGTTCGTAGGGCTGGCGCCCGAGCTGGCGCACGCGCAGCGGCCGGGTTCCTACAGCGTCCATTTCACCGCCGGGTGCGCGCGCAGCTCGCGGTGCGCGGCGTCATAGCTGGCGCGGTCCGGGCAGTGGAACGCGACCGTGATCGAGACATAGCGCCCCGCGCTCGAGGCGCGCGAACGCAGCGACCCGGCGACCACGGCGAGCCCGGCGGCGGCGAGCACCTGCGGCACGATCTCGTGCAGCGCGGCATCGGCCGCACCCATCGCGCTCAGCTCCAGCGTCGCCGGAAAGGTGAAGCCGCGTTCCTCCGTTGCCGCCGTCATCGCTCACTCGCCATCGTCGAACCACAGCCAGACCGAATCGCTCATGCGCTTGAAGAAGCCGCCTTCGGCGTAGTCCGCGAGCGCCACCAGCGGGGCCTCGTACACCGTCTGTCCGTCCAGCGCCAGCTTCAGGCTGCCCACGGTCTGGCCGCGCGTCAGCGGCGCCGACAGCGGCTTGCGCACCTGCATGCTCGCGGCCAGGCGCGCGTAGGAACCACGTGGCACCGTGACCAGCACCGGCTGCGCCACGCCGAGGCTGGCCTTCTCGGCCGCGCCGTGCCACAGCGTCACTTCGCTGACCGGCGCCATCGCTTCGTACACCTTGTGGGTCTCGAAGAAGCGGAAGCCGTAGTTGAGCAGTGCGTGCGCCTCGTCGGCGCGCACCTTCTCGCCGGCGGTGTTCATCACCACCGCGATCAGGCGCGTGTCGCCGCGCTTGGCCGAAGCCGCCAGGCAGTAGCCGGCCTGGCTCAGGTGCCCGGTCTTGATGCCATCCACGCTCGGGTCGCGCCACAGCAGGATGTTGCGGTTGCGCTGGGTGTGGTTGTTCCAGGTGTATTCCTTGCGTGCGTAGTGCGCGTACTCCTCGGGGAAGTCGCGGATCAGCGCGCGCGACAGCGTGGCGATGTCGTGCGCGCTCATGTAGTGCTCGGGATCGAACAGGCCGTGGGCATTGACGAAGTGCGAGTTCTTCAGCCCGAGCTGCACCGCGTACTGGTTCATCAGCGCGGCAAAGGTCGACTCGGAACCGGCGACATGCTCGGCGATCGCGATCGATGCGTCGTTGCCGGACTGGATGATCATGCCCATCAGCAGTTCCTTCAGCGGCACCTGCGAATTCAGCTCCAGGAAACTGGTGGAACCGTCGGTGACCGCGCCACCGCTGCGCCAGGCGTTCTCGCTGATGACGACCGCGTCGTCGTCCTTGATCTTGCCGGCCTTGCGTTCGGCGGCAACGACGTAGGAGGTCATGACCTTGGTGATCGAGGCCGGCGGCACGCGCTCGTCGCCGCCCTGCTCGGCCAGCACGCGCCCGGTCTGGAAGTCGACCAGCACGTAGTTCTTCGCGCTCAGCGTCGGCGGCGGCGGCACCGGTGCGGCGCCGCTCGCGGTCGCGTTCGCGGGCAGGCTGAGCGGCGTCGCCGCGGGCGCGGCGGCCTGGGCCGCGAGGCAGGTGGACAGCGCGATCGTGGCGAGCGCGGACTTCAGGGAAGCGATCATGGGCACTGCGGTACTCGAAGGTGGAAAGGGGTCACTCGACCTGCGTCGACAGCGCGCGGATGCCGATGGCGGCGAGACGTTCGACCAGCGCGTCAGCGGCCTCGATCGAGTCGAGCGGTCCGATGCGCACGCGATGGAACAGCTCGCCGCGGGTCAGCACGCGATCGAGGAAGAGTTCCTTGAACCCGGCTTCCTCCAGCCGCTCGCGCAGGCGGGCCGCATTATCGCGACTGGCGAATGAACCGGCCTGTACATAGAGCGGATGCCGCGTGGCCGTTTGCGGGCGCGGCTCGGCGGGCGTCGGCCGCTGCGGGTCGATCGCCTCGACCTGCACGAGCCCGGTGCCGGTCGCGGCGATGCCGAGGCGGATCGCGGCGGCGTAGGACAGGTCGATGATGCGGTTCGGGTGAAACGGCCCGCGGTCGTTCACGCGCACGATCAGGCTCCGGCCGTTGCCGAGGTTGGTCACGCGCACGTAGCTCGGCAGCGGCAGCGTCTTGTGCGCGGCGGTGAACGCGAGCATGTCGTAGGGCTCGCGACTCGAAGTCAGCTTGCCGTGGAACTTGGTCCCGTACCAGGAGGCGATGCCGCGCTCGCGATAGCCGGCGGCGGTGTCGAGCACGCGGTAGGTCTGGCCGAGCACGGTGTAGGGCGAGTGGTTGCCGTAGCGTGCGCGCGGCTCGTCGCGCGGCACCGGCTCGGCGATGCTGCTGACGTCCACCGGCCCCACCGGCGCGCCATCGCGGTCCGCGCCGGAGGGCGGCAGGTCCGGGCGCGTGCGGCCCGAGCCACAGGCCGACAGCGCAAACACCAGCACCAGCAGCAGCGCGCGCATCACGGTGCCGGCGCGCCCGCGCGGGCGATTTCCTGGCTCAGCTGCCACACCGCCATGCTGTACATCGGCGAGCGGTTGTAGCGCGAGATCACGTAGAAGTTCTGGAAGGTGATCCAGTGTTCGACGCCGGCCGCGCCCTCCAGTTCCAGCAGCGTCGCGGGCGTCGCGCCATCGAACTGCTCGGCCAGGGTGTAGCCGGCACGCGCCAGCGAATCGAGCGAGTGGATGGTCTCGGTGGCCCGCACTTCGGGCGGCACCGGGCCGGGGGCGGCGATCGCGAGCCCGGCGACCGGCGCGCCGCGCGTCCAGCCGTGCGCGACGAAGTAGTTGGCGACCGAATGCAGGATGTCCGGGCGCGAGCCCCACAGGTCGATGCGCGCATCGCCGTCGCCGTCGCGCGCCCACTGCGCGAAGCTGGTCGGCATGAACTGGCCCCAGCCCATGGCGCCCGCGTAGGAGCCCTTGATCTGCTCGATCGGCTGCGGCAGGCGACCGTCGAGTTGCAGCAGCTGCTTGAGCTCGGCGCGGAAGAACGGCGCCCGCGGCGGATAGTGGAACGCCAGCGTCGCCAGCGCGTCGAGGACCCGGTAGTTGCCGGTGATGCGGCCGTAGCTGGTCTCGACGCCGATGATCGCAACCACGATCTCGGCCGGCACGCCGGTGTCGTGGGCGATCTGCTCCAGCAGCTCGCGATGTTCGCGGTAGAACGCGATGCCGTCGTCGCGGCGCTTGGCGGTCAGGAAGATCGGTCGATAGTCCTTCCACGGCTTGGTCTGCTCGGCCGGCCGGCTGATCGCAGCGAGGATGCTGTCTTGCTTCTTCGCGTCGCGCAGCAACGCGCGCCAGCGTTTCACCGTGGCCGCGTCGGCCGCGGTCTCCTGTCGCAGCTCGCGCACCAGCGCGTTCGCGCCGGGGTGTGCCTCGGTGGTTTTCGCGACGGCCGCGAGCGGTCCGGCGAGGGCGCCGACAACGGCAAGGATCAGGGCGGGAACAAGCAGTCTGGACGGTGCGGGCATGCGTGATTCCATCGATACAAGCGCCTAGCCTAGCGCCCGCGCAGGCGGTGCGCGTGAATCGACATCAGGATGCCGAAGCCGGCGAGCAGGCTCACTGCCGACGTGCCGCCGTAGCTGATCAGCGGCATCGGCACCCCCACCACCGGCATCAGCCCGGCGATCATGCCGCCGTTGACCATGACGTAGACGAAGAAGGTCATGCTGAGCGAACCCGCGAGCAGGCGCGAATAGGTGTCGCGGGCATTGGCCGCGATCCACAGCCCGCGGCCGATCACGAACAGGTACACGAGCACGATCGCGGCCACGCCGACCAGACCGAACTCCTCGGAGAACACCGCGAAGATGAAGTCGGTGGTGTGCTCGGGCAGGAAATCGAGCCGCGCCTGGGTCGAGCCCATCCAGCCCTTGCCGAACACGCCGCCGGAACCGACCGCGATCTGCGACTGGATGATGTTCCAGCCGTTGCCGAGCGGATCGGCCTCGGGATTGAGGAACATGCGCACGCGGTTGCGCTGGTACTCGTGCATCACGAACTGCCACCACGGCGGCAGCGCCGCGAGCCCGAGCCCGCCAAGCAGCAGGATGCGGCGCCAGCTCATGCCGGCGAGGAAGATCACGAACGCGCCGCTCGCTCCGACCAGCAGCGCGGTGCCGAGGTCCGGCTGCTTGACGATCAGCGCCGCCGGCACCGCCAGGATCAGCGCGCACGCCGCCAGGTCCCGCCACGACGGCTGCAATGGCCGGTCGTGCAGGTACCAGGCGACCATCATCGGCAATGCCAGCTTGGCGAACTCGGAGGGCTGGAAGCGCACCAGCTTCAGGTCCAGCCAGCGATGCGCGCCGCGGCCCTCGCCGAACAACAGCACCGCAACCAGCAGCACCAGCGTGAACACGTAGAACCACGGCGTCCAGGTACGGAACACCGTCGGCGGAATGCGCGCGAACACCAGCAGCACGCCGAAGCCAAGCCCGAGGCGCAGCCCCTGGTTGAGCACCTGCGCCGGCGCCTCGGCGCTGGCGCTGTAGAGCACCACCAATCCGGTCGCGGCGACCAGCAGCAGCGCGCACAGCAGCGGCAGGTCCAGCCGCGGCCGCTTCAGCCAGCGCGCGAGGCCACGCTCGATGCGCGACATCAGGTCGAAGTCGATCATGGCGCCGGTCCGCGCTGCGTGCCGAGCAGATGCGCGTCGAGGATCGCGCGCGCCACCGGTGCCGCCGCCTTGGAGCCGCTGGAGCCATGTTCGACCACGACCGCGACCGCGATGGTCGGGTCGCGCGCCGGCGCGAACGCGACGAACAGCGCCTGGTGCCGGAGGTGTTCCGGGGTCGTGCGCTCGTTGTATTCCTGGTTGCCGCGGCGGCGCGCGCGTTGCGCCGTGCCGCTCTTGCCGGCGATGCGATAGGGCGCGTCCACGCCGGCCCCGCGGGCGGTGCCGTCGGGCGCGTGCATCACCGCCTCCATGCCCTCGCGCACCGCGTCCCAGGCCGCGTCCGGTGCGTCGACCCGGGCCTGCACCACTTGCGCCGGCACCGCCTCGGGCGGCGCGTCGATGCCGGCCTGAAGGCTCAGCAGCAGATGCGGCCGACGCGCCTCGCCGCGCGCGGCGAGCGTTGCCAGCGCATGTGCGAGCTGCACCGGCGTCACCACCCAGTAGCCCTGGCCGATGCCGGCGATCACGGTCTCGCCCGGATACCAGGACTTGCCGAAGCGCTGCTGCTTCCAGCTGCGCGAAGGCACCACGCCGGAGGGCTCCCCGGTCAGGTCGATGCCGGTCGGCGCGCCGAAGCCGAACGCGCGCATCTCCGGTTCCAGACGGTCGATGCCGGCGTCCACGGCGAGCCCGTAAAAATACGTGTTGACCGACTGCGCCAGCGCCGTGCGCAGGTCGACGCGGCCATGCCCACCCTTCTTCCAGTCGCGCCACACGGCCTGCTGCCCGGGCAAGCGGAACTCGCCACTCGACCACACCGTATCGGTCGGCGTGCGCAGCCCGAGCCGCAGACCCATCAGTCCGATGAACGGCTTGATCGTCGAGCCGGGCTCGTAGCCGCCGAGCACGGCACGGTTGTACAGCGGGCGCTGCACGCCATCGACCAGGCCGGCATAGGCCTGGCGCGAGATGCCGTTGACGAACAGGTTGGGGTCGAACGCCGGCTGCGACACCATCGCCAGCACCTCGCCGTTGCGCGGGTCGATCGCCACCGCCGCACCGGCGCGCCCGGCGAACGCGGCGACGGTCGCGCGCTGCAGGTTCGCATCCAGGCTCAGGCGCAGGTGCCGACCCGGCTTCGACGGCACCCGCCCGAGCACGCGCAGCGCACGCCCCTCGGCATTGGTCTCGACGCGCTCGTAGCCAACGTCGCCGAGCAACTGGTCCTCGTAGTAGCGCTCGATGCCGGTCTTGCCGATGTGCGTGGTCGCGCTGTAGCGGGCGTCTTCCATGCGCTCACGGTCCTCGCTGTCGATGCGGCTGACATAGCCGACCACGTGCGCGAAGTCGGCGCCCTGCGGGTAGTAGCGGGTCAGGTAGGGCACCACCTCGACCCCCGGGAAGCGATGCCGTTCGAGCGCGAAGCGCGCCACCTCGGACTCCTCCAGCGCATAGCGCAGCGGGATGTTGTGGAAGCGGCGCTTGACCTTGCGCAAGGTCTCGAACTGTTCGCGGTCGTCGGCCGAAATCGCGATCACGCGACCGAGCCGCGCCAGCGTCGCATCGACATCGCCGACCTGCTCCGGCACCAGTTCCAGGCGGTAGTCGAGGATGTTCTCGGCGAGCAGCACGCCGTTGCGGTCGTAGATCAGCCCGCGACTCGGCGGCAGTGGCCGAAGCTTGACGCGGTTCTCGTCGGCGCGTCCGCTGAACTCGTCGTGGCGCAACACCTGCAGCCAGAAATAGCGCCCGATCAGCACCGCGAGGCACAGCGCGATGATCAGGAATCCCTCGGCGGCACGCACCCGGAACAGGTTCGACTCCTGCCCCGCGTCCTTGACCGCGCGCCGCCCGTGGCCGAGCCCGATCATGGCTCGCGCGGTCGCCCGCGTGCGCGCAGGTCGTCGAGCAGCAGGAACACCCACGGCCACAGCGCGGCACCGACCAGCGGCGCCAGCCAGTAGCGCCAGTCGATCGCGAACTCGCCCGCGATCGCGCGCAGCAGCAACACCACGAAGCGGTCGTTCAACAGCAGCGCCGCCACCGCCAGCGCCTGCTGCCACATCGGGAAGAAGCGCAGCCGCGAGCGGAAGCGCAGCACGATGAAGCCGATGATCGCGAGCCGGAACGCATGCTCGCCGAGCAAGGTGCCTACCAGCACGTCCTGCAGCAACCCGAGCGCGAACGCGAAACCGATGCCGAAGCGCTCCGGCGCCTCGATGCACCAATACACGACGATCAGCGCCAGCCAGAACGGGCGCAACACGCGGATCGACTCGGGCACCGCGACCACGGTCAGCACCGAGGCCAGCAGCACGCTGAGCAGCACCCACCACAGCGACTCGCGACCGCGGCTCATTGCGGCGCCTCGGTCGGTGCCGGCGTGCGCAATCCCGACGGCGGGCCGACCAGTTCCGGCGCCACTTCCGCCGCGGGCAGCGGTGCCAGCGCCAGCATCTCGTCGCTCACCAGCAGCAACTCGCTGGCATGCACGAAGCCGGCCAGGGGGCGCGCCTGGGCCACCGCGAAGGTGGCCGAGTCGTCGCTCAGCACCTCGTACACGGTCGCGACCGGCAACCCCGGCGGAAAGCGCCCGCCGATGCCCGAGGTGACCAGCACGTCGCCGGCCTTGATGTCGGCACTGAACGGCACGTGCGGCAGCTCGATGCGTTGCGCGTCGCCGGTGCCGTAGGCGATCACGCGCAGACCGGTGCGTTGCACGCGCACCGGCACGGCGTGGCCGGGGTCGCTGATCAGGATCACCGTGGCCTGCTCGTCGGCCACCTCCAGCACCTGGCCGACGACGCCATTGGCATCGATCACCGCCTCGCCGACGAACACGCCGTGGCGCAGGCCCTGGTTGATCAGGATGCGATGCCGGTACGGATCGAGATCAACGTCGATCAGTTCCGCGAGTTGCACCCGCAGCCCGAGCTTCTGGCGCGCGTCGAGCAACGCCCGCAGCCGGCTGTTCTGTTCCTGCACGATCGCCAGGCGATTGAGCTTGGCCTGCGCGAACAGCAGCTGCTGGCGCAATTCGGCATTCGCCGCGACCAGCCCGGCGCGCTCGGCGGTGGCCTCGCGCGCGCGCCGCGCGAGCTGCAGCGGCGCGGTCGCGACCGCATGCAGCGGCTGCACCAGCGTCGCCGCGAACGTGCGGAAACGATGCAGGGCGCCGCTGCGCAGATCGGTCGCCATCAGCGCTGCCGCCAGCCCGAGATAGGCGAGCAGGCGCAGCGAACCGCTCGCTCCCTCCGAGAATCGCGGCGTGGCTTCGGCGCTGTAGAAGGGCATCGCGGACCCCGATGCCCTGGTCTATTCCGGCGAGAAGAATTCGCTGCCGTGCAGGTCGATCAGCTCGAGCGCGCGACCGCCGCCACGGGCGACGCAGGTCAGCGGATCGTCGGCGACGTGCACGGCGAGGCCGGTCTCTTCCGAGATCAGGCGATCGAGGTCCTTGAGCAGCGCGCCGCCGCCGGTGAGCACGATGCCGCGCTCGGCGACGTCGGAACACAGCTCGGGCGGGGTCTGTTCGAGCGCCGCACGGATCGCACCGACGATGCCGGCGAGCGGCTCGTGCAACGCTTCCAGGATCTCGTTGGCGTTGATCGTGAACATGCGCGGCACGCCTTCGGCGAGGTTGCGCCCGGAGACTTCGATCTCCTTCACGTCCGACTGCGGATAGGCGCAGCCGATCTCGATCTTGATGCGTTCGGCGGTGGACTCGCCGATCAGCGTGCCGTGGTTGCGGCGCACGTAGTTGATGATCGCCTCGTCGAACTTGTCGCCGCCGATGCTCACCGAGGCCGCATAGACGATGCCGTTCAGCGAGATCACCGCGACTTCCGAGGTACCGCCACCGATGTCGACGACCATCGAGCCGCGCGCCTCGTGCACCGGGATGCCGGCGCCGATCGCGGCCGCCATCGGTTCCTCGATCAGGTACACATCGCGCGCGCCGGCGTTTTCAGCCGATTCCTTGATCGCACGACGCTCGACCTGGGTCGAACCGTAGGGCACGCAGATCAGCACGCGCGGGCTCGGCCGCAGGAAGCGCGACTTGTGCACCTTCTTGATGAACTGCTGCAGCATCTGCTCGGCCATGGTGAAGTCGGCGATGACGCCGTCCTTCATCGGGCGGATGGTGACGATGTTGCCGGGGGTGCGGCCAAGCATGCGCTTGGCTTCCCAGCCGACCGCGGCAACCGCGCGTGGGCCGCCGGGACCGCGGTCCTGGCGGATGGCGACGACCGAGGGCTCGTTCAGGACGATGCCCTGGCCGCGGGTGTAGACGAGGGTGTTTGCGGTACCGAGATCGATCGAGAGATCGTTCGAGAAGATGCCGCGCAGGCTCTTGAACATGGCGCGAATCCAGAATTGGGGGTGTGGCTGCGACGGCTGCGGGCGCGCCACGCGCGCCCGCATCGCAGAAGGCGCGGGACTCTAACGCGCGCACGCTTGTGGGACAAGGCGATTCCTCTGCAAAATGGCGGTCTTGCCGCGAACCAGCCCATGGCCATCGAAACCGCTCAATTGCACCATCTCGCCCATCTTGCCCGTCTCGATCTGCCAGTCGCGGAGGAGCAGCGGCTGGCGCAGGATCTCAACGCCCTGCTCGGCCTGGTGGCGCAGCTGCAAGATGCGGCGGTCGACGCGCTCACGCCGATGGCGCATCCGCACGACGTCGCCGCCAGCCTGCGCCCCGATCGCGTCGACGAGATCGACCGCAGCAGCGAACTCGAACGCATCGCGCCCCTGATGCAGGGCGGGCTGTTCCTGGTGCCGAAGGTGATCGAATGAGCGCGCTCACCCTCGCCTCGCTGCGCGCCGCAGGCCAGAACAGCCCCGAACCTGTCGAACGGGCACTCGCCGCGGCGCAGGCGGTGGCACCGCTGAACGCATTGATCAGCCTCGATGCCGAGGGTGCACGCCGCTGCACCGCGGCCACGGATGCGCCGCTCTCCGGCGTTCCGTTCGTGCACAAGGACCTGTTCTGCACGCGCGGGCTGCGCACCACCTGCGGCTCGAAGATGCTCGCCGATTTCGTGCCGCCCTATGACGCCACCATCGTCGAACGCCTGGCAAAGGCCGGCGCGGTGACCATCGGCAAGGCCAACATGGACGAGTTCGCGATGGGCTCGTCGAACGAGAACAGCGCGTTTGGCCCGGTATGCAATCCCTGGGATACGACACGCGTGCCGGGCGGTTCCTCGGGTGGTTCGGCGGCGCTGGTCGCGGCCAATGTCGTCGCCTTCGCCACCGGCTCCGACACCGGCGGCTCGGTGCGCCAACCCGCCGCGTTCTGCGGCATCACCGGCTTCAAGCCGACCTACGGCCGCGTCTCGCGCTACGGCATGGTCGCCTACGCCTCCAGCCTCGACCAGGCCGGCGTGCTCGCACGCTCGGCGGCCGACTGCGCCGAGGTGCTGCAGGTGATGGCCGGGCATGATCCGCGCGATGCAACCTCGGTCGAGCGGCCGGTCGACGACTATCGCGCCGCGCTCGAACTGGGCGTGCGCGGCCTGCGCATCGGTGTCGCGCGGCCGCTGTTTGGCGCCGGCGTGCGCGATGCGATGCAGGCGACCGTGCACGCCGCGCTGCGCGAGCTCGAAGCCGCCGGCGCGGTGCTGGTCGATGTCGACCTGCCGAGCCTGCCGCTGTCGATCCCCGCGTACTACGTGATCGCGCCGGCCGAAGCGTCGAGCAACCTGTCGCGCTACGACGGCGTGCGCTACGGCCATCGCGCCGAGAACGCCAAGGGGCTGCGCGATCTGTATGGCCGCTCGCGCGCCGAGGGCTTCGGCACCGAGGTCAAGCGCCGCATCCTCACCGGCACCTACGTGTTGTCCTCGGGCTACTACGACGCCTACTACCGGCGCGCGCAGCAGGTGCGCCGCCTGATCGCCGACGACTTCGCGCGGGCGTTCGCCGGGGTCGACCTGATCGCCGGTCCGACCACGCCCGATGTCGCGTTCCGACTCGGCGAGAAGACCGCCGACCCGCTGGCGATGTATGCCGCCGACATCAACACCGTCGCGGTCAACCTCGCCGGGCTGCCGGCAATCTCGCTGCCCGCGGGCTTCATCGACGGACTGCCCGCGGGCCTGCAGCTGATCGGTCGCGCCTTCGACGAAGCGCGCCTGTTCGCCGCTGGCCACGCGCTGCAATCGCGCAGCGACTGGCACCTGCAACTGGCCCCGGGAGCGGTGCGATGAGCGCTTGGCAGCCGGTGATCGGCCTCGAAATCCACGTGCAGCTGCAGACCTGCAGCAAGCTGTTCTCGGGCGCATCGACCGCGTACGGGGCCGAACCGAACACGCAGACCAGCTTCGTCGATGCCGCGCTGCCCGGCACGCTGCCGGTGCCAAACGCCGAGGCGATCCGCATGGCGGCGCGCTTCGGCCTCGCGGTCGGTGCCGAGGTCGCGGCGGAGTCGATCTTCGCGCGCAAGAACTACTTCTATCCGGATTCGCCCAAGGGCTACCAGATTTCGCAATACGAACAACCGATCGTCTCCGGCGGCAGCGTGCTCGCGCGCCTCGACGATGGCCGCGAGATTCGCGTGCAGCTGACCCGCGCGCACCTGGAGGAGGACGCCGGCAAGTCGCTGCATGACGCATTCCACGCTGCCTCCGGTATCGATCTGAATCGTGCCGGCACGCCGCTGATCGAAGTGGTGTCGGAGCCGGTGCTGCACTCATCGGCCGAGGCGGTCGCGTACATGAAGGCGGTGCATCGGCTGGTGCGCTGGCTCGGCATCTGCGATGGCAACCTGCAGGAGGGCTCGTTCCGCTGCGACGCCAACGTGTCGGTGCATCAACCCGGCACGCCGTTGGGCACGCGCTGCGAGATCAAGAACGTCAACTCGTTCCGCTTCGTCGAGAAGGCGATCGACTACGAGATCGAGCGCCAGATCCGCGCGCTCGAGAACGGCGAGCGCATCGTCCAGGAAACGCGCCTGTACGACGCCGCCGCGAACAAGACGCGGACCATGCGCAGCAAGGAGGACGCCGAGGACTACCGCTATTTCCCCGACCCCGACCTGCCGCCGATCCGCATCTCGCCCGCCGAGTTCGAGGCCTTGCGCGCTGCGCTGCCGGAACTGCCGGATGCGCGCCGCGCCCGCTACCTGGATGCGCTCGGCCTCACGCCCTACGACGCCGACAAGCTGACCGAGGACCGCGCCATCTCGGACTACTTCGAGGCCGTGCTCGCCTCGACTCCGGGCCAGCCCAAGCTGGTCGCGAACTGGATCAACGGCGAACTCGCCGCCGCATTGAACGAGGCGCAGGCCGACATCGGCGCCTCGCGCATCGGCGCCGCCGACCTGGCCGGGCTGCTGGCGCGCATCGTCGACGGCAGCATCAGCGGCAAGATCGCCAAGGACGTGTTCGCCGCGATGTGGGCTCGGGAAGGCAGTGCCGACGCCATCATCGACGCCCGCGGCCTGCGCCAGATCAGCGACAGCGGCGCCATCGGCAGCATGCTCGATGCGCTGCTCGCGCAATTCCCCGAGCAGGTCGCGAAGTACCGCGCCGGCGACGCCAAGCTGTTCCAGTTCCTGGTCGGCCAGGCCATGAAGGCGACCCGCGGCCAGGCCAATCCGGCCCAGGTCAACGCCCTGCTGCGCGAACGATTGGACGCGAGCCGCTAGACTCGCGCCCCCGAAATCCAAGGACCCCCCATGTCGGCACTGATCTGCGGTTCCCTCGCCTACGACACCATCATGGTGTTCCCGGACCAGTTCAAGAACCACATCCTGCCGGACAAGGTGCACATCCTGAACGTCTCGTTCCTGGTGCCGCGCATGCGTCGCGAGTTCGGCGGCTGCGCCGGCAACATCGCCTACAACCTGAAACTGCTCGGCGGCAATCCGGTGCCGATGGCCACCGTCGGCCAGGACTTCGCCGCTTATCGCGAGCACTTCGATGCCTGCGGCATCACGCTCGAGCGGGTCAAGGAAATCGAGGACCTGTACACCGCCCAGGCGTTCATCACCACCGATCTCGACGACAACCAGATCACCGCCTTCCATCCCGGCGCGATGATGCGTTCCTACGAGAACCACGTGCGCGACGTGCCCGGCGTCGAATTCGGCATCGTCGGGCCCGACGGCTACGAAGCCATGTTGCAGAACTCGCGGGAATTCGCCGAACTCGGCATCCCCTTCATCTTCGACCCGGGCCAGGCGATGCCGCTGTTCAACGGCAAGGAGCTGGCGCAGATGATCGAGCAGGCCACCTATGTGACCGTGAACGACTACGAGTCCAGCCTGCTGCAGGAACGCACCGGCTGGAGCGAACGCGACATCGCGTCGCGGGTGCAGGCCTACATCATCACCCGCGGACCCAAGGGCTCCGAGGTGCACAGCCAGGACGGCATCCTGCAGATCCCGGCAGCGACCGCGCACCGCGTGGTCGATCCCACCGGCTGCGGCGACGCCTATCGCGCCGGGCTGATCTTCGGCCTGATGAACGGCATGGACATGGCCACCGCCGGCCGCATTGCGTCGCTGATGGGCGCGATCAAGATCGAACACCTGGGCCCGCAGAACCAGCGCTTCGACTACGCCCAGTTCGCCGACCAATTCCGCCAGCAGTTCGGCTACGCGCTCGGCTGAGTCCGAGGCGAACCCCTCCACCAACAACGAAAAACCCGCCGATGAGGGCGGGTTTTCCGTCTCGGGCCGCACCCAGCGGCGCGGCCCGGCCCGTGGGGATCAGAACTCCTGCGAGAAGCGCACGCCAAAGGTGCGCGGCTGGTTGACCGTGACGTAGGTCTGGTCGCCGCACACCCTCTCCGGGCACTGCACGAACCGCGAGAACTGCGCGACTTCGTTGGTTGCATTGCGCAGGAAGAAATCGAAGTTCAGGTCGTTCCACTTGAAGCCGGCGGAAAGATCCAGCGTCGTGTATCCGGGTAGGCGACCGAGGATTTCGTTTTCGACCGTGCGCAGGTCGGACTCGCGCGCGCCCTCATGCACGATCGTCGCCTGGAAGAACGGCTCCCAGTCGCTGTCCCAGGTGTAGCGCGCCATGACATTGCCCTTGAATTTGGCACTGATCGGCAGGCGTGTGCCTGCCGGCGCCTGAGGGCCGGTGACCGGATCGCCGTTCGGGTCGAGCGTGCCGGGCGGGCACACGGTGATCGAATTGCCGTCCACCGACCAGCCGCAGTAGTTCTCGGTGAGCTCCGCGTCATACAACGCGATGCCGCCGCCAATGCGCAGGTTGTAGCTGGCGGCCCAACTCAGGTCGCTCTCGAGGCCGCGAATCTGGGCCTGGTTCGCGTTGCGGATTTCGGTGAGGCCGTTCGCGCCGAGCAGCGAGAACTGGAAGTCTTCCCAGTCTTCCTGGAATACGGCGCCGTTCCAGATCAAGGTGTTGTCGCCCCACACGGTCTTCCAACCGGCTTCCCAATTGGTCAAGTAGTCCGCCACGTAAGGCGGCAGGGTGCCGCGCCGGTTCAGGCCAGCCGGTCGATAGCCTTCGGACCAGGTGAAATACACCATGTGATCCGGATCGAACTGGTAGGAGAGATTGACACGACCGAGCCAGTCACTTTCATCCGTGGACTTGTTGAAGAGCTCACAAGGCGCGCCGTGGAAGTCTTCCCAGTTTGCAGCGCCGTCGCCATAACGAACTGCGCAGCCGGCCTCGCCGTAGCGGCTGTCCGCGGGCTTGTCGGTCTGTGGAAAGTACCCGCGGGAAAAGCCGAAGAACCCCGCGAGGCTGTTGTCCGCCTTGAACGAGCGGATGCCGACGGTGGCCGTGAACTGGTCGGTGAAGTCGTAGGAGACCTCGCCGAACAGGGCTTCGTCATGATCCTGGCGCACCTGCTTGGTCAGCCAGATGGTGTCTTCCCAACCAGTGACCGAGATGTCAGACGCAAGATTATCGATCTTGTAGCGCTGCTGAATATCGTGCGACTGCTGCTGCCAGAACAAGCCGACGACGAACCGCAGCGGTTCATCCCCGGGAGAAGCCAGGCGCAATTCATGGCTGCGCTTGCGGAAACCGTCTTCGCTCTGGATGTACTGCGACGGGTTCACCAGCACGCCGTCGTCATCGTAGATCCACTCGCCGGAGCCATTCAGCGTGTCGTACCAAAAGCCGTAGTCGGAATAGTCCGACTCTGCGTCGATTTCGCGCTTGAGATGCGCAAAGGCATAAGTCAGGTCGAAGTTGCCGACCTTGCCCTGCACCGTCATCGCCAGCTGGCGCCAGTCGTCGTCCGCACGCTCGGGGTAACCGTGCGAGACATTGAGCTCGCCGAGGTTCTCGTCATAAGCGAACAGCCCACCCTGGCGCTGGCGCTGTGCCATCAGCGTCGGCGTGATCGACCAGTTGTCGCTGAAGTCGAGCTTGAGCGCGGCACGCGCGCCCTGGGTGCGCACGTCGTTGTAGTCGTCCTCGACGAATTCCGCATTGTTGTCGGTGATGCCGGACGTCGGGAACGTGCGCTCGCCGTAGATGTTGTCGACATAACCGGCGTCGCGCTTGCTCCAGCCGACGAGGCGGATCGCGGCGCTGTCGCTCAACGGGATGTTGGCGAAGCCCTCGCCGACGAAGCCGACGCCGCCGGCGCTGATCTTGTTGGTCTCCAGCCCGTAACCGGCGGCAAATGCAGTCGGATCCGGCTTGTTCGAGATGATGCGGATGGTGCCCGCCTGCGAACTGGCGCCGTAGAGCGTGCCCTGCGGACCTGCGAGCGCTTCGACACGCTCGATATCGTAGATATGCACGTCGAGCGCGCCGGTGATCGTGGTGATCGGCTGCTCGTCGAGGTACATGCCAACGCTTGGCTGCGGTCCCGAGTGGTTGCCATTCTCGCCACTGGCGACGCCGCGCATGTAGACGCGGGTGAAGCCCGGACCACCGCTGTCGATCGAGACGCTCGGCAACAGCACTGCGAAGTCGTCGAAGTCGCCGATGTTCTGCTCTTCCAGGGTCTCGTTGCCGAGCACCTGCAGGCTGATCGGCACGGACTGCAAGTCCTCGGTGCGCTTCTGCGCGGTGACCGTGATGGTCTCGAGCACCGCACGGTCGTCGCCTTCCTCGCTGGCGTCCTTGGCCGCATCTGCAGCCGGCGCGCTGTCTTGGGCGAAGGCCATGCTGCCCATCGCCAGCCAGACGGCCGCGGCAAGTGGCGCGCGACCCAGCGCCCGTCGTGTGGATGTTCTGTTGTTGACCCTCATTGCCACTCTCCCATCGTGTGGTTGCTGCTGCGATTGTCCGCCCCGCCCCAATGTCCAGGCGGTTCGGGATAGTAATCCAGGACTTCACCCAAGGCTTGCTTCAAGTCGCCAAGCCACGGCTCGTAGTTCCGCCAGTGGTCGATGCCTTCGCGATAGATCGGCTGGCGCACCTGCTCGGAACTGGCGGTGCGCACCGGGCGCTCGTTCTCGAAGAAGCGCAGGCAAGCCGGATCGAACGGCAGCCCGCAGTAGTCGAGCAGCGCGCGTACCTCGGCCTCGGTATCGTCGACCATGCGCTCGTAGATCACCCGGTGCACGCGACCGGGCAAGACCCTGTCGAAATGCGCCATCAGCTCGACATAGTCGCGGTAATAGCGGCCGAGATCGGCAAGCGCGTAGCTGAAGTTCTGGCCACGCGCGAAATACTGCTTGAACCCCGAGAAACCACACGCGAGCGGGTGGCGGCGCGCGTCGATGATGCGCGCGTTCGGCAGCGCCAGCTGGATCAGGCCCAGGTGCCAGAAGTTGTTCGGCATCTTGTCGATGAAGAACGGTGCCCGAGTCTTGCGCTGGATGCGCGTGCGCTCGAGGTAGGCCTGTCCGAGCGCTGCAGCTTCGTCACGATCGATGGTCGCAAGCAGATCGTGGTAACTGCCGAGATCCTGGGCCAGCGCGCGCCCGCGCAGCTCGCGCGTGAGCGAGATCAGCTCCGGTAATTCCATCGTGCCTTCGACCTGCGGATGGCTGGAGAGGATCTGCTCGATCAGCGTGGAGCCGGCGCGCGGCAAGCCGACCACGAAGATCGGGTCCGGGGATGGATCGCCGAAACCGCTTCGATCGGCGAAGAACTCCGCCGAGTACACCGCCTTGGCGCGGCGCACGCGCGCGCTGGCGTCGTCGGCGTCGTAGGGGATGGTCGCGCCCCGCAGGCGGTTGCCCTCGGCGTAATGTGCGAACGAGGTTGCGTAGTCCGCGTCGTCCTCCGCAGCCTTGCCGAGCGCGAACTCGAACTGCGCGCGCTGCTCGGCGGGCAAGTCCTCGCGCTGCAGTTGCGCCCGCATCGCCGCAACATCGGCGGCGTCGAAGCGAAACGTCTTCAGGTTCGCGAGGCTCCAGTACGCTTCGCCAAATCCGGGCTCGATCTCGATGCAGCGCCGATAGGCAGCCACGGCGGCGTCGCGCTGGCCTGCGGTCTTCAGGGCGTGTCCATGGCTCAGCGACAGTCGCGCCTGGTGCGGATAGCGCTGCAACAGCCGCGAGTAGATCGCAAGCGCCTGCGCGTAGTCCCCGGTTCGACACAGCACCGCGGCCTTGAGATTGAGTGCGCTGGCGTTCTCCGGGTCCTGTGCCAGCAGACCGGCGATCTGTTCCAACGCCGCCTCGGGCTTGTTGTTCCGGTGCAGCAGCATCGCGTATTGCTGTCGTGCGGCGGCGAAGTCCGGGGACAGCTCCAGGCAGCGCGCAAGCAGGCGTTCGGCATCCTCGTTGCGACCGAGTCGGGCGGCAACCTCCGCAAGCATGCGGATCGCCGCGACATCGGTCGGCGCCTTGTACAGGCGCGCCCGAAGCGCACGCTCGGCCTCGGGAATCCTCCCGGCGCAGAGCGCATCTGCCGCCGCCAGCAACTCCGGGTCGCGTGCCGAGTACCGCAGATACTGCTGGTACGCCTGCGCCGCGCCCCTCTCGTCGTCCACCGCGCGGCAGTGTTCGGCCAGCGCCAGCCATGCGTCCACCAGCCCGGGTTCGAGTTCGACCGCCCGCCGCAGCGCACGACCCGCGATCTCGTCCTTGCCTTCGCGCTCGCACAGCTCGCCCCACTCGAGCCACACCGGCGCAGATCGTGGATAGCGCTGGCGCAGCGGATGCAACAGGTTGCGCGCGGCATCGAATTCGCCACATCGACGCAAGGCCGCGGCCAGCAGCAGCTCGGCATCGGCCTGACCCGGAATCACGCGCAGGATTTCGCGCGCCTGCGCCGCTGCAGTCGCGGGCTGCGATGTCAGCAAGCGCCGTGCATGCGCGAGCGCGGTACGCAAGTCCGCGGTTGGTTCCGTCACTGCATTCATGCGGTCCCCAGCGCCAGTCCGCCAAGCAAAGGAAGCGGGTCTAGGAGATCCGACGGCACGACCCGGCCTCTGTTAATTCTTCGTGAGTTGGCCCGCAGAACAACATACGCCACCCGCCTTGTCAATCGCTTGGCAAGAGGCCATGAGGCGGCCCGACAAGCCCAAAGCAAAACGCCCCGTCGACGTATCGACGAGGCGTTCTGGATGGAGGTTTTGGCGGAGACCAGTTGCAGAGCGCAAGGAGCCTTTTCCAAAAAAAGAAGAGCTACCGGGTTAGGGTAGCTCTTCGGATAAAGCCCTTGGCGGTGACCTACTCTTGCATCGCTTAAGCGACACTACCATCGGCGCTGCAGCGTTTCACTTCTGTGTTCGGGATGGGAACAGGTGGGACCACTGCGCTATGGCCGCCAAGGAGACGGCTGGAGA
>JACPFU010000001.1 GCA_016182785.1 Lysobacterales bacterium | reverse complement strand
TCACGACCACATTGGTCAGCGGCACGTTGCCGGTGTTGGTCACCGTGATCGTGAACGTCAGCACATCGCCCTGCGTCACCGTACCCGAGCCATCGCCATCCGCGTTCGCGGTGAGCGCCTTGGCGGTGTTCAGTGCCGGCGATCCGACCACCGGCGTGATCACCGTATCGGTATCGGGACCGGTCTCGTTCGAGTCGCCGGTGCCGGTGTTGGTGATGCTGCCGGCGGTCACGTCGGCGGCCGTGACGGTGTAGGTACCGATCAGCGTGCAGGTGCCGGCCGCCGCAACGTTCGCTCACGACCACATTGGTCAGCGGCACGTTGCCGGTGTTGGTCACCGTGATCGTGAACGTCAGCACATCGCCCTGCGTCACCGTACCCGAGCCATCGCCATCCGCGTTCGCGGTGAGCGCCTTGGCGGTGTTCAGTGCCGGCGCCGCCACGACCAGCGTAACCGTCTCCGTATCCGTTGCCGAATCGGTCGTGCCGTTGCTGGCGTAGGCGATATTGGTCACGCTGGTGTTGGTCACATCGAGCGCGGTGATCGTGTAGGTGGCGGAGCAAACGATCACTTCGCCCGGGTCGAAGAACGCATCCAGGTCTCCGACCGTGGTCAGCGCCGGACAGGTCTCGTTCGAGGTTTGATCGTCGATGACGCTGATCGGTCCACTCAGCGTGGCTGCGCCGGAATTGGTGACGGTGAAGGTGTAGGTGATCACCTCGCCGGCCGCCGTGTAGGTCGCCGGCGCGGCCGACTTGACCAGCGTCAGCCCGGTGCTGGCGTAGGTCGCGGTGTCGGTATCGCTGACCGGCGTCGCGCCGAAACTGCCGCCCGCCGTGGCCGTGTTCGGGTGCGATCCGGCCGCGGCCGCAAAGCCCCCGACCACGCAACTGAAGATGTGGTCGTCGTCGCTTGCGTCCGCCACCGGCAACGACGCCGGCAGCACGCAGCCCGCGAGGCTGATGTCCGGATCGGTCAGCGTGATCGGACTCAGCGGCACGTCGCCCAGGTTCTCGATGGTGAAGCGATAGAACACCGTGCCCGGCAAGTTCGACGCGAGGAAACCAGCCCAAGCCCCTGCCCCGGTCGGCCCCACTTCCTTGAGCAGACCGATGGCCGGATTCGGCGGGTCCACGACCAGCGTGTCGCTGGCGGTGTTGCCGTTCACCGGCACCGCGTTGACCAGGTGCGAGACATTGCCGCTGGTGTTGACGTAGGTCCCGTTCGCGGGAACGGTCACGTCCACCGTGACCGTGCAGCTGCCGCCGGCAACGATGTTGCCGCCGCTGAAGCTGATCGAGCCGGCACCGGCGACTGGTGTGTAGCTCGGCGCGCCGCAACCGGCGAACGAAGCCCCGGTCGGACTGGCCACGACCATGGTTGCCGGGAAGGTGTCCGAGAAAGCAACGCCCGAAATCGCGTTGTTCGTGTTCGGGTTGCTGATCGAGAACGTGAGCGTCGAGACACCACCGGCCAGAATCGGGCTCGGGTCAAAGTTCTTGGCGATCACCGGCGGCACGATCACCGTCAGCGTCGCCGTAGCCGAACCACCGGGGCCACTGTTCTCGCCGGTCTGCGTGGTGCTGATGAAGCCGCTGATGTTGGTGCTCGGTCCGGGCACCGAACTGGTCACGCGCACCGACACCGAGCAGGAACTGCTGGCCGGGATGGTGCCGCCGCTGAAGGCGAGGCTGCCATCGCCCACGCCCGGCGCGGTGCCGATGAAGCCGCAGGAATTGCTGACGAAACCGGCGGTCGCGACGGTCATGCCCGCGGGCAGCGTGTCGCTGAAGGTGGCGCCGCTCAGCGCTGCCGCATTCGGGTTGTTCAGGGTAAAGGTCAGGATCGAGTTCGCACCGGCGGCGATCGGGTTCGGCGCGAACGCCTTGCCGATGGTCGGCTGCACCGGCTGCACACAGCCGTTGATCACGACGTTGTCGAGATTGAAGTCGGCGCCCGGGTTGGTGTTGTTCGAGAGGAACCCGTAGATGCGGAAGTAGGTGGTGGCTCCGGGTCCGACCACGCCGATGCTGTTGCCCGAACCGAACCCGAACCAGGTGGTGGCCGATGACAGCACGGTGCCGTTCGAGTACAGCTGGGTCCCGGTTTCCGGATTGCCTGCGGCCGAACCGGCATAGACCGCCACGCCACGCGGGCCGTTGGTGGTGCGGTAGCCATCGAAGGCCAGGTACACCGCGTCGTAGGCAGACGTGTCGGCCGAGAACTCGAAGTAGTCGTTGTTGGTAGTGGCGAGCGCAGTGGTGGCGATGCCACCGTTCGAGCGCCAGGACACCGTTCCGGCCGGGACCACGGTGTTGTCGGCAGCACTGCTCTGCGGATTCACGCCGGCGCCGGCGCCTGCAGTCACGGTGACGATCGAGGAGGAGGCCGCCGGCGCGGTGACGGTGAACCCGCTCTCGAAGTTCCAGCGGCCGAGCGTGATCCCGCACAGCAGCGGCGGCAGCGGCGGCGCGTTGTTCACCGTCAGCGTCGCGGTAGCGTCGTCGCCGGTGTCGGTGCTGTCGATGAACAAGTGATCGGTGGTGTTGACGTAGGAACCGATCGCGCCCGCAGTGACGCCGACGGTGATCGTGCAACTGCTGTTCGCGGCAACGGTGCCGTTCGAGAACGCCAGCGCGACGTCGCCACCTGAGGGCGCGAAGGTCGGCGTGCCGCAGTTGCTGGTGGTGAAGGTGGCAGGCGTCGCCACGCTCATCCCCGCGGGCAGGAAGTCGTCGAAGTTGTAGCCGGTCAGCGTGCCGGGGTTCGGATTCGCGAGCGTGATCTTCAACGTCGAGATCCCGTTCATCGGAATCAGCGAGGGCGTGAAGCTCTTGGCGATGGTCGCCGTGGTCGGATCAATGATGTTGGCGATGCGCGAGCCGGTGCCAAAATCGGCGTTGTAGTGGTAGCTGCTGCCGGAGAAGTCGTAGAGCAGCGTGTTCAGGGTCTGGCTGGTGCCGCCGCCACCAATGATCTTGATCGTGTACAGCGTGACCACGTTGGAGCCGCCGATCTTGCCGACGTCGAGACAGGCCCGGTAGTTCGGGCTGGCCGGGTCGTTCTCCCACAGGCAGGCATCGCCATACAGCGCGCTATGCGGCGAACCGACGTAGGGCGTGGTGTCGGCCGAATAGGTGGTCGAGACGTCGAGGATCTGGAAGATGGTGTTGGTGAAGTTGATGAACGCCTCGAACTGCTCGTAGCCCTGGGTTGCGGTGCCACCGGAGAGTTCGATCGTGTAGGTGTTGCCGACCACCAGGTTCATGCCGCCGCCCGGCGCCACCGCCGTCAGCGACAGCGGGTTCGGCCCATAGCGCACGTTGGTGATGGCATTGCGGCTTTGCGAAACCAGATGTTCGACGTAGAGCTCGCGAGGAGTCGGGCTGGAGTAACTACCGGAGCCATCGGTGGCGCTGATGTGGTAGCGCCGCGTGGTGTCGTAGGGCGCGAGCACATCGTCGACCTCGATCTCGTAGTACGCATCGGTGCAGGCCCCTGCCGCCAGCGCCGGGAAGCTGAGCGAGATGTCGCTGCCCGGTCGCTCGTAGACGCCGGCGTTGGCGCTGTCCCAGACCAGGTCCGCGGTGATGCCGCCGACACTGCCACCGGGCCCGGCGCAAATGCGCGCACCTACCGGGAAATGCTGCGGACCGGTCGTGGGGCTGTTGCTGTCGAGACCGACGATGTTCCAGGTCAGTGGCGTCACCGTCAGCGCCGCCTGCGCCGATAGCGGCAAGGCCAGCAGTGCCAGACCGATCGAGCCGGCACGACGGCCGACCGCAGCAAACTTTCGCAGGATGCGTTCCATTCCAACCCCCAAGGACTACAAGACGACGACTCGACGCAGCGCCAGGGCGCAAGGAACGCGCCAGCGAACGTGAAGCAGTCAGCAGTTTAGGCTTGATCCAGATCAAGCGCGCGCGAAATCTCGGGGTGACAACGGCGCCCTGCCGCGCGCTCGACGCGCCACGACGTCGCCGCAAAACACTTTGTGACGCCGCGCCGAAACGCCGCAGCGACGCCGTTTGCGAGCGTCCGCGCCGGTCGCCAATGGCCCCGGCGCGGCACTTAGCGCAACAAGCCCTGCTCGCGCGCGCGGTGGATCTCGTCACGAATCTTTGCAGCCTGCTCGAACTCCAGGTTCTGCGCGTGCTTGTACATCTGCGCTTCGAGCTTCTTGATCGCCGCGGCCAGCTTCTGCGGATCGAGCACGGCGTAGTCGATCCGCTCCTCGGCGACACGAAACATCTGCCGAGGCCCGCGCTTGCCGACCGGCACCGCGTCCTCGTTCGCCGCCTCGCGCGCGCCTTCCATGTAGTCAGCCACCGACTTGATGACCGAACGCGGCGTGATGCCATGCGCCGCATTGAACGCGATCTGCTTGTTGCGGCGACGCTCGGTCTCGCCCATCGCCACCTGCATCGACCGCGTCACCTTGTCCGCGTACAGGATCGCCCGGCCGCGCAGGTTGCGCGCGGCGCGACCGATGGTCTGGATCAGCGAACCGCTGCTGCGCAGGAAGCCTTCCTTGTCGGCATCGAGAATCGCGACCAGCGACACCTCGGGCATGTCCAGGCCCTCGCGCAGCAGGTTGATGCCGATCAGCACATCGAACTTGCCGAGGCGCAGGTCGCGGATGATCTCGACCCGCTCGACGGTTTCGATGTCCGAATGCAGGTAGCGCACCTTCAGCCCCTGCTCGCCGTAGTACTCGGTCAGGTTTTCGGCCATGCGCTTGGTCAGGGTGGTGACCAGCACGCGGTCGCCGAGCGCGATGCGCTTGTGGATTTCGCTCAGCAGGTCATCGACCTGGGTGGCGACCGGGCGCACCTCGACTTCCGGATCGACCAGGCCGGTCGGCCGCACGACTTGCTCGACGATCGCATCACCGCTGCGCTCGAGTTCATACGGCCCCGGTGTCGCCGAGACGTAGATCGCCCGCGGCGAACGACGCTCGAACTCCTCGAACTTCAGCGGCCGGTTGTCGAGCGCCGAAGGCAGCCGGAAGCCGAACTCGACCAGGGTTTCCTTGCGCGAACGATCACCGCGATACATGCCGCCGATCTGCGGCACGGTCACGTGCGACTCGTCGACCACCAGCAGGGCGTCGGCCGGCAGGTAATCGAACAGCGTCGGCGGCGGCTCGCCCGGCGCGTAGCCGGTCAGGTGGCGCGAGTAGTTCTCGATGCCCTGGCAATAGCCGACCTCGGCCATCATCTCCAGATCGAACTGGGTGCGCTGCTTCAGGCGTTGTGCCTCGACCAGCTTGTTCGCCGCGTACAGCTGTTCCAGGCGCTCGGCCAGTTCGGCCTTGATCGTGTCGATCGCCTCGAGCGCGGTGCGTCGCGTGGTCACGTAATGCGAACCCGGGAAGATCGTGCAGCGCGGCAGCTTGCGCTTGATCTGGCCGGTGAGCGGATCGAACACCGCGAGCTGCTCGATCTCGCCGTCGAACAGCTCGATGCGGATGGCGTCCTGCTCGGACTCGGCCGGGAACACGTCGATGGTTTCGCCGCGCACGCGATAGGAACCGCGCTTGAGCTCGAATTCGCCGCGCTCGTACTGGATCTCGGTCAGGCGGCGCAGCAGCTCGCGCTGCTCGACGCGATCGCCGCGCACCAGATGGATGACCATGCGGAAATACTCGCCGGGATCACCGAGGCCGTAGATCGCCGACACCGTCGCCACGATCAGCGCGTCCTTGCGTTCGAGCAGGGCCTTGGTCGCGGACAGGCGCATCTGCTCGATGTGCTCGTTGATCGACGCGTCCTTCTCGATGTAGGTGTCGCTCGCAGGCACGTAGGCCTCGGGCTGGTAGTAGTCGTAGTAGGAAACGAAGTATTCGACCGCGTTGTTCGGGAAGAACTGCTTGAACTCGCCATACAACTGCGCCGCCAGCGTCTTGTTCGGCGCCATCACGATGGTCGGCTTCTGCACCGCCTGCACCACGTTCGCGATCGCGAAGGTCTTCCCCGACCCGGTCACGCCCAGCAGCGTCTGGTGCGCCAGCCCGGCCTCGAAGCCCTCGATCAGCTTGCGGATCGCCTGCGGCTGATCGCCAGCCGGCTGGTAGTCGGAGACCAGTTCGAATTTGCGGTCGTCGTCATTCATCCGCCGATTGTCGCAGAGCCCGGCGACCTCGATGCGCAAGCCCCGAAGGGGCGCAACAACAGGAGCCCGGGGTAACGCCCCGGGTGGACCACGCCCCGCTGCACCACGCCCCGCGGGAGAACGCCGCGGTCTACAAATCCCCACCCGCATGCCGCGCCTGCCTCGATGGCGTTGCGCCCGCGGCCTTGCGGGGTCGCGGGGCTGGCAGGATCGAATCGGCGGGCTCGAAGTTCAGGCGGCTGCGGCCGCCCGCGTTGCGGTAGTCGATGAGCAGGGCGGCGTCGACGATCGCCGCATCGAGTCCGCGTGCCGCGCGCAGGTGTTCGTGCAGCAGGTGCACCAGACGCTCGTGTGCGAGTGCGTGGGTCTGGCGGGTCTTTGCGTACAGCCAGTCGGACAGCGCGAGGAAGTTGCGAAACGGCGCATCGTCGAGGATCAGCGCTGTGGTCTGCGGGTAGCGGCCGGAGTTGGCGACGAGGTCCCAGTAGCGCGAGAAGCGCGACAGCCGCTGCATGGTCGCGAAGTCGATCGCATCGGTGGCGAGGATGTTGTACGGCGGCTCCGGATTGAAGCGCAGGCCGAAGGCTTCGACGTGGCGCACGATCGGCGCACCGCGCAGGCGTTTCAGAATCCCGAACTGGATTTCGTGCGGCCCCATTGCGACCAGGCGATCGAATCCGGCGGCGAAGGTGCCGATGTCTTCGCCCGGCAGCCCGGCGATCAGGTCCACGTGCAGGTGCGCATGCGAGTGTTCGTGCAGCCAGCGGATGTTGGCCTCGGCAACATCGTTCTTCTGCCGCCGCGAGATGCGCGCCTGGACCACCGGGTCGAAGGTCTGGATGCCGATCTCGAATTGCAGCGAACCTTCGGGAAAGCGCGAGATCGCGGCCTTGAGCCGTTCCGGCAGGTGGTCCGGGATCAGCTCGAAATGCACGAACGGCGGATCTGCGGGGTCGGCGTCGAGCTTGCCGAGGAAGAACCCGAGGATCGCCAGCGAGGCGTCGATCTTGAGGTTGAAGGTGCGGTCGAGGAACTTGAAGCGGCGCACGCCGCGTTGCCAGAGCCGCTCCATCTGCGCGAGAAACGGATCGAGCGGAAACGGCCACGCGGTCAGGTCGCGCGCCGACAGGCAGAACTCGCACTTGAACGGACAGCCGCGCGAGGCTTCGACGTAGATGTGGCGACGCGCGACATCCTCGTCGCTGTATTCGCCATAGGGCAGGACGATGGATTCGAGCGGCGGCTGTTCGCCCGCGATGAAGCGCGCGGCCGGCGCCGCGCCCGCCAGCACCTGCGCGCACAGCTTCGCGAAGCTGACATCGCCCCAGCCGGTGACGACGTGGTCGGCGAGCGTGCAGATGCGACCCGGATCGGAGGCCTCGCTGACTTCAGGTCCGCCGAGCACGACGCAAACGTGCGGCGCCACCACCTTGAGCTGCGCAACCAGGCGCGTGGTTTCCTCGACGTTCCAGATGTACACGCCGATGCCGACGATGCGCGGCGACTCGGCGAGGATCTGCTCCAGGATCTCCTCGGTCTTCTGCCCGATCACGAATTCGCGGATGCAGGAGCGTTCGCGCAGTTCGCCCAGGTTGGCGCGCAGGCAGCGCAGCCCGAGCGAAGCATGCGCATAGCGCGAGTTCAGGGTGGCGAGGACGATGTCGGGCATGCGGCGATTATCACCTGCGCCGCGAGTGCGCCTGCACGTCGAATTCACCTTCTTTCACCCGACTTCCACATTCCTGCAGCAAGCGACTGCCTAAGGTGCGAGTCCGGGGGGACCTGCCCCATGCAGGAATGCAGATGAACGTCTTGTTCGAGTGGAAGGATGCGCTGCTGACCGGGCTCGATTCGGTCGACGCGCAGCACCACCGCCTCGTCGACCTGATCAACCGACTGGCCGCCAGCCTGGTCGACGGTCGTGCGCCCGACCGCGAGCGCATGACCGAAGCCCACGCCGCGTTGCTCGAATACACGCAGACGCATTTCGCCGACGAGGAACGGCTGATGGCCGAGTCCGGCCTCGACCCGCGCCATGTCGCGTACCACGTCTCGCAACACCGCTTCTTCGTGCAGCAATTGGCGTCGCTGCCCCTGCACGGCGACGACGCCTCGACCCAGACCACGTTGCGCTTCCTGGTCGGCTGGCTCTCGCACCACATCCTCGGCATCGACCACAGCCTGGCGCGGCAGGTGATGGCGGTGCGCGCCGGCGAAGACGCCACCGCCTCGTTCCATGCCGAGGCAGCACGGCGCAAGCACGACTCCGACCCGCTGCTGGAAGCGATCAACGTGATGTTCAAGGTGGTAGCCGAGCGCAACCAGGAATTGCTGCGCGCGAACCAGATGCTGGAACAGCGCGTCGCCGAACGCACCGCCGAACTGACTCATGCCAACCAGCAGCTGCAACTGCTCGCGGTCAACGACGAACTGACCGGGCTGCCGAACCGGCGCTTCGCGATTTCGGTGCTGACCGAACTCTGGGAGGGGCTGCAGCGCAACGAAGGATTCGTCGCGGTGCTGATGCTGGATGCCGACCACTTCAAGCAGGTCAACGACCGCCACGGCCACGCCACCGGCGATGCGCTGTTGCGCAGGCTGGCCATTCAGTTGCGCCAGGCGGTGCGCAGCAGCGACATCGTCTGCCGGCTCGGCGGCGACGAGTTCCTGGTGGTGTGCCCGCGCTGCGACCGCGACGGCGCGCTGCAGGTCGCCGAGAAGATCCTGGAGTCGGCCACGCCTCAGCACACCGGCGACGGAGAAGTCTGCTGGGACGGCTGCATGAGCATCGGCGTCGCCGTGCTCACTGCCGAGATGAATCGACCCGAAGAACTGCTGCACGCCGCCGACAACGCGCTGTATCGCGCCAAGCGCAACGGCGGGAATCGCATCGAATGCGCCTGAGCCCTCCGGCACTTCCCGCACCGCGCCCGCCGCGACATCATCCGCGCCCCGATTTCCCGAGGTAACTGCCCCATGTTCGTTCGAGGCCTGCTGCTCGCACTTCCGGCGCTGCTTTGCGCCTGCGCCACCACCGGCACCAAGCCCGCCGCCGCACCTGCGCCGGCGCCCGCCGTCGCCGTTTCCGCATTCGACACCGCGCATGCGTTCGACCGCATCCTGGTCGCCGGCCAGCCGACGCAGGCCGACCTGGCACAACTGCGCGAGCGCGGCATCACCCAGGTGTTCAACCTGCGCGCACCCGAGGAAATGAGCGCACTCGGCTTCGACGAATCGAGCGAACTCGCGGCACTTGGCATCGGCTATCGCAATCTTCCGGTCGCCGGCGGCAAGGCGTTCACGCCCGAGTTGCTGGCGGCGTTCGCGGAGCAGGTCAAGGCCAGCGACGGCAAGATCCTGCTGCACTGTGCCTCCGGCGGGCGCGCCAGCCAGCTGTATGCGGCCTACGCGGTAAAACACCTCGGTCTCAGCGTCGATGCCGCGATGCGCTCGCTCGAACCCTTCGGCGGTTGGCCGTTGCCGCTGGAACGCATGATCGGCGAACACCTCTCGGTGGTGCGCAGCAGCGAACTGCAGCACACCGGCGCCCGCCGCGTGCCGGCCAACGCAGTGGACAGCGCGCTTGGCCGCAGCGAGTTCACCACCTGCCCGCAGTGAGCGCGGCCACGTTCAGAACACGCGGCAGAACACCGCCTTGAGGTAGCGCGAATCCTGAACGTGCGCGAGCCACGGGTGGTCGGTCCCGGCGCCGCGCACTTCGAGGATCTGCACGGTGCGGTTCGCGTAGAACGCGGCGCGGCGGATCATGTCGAGGAACTGCTCCTCGCTCACGAGGCCGGTGCAGGAACAGGTCAGGAAGACGCCGCCCGGCTTGACCACGCCGAGCGCGAGCTTGTTCATGTCCAGGTACTTCTTCAGCGCCGGGATCACCTGCTCGCGGTCGCGCGTCATCTTGGCCGGATCGAGGATGACGGTGTCGAACTCCTCGCCGTTGTTCGCAGCATCGCGCAGCCACGGGAAGATGTCGGCGTGGATGAAGCGCACCTTGGCCTTGTTCAGCTGCGCATTCTGCTTGGCGACCTCGATGATCTGCTCGTCGAGATCGACCGCGACCACTTCCTCGGCGCCGCCGAGCGCCTTCGCGTAAACGGCGAAGCCGCCCGAGTTGCAGCACAGGTCGAGCACGCGCGCGCCCTGGGTGAAGTCGGCCAGGCGGCGGCGGTTGTCGCGCTGGTCGCAGAAGAAACCGGTCTTGTGGCGGCCGCCGGCGGCGACGCGGAACTTCAGGCCATGCTCGGTGATCGTGACCGGCGGCGGCGGACTCGGCACGTTGCAGTCGAAGCTCTCCTGCTTGGCGACGTGTTCCTCGGCGAACCAGTACATGGTCGAGTTCGGGAAATGCTCGTCGAGAATGCGCCGCACCAGGTCGCGCTGCTTCCACATGCCGGCGGAGAAGTACTCGATCACCAGCAGCGAGCCGAAGCGGTCGACGACCAGTCCGGACAGCCCGTCGCCTTCCGAGTGCACGACGCGATAGGCATCGGTCACCGCATCGAGCTTGAGCAGGTCGCGACGCAGCGAGATCGCCTGCGCGATCTTGCGTCGGAAGAAGTCGTCGTCGATGTCCTCGTCCGGGTCCTCGCTCAACACGCGCAGGGTGATGCGCGAGTGGCCGTTGTAGAAGCCGCGCCCGCAGAACGTGCCCTCGCGGTCGTAGATCTCGACGATGGTGCCCGGGCGCGGCTTCGGCTCCGGCTTCTCGACCATCTTCTGGAAGATCCACGGATGGTTCGACTTGCGTTCGATCTTCAGACGCACCACCGGCAGTGCGTCGTTCGCCTGTATGTTCTTCATCAACGGTTCCCGCAGAATTGCGCGCGAATCTGGTTCGCCTCATCCATCCAGCCGTGCAGCCGCCGGATGCGTTTGCTCGACGCCGCGTGCGTCGAGATGAATTCGGGTGGAGCCTTGGCCGCCACGCGCTCGCCGATGCGCTGCCACAGGCCCAGCGCTGCTTCCGGGCGATAGCACGCCGCCGCAGCCAGCATCAGCGCGACGTGGTCGGCTTCGGCCTCGTGTTCGCGCGAGAACGGCAGCGGCGTGCCGAACCGGGTGCCGGCTCCGAGTGCGGCCATCAGCAGCGGGCGCTGGCGCAAGTCGAGGTCGGCCATCGCGCCGACCGGCACCAGCTTCTGTTGCGCCGCGCGCTCGGCGGCATGGCGCAGCAGCAGGTGGGCGATCTCGTGGCTCATCAGTGCAGCGAGCGCGTCCACGCTCGGCGCCAGCGGCAGCATGCCGCGGTGGACCACCAGCTTGCCGCCGGGCAGGGCGAAGGCGTCGGCTTCGGCGGAGTCGATCAACGCGACCTGCCAGGCGTAGCGCTCCCACTCGGCGCGCGCGGCGATCCCGCGACGCTCGGCCAGGTACTGTTCGAGCGCCGGGGCGGCTTCGACCAGGCGCCGGTTGACCTCGCGCAGGCGCACCCATTCTTCGCCGGCCTCGACCAGTGTCGCCTTGGCACGCACCTGCTCGAAACCTTGCAGCCCGAGCGCCAGTTCCTGTTCGATGCCGGTCTCGATCAGGCGCATGCGCCCGCTGAACGCGGCTTCCTGGCGATGGCCGTGCAGGTAGCCGCCGAGATAGAGCGCGAACAGCAGCAGCACCCACCAGCGCATGCCGCTGCTGCGGCGCTGGCTGCCGATCTGCGAAGGTTGATCCATATCGTTTCCTGTCGCCGCGCGGCGCGAGGCGCGATTGTAGTGGGGCGTCAGAGATCGCGCGCGACGCGGAAGCCAACTCGTGCACTGCTGGTCTCGGCGCTCACGCCGAGGCGATAGGCCGAGCGTGCCTGCTCCGGCTCGCTGCCCCACGAGGCACCGCGGATCACGCGTCGCGTGCAGCCGCGGTTGACCCAGGCGGAGCCGTCTTCGGGCGCGCGCAGGTAGTTCTGGTGCCAGCAATCCTCGACCCACTCGGAAACGTTGCTGCCCAGGTCGTGCAGGCCGAAGGCATTGGCCTCGAAGCGTGCCACCGGCGCCGGCCCCCAGAAGCCATCGCGATAGCGCTGGAACGCCTTGCCCCAGGCGCGCTTGCTGCGCGAACGGTCGCCCTCGCCGGTCAGGTTGCCGACCAGCCGCGGCGGATCGCCGTCGCCCCACCAGTAGCGGCTGCGCGAGCCCGCGCGCAGCGCGAACTCGAACTCGGCTTCGCTCGGCAGACGGTAGGACTTGCCGGTCACCTTGGACAGCCAGGCGGCATAGGCGGCGGCATCGTTCCACGACACGTGCACGACCGGTTCAGCACTCTTGGCGCGACCGCCCTGGTAGTCGTTCTGCCAGTTCACCGCCTCGCGCTTGACGATGCGACCGGTGCGTTCGTCGTACACGCTGGAGGCGCCGGTGCGCTCGGGGTCCGAGCGGTAACCCGACTCGCCGACGAAGCGGCGGAACTCGGCCACGCTGACTTCGCTGCGCGCCAGCGCGAACGGACGCGAGATGCGCACCGCATGCACCGGTCCCTCGGTCAGGGCGCGACCGACCTCGCCATCCGGCGAACCCATCGCGAACTCGCCGACCGGCACCACCACCAGCTCCGGCCCCTGCCCGCTGCGATCGGCGAAGGCGTCGGCGAAGCGGTCTCCGGGCTGGTAGTTCGCGTACAGCACGGCATTGGCGCGACGCTGCTCGACCTCGCCGATCCGCGCCGGCGCCACCCCGAGCGAACGCGCCTGCTCCAGCAGTTGCGAGGCGCTGGCGAGGTCGCGTGCGGCAACCGCCGCCTCGGCGCGCAGCACCAGGTCCTCGCCGGCGCGCTGCTTGAGCGCGGCGATGCGCGTCTCCACCGCGACGCGGTTCGACAACTCGGCGCCGATGCCGACGGCCTTGGCCAGCAGCGCGTCGGCATCGGCAAAGCGCTGTTCGGAAGCGGCGCGCAGCGCGTCGTCGAGCACCACCTTCTCGATGTCGACCAGGCCCTTCTGCGCCGCGCGGTTGCGCGCGTCCAGCGCCAGCACCGCGCGGAATGCGGCCACCGCGCTGGCGTCGCTCGGCTCGAAGATCGCGCCCGCCTCGATGCGCTGCGCCGCCTCCGCAAGGCGCGCGCGCACCTCGGCCAGCCGCGTGACGCGCAGGGCGATGCCGCGTGCGCGGCGGTCCTCGATGTGATGCACGTCGAGCGCCGCCACCAGGTCTTCCGCGTACTTGGCGTCGCTGTCGTCGAGCAGGCTGTCGGCCTGCGCGAACAGCGAGTCGAGCACCGCCGCGCGCCCTACCCGCGCCTGGCTGTGACCGGGATCGATCGCGAGCACCTGGCCGTACCACTTCAGCGCGTTGTCGTCGTCCGGCGACAGCCAGCGCCGCTCGGCCACCGCGGCATCCGCGGCCGCCAGCCATTCCTCGACCTGCTTGCGCTGCGCCTCGTCGAGATCGCCCGGTGCCGGGACCGGTTCCTCCTCGACTTCGGTTTCCGCCTCGGGCTCGGGCTCGCTCTGCGCGGCCAATTCCTGCACCCGCGCCGGCACTTCCATCGGCGTCGGCGCCGGCTGCGGACGCGCCCAGTCGACACGCTCGATCCACGGCAACACCCAGCGCCAAGCCATCGCGAATGCCAGCAGCGCGATGCCGGCGACGGCACCGTACAACTCGCGCTTCTGCATCTTCTCCGACATGCCTCGGGTATCTCCGCGGACGCCACTCTGCGATCATCGCGCGCCCTGATGCTCCGGATTCTGACATGGCCCGCTGGGTTGCTGATCGTTCGGCCCTGAACGACACCCTTGCGCAACTGCGCGAACTGCCGCGGCTCGCGCTCGATACCGAATTCGAACGCATCCGCACCTACTGGCCGAAGCTGGCGTTGGTCCAGGCGATGCTGGCGGGCGAAGCGGCGCTGATCGATCCGCTCGCCTTCGACGACCTGCGCGAACTCGGCGCCGCGATCGCCGGCCCCGCGCAAACCTGGCTGATGCACAGCCCGAGCGAGGACCTGATCGCGCTCGGCCCGCTGCTGCCGCAAGCACCGGCAGCGCTGATCGACACCCAGGTCGCGGCAGCGCTGGCCGGCCTCGGCAGCGGCCTCGGCTACCAGAAGCTGGTCGCGCTCGTCCTGGGCGTCGACCTGGCCAAGACCGAAACCCGCTCGGACTGGATGCGGCGACCGCTGAGCGAGCAGCAGCTCGCCTACGCCGCCGACGATGTGGTGCACCTCGATGCGCTCGGCGACGCACTGCTCGACCGGCTCGAAGCGCTCGGTCGCCGCGACTGGATCCTGCAGGAAGGACGCCGCACGCTGCAGATGGCATTCACGCCCTCGGCGCCCGGCAACCAGCACCACGAATACCGCAGCGCCTGCAAGCTCGATCTCGACGCGCAGCGCCGCCTCGACGCGATCCTGCGTTGGCGCGAGCAGGTGGCGCGCGCGACCGACCGGCCGAAACCGTGGGTGATCGACAACCAGGTCGCCCACGACCTCGCAGCGAGGCCACCGCAACAGGCCTCCGAGCTGCAACGCATGCTACAGGCGCAACGCGCGTTTCCGCGCGCCAAGGCCGGCGAACTGCTGGAACTGCTGAGCGAACCGCCGCTGCACGCCGACTTCACGCCGGCACCGAAGCCGTTCAGCCGCGACGAAGAAGCGCAACTCGACCGCCTCAAGGCCGGCATCGAGACCCACGCCGCCGAACTCGGTCTCGAACCGGCGCTGCTCGCACCACGCAAGGCCCAGGAAGCGCGCCTGCGCAACGGCCGCTGGCCGCAGGACCTGCCCGCCTGGCGCCGCGAACGGCTCGAAGCCATCGCCAGCACCGCCTTGGGTTGAATCCCGCCCCCAGCCGCCGCTAAGATGCGCGCCCCGCCGGGGAGACATCCCGGCGGCGTCGCGTGGGGGGGTAGCTCAGTTGGTAGAGCGCATCGTTCGCAATGATGAGGTCGTGGGTTCGATTCCCATCCTCTCCACCATTGAAACAGCCGGCCCTTGAGGCCGGTTTTTTGTTGCCCGGATTCCGGCGTGGTCGCAGCATTTCGCGCGACTGTTCCCGAGCCATGCGGCGCAAGAACTGCGGTGCATGCGACCTCAAGACCGAGATTGGCGGATCCCTGCGAGCGCCACTCGAAATCCACGGATTGCCATTGCGACGGACCATGTGGCGTAATTAGGAAATGAGGACACACCACCTCCGCAGCCTGGCTCCAGGCACCCCGGATCCTTCGACCCCACTGCGCGCGGAGGACTTGGCGACCTTCATTCCGCCCACCATCGACAGGGCCCCGATCATTGTGCGAGACCGGCCGGTGTCCCCGGAGGACTGTCATTTCTGGCAGTACCCATGCACCACCGAAAAGCAGGCCTTCGACAACCATCAGGCTCTCCCTGGCGGTGCCAACATCGACGCTGCCAACCGCGTCGTTCATGCCTACCTCGGCCTGCCCTGGGCCACCTATATCGACAAGCGGCGGTTTCCCCGGGAGGTACTGGCGTATCTGCGCCCGCGACTGATGAGCCTCCGCTCGCTGGCTATCGCCAACGGCTACGAGCTGGCCCTGCATACGGTCTGCCAGCAGATTTACTGGCGCCACCTCATCCATCCGTTTCGCGATCTCGGCATCACCGACCTGCACACCTCGCATTGCGAACGGTCCAGCAATCAGGAGCGAGAGCGCTGCGGCTTCCGTATTCACAGCTGGCCGCTCATCGCGCCCAACATCGAGAACCCCGACCGCACCATGGGGCTGACCATCGGCAAGCCGGCCCCCGAGCGGCGCTATCTCGCCTCGTTCATCGGGGCGCACATGCAGCACTACCGCTCCGATGTCCGCGTGCAGCTCCTTGAGGCCACCAGGCGCGACGGCGGCAGCGACCTCCTGTTCGAACTCGGCGACGAGTGGCACTTCAACAAGATCGTGTACACGGACCAGGTCGGCAGCCGCCCCCTGCGGGTCTCGGACACGGAGCAGCACGACGCGCGAACCCGACGCTACAACGAGGTGCTCTCGGATTCCGTTTTTTCACTGTGCCCCGAAGGCGCCGGCCCCAACACCCTGCGTGTCTGGGAATCCCTGGCCACCGGCGCGATCCCCGTCATCATCGCGGACGACTGGCTACCCCCGACGGTCCCCGGAAGCGCGGTAGCCCTGACCGACTGCTGCATCTTCGTCCGGTCCAGCGAGATCGACGGCGTCTTCGGGCGGCTACGCGACATCAGCCCCCAACGTGTCGCCGAGTTGCAGCAACGGTGCATTCAGGCCTACCCGCTGTTCCGGGACCTTACGGCTTTCTGACGCCACTGGCCGCCGACCATTTTCGCCCCCCCACGGCTACTGCCATGGACCCAGCGGGATGATCATGGGCTCCTCACCCGCAACGCGAATGGCCATCTCGCTTGCGGAAAATTCCATGGCCGGTGGGCGGGCCCAGGCGGCCGCGCCAGTCGAGGCTTCGGTCGCTGAGCCGAGTACGGCGCACATCAACAAGTGGCGACCCGGCGCATGGCGGCCGACCAGGCGTGGCGTGATCACGCGGGGCATGAGCAGGTTGACGTTCGGCTCGACATCGCTGCGCTCGGCTGTCCGACCACCGGTGAGGTCGATCAGGCCGCTCACGCGCGAGTCGAACGTGCAAGCCAAGGCGCCCCTCGCTGCGATGCCGGCAGGTGCAGGCAACGGTGTGGACTCAGGGGGCAGGTTGAAGCCGCCTTCGAGCGTGGTGCAGGGCAAGGCGCACTCCAGGCGATGGACGCGCGCGTGCCAGCCGGCGCCCAAGGCGATCAGCCACGTGCGGATCTTGCAGCCGGGCGCGGGCTGCCAGGTGGAGGCGATCCAGCCCGCGCCACTCGCATGGTCGCGGGTGGGCCCGCGGTGGCGCCAGACGTAGCCGCCGGAATTGACCAGCAGCATGCTGTCGCCGGCGCGCGGGAAGTCCGCCTGTGTGCCGACGGAAAAGCCGAAGGCCGCGTGGTAGGCAAATTTTGCGTACTTCTCGTGGCCGGTCAGATGCAGCCACGACGCCCATTGGCCGCTGCAGAGCGCCACCGGGCTGGCGGTGGGCGCAGGGCGCGCGAGCAGCATCCGCGCATGGGCCTGCGGGACGCGCAGGGGGCGCGGGGGCAGCGGTTCCTCGGGCGTGGTCCAGAACGCGTGGCTGGCCGGCAGCGCCAGCGGGCCGAAGATTTTGAGCGCCCAGTAGGGCGAGCCGGGGCTGATGTAGTGCTCGGCCATTGCCAGGTTCGCGTAGGCGTAGCCGATGGCAAGGGGTTCGGCACGGGCGAGGCTATCGGCGAAGGCGGGTTGGGCGAGCCACCAGCGCAGGTGGCGCAGGTAGAGACCCTTGATCGCGCCCAGGCTCAATCCGGGCGCAGTGTGGACGCCCGCCAGCGGCAACGCGCCCCAGAACGCGCCCTGCGCGCAACGGTAGGCCAGGCTTCGGCCATAGGGCAGTGCCGCGCCGTCGGCGCTGAACCAGTCGGCGAAATGGACCGCGAAGATGCGGGCGCGTTCGCGAAATTTCGCGGCACGGGCGGTGTTGGCCCGGTGCGGCAGTGAGGCCCAGAAGAGGCCGTAAAAGTGCATGGCGAACGGCACATAGTAGTCACGCTGCTCGGTGTGACCGTCGGCATACCAACCGTCGTCGAGGTAGTAGCTGTCGATGGCGTCGAGCGACGCTTCCGTGCGGGCTGGGTCATGCGGGGCGCCGAGGGTGGCCAGCGCCTCGTTCACCAGCACACGGAAGAAGTGCCAGTTGTTGGGGTTGTAGGGCTCCGGGGTGTTGATGTCGGCCAGCCATGCGGCCAGGCGTGCACGCTCGGCTGCGGCCAGCGGCGTCCAAAGCTCGTGCGGAGCGAGGAGCAGGCCGTAGGCGATGCCTGCCATTTCGACATGGCGCTGGTGCGTGCGACCGTCCGCGCTCACGCCCCAATAGAGCGGATGGGCAGGATCGGTGCCTTGGACCAAGGCCGCACGGAAACGTGCCCAGTGTGCGAAGGCGCCACCGCCGGCAGCAAGGGGCCCCAGCGACCAGAGCTGGCGGGCGACGCATTCCAGCGCCGTCGTGCGCGCATCCCAAGGTGCACCGGTGGGCCCGAGCACGGGGTGGGCGCCCTCCTTCCAACGTGCGAGGACGGGCCCAAAGAGAGTGCGCGCGAGCTCCTGGAGATCGGCACGGGTGTTGAGCGGGTTCATCGCGGAGTATGGGAAGTTCAAGACGCCATCGTTTCGGCAGTCTGCCGGGTAGGTGGCGGTCGTGCAAACGCCGGTTGAAGCGCGGACCGGGTGGCGCTTCGTGATCTTCCGGCAGCAGGTTCGTTCGGGGCGATCCAGCCAGAACCCGACAGGAACCGGCCCTTGTGGCCGGTTTTTCGTCCTCGGCATCGCGTACTTGTGTTCCGTAGCGACCTGCGCGGCACCCCGTATTCGTACGTATATCGCCGCGCACGGCACCGACCCAGAATGGCAGTCAGGCGAAGCCAGATCAGCGGCCAACCGAGATCCGGAGCGCGGGACGACCTGCTTCCCACCGCGTTCCACGACTGCGAGGAGCCGGCCATGTTCGACGCAACCCACAGCATGCCCACCCTGCCGGAGACGACCGTGATTCCGGCGCGCTTCGGCCTGCCCGCGCACGGGGCCGCATGGATGCGCAACCTGCTGCCTGAACTGCGCGCCCAGTGCGCGCACGAACTCGCGCCGTTGGTGACCGCGGCGGTCGAAGAGGCGGAAAAGCAGCTCGTCCGCCTCGCCGACAAGGCAACCCTGCAGCAGCAGAACGTGTATTTCGACTCCGCGGCCGCCCTCGGCCGCGGGCGCGCGGCGGCCGCACCGTGCTTTCTCGATAGCCTCGCCCAGGCCCTGGACCGCTTCGCTTCCTGCCCGCAAACGCCGGCGACCTTCGCTGCAGCGCAAGCGGATGCAGCCCTGCTGACGCTGGACGACGGTGCCGACCTGGATCAGGCCAGCGTGCTCGCCGACATGGCACTCAAGGTCGAACTGCGCGTTCGCGAACCGTTGTACGCGCTCGGGCTGCGCCTCGGAGCCCTCGCCGGCAGCACGCGCGTTCCGGTCGAATCGATGCCGCTCGGTCCGCGCTGTGTGGCGCAGGCCCTCGCTGACGCGGCCGGCCAGTTCGAGCTGCCGCTGGAGCACCGCCTGGTGCTGTTGCGTTGCAGCGAGCGCGTGGTCATGAGTCGCCTGGACGCCTTCTACGTCACGCTCAACACGGTGCTGGCCGAGCGCGGCGTGCTGCGCGACCTGCACACGCTGGCCTCGGTCTGTGCGTCGGCGCGCAGCGAGCGCACGGGGCCCGCGGCAGCTGCGGCCGAGAAGCCCGCGCCGTCGGCGGAGGACTTCGACACCCTGCGCCAGCTGCTGCAGAAGTGCCGGCATGCGGAGACCTGCGAAGCCGATGCCGGGACGCTGCAGAACGCGCTCGCCGAACTGCAGCGTCGATTGCCGGCGTGGGCAGCGGGCGATTGCCCGTTGCCGATCCGCACGGATCTGCAACTGCAGTCCGATGTGCTGCTCATGCTGCGCGAAAACGCGGCGTCGGGCGGGAGCTTCACCTTGCGCGACGAGGACCGCGACACGATCGACCTGCTGGCCATGTTGTTCGACTTCCTGGCGCGGCAGACCCATGCCGGGGGCATCGCACGGCAGGTTCTGGCCCGGCTGCAGATCCCGCTGCTGCGCGTGGCGCTGATCGACAAGCGCGTGCTCGGCGGCCGGCAGCATGCCACGTGGCAACTTCTGGAAGCGCTGCTCGAAGCGGCGCGGCTGTGCGTCGACGAAGCGGTGCCGGGCAACGATACCCGCGTGGTCGATGCGCTGCGCCGCGCAACCGCGCAAGTGGCGCAGGCGAGCGATGTCACGGTCTTTGCAGCCGTGCACGCCGAGTTCGCGCTGTTCATGGAGCAGCTCGCGCAACGCGCGGCCGCGCTTGAGCGACACCAGGTCGATGCCGCCGCGGGGCGCGAGAAGCTGGCGCGCGCCCGACAACAGGCCCAGGACGACGTGGCGCGTCGGCTGAGTGCCAACATGCCGGCAGAGTTTCTGCGCGGCGTGCTCGAGCGCGCCTGGACCGACGCGCTGACCGCAGTGCTGCTGCGCGAAGGCGCGCATGGACCGGGTTATGGCCGCAGGCTGCGCGTGATGGACCAGTTGCTGGCGGCATCGCGCGGTGCGCCTGCACCGCTCGCGCCCGAGGAAATGGAGGAATTCCGCACCGGCCTGGCCCAGGCAGGCGTGCCGGCAGACGACGCCGAGGCGATGCTGCAACGCCTGTTCGCGGATGAGTCGGATGCGGATGCCCCCTCGCAGACCGAACTGGCCATCCGGCTCAAGGCCAAGGCGCGCATTGGTGCGGGTTGCGCGGCACCGGGCTGCGACGCGGTCACACCCACCCTGGACGCCGCCGCAGCGGCCGCACGCGTCGCGTTCGCTCGGCTGTGCACGCTGCCGACCGGATCGTGGCTCGCATTTCGCGACGAGAGCGCGGGCACGACCATCCGGCGCAAGCTGGCCTGGTACTCCACGCACAGCGGCAACTGCCTGCTGGTCGACCGCTGCGGCACGCCCGCGGACGGTTTCACCCTGCACGAACTGGCGCAGGCCATGAGCGCGGACCGCGTCCGCCTGGTGAAGGCAGACGAAGCCACCTTGCTCGATCGCGCCTGGAAAGACCTCTGCAGCATGCTGCGCGGCTTCGCCGCACCTCGGCCTGCGGTGGCCGTCGGCGCGCCGCCGGCAGCGGCACATCCAGCCGGAACACAGCCGGACGACGGCGCCCCCACGCTGCTGCTGGTCGACGACGAGGTGAACATCCTGCGCGCGCTGACGCGGCTGTTGCGCCACGAGGGATATCGCGTCCTCAGCACCACCAGCGCGGCAGAGGCCCTGCGCGTGCTCGGCGAAACGCCGGTGCACGTCATCATTTCCGATCAGCGCATGCCCGAAATGAACGGGACCGACTTCCTCGCCGCCGCCGAACGCGCATGCCCGCACACCGTGCGCATCCTGCTCAGCGGATTCTCCGGAGCGGTCGAAGCCATGGACGCGATCAACCGCGGCGTCGTGCACAAGTACCTGACGAAGCCGTGGACGGACGCCGACCTCCGGGCGCAGGTGCGCGAGGCGTTCGAGCTGGCGGGGCTCGGCATGCTCGATCGCGCCGCCTGAACCCCGTGCACTGTCCCTCCGTCCCAGCCAGGGCGCGCTGGCTGGACGCCACGGACGCGGACGGAGCAACTGCGCGGACCCGGGGTCGCCCAAGGCTGCCCAGGGGCATGCGGTGATTGTCCGACGTATTCGCCGCACGCCGCGCGGAGAATGGCTTGCCGCAGCATCGGAATGGGGTTCTAATCTCCGCATGAGCAGCGGAGAATCACGGTACATCTGGCAACGAGACGACTGGCCGAACTGGCGCTACGACTTGGCGTCCCTGGCCGGGCCGCTTGCCGAGGTCAGTCGTTCCGGGGGAATGCTGCTGGGCCGCCTGGCCGATTTGGGCGTGGGACTGCGCGAAGAAGCCAGCCTCGAAACCTTGACCGCGGATGTCGTCAAGTCCAGTGAAATCGAGGGCGAAGTGCTGAACGTCGCATCGGTACGCTCGTCCATCGCCCGGCGCCTGGGCGTGGAGATCGGGGCGCTCGAAGCCGTCGATCGGAACATCGATGGCGTGGTCGACATGGTGCTCGACGCCACATCCGGTGCCGCGTCCGCGCTGAGCGCCGAACGCTTGCTCGGCTGGCATGCGGCGCTGTTTCCAACCGGGTATTCGGGCATGAGCAAGATCGCCACCGGCCAATGGCGCGACGACTCGGACGGACCGATGCAAGTTGTGTCGGGTCCGCTTGGCCGGCGCAAGGTCCATTTCGAGGCGCCACCCGCCGACACGCTGCGGATCGAAATGGCCAAGTTCCTGACCTGGGCCAACGGCGACACCGGAGAGTCCACGCTCGTCAAAGCCGGTCTCGCGCACCTCTGGTTCGTGACGGTGCATCCTTTCGACGACGGCAACGGCCGCATCGCGCGCGCGATCGGCGATCTGTTCCTGGCACGCGCCGACGGCAGTCCTCAGCGCTTCTACAGCCTGTCCTCACAGATCCAGCGCGAACGCAAGGACTACTACGCCGTACTGGAGCGCACCCAGAAGGGCACGCTGGAGGTCACCGACTGGTTGTCGTGGTTCCTCGGCACGCTGGGACGCGCAATTGCCAGCGCGCAGTCCACGCTGGATGCAGTCCTCGCCAAGACCCGCTTCTGGCAACGGTGGGCGGGGATCGCCCTGAACGAACGGCAAGTGAAGGTGCTCAATCGACTGCTCGCTGGACTCGATAGCAAGCTCACCAGCAGCAAGTGGGCATCCCTGGCCAAGTGCTCACCCGACACAGCCTTGCGTGACATCACGCAGTTGCTGGATCTGGGGGTCCTGAAGAAGTCGCCTGCAGGCGGGCGCAGCAGCGCCTACGAACTGGGCAGTCCCTGATGCGCACCCGCGGCTGCTTCCGATTCCGCGCCCGCGACCAGCCCCAAGAATGAAACCGCTTCCGGCCGCCGATCCACTAGAATCGCGCCCCACTTCTTGGCCCCGTAGCTCAGTTGGATAGAGCGCGCCCCTCCTAAGGGCGAGGTCGCACGTTCGAATCGTGTCGGGGCCGCCATCGTTCCATCCTCTGGAGTTCTCCAATGTCCGCACACGGCATTCTCAAGGCGCTTGGCCTCACCGCCGACAATTCCGGCACCTATCTCGGCAAGGGCGAATGGGCCAAGACCCAGGACGCCGGCGTGCTGGAGCCGATCAACCCGAGCACGGGCGAAGTGATCGCACGCGTGCACGCGAGTTCGATCAGCGATTACGAAACCATCGTCCAGCGCGCGCAGGAAGCGTTCAAGGTGTGGCGCACAACGCCGGCGCCGAAGCGCGGCGAAGCCATCCGTCTGTGCGGCGACGCGCTGCGCAAGCACAAGGACTCGCTCGGCTCGCTGGTCGCGCTGGAGATGGGCAAGATCAAGCCGGAGGGCGACGGTGAAGTGCAGGAAATGATCGACATCGCCGACTTCGCGGTCGGCCAGTCGCGCATGCTCTACGGCTACAGCATGCACTCGGAACGCCCGGGCCACCGCATGTACGAGCAATGGCAGCCACTCGGCCTCGTGGGCATCATCAGCGCCTTCAACTTCCCGGTCGCGGTGTGGGCGTGGAACTCGTTCATGGCGGCGATCTGCGGCGACATCTCGATCTGGAAGCCGAGCCCGAAGGTGCCGCTGTCGGCGGTCGCGGCGATGAAGATCTGCAATGACGCGCTCAAGGAAGGAGGCTTCCCCGACCTGTTCTACCTGTTCAACGATGCCGGCACCCAGATCGCGCAGAAGTTCGTCGACGACCACCGCATCCCGCTGATCAGCTTCACCGGCTCGACCCAGGTCGGTCGCCTGGTCGGCGAGCGCGTGGCGCAGCGCATGGGCCGCTCGCTGCTCGAACTCGGCGGCAACAACGCCATCATCCTCGATGAAACCGCCGACCTGAAGCTCGCGATCCCGGGCATCGTGTTCGGCGCCGTCGGCACCGCCGGCCAGCGCTGCACGACCACGCGCCGCCTGTTCGTGCACGAGTCGATCTACCGCAACGTGCTCGACACCCTGGTCAAGGCGTACCAGCAGGTCGAAGGCAAGATCGGCGATCCGACCCTGCCGACGACGCTGATGGGTCCGCTCAACGACCAGTCCGCGGTGAAGCGCTACCTGGCCGCGATCGAACTCGCGAAGCAGCATGGCGGCAAGGTCGAGACCGGCGGCGCCGCGTTGACCGATCGCCCGGGCAACTTCGTGCTGCCGACCATCATCACCGGCGTCAAGAACTCCGACGAATGCGTGCAGACCGAGACCTTCGCGCCGATCCTGTACGTGATGCCGTTTGCCAGCATCGACGAAGCCATCGACATGCAGAACGGCGTGCCGCAGGGCCTGTCGTCGTCGGTGTTCACCAGCAACCTCAAGGTCGCGGAGCAGTTCCTGTCGGCGGCGGGTTCGGACTGCGGCATCGCCAACGTCAACATCGGCACCTCGGGTGCCGAGATCGGTGGAGCGTTCGGTGGCGAGAAGGAAACCGGCGGCGGCCGCGAATCCGGCTCCGACTCGTGGAAGGCGTACATGCGTCGCCAGACCAACACCATCAACTACTCCAGCTCGCTGCCGCTGGCGCAGGGCATCAAGTTCGAGTTCTGACGCGTGCCGCGCCGCGCACCGGTTGCATCGGTGCGCGGCCTCGCTATCGTCGCCGGCATGAATGCGTCCGCACGCCCGACCAGCACCACCGCGATCCTCAGTCTGGTGTTCGGCCTGCTGGCCTGGCTGATGGTGCCGCTGCTCGGCTCGATCGCGGCGATTGTGTGCGGCCATCTGGCACGCGGCGAAATCCGGCGCGCAGGCGGCCAGCTCGAAGGCGACGGCATGGCCATCGCCGGACTGGTGCTCGGCTACCTGCAGATGGCGCTGGTCCTGTTCGCGCTGGTCGCGGTGATGCTGTTCTTCGGCGGCCTGGCCGCATTCCTGGCCGTTCTCGCCGCGCACGGCTGAGCGCCCGCGGCGCCCGCAGCTGTCAGATCCCGGGCGTTCGAACAGCGGGGGTTACGGCTCGAAATGGGCGCTGGTATCCTGCGCGCCTCGTTGTTCAACCCATTGATTTGCAAAGCTAGACCTGTCTGGCTGGAGGCACCCATGAAGCTCGTCGAGAAACTCAATGTCCTGCGCACGGCCGGTGGGCCGGCGCGTACCGTCGGCCTGCCGGACGCCACCATCGAGCGCTTCGCCGCGCGTTACCCGGAACTGGTCGCGGCGATCGAGGACGCGTGCAGCCGCTTCGAGCAGCTCCGCGCCGAGTTCCCCGAGATCATCGCGCTCGACGAAAACGCGCAGATGCTCGCGGTGCAGGAAGGCTTCGTGAATTTCTACGCCGACGACAACGTCAATCCCTATCTCGCCATCGCCGCGCGCGGCCCGTGGCTGGTCACGCTCAAGGGCGCGGTCGTGCACGACTCCGGCGGCTACGGCATGCTCGGTTTCGGCCACGCGCCGGAAGCCGTGCTCAAGGCGATGAACCAGCCGCACGTGATGGCCAACGTGATGACCCCGAGCCTGTCGCAACTGCGCCTCGCACGCGCGCTGCGCAAGGAGATCGGCCACAGTCGGGGCGCCTGCCCGTACTCGAAGTTCCTGTGCCTGAACTCGGGCTCGGAGTCGGTCTCGCTGGCCGGCCGCATCGCCGACGTGAACACCCGCCTGATGACCGATCCGGGCGCGCCGCACGCCGGCTGGAAGGTCAAGCGCATCGCGGTCAAGGGCGCCTTCCATGGCCGCACCGAACTGCCGATGCTGTACTCGGATTCGACGCGCAAGGCCTACGCCACCCACCTCGGCAGCTACCGCCAGCAGGAACCGAACACGATCACCGTCGAGCCCTACGATGTCGAGGCGCTGCAGCGCGTGTTCGACGAGGCCGCACGCGACCAGGTGCACATCGAGGCGATGTTCCTCGAACCAGTGATGGGCGAAGGCAACCCGGGCCGCGCCGTGCCGCGCGCGTTCTACGCCGCCGCACGCGAGCTGACGCGCAAGCACCACACCCTGCTGCTGATGGACTCGATCCAGGCCGGACTGCGCACCACCGGCAACCTGTCGGTGGTCGACGCGCCCGAATTCGCCGGGCTCGAAGCGCCGGACATGGAAACCTATTCCAAGGCGCTCAACGCCGGCCAGTATCCGCTGTCGGTGCTGGCCGTGACCGAGCGCGCCGAGAAGCTCTATCGCAAGGGCATCTACGGCAACACCATGACCACCAACCCGCGCGCGATGGACGTGGCCTGCGCGGTGCTCGGCGCACTGACGCCGGAGCTGCGCGCCAACATCCAGGCCCGCGGCCGCGAGTTCGTCGCCAAGCTCGAACAGCTGGCGCGGGAACTGCCCGGCATGATCACCAATGTCCAGGGCACCGGCCTGCTGTTCTCGGCCGAGCTGTCGCCGAACTTCAAGTGCTACGGCACCAGCAGCACCGAGGAATACCTGCGCGAGCACGGCTATGGCGTGATCCATGGCGGCACCAACTCGCTGCGCTTCACGCCGCCGTTCACCATCACCGGCGAGGAAGTGGACCTGATCATCGCCGGCGTCCGCGACGCGCTGGTCAACGGCCCGCGCATCAGCGTCGAGGCACCGAAGGCTGCTGCGGCTTGATGTTCTTGCTGGTCTCCTCTCTCCCCCCGTGGGAGAGAGGTCGGGAGAGAGGGGGTTCGATGCGACGCCGCTCCGATTTCACCCTCTCCCCTACCCCTCTCCCATCGAGGGAGAGGGGAACAACGGCAAGTCGAGTCACCCCATGAGCCTGCGCCGCCGTCTCGCCGAATTCGGCTTCGAGTCGAACGACGACTACACGTTCCAGATCGACTGCCTGCTGCGCGCCGAGATCGCGCACCTGCGCACACTGCACATCGCCGGCGAATCCGGTCGGCGCAAGACCGCGCTCGCCAATGCGCTCGCGCAGGCGCTCGAGTTCCCGCGCATCGTCTACCACGACTTCGCGCAGCCGGAACCGCCGCTGCCGCCGATCGTCATCACCACGCACGAGGACGGCACCACCGGCGACGGTCCGCAGGAGCTGCCGCCGACCGCATTCGAGCGCGCGCTGACCGAGGCCTGCGCGTTCAGCGAGGGCGAGCGCACGGCGCTGATCATCGACCAGCTGCAACTCGCGGATTTCCACGACCAGACGCGGCTGTTCCAGTTCATCCAGACGCACCTGTGGAACACCAGCGCCGGCAGCGTCAAGGCCCATGCCCGGCAGTTGCTGCTGGTGCTGATCAGCGAGGACGCGCTGTACCACCCGCTCGCGCATGTCAGCTACCGCATCTGGGCCGATGCCTCGGGCGGTCGCTTCGATTACCGCCCGGAAGAGTTTGGACTTGGCCTCGACGCCCGCGAGCTGTTCGCGGCGTTCGCGGCGCTGTTTGACGCACTCGGCGCAGTGCCGACCGCAAGCGAACTGCGCAAGCTGCTTGGCGATGCGCTCGCCAACGCCCGCACCGAAGAACACCTGCGCCACTGCATCTTTGGCTGGATGGAGCACGTTGATCGCGCGCGCCTGTTCTCGCCGGCGATGACGCCGCTGGTGCACGCGGCAGTGATGGCCGTGAACCGCTACCAGGGCATGGACCACATCGAGATCGACTGAACCGCGTCGTTCAGAACGAAGGCTCTTCGTGTTGCGGCGGATGCGAGCGACGGATGCGCGGCAGCAGCTGCGCCAGCAACGCGACCGCGCACAGGGTCCACACGATCAGCGCCCCGCTCGGCAGGTCGAACAGCGCCGAGCACACCAGCCCGGCGGCGTAGCCGAGCGCGCCGATCAGGTAGCCCGCAAACAGGCGCGCGCCCCCGCTCATGCCGGCGGTAGCCAGCGCCGGCACGATCAGGCTGGCGAACACCAGGTACACGCCCACCAGTTGCACCGACGCGGTCACCGCGAGCGCGAACAGCGCGTAGAACAGCCAGCCATCCATGCGCTCGCGCCGCCACCAGAGCACGGCCAGCATCACCATCGAGAGCAGCCCGACCGGCAGCAATTGCGCGAAGCCAACCCACAGGATCTGGCCGACCAGCAGGTCCTTGAGGTGCTCGCCGCCCTGCGGGTTGTTCGCCAGCAACAGCAAGCCGCCGGTGGCCGCGAGCACGAACAGCGTGCCGATCAGCGGCTCCTGGTAGTTCGGCCAGCGGCGGTCGGTCCAGCTCAGCAGCGCAGCGCCGGCCAGTGCCGCGGCCGCAGCGGCGACCTGCACCATCGCGCCGTCTTCCTCGACGCCGAGGAACTGCGCGAGGATCACGCCGAGCGCGGCGATCTGCGCGATCGCCAAGTCGATGAAGATGATGCCGCGCGCCAGCACGCGCTGGCCGAGTGGCACGTGCGTCGACAGCACGATCAGCCCGGCCAGCGCCGCCGGACCGAGAATGGTCGGGTCGAGTCCTTCCAGCGCAAAGCTCACTGCGCCGCCCCGAGCAGCAGGTCGATGGTGACGTCGAACAGTGCGAACAGGTCGGTGGCACGCTCATCGCCACCGACGGTCAGCGGCAGGCGGATCGCGGGCACGCCGCTGCGTTCCGATAACCAGCGACTGGCCTTCGCGTCCTGATAGGCGGCACGCACGATCGCGAGCGTCTGGCTGTCCTTGGTCAACGCGACCAGACCGGCCAGGTGCGCACTGGTCGGCGGCACCCCGGGCTTGGCCTCGAGCGCACCGATCTCGTTCAACCCAAGCCACTCTTCCAGATACACCCAGCTCTTGTGGTGCACGACGATGTTGCGCCCGCGCAGCGGCGCCGCGCGCTGTTGCCAGCGCAGCATCGCCGCCTGCCACCTCGTGCTGAAGTCTTCCAGGCGTTGTGCGTAGCGCGTGGCGTTCGCGGCATCGACCTTCTGCAGTCGCGCGGCCAGCGCATTCGCCACCTGCAGCACGCGGCGCGGGTCCATCTGGATGTGCGGATTGCCTTCGGCATGCAGATCGCCAGCGGCGCGATCGAGCTGGCTTGGCCGCTCCAGCGTGGTCACCTGCGCGACGGCCAGGAACATGCCATCGGCGGACGCGACGCGGGCATTGCCAGCCTGGCGGATCAGTTGCGGCAGCCATCCCGCCTCCAGCCCGCCACCGCTGCAGACCAGCAGGTCGGCACGCCGAAGTTTCGCGATCAGGCTCGGCCGCGCCTCGATCTGGTGCACGTCCTGCAGCGCCGAAGTCGCGACATCGACGGTGACGGCATCCCCGGCGAGCTCGTTGACCAGCGCGCCCCATTCCGGTTCGCAGGCAAACACGCGGATCTGTGCCGCAGCCGAGAGCGCGAACGCCGACAGCAGCAGGCCCGAAAACAGGTGGCGGAAGTTCATGCGCAGTCCTCAGAATTTGTGCGCGCCGTGCGCGCCGAGAGCGGCCTGGTACTGCAGCGTGAGCGCATGGTCGCGCTGCGCCGGCGCCGCGTCGTCGCGGCTGTATTGCAGGCGGATCAGGCTGAACTCGCTGTTGCGCCAAGTCAGCATCAAGTTGTGGCGCACCGGGTCGGTATCGCTGGCGAATGGCCCCGAGGCGTCCGGCCACAGTCGGTCATGGCGATAGCCGGCATCCCATTGCGGGTTCAGGCGCCACACGCCTTCGACATAGACGCCATCGCGCGAACCCGCCCACGGCACGTCGATGCCCTGTGTCGAGTCCAGATAACGCCCGTCGCGGGTGTCATGCAGGTATTCGCTGCGCAGGCTCAGGCCACCGTCGCGGGTGTTGCCGTTCGGCGCCCACTTCCAGGTCAGGTCGGCGATGTAGAGCCGGTTGTCACCGCTGAATCCGTCCTCGCCATCTTCGGTACGCGCGTCCAGCACCGAGACGCCGGCGAGCCAGGAGCTCTCGTCGCCGACATCGCCACCGGCGTGCACGGACAGGGTGCGCACGCCACTGCCCGATCGTGCCGCGCCACCGCTGGGAAAGGACTGGCCGCGCATCAACTCTCCGCCGAGTTCAAGGTACACGTCGGTCGGCGCCACCCAGCGCAGCTGCACGCCGTCATCGGCATACTGGTTGCCGAGCAGCGCCTGATACGCCAGCGGCCGATCGGCGAATGCATCGGTGTGCGCATGATGCGTGTTGAGGTAGCCGATGTTCGAGAAGAAGCGGCCGGCGCGCGCACTGAGCCCGGCCGGCAACGCCGTGGTCTCGATGTAGGCCTCCTCGACGCCGATGCCATCCTCGCCGTCCTCGCTCTCCACTGCGAGCGTGAGCTGGCCGTAGAACTTCTCGTCGATGTTGGTCGCGAACGAAAGCTCGCTTTCGCCCAGCGACAGGCCGCGAGCGCCCGGCCCGGCCTCGCCTGCGAGCGGGAACCCGGCGATCTGGTAGGTCTCCGGATCGAGGGAATGCTGCGCAAGGCTGCCATTGAGAATGATGCTGATCGCCGGATTGAACGCATTGGGACTGGACGGTGCGGCCGACTCCGGCAACGCGGCCGCGGCCACCGCTTGCGTCGGCGCTGCACGCAGCGAAGCGATCTCGGCACGCGCCTGATCGAGCGCGGCCAGCACCTCGCGGGTCTGTGCCTCCAGTGCCCGGATACGCGCTTCCAGTGCCTCGATGGGTGCAGTCGATGGGGTCCCGGCAGGAACGGAGGACGCCAGCAACATGGCGCACAAGGAAACCGTCAGTCGCGCTCGCATCGACACAAATCCTCGACGAAACAATGGAGTGCAAGCGAAAACCGGCGCAGGCCCGGGGCGCTTGCGATGTTATATTGTCACGCCACCTTCGATGCCGCAACGCGCTGCTGGATCCGCGACGACGGAGCACCCGGACCGCGGCCGCGTGCTGCGCCGCGCAATCGAAACCAGTTGCAACCACCGGAGTGGCGTCGCTAGGTTCGCCGGGTTGCCCGCTGCGGCGACGTCCACGCACACATACGAACACTCTGGGGAGAGCACATGATTCAGCGCAATTCGGCCGCTGTTCGCGGTCTCGGAACACTCGTGTTGTCGATCACCGCCGCACTCGCGGCCACATCGGTGCAAGCTGCCGGTCTGAGCGTGGTGATGGCGCCTTCGCTCGACAAGGCCAGCCAGGACATCGGCTCCGCAGTCCACTTCACCATGCGCAATGACGGCAAGGAAGCGGTCCGCGTGCTGAAGTGGCAGACGCCGTTCTTCGGCATCGAGCATGACCTGTTCGACGTGAGCGTCGGCGGCATGGACTCCGACTACAACGGCCGCTGGATCAAGCGCGGCGCGCCGAGCGCGGACGACTGGATGACGCTGCAACCGGGCGAGTCGAAGTCGATCGAGCTCGACCTCTCGGAAGCCTACGACTTCTCGGCCTCGGGCCAGTACGAAATGAAATACGCGATCGACCTGGCCGCGGGCGACGACGCCCACGACAGCCGCCGCGGTGGCCACTCCAAGCGCCTCGAATCGTTCCCGATCCTGCGCTGGGTCGATGGCGCCGGCGAACCGAACAACTACGACGAAGTGTTCCCGATCGGCATGAAGGCACTGAACCCGACGCCGGCGTTCGAGAGCTGCTCGACCACGCGCCAGAGCTCGATCAAGACCGCGCTCACCTCGGCACGCAGCTACGCCATCAACTCCGACAGCTACTTCACCAGCAAGACCTACTCGACCGTCACCACCCGCTACAAGACCTGGTTCGGCACCGCCACCAGTTCGCGTTTCAACAGCGTCAAGGGCAACTACGACCGCATCGAATACGCGCTGGCCAACACCAAGCTGACCTTCAACTGCGGCTGCACCCAGAACTACTACGCCTACGTCTACCCGACCCAGCCCTACCGCGTGTACCTGTGCAACGCCTTCTGGTCGGCACCGAACACCGGCACCGACTCCAAGGCCGGCACCATCATCCACGAACTCAGCCACTTCGACGTGCTCGGCAACACCGACGACATCGTCTACGGCCAGTCCGGCGCCAAGAGCCTCGCCATCAGCAACCCGTCGAGCGCCATCAAGAACGCCGACAGCCACGAGTACTTCTCGGAAAACACCCCGGCCCAGAACTGACCGGCGTCCCGCCCACGCCCGCATCGGCCCGCCTCGCGCGGGCCGATGTCGTTTCAGGATCAGCCGATCGGTGGTGGCGCGAATCGGCTGCAAGCGCGCGCGGCCGTCAAGCCGGCGCCGCCCCACTCATCCGCAAGTTTCGAGACAACTTCCGTGATTTCCAGGTTGTTGCTGCCCGCGAACACAACGTCGAACAGGCTTCGTCTCCCAATCACGAAACGTACGGATTGGTGCAGATAGCTCTCCGCGGCCGATTGCAGAATCGCGAGGTCAAGGATGTAGGGCAGTTCAGTTGTTCCAGGCATGACCCTTCTCCATCAATTTCGTGAGGTGTGAGTGGTATTCGGCTTGCTTGTGCGCGGGCACGAATTCGTCGTTGACGTTCAGCGGTGGGTTCAGAACGCGCACGACGAACCGAGGAATCGGGGTGGATCGATCAAGCCCGCCGCACTCGCGCGCCGCAGACCACTTCGTGAACGATGGCCGCTTGGGTACAAAGGTCGAGTTGAAGGTGCGGCGCAGGCCGAGCACTTCGTGCGTGGTGAGGTCAATCACGAAGAAGTCGCCGCCGCCGACCGCCAGTTCGCGGTCGCGCTCGCGACGTAGCCCGCGCCAGACGTAGCCGTATCTGCTGCTCAGCTCAGCCACCGCTCGGCGACTCTGCAGGTAGGGCACTCTGAGGCCGCGCCAGCTAGCCTCGATTCCGGAGTGATACCGTTTGGACCGCTCGGTAAGGGCTCGTTCGACTCTGACAACTTGATGCGGCTGGCTTGGATCGACCAGTTCAACGAACGTGTAGACGCCTTGGAGTGGCTGCACATACTCATAAGCCAATACGTCGATCCGAAATTTCCCACCATCATCCAGTTGATTGGCATCGCTCTGCCACCCAAACCCGACCGGCTCCTCAACCCCATATCGGTCGTAGTCTTCCGGCGTCTCCATCGTCTCCGGCCGTGGCCGCATGACCTGGAAACCCTCGACGTCCGGAATGCGTCGGAACACGTAGTCGCGGGATTCGGTCGCGCACAGGTGCTCGAAATATTGCTGCTCCACCGACCTGTCGCCGTAGAGATCCCTCAACCGCGCCGCCTTGAAGTCGAACGGCACCGGCTTGACCACGCTGTCCGGCACTTCCAGCGAATGCGCTAGGTCATACATCGCCTTCTCGTGCGAGTTCGTCGGCACGTTCCAGGGCGGCATCTCCGGCATCGACAGCAGCGGGTTGCATTCGGCGTAGAACAGATAGCAGCCGACGTGGCCGCGCCAATACACCAGCGCAGACAGCGCGGCGACCAAACCAAGGGCGAAGGGCAGCGCGCGGCGGCGCTTGGGGTTGGCGGGTGGTGTGCTCATGCAGAGTCCAGGTCGGTGCAATGCTGCGAGTGTGCTTGAGGCGACGACGCTGCCACTTGAGGCGTTTCCGAAACGGTCACTACGGTCCCGTGGTGCAGCTCATGCCCACTGCTGCGGCGTCGTCGGTGTCAAAGCCGGCGCGGAGGATGAGGTCGGCGGGGAGCGGGAGGCCGGGGGAGTCGATGCGGATGGCGTCGAGGTGGAAGCCTTGCAGTTCGATGCCGGGGTCGCTGGAAAAGCGCCAGCGGATGCGCACGCGCTGGCCGGCGTAGGCGGCGAGCGAGCTGGCGTAGGTCTGGAAGGAACCATTGTCGCCGCTGAACGCGCCTTGGGTGGCGGCGTAGCCGCAGGCGTTGATCGGCGGCGATCCGGTGGCCTCGAAGCTGCCGGGGTAGCCGCCGCTCGGGGGCAGGTCGGACCAGGTCGCGCCGTCGTCGGTGGAGATCTCGACGACGACGCCATCCCATGCGTTCTCGAGCATGAAGCGGGCGTCGTAGCGCAAGGTGGCGTCGTCGGGAATGGTGAGTGCGGGCAACTGCAGCGACGCGCAGGCATTGCGCGGATAGGCCGTTGCGGCGGCGCCGGTCTTGTACGCGTGGCTGCCCTGGCTGGCCACGCCGGCGGCGATCTGCCATGGCGACGCGGCGTCGGCATGCGTGCGGGTGTCGGCATCGTCGATGAAGCCGAGCCCGGCCGGGCCACCGGCGCCAACCGGCGTGACGTTGCGGATCGCGCTCGGCAGGCTTTCGTTGCCGAAGGAGTCGCGGGCCAGCACGCGGTAGAAATACGGCACGCCGTTGGCGACGCTGGTGTCGAGGTAATTCGCAGTGCTTGCGGCGAAGGTGGAGAACACGCCGAAATCGGCGCTCAGCGAGCGCTGCACCGTGTAGTCCACCGCGGTCGACAATGCGCAGCGCGCCGGCGCCGGGTTCCAGCTCAGCGCGACGCGGCAACTGCTCGCAGCCGCATCGGCCTGCGGCGCGACGCGATCGAACAAGGGCGGCAGCGTGCAGGTGTCATTCGACACCGCTTCGATGCAGGCACCGGCAGCGCCCTCGACATCGTTGCCGATGGCGCGCACGCGATAGGCATAGGTGTCGCCACCGATGGTGTTGGGGTCGAGGATGCTGGCAACGCTGGCGACACCGGCGAGATGGAAGTCGGCGAGGTCGGTCGCGGCGCAACTGCCGGTGGCGCGATACAGCTGGTAGCTGCTGGCGCCAGCGACGCTGTCGAAGGCGATGCGGATGCCGCTGGCGTCGTTCTGCGCGATCACCGGGTTCAGCGGCGCCGGCAGCGCGGCCACGGCCGGCAGTCCGAAGGCCCCGGCGACGACCAATCCGTAGCCCTGGCGATCGCTGCCGACGCGGTCGTTGCCAGGCACCGAAAAGCCGCGCACACGGAACACGTAGCGACCCGGCGTCGGCGCCAGCAGGCGGATCGCTTCGAGGTTGTTGCGCTGGTCGCGGCTGCCGCTGTTGGCGATCGAGATCGTGGTGTTGACCGGGCGCTGCGGCAGCGTCGCTTCGCAGGGGTCGTAGCAGGCCTGCGTTTGGCAACTGGTGTCGTCGCCGAAGGCGTTGCCGCGGTACAGCTCGCCGCCGGGGCCGAGCACCTCGAGGTCGAGATCGTTGACCAGCGGATAGTCGACACCGGGAACGGACGCGACATCGAACCACGCCAGCGTCGCGCGCAACGGTTGCCCGGCGGCGACGTTCTCGATCGCGTATTCATGTACTTCGCCGGTGACGAGGCCGCTGCCGTGGCTGCGCTCGAACACGCGCTGGCGGCGGCTGTCGCCGGGGAAGTAGAGGTCGCGATCGAGGTACATGCGGCCCCAGCCGCTGATGTAGCTCGGCAACCGCGTCTCGCCGATGAAGCTGTTGAGGATCTCGCCGGTGCTGTTGACCACCGCCGCCTTCAGCGTCGGCGCCAGCAGGTGCAGACGATCGCCGGCGCTGACGCTGCCGCGCGGATAGCGGCCTTCGACGAAATACTGACGCATCAGTGCGGCGCCGCCGGCGACCGTCGGCGTCGCCATCGAAGTGCCGCTCAGCGCCTTGCTCTCGGCCGGTTCCTCGGCGCCGAAGCTGAAGTCGTCACCGGCAGCGGAGATCGTGGCCACGCCGGGCGCGCTGATCTCGGGCTTGTCGCGCCAGCCGCTGCCAGGGCCGATGCTGGTGCCCCAGACGCCGCCGGTGGTGTAGAGACTGGCCGCGCACTCGCTGTCGCCATGCAGCAGCGCGCCCACGGTCAGCGCGTTCTTGGCGTTGCCGGGCGAGCCGATGGCACCGATGGCATCGGCGCGATTGCCTGCGGAAGCCACCAGGAGCAGGTCCTGCAACGCCCAGGTGGTGTCGTCGGCATCGAAGTCGTAGCCGGTGTAGCTGTTGCCGGTGGACGCGCCCCAGCTGTTGCTGTGGATGTGCGCACCGCCGGCGCGCGCCTGCAGCAGCGTGGCCGCGTAGTCGGCGACGACCAGGCAATCCGCACCGATGTCCTGGAACAGCAGCTGCGCGCTCGGTGCCATGCCATCACCGGGATCGGCGTGCGCGAGCAGTGGCGTCGCGGTGACGCCGCTGTCGCCCGCCACGCTGCCGCTGACATGGGTGCCATGCTGGATCGCTTCGACGGTACCGCAGGGCGCGAGCGTCTCGTACGCGGTCGCGCCGGGCTGTACCCAGTTCGCGATCACCTTGGCATTGCTGACCAGCGAACCCGGCGCCGGCGGCGTGGTGTCCTGCGCCGGCGTGACGAAGACCAGCGCGCCGCTGCCCGGGTCATAACGCGTGAACCAGCGCTCGTTCGCGTCGAGTCCGCTGTCGGCGACGGCGATCACCTGGCCGTGCCCGGTGAGCCCGCGCGCCCACAGCGGATGCGTGCCGACGACGCCGCTCTGGATCGCGCCGCTGGCTTCGGTGTTGTGCGGCTCCGGCACTGCGTGCGGCGCGATCCAGCTGACCGCATCGGCGCCGGCAAGCGCTGCGAGCAGCACAGCCGCATCCCCGCTCGGCGCGATCGTGGCACGCGGCAAGCGCTCGCCACCGGAGCTCAAGACCCGCGCCGCCGGCACGACCTTGGCAATCGACGCGAGCAGCGCATCGCGTTCGCCATCGACGTAGCCGTAGACATCGAAGCGCGAACCCGGGGCCGCCGCGCGCAGGGCCGGCGCGAGCTTCCAGTCGCTGCGCCAGTGGCCGACCCAGGTCACGCCCGGGATCGCGCGCAGCGCGTCGCCCGACACGCCGTTGCGACGCACACGAAACGCCGCATCCGGCACATAGGCTTCGATCTCAACCCCGAGCCTTGCGAGTGCAGCGCGCACCTGGGCAGGCGCAGCGCCGTCGAACTGCACCAGCAGGTGCGACGCGGAAGCCTCGGCCTCCGCTTCGGCGTCGCCGCGCGACAGCAATCCGGTGTCGACGCTGCCGCTGGCAAGCCGCAACAACCCTGCCCCTGCCGCACCGGCGTGCAGCAGGCACGCGATCGCCACACCGAACACCACGGAACGGGCTTGCTTCGACATCCAGACACCACGCCTTCCCTGAAGGCGCACGATGCTACCCGAAGCGGTTCATCGCGCCGTGATCGGCGCCCACAAAAAACCCGGCCGCAGCCGGGTTCCTGATCCAGATTGGTCGGGACGGCGGGATTCGAACCCACGACCCTTTGCCCCCCAGGCAAATGCGCTACCAGGCTGCGCTACGCCCCGACATCGGATTCCGCGACAAGCGCGGGCGCGGATTGTGACCGCTCGCCGCCGATCCCGCAACGCATCAACGCTTCAGGATGGCCAGGACCTCTTCGAGTTCCTGACGAACCTGCTTGACGATCTGGGTGCTGATCGTTGCCTCGGCCTTGCCGTGGTTGCCTTCCAGGCGCTGGCGTGCGCCGCCGATGGTGAAGCCCTGGTCGTACAGCAGCGAGCGGATCTGACGGATCATCAGCACGTCGTGGCGCTGGTAGTAGCGACGGTTGCCGCGGCGCTTGACCGGATTCAGGCTGGTGAATTCCTGCTCCCAGTAGCGCAGCACATGCGGCTTCACCGCGCACAGGTCGCTGACCTCACCGATGGTGAAGTAGCGCTTCGCCGGAATCGGCGGGAGCTCGTTATTGCTGCCCTGATCCAGCATACGCCTCGACCCTCACCTTGAGCTTCTGGCCCGGACGGAACGTGACCACGCGCCGTGCCGAGATCGGAATTTCCTCGCCGGTCTTCGGATTGCGGCCGGGGCGCTGGTTCTTCTGGCGCAGGTCGAAATTGCCGAAACCGGACAATTTCACCTGCTCTCCACGCGCCAGGGCATCACGCATGACATCGAAGAACGAGTCGACGAACTCCTTCGCCTCGCGCTTGTTCAGGCCGACCTGCTCGAAGAGCCGTTCGGCGAGTTCTGCCTTGGTCAATGCCATCTCAGCCTCGCAACCTTGCGCCGGTTTCCCGTTCCAGTGCCGCCACCACCGACTGCACCGCGGAATCGGCGTCCACATCTGCAAGGGTGCGCGAAGCTTCCTGCAAAATCAAGCCCATAGCGAGGCTTCTTGTGTTTTCAGGCAAGCCTTTGCCGGCAAACTCGTCAAACAGCACGAATTCACGCAGCAGCGGTCCCAGCGTTTCCCGCACAATGCGTTCCAAGCGCTCGAATTCAATCGACTTTTCGACGACGATCGCAATGTCGCGACGCAGCGAGGGGAAACGGCTCAGTTCCATCGCCCGCGGCAATTCCCGTGCGGCCAATGCGGCCAATTCCAGTTCCGCGACGTACACGTCGCCCGGAAGCCCGAGTTCCGCGGCCAGACGCGGATCCAGGCAGCCGGCAAAGCCGACCACGCGCCCTTCACGCAGCACCTCGGCGCCGCGCCCGGCGTGCAGCCACGAGACCCGCGCCGGGCGCAGCGAGAACGCCGCCGCATGGCCGGTCAGTGCGAACAGCTGTTCCAGGTCCCCCTTGAGGTCGAAGAAGTCGATTTCGCGCGCCGGCACGCCCCATTGCTCGGCGGCCGCAGTTCCGGTCGCGACCAACGCCAGGCGCGGCGTCTCCAGCGGCGGGTCGCCGGCCTGGAACGACTTGCCGATCTCGAACAGGCGCACGCGCTCGATCTGGCGCGCCTGGTTGCGACGCAACGCGTCGACCAGACCCGGCAACAGGCTGGTGCGCATCAGGTCGAGATCGGCCGACAGCGGATTGGCCAGCGCGACCGCGCCCTCCGCCATGCCCCACTGCCGCAACCAGGACGAGGCGACGAAACTGAAGTGCAGGCACTCGCGGTAGTCGCGCGCGATCAGTGCCGCACGCATCGCCGCACTCGACACCTGCGCCTCCGGCGGCAGCCGCAGCGCGATCTCGCCACGTGGCACCGCCGTCGGCACGCGCTCGTAGCCGTGCACGCGCACGACTTCCTCGATCAGATCCTCCTCGATCTCGATGTCGAAGCGCTGGCTCGGCGGCACCACTTCCCAGCCGCCATCGAAACCACGGACGCGCAACCCGAGCGCATGCAGGATGCGCTCGACCTCGTTCGCCGCCAGATCGAGCCCGGTCACGCGCGCCAGGCGCGCGGCGCGCAGGCGCACCGGCGCACGCGACGGCAGGTGCGCGTCCGCTTTCGCCTCGACCACCGGCCCGGGCAAGCCACCCGCGATCTCGACGATCAGTTGCGTCAGGCGCTCGATCGCCTGGCGCGGCAACTCGGGATCAACGCCGCGTTCGAATCGGTGCGAGGCATCCGTATGCAACCCGAGCTTGCGCGCGCGCCCCTGCACCGCGGCCGGCGCGAAATGCGCGGACTCGAGGAACAGGTTGCGGCTGGTCGCAGTCACGCGCGAATCAAAGCCGCCCATCACCCCGGCCACGGCGAGCGCGTTGCGCTCATCGGCGATGACCAGGAAGCCGGGGTCGAGTTCGACCTCGCGCTCGTCGAGCAGCTTGATCCGCTCGCCCGCACGCGCGCGCCGCACGGCGATGCCGCCGTGCAGCGTGTCGAGGTCGAAGGCATGCATCGGCTGCCCGAGTTCGAGCATCACGTAGTTGGTGGCATCGACCACCGCGCTGATCGAGCGCAGGCCGCAACGGCGCAGACGCTCCTTCAGCCACAACGGCGTCGGTGCCGCGGGATCGATGCCCTCGATCGCGCGCCCGAGATAGCGCGGGCAATCGGCCGGCGCATCCAGATGCACGCTGCGCTGCGTCGCCGTCATCGCCTCGACCACGATCTGCGCGGCATCGTTTGGCGTCAGCCCGTAGAGCGCCGTGACCTCCGCGGCCAGACCGCGCAGGCTCAGGCAATCCGGGCGGTTTGGCGTCAGCTTGATCTCGATGCTGGCATCGGGCAGCCCTGACCACTGTGCGAAGGACTGTCCGGTCGGCGCATCCTCCGGCAGCTCCATCAACCCGGCGTGGTCGTCGCTCAACCCCAGTTCGCGGGTCGAGCACAACATGCCGAACGATTCGACGTCGCGCAGCTTGGCCTTCTTGATCTCGAGACCGCCGGGCAGTGTCGCGCCGATCATCGCCAGCGGTGCCTTCAAGCCTGCGCGGGCATTGGGTGCGCCGCAGACGATCTGCAGCGGCTCACCCGTTCCGACCGCGACCTTGCAGACGCGCAGCTTGTCGGCGTTCGGATGCTTCTCGGCTTCGATGATCTCGCCGATGACCACGCCATCGAGTCCCTCGCCCAGCACCTCGACGCCTTCGACTTCGAGTCCGGCCATGGTCAGGCGATGCATCAGATCGGCGCGGTCCGCAGCGACGTGCGTCAGCGCGCGCAGCCAGTTTTCGGAGAATTTCATTGCATCAGTTCCTTCTGGCCACGGTCACGCGAACTGCGCGAGGAAACGCGCGTCGTTTTCAAACAGCGAGCGCAGGTCGTCGACGCCGTAGCGCAGCATCGCGAAGCGCTCGACGCCAAGACCGAACGCGAAGCCGGTGTAACGCTCGGCGTCGATGCCGCAGGCCTTCAGCACATTCGGATGGACCATGCCGCAACCGAGCACTTCGAGCCAACCTTGCGTGCCGTCGGCACGGTCCCAGCGGATATCGACTTCGGCGGACGGTTCGGTGAACGGGAAATAGCTCGGGCGGAAGCGCATCTCGAAATCGCGCTCGAAGAACGCGCTCACGAACTGCTTGAGCGTGCCCTTGAGGTCGGCGAAGTTCGAGGTCTCGTCGACCAGCAGCCCCTCGACCTGGTGGAACATCGGCGTGTGGGTCTGGTCCGAATCGGAGCGATAGACCTTGCCGGCGGCAATGATGCGGATCGGCGGCGTGCGCCCCTTCATCGCGCGGATCTGCACCGGCGAGGTATGCGTGCGCAGCAGGCGCCCGTCCGGGAAGTAGAAGGTGTCGTGCATCGCGCGCGCCGGATGGTGTTCCGGGAAGTTCAGCGCCTCGAAGTTGTGGTAGTCGTCCTCGATCTCGGGACCATCGGCGAGCTGGTAGCCGAGCCGGCCGAAGATGTCGGTGATGCGATCGAGCGTGCGCGTGACCGGATGCAGGTTCGCGCGCGAACCGTTGCGGCCGGGCATGGTCAGGTCGATGCGCTCGGACGCCAGGCGCGCGGCATAGGCGGCGCCTTCCAGTGCGGTGCGACGTGCCTCGATCGCATCGCCAAGCAGCGCCTTGATCTGGTTCACGCGTTCGCCGGTCGCCTTGCGCTCCTCGGGCGGCAGCTTGCCGAGCAGCTTCAGCTGTTCGGTGAGCCTGCCCTGCTTGCCGAGCCAGGCGACGCGAATCGCGTCGAGCGAATCCAGCGTCGCTGCCGCCGCGATCAAGCGGGTCGCATCGAGCGCGGCCGTGTGCAATTGGTCCATCGTCATTCCCTCGATGGCGCCGCATTTCCACGGCGCAAAAAAAACGTGGGGAAGAGCCCAAGCCCTTCCCCACGCGTGTACTGCATTGGCCGGGCAGACCCGGCATTGAAGCTTACGCGGCGAGAGCGGTCTTGGCCTTCGTTGCGAGCGCTTCAAACGCCTTCAGGTCATGCACCGCGAGATCGGCCAGCGCCTTGCGATCGAGCGTGATCCCCGCCTTGAGCAGGCCGTTCATGAAACGGCTGTAGCTCAGGTCGAACATGCGCGCTGCGGCATTGATGCGGACGATCCACAGGCCACGGAACTGGCGCTTGCGCTGCTTGCGTCCGATGTAGGCGTACTGGGCGGCCTTGGTGACGGCCTGCTTGGCCACGCGCAACACCTTGCGGCGCGCGTTGTAGTAGCCCTTGGCCTGGGACAGGATCTTCTTGTGACGTGCGCGGGCGGTTACACCACGTTTGACTCGTGCCATGGTCTATACCTCCGGCTTACAAGTAGGGAACCATGCGGGCGACGCGACCTGCGTCCTCCGCACGAACATGATTGGTGCCACGAAGGTTGCGCTTCCGCTTGGTCGCCTTCTTGGTGAGGATGTGGCTCTTGAACGCATGCCCGGCCTTGAACTTGCCGGACGCGGTCTTCCGGAATCGCTTGGCAGCGGCCCGGTTGGTCTTGATCTTGGTTTTTGCCATGACACTTCCTATGAGTGTTGTTTGACTGTACCGAGCGGTGGCCGCGGCCACGCTTTCCATCCTGCTCGATGCGGCTTGTGCGGGCTTCCCGTCCGCGATCCTACGACGCCTTACTTGCGCTTCGGCGCCACCATCATGACCATCTGGCGGCCCTCTAGACGGGGCCATTGCTCGATCGTCACTTCTTCCTTCAGGTCCTCCTCCAGGCGCTTGGCCATGGCGATACCGAGCTCGGTATGCGCCATCTCGCGGCCGCGGAAGCGGATGTTGATCTTGACCTTGTCGCCTTCGGAGATGAAACGGCGCAGGTTGCGCAGCTTGATCCCGTAGTCGCCATCGTCGGTGGTCGGACGGAACTTGAGTTCCTTGATCTCGACCACTTTCTGTTTCTTGCGGGCGGCGTGCGCCTTCTTCTGTTCTTCGAACCGGAACTTGCCGAAGTCCATGATGCGGCACACCGGCGGGTCGGCATTCGGAACGATCTCGACCAGATCGAGTTCCAGGTCCATTGCCATGCGCAGTGCTTCGTCGCGACCGACGACACCAATCTGCTCGCCATCCGCGCCGATCAGGCGCACACGCGGGACACGAATTTCGTTGTTCCGCCGGTTCAATTTTTCGGTGCTGATACCGCTACCTCCGCCAAGCCCTGTCTGCTGAAACACCGAGCCAGGCTCAGTGTTTCTCCGTTTCCGATCGCAACCGTGCAATGAACTGATCGAGCGTCATCACGCCGAGATCTTCCCCGTTCAATGCGCGCACCGCCACCTGGCCGTGGTCGCGCTCGCGGTCTCCGACCACAAGCAGATACGGCACCTTCTGGAGCGTGTGCTCGCGGATCTTATAGCCGATCTTGTCGCCGCGCAAATCGGCCTTGACCCGGAAGCCTTGATTTACAAGGGTTTCGCCGACCGCATCCACGTATTCCGCCTGTCCGTCGGTGATGTTCATGACCACCGCCTGCACCGGGGCGAGCCACGGCGGCAGGATTCCGGCGTGGTGCTCGATCAGGATGCCGATGAAGCGCTCCATCGATCCGACGATGGCCCGGTGCAGCATGACCGGGGTCTTGCGGCCGGAATCCTCGGTCACGTACTCGGCGCCGAGGCGGCCGGGCATGAAGAAGTCGACCTGCATGGTGCCGACCTGCCAGCCGCGGCCGATCGAGTCGCGGAAGTGGTATTCGATCTTGGGCCCGTAGAACGCGCCCTCGCCGGGCAGTTCCTCCCAGCTCACGCCGCAGGCACGCAGCGCCGAGCGCAGCGCTTCTTCGGCCTTGTCCCAGGCGTCGTCGTCGCCGATTCGGTTTTCCGGGCGCAACGCGATCTTCAGTGCGATGTCGGTGAAGCCGAAGTCGGCATAGACCTTCATCGCCTGGCGATGGAACGCGGTCACTTCCGGCTCGATCTGCGCCTCGGTGCAGAAGATGTGGCCATCGTCCTGGGTGAAGCCGCGCACGCGCATGATCCCGTGCAGCGCACCCGACGGCTCGTTGCGATGGCAGGCGCCGAATTCGCCGTAGCGGATCGGCAGTTCGCGGTAGCTGTGCAGGCCGTGGTTGAAGATCTGCACGTGGCCCGGGCAGTTCATCGGCTTCACCGCGTAGTCACGATTCTCCGACGAGGTCGTGAACATGTTGTCGCGGTAGTTCGCCCAGTGCCCGGTCTTTTCCCACAGCGACTTGTCGAGGATCTGCGGGCAGCGCACTTCCTGGTAACCGTTGTCGCGGTAGACCTTGCGCATGTACTGCTCGACCACCTGCCAGATCGACCAGCCCTTCGGATGCCAGAACACCAGGCCGGGCGCCTCTTCCTGCATGTGGAACAGGTCGAGTTGGCGGCCGAGCTTGCGGTGGTCGCGCTTCTCCGCCTCCTCCAACTGGAACAGATAGGCCTTGAGGTCCTTGTCGTTCAGCCACGAGGTGCCGTAGACACGCTGCAGCATCTCGTTCTTGGCATCGCCGCGCCAGTACGCACCGGCGACCTTCATCAGCTTGAACGCACGCAGCTTGGAAGTGTTCGGCACATGCGGGCCGCGGCAGAGGTCGACGAACTCGCCCTGCGCATACAGCGACAGGTCTTCGTTCGCGGGAATGCTCTGGATGATCTCGGCCTTGTACAGCTCGTTCTTGCCCTTGAAGAACGCCACCGCCGCATCGCGGCTCATCAGCGAGCGCACGACCGGCAGGCCTTCGGCGACGATCTTCGTCATCTCGGCCTCGATCTTGGCGAGGTCGTCCGGCGTGAACGGCGTCTTGCGCGCGAAGTCGTAGTAGAAGCCGTTTTCGACGACCGGGCCGATGGTGACCTGGGTGTCCGGGAACAGGCGCTGCGTCGCCTGCGCGAGCAGGTGCGCGGTCGAATGGCGCAGCACTTCGAGCGCATCCGGGTGCTTCTCGGTGACGATTTCGAGCGCGGCATCGGCGCCGAGCGGATGGCTCAGGTCGACGAGCTTGCCGTCGACCTTGCCGGCCAGCGCGGCCTTGGCGAGGCCAGCGCCGATCGAGGCGGCGACTTCGCCGATCGTCGTATTGGCAGCGTATTCGCGCTTGGCACCATCGGGGAGCGTGATCGTGATCATCGGTGTTCCTGGTTGCGTCGGTTCGACGCAGGCAACAAAAAAGGGCGCAGAAAGCGCCCTTCGGGATTCGGAGCCATTCTGCGGATTCGCTAGATGTGGGTTCCGGTTCGCGTCATCGTGATCGTGTTCGTTGGAACTACGGCTCTCGGAGTTGGACTTTGCGGAAAACTCGCTTTCGCGATGTGCTTGCGGAAAAAATTTCGCTGCCACGAAATTTTGGTGGGCGCATCAGGGATCGAACCTGAGACCCCTACCATGTCAAGGTAGTGCTCTACCGCTGAGCTATGCGCCCGCAAGGGCCGCGAACTTTACCCAAAGATGCTGCGTGGCACAAGCGGCTTGGCCTGTACCCCTGCATCGGCGACGCTGCGCGGGTGCGCGACTGCGGAGGGACGATGTCGGTCTATGCGTTGAAGCCCGTGTTCCAGGACCTGCTGCGACCGCTCGTGCGCCAACTGCACCGCGCGGGTTGCACCGCCAATCAGGTCACTTCGGTCGCCGCGCTGCTCTCGATCGCGCTCGGCGCCCTGCTCTGGTGGCAGGGAGCCGGCGACCGCCGCCTGTTCCTGCTGCTGCCGCTATGGATGTTCCTGCGCATGGCGCTGAACGCCATCGACGGCATGCTGGCGCGCGAGTTCGGCCAGCAGTCGCGGCTCGGTGCGATGCTCAACGAACTCGGCGATGTCGTCTCCGATGCTGCGCTGTATGCCCCGTTCGCGCTGGTGGCACCGTTCCAGCCGGCGCTGGTCGCGCTCGTCATCGTGCTGGCGACGATCAGCGAGTTCGCCGGCGCACTCGGGCCCATGATCGGGGCCGAGCGCCGTTACGACGGGCCGATGGGCAAGAGCGACCGCGCCGCGGTGTTCGGCGCGCTCGGGCTGTGGGTCGGCGCCGGCGCCCAGCTCCCCGGGTTCTCGCAATGGCTGATGCCGTTGATCGCCGCCGCCCTCGCCTTGACGATCGTGCGTCGCGTCCGCAATGCAATTCGCAGTAGCCCGCCCGCAGCCAACCGCGATTCGCGACCATGATCGAACGCCTCGTGGCCTGGATGATCCTGACCTTCGCGCGCCTGCTGACCGGCGTGCAGGCGTTCTGGATCGGCTGCCAGCCCTCCGCCGAACAGCGCATCTACTTCAGCAACCATGCCAGCCATGGCGACTTCGTGCTGATCTGGGCAACGCTGCCTTCGACCCTGCGCCGGTTGGTGCGCCCGATCGCCGGCGCGGATTACTGGAACCGCGGCGCCCTGCGTCGCTTCATCGCCGGGCGCGTGTTCCGTGCCGTGCTGATCGATCGCACCCGCGCCGAGGGCGCGCCGGATCCGGTCGGCCAGATGCTGGAAGCCCTCGCCCATGGCGACTCGCTGATCATGTTCCCGGAAGGCACGCGCAACACCAGCGACGCCGTCCTGTTGCCGTTCAAGAGCGGACTCTTCCACCTTGCCAGCGGCCACCCGCGCGCGAAGCTGATTCCAGTCTGGATCAACAACCTCAACCGGGTGATGCCGAAGGGCGAGCTGCTGCCGGTGCCGCTGATCTGCACCGTCAGTTATGGCGCGCCGCTCGAACGCATCGAGGGCGAGTCCAAGGCCGACTTCCTGGAGCGCGCCCGCGCCGCGATGCTGGCCCTGCGCCCGGACGATGGAGAACACGCATGAAGGCATGGATGCAGGACCCGGTGCTGCAGTTGTTCGCGGGTGCGTTGCTGGTGCTGGCGCTGGCAACGACGATCGGTTCGATCCTGTCCATCCGCATCGCGAAGGGAAAACCGCATGCGGTGATCGACAACCTCAACAGCCGCATCTTCGCGTGGTGGTGGATGGTCGGCCTGCTCGGCGCGTCCTTTGCCTGCGGCAAGTCGTGCGTCATCGTCCTGTTCGCGGCACTGTCGTTCTTCGCGCTGCGTGAATTCATTACGCTGGCCTACACCCGCCGCGGCGACCACATCGCACTCGCGGTCAGCTTCTTCATCGCATTGCCGACCCAGTACGCGCTGATCTGGATCGACTGGTATGGCCTGTACTCGATCCTGATCCCGGTCTACGCGTTCCTGCTGCTGCCGATCCTGGCCGCGGTCTCTGCCGACACCACGCGATTCCTCGAACGCGCGGCCAAGGTGCAATGGGGGCTGATGATCTGCGTGTATTGCCTGTCGCATCTGCCAGCGCTGGCGACGCTCGAGGTGCGCGGCCAACCCGGCGGCGAGTTGCTGCTGATCGCGTGGCTGGTGATCGTCGTGCAGGGCAGCGATGTACTTCAATACGTCTGCGGCAAGATGACCGGCCGGCACAAGGTCGCGCCGACCCTGTCGCCCTCGAAGACCTGGGAAGGCCTGCTTGGCGGCATCGCCAGCGCGACCGCGCTCGGCGCCAGCCTGCACGGTTTCACCGCGTTCAGCGCGCTCGAAGCAGCCGCGATCGCATTCACCGTCTGCGTGATGGGCTTCTTCGGCGGGCTCGTCATGTCGGCGATCAAGCGCGACCGCGGCGTGAAGGACTGGGGCCACATGATCGAGGGCCACGGCGGCGTGCTCGACCGCATCGACTCGCTGGTGTTCGCGGCCCCGGTCTATTTCCACGTGGTCCGCTACTGGTGGACCTGAGGCGCTGAGCGCCCGCGCCCCTCTATACTGCGCGGCCGCCCGACCCGTCGCCCATGACCTTCGATTCGCTGACCTTCGTCGTGTTCTTCATCGCCGTGGTGGCGTTGTTCAACCTGCCGGGTCTGTCGTGGTCGCTGCGCAAGCATTTCCTGCTCGGTGCCAGCTTCGTGTTCTACGGCGCCTGGAACCCGCCCTTCCTGCTGCTGCTGATCGACTCGGCGACGATGGACTGCTGATCGGCCTGTTCGAGAAGGTCGTGCTCGCCGACTCGGTGTTCGCACCGGTGGTCGACCCGGTGTTCAAGGCCGGTGCCAGCGTCGACACCGCCGCAGCCTGGACCGGCACGATCGCGTTCGCCGGCCAGATCTTCTGCGACTTCGCCGGCTATTCCACCTGCGCGATCGGCTGCGCGGCGATGCTCGGCTTCTGGCTGCCGGACAATTTCCGCGCACCGTATGCGGCCGTGGGCTTCTCGGACTTCTGGCGGCGCTGGCATGTGTCGCTGTCGACCTGGCTGCGCGATTACCTGTACGTGCCGCTCGGCGGCAATCGCGGCTCGCGGCTGTTCACGCTGCGCAACCTGATGCTGACCATGCTGCTCGGCGGGCTCTGGCATGGCGCCGCCTGGACCTTCGTCGCCTGGGGCGCCTTCCACGGCCTGATGCTGGTCGGCGAACGACTGTCACGGCCATTGCTCGAACGCGCCGCCACCATGCTCGGCGGCTTCGGCACCCTGCTCGGCGGGCTGATGACCCTGCTCGGCGTGCTGGTCGCCTGGGTCTGGTTCCGCGCACCGGACTTCGCGCACGCGGCGAAGATCCACCACGCCATGTTCGTCGCCACCGGCAGCTCCGCGGCACTGACTGCGGAGGCGAAGATCGCGCTGGTCGTGTTCGGCCTGCTCTGGCTGATGCACTGGCTGCTGCGCCACCACGACCTGCGCCGCTGGCTGCGTCAGCGCAACGCACTTTCGCTCGGCGTCATCTGGGCGATACTCGCGGTCGCGATCGTGCTCTCGCCCGGCGTCTCGCGCGCCTTCATCTACTTCCAGTTCTGACATGCGCCGCGCCCTCACCGCTCTCGCCATCGCCCTCGTGCTCGCCGGTTCGGCGCTGTATGCGGTCGAGCGTCATTGGCGCGCACGCGGCTACACGCCGATCATCGTCGACGCCCCCGACTTGTGGGCGCTGCAGCGCGCGAAGGCGTCGTCGGCCGGTCGCGCGATCGTGTTCCTCGGCGCGTCACGCACGCTGTACGCGATCGATCGCGCCACGGTGCGTGCGCGCCTGCCCGGTGTCGAGCCGGTGATGCTGGCCATGGACGGTCGTTATCCGCTCGCGACCCTGCGCGACCTCGCCGGCGACGCGGACTTTCGCGGCATCGTGGTCTGCGACATCGACGGCGCCGGCTTCGCGGCGCCGAGCCTCGACATGCAGCAGCCGGAAGTCGACTACTACCACCACGAGTTCTCGCCGAGCCGCGCCCTGCATCGGATATTGCTCAACCACTGGCAACGGCACGCGGTGATTGCACGCAGCGATTTCAGCCTGCTGCGCAGCGCGGTGCGACGCTGGAACAACGAGGGCGAACCATTTCGCCCGCAGCAGTGGTTCGATCGCCGCCGCTTCGGGAACATCGACTACGAATTCGCAGACCGCGAGGGGCAGAAGCGCGCGCTGCGCGAAAACCTCGATCGTCATGGCGGCCACCTGCCGCGCGTCGCATTCGACGCATGGTGGCCGCAGGTCGAAGCGAGTCACGCCTGGGTGCGCGCGATCCAGGTCCGTGGCGGCGATGTGGTCTTCTACGCCTCGCCGACCAGCGGACTGCGTCGTTGGGTGGAGGAGGACTGGTTCCCGCGCAAGGAATACTGGGACCGCATGGTCGCCGCCACTCCGGCGAAGACCCTGCATGCCCTCGATGTGCCGGCGCTGCGCGACTTCCCATTGCCGGACGAATCGCACATCGATTACCGCCAGAAACCGGCGTACACCAACGCGTTGATCGATGCGTTGCTGGAACGTGGATTGCTCGCGCCAGGCGGCGGGTGATACGTCAGCAGCAAGCGCAGGGTGGGCCTCCAATGACAGAACCAATCAGCAGAGGAGCGCTGCGTCAGTCGCCTTTGCGATCGCGAAGCGCGCGCAGTTCCAGCGCCACCATCCGGTCCTTGGGTCGGGCCAGCGTCTCCTTGGCGCGGATCAAGTCATCCAACCCGATCACACGGACGCGATGGCCGAGCAAGTCGACTTCGACTGCGCGCTGCCGTACCGCTTCGAAATCGCCACTGCGTGACGACCTGCAGATCACTTGCGCCGATGCAGAGTTCGAGGGCCACGCTTATCGAACGCTGACGACGCTTCCGCAACAGCGATGGACTTGCCGGAAGGCAAGCCGGCCGACGACCACGTGAGCCGGCGTTCCTCGCCGCTACCGTTGAATCGCTTCCACGCCCGTGCGATTCAAGGGCATGCCATCCCGGGATCAATGGCCACTGGCGGCGATCAGGTTCACGCCCATGAACGAGAGTGCCACGCAAATGACTGCACCCCCGAAAGAGGCACCAATCGCATAGTGCACGAACAGTGGTAGCGAGCTCCATCGTTCACGCACCGTAGTCCCGCTCGCAAGGTGCACGAGCGAGAGCCCGACGAACATGAAGCTCGCCGACAACCAGAAGATCGAGCGCACATTCCCCTCGTCCAGCGTGGCCGCAAACATGTATGCGAAGTTGCCCGATAACGCCAGGCTCACCAGACTGCTGAACCGTTGCGCCCAGCTCGCGTTCCCCCACAGCTGCGTCAAGCCTTTTCGCCCGGAAGAACACTGCGGCGAAGACCGGCCGCGAGCATGAGTCTGCGCGGAGGCGGCGATGACGGTCAAGGGACCCCAGTGAGTCGACTGTCCTGGTGGAGGTCGCGCAGATCGATCGCTCATGGAGTTCCCACACGGCGACGCCTCGCTGAAGCACCCGCCGCGCATTGCGCGCGGCGGGTGATGCGGGGGCTTACTTCGCGATCAGGGCGTTCATGCGCTTGACGAAGCCGGCGGGGTCTTCGAGGGCGGCGCCTTCGAGGAGTTGGGCTTGTTCGAGCAGCAGGATCGCGAGTTCGCGGGCGAGGTCTTCGTCAGTTTCGTTGGCGGCGCGTTGCACCAGCGCGTGTTGCGGATTCACTTCGAGTGCGGGGGCGCTGTCGGGCATGTCCTGGCCGGCGGCCTTGAGCATGCGCTTCAAGTGCGGGGCCATGTCGTATTCGTCGACCACGACGCACGAGGCTGATTCGGTGAGCCGCTTGCTGGCGCGCACGTCCTTGACCTTGGCGCCGAGCAGAGTCTTGATGCGCTCGACCACCGGCTTCGCGGCCTCGTCGGCCTTCTGCTGTTCGGCTTCGTCGACCTTGCCGAGTGCGGACACATCCAGCTCACCCTTGGCGACGTTGCGCAGTTTCTTGCCGGCGTATTCGTGCAGGTAGCCCATCATCCATTCGTCGATGCGCTCGCCCATCAGCAGCACTTCGACGCCGCGCGCCTTCAACGCCTCGATCTGCGGGCTGCCGTTGGCAGCGCTGAAGCTGTCGGCAGTGATGTAGTAGATCGTGTCCTGGCCTTCGACCATGCGCGCGAGGTAGTCGTCGAGCGACACCTTGGCGGCACTGCCCTCGCCCTTGGTCGACGCGAAGCGCAGCAGCTTGGCGATGCGTTCGCGGTTGCCGTGGTCCTCGGCGACGCCTTCCTTCAGCAGGGCACCGAAGTTGCCCCAGAAGGTCGCATACTTCTCCGGCTGGTCGGCAGCGAGCGAGTCCAGCAGGTCGAGCGTGCGCTTGGTCAGGCCACTGCGGATCTGCGCGACCAGCTTGTTCTCCTGCAGGATCTCGCGCGACACGTTCAGCGGCAGGTCGTCGGAATCGACCACGCCGCGCACGAAGCGCAGGTACGCCGGCAGCAGGTGCTCGCTGGCGTCCATGATGAACACGCGGCGGATGTACAGCTTCAAGCCCTTGCGCTCGTCGCGACCGGAAAACGCCAGGTCGAACGGCGCCTGCGTCGGCAGATAGAGCAGGCTGGTGTAGCTCTGGTTGCCCTCGACGCGGTTGTGCGTCCATGCCAGCGGCTCGTCGTAGGCATGCGCCGAGTGCTTGTAGAACGCCGCGTAGTCTTCGTCCTTGAGTTCGGACTTTGGGCGCGTCCACAGCGCTGAAGCGTGGTTGATCGTCTCGATTTCGGGCTCGGCCTTCTCGCCCTCTTCGCCGAACTGCTCCTTGAGCATGCGGATCGGGAACGCGATGTGGTCGGAGTACTTACCGACCAGGGAACGCAGCTTCCAGCCGTCGAGGAACTCGTCCTCCTCCGGCTTCAGGTGCAGGGTGATGGTGGTGCCGCGGCGCGCCTCGGTCACGGTGTCGAGGGCGTAGTCGCTGGTGCCGTTCGAGCTCCAGCGCACCGCCGCTTCCGGCTCCAGGTCGGCACGACGCGTGACCAGGGTGACCTGGTCGGCAACGACGAAGGTCGAGTAGAAGCCGACGCCGAACTGGCCGATCAGCTGCGTGTCCTTGCGCGCGTCGCCGGTCAGCGACTCGAGGAAGCGACGCGTGCCCGAACGCGCGATGGTGCCGATGTTCTCGATCACTTCCTCGCGGCTCATGCCGATGCCGTTGTCGCGCAGGGTCAGCGTGCGCGCGGCCTTGTCGAACTCGATCTCGACATGCAGGTCGGTGTCGCCGGCGGCGAGTTCCGGTCGGGCAATGGCCTCGAAGCGCAACTTGTCGAGCGCATCGGAGGCATTGGAGACCAGTTCGCGCAGGAAGATCTCCTTGTGCGAATACAGCGAATGGGTGACGAGCTTGAGCACCTGTTCGACTTCGGCTTCAAAGCGGCGGGTTTCGGTGGCTGTGGTCATGGCGGATCGCAGGTGGCTGAAGGGATGGTCGCCGCTCACTGGGGTTTGTCCCTGCGATTTCAAGGCATTGCGCGACAGGTCACAGCATGTTTCGGCGCACTGGCTAGCATCGCCACATCCTTTGGAGCCGTTCGATGCGCTGCCTGCTGTGGTTGCTTGCCCTGTTGCCCCTGTCCACATTCGCGCAGGATCTGGTCTGGTACGACGATGCCCCGCGCGCCGGCCTGGAGGACTGGAGCTGGACCACGCACAACCTCGCGAACGTCAGCCCGGTGCACGCCGGCACGCGCTCGATCAGCATGGAACCGGACAACTGGGGTGGCGTGTATCTGGTCAACCAGTCCGAGAAGCACCGCTTCACCGACTACCAGTCGCTGACGCTGTGGGTGCATGGCGGCAGCAGTGGTGGCCAGCAGTTGCACCTGTACCTGAGCTACTCCGGGCTCAACGTCGCCGCCTTCGACCTGAACGACTACATCAGCGGCGGCAACGTGGTCGCCAACCAGTGGCGCCAGGTCACGATCCCGTTCGACGCGACGACAACGCTCACGCATGGCGCCTTCGACGGCCTGTTCGTAATGGATGACACCGGCACCAATCAGGGCACGGTGTATCTGGACGACCTGCGCTTCATCGCGCGCAGCACGGCCCTGGTCGCCGCGCCGCTCTCGGCCACGGTCGACCTCGGCGGCACGCGGCGTGCCATCCGTCCGGAAATCTACGGCGTGAACTTCGGCGACGACGCCCAGCATGTCGATCTGCGCTATCCGCTGCGCCGCTCCGGCGGCAACAGCACCACCCGCTACAACTGGCAGTCCGACTCCCACAACACCGCGTTCGACTGGTTCTGGCAGAACATCGCCGACGGCTCCGGAACCGGACTGCCAGGCAACTCGACGCTGAACAACTTCGTCGCCGCGACCCGCGCCAATGGCGGCCAGGCGATCGTGAGCATTCCGACCATGGGCCTGAAGCCGATCGGCGACCGCGTGAAGCGCTGGTCGTTCTCGATCGCGAAGTACGGCCCGCAGGACCAGAACGAATGCTCCTATTTCGGCGGCAGCCCGCCCGGCTGGTGCAGTGCCGACGCCGGCAACGGCAGTTGCCAGAACGTGGTCAACAACACCGGCCACTGCGTCAACGGGCTGATCATCAACAACGACGTGGCGGACACCTCGGTGCCGCTGACCAACACCGAGATCGGCACCTGGATCAACCATCTCGCGACACGCCCGGGTGCATCGGATGCGGGCGTGGTGCGCTGGTACGCGCTCGACAACGAGCCGATGCTGTGGAACTCGACGCACCGCGACGTGCACCCGGTGCCGCCGACCTACGACGAGGTCTGGACGCGCGGACGCGACGTCGCGCTGGCCATCAAGCAAGCCGACCCGGGCGCGAAGATCCTCGGGCCGGTGACCTGGGGCTGGTGCGACCTGTTCAGCTCGGCGGCCGATGCCGCGGGCGGCGTCAGCTGCATCGACGGCCCGGACCGCCAGGCCCACGGCGGCCTGCCCTTCGCCGAGTGGTACGTGAAGCAAGTGTGCGACTACGCCAGTGCGCACGGTGGTTTGCGCCTGGTCGACGCGCTCGACGTGCATTTCTATCCGCAGGGCAACGTCACCGGACTCGGTGGCGACTCGGACTCGGAATTGCCGGCGGACTCGGCGCGGCGGCTGCGTTCGCTGCGCGAGTTGTATGACCCCGCGTACACCTCGGAGTCCTGGGTCGACGACCAGGTGCGGCTGATCCCGCGCCTGCGCGAGTGGGTGGACGCGCGTTGCCCGGGCCTGGACATCACGCTCACCGAGTACAAGTGGGGACCGGACGAAGGCCCGAGCGGTGCACTGGCGCAGGCCGAGGCGCTGGCCATCTTCGGGCGCGAAGGTCTCGACATGGCCGCGCGCTGGGTCGCGCCGGAAACCGGATCGCTGAGCGAAGATGCGTTCCGCATGTTCCTCGACTACGACGGTGCCAACACGCGCGTGCTGGGCGAACATCTGCCGACGACGACCAGCAATGTCACCGAACTCGGCGCCTACGCCATCGACCAGGCCGGCCAGGCGTTGCGCCTGGTGCTGATCAACCGCGCCACCGGCCCGCGCGACATCAGCATCAACCTCTCCGGAGCCGTGAGCGGCAACTGGCAGCTGTATCGCTTCGACGCCTTTCAACGCTTCGCACAGGTCGGCAACGGCAGCATCGGCGGCACCACCTTGACGCTTGCCAACGTCCCCGGCCGCTCCGCCAATCTGCTGGTCCTGCCCGCGTCGACACCGTCCACCACATTGTTCGCGGATGGATTTGAATGACACACCCGTCAGTCATCGCGGCTTGGAAGCCGCTCCCACTGTCGCCCCTCAAGCGTTGTTCGGAGAATTAGTGGGAGCGGCTTCCAAGCCGCGATGACGTGGCCTGACCTGCATCAATCACGCCTGATGAAGCGCGCGGGACAATGCGCGGATGAACACGATCCCCGATTCCTTCCCGATCTCGCCGCGAATGCTGGCCGCAGCGCCGCACCGTTTGCTGTTCTTCGTCGGTGCCAGCAACGTGCTGGCAGCGATGGCGTGGTGGGCGCTGTGGCTGTACCAGTCGCGCTTCGGCGACATCGGGCTGGCGCAACCGCCGCTGTTCGCGGGCTGGGCGCATGCGTTCGTGATGCAGTATCAGGTGCTGCCGCCCTTCATGTTCGGCTTCCTGCTGACGGTGTTCCCGCGCTGGATGGGGCAGCCCGAGCTGTCGCCGTGGCACTACTTGCCGGTCGGTCTCGGCCTGCTGAGCGGACAGCTGCTGTTCCTGATCGGACTGCTCGGATTTCCGCACCTGGTGCAGATCGGACTGTTCAACACCATCGCCGGGTGGACCGCCGGGCTCATCTTCCTGTGGGGCCCGCTGCGCGCCGACCGCGGCCGCACCCTGCATTCGGCCAGCGCCTATGCGGCGTTGCTGTTCGGACTGCTCGGACTGCTGCTGTTCGCGCTGCACCTGTACACCGGGTCGCCGCGGCTGATGTTCGCGGTGATCAAGATCGGCAGCTTCGCGCTGCTGCTGCCGATCTACACCACGGTCGCGCACCGCATGTTTCCGTTCTTCGCGAGCGTGGTCGTGCCCGGTTACGTCGGCTGGCGCCCGCTCGGTTGGCTCGGCGCGGTCTGGGCCTGCCTGCTCTTGCACCTGGCCGGAGAACTGGCTGCGCTGAACGCGTGGCTGTGGCTGGCTGACCTTCCGCTGGCTGCGCTTGCCGGCTACTGGCTGTGGCGCAATGCCCCGCGCGGTCCGATGCCGGCCTTGGCACGCGTGTTGTTCGCGGGCTTCGCCTGGCTGCCGCTGGCGATGTTGCTGTTCGCTGCCCAGAGTCTGTGGCTGCTTGCGAGCGGCGAACTGCACCTCGGCCGCGCCCCGGCGCATGCGCTGTTCATCGGCTTCTTCGGCAGTTTGCTGGTCGCGATGGTGACGCGGGTGACCGCAGGACATTCGGGCCGTCCGCTGGAACTCGGTCGCGTCGCCGGCTTCGCCTTCCTCGCGATCCAGCTGGTCGCGCTGGTCCGCATCGGCGCCGAACTGAGCACCGATGCGATGGCCTGGCAGAGCGTGGCCGCATTCGGCTGGCTGCTCGCATTCGTGCCCTGGGTGCTGCGTTCGCTGTACATCTACACCACGCCGCGCAGCGACGGACGACCCGGTTGATGACCTCCGGCGGCGCCATGAGGAATCCTCGATGAGCCACTTCCACGACTTGCGCGCATTCCTCGCGCACCTGGAGCAGCGCGGCCAGTTGCGGCGCGTGCGCGAGCCGGTCGACCCGCACCTCGAAACCACCGCGCTTTGCCTGCATGCACTGAAGCAGCAAGGTCCGGCGCTGCTGGTCGAACGTCCGACCGGCGCCGCGCATGCCTTTCTCGGCAACTTGTTCGGGCATCGCAGCCGCATCGAAGCCGCACTCGCCGGCCGCCCGCTGGCCTCGTTGCGCGAACTCGGCGAACTGCTCGCCGCGATCAAGGAACCGCGCTGGCCCTCCAGCCTGAAGGATGCACTGGCGTTGTGGCCGGAACTGGCGCAGCTCGCGCATGTCGCGCCGCGCGCGCAGCGCGAGGCCGCGTTCAACGAAGTAGTGCTCGAAGGCGACGACATCGACCTCGCGCGTCTGCCGATCCAGCACTGCTGGCCGGACGATGTCGGAAAATTGATCACGCTGGGCCTGGTCATCACCCGCGGCACCCGCCAGCGTCGCCAGAACGTCGCGATCTATCGGCAGCAGGTGATCGGTCGCAATCGCGTGATCATGCGCTGGCTGCCGCATCGCGGTGGCGCGCTCGACTTCGCCGATTTCCAGCGCGAGCATCCCGGCCAGCCGTTCCCGGCGCTGGTTGCGATCGGTGCCGACCCGGCGACCACGCTGGCTGCCGTGGCACCGGTGCCGGACACGATCTCCGAATACGAGTTCGCCGGCCTGCTGCGTGGCGAGCGCACGCGCGTCTGGCACAGCGCCTTGACCGGCCTCGATGCGCCGGCGGGTTGCGAGATCCTGATCGAAGGCTTCATCCACCCGGGAGACATGGCGCCCGAAGGCCCGTTTGGCGACCACACCGGCTACTACAACGCACGCGCCGAATTCCCGGTGCTGACGATCGAACGCCTGCGCCTGCGCCGCGACGCGATCTACCAGGGCAGCTACATGGGCCGCGCGCCGCACGACGAACCCTCGGTGCTGGCGATGGCGCTGAACGACGTGTTCGTGCCGATCCTGCGCAAGGTGTTCCCGGAGATCCACGACTTCTACCTGCCGCCGGAAGCCTGCTCGTATCGCATCGCGGTGGTCAGCATCCGCAAGCAGTACGCCGGCCACGCGCGACGGATGATGATGGGCATCTGGTCCTACCTGCGCCAGTTCACCTACACCAAGTTCGTGATCATCACCGACGAGGACATCGACGTGCGCGACTGGTCGCAGGTGATCTGGGCGCTGTCGACACGGGTCGATCCGGCGCGCGATTCGATGCTGGTCGAGAACACGCCGATCGACTACCTCGATTTCGCCAGCCCGGTGCCGGGACTCGGTTCCAAGCTCGGCCTCGACGCGACGCGCAAGTGGCCGGGCGAAACCAGCCGCGACTGGAGCCGCACGATCGTGCCCGATGCCGCCGTGGCGCGGCGCATGGAAGCGCTCTGGCAGCGCATCGCGGCCACGCCGGGCGCAGCCGAATCGCCATGATGCGGACACGAGCCGCGGCGTCTGCCGCGCTACGCTCGCGTCCTCCCGCAACCGCCAACGAGGCTTCGATGTTCGAGCATCTGCAGACCGCGCCCGACGATCCCATCCTCGGCCTGATGGCGCGCTTCCGCGCCGATTCGCGCGCCGAGCGCATCGACCTCGGCGTCGGCGTGTTCCGCGACGCCGACGGCCACACCCCGATCCTCGACTGCGTGCGCGCGGCCGAGCAGATGCGCCTGGCCGAGGAGACCACCAAGACCTACCAGGGCATGGCCGGCGATGCCGAGTTCAATGCCGCGATCGAGTCGCTCGCGCTCGGCGACCACGCCGTCCTGCGCGACCGCCGCGTGTTCACCGCGCAGACCCCGGGCGGCACCGCAGCGCTGCGCGTCGCCGCCGACCTGCTCAAGCGCAGTCGCCCGGACGCGACGCTGTGGCTGCCGGACTCGACCTGGGCCAACCACGCTGCCGTGTTCCGCGCCGCCGGCCTGGCGATGCGCGAATTCCCGTACTACGACGCCGCGAAGCAGACGCTGCGTGGCGACGCCATGCTCGCCGCGCTCGCCGAAGTTCCGGCCAACGATGTCGTCGTGCTGCACGCCTGCTGCCACAACCCGAGCGGCGTCGACGTTCCGGCGGAGCTGTGGCCGGCGATCGCCGAGCTGGCGTTGAAGCGCGGCTTCCTGCCCTTCATCGACATGGCCTACCAGGGCTTCGGCGAAGGGCTCGATGCCGACGCGCACGGGCCGCGTCTGCTCGCGGAACGGCTGCCGGAACTGCTGCTCGCGACCTCCTGTTCGAAGAACTTCGGCCTCTACCGCGAACGTACCGGCGCGATCAGCCTGCTCGCCGCCAACCCGGCGCAGGCCGCAGCCGCGGGATCGGTGCTGCTGACCGGCGTGCGCAACATCTACTCGATGCCGCCCGCGCACGGCGCCGCGCTGGTCGCGCGCATCCTGACGCGACCGGCGCTGCGCACGCAGTGGCTGCAGGAACTCGCATCGATGCGCGAACGCATTACCGCCATGCGCACCGGCGCCGTCGCCCAACTGGCCGCCGCCGGCGCCAACCGCGACTTCGGCTTCATCGCGCGGCAACGCGGCATGTTCTCCTTCCTCGGCCTGACGCCAGCCCAGATCACCCGCCTGCGCGACGAGTTCGCGGTCTACATGCTCGACAGCAGCCGCATCAACATCGCCGGCCTCGCCCCCCGCAACCTCCCCCACTTCGCCCACGCCGTCGCCAGCGTCTTGCGCGACTGAGCACGACCTGGGGAACTCGGTGCGGGCATGATCGGGAGGAAGGCACCACGAAGCGCTTGGCTGGGCGCTGATTCATGAGGACCTGAAATCGCGCGCCATGCGCGGCGACAGGGCACTGACCGACCAGCCAGCTTCCGCAGACGGACGATCAGCACCTGCGGGAACCGTCGGTTGGCCTCTGACGTCAGGGCCAGACTGTGCTTCGTATCGGCGCGCCGGCTGACTCGAAGCCGTTGGCGAAGATCCAATGCGGAACGACCGCCTGAATGAACAACCCGAGGGCAACCGGCGCATCGCCCACCGGAATTGGAGCACCCACTACGCCGTTGCTGGCGGTGTCGATGACCGAGACGGTGTCGCTGCTCCAGTTCGCGACGTAGATTCGGCTTCCACCCGGCGTGATCGCCAGACCCGTAGGGTAGCCACCGACGGGGATGGGCGCGCCAAGCACGGTATTGGTTGCGGTGTCGATCACCGAGACATTGCTGCTGAGCTGGTTTGCGACATAGACCCGGGTGCCCCCAGGCGAAACGGCTACGCCGACTGGCCCAGCCCCGACCGCTGGGGTGGCGACCACGCTGTTGGTGGCGGTGTCGATCACCGAGACGGAGTTGCCACCCTCGCCGTTGTAGGAATTGGCCACGTAGATCCTGGCTCCGTCCGGGGAGACGGCCACGCCATACGGACTTGCGCCCGTCGGAATGGTGGCACCGACAACGGTGTCGGTGGCAGTGTCGATCACCGAGACGTCGTTGCTTCCCCAATTCGCGACGTAGACCCTGGTGCCGTCCGGGGTAATGGCCAAGCCGGCCGGGTTGGTGCCCACCACGATGGGAGCCGTCACCACCGTGTTGGTCGTGGTGTCGATCACCGAGACACTGCCGGCGCCGGTATTCGTGACGTAGAGCCGGGTGCCATCCGGAGTGACGGCAGCGCCCTGCGGCCCAGCCCCCACCGTGATCGGGGAACCCACGACGGTGTTGGTGGCGGTGTCGATCACCGAAACGGTGCCGCCGCCGTTATTCACGACATACACGCTGGTGCCGTCCGGACTGACCACCAGGCCGAACGGTCCCGTTCCCACCGTGGGAGAGGCGACCACAGCGTTGCTGGCGGTGTCGATCACCGAGACGGTGCCGCTGTTCTGATTGGCAATGTAGGCAAATGGGGCGGCATGGACCGGCCCGATCAAGAGTGCGCCGATGCACACCGTCTGCAACGCCCTACCGCGAGAACACCACCGGTTACGCATCACGCCCTCCTTCGGGAGATCTCCGAACAAGCATCGGCCTGATCAGACCCGTATTGCGATCGGTGACCCAGCCGGCCTCCGGCTTGCCGCGATCTGGCGAGCAGTATAGGGCTCTCAAGATGCTGACTGAGGTTGACCTGAGCCGGAAGACTGCATGTTCACGCTGACCGGGGAGGAGTGGGTGGCTTCGAGGTCGCACAGTGCGACCTCAAAGACCGGACGCGGCCAGCATCGCAACGAGCTGCCGAACGTCTTCACCGAGCACGGCGCACTGATGGCCGCCCTGCTGCTCAACAACCCGCGCGCCATCGCGATCTCGGTGTAGGTCGTGCGCGCGTTCGTGCAGCTGCGCCTGCGGCGCAACGGGCGGCCGGGTGTGCGGCAGCCGTTCGCCGATGCGGCGGTTGCGCTTGGTCGGCAGGCACGTCATCCACCACCGCCCGCCACGACGATCAATGCGCGGCGCGGGCGCGCAGGGCGCGGATGCCGTCGGAGAAGCGTTGCAGGGTCGGGGTGCAGTCGCCGGGGGCGATCATCATTTCGATGAGCTGGAAGCGGCCGCACGCGGTGGCCGCGGCCGCCGAGCACGTCGGCGAGATCGGCGTAGCGCCAGTCGCCGAGGTCGGCGCAGCGCGACTCCGGCTGGAACGCGCGGATCATTTCCCAGCTCTGGTTGTTCAGCACCACCACGATCGGGTCCCGGAACCCGGGAGGACGCCAATGAGCACACCGCCGCGGTTGCCTGCGGCGGAAGCCATCACACTGCGCAGCCTCTCGATGCGCGGTCAGCGCGTCATTGTCGATGCCGACCTCGCCGCGCTCTATGGCGTGCCGACGAAGCGATTCAACGAGGCGATCAAGCGCAACCTCGCGAAGTTTCCGGAAGACTTCATGTTCGTGCTCAGCGATGACGAGTTCGTCGCTTTGAGGTCGCAATCTGCGACCTCAAACGCCAAACGAGGCGGTCGGCGTTATGCGCCCCGCGTCTTCACGGAACACGGCGCACGGATGCAGCACGTGTTCGCTACTGCAGAAGTCGAGCAGGCCATCGAGCGTTTGCTCTATGTGCTGGCTATCGCTAGAGCGGGTGCGCAAGATGTCATCAACGACTGGTTGGTATTGCCGCACAGCCTGCTGCTGGAGCGCCTGTACGCGCTCAGCGGACAAGTCGATTGCTTTGCGGGGGTCGGCGTACTCGCTCATGGACGACCCTCGGCATCCTGTGGTCGTCGGGCAGCGCTCTCCCTGGCGTGTTCTATCGCCTGGTGCAGCCGGGCGCGCAGCAGCGGTAGCGGCGGCAACTCCGTCAGGTACTCGCTGACGCGGATGGATTTGGCGTCGAGCTGGAGCAGCTCCACCTGTTCGGCGTCGGCGGAAGCACACAGGATGAGTCCGATCGGCGCTTCTTCGCCGGGAACGCGTTCGTGCCTATCCAACCAGCGCAGGTACAGCTCCATCTGGCCGACATGCGCAGGCTGGAAGGATTCCAGTTTCAACTCGACGGCGATCAACCGGCGCAGGTGGCGGTGGAAGAACAGCAGGTCGAGATGGAAATCGTCCTTACCGACGCTCATGCGCTTTTGCCGAGCGACGAACGCGAAGCCGGCGCCCAATTCGAGCAGGACACCTTCAATTTCGCGCAGGATGGCGCTCTCGAGATCGTGCTCGTTGTAAGCGCCCTTCAAACCGAGCAGGTCGAGCAGATAGGGGTCGCGAAATACGATGTCGGGGCTCATCTGCCCGTCGCGAAGTTTGCCGATTTCTGCCGAGATGACGGCTTCTGGCTTCTTTGACAACGCCGTGCGTTGGAATAGCATGCCGCCGATTTTCGTCCTCAGTGTGCGCACGTTCCAGCGCTCGATGCGGCAAATCTCTGCGTAGAAGTCTCGGGCCAGATGGTCCTTGATCGGCAGCAGTTCGACGAAGTGGCTCCAGCTCAATTGTGTCGACAGCGCCGACACAATTGCCAGGTCGGTGAAGCACTCAGAGAACTGGATGGCACGATTCACGGTGGCGTACCCAAAGCCTCCTCCAAACTCTGCTGTCAATTCTCGCGACACTGTCGCGAGAATTTGTTTCCCATACGCCGCACGAACGCCCTGGAGATTTTCCGTGAGCAACCGGCGCCCCAGGTGCCAGTACAGCAGGGTCGCGGTCGAGTTCGCCACCGTGGCAATCCGTTGGCGAGCAGAGCGGATCAGTTCCCTCAAGTCGGTGAGGAGCGCTGCCTCGTCAACGATGACAGGCGCCTCTGCCCCAGCGACGCGGCCCGGCTGTTCGTGACTCGCGGGTTGAAGCTTGTTCGGCTTGAGTGCTTGGGGGGCAGAACGGGATCTCTTCGTCACGACTGCGGTCCTTTGAGCAATCCATCGAGCAGCCCCTCGGCCTCATTCTCGATCGCCAGGATGTCGGCGCGAATTTCCGCCAGCGTGCGCAGTGGCTGCGGCTTGTAGAAGTGGCGGGTGAAGCTGATTTCGTAGCCGATCTTGGTCGCGTCGCGCTTGACCCAAGCGTCCGGCGTGTAGGGCAGCACTTCGCGCCGGATGAAAGCTTCGATGCCGCCGGGTTCCAGTAGCGGCACCTGCTCGCTGTCGCGGAGATCGGGATCGGGTTCGTATTCGACGACTGCCGGCTTGCGATCAATAGTGGCGTCGTACAGGCCATACATCGGATCGGCCTTGATCTTGCCCGGCTTGTGTACCTTGGCGATCAGCGGCGGCGCTGTTTCGACGCGCCAGCTGTTGGTGATGCGCTGGATGTCTTCAGGAGACAGCTCGGCGATGCCCGCACTGTCGAGCATCTGCTTCGCATCGAGCACGGCTTGCTTGGTCGGTTCGAGCACCGCGTCCATGCGTCGGATGACACACATCGGGAGGATGACGTCGGGGTACTTGCCGCGCCTGAACAGGTCGCGCAACACATCGTCGGCGATCCCCCAGATGAAGGCGACGATCTTGTTGTGCGCGGCCTGATTCATTCCGTTCAAGCTCCGTGCTTTGCTGGTCGACTGTCGACTCTGAGCGATACGAATGCTACGACACTGGCGCGTTGCTGGGTCACTGTGTGTCGGCGTGTTCAGTGCTCAGGCAGGGCTAGCGTCACGCGGGAGGCCAATACGCCGCGGAAGGCGCTTGGCTTTCGGGGATGTGACCATGTCGAACAGCAGGAATGATCGTAAGCATCCCCCCAACCCACCTTTCCGCAGCGGCCAGGCTGTACTTACGGCGCAGCCGGCTGCCAGGTGTGCGGTAGCAGTTCGCCGTTGCGGCTGTTGAGTTGGGGCGGCAGCCGATCTCGCACATCGGCGTCGGCTGGATTTGTTTCTCGTGGCCGGCGCACTCGCCGCCGACCACCGCCCGCCCCACCGATCAATGCGCAGCGCGGGCGCGGCACGCGGTGGCCGCGGCCGCCGAGCACGTCGGCGAGATCGGCGTAGCGCCAGTCGCCGAGGTCGGCGCAGCGCGACTCCGGCTGGAACGCGCGGATCATTTCCCAGCTCTGGTTGTTCAGCACCACCACGATCGGGTCCCAGCCGTAGCGACGGCAGTTGCCGAGTTCCCAGCCACTCATCTGGAAGGCGCCGTCGCCGACCAGGATCAGCGGGCGTTCGCCGGTGGTCGCGGCGACGCCGAGCCCGGCCGGCACGCCGAAACCCATCGACGCGTAGTAGCCGGGCGCGACCAGCGGCGTCGGCCGCATCTCCATCGCCGCGAACAGGCAGTCGCCGATGTCCGACACCAGCGGGAAGGCGCCGCGCTCGCGGATCAGGTCATTCAGCGCCGGGCTCAGGTCGGCGGCGCGCAGCGGACGATCCGAATCGACCAACCCCTCGGGATACGCCGGCGGCGGCGGCAGCGTGCGCGTCGCGTCCGCCGGTGGCAGCATCGCCAGCATCGCATCCACCAGCGCCGCCAGCGGGATGTCCTGGTAGAGATGGTGGCTGACGCGCGCTTCGCGATGCTCGGCGATCAGCGCGCGGCGGAAGTCGAAACGTTCGGCGGCAACGCCGAAGTTGCTGTCGGACGGGATCACGCCGAGCATCACCGGCAGGTCGGACTCGTCGAGCAGCGCCGTCGTTTCCGCCGCACCGGCCACGCCCAGATAGGTGCCGTGCACCTCGACGCCGTGATCGGCGAGCAGGCCGCGGCCCATGAACGTGGTCAGCACCGGCAGCGCCAGACGCTTGGCCAGTTCCGCCACCTGCGCCTCGACGCCGAAGCGCCGCACCTCGATATCGACCACCAGTACCGGGCGCTTGGCGGCGTGGATGCACTCGAGCCACTCGGTCGCGCATTCGGCGACCGCGGCCGGATCGAACGGACTTGGCGGCAGCATCGGCACCGCAGCCATCGGCCGCTCGGTCATGTCGCGCGGCACTTCGATCAGTACCGGCTGCGAATACTCGCGGCAACTGCGCAGCACGCGCGCGATCTGCGCCGGCGCGGTCTCGGCATCGGTCAGGCGCACGCGGTCGCAGGTGATCTCGCCGAAGATGCGCCACTGCGAATCGATGCTGCGCACCTGGTGGTGCAGCACCAGGCTGGAGTGGCGCTCGACTTCGCCCGGGCACCCGGCGACCACCACCAGCGGCGAGCGTTCGGCGAAGGCACCGGCGACGGCGTTGACCACGTTCAGCGCCCCGGCGCCGTAGGTCACCGCGATCACGCCGAGGCCGCAGTTCATGCGCGCCGCGGCATCGGCGGCAAAGCCGAGCGAGGGTTCGTGGCTGAGCGTGTACAGCGGCAAGATGCCGCTCGCCTCGATCTGCTTGTACAGCGGCAGGATGAAGTCACCGGGAATGCCGAAGATCTCGCGCGCGCCGTGCGCCTTCAATGCATGCAGCAGATTCAGTCCAAGGGACATGGGAGCGGGTACCGGTGCCAAAGGGGCGCGCATTGTCGCCGCGAAGCGCAGCCCGCGGCATGACGTGCATCAATGCGCGGCCGCTCGCGTGCATCGGCGCGCAAAGCCGGCGAGAATGCACGCCGCGTGTCCACCGCAAGGAATCTCCGGCATGTCCAAGGATCTGCGTGCAGCCGCGGTGCAAGTCGCCGCCCATGCCTACGCGCGCTACTCGAACTTTCACGTCGGCGCGGCGCTGCGCTCGGTCAGCGGCAAGGTCTACACCGGCTGCAATGTCGAGAACGCCGCCTACCCGCTGGCACTGTGCGCGGAGCGCGGCGCGATCTCGGCGGCGGTCGCGGCCGAAGGGGCCGCGTTCCGGCTGCAGGCGATCGCGGTGGTCGCGTTCGACGCCGCCGGCCATGCCCAGGCGGTCACGCCCTGCGGCGCCTGTCGTCAGGTGATGGTCGAGTTCGGCGCCGATGCCGAAGTCGGCTTCGACAGTGCCGACGGCTGGCGCACCCTGCCCGCCGCCGACTTGCTGCCGCACCGCTTCATCCTGCGCGAAGCGGCGCCGGACTGAAGCGCGTCACTCGCCGAGCGGCACCCAGGTCGAGTCGTCGAACAGGCGCGGGTACTCGGCCAGCGCCGCGCGCAGCGGTGCCACCGGAGCGGCATCGGCAGGCTTGTCCTTGAGCGCCTTGGCGCCTTCGAGCAATTTGCCGATGATGCCGTGCAGGGCGGCATCGGCCTGCGCATCGAGCTTGCAGTTCGCGATCAGGAATTGCACCTGCGCCTCGATCTCGGCGGCCTGCTCGACCACCTGCTCGTCGCTGAGGTGGCCCATCTCGTGGTGTTCGAGGGTCGCGACCGCGGCGCGGATCTTGCCCATGCCTTGCTGCAGCGGCGCATCCACCGCGAAGCGTTCGCCACTCGACGGCGCCGCCGCAGCGCCATCCGCCGGCGTCGCCGCGTGCTCGTGCTCGTGCATGGCGCTCGCTGCAGGTGCGGCGACTGCTGCGGCCGGCGGCGTAGTCGCAACTGCCGGCTCATCGTGTCGCGCGCAGGCCGCGCCGGCGCAGAGTGCGGCGATGCCGCAGAGGGAGAGGATCATCGGACGCATGGACATGGGGCGTTCTCCGGGGAATTCGCTGCGAGGAAGCGGCCATGCTAGTCGGCGAGGCGCGTTCGTGGACTGACCTGGATCAACGACGCCCAAGCGCCCGGACGCCACCATGAGCCCTCCCCGCACCGGACCCCGAACGCATGCAACTGGTCTGCCCGGCTGGCAACCTGCCGGCACTGAAAGCCGCGATCGAACATGGCGCCGACGCCGTCTACGTCGGCTTCCGCGACCAGACCAATGCGCGCGCGTTCCCGGGTCTGAACTTCAGCGAGGCCGAACTTCGCGAAGGCGTCCAGCACGCCCACGCACGCGGCCGCAAGGTCTACATCGCGCTCAACACCTATCCGGACAGCGCCCGCGTCGCGCACTGGTTCGCCGCCGTCGACCATGCCGCCGAACTCGGCGCCGACGCCATCATCGCCGCCGAGATGGCGGTGCTCGACTACGCCGCGCGCACGCATCCGCAGTTGCCGCGGCATCTGTCGGTGCAGGGCTCGGCAACCACTGCTGCAGCGTTGACCTACATGCACGAGCGCTTCGGCATCAGCCGTGCGGTGCTGCCGCGCGTGCTCTCGATCCAGCAGGTCGAGCGCGTCTGCGCGGCCTCGCCGGTGCCGCTCGAAGTGTTCGCGTTCGGCAGCCTGTGCATCATGGTCGAAGGCCGCTGCCAGCTGTCGTCCTACGTCACCGGCGCCTCGCCGAATCGCCACGGCGTGTGCTCGCCGGCGCGCTTCGTGCGCTGGGACGAAGCCGCCGACGGCAGCCGCACGGTGCGTCTGAACGGCGTGTTGATCGACCGCTTCCAGGAACACGAGCCGGCCGGCTACCCGACCGTGTGCAAGGGCCGCTTCGACGTCAATGGCGAGGTCTTCCATGCGCTCGAAGAACCGACCAGCCTGAATACGCTGGAACTGCTGCCGCGCCTCGCGCAGGCCGGCGTCACGGCGTTGAAGATCGAAGGCCGCCAGCGCGGCGTCGCCTACGTCTCCGCAGTCGCGCGCACCTGGCGCAGTGCCATCGACCGCTATCGCGCCAACCCCGAACGCTGGCAGGTCGAGGCCGGCTGGCAGACGGCGCTGGCCGCACACGCCGAAGGTCACCAGACCACGCTCGGCCCCTATCACCGCGCCTGGCACTGACATGCAACTGAGCCTTGGACCGACGCAGTATTTCTGGCCGCGGGAGCGCACGCTCGCGTTCTACCGCGAAGCCGCGCAGTGGCCGCTCGATCGCATCCACCTCGGCGAGACCGTGTGCAGCAAGCGCCGCGAACTCGGCACGCGCGACTGGATCGCGCTGGCCGAGGAACTGGCCGGCAGCGGCAAGCAGATCGTGCTGTCGACACTCGCCCTGATCGAAGCCGAATCCGAACTCGGCGCACTGCGCCGCATCGTCGAGAACGGCCGCTTCCTGGTCGAGGCCAACGACCTCAGCGCGGTGCAGTATTGCCGCCAGCGCGGCATCGCGTTCGTCGCCGGGCCGACGCTGAACATCTACAACGCGCAGGCGCTGTCGCTGCTGATCGAAGATGGCCTGCACCGCTGGGTGCCCGGCGTCGAGCAGGGCCAGGCCCTGCTCGCCGAACTGCGCGCGGCGATGGCGGAACTCGGCCACGCCATGCCCGAAGTGGAAGTGATCGCCTGGGGTCGGCTGCCGCTGGCGTTCTCGGCGCGCTGCTTCACCGCGCGTGCGCTCGATGTCGCCAAGGACGACTGCGGCTTCCGCTGCATCGAGCATCCCGATGGTCTGCCACTGGCAACGCGCGAAGGCCAGCGCTTCCTGCGCATCAACGGCATCCAGGTGCAGGGCGACGAGATCACCGACCTCGCCCCGGAAATCGCGGATCTGCGCGAACTCGGCGTCGACGCGTTGCGGCTCTATCCGCAGCACGAGGGCATGCACGAAGTCGTCGCGCGGTTTCGCGCCGCGCTCGATGACACGCAGGCGGTGGCGCGCGTGGGTGCGAACAACGGCTATTGGCGCGCCGAACCCGGCAAGGCCGGGCTGCCGCTGCAACCTGCCTGATCAGCGCGCGCGCGCGAACACCAGGGTGGCGTTGGTGCCACCGAAGCCGAAGCTGTTCGACATCACCGTATCGAGCCGGGCATCGACGCGCTCGCGCACGATCGGCATGCCGGCGGCACGCTCGTCGAGCGTGTCGATGTTGGCCGACGCCGCCATGAACCCGTCGCGCATCATCAGCAGGCAGTAGATCGCCTCGTGCACGCTGGCTGCGCCGAGCGAATGCCCGGACAGCGCCTTGGTCGAAGACAGCGGCGGCACGCGCTCGCCGAAGGCCTGGCGCACCGCTTCCAGTTCGACGATGTCGCCAAGCGGTGTCGAAGTGCCATGCGTGTTCAGGTAATCGATCGGCGCCGACACGCCCTGCATCGCCATCTGCATGCAGCGCACCGCACCCTCGCCGCTCGGCGCGACCATGTCGGCGCCATCGGAGGTGACGCCATAGCCGACGAGTTCGGCATGGATGCGCGCACCACGCGCGACGGCGTGGTCCCAGTCTTCCAGCACCAGCATGCCGCCACCGCCGGCGATGACGAAGCCGTCGCGGTCGGCGTCATACGGACGCGAGGCGTGTGCGGGATCATCGTTGCGCTTGGTCGAGAGCGCGCCCATGGCGTCGAACTGCAGCGTCAGGCCCCAGTGCAGTTCCTCGCCACCACCGGCGAACATCAGATCCTGGCGGCCGCTGCGGATCAGGTCGGCGGCAGCACCAATGCAATGCGCCGAGGTCGCGCAGGCGGCGGCGATCGAATAGCTGACGCCCTTGATCGCATACGCGGTGGCGAGCGTCGCCGACACCGTCGAGGCCATCGAGCGCGGCACCATGTACGGACCGACCTTGCGCACGCCGCGGTTGCGCAGCAGGTCGGCGGCTTCGATCTGCCACTCGGCCGAACCGCCACCGGAACCGGCGATCAACCCGCTGCGGATGTGGCTGACGTGTTCCGGTGCCAGCCCGGCATCGGCGATCGCGTCGCGCATGGCGACGTGCGCATACGCGGCAGCATCGCCCATGAAGCGCTTCTGCTTGCGGTCGATGGCGGCGTCGAGATCAATGTCGCAGGCGCCCCCGACCTGGCTGCGCAGGCCACGCTCGGCGGATTCGGGCAACGCGCGGATGCCGCTGCGACCATCGCGCAGCGAACCCGAAACCGCATCCAAAGTATTGCCGAGGCACGAGACGATGCCCATGCCGGTAATCGCGACACGACGCATCAGAAGCCTTCGGTCGAGGTGAACAGGCCTACGCGCAGGTCGTTGGCGACGTAGATCTCGCGACCATCGACGAGCATGCGGCCATCGGCAATGATCATCGCCAGCTTCTGCTGCATCACCCGGCGCACGTCGATTTCGTAGGTGACGATCTTCGCATCCGGCAGCACCTGCCCGGTGAACTTGACGTTGCCGACGCCGAGCGCGCGGCCGCGTCCGGGCAAGCCCTGCCACGACAGGAAGAAGCCGGTGAGCTGCCACAACGCATCGAGCCCGAGACAACCCGGCATCACCGGATCGTCCTTGAAGTGGCAGTTGAAGAACCACAGGTCCGGCTTGACGTCGAGCGCCGCACGCACGATGCCCTTGCCATAGCGACCGGCGCTCTGCGCGATCTCGGTGATGCGATCGAACATCAGCATCGGCGGCGCCGGCAGCTTGGCATTGCCCGGCCCGAAGAAATCACCACGCGCGCACGCGATCAGCTGCTCGAACGAGAGCGAAGAAGGAAGTTGCATGAGACCGGCCCCGCGACGGAAAGTCGCAGTGTACCCGCAGCAGACACCGCTTCGCTGACCCGCATCAACCCGATTGTCCATACGCAGGCGTAGCGTGCGGGGGCGTATGGGTGCAATGCGCCGAACCCGCTATCGAGCGAAGCGCGGGTCGATCCAGAGCGGGCCTTGGTCGGATTCGCTCAGGTGGGTGCGGGCTTGTCGGTGGCGCGGATTGATCGCGTAGTTGTTGGCGTGCGGCAGCAAGCCAGAAGGGATTCGGAGCAGCAACGATTTCGAGGCGTCGAGCCAGGCATTGCCGAGGGCCTGCGTGGTCGGGAGGTTGGCTTGCCAGCCGCTCGGCAGTGACGGCGCGAGCGAGATCGATGCGCGCGGCTTGATGTCGATGGCGATCAGCCGCAACGTGCTCGGCATCTGTGCGAGATCGATCTGCAGGTGCGCGAGCACTTCCAGCATCGCAAGCGCGGAGTGTTCGGCTGCGAACAGCACATGGCGCGGTGCGTGGTGCCAGCGACTGTCGGCATGCAAGCCGCCCTCGCCGCCCAAGCCGCGGTAGCGCGAGATCCGCCATAACCGCATCAGGGCATGCCGTGCTCGACGCGCAGCAGAGTCGATTCGACGATGCGTGCGCCCGATTCGGTGGCAGCCAGTGCCAGCGGCGAGATCGGCGGCTCGCCGGCGACGAGCACCTTCGGCGTCAGCAGCCACGCCCGCGCCCGGGCCGGATCGCCGAACAGGCCTTCCGCGCGCGAGCTGATGCGGGCCAGCCGCATCATTCGTTCCGATTCGTCACGACAGTGCGCCCATGCTTTCGCCGCGATGCGGTGTATCACCGCGTTCAACGCAGCCTGGGGCGCTGCACCTAGGCTGATTGCGTCGCGTCGATCGCTTCGTTCACTTCCCAGTGGTGCGCACCAAGGCTCTCGCGGCGAGCGGCGGCGGCTTCGAGCATGGCGAGCGCGACCTTGCCTTGGGCGCTGCCGGCGAGGTTCGCGTCGGCGCCGATGAAGTGGCGCGCGGCGTCGATGCGCTGGCGAGCACGCAGCGGGCCGAGCGACTCGCCTACGCAGCGGCGCAGGCGGGCCAGTGCTTCGGGTTCGAGGGCGTGGCCGGGATCGGCGATCCACAGCGTGCGTCGGCGCAGCGGATCGGTGGCGCTCTTGGCCGCGTGCGCGCCCACGCGACGGCCATAGACCACGCCTTCGAGCAGCGAGTTGCTGGCCAGCCGATTGGCGCCATGCAGGCCATTGCAGGCCACTTCGCCGACGGCGTAGAGCCCCGGCACGCTGCTGCGGCCGTCGAGATCGACGGCGATACCGCCCATGTGGAAGTGCGCCGCCGGCTGCACCGGCAGCGGCTGCGTGCGCGGATCGAAGCCATGTGCATGGCATTGCGCCAGCACGGTCGGAAATGCGTGTTCCCAATCGAGCCCGAGGTGTTCACAGTGCAGGAAGGCGCCGCGTCCGGATTGCAGCGCGGCGAACACGCAGCGCGCGACGATGTCGCGTGGCGCCAGGTCGGCGAGTTCGTGCACGCCCTGCATCAGGGCGACCCCGGCAGCATCGCGCAGCACCGCACCGGCGCCGCGCAGCGCCTCGGTCAGCAGCGGCAGGCGCACGCCACTTTGCACCGCGAGCGCAGTCGGGTGGAACTGCACGAACTCGAGATCGCGCATCGGCGCGTGCGCCGCGAGCGCCAGCGCCAGGCCGCGTCCCTGCGCCGACTCCGGGTTGGTGGTCGCGGCGAACAGGCCGCCGACGCCGCCGGTCGCGAGCAACACCGCGGATGCGGTGAGGAACTGTTCGCGACCGCCAAGGCTGCGCACGCGCACGCCGGCGACGGCGTCGCCGCGCACCAGCAGCGCATTCACCTCGACCCCGCTGCGCCAGCGCACGTGGCGCGCTGCCTGCACGCGCCGCGTCAATGCCGCCAGCACGCGCGCGCCGCTGGCATCGCCACCGGCATGCACGATGCGCGCGCAGCGGTGTCCGCCTTCGCGGCCGAGCGCCAGCGCACCGATGGCGTCGCGGTCGAACTCGACGCCCTGAGCCTGCAGCCATTCGATCGCGTGCGCCCCTTGCGTGCACAGGTATTCGACCGCGCTGCGTTCGTTGTGCTGCGCGCCGGCGACGAGCGTGTCGGCAACATGCGCTTCGGCGCTGTCGCCCGCGGCCAGCGCGGCGGCGATGCCGCCCTGGGCAAGCGCGGTCGCGGCATCGCTGCCGCCGTCGCGCACCGGCGGCGATCGGTTCAGCAACAGCACCGGTCGCGGTGCAGCGGCCAGCGCTGCGCAGAGGCCGGCGATGCCGGCGCCGACGATGATCAGCGGTGCGTTCACACGCGCTCGCGCCGACCGACCTCAAGCATGCGTTGCAGCGCGCGGCGCGCGCCTGCGGCCACGTCCTCGGGCACCGTCACTTCGTACTGCAGCTTGGCCAGGCAGGCATGGATGTTCGGCAGCGTGATGCGCTTCATGTGCGGGCACAGGTTGCACGGCGCCACGAAATCGATGCGCGGGAATTGCGTGCGCAGGTTGTCGGCCATCGAGCACTCGGTGATCAGCGCGACGCGCTCGGGCTTCTCCTGCGCCAGCCAGCGGCCCATGGCCGAGGTGGAACCGACGAAGTCGGCCTCGGCCAGCACTTCCGGCGGGCATTCCGGATGCGCCACCAGCTTGGCGTGGAACTGTTCGCGCGCTTGCCGCGCCTGCTGGCCGGTGAAGCGCTCGTGCACTTCGCAGGCGCCGTTCCAGAGGATCAGCTCGACAGCGGTCTGCGTCGCCACGTGCGCGCCGAGGAAGCGGTCGGGCAGGAAGATCACGCGCTCGCTGCCCATCGCTTCGACCACCTGCACCGCGTTTGCCGAAGTGCAGCAGGCATCGGACAACGCCTTCACCGCGGCAGTGGTGTTGACGTAGGTCACGACCGGCACGCCCGGATGTTGCGCGCGCAGGGCGCGCACGTCCTCAGCGGTGATCGAACTGGCCAGCGAGCATCCGGCTTCCAGATCGGGAATCAGGACCATGCGATCCGGCGCCAGGATCTTCGCGGTCTCGGCCATGAAGTGCACGCCGCACAGCACGATGATCGGCGCGTCGCAGTCGGCCGCGGCCTGCGCCAGTGCCAGCGAGTCGCCGGTGACATCGGCGACGCCGTGGAAGATCTCGGGCGATTGGTAGCTGTGCGCCATGATCGCGGCGCCGCGCTCGGCCTTGAGCTTGCGGATCGCGTCGATCCACGGCAAATGCAGCGGCCATTCCAGGCACGGCAGGCGGTCGCCGAGCTTGGCGATCACGTCGGCGTATTCGTGTTCCATGCCTTCACGCCAGGCCGGTGCGCTCACCGCCAGTTCGCTGGTCATGCGGGTGGCTCCTCAGTTCTTCGGTTGCAGCGATGCGACCGGATGCCGCTCGCGGTAGCTGCGGCGCGCCGACTGCGCGATGCGCGCGCCATGATTCAAGACCACGCGCAAGCCGAGCGGCACGTCGGCCCAGTCGAGGCGGTCGAGCAGGTTGCGCGCGGTCAAGCCGAGTTCGGTGTCACCGGTCAGTACCAGCCTGCGCTGGAAGAACAGCGTGTCGGCGTCTTCGAGCCGGCTCGCCAGCAGCAGCAGGTCGGTGGCGGTGCCGCGCACGGTGGCGTCGGCAGCGCCATCCTCGGCATGCACGCGGCCGTCGCGCAGCACGAACACCCAGCGCAGGCCGAGGTCGGAAACCTCGAGGCCGAGGCGGCGATCCTGCATGAAGTCGAGCGAACCATTCGCCACCGGCGCCGCGAGCACGCGCCCGACCACGGCGTCGAGCACGCGCTGCTGCAACGCCTGCGGCAACAGCTTGAACAACGGGGCGACCCGCTTCGGCGGCGGCAGCCAGGCCCAGCGGCGGTCGAGATCGGATTGGCGCAATTCGTTCAAGGTCGGACTCATGGGTGCAATCATCGCATCGCCGCCGCCGGACGCATAATGACCGGCGTCAGCCACCAGCCCCTGCGCGCGCTGCGCCGAAGCCACCACGCCGGCCATCAGCAGGTCGACCGCGGGCGCATCGAGGTCGAGCAACGCTCCGAGGCGGCGTGCGCGGTCGCGCACCGCGAGCTCGCGGCCCGGATCGCGGCGCGGGCGTCCGGCAGCATCCTTGGCCAGCATCGCCGCGCGCACCAGACGCTGGCGCAGCGCCAGCAGCAGCACGAATGCGTCATCGACACGGTCGATGCCGCCGCGGATGAATTTCAGGCTCTGGTCCGGCTCAGCAGGCAACATCGATCGACATCCTCCACGCCAGCGGGCGCACTTCGTTCTGGTAGATGCGCTCGGCCTCGCCCGCATCGAAGTCGGCATGCCTGCGCTTCTTCACGCCGTGCTCGGACAGCAGCAGATGCCGCGTCGGCCGCACGCCTTCGCGTTGCAGGCACGCCGCAGTGCACGCAAGCACGCAGCCGTCGAGCGCGAGGATCGGCCGTCCGCCCTGCGCGGTCCTGACCAGCGCCGCCACCCCGCCGCCCACCCCGGCGATGCACGACATCTCGGCCAGTCCCTCGCGGTCCAGCCGCAACGCCAGATGATTGGCCATCTGCGCCGCACTCGAACAACCCGAGCACGAATACACCAGCGGCGGTTTCGGGTTCATCGTCGAGCCTGCGCGAAGCGATCCGCGCTTCGGGACCGGCATTGCAGCGAGCCGGCACCGATGCCGCCTTGACCCATGTCAGGCACCGCGGATCAGTTCGGCAGGCGCCGGATCCTGGCGCCGAGCATGCCGAGTTTTTCCTCGATGCACTCGTAGCCGCGGTCGATGTGGTAAACGCGGTCGACGCTGGTGTCGCCCTTCGCGACCAGCCCGGCCAGCACCAGGCAGGCGCTGGCGCGCAGGTCGGTGGCCATGATCGGCGCGCCGGTCATCTGCGGCACGCCGCGGATGATCGCGGTATTGCCCTCGACGCGGATGTCGGCGCCGAGGCGCTGCAGTTCCTGCACGTGCATGAAGCGGTTCTCGAACACCGTTTCGGTGACCACGCCGACGCCCTCGGCGACCGTGTTCAGCGCCACGAACTGCGCCTGCATGTCGGTCGGGAACGCCGGATACGGCGCGGTCGTCAGCGACACTGCCTTCGGCCGGTTGCCGCGCATGTCGAGCTCGATCGTGTCCTCGCCGACGTTGAGCTGGGCACCGGCCTGTTCGAGCTTGGCCAATACCGCGTCGAGCGTGTTCGGCCGCGTCTTCTTCAGCAGCACGCGGCCGCTGGTGATCGCCCCGGCGACCAGGAAGGTGCCGGTCTCGATGCGGTCCGGCAGCACTTCGTAGTGGGTGCCGTGCAGGCGCTCGACGCCGTCGATGACGATGGTGTTGCTGCCGGCACCCGACACCTGCGCGCCCATCGCGTTCAGGCAGTTCGCGAGATCGACGACCTCGGGCTCCTGCGCGGCGTTCTCGATGACCGTGGTGCCGCTCGCAAGCGCCGCCGCCATCATGATGTTCTCGGTACCGGTGACGGTGACCAGGTCCATCACCACGCGCGCGCCCTTGAGCCGCTTCGCCTTGGCGTGGATGTAGCCATTCTCGACCACGATTTCGGCACCGAGCGCCTCCAGCCCGCGGATGTGCTGGTCGACCGGACGCGAGCCGATCGCGCAGCCGCCGGGCAGCGAGACATGCGCCTCGCCATAGCGCGCGACCAGCGGCCCGAGCACCAGGATCGACGCGCGCATGGTCTTGACCAGGTCATAGGGCGCGTGGAAGTTGCGGGTCTCGCGCGGATCGACGTGGATCTTCATGCCCTCGTCGATGATGAACTGCACGCCCATCTGGCCGAGCAGTTCCATGGTCGTGGTCACGTCGTGCAGATGCGGCACGTTGCCGATGCTGATCGACTCGTCGCACAGCAGGGTCGAGGCGAGGATCGGCAGCACCGCGTTCTTGGCGCCGGAAATCCAGACTTCCCCGTTGAGCGGCTCGCCGCCGCTGATGACGATCTTGGCCATCGTTGTTCCTTGAAAGAGTTTGAACCGCAGCCACGCGCCCTAGGCGCGTGCGGCTTCGTCCGGCGTCAGCGTGCGCAGCGACAGCGCGTGGATGGCACCGCCCATGAGCCCGCCGAGGGTGGCGTAGACCATGCGATGGCGCGCCAGCGGCAGCTTGCCGGCAAACGCCGCGCTGACCACGACCGCCTCGAAGTGCACGCCATCCTCGCCCTGCACGCTGACTTCGGCGTCGGGAAGACCTTGTTCGATCAGAGCACGGATGCGAGCGGTGTCCATGGCGCGGCGCGGCGGTTTCCGGGGCGGCGGGCGTCGTTCGGACGACACCCGTGCCTTGCGGCTAGAATGAGGGCCGCGAAGTCTAGCCGATTCCATCCAATGGAACGAGCACGACCGCCACCCCAGCGCCCGGGAAACAATGTGAACGCCCAACTCAAGCCGGTGCCACCGGTACTGATGCATCCGATGCTCGATCCCGACCGCCTGTCCGCCAGCGCCCGCCGCGTGTTCGACATCGAGGCCGATGCCATCCGCGGCCTGTCGGCGCGCGTCGACGCCAGCTTCTTCCGCGCCTGCGCGCTGATGCTCGACTGCACCGGACGCATCGTCGTGTCCGGCATGGGCAAGTCCGGGCACATCGCCAACAAGATCGCGGCCACGCTCGCGAGCACCGGCACCCCCGCATTCTTCGTGCATCCGGCCGAGGCCAGCCACGGCGACCTCGGCATGATCACCGACAAGGACGTGGTGCTCGCGCTCAGCAATTCCGGCGAGACCGACGAACTGCTCGCGATCCTGCCGCTGATCAAGCGCCAGGGCATTCCGCTGGTGGCGATGAGCGGCAACCCGAATTCCTCGCTGGCGCGCCTGGCCGACGTGCACCTCGATGTCAGCGTGCCGGTCGAAGCCTGCCCGCTGAACCTGGCGCCGACCTCCAGCACCACCGCGACACTGGTGATGGGCGACGCGCTCGCGATCGCGCTGCTCGAAGCGCGCGGCTTCACTGCCGACGACTTCGCGCGTTCGCATCCGGCCGGATCGCTCGGGCGTCGCCTGCTGCTGCGCATCAGCGACATCATGCACACCGGCGATCAGGTGCCGAGCGTGGCCAGCGGTTCCAGTGTCTCGGACGCGCTGATCGAGATGACGCGCAAGGGCCTCGGCCTGACCGCGGTGGTCGATGCCACGCACCGGCTGCTCGGGGTGTTCACCGACGGCGACCTGCGCCGCACCCTCGACGATTCCGAAATCGAGCTGCGCGGCACCACCGTCGACGCGCTGATGACCACGCGCGCCAAGACCATCACCTCGGACAAGCTGGCGGTGGAAGCGGCGCGGCTGATGGAGGACTTCAAGATCCACGCGCTGCTGGTGGTGGACGGCGACGGCTTGCTGGTCGGCGCCCTCAACATCCACGACCTGCTGCGCGCGCGCGTGGTCTGAGGCATGACGCACGCGTCGCCGCTCGATGGCATCGGACCGGACGTCGTCGCGCGCGCCGCGCGCGTGCGCCTGGCCTGCTTCGACGTCGATGGCGTGATGACCGATGGCGGCCTCTACTACAGCGACGCCGGCCACGAAGCCAAACGCTTCCACGTGCTCGACGGCCTCGGCCTGAAGCTCCTGCTCGCGTCCGGCTTCGAGGTCGCGGTGATCACCGCGCGCGATACCAAGGCAGTGGCCACGCGCATGCGCGACCTCGGCATCCGCCACGTCTTTGCCGGGGTGGAGGACAAGCGTGCCTGCATGCTGGCGCTGGCGCGAACGCTCGGGCTCGAAGCCAGCCAGGTCGCGCACGTCGGCGACGACCTGCCCGACCTCGGCCTGATGGCAGCGGTCGGCTTCGCGGTCACGGTGGCGAACGCGCATCCCCGCATCGCCCAGGTGGCGCACTGGCAGACCGCCAGGCGCGGCGGCGACGGCGCCGTGCGTGAGGTGTGCGAGCTGATCCTGGCCGCACACGGATTGCTCGATGCCGCGATCGAGCGCTTCCAGCGATGAACCGGCTGCAACTCGTCGTCGCCTTGCTGCTCGCCGTGGTCGCCGCGGTGACCGGCTGGCAGCTGCTGATGCAGCCGGACGAGCGCAAGCCCGACCGCTTTGCCGGCCCGTCGCGCCCGAGCTACGAGCTGACCGACTTCGAACTCGACGCCTTCGACGAGCAGGGCCGGCTGTCGTTCAAGGCCAAGTCGCCGCGCCTGCTGCACGACGAGCGCCGCGACGGTTTCGCGGTCAGCACGCCGCATTTCGAGTTGTTTGGCACTGGCGGCGAACGCTGGAGCGCCACCGCAGAGGACGCCTGGATCGACACCCGCGACAAGCGCATCGATCTCGACCGCGAGGTGCGCGTCCGCCGCGCCAGCGACCGCGTCGAGGACGCCTTCGAACTCGCGACCGAACGCCTGGTCGCGCACACCGAGACGCGCCGGATCGAAACCGACCGCAGCGTCGAAGTGACGCGCCCGGGCTCTATACTGCGCGGCCGCGGCCTCGCTGCCGATCTCTCCGCCCAATCTTTCGAACTCAAGGCCGAAGTCGATGCCACGTTCACGCCCAAGCGCTGAAGCACTGCTGATCTCGCTGTTCCTCGCGGCACCCGCCGCGATGGCACTGGAATCCGACCGCGAGCAGACGATGCAGATCGATGCCGACCACGCCAAGGGCAACGCCGCCGCCGGCACCACGCTGCTGACCGGCAACGTCCGCATCGACCAGGGCTCGCTCAGCATTCGCGCCGAACGCGCCGAGGTCGAGCAGCAGGACCAGGACATCCGCCGCGTGGTTCTCGACGGCGCGCCGGCGCACCTGGAACAGGAAATCGAGCAGCAGGGCCGGCTCAAGGCCGACGCCGAACGCATCGAGTACCTGCTCGCCGAGCAGAAGGTCGTGCTCAGCGGCAACGTGCGCGTCGAGCGCCCGCGCGGCGTGATGACCGGCGCGCGCATCGTCTACAAGCTCGACACCGGCGAGATGAATGCCGGCGAAGCGGGCAGCCGCGTGCACATGACGATCGCGCCGAAGCCCAAGGCCTCCCAGCCGGCCGAAGTTCCGAAATCCTGATGCTGTCCGCGCGGCACCTGAAGAAGCGCTACAAGGACCGCGAAGTCGTCGTCGACTTCTCGCTCGAAGTCGCACCCGGAGAATGCGTCGGCCTGCTCGGCCCGAACGGCGCCGGCAAGACCACCTGCTTCTACATGATCGTCGGCCTGATCGGCGCCGACGCCGGCGCGATCCTGCTCGACGACACCGACCTGAGCACGCTGCCGATGCACGAGCGCGCGCGCCGCGGCGTCGGCTACCTGCCGCAGGAACCGTCGGTGTTCCGCAGCCTCAGTGTCGAGGACAACCTGCTCGCGGTGCTGGAACTGCGGCCGGGGCTGAGTCGCAAGCAGCAGCGCGAGGAAATGGAAGGCTTGCTCGCCGACCTGCAGATCGCGCACGTGCGCAAGCAGAAGGGCCAGAGCCTGTCCGGCGGCGAGCGTCGGCGCGTCGAGATCGCGCGTGCGCTGGCGGCGAAGCCGCGCTTCATGCTGCTCGACGAGCCCTTCGCCGGCGTCGACCCGATCTCGGTCGCCGAAATCCAGCGCATCGTCGCGCACCTCAAGGACCGCGGCATCGGCGTGCTGATCACCGACCACAGCGTGCGCGAGACGCTCGGCATCTGCGATCGCGCCTACATCCTGCACGCCGGCAGCGTGCTCGCCGCCGGCTCGCCGGCCGAAATCCTCGCGAATCAGCGTGTCCGCGACGTGTACCTGGGCGAGAAATTCTCGATCTGAGTGCGGAAGGCAACAATTCGCGGCGGACGCTTGGCGAATCCCGCGGAGTGCGTAGAATCGACTGGAACGAATCTTGCTTCCAGGCCGACCGGAGGGCCGCCCACGCGTGGTGAAAGCCGCTCTCCAGCTCGGATTGGGCCAAAGCCTGAAGCTGACGCCGCAGCTCACCCAGGCGATCCGCCTGCTGGCCATGTCGACGCTGGAACTGGAGCTCGAGGTCACCACGCTGCTGGAGTCGAACCCGCTGCTGGAGCGTGAGGAAGACCTGCAGCAGGACGAACCGGTCGAGGCCGCGGACGCGCCGGCGGATGATCGCGAAACCGAAGCGAAGGACGACATCGACGACCAGCTCGACCTCGAAGGGTTCGAGGAGATGGCCGACTGGAGCGAGCCCGGTTCCGGCAGCTTCGACGGCAGCGAAGGCGAGCGCGAGCAGGCCGGCGGTGCCCCCGACCTGCGCGGCGAACTGGCCTGGCAGATGGCCATGCGACCGCTGACCGAGCGCGACCGCGCGATCGCCGCGGCGCTGATCGACGCCATCGGCGACGACGGCTACCTGCGCGAGGACGATGCCGGCATTGCCGCGGCGCTGGCGCCGCAGTGGCGCGTCGATGCCGACGAGATCCACGTCGTGCTGCACCTGCTGCAGCAGTGCGACCCGCCCGGCGTCGGCGCACGCGACCTGCGCGAGTGCCTGGTCCTGCAATTGCGCTCGCAACCCGAGGGAGCGCAACGCGATCTCGCGCTGCGCATCGTCTCCGGCCACCTGGACACCTTGCCGCGCACCGACGCCCAGCAACTCGCGCGCCGCCTCGGCGTCGCCGTGGCCGAGGTCGAGGCGGCGCTGCGCCTGATCCGCAGCCTCAACCCACGCCCGGGCGAGCGGCCGGTGGACAGCGAATCCGAGGCCGTGGTCCCGGACCTGATCGCGCGCAAGCTCAATGGCCGCTGGCGGGTGCAGCTGAATCCGGCGACGGCGCCGGCGATCGGCATCAACCGCCAGTACGAACGCATGGCCGCGGAATCCCGCGGCGAAACCGGCAGCTACCTGCGCGGACGCCTGCAGGAGGCGCGCTGGCTGATGAAGAGCCTGGCGCAGCGCGGCGAGACCCTGACCAAGGTCGGCAACTGCATCGTGCGCGAACAGGGCGCGTTTCTCGACTACGGTCCGGAGGCGCTGCGACCGCTGACCCTGCGCACCATCGCCGACGAGGTTGGACTGCACGAATCGACCATTTCCCGCGCCACCACGCGCAAGTACATGGCCACGCCGCGCGGGGTGTTCGAGCTCAAGCGCTTCTTCTCCAGCGGCGTCGCCACCAGCGAGGGCGGCGAAGCCTCGGCCACAGCGATCCAGGCGATGATCCGCAAGTTCGTCGATGCCGAAAACAAGGCCAAGCCGTGCAGCGACCAGGCGTTGATGGAGGCGCTGAAACAGGCCGGAATCCAGGTTGCGCGGCGCACGGTCGCCAAGTACCGTGAGGCCATGAACATCCCCTCGTCCAGCGACCGGTTGCGAAAGGCCTGAGTCCGCCCATGAAGCACCCTTCCGATCGCGCCCGCCGACCCCATGTCCACTTTGCCGCCGCTGCCTGCGTCCCTGCAGCGACGGAAAATCCGGGCGCGCAGCGCGCCCCCCATCGTTGGAGGTAGCCCATGCAAATCGAGATCTCTGGTCATGGCGTCGAGGTCACGCCGGCACTGCGTGATTACGCGACCGAAAAGCTGCAGCGCGTCGAACGTCATTTCGACCACGTCACCAACGTCCACGTCGTGCTCGGCCTGGAAAAACTGGCGCACAAGGTGGAGGCCACCGTCAATTCCACCCAGAAGCAGATCCACGCCGAGGCCGAGGCCAGCGACATGTATGCCGCGATCGACCTGCTCAGCGACAAGCTCGACAGCCAGATCCGCAAGCACAAGGAGAAGCTGACCGACCACCATCGCGCCGAAGCCCAGACCCGCAAGACCGGCACCTGAGCCCCGCCCCCGCGCCGGCCGCCACGACGCGCGGCCGGCGCCTTTCCCGCACTCCCCCTTCGCGACCTCCCCCGATGCGCCCAAGCCGCCTGCTCTCGCATGACCGCATCGCGCTCGGCGCCCGGCTCGCCGACGCGGACGCGGTGCTGCAGCACCTGGCCGGCCTGCTCGCGGACAGGGAATTCCCGGCGGCACGCCTGCTACAACTGCTGGCACGGCGCGAACAGAGCGGTTCGACCGCGCTCGGCGACGGCGTCGCCATTCCGCACGCACGCATCGAATCGCTGGAACAGCCGCGCGCCGCATTCCTCAGCCTGGGCAACGGCGTCGCCTTCGGCGCGCCCGATGGCGCCCCGGTCGACCTGTTCTTCGCGCTGCTGGTCCCGGCGCACGCCACCGGCGAACACCTGTCGATCCTCGCCGGCATCGCCCAGCGCTTTGGCGATGGCGCAACCCGCGCCATGCTGCGCCGCGCCCGCACCTCCGCAGCCGTACTCGACCTCCTCGGCGATTCGCTGAGCGGAGCCGCCGCATGATCCGCACCATCACCGCACGCGAACTGTTCGACCAGGTCACCGAGCGCATGAAGCTGCGCTGGGTCGCCGGGCAACGCGGCGAGCAGCGCATCGTCGAACCCGGCGAGAACCTGCAGCGACGGCCGTCGCTGGTCGGCTACCTCAACATCATCTACCCGAACAAGCTGCAGATCGTCGGCATCGACGAGCTCAAGTACCTGGACGCGCTCGACTCGCGCCAGCGCTGGGACACGGTGCAGAAGATCATGAACTACAAGCCGACCGCGATCGTCGTCACCCGCGACCAGGCGGTGCCGGCCGACCTGCGCGAAGCGGCCGAGGAAACGCAGACGCCAATCTGGGTCAGCGCCCGCCGCGGCCATGAAGTGCTGACCTACATGCAGTACCACCTGTCGCGTGCATTGGCGCGCAACACCTCGCTGCATGGCGTGTTCATGGAGGTGTATTCGATCGGCGTGCTGATCACCGGCGACGCCGGCTCCGGCAAGAGCGAACTGGCGCTGGAACTGGTCACCCGCGGCCACCGCCTGATCGCCGACGACGCCCCCGAATTCACCCTGATCGCGCCCGACGTGATCGACGGCACCTGCCCGGAGATGCTGCAGGACCTGCTCGAAGTGCGCGGCCTCGGCATCCTCAACGTGCGCCAGATGTTCGGCGACACCTCGATCAAGCGCAACAAGTACCTGCGCCTGGTGGTGCATCTCGGCAAGCTTGAGGACGTGCACCAGAACGACGGCATGGCGCGGCTGCAGGGCGTGACCACGACGCGCAACGTGCTCGACGTCGAAGTCCCGCAGATCACGCTGCCGGTCGCGGCCGGGCGCAACCTCGCGGTGCTGGTCGAGGCGGCGACGCGCACCTTCCTGCTCAAGAGCAAGGGCATCGATCCGGCGCAGACCTTCATCGACCGCCAGGCCCACCAGATGCGCAGGGCGTCGCCATGGTAGACCTGCCGCTGCACTTCACGCCGCCGCCACCGCCGCGCATCCCGGGCGAGCCGAGCGAGCGCCTGATCCTGGTCAGCGGCCTGTCCGGCGCCGGCAAGACGGTCGCGCTGCGCACGCTGGAGGACCTCGACTACTACTGCGTCGACAACCTGCCGACCGCGCTGCTGCCGGCGTTCGTCGAAGCCGTGCGCGCACAGGGCCATCATCCGCGGCTGGCGGTGGGCGTCGACGTGCGCAACCGCCAGGACGACCTGCAGAAGCTGCCGGCGATCCTGGCGCGCATCGCGCACCAGGGGCTCGCCTACCAGCTGGTGTTCCTCGACACCCGCGACGACGTGCTGCTGAAGCGCTTTTCGGACACGCGCCGCCGCCATCCGCTGACCCACGACGGGCTCGCGCTGAACGACGCCATCGCGCTCGAGCGCAAGCTGCTGCGGCCGCTGGTCGCGATCGCCGACAAGGTGATCGACTCCTCCGACCTCAACGTGCACCAGTTGCGCCGCGTCATCGCCACCGAGTTCGGCACCCAGGGCGCCTCGCTGTCGCTGCTGTTCGAGTCGTTCGCGTACAAGCGCGGCGTGCCCTCGGACGCCGACTTCGTGTTCGACGCGCGCTGCCTGCCGAACCCGCACTGGGAAGCGACGCTGCGGCCGCTCTCCGGTCGCGACGCGGTGATCCGCGACTGGTTCGCGAAATTCCCCGAGGTCGCGCACTACATCGAACAGGTGCGCGGACTGCTGGCGACCTGGCTGCCGCGCTTCGAGGCCGACCAGCGCAGCTACATCACCGTCGGCATCGGTTGCACCGGCGGCCGCCACCGTTCGGTGTACATCGTCGAACGCCTGGCGGAGGCCTTCCGCGAATCGCGCGAGCACGTCATGACCTTCCACCGGGAGCTGGAATGAGCGTCGGAGTACTGCTGTTGACGCACAGCGGCGTCGGGCCGGGATTGCTCGGTGCCGCGCGCGGCGTGATGGGGCCGTTGCCGTTGCGCACTGCGGCGATCGAGGCCGGGTTTGGCGAAGGCCACGAACAGGTGCTGATGCGCGCCTCGGCCGCGGTGCGCGAACTGGAACAAGGCGAAGGGGTGCTGGTGCTGACCGACCTCTACGGCGCCACCCCGAGCAACGTCGCGGCCAAGCTCGCCAACCTCGGCTGCCGCACGCGGCGCGTGGCCGGGGTGAACCTGCCGATGCTGCTGCGGGTGATGAACTACGCCGAGCAGTCGCTCGACGAACTGGTCAACACCGCGACCGCCGGCGCACGCAACGGAGTGATCGTCGACCATGCTTGAGCAGGACGTCGTCATCAGCAACAAGCTCGGCCTGCACGCGCGTGCCTCGGCCAAGCTGGTGCAGCTCGTCTCGGGATTCCGTTCCACGGTGATGATCAGCTGCCGCGGTCGCGAGATCAACGCCAAGAGCATCATGGGCCTGATGCTGCTGGCCGCTGGCATCGGCACGCCGCTGCGGCTGCGCGCCGAGGGCGAGGACGAGGTCGCGGCGATGGCAGCGGTGGTCGACCTGTTCAACCGCAAATTCGACGAGGGCGAATGACGACGCAACGCGCCGAACTCGAAGGCACCGTCGCCGCCAAGGGCCTTGCGTTCGGCAGCGCGCGCGTCGTCTATTCGGCCAAGATCGACGTCGAGACCGAGCCGCTGCCGAGTGCCGGCATCCCGAACGAGGTGAAGCGGTTCGAGGAAGCGCTGAAGACCGCACGCGCGGAACTGGCGAGCCTCAGCGACCGCGTCTCCGGCGCGCTCGCGCGCGACCTGTCGGAGATCATCGACGCGCACGCGATGATCCTCGACGACCCCGAGTTCACCGACGCCGTGGTCGCGCTGATCCGCAAGGACTCGCTGCGCGCGACCGCCGCGCTGAAGCGCCAGCGCGACCTGCTCGCCACCATGTTCGAGGGCATCGACGATCCCTACCTGCGCGCACGCCGCGACGACCTCGACCACGTCGTGGCGCGCGTCTACGCGGCGCTCGCGCGCGGCGGCGCCGAACCTGAGCGCAAACCCTCCGCCGAAGGCCAGATCCTGGTCTGCGAAACCGTCGCGCCGGCCGAGCTTGCGCAACTCGCCGAGAGCGGCCTGCGCGGGCTGGTCTGCACCGCCAGCAGCCCGTACTCGCACACCGCGATCGTCGCGCGCGGTCTGCGCCTGCCGTTCGCCTGCGGCGTCAAGCATGCGCTGGCGGTGGTGCACGAAGGCGACAGCATCCTGCTTGACGCCGACCACGGCCGCATCGTGGTGCGCCCGGACAACATCGACCAGACGCGGTTCCGCACGCTGCAGAAGGAGGCCGAGCGCGTGCGCCGGCAGCGCGCGCGCATCAAGGTCACCGACGCCCGCACCCGCGACGGCGTGTCGGTGAAGCTGCACGTCAACGCCGAGAACCCGGACGTGATCGCTGCCGCGCGCCGCGCCGGCGCCGACGGCGTCGGTCTGTTCCGCACCGAGTTCCTGTTCATGAAGCGGCGCGAGCTGCCGACCGAGGACGAGCAGTTCCGCGCCTACCGCGACGCGATCGTGGCGATGGCCGGACGCCCGGTGACGCTGCGCACGCTCGATCTCGGCGCCGACAAGGCGGTCGGCGGGCCGCTGGAGATGGCGCTGGAGGAGAACCCCGCGCTCGGGCTGCGCGGCATCCGCCACTCGCTGGTGCATCGCGACATCTTCACCGCGCAGTTGCGGGCCATGCTGCGCGCCTCGGCCTACGGACCGATGCGCATCCTGCTGCCGATGGTCTCGGCGGTCGAGGAGGTGCGCGAGGCACGCGAGCTGATCGAGGTATGCAGCGAGGAAGTGCGACGCTCGCGCCACCCGGTCGCCGACGAAATCCCGCTCGGGGCGATGATCGAAGTGCCCGCGGCGGCACTGGTCAGCGCCGATATCGCGCGCCACGCCGACTTCCTCGCCGTCGGCAGCAACGACCTTGCCCAGTACGTGCTCGCCGCCGACCGCAACAACGCCGCGGTCGCCGCCAACTACGACCCGCTGCATCCGGCGTTCATGCGCCTGCTGTTCCTGGTGCTCGACAACGCGCGCCAGGCCAAGCGTCCGATCAGCGTCTGCGGCGAAATCGCCGGCGACCCGCGCTACACGCCGCTGCTGCTGGCACTCGGCCTCACCGAGTTCTCGATGCACCCGAATGCGCTCGCCGACGTGCGCGAAACCGTCGGCGGGCTCTCGCGCAAGTCGCTCAAGGCGCGTGCCTCACGCCTGCTGCACGCACCCGACCGCGCGGCACTGGCCGAAATCGTTGACGCGATGGCGAGCGCCTGACCCGGCGCGCGGCGCGCGCGCGAACGCGCCGCGCCCCGCTCAGTGCTCGCCCTGGTACTTCTTCTCGCCCGCAGTCACGCGCAGGTCGAGGCGGTTCTCGGGCGGCGGCAACGGGCAGGTCGAGAACGGATTCAGCGCGCAAGGCGGGTTGTAGGCCTTGTTGAAGTCGATCACCAGCTTGCCGTCCGCCTTCGGCCACGGCGCGTAGAGGAAGCGGCCGGGGCCGTAGGTTTCCTTGCCCGAGGTGCGGTCGGCGAAGATGATGAACAGGTCTTCCGAGCCTTCCTCGATCACCGGATAGATCCGGTACTCGCGGCCGTCGCGGGTGAACGTGGCATAGCCCGGGTTCGGCATCTCCTCGATGGTCCCGATCACGGTCTGGATGCCGAACGACCGCGGCTCCTGGTGCGGCGTCCAGTCCGCGACGATGCGCCAGCCCGGATCGACCGCGAAATGCTCGATGCCGGCGAAGTTCCGGCGCCGCTCGGACTCGCTGTCGCGCACCCGCAATGCGTACTTGTCGCCGCGCTTGAGCACCAGGAAGCTCACGCTGCCGGCACTGACCAGCGACGGCGAGCCGCTGGCATCGGTCGCGAGCACATGCCAGATGCGTCCGCCCTCGCTGCGCTCGGCGCTGCTGTTGCTGACCATCACCTGCGGACCGCCGCTGGCCGCGGCAAACACGATCTCATCGCCCTGCAGCCGCAACGCACCCCAGTGCGCCGGGCCGGCGGCCAGCAAGATCGCGTTGTCGGGGGCGCTGCCGAGCGTCTGCTCGCCTTCGGTCAGCCAGTGCAGGCCGATCAGGCTGAGCCAGCCGTCCGGCTTGCGCAGCCGCTCCAGGCGCCCGCTGCGCCAGGCTTCGACATCGGCGGCGTGGTCGAACACCGGCGCCGCCGGTTCAGCGGACGGCGCCGCGCTGCGCGGCTCCTGCTGCGCGCAGGCCGCGAGCAGACTTGCGACCACGCCAAGCAGCGGGAACAACAGTCGATTGCGCATGGGACTCCCTCGGGTTCATGGGTTCAACGTCCGCGCTGGAACACGCGGTCCAGATCCTGCATCGTCCACTGCACCCAGGTCGGACGACCGTGATTGCATTGGCCGGAGCGTTCGGTTTGTTCCATCTGCCGCAGCAGCGCATCCATCTCCGGCAACGTCAGCCGCCGGTTGGCGCGCACCGACGCATGGCAGGCGAGCGTCGACAACAGTTCGTTCGCCGCTGCTTCGAGCCGCGTGGAGCTGTCGTGCTGGACGAACTCGGCAAGCACGTCGCGCACCAGTTGCGCGGCATCGACACCGTCGAGCAGCACCGGAATGCGGCGGATCAGCACGGCCGTCTCGCCGCTGCGTGCGAGTTCGATGCCGAGATCGAGGAACGCGGCGTGGTGCTCCTCGGCAGCGTCGGCCTCGCGTCGCGACACCGCGACCGCGGTCGGCAGCAGCAGCGGTTGCGACGCCACGCCACCGGCCGCGCGCTGCGCCTTCAAGCGCTCGTAGGTGATGCGTTCGTGCGCGGCGTGCATGTCGACGATCACCAGCCCGTGCGCATTCTGCGCGAGCACGTACACGCCGTGCAGTTGGGCGATCGCGAAACCGAGCGGCGGAATCGCAGGTTCGGCGGCTGCGGGCGCGGTGGCGATGTGCGCCGACGTCTCCGCATCGACCGCTGGCGGCGCGGCGTATTCGTTGCGGCCATACACCTGCGCATACGCGGCCAGCGGCTCGGCCACGCGCAGACCGAGCCCGACCTGCCGCGGCGCGAAGAACGCCGCAGGCGCCGCTGCCTGCAGATCCGGCGGCGCGATCGTCGCCGCCTGGCCCGCCCGTGTCTGCGCGAGCGCCTCGTGCAGGCTGCGGAACAGGAAGTCGTGGACCAGTCGCTGCTCGCGAAAGCGCACTTCGGTCTTGGCCGGATGCGCGTTCACGTCGACCAGCCGCGGGTCGAGGTCGAGGAACAGCACGAACGCGGCGTGGCGGCCGTGAAACAGCACGTCGGCGTAGGCCTGGCGCACCGCGTGCGCGATCACCCGGTCGCGCACCAGGCGCCGGTTCACGAAGAAGAACTGGCGATCGCCCTGCGCCCGCGCCGCGGTCGGCAAGCCGACGTGGCCATGCAGGCGCATGCCGGCGGCGGCGTGGTCAATGCGCAGGCTGTGCGCGAGGAAGTCCTCGCCCAGCATGGCGTCGACGCGTGCTTCCGGGGAGGCGCCGCTGGCCTCGTCGCGCAGCACGCTGCGGCCGTTGTGCTGCAACGAGAACGACACCTCGGGCCGTGCCAGCGCGATCGCGCGCAGCCAGTCCTCGACGTGCCCGAGTTCGGTGCGCTCGGCGCGCAGGAACTTGCGCCGCGCCGGCACGTTGAAGAACAGCTCGCGCATCTCGGCGAGCGTTCCCGGCGGATGCTGCGCCGGTCGGATATTGCCGATCCGGCCATTGTCGACTTCGAGCTCCGACGCGTGCGTCGCGCTGCCGGTGCGCGATACCAGGCGAAAGCGCGACACCGAAGCGATGCTCGGCAACGCCTCGCCGCGAAACCCCATGCTGCGCACCGACTCGAGGTCATCCAGCGATGCGATCTTGCTGGTCGCGTGCCGGGTCAGCGCGAGCGGCAAGTCCTCGACGTCGATGCCGACGCCGTTGTCGCGCACCCGCACCAGCTTGACTCCGCCCGCCTCCAGTTCGATCTCGATGCGGCTGGCGCCGGCATCGAGCGCGTTCTCGACCAGTTCCTTGACCACCGACGCCGGGCGCTCGACCACCTCGCCGGCAGCGATCTGGTTGATCAGTTGTTCGGGCAGTTGCTGGATGCGCATCTCGGCCTCGGTCGCGGCCGGGCATTCTAGCGACGCGCGCGGGTCAGATCGCGGTCGGGATCTTCAGCACCACGCCGGCATCGACCTGGTCGGTGGCGAGTTCGTTCTCGCGCTTCAGCGAGGCCACCGACACGCGGTGCCGCTGCGCGATCAGCGACAGCGATTCGCCGCGCGCGACCACGTGGTGGCGCGGGCGTTGCGGGTTGGCGGCGAACCAGGTGCCCGGCGGCGGCGTGGTCGCGAAGTAGTCGCGGATGCCTTCCACCAGCGCGTCGGCCAGCTTGTCGCGATGGGTCGGGTCGTTCAGCCGCTTTTCTTCCGCGGGATTGCTGATGAACGCCGTCTCGACCAGCATCGAGGGCACGTCGGGCGAGCGCAACACCACGAAGTTGGCGCGCTGTACCTCGCGCTTGTGCAGATTGCCGATGCGCGCCAGCCCGCGCAGCACGTTGTTGGCGACGACTTCGCTGGCCTGCATGGTCGCGCCCTGCGACAGGTCCAGCAGCACCGCCGCGAGCGTCGCGTCCTTGTCGTCGATGGAGACGCCGCCGACCAGGTCGGAGGTGTTCTCGCGGTCGGCCAGCATGCGCGCCGCTTCGCTCGATGCGCCGCGTCCGGACAGCACGAATACCGAGGAGCCGCGTGCCTGCGACTTGGCAAAGGCGTCGGCGTGGATCGAGACGAACAGGTCGGCCTTCTGCTCGCGCGCGATCTCGTAGCGACGCTTGAGCGGGATGAAGAAGTCGCGGTCGCGCGTCAGCACCGCCTTCATGCCGGGCTCGGCGTCGACGCGCGCGGCCAGCGCCTGAGCGACGGCAAGGGTGATGTCCTTCTCGCGCGAGCCGTTGGCCCCGGATGCGCCCGGATCGTCTCCGCCGTGGCCGGCGTCGATCGACACGATGACGTCGCGCTCGCCGCCACCGACGCCGAGCGCGTCCTCGCGCTTGACCACGCGCGGTGCGCTGGCACGGTCGAACAGGTCGATGACCAGGCGGTGCCCGAACTTGTCGGCCGGCGGCAGCAGGAAGCTCTTCGGCTGCACGCCGCGGTCCAGGTCGAGCACGATGCGCAGGGTGTCGGTTCCTTGGCGCCCGGTGCGCACGCGCTGCACGGCGCCCTCGAGCGCGCTGCCATCAAGCGACTTGGACACACGACTGCGCGCGATGTCGAGCACCAGTCGATCCGGGTTTTCCAGCGTGAACAGCTTGTAGTGGACCGGGCCGCTGACATCGAAGACCACGCGCGTGTGGTCATCCGCATCCCAGAACCGCACCGACTGCACGTCACCGGCCAGCGCCGTCTGCGCGCCAAGCGCGAGCAGGAAAACCGCCGGGATTCGGGAGATGCGCGCGAACATGGCCGGGATTTAACTCCAGGCGAACCGCAAATTCAAGAACAAACTTCAATCAAATCCGTTCACTAACGTCACTTTCTGAACAGGACCGCAAGTCTCATCCCCAACCGATTGATGGCCTTGGCCGATCCGCAGACGCTCGCAGAACGCCTGCCCAGCAGGCGTCGCTGCCACGAGGTCCAGCGTGCGCGCCTCGGCCGCTTCGCGCTGCAGCGTCGCCACCACGTCCAGCGCCGGCAGCCGATCGCCACCGCGACCGGGCCACTCGATCAGCAGCACCGCGTCCGGTCCGGTCAGCTCGGCCAGTCCGAGATCGGCGAGTTCGTCCGGGTGGCGCAGCCGGTACAGGTCCAGGTGATGCAGTTGCAGGCCCGGCAAAGCGTAGGACTCGACCAGCGTGTAGGTCGGGCTCTTGACGCGCGTGCCCGGCGCCAGCGTCTGGATCAGCGCACGCGCCAGCGCGGTCTTGCCAGCGCCGAGATCGCCGACCAGTCCGATCGCGAGCGGCGCCTGCAGCGCGCGCGCCATGCGCGCGGCGAAGGCTTCGGTCGCGGCGAGATCGGGCAGGAGCACGGCGTTGCCCGTCATGGGTTGACCAGCCTCCGCAGTTCGGCAATCAGGTCGCTGGCCAGCAGACCCCGTTCGCCGTGGCGCGCCGCCCGATCCGCCGCCAATGCATGCACCAGGGCGCCGGTCCGCGCCGCGTCGGCCAGACTGAGTCCTTGCGCGATCAGCGCCGCGACGATCCCGGTCAACGCGTCGCCCATGCCGCCCGACGCCATGCCCGGATTGCCGAACGGACACACCGCAACGGCGCCATCGCGATCCGCGATCAGACTACCGGCCCCCTTCAGCACAACGACGGCGCGGTAGCGGCAGGCGAGCTCGCGCACCGCCGCGAAACGATCCCGCGCGATCGCCGCCACCTCGACTGCGAGCAGGCGCGCGGCCTCGCCCGGATGCGGCGTCAGTACACATGCGGCCGGCGCCGCCAGGTGCCCGGCCGCGAGCAGGTTCAACGCATCGGCATCCAGCACCACCGGCCGGCCCGCGCCGCAGGCTTCCTGGGCCAGTTGCACACCCCAATCCGACTGTCCCAGTCCGGGGCCGAGCGCGATCACATCGGCGCGTTCGATCAGGGCGCGCAGGTCTTCGCGGGACGCGACCGCCTGCACCATCGCCTCGGGGATCGATGCCAGGATCGGCGCGACATGCTCCGCACGCGTCGCCACCGACACCAGACCGGCGCCGGTGCGCGCCGCCGCGCTCGCCGCGAGTGAAGCCGCACCGCCGTGGCCGCGGTCGCCTCCAATCACCAGCACGTGGCCGCAGCCACCCTTGTGCAGATCGCGCGCGCGCGGCGCGAGCGCCGCGGCCACATCCGGCTGCGCGAGCAACCTGGCATCGGCTTCGATGCCGGCGAATGCCTCGGGCGGAAGTTCGAGCGTGGCCAGTTGCCGATCACCGCACAGCCGCGCCGCCATGCCGGTCCACAGGCCGCGTTTCCAGGCGACGAAGCTGAGCGTCGCGCAGGCCTGCACGCACGCGCCCGGCGCGCAGCCGCTGCCCGCATTCAGGCCGGACGGCACATCGAGCGCGAACACCGGCGCCGCGTGCGCATTGATCGCCTCGATGGCCGCTGCTGCGCTGCCCTGCGGCGCTCGATCCAGGCCGATGCCAAACACTGCGTCCACCACCAGATCCGCATCGGACAGGCTGCCGCCAGCGTAGGCCAGCACCTCGCCACCGCCAGCGCACCACGCACGCACGGCACGCAGCGCCGGCTCGCACGCAGGAGTTGCCCCGACCTGCACCAGCACCACTTGCAGGCCGGCAGCGCGCGCCAGCGCCGCGACAACGTAGCCATCGCCGCCGTTGTTGCCGCTGCCGCAGACGATGGCGATGCGCAGCGCCCCGGGCCAGCGCACGCGCAGCATGCGATACGCAGCCTGGCCCGCGCGTTGCATCAGCGTCCACAGGTCGAGCGCATGGTCATGCGTCGCACGTGCTTCGATCGCGCGCACGGCGGCAACGGTATACAGCTCGCTCGACCCCGGGTTCATCGGCGGATTGTACGCGGCCGCCTGCCTATACTGCGGCCATGCCCACGTCCCTGCCCGATCCGCACGCGCTCGCCAGCACCATCAAGGAACACGCCGCCGACCTCGGCTTCAGCGCCTGCGGCATCACCGGCACCCGGCTCGACCAGGACGAGTCCCACCTGTTGCGCTGGCTCGACGACGGCTTCCACGGCGAGATGGACTACATGCAGCGCCATGGCACGCGTCGCTCGCGGCCCGACGACCTGGTGCCGGGCACGCTGACCGTGATCTCGGTGCGCATGGACTATCTGAGCCGCGACGCCGCCGACATGCAGGCGACCCTCGACGACAAGGCGCTCGCCTACGTCTCGCGCTATGCGCTCGGCCGCGATTACCACAAGCTGATGCGCAACCGCCTGCAGCAGCTCGCGGACCGCATCGCCGGGTTGATCGGCCCGTTCGGCTACCGCGCCTTCGTCGACAGCGCACCGGTGCTCGAACGCGCGCTCGCGCGCAATGCCGGGCTCGGCTGGATCGGCAAGAACGCGCTGCTGATCGACCGCCGCCGCGGCTCCTGGAGCTTCGTCGGCGAACTCTATTCCGACTTGCCGCTGCCGCACGACGCACCCGAGAGCGGCTACTACTGCGGCACCTGCACGCGCTGCATCGACGTCTGCCCGACCGGCGCGATCGTGGCGCCGAATCGCATCGACGCGCGCCGCTGCATCTCCTACCTGACGATCGAGCTGCACGGCCCGATTCCCGAAGACCTGCGTAGCGCGATCGGCAACCGCGTCTTCGGTTGCGATGATTGCCAGCTGGTCTGCCCATGGAACAAGTTCGCGCAACCGACGCGCGAACGCGACTTCGCGCCACGCCACGGACTCGACCGCATCGCACTGGTCGACGCCTTCGCCTGGAGCGAAGCGGAATTCCTCACACGCAGCGAGGGATCGCCGCTGCGCCGCATCGGCCACGAACGCTGGCTGCGCAATCTCGCGGTCGCGCTTGGCAATGCGCCGACGACGCCGGAAGTGATCGCCGCGCTGCAGGCGCGACACGACGACCCATCCGAACTGGTGCGCGAACACGTGCGCTGGGCGTTGGCCCGGCACGACTCAGCGTGAGCGGATCTCGCGGATCAGCGCCTGCGTGCCCGGGTCCAGAGCGGCGGCTTCGGCCTCGCTCGACAGTGCCGGCAGGAACTGCCGGGCAATCCGCTTGCCGAGCTCGACCCCCCACTGGTCGAACGGATTGATGCCAACCAGGCAGGCTTCGACGAAAACGCTGTGTTCATACATCGCGATCAGCGCACCGAGCGCTTCCGGCGTGAGCGCATCGAGCAGGATCACCGTGCTCGGCCGGTTGCCGCCATGGTGCTTGTGCGCGGCGAGCGGATCGTCGCTGTCGCGCGTGTCGTGGCCGTAGGCGAGCGCTGCGCTTTGCGCGAGCAGGTTGGCAAGCAGCACGCGGTGGTGCGCCTGGTGCGGGTGCGCGGGCTGGATCACGCCGATGAACTCGACCGGAACCACCTGCGTCCCCTGGTGCAGTGCCTGGAAGAACGCGTGCTGCGCGTCGGTGCCAACGCCGCCCCAAACCACCGGTGCGGTTGGCTGGGCGACCGGTTCGCCGCCCCGGCGCACCGACTTGCCATTGCTCTCCATCTCCAGCTGCTGCAGGTACGCCGGCAGCAACGCCAGGCGCACGTCGTAGGGCACCACGCAGCGCGAACGATGGTCCAGCGCAACGCGATTCCAGTGCTCGATCAGCCCGCGCAGCACCGGCAGGTTGCGCGCGAGCGGCGCCTCGAAGAAGTGCCGGTCCATCTGACGCGCGCCATCGAGCAACCGCCGGAACGCGGCCGCGCCGTGCGCGAGCGCGAACGAGAACCCGACCGCCGACCACATCGAATAGCGGCCCCCGACCCATTCCCAGATCGGCAGGCAACGTGATGCGGTCACGCCGAACTTCTCTGCCGCCGCAATGTTCGCAGTCACCGCGAAAACCCGCGCCCGCATGCCCTCGGCGCCAAGCGCACGGCTCAGCCAGTCGATGAACAGGTTGCCATTCAGCAGGGTCTCCTCGGTACCGAAGCTCTTCGACACCAGCACGACCACGGTATGCGCCGGATCCAGCCTTGCGATCAGGTCCGCCGCCCGGTGTGCATCGATGCTGGAGACGAAATGCAGCCGCGGACCGGGCGCGCCGCCACCGATCGCTTCGGCGAGCAACCGCGGCCCGAGGTCGGAACCGCCGATGCCGATGTTCACGACTTCCCGCACCTCGCGGCCCTCGCCGAGCCCGTCGGTCCGGAGCTTGTCGACCCAGCCCTGCACCAGTTGCGCAGCGCGCGCGGCTTCGGCTTGGGCATGCGATGCGGCTTCGCCATCGGCAGCATCCGCTGCCTCGGCGCGCAGCGAGTGATGCAGTGCCGCGCGCCCCTCGCTGCTGTTCAACGCTTCGCCCGCGGCGAGCTCCGTGCGCATGCGCTCCAGCCCCGCCCGCTCGGCCAGCTGCAGCAGCCGATCGAGGGCGGCACCATCCACCAGTTGCCTGGAGAAGTCCGCATGCAGCGGCCCCGACCGCAATCGCAGTCGCGCTCCGCGCTCGTCATCAAGCGTCAGCTGCGCCAGCGTCGACCGCCTCAGGCGGGCGGCATCGTCCACGAGATTCATCGGCACCGGATCCCTGGTTGGGCCTCAACCGGCGGGAGTATAGCGATCGCTGCGTTGCGTCCCGGCAGATACGGCTCGCACCGCTGGGGCAGAAATCGGCCCGAATCGGAGGCAAAAAAAACCCTCCCTGAACACCAGGGAGGGTCTAATCGGAGTGACGATTACCTAACAATGCGCCCTGCTGCCGAGAGGGATTGCTCATTTCAAGCGATCAGACCTTTCGGCGCGAGCAATGTACCAAGGGCGATGCGAAAACGCAACAACCCTGTGGTTTCGATACAACAACAACTATGGAGGCGATCTAAATCAACACGTTATCGATCAACCGCGCCTTGCCGAGGCGCGCCGCGACCAATGCGACCCAGGCCTCCCGCCGCTCGGCTGCCGGTTCTGCCAGGTCCTCGGCGCAGCGGATGGCCGCGTAGTCGACACGGAAACCTGCCGCGGTCAGGCGATCCAGGGCGGCCTTCTCCACCGCAACCCGGTCGCGACCCTGGCCGACCGCCTCGCGCATCGCCAGCAGGGTCCGGTGGATTTCGACCGCGCGTGCCCGCTCCTCCGCGGACAGGTATTGGTTGCGCGAACTCATAGCCAACCCATCCGGCTCACGCACGGTATCGACGCCGACCACTTCGATGTCCAGGCCGAGGTCGCGCGTCATGCGCTCGATCACGCGCAGTTGCTGGAAGTCCTTGCGCCCGAAAAAGGCCAGATCGGGCTGCACCAGATGGAACAGCTTGCTGACCACCGTCGCCACGCCATCGAAATGTCCGGGCCGAAACGCGCCGCACAGGCCATCGCCGAGCAGCGGTACATGCACGCGCACCGATGCCGCGACACCGAACGGATACAGCTCGGCAACGGTCGGCTCGAACAGCAGATCGCAACCCGCCGCGGTCAGACCAGCGGCATCGTCCTCGATCGTGCGCGGGTAGGCGGCATAGTCCTCGTTCGGTCCGAACTGGGTCGGATTGACGAAGACGCTGGCGACCACGCGTTCGCAACGGGCGCGCGCCGCGGCGACCAGCGCATGGTGCCCGGCGTGCAGATTGCCCATGGTCGGCACGAAGCCGATGCGATCCCCCGCACGGCGCCACTGCGCAACCCGTGCGCGCACCTCCGCCGCGATGGCGGTGCGCTGCAACTCACTGCGCATATTCGTGCTCCGCTGCCGGGAACTCGCCGGCGCGAACCTCGGCGACGTATTGGCGGAACGCATCGATCACCGCGTCGCGACCGGAGAGGAAATTCTTGACGAAGCGCGGGCGTCGGCCGGCACTGATTCCGATCACGTCGTAGCAGACCAGGATCTGGCCATCGCACTGCGCGCCCGCGCCGATGCCGATCACCGGGATTTCCAGGTCGGACCGCACCGCCGCCGCCACCGCGCTCGGCACGCACTCCAGCACCAGCAGCTCGGCACCGGCGTCCTGTGCCGCACGTGCGGCATCGCGCAGGGCGGATGCCGCGGCTTCGCCACGACCCTGCACCTTGTAGCCGCCGAGGCGCAGCACCGACTGCGGCGTCAGCCCGAGATGCGCGCAAACCGGCACCTCGCGCTCGACCAGATAGCGGATGCTCTCGATCACCGGCCCGGCGCCCTCAAGCTTGACCATCGCACACTCGCCTTCCGCAATCAGCCGCGCGGCATGGGTGAAGGCAGTTCGCGGGTCGGGGTAGCTCGCGTAGGGCATGTCGGCGATGCGCAACGCGCGCCGTGACCCGCGCGCCACTGCGCGTCCGTGGTAGACGATGTCATCGACCGTGACCGCGAGCGTGCTGCGCTTGCCATGCACCACCATGCCCAGCGAATCGCCGACCAGGATCACGTCCACATCGGCGTCATCGGCCAGGCGGGCAAAGCTCGCATCGTAGGCCGTCAACGCCGAAATGCGGCGGCCTTCCTGCTTGAACTGTCGCAGCATCGGCACCGTGATCGGCGGGCTGCGTGTTTCGGTCGAACCAGCGTACATGGCAGTTCCTGGCAGGGGCGGCGATTATCGACAGAGCCGGCGCACGGACTCAAGCGTCGAGACGGCGGAGCTGGGCGGTCGATAGAGCGGATGCGACCTGGCCGACCTTGCCGCCACCGGGCAGGTCGCAATCGGCCGCGATCTCGCTCCACGGCAGCATCACGAACGCGCGCTGCAACGCCCGCGGGTGCGGCAGCTGCAGCTCGTCGGTGGAAAACCGGCGCAAATCGAATGCGATCAGATCGAGGTCGATCACTCGTGGACCGTTGCGCTCACCGCGGATCCGGCCCATCGTCGCCTCCAACCGCAGCAGTGCACGCATCAGCTCCAGCGGGCTGCAGTGCGTGCGCATCTCGACCATGGCGTTCACGAAGTCCGGCTGGTCGGGCATGCCGACCGGCGCCGAACGGTACAGCGCCGAGCGCGATACGACGCGCCCCAGCGTGCCGTCATCCAGCCTGCGCATGGCCTCGCGCACGTTCGCTTGCGGGTCGCCCAGGTTGGCGCCCAGCGCGATGAACGCGCGCGCGCCGGCACCCATGTTCATTCCGCAGCCGCGCTTGCCACCGCGGGCTTGCGGCGGCGGCGCCGCTTCTTCCTCGGCGCCACTTCTGCGGCGGATCCGTGCTCGGGCGGAGGCAACCCTTCCAGCACCGCGTCAGGCCCATCGCGTTGTGCCCGTTCCCAGCGCGCGGCCAGTTCGACCAGGTCCGCGTGCGCGCTCGCGCGCAGCAGCAGGAAGTCGAAGGCGGCGCGAAAGCGCGGATGCGCGAGCAGGCGCTGCACCCGCTTGCGCTGGTTGGTCACGAACCGCGGCTGCAGGTCCCAGATCTCCTGCATCGGCAACGAGAACCGCTTCGGCAGTGCGATGCGCTGCGCCTGTTCGGAAACGATCTGCGCCGACGCCTCGCCCTCGGGATCGGCGTGGCCGCGCGCAGCCAACGCTGCGGTCCGATATTCCACCGCCGGCCATAGCAGCGACGCGAACAGGAACGCTGGAGTCACCGGCTTGCCGAGCGCGATGCGCGCGTCGGTGCTGGCCAGCGCCGCTTCGATCAGGGCGCGTCCGCGCGGATCCTTGTGGATCGCCAGCGACGACTCCGGGAACAGCACCGCGAACAGACCGTAGCGTTCCATTTCGCGGAAGCCGGCCAGCGCATGGCCGGCGAGGAACAGCTTGAGCATCTCGTCGAACAACCTCGCAGGCGGCGCGTCGACCAGCAGCGGTCCGTACTCGCGGATGCCGGCGGCGACATCCTCGGCCACGGAAAACCCCAGCTTTGCCGCAAAGCGCACCGCCCGCAGCGTGCGCACCGGGTCCTCGCGGAAGCGCCGCTCGACATCACCGATCAACCGCAACACTCGCCGTTGCACGTCCTCGAAACCGCCGACGTAGTCGCGCACCGAGAAGTCCTCGATCGCGTAGTACAGGGCGTTGACGGTGAAGTCGCGGCGTACTGCATCTTCCTCGATGCTGCCGTAGACGTTGTCGCGGGTAAGCCGGCCATCGACCATTTCGCGATCGCCGGACCCGTCGTCGCTGATGCCGCGGAAGGTGGAGACCTCGATGATCTCGTCTCCGTAGTGCACGTGTGCCAGGCGGAAGCGCCGACCGATCAGTCGGCAGTTGCGAAACAGCGCCTTGACCTGCTCCGGCGTCGCATTGGTCGCGACATCGAAGTCCTTGGGTCGGTTGCCAAGCAGCAGGTCGCGCACCGCGCCGCCAACCAGACCGGCGCTGAAGCCGGCGTCGCGCAGCCGGTACAGCACGCGCAGGGCGTTCGGGCTGATGTACTGGCGCGAGATGCAATGGTCGGCGCGGGCGACGACACGCAATTGGGCGGCGACGCGTCTGCGCACTTCCGCGGGATCGGAGGTTTCGAGGAAATCCATGGTGTCCTGAAGACCGCGGAGTGCGGTCGCTGAATTCGCTGCATCGGCAGGCGACGCCGCGAAGCGGACGCCATTATGGCCCAAGAAGCCTTGAGATCGCTGCCGTGGCCGCTATACTACGGCGCTCCGCAAAGTGGCCTCAAGCCGCGCTCCCATCGTCTAGCGGTCCAGGACGTCGCCCTCTCACGGCGAAAACAGGGGTTCGATTCCCCTTGGGAGTACCACCCGGGTCCAGTCCATGCCTTTTGTCGTCACCGAGAACTGCATCAAGTGCAAGTACACCGACTGCGTGGAAGTCTGCCCGGTCGACTGCTTCCACGAAGGCCCGAACTTCCTGGTGATCGATCCGGACGAGTGCATCGATTGCACGCTTTGCGAACCCGAATGCCCGGCCAAGGCGATCTTTCCCGAAGATGATGTTCCCGCCGGGCAAGAGCACTTCACGCCGCTCAATGCCGAACTCTCGCGCATCTGGCCGGTGCTGACGCAACGGCGCGAGCCGTTGCCCGACGCCGCGGATTTCGACGGCAAGCCGGACAAGCTGAAGGACCTGGTCCGCTAGCCGCGGCGCAGCGCCGCCGGCCGCGGCGCTTGAGTCACTCCCACTGGATGCGGTCACGCAGCGCCGAGAGAATGCGCTGTGCGTATTCGTCGTCGATGCGCAACCCGCTGTCCTCTTCCTCGACGATCACGCGCGCACCGACCGGGTCCTCGACCACGTGCGCGACGCGCACGATCGTGTTGACGCGCGTGCCATCCTTCCACCACCAGCGCTTGCGTTCTTCAGTGACGTCGAAGCCAAGGGCGATGCGACGCTCCGTGGCATCGCTCTCGCCGAGCTTGGCGATCTTGGCCTGGGTCAGCGCTTCGAGCACCTGCGCGTAGGCGGCGTCCGGAGCCACGCGCAGCTTCAAGCGACTCTGCGTATCCTCGGCATCGACCGGCAACCCGGCGTCGGGCGCCTCGGACTGGGTGCCGGCGGTACCGCTGGCATCGGGCACGATCATCGACTGGCGCCGATCCGGCGTATCGAGTCCGGGCGGCACCTGCAACGGCTTGCCCCCTTCGGCGTCCAGATACAGCTCGCGCAGTTCGCCACGACCGAACAGTCCGCATCCGGACAGACCCAGCAACAGGGAGATCAGCGTCAGTCGGCGCACAATGGAAATCGACATGGGATGTTGCTCCTCAACCCGCCAGGTCCGCATCGAGCGATGCGAGTGCCGCGAGACATTGGTCAATGGTGTCATGGTGCTGCGCCGACAGCGGCGTCAGCGGAAGTCGGTGGACGGGCTGCACGTAGCCGAGCCGGTGCAGCGCCCACTTGGCCGGGATCGGGTTCGACTCCAGCGCGAGCGCGCGATACAGCGGCGACAGCTGTGCGTCGAGCGACGACGCCGCCAGCTGCGAAGTCTCGGCAGCGGCCAGCGCGCATTCGCACAAGCGCGCGAACATCCGCGGCACCACATTCGCGGCGACCGAGATCGTGCCCTTGGCGCCGGCACGCATGGCTGACAACGCCGTCGGGTCGTCGCCGCTCAGCACCGCGAAGGTCGGCGTCTGCAGCTTCAGCAATGCCGCCAGCCGCGCCGTGTCGGCGACCGCCTCCTTGACCCCGATGATGCGCGGGTGCGCCGACAGCGCGGCCACGGTCTCCGGCAGCAGGTCGCAACCGGTACACCCCGGCACGTTGTAGAGGATGAGCGGCAATGGCGACTCGACCGCGAGATGCATGTAGTGCGCGAGCAGCCCGTGCTGGGTGGGACGCACGTAGTACGGCGTCACCGCCAGCACCGCGTCGGCGCCGGCTTCCGCCGCGAGCCGAGCGAGCGCGAGCGACCTGCGCGTGCCCGGCGCGCCGATGCCGGCGATCACCGGCATGCGCGAGGCGATGCGCGCGACCGCATGACCGATCAGCGCGCGGTACTCCACGTCGTCGATCAGCGCCGCCTCGCCGGTGGACCCGGCGAGCACGAGACCGTGCGTGCCGCTGGCGAGATGCCAGTCGAGCAATCGGTCAAGCGCGGGGAAGTCGAGCTGTTCGCGCGCGTCGAAAGGCGTGACCAGCGCGCAAATGCTGCCGTGAAGTTGCATCGGAGGGATTCACCAGGAACGCCTTCATGTTACTTGCGGGTCCCGGGAGCGACAAGTATTCTGCGGTCATCCATTCAGCCCACACGAGCACTCCGTGGCGCGACCGACATCGAACGAAAACTATCTGGTCGTCATCGCGGTGGCCCCGCAGAAGAAATCGCCCCTGCTTCTCCTCACCCGTCGCGTTGGCGACAGTGGCTGTCACCTGCTCGAGTCCCGGCTTTCCACGCTCGGCGACGATGTCGCCATCAACATGCTGCTGGTCGGTTCGTGGGACGCCATCGCGAAGTTCGAGACGGCGGTGCCGCGCATCGAACGCGAAGAAGGCATCCGCCTGCTGCTGCAGCGCACCGCCGCCAAGGACACGCAGAACGCGATGTTGCCGTACCTGGTCGAAGTGGTCGCCGCCGACAAGCCGGGCATCCTGCACCAACTGGCGGAGTTCTTCATCGCCCATGCCATTTCCATCGAGAGCCTGAGCTCGAATCGCTACCGCGCAATGCAGACCGGCGCCGAGATGTTCTCCGCGCAGATCACGATCGGCATCCCGGCGAAAACGCACATCGCCTCGCTGCGCGATGATTTCCTCGAGTTCTGCGACGCGCAGAACCTCGATGCGATCATGGACCCGATGAAGTTCTGATGGCGGACCCGAGCCTCCGCCCATCCCCCGGCACCGCAGCGCGGTGCATCCGCCCACCGCAGTGGTTCCAGTTGCATCTGCTCGCCATCGCCGAGGAGGTTTCATGATGATGTCCGGACGCAAGCGCATCTACGTGCTCGACACCAACGTGCTCATGCACGACCCGACCGCCCTGTTCCGCTTCGAGGAACACGACGTTTTCATCCCGATGACGGTGCTCGAGGAACTCGACAACGGCAAGAAGGGCACCTCGGAAGTCGCACGCAACGCACGCCAGGTCAGCCGCTTCATCAACGAACTGATCGAGGCGCACGGCGCCCAGAAGATCGACCGCGGCCTGCGCCTGGTCCGTCCCAAGGGCCTGAACCTGCGGCGCGAGTCGCAGATCGGCAAGCTGCTGTTCCAGACCGGCTCGCCCGATCCGGCCAAGTCGCGCATGAAGAAGATGCCGGACAACCAGATCCTGGCGTCGATCGTCGCATTGCACGAGCAGCACCCGCAGACCGACGTGGTGCTGGTGTCGAAGGACATCAACCTGCGCATCAAGGCGTCGATCTTCGGTGTCCCGGCGGAGGACTACGAGAACGATCGCGCGCTCGACGATTTCAGCCTGCTCTACACCGGGCACGCGGAGTTGCCGGCCGATTTCTGGAGCAAGCATGCCAAGGACCTGCGCTCGTGGTCGGAAAAGGGCCACACCTATTACGAACTCAAGATGCGCCGCAACGAGGACTGGGCACCGCACCAGTGCCTGTACCTGGCCGGCGAGGACGAACCCGAATTCCGCGTGCTCAGCATCCGCGACGGCATCGCCAAGCTGCAGATCCTCGATGACTTCACCGGCGGCAGCCACTCGATCTGGGGCATCCACGCGCGCAATCGCGAACAGAACTTCGCACTGAATGCGCTCATGGATCCGGACGTCGACTTCGTGACGCTGCTCGGCACTGCCGGCACCGGCAAGACCCTGCTCGCGCTCGCCGCCGGGCTCGCGCAGGTCATGGACCAGCAGCGCTACCGCGAGATCATCATGACCCGGGTCACGGTGTCGGTCGGCGAGGACATCGGTTTCCTGCCCGGCACCGAGGAGGAGAAGATGACCCCCTGGATGGGCGCCCTGACCGACAATCTGGAAGTGCTCGCGAATCCGGCCGAAGGCGGCTCCTGGGGTCGAGCCGCGACCAACGACCTGCTCGCTTCGCGGATCAAGATCCGCTCGATGAACTTCATGCGCGGCCGCACCTTCCTGAGCCGCTACGTGATCGTGGACGAGGCGCAGAACCTGACGCCGAAGCAGATGAAGACCTTGCTGACCCGCGCAGGCCCCGGCACCAAGATGGTCTGCCTCGGCAACGTCGAGCAGATCGACACCCCCTACCTGACCGAAACCACTTCAGGTCTGACCTACGCCGTCGATCGCTTCAAGAACTGGCAGCACAGCGCGCACATCACGCTTCGCCGCGGCGAGCGATCGCGCCTCGCCGACTTTGCATCGGAGTCGCTGTAGGGAACCGGCCGAAAAAAAAGGGGCTCCAATCGGAGCCCCAAGATATTCCTTAGCCCTGTAAAGCCCTCAGAAATCGACTCGCCAACGCGCCTCGAACTCGAATTGGTCCCCACCGGCATCACCGCGACCCAAGGCCGAGGAGTTGCCCAGGAAGTACTCGATCGGCGCGTGGCTGGCAGCGAAACTCAACTCGCCGGCACGCTCGAAGCGGTGCGACACGCCGAGCGCGAAATTGCGATCGGTGAACTCGTCGCGCAATGCGGAATAGAGCAGCTGTGAACTCGGTTCCGGCTGCTGCTGCGTGGAATAGCGGAAGTCGACGCGCGACGCGCGCCCGAAGGAGTAGTCGAGGCGCAGGTCGTAAACCGTCAGATCACGCCAAGCGAAATCGGGCGAGGTGCCGTCGCCGAGCAGCGACAGGAATCGCTCCGGCAGCGCGTAGCTGGAAAAGGCCTTGAGTTCGCTGTACAGCACGTGCTGGGTGCCAAGCGTCAGCCCGAACCGCGGCGTCAGCGCGAAGCGTGCAGAGACTTCCGCTTCCGCAGGCAGATCGAAGTCGCCCGGATCGCTGAAGACACCGCGATAGGACTGGAACGGCTGCATGTCGATCTTCGACTGCAACGCGGCGCGCAATGCAACGCGCTCGCCGAGCGGCTGCGCCACGCTCAACCGGACACCGGCCGCGGTCGAGGACTCCGTGCCTACCGGCGGCAGGTGGTCGTCCGCTTCGAGCAGGCGCGATCCCATGCCGAAGGACGCGAACTGCTGCTCGGCAACCACGACTCCGGCGCCAACCTGCGTCCCGCCCTCGAACTCGTGCGAAAGCTGCAGCCCGAGCTTGCTTTGCGTGAGCCCTGGCGAAGCCTCGTCGAACAGCGTCACCGAAGCGACGTTGCCCGCACCCAGGTCATTGCCCGGTGACTGTGCGAACTGCAACTCCAGGACGGCACCGGTCAGTGCGGTCTGGAACTCCGCGCGGACGGTGTCCGCCAACGCGCTGGCGGCTGCGCTGCGCGCATCGGGCGCTGGCGTTGCCGGCGCCTGTGCAAAGGAGAACTCGGGCGTCATCGCGGCACGCGCGTAGTCGCGCCAGGCATCGGCATGCGCAACCCCCGACCCAGCCAACAGGCTGCAGGCGATCAGGGCGGGCAATGTCGTCGTGCGAGGCTTCATTTCGGCACAGGCTGTTGCAGATGCGCGACATCGTCGCAAAAAAACCACAGCCGGTCAACGGGTACGGAACAGTCTTCTCGAAACGTCCGCGGGCAGCCGTTATGCTCGCCCGCCGACATCAGGGGCGAACGTCGTGGGCGAACTGACCGATTGGTTGAACCAGGCCTCCAGTGGCGACGTGGGCGCCGCCAACCAGGCGTTCGACCGGGTCTATGCCGAACTCAAGCGCATCGCGCAGCGCTCGCTCGGGTCGCAGGGTTGCGCCACGCTGTCGGCGACGGCGCTGGTCCACGAGGCGTTCCTGAAGTTGCTGCCCGGGACCGCACCGCCACTGCAGGACCGCCAGCACTTCTTCCGTCTTGCCGCCCGCGCCATGCGCCAGATCATCATCGATGAAGCGCGCCGACGCGCGGCCGAGAAGCGGGGTGGCGACGTGATCCACACCGACCTGGCGGGAGCGATCGGCCATGGCGTCGAATCGCGGGTCAGCGACCTGCTGGCGATCGACCAGGCGCTCGATCGCCTCGAAGCACGTGACCCGGGCCTGACACGAATCGTCGAGGCGCATTTCTTCGCCGGCCTGACCTTCGAGGAGATCGCCCTCGACCTCGGCACCAGCGACCGCAGCGTCCGCCGCGAGTGGGAAACCGCTCGCGCGTTCCTGCTGCGCGAACTGCAGGAAGCCGCGCCGCCGTGAGCGCGACCAGTGACTGGGCGCGCGCCAAGGCCTTGTTCCAGGCGGCACTCGAACGCGAACCCGACGAGCGTGCGGCATGGATTGCGCGCGCGGCCGGCGACGATCATGCCTTGCGCATCGAAGTCGATGGCCTGCTCGCGGCCCACATCGCCGCTGCTTCGCAACTCGACGGCGAGGCGCGCGACCTGCTCGCCGGCACGCCCGAGGAACCGCAGCTGCCGCCTGCGATCGGCCCGTTCCGGCCAACGGCGTTGCTCGGTCGGGGTGGCATGGGCGTGGTCTATCGCGGCGAGCGCACCGTCGATGGTGGCGTGCAGACGGTTGCGCTGAAGTGCATCGCGGCCGGCTTCGCGGATCCAGCGCTGGTGCGTCGCTTCGAGCGCGAACGCGCGATCCTGGCGCGGCTCGCGCACCCGCACATCGCGCACTTCATCGACGGCGGCGTTGGCGCCGATGGCTCGCCCTGGTTCGCGATGGCCTACGTCGATGGCGAGAACCTGTTGCAGTGGTGCGATCGCGAGCGACTGTCGCCGCGAACGCGGGTACGCCTGTTCCTGCAGGTGCTCGATGCGGTCGCGTTCGCGCACCGGCACCTGGTCGTGCACCGCGACCTGAAGCCCTCCAACATCCTGGTCGATCGCGCCGGACAGGTGCGTCTGCTCGACTTCGGCATCGCCAAGCTGCTCGACGATGCCGAGGCCGCCACGCTGACGCTCGCTGCCGGCCCGATGACGCCCGAGTATGCGGCGCCGGAGCAAGTCGCCGGCGAAACCGTCTCCACCGCCACCGACATCCATGGCCTCGGCCTGGTGTTGTTCGAGTTGCTGACCGGGCGCCTGCCCTACGCTGCCGCCAATGCCAGCGCCTGGGTCGCCGCGGTGCGTGACAGCGAACCTGGCCGGCTGCGCGACGCGCTCGCACGCGCATCGCTCGATTCACGCCGCAACCTGCCCGCCAGCGAGCTGGCGAAGCGCCGCTCGCTCAGCGAAACCGAGTTGAAGCGGGCATTCGACCGCGACCTGGAGCAGGTGCTCGCAATTGCGCTGGCGCGCGTGCCGGCAGAGCGCTACGCGAACGCGGAGGCGTTCGCAGCCGACCTCGAAGCCTGGCTCGAAGACCGCCCGCTGCGCTCGCGCCCGGCCGGGTGGCGCGTGCGCGGCCGCAAGTTCCTGCGCCGCCATCGCGCGGCGGTGGCGGTCGGCGCCGCGCTGGTCCTGGTCGGCGCCGCCGGTATCGTCGCCACGGTGTGGCAGGCACGCTTGGCCCAAGCCCAGGCAGCGCGCGCCGAGGCCGCACGCCGCGTGCTGTCGCAGCTGTTCCAGGCAGCGGACCCGCAATCGATGGACGGACGCGCGCTCAGCGCACGCGAGTTGGTCGACCAGGCCGCGGCGCGACTGCACGACGACCGACGCATGGACTCCGAGCTGCGCGCCTCCCTGCTCACCGACCTCGCCGCGGTCTATCGCAGTCTCGGCGAACCCGGGCGCGCACGACGCTTGCTCGCAGAGGTCGGAGCCGCGACCGGCATCCGTTTGGAAACCCGTGCGCAGGCGCTGCTGCAAGAGGCCAGGGCCGCAATCAGCGAGAGCGACCACACCGGCGCGAAACGACTGACCGAGCGCCTCGCGGCACTGCTCAAGGCGCAGGCCACGACCGATCCGTTGCGCATCGAGCTGAGCCTGCTGCGCGCCGAAACCGCCTACCAGCGCCAGGAACTGGGGAGCGTGGTGGCAGGCCTGCAGGATCTGCTGCGCCTGCTGCCCGCCGAAGACCCCGAGCGCATGCAGGCGCGCGCCGATGCCCTGCTCCTGCTCGGCGAAGCGGAATCCGACCGCCAGCACCCGGAACTCGCGCTCGGCCATCTGCGCGAGGCATTGCGCCTGTATCAGCGTTCCGGAGCCTCCACCGCCACGCTCAACTCGACGCGCCACGAGATCGCGCGCGTGCTCGGCACCAGCGACCGCTTCGACGAAGCACTGCCCATGCTCCGCACGGTGCTCGCGGAGCACACGCGCGTCTTTGGCAGCGACCATCCATTGAGCCTGAGCACCAAGGGCGAGATCGCCCACCTGCTGCGCCGCCAGAACCGCTTCGAGGAAGCCTCCGCGCTGTTCCTGGAGCTGATCGAGGCGAAGCGCAGGACGCTCGGCCCCGACCACGACGACCTGGCGGTGGCGCAGATGAACTACGGCCTGCTGCACTATTTCCGCGACGACTTCGCGCGCGCCCTGCCCCATTTCGAGGAGGCGGCGCGGATCTGGACGCGGTCGCTCGGGCCCGATGGCGAGCGCACGCTGACCGCACGCGACGCCCTGGCGGTGGTGCATGCCGAACTCGGCCAGCACGAGCGCGCGATCGCCGAGATCGACGCAGTGGTCGCAGCGCGCGAACGCGCCGGCGAGAACGACTCGCTGGTGTCCGCGCTCAACTCCCGCGGCGTCGTCTTCGACCGTGCGCGGCGCCTGCCGGAGAGCTGCGCGCAGTTCCGCCGTGCAATCGCGATCACGACACGACTGCAGCCGGACGCCCCGGAGGAATCACGCTGGACGCGCGCGCTGCTCGGCCGTTGCCTGCGTCGCAGCGGCGACCTCGCCGCGGCCGCGACGGAACTGCGTTTCGCGCATCGGAGTTTCCATGCCTCGACGATGGGCCCGGGGCCGCGTACCGCGATCGTCGCGATCGAACTGGCGCGCACCTTGCGCGCGCAAGCTGGCGCGCCTGCGGAAATCGACGGCCTCTACCAGGAAGCAATCCGCCTGCGCCGCGACAAGCTCGAACCGGGCCATGCCCGCACCGCAGAGGCCGAACGCGAACGCGCCGACTGGCTGCGCGGCGAAGCGCTGCCCGCCGCGCTGTAGTGCATCACAGCCGGCGGATGATCGCGTCGGCAAAGGTCGACGTGCTGCCGCTGCCACCGAGATCCGGGGTCACGCCGTCGCGCGCCGCCATCGTCTGGCGAATCGCGACGCGCAGCCGCGACGCCTTCTCGACCATGCCGAAGTGGTCGAGCATCTGCGCCGCGCCAAGCAGCAGTGCCACCGGGTTGGCAACGCCCTTGCCGGCGATGTCCGGCGCCGAACCGTGCACTGCCTCGAAGATCGCGGCGTCGGTACCGATGTTTGCGCCGGGCGCGAGCCCGAGCCCGCCGACCAGGCCGGCGCACAGGTCGGAGATGATGTCGCCGAACAGGTTGGTGGTGACGATCACGTCGAACTGGTGCGGATTCATCACCAACTGCATGCAGCAGTTGTCGACGATCATCTCGTTCATCTGGATGTCGGTGTACTCGGCCGCAACCTCGCGCGCGACGCGCAGGAACAACCCCGAGGTCGACTTCAGGATGTTGGCCTTGTGTACCACCGTGACCTTCTTGCGCCCGACGCTGCGCGCCAGCTCGAAGGCGTAGCGCACGATGCGCTCGGAGCCGCGGCGCGTGACCTTCTGCGTCAGCGTTGCCACCTGGCCGTCGGCCGAAAGCGCCTGGCCCTCGCCGATGTAGGCGCCTTCGGTGTTCTCGCGCACGGTGATCAGGTCGATGTTCTCGTAGCGCGACTTGGTCCCCGGGAAGCTGATCGCCGGGCGCACGTTCGCGTACAGGTCGAAGCGCTTGCGCAGTTCGACGTTGATCGAGCTGAAGCCCTCGCCGACCGGGGTCGTGAGCGGGCTCTTCAGCGCCACACGGTGGCGGGCAATCGCCTCCAGCGTCGGGGCCGGCAGCAGCTCGCCGTGCTTCTCGAGCGCGACCATGCCGGCATCGACGAAGTCGTACTGAAGCCCGCATTGCAGGGCATCGAGAACGCGCAAGGTCGCGTCCATGATTTCGGGGCCGATGCCGTCGCCGCGGATCACCGCAATGGTGTGGGTCATGGGAGGTCTTCCTGGAAAGGCAGCCGCGCGGCCGCGAGGGGGGCGCGATTATCCCGATGCCGCGCGGCAAATGCCAGATTCGAGGCCGGCGCCGATGCAGCCTGGGTTCAGAGGCTGCGCGCGCGGAGCATGGCCGGGCCGGCCTCAGGTCAACGCAAACTCGGGTCGCTCATGCAGGTGCCCGACCTCGCCGAGCCAGGGCTGCAGCTGCCGGTCTGCCCATCGCAGCGCACGCGCGATTTCGGCGCCATAGTGCTGGCGAATGATGGCGGCTTCATGCTCGCGTTGCGCCGGTCCGTAGGGCCGCGTTTCCACCTTCGCATGCAGCCCGCCGGCACGCTGCGCCTGCTCGGCCAGAACCGCAGCGGGGATGCCCAATTGCAGCCAGTCATTGGCGGCAGCGGAGACCGCCACCGGGTCGGCCAGCAGCGCGCGTTCCTGGAGCACGCGCACGCGCTCCGCCCCGAACTGGCGCAGCAGGCGGCCCACCACCAGCGACTGCGCCGCCCACTGCAGCGCCACCTCGCACAGCAGGTCGGGCGGCGTTGCCGGCGGTTGCGACAGGCCGAGCGCCTTCAGTGCACGCACCACCAGCTCGCGCACGCGGGCGTGGGTCTCGGGCGTCTTCTTGATGTTGCTGATGACGAAGTCCTCGAGTCGCGACGTCAGCACCAGCGCGCGTTCGCCGGGTCGCAGTTGCAGCAGCTCGGCAGCAATGTTCAACGCGGCATGGGTCGGCTTGATCAGCACTGTCGCGCCCTCGTGCCATGGCCGCGCCAGCAGGCGCAACGGCAACTCCATGGCTCCTGCGAGCGGCCAGTCCGCGAACCGCGCATCGGCCAGCCGGCGCAGCAGCAGCGGTTCGCGCAACGCCGTGCAGTACGGCGCGCAGAACAGCATGCGCGCGAGCAAGGTCGAGCAGCAGAACGAAGTGTGCAACAGCCATCCGACGCGTGCCTGCGGCAGCTCCTGCTCGGCCAGCGCGTCGAGCGGCACCTGCACGCAGCGTTGCCACGGCGCATCGATGCGGCTGTCGAGGAACACGTTGCGATGCAGCGCGGCGTCATCCAGGTGCAGGAAGCCGACCCAGCGCCCGGGAAGGTGCAGGTCGGTCGCGAACCAGCGCGCATCGGCGAACCCGCGCGCCGGGGGATCGAACCAGGAGTGCATGTCCGGCCGCGTCCGCTCAGGCGCCCGCGCCGGGTGCGGCGGATTCGAGCTGGTCAAGGAAGTCCACCGCGCGGCGCAGGTGCGGGATGACGATCGAGCCGCCGACCACCAGCCCGACGCCAAACGCCTCGAAGAATTCGTCGCGGTTCACGCCGGTCTCGCGACATTGTGCAACGTGATAGCTGATGCAGTCGTCGCAGCGCAGTACCAGCGACGCCACCAGGCCCATCAGTTCCTTGGTCTTCACGTCGAGCGCGCCGGGCTTGTAGGTCTGGGTGTCGAGCGCGAAGAAGCGGCGCACGACCTGGTTGTCCTCGGCCAGGATGCGTTCGTTCATGCGCTTGCGGAATTCGGTGAAGGCGGCGACGCGGTCTTCGGCGGCTTCGCTCAAGGCGGGTTCGTGAGCCATGGTTCGAGTTCTCCGTTGCGATGCAGGCGCATCAGGTCGTCATAGCCGCCGACATGTCGATCATGGATGAAAATCTGCGGCACCGTGCGGCGGCCACCGCTGCGCCCGAGCATGGTCGCGAAGGCCTCGCGATCGAGGTCGACGCGCACTTCGCCAAAGGCCAGCCCGCGGGCTGCAAGGAAGTTCTTGGCCGCCACGCAGTACGGACAGCTGGCGGTCGAATACATCACGATCTTGCTCACAGGCAACTCACTGGTCTTGGCAATCCGGCATAGCGACAGGCTTGGCGTGCCGGCCCATCGGGAAACAGGCGGTAGAGGTAACGGCTGCTCGCCTTGTCCGCACCCAGCTGGCGTCCCACCTCCCTGACCAACAGGCGCATCGGCGGAGCGACACGGAACTCCTCGTGGTGACGCCTGAGCAGGCGCAGGATTTCCCAGCGCTCGGCGTCGAGGGCAATGCCGTCCGCCGCGGCCAGGTGCACGGCGAGCGCCTCGCTCCAGTCGCCGTAGTGGCGCAGGTAGCCGCGTGCATCGAGCTCGATGCTGCGGCCCTCGAACTCGAAGCCACTCATGCCCAGCACACCTGCCGCGACTTCGCTGCCGCAAGCGCGACGAAACCCGCCTCGTCGAGCGCGGCGAAGCCACGGATGCGCTGCGGGTCGAGGCCACGCTTGAACACATCGCCCATCAGCACGTGGCCGCTGACTCCTGGCGGCAGCTCGGCGCCCGGCTGGAACGCAGCGCGCACGCCGTCTTGCAGCAGCAGCACGGCGTCGCCCGGGGCGATCGCGGCCAGCATCAACGCCCACGCCTCGCCCTCGGCTGGCGCACGCACGATGCAATGCAGGGTGTCAGAAGCAGAGGACATGGTCGGTTCCGGACAACCAGGCCGCGAACTGCGCACGCGGCCGGATCTCGATGTCGGCCAGATGCGGCTGCAGCGACCGCGATTCAAGGCACTCCCGGCTCGCGACCATGCTGCTGGCGCCGTGGTGGCGCAATGCCGCGACCATGCGGTGGCACTGACTGCGCTCGTCGCCGTCGACGCTGCCGGACAACAGCTCGACCCCGGCGCCGAAGAAGCCCACGTGCAACTCGTGCTCGAAGGCCAGCAGCGACAATGCAGCGTCGATGCCGGCCGCGGCGTCGACACCGTGCCAGGCGCCGTGCGTGAACAGGATCGCGACCCGCTTCATGCGCGAAAGCTCACGACGCGATCGACCTCGTCGAGCACGTCGCACCATTGGCCGAGGCTGCCGGCCTGCGCCGGCGCCACGACCGCGACCCCGAGCCGTTCCAGCCAGGTCGCGCAGGCGAGCAGCGGAATGCCGTGCTGCCGCACCAGGGCCAGCAGTGCCCACAGGTCGGCGTCGGCATCGGCACCGGCGCGTGCCGCGCGCACACCATCGCCGTGCAGGAACACCTGGCGGATCGCGTGCCCGCCGGCGAGCGCGGCGAGCGCGAAACCGAGCGCGCTGGAGACCGCGGCGCCCTGCTCCGGCGAATCCTGGATGAACAACGAAAAGCGCATGCGCACGGCCTTAACGGATGTCGGGTTAGGCTAGCGGGGTCCGTCGCAGCATCGAGAGCCACCGTGTCGACCCGTATCCTTACCGCGATTATAGCCTTCGCGCTGCATGCCCCGTTCGCGTTGGCGCAGAACGTGCCGCTGCCGGACATCGGATCTTCGGCCGGCGAGATCCTGAGCCCGGAACAGGAGCATCAGTACGGCGCGCGCATGCTCTACGAAATGCGCCGCGTCGACCTGGTGCTCGAAGACGCGCTGATCGCCGACTACGTGCACGCGCTCGGCTACCGCCTGGTCGCGCTGAGCGAACGCCCGGAGCAGCAGTTCACCTTCTTCGTGGTGCGCTCCGACGACATCAATGCCTTCGCCGCCCCGGGCGGTTTCGTCGGCCTGAATGTCGGGCTGATGCACACCGCCGAGAGCGAGGCCGAGGTCGCAGCGGTGCTCGCGCACGAAGTCGCGCACGTCACCCAGCGTCATCTGGTGCGCGCCTACGAGTCGATGCAGAAGGCAACGCTGCCGATCGCACTGGCCATGCTCGGCGCCGTGCTGGCCGCGCGCAACAGCTCCGGCGATGGCACCGAGGCCGCGCTGATCGGCGGCATGGGCCTGCTGCAGCAGCAGGCGATCAACTTCACCCGCCACAACGAATACGAAGCCGACCGCGTCGGCATCTTCACCTTGGCCAAGGCCGGCTTCGACCCCGAGGCGATGGCCGGCTTCTTCGGGCGCATGGGCCGCGCGACGCGCGCCAACAGCACCGGCGAGGTCCCCGAGTTCCTGCGCACGCACCCGGTCACGGCCGCGCGCATCACCGAAGCCAAGAACCGCGTCGAGGCGATCCGCCGCGATCCGCCGGCGGTCCCCGAACCGGCCGCGAACGAAGCGCGGTTCCGGTTGATGCGCGAGCGCGCGCACGTGCTGACCGCGAGCGAGCCGGCGAAACTGGTCGGCGTCTACCGCAATCAGCTGCGCCATGCCGAGGCCGCGCAGGCGCCCGCCCTGCGCTACGGACTGGCGATCGCGCTGCTGCGCTCCGGACAGGCCAAGGCCGCCGGCAACGAACTCGACACGCTGCTCGCAAGCGCGCCCACCGAAATCGCGTTTCTGCTGCCGCGCGCGCAAGCCAGGCGCGACGCCGGCGACGCCGAGGGCGCGCTGAAGACGCTGCAGGCGCTCGCGGAGCTCGCACCCGACCATCGCGCCGTGCAGCTGGCGCTGGCCGATGCGCTGAACGCCGTCGGCGGCAAGGCCAACGGCGAACAAGCCATGGCCGCATTGCGGCCGCTGCTCGCCCGCAACGCCGCCGATCCATCGACCCAGGCGGCGTTCGCGCGGGCCTGCGAACTGGCGGGCGAAGAAGCTCGCGCCCTGGAGGCACACGCCGAGGTCGCGCTCTACACCGGCCGCCCCTACGACGCCATGGAACAGCTCAAGCGCCTGCTCGAACGCCCCGACGTCGACTACTACCAGCGTGCGCGCGTCGAAGCGCGGATCGAGGAACTGAAGCCGTACATGGCCGAACTCGAACGCCAGCGCATTCGCCGCGAAGACCAGGACCGCTGAGACTCAGCCCGCCGGCGGCAACATCTTGGCGACCAGCTCGCGCGCCGCGCTGCGCCGCAGGTAGCGCGGCACGGCATAGGTGAATCGAGCCTCCGCGATCGCGGCGTCGGCGATCGCGGCGACATCGTCGGGCCGCAGGCTCGACAGCGTCTGCGGAATGCCGAAGCGGGCGTTCATCGCGCGGATCCGAGCGATGAACGCAAGCGCCACCTCGCGATCGCTCGCGCCCTCGGCGCCGATGCCGCAGTGCCGCGCCATCCGCGCCAGGCGGTGCGAGCAGTGCGACAGCGAGAAGTCGAGCACGTGCGGCATCGCAATCGCGTTCGCCAACCCGTGTGGCGTGTGATACAGGGCCCCGAACTGGTGCGCGATGGCATGCACGTAGCCAACCCCGGCCTGGGTGAAGGCGATGCCGGCGAGGTGCGAGGCGCGCGCCATCTGCTGCCGCGCTTCGAGGTCGCTGCCATCGGCCACCGCGCGCTCCAGGTAGCGAAATACCAGGCTCGCGGCTTCCAGCGCCTTGGCGTCGGTCTTGCTCCGCGCATTGCGCGAGACGAAGGCCTCGACCGCATGCGTCAGCGCATCCATGCCGGTGGCCGCGGTGATGTGCGGCGGCAACCCGGTCATCAGCGTCGCGTCCAGCGCCGCCGCGGTCGGCATCAGCGCCAGGTCCACTGCCGGCAGCTTGCGCCGCTGCACCGGATCGGTGACCACCGCGACGATCGTGCATTCGGATCCGGTGCCTGCCGTAGTCGGCACCGCGTACAGCGGCAGCATGCCGCGCCAGGCGCGGAACAGGCCGGCGAACTTCGCCACCGGCTTGCGGTTGCGCGCCAGCGCGCCGATCAGCTTCGCGGCATCGATCGGCGACCCGCCGCCGACCGCGAGGATCGCCTCGCAGCCATGCGCCTGCAATACCGCATGTCCGGCCTCGATCTGGGCCACGGTCGGGTTCGGCTCGACGCCATCGAACACCACGTGCGCGACACCGAGCGTGTCGAGCTCGGCAAGGATGCGATCGAGCACGCCGAGCTTGAGCAGCACCGCGTCGGTCACCACCAGCACGCGCCGGTGCCGGTTCGCGGCCATGAAGCGCACCAATTCCAGCGACGAACCGCTGCCCTCGAACGCTCGTGGCCAACGAAACGGCAACAGCGCCGTCGTCATCCCGAACATGCGCATCCAGATGCGCAATGCAGCCACTTCCAGCGTATGCAACATGAGCTTCAAACCCCGAGCCAGCGAGCACTGGCTCCACGGCCGGCCATGCTAGCCGCAATCGCTCGTGTGCATCACCCAGAAGGCGCGACGTAGCCAGCGACCGCATCGCCACCGCCGCCGAACAGGAACGCTTCCATCTGTTCGCGCAGGTACTTGCGGGCCTTCGGGTCCATCGGCGAGAGGCGGTTCTCGTTGATCAGCATGGTCTGGTGCGCCAGCCACTGCGCCCAGGCCTCCTTCGAGATGTCGCTGTAGATGCGCGCGCCGAGTTCGCCCGGGTACGGCGCGAAGTCGAGGCCTTCGGCGTCGCGCCCCAGTTTCGCGCAATGAACGGTTCTGCTCATCGATTCCTCAAACAATCTTCGGAGCGATGTAGGAGCGGCACTTTGCCGCGACTAGCGTGGCGTCGCGGCTTCACCGGTCGCGGCAAAGTGCCGCTCCTATGTATGGACTCGCCCCGTTCGTCAACGCCGCTTTGATCGCCGGAAGCCGGCTGCATCTATGTATCAGGCCTCATCGAGAGGGTGCGTGTGCACCCTGGGCCACCATTGGTTGAGC
>JACPFU010000011.1 GCA_016182785.1 Lysobacterales bacterium | reverse complement strand
GGCTTCACGATGCAGCGCATCGAGGGCCGGCTGCCGATCCACATGCTGTACAGCCCGGCGCAGCGGCGCGAGTCGTTTCCGCAGGCGCGCTTCGATTTCCTGGTCTTCGTCGCGCGCAACATCGCCGCCGCGTTCGCGACCTTGCACGAGCATGGCCATGTGCTCGGTGACGTGAACCAGGGCAATGTGCTGGTCGGTGCCGACAGCCGCGTGATCCTGATCGACTGCGACTCGTTCCAGATCCAGGTCGGCGAGGCGCTGCATCGCTGCGAAGTCGGCGTCGCGCATTTCACGCCGCCGGAACTGCAGTCGATCGCGAGTTTCGAGGACATCACGCGCACGCCGAACCACGACGGCTTCGGCCTCGCGCTGCTGATCTTCCACCTGCTGATGGGCGGGCGGCATCCGTATTCCGGCGTGCCGCTGGCCGACCACATCGGCGAATCGCTCGAAGCCGACATCCGCGATTTCCGCTACGCCTACGCGAAGGACGCCGCGCAGCGCCTGATCGCCCCACCGCCGAAGTCGGTACCGATCGAGAGCCTGCCGCCCGTGATCGTGGCGCTGTTCGAGCAGGCGTTCACCGAGCGTGGTGTCGATGCGCGGCCAACCGCGACGCAATGGGTCGCGGCACTCGATGCGCTGCGCGCCGCGATCCGGGCCTGCAACAAGAACCCGCTGCACGTGTACGCCAGCCACCTTGCAGAGTGCGTCTGGTGCGGTCTGGATCGCCGGCATCTGGTCTTCTTCGGTGAACCCGTGCGATCGGCGCCAAAGTTCGCCGCGAAGCCCGAGCTCGACCTCGATGCGATGGAGGCCGAAGTGGACCGACTCGGCCTGCCCGAACCCTTCGAGCTGCCCAGACTGGCGCCATTGCCGGACCCGGACCGCGATGCCGACACGCCGGTGCCGCGTCCGATCGTTGCCGCCGGCCTTGGTCTGTCGGCGCTGGGCGTGGCGGGATTTCTGATCCTGCACGAACCCGTGGGCCTGTGGCTGATCGTGGCCGGGTTGGCCATCACCAATGGCCTGAAACTCATGCAGCGCCAGGACTCGAGCGTGGTCGACTACCGCTATGCGCTCGGCCAGTACCGCCAGGCCGAGGAGCGACTGCGGCAACGCTTGGCCTCGCTGAACGCTGGGCAGGGCGGCGCACTGTTGCAGCGCTGGCGCAGTTCGCTCGCGGAGCTGCGCAACCATCTGGCCGACGATGCGCGCCTGGAAGAACTGGCCCACCATCAGCGTCTGCGCGCATTCCTCTACGCGCAGCGAATTCGCGACTGGAAGCATGAGGGCCTGACCGCGATCCAGCGGCTGGTGCTCGAAGCGCACGGCATCGAAACGGCGGCCGACTGCGACCGCGACACCCTGCTGCAGGCCAACTTCCTGGCGACGGAGCTGCGCACGGCCTTGCTGCAATGGCGCGATGAGCTGGTTGCCCGCTATCGCCAGCGTTCGGTCGGCAGCGCCGCAGTGGTGTCGATCGAGGAACGTCACCGCCGGCGCGCGCGACGGCGCCTGCTGGAAGCCGAACTCGCTAATGCGTTCGCCGCCGTCAAGCAGTCGCCGCGCTCGCAGGTCGCCGTTTCAGCCGAGCGAATCCGCGAGTTGCAGGCGCTGAAGACCGAGCTTGCCCGTGCCCACTCGCGCTGCATCGACTATGCGAAGGACCTGCCATGAGCGTGGGCAGCGCACCGCCGATCGAAGCCCGTCCACTCTCCTCCGCGAATGGCGCACCCGTCCACCTCGGCCGCGAACTCGGCCGTGGCGGCGAAGGCGCGGTGTTCGACATCGTGGACCAGCCGACGCTGGTGGCGAAGCGCTACTACGAACTGCCGCACGCGGCGAAGCAGCGCAAGCTGCGCTTGATGGCCAAGCACATCGACTCGCCGCTGCGCGAGTACGCGGCCTGGCCGGAGGCGACGCTGCACGACGAGACGGGCGCGGTGATCGGCTTCACGATGCAGCGCATCGAGGGCCGGCTGCCGATCCACATGCTGTACAGCCCGGCGCAGCGGCGCGAGTCGTTTCCGCAGGCGCGC
>JACPFU010000010.1 GCA_016182785.1 Lysobacterales bacterium | reverse complement strand
GCGCGCCTGCGGAAACGACTCGCGCCGCTGCGCCGGGCTGTACAGCATGTGGATCGGCAGCCGGCCCTCGATGCGCTGCATCGTGAAGCCGATCACCGCGCCCGTCTCGTCGTGCAGCGTCGCCTCCGGCCAGGCCGCGTAGTTGCGCAAGGGCGAGTCGATGGCCTCCGCCATCAGCCGCAGCTTCTGCTGCTTCGCCGCGTCCGGCGCCTGGTGATAGCGCTTCGCGACCCACTCCGCATGCGCCGGCAAGTCATGCACCACGCCCTCGCCGCCACGGCCGAGTTCGCGGCCGAGGGAAATGCGCCTGCCGCGGGCATCGTGCAGTTCGCGCACCGGGTCCACCGTCAGTCCGCGCGCAAGGCCAGCACCAGGGTCTTGTCGTCGTCGGTGCGTTCGTTCACCGCCGGCGAAGACAGGAAGCGCGCCAGTGCGTCGTCGAGCTGTGCCCGCGGAGCTGCCGTCGCTGCGGCCAAGGTCTTGAAGAACGGCGCGAAGAACGGCAGGTGCGGCGACTGGCCGGCCGCGTTCAGGGCCAGTCGTTGCAGGCCATCGGAGAACAGCGCGATGCGCGAGACCGGTCCGAACTCGGCCACGACCAGACGCTCGGGCGCGTCCTCGTCGCTGAGGAAATAGGTGGTGTTGGCGTATTCGCCGGACATCGGGACCAGCGCCAGCGCCAGCGACTGTTCGTCGCCAAGCACGATCGCGCCGTCGCCGATCTGGAACGCAAGCGTCTGCCCGGGTTGCGCGACCAGGCCGAGGAAGGTGCAGGCGAACTCGCGCAGCGGCCGCGCGCGTTCCCGTGCCAGCTCGGCCAACGCCGCGCGCACGTGAGCGACCAGCGCACGCGCGAACTCGGCATCGAACAGCGCGTCGTCGAGCAAGGCTTCCTCCAACGTGTACTCGGCCGCGGCACGCACCGCGAGCGCGGCCCCGGCATCGCTGCACGCGGCACTGCCGGCACCGTCGGCGACGAAGGCCATCAGCAGCTTGCCGCCGGCGAGCAGCGGGAACGCCTCGACGTGGAACGCGTCCTGGCACGGCGTCTGCTGCAGCGCGTGCGAGGTGCCGATCGCCGCGGCGCCGGCGCAGAGCCAGTTCACACCGAAGCCCAGCCGGAAGGCGACTCGAGCCGGAACTCGGTGCCCGGGGTCGAACGCGAGACCGAGCGCAACGAACTCGACAGCCAACTGAACAGTTCGCGGAAGCGCAGGCCCTGCAGTGCCAGCGGCGTGCGCTTGCTGATCTTCGCGAGCACCTGGTGGTTGGCGCCCTGCACGCCGATCGGGAAGAACGCGAAGGCCTTGCCGTGTTCGCCGTCGCGCACCAGTTGCGCCGCCTTCGCCCAGTGGTCGGTCGGCGCGCCGTCGGTGATCAGGAAGATCCACGGCCGGTAGTAGGAGATGCCGTTGGCGCGATACTCGGTCTTGCGCCCGCGCACCAGCTCGATCGCGAGTTCGATCGCGCTGCCCATCGGCGTGTCGCCCTGGGCTTCGAGCTGCGGCGGCGTGAACGAAGCGGCCGACTCGAAGCCCTGCTCGACCTTGACCGGCCCGAAGGTGACGATGCCGACCTCGACCCGCTTCATCGCCAGCGGGTCCATGCGCAGCTCGTCGCGCAGCACCGCGAGCCCGGCGTTCAGTTCGTCGATGCGCGCGCCGGCCATCGAGGCGGAAGTGTCGAGCACCAACAGGCAGGGGCAACGCGGCTCGGGGTTGCTGGCGAACTCGGTGGTCTCGAAGACGATTTGGTCGGTCATGCGTACCGCGGGTCTGTGGACAAGGCGTGAAGTCTAGCCAGAGCGGCCTTGCTGCAGCGGCACCGGCAGTGACCTTGGGCATATGCTGGCCGCGCCGCGACCCGCGATGATGGCGGTGTTATATCCGACCAACACACCTTTGGAACCCGCATCATGCTGACGATCCGCAACCTGTCCAAGACCTATCCGAACGGCGTGCAGGCGCTGAAGTCGGTCACGCTCGACATCCCGAAGGGCATGTTCGGCCTGCTCGGGCCGAACGGCGCCGGCAAGTCGAGCCTGATGCGCACGCTCGCGACGTTGCAGGAGGCCGACAGCGGCGAGGCGAAGCTCGACGAGATCGACGTGCTCGGCGACAAGGACGCGGTACGCCGCGTGCTCGGCTATCTGCCGCAGGACTTCGGCGTCTATCCGAAGGTGTCGGCCGAGGATCTGCTCGACCATTTCGCAGCGCTGAAGGGCTACGTCCATCGCAAGGAGCGCGCCGAGGTGGTCGCTTCGCTGCTGCAGCAGGTGAACCTGTGGAACGTGCGCAAGCTGAAGCTCGGCGGCTATTCCGGCGGCATGCGCCAGCGCTTTGGCATCGCCCAGGCGCTGATCGGCTCGCCGCGGCTCGTTATCGTCGATGAACCCACCGCCGGCCTCGATCCGGAGGAACGCAACCGCTTCCTGAACCTGCTCTCCGAGATCGGCGAGAACGTGGTCGTGATCCTGTCCACGCACATCGTCGAGGACGTCACCGACCTGTGCCCGCGCATGGCGATCATCAACCAGGGCCAGGTGCTGCTGACCGGCGAGCCGCTGGAGGCGATCCGCTCGCTCGCCGGGCGCGTCTGGAAGAAGGTGGTCAGCAAGGACGAACTGCCCGACGTGCAGTTGCGCCTGAACGTGTTGTCGACGCGCCTGGTCGGCGGCCGGCCGCTGGTGCACGTGCTCGCGGACGCCTGCCCGGAACTCGGCTTCGAGGCGGTCGAGGCCGGGCTCGAAGACGTCTACTTCGGCCAGCTCTCGCGCCATCGCGCCGCGAACGCGGCCTGAGGACGCGACCATGTTCAGCGAGTTCCTCAAGTTCGACCTGCGCTTCCAGGCGCGCAGCCCATTGCTGTGGATCGGCATCGCAGTGTTCGCGCTGCTGGCCTTCGGCGCAACCAGCACCGACGGCGTGCAGATCGGCGGTTCGATCGGCAACGTGCATCGCAATGCGCCGTTCGTGATCGTGCAGTGGCTCAACATCTTTACCATCCTCGGCTTGTTCATCAGCGGCGCCTACGTCGGCGGCGCGCTGCTGCGCGACTTCGAGATGGGCACCTCGGAGCTGTTCTTCTCCAAGCCGATCGGCGCGCGCTCGTACTTGCTCGGGCGCTACGTCGCCGGCGTGCTGGTGTCGATGTTGATCTACCTCGCGGTGTCGCTCGCGATCCTGCTCGGTGGCCTGATGCCGTGGATCGACCCGGCGCGGCTCGGGCCGAACTCGGCATCGCCATTCGCTTATGGGCTGCTGGTGTTCGTGCTGCCGAACCTTGCGTTCACCAGCGCGCTGATCCTGCTGTTCGCGGCGTGGATGCGCTCGATGCTCGGCGTCTATCTCGCGATCATGGCGTTCATGGTGCTGTGGGGCGTGGCCGGTTCGTACACCCGCGACCTCGACAACCTGTGGCTCGCCGCGCTGGCCGATCCGTTCGGCGCACGCGCACTTGGTCTGGCGACGCGCTACTGGACGGCGGAAGACCGCAACACCCGGCTGCCGGAACTGGCCGGCTATATCCTGGCCAACCGCGCATTGTGGCTGGCGCTCACGGCCGTGCTGATCGGTGCGACGCTGGCGCTGTTCAAGGCGCAGCGCGCGGGCACCAGCACCCGCAAGCCATGGTTCCGCCGTCGCGCTCACGCCACCGCGCCCGCCGCCGCGTCCGGACCGACATTCGCGCGCCTGCGCCCCGCTGCCGCACCGGCCGCAAGCGGTTTTGGTGCGGCGTTTCGCCAATACCTGAAGCAGACCCGGTTCGACACCGTGCACGTCCTGTTCTCGGTGCCGTTCCTGGTGATGGTCGCGTTTGGCCTGCTGAACCTCGTCGGCGGATTGAATGCCACCGGGCCGATGTACGACACGCCGCTGTATCCGGTCACTGCGCAGATGTTGGGCGCGATCGACGACGCCTACACCTGGCTGTTGCTGCTGGTGGTGATGTTCTACGGCGGTGAACTGGTCTGGCGCGAGCGCGCGGCGCGGCTCGATGGCGTGACCGATGCGTTCCCGGTGCCGAACTGGGTACCGATCGCAGCCAAGGCCAGCGCGCTGGTCGCGGTGGTGCTGGTGTTCCTGGCAATCGGCGCGCTCGGCACCATGACCTACCAGCTGAGCCAGGGCTACACCCAGCTCGAACCGCTGCTGTATTTGAAGGGGCTCGCGCTCTCGGGCGCGCTGTTCCTGCTGGTCGGATGGTTCGCGCTGGCGCTGCAGGCGATCTTGCATCACAAGTTCCTTGGTTACCTCGCGACCATCGGCATCTTCGTGTCCTGGGTAGTGCTCTCCTCGCTCGACTTCGACCACAAGCTGCTGGCATTCGGACAGGGGCCCGCGATTCCGTATTCCGACATGAACGGCTACGGCCACTTCGTTGCCGGCTGGCTCTGGTTCAAGGGCTACTGGTTGCTGTTCACCCTCTCGGCGCTGCTGCTCGCTGCGGCATTCTGGGTGCGCGGCACGGCGGAACCGCTGCGCACACGCGCAGCAGAGGCACGTGCGCGCCTGTCCGGCGCGACCGGTTGGGTGCTCGCGGCAGCGGTCGTTGCAACCGTCGCGGTCGGCGCGTGGATTCTCTACAACACCACGGTGCTGAACCCGTACCATGCCGGCGACACCGAACTCGACTTGCGGGCCGAGTACGAAAAGACCTGGCGCAAGACCGAGGATCTGGTGCAGCCGCGCATCATCGCCACCGACAACGAAGTGCACATCGACCCGGCCGCGCGCCGCGTGCGCATCGACGGTCACTACCGCATGAAGAACAAGAGCGCGCAGTCGATCGCGGAACTGCATGTGTTCATGGACCCCGACCTTCGCTTGGTCGAGTTCACGGTGCCGGGAGCGACGCTGAAACAACACGACGAAGTCAACGGCATGCGTATCTATGCCTTCGCGACACCGCTGGCGGCGGGCGCCGAGTTCGACTTCGGCTACCGCATCGACGTGCGCAACGAGGGCTTCAGCAACAGCGGCAGCGCCGGACGCGTGCATCACAACGGCACCTTCTTCGACAACTACTCGTTCTTCCCGCGCTTCGGCTACCAGCGCGGGCTGGAGATCGCGGACCGCAATGAGCGGCGCGAACGCGAGCTTGGCGAACCGCGGCGCATGCCGAAGCTGGAGACCGCACCGCGCACCTCGACCTACCTGAACGACGATTCCGACTGGATCGACTTCGCCTCGACCGTGTGCACCAGCCCGGACCAGGTCGCGCTCGCGCCCGGCTATCTGCAGCGCGAATGGAACGAAGGCGGCGAGCGCTGCTTCCGCTACCAGATGGACGCGCCGATCCTCGGCTTCTGGGCCTACCTCAGCGCCAACTGGGAAGTGAAGCGCGACCGCTGGAACGACGTCGCGATCGAGGTCTACTACGACCGCAAGCACCCGTACAACGTCGAGCGGATGATCACCGCGACGAAGAAGTCGCTCGACTACTTCACCCAGCAGTTTGGTCCCTACCAGCATCGCCAGTTCCGCGTGATCGAGTTTCCGGGATATGCCACCTTCGCGCAGGCATTTCCGAACACGATTCCGTTCTCGGAGGCGATCGGGTTCATCGCCAACGTCGATGACGAGGACGCGATCGACTACGTGTTCTACGTGACTGCACACGAACTCGCGCACCAGTGGTGGGCACACCAGGTCATCGGCGCGGACGCGCAGGGATCGACGCTGATGAGCGAGACCATGGCGCAGTATTCGGCGCTGATGGTGATGGAGCAGGAATACGGTGCGCACAAGATGCGCAAGTTCCTCAAGTACGAACTCGACAGCTACCTGCGCGGGCGTGGTGGCGAGATCACCGAGGAATTGCCGCTCGATCATGTCGAGTCGAGCCAGGGCTACGTGCATTACCGCAAAGGCTCGCTGGCGATGTACCGGCTCAAGGACGAGATCGGCGCGGAGGCGATCAACCGCGCGCTGCGCAACTACATCGCCAAGGTGAAGTACCAGGAGCCGCCGTACACGGTGTCGACCGATCTGATCGCCGAGTTCCGCGCGGTGGCGCCGGCGGACAAGCAACAGCTGATCACCGACCTGTTCGAGCGCATCAGCTTCTACGACAACCGCGCCGAGGAAGTGAGCGCGAAGCAGCTCGACAACGGCAAGTACGAAGTCACGATCGCCTGGCAGGCAGCGAAGAAGTTGTCCGACGGCATCGGCAAGGAAAGCGATCTGGCACTGGCCGACGCCATCGACATCGGCATCTTCGCGCGGCCCAAGGGCGGCGAGGAGAAAGACGAGAAGGTGCTGTACCTGAAGAAGCACCGCATCGCCGCCGCCGCCGGCAAGGTCACCGTCATCGTCGACGAACTCCCCTACGACGCCGGCATCGATCCGTTGAACAAGCTCATCGACCGCGTCTCCAGCGACAACCGCAAGCGGGTGACGGTGGAGGGGTGAGCGGGGCTGAAAGCAACCCCCTCCCGGCCTCCCCCTGCTTCGCAAGGGGAGGAGCAAGACCGCTGTGCGCGAAGACTCGCTGGTCTCCTCCCCTTGGCGAAGCCAAGGGGAGGCCGGGAGGGGGTTCGCTCTTCACGCCGCGCCAATTCCCAACGCGCCCGCGTTCTGCTTCGATGCCCACCCACCTTCGCGATGGAGAACCCCATGCTCACGCTCTACTACTCCCCCGGCGCCGCCAGCCTGTGTGTGCACCAATTCCTGATCGAGCTCGGGGTTGAGCATCGATTGGAGCGGGTCGACTTCGAGACCAAGCAGCAGAAGTCTGCCGAGTACCTGAAGCTCAATCCGGGCGGGGTGGTGCCGACGTTGATCGTGGACGGCGAGCCGATGGTCGAGTCCGGCGCGATGCTGATGTGGCTGGCCGAGCAGGACCCGCAGGCGCGCTTCGTGCCGGGCGATGGCGGGCGCGCGCGGCGCGAGTACCTGCAGTGGTTTCTGCTGCTCGCGAATGCGCTGCAGCCGCCATTTCGCGGTTGGTTCTACCCGCAGGAGCCGGCCGGCGAGGCGGCAAGCGCGCAGGCCAAGGAGATTGCGCGCGGCCGCATCGAGGCGATGTGGGACCGCGTCAACGCACACCTGGAACAGCGCGGACCCTACCTGTGCGGCGCGCAGCTGACCGCGGTCGACTTCTTCCTGTTCATGCTGATGCGCTGGTCGCGCAACATGCCGAAACCGGCGACCGATTGGCCCTACTGCGCGATGTTCGCCGCGACGATGAAGACGCGGCCCTCGTTCAAGACCCTGTACGAACGCGAAGGCCTGAGCGAGTGGGCCTGAGGTCGAGCCGGACGCGCGCTCAGTCCGCGTGCGGGCGCCAGATGTCGATGGCGAACTCGGGCTCGTAGGGCGGCACGTTGCACTCGATGACGTCGCCCGGCGCGATCTGCAGGGTGGCGCCGACGACATCGGCTGCGACCGGCAGCGCGTTGATCTTGCGATCGACCAGCACCGCGACGTGCGCCGACAACGGCTCATGGCGGCGCACCCATTCGAGCACGCGGAACACCGAATGGCCCTGGTAGAGCACATCGTCGACGATGACCACGCGCTTGCCCGAGAACTTCACCTCGGCCTGCTGCGGCGTTTCGGTCAGCGCGGTGTCCGGGTGCAGCAGGGTCAGATCGTCGCCGTAGCGCTTGACCTTGAGGTCGGTGCGCTCGATCGCGAGTTCCGGGCGCAGCTTCGCCAGCCGCTCGTGCAGCATCGCCGCCAGCGGCGCACCGCGACGCAGCACGCCGACCAGCACCACCGGGTGCGCATCGAGCCGCATCGACAGCTGCCGCGCCATGCGTTCCATGACGGCGTCGAGGTCTTGCGTGGTGTAGGCGCGGAAGCGTTGTTCGGTCATGGCGGTGGGCTCGCGGATAGGTTGGAAATCGGCTCCGGCCGGCGCCAGAGCCACAGGCCGGTGAGGCACATGATGCCGGTGCCGGTGGCGGCCATCCACCATTTCGGCGCGGTCAGGAACATGATCACGGCGCAGACCAGCATCGATCCGATCGCCGCCCACTTGGCCTTGCGGCTGACCGCGCCGGTGGCTTCCCAGTCGCGGATCATCGGGCCGAACAGCGCGTGCGCGTGCAGCCAGTCGTGCAGGCGGCGCGAACCGCGCGCGGCGCCCCAGGCGGCGAGCAGGATGAACGGAGTGGTAGGCAGGCCGGGCAGGGCGACACCGATCAGGCCCAGCGCGAGCATCGCCCAGGCGAAGAGGAGATAGGCCCAGCGCGGGATCAGCGGATGCGGGTTCACGGCCGGCGAGCTTAGCGGCTCGGCGCCGGCAACGGACAACGCTGCGCACCGCGGTACAAATCACGCGTCTCGGCAGGCCGGGGTCCGGCCGGGGGTCCATCGCCCGGGCCGTGCCGAGTCGCGCGGGAACTTGCCATCCTGGCGGGTGTTGCCAGCCCAGGTGCGCAGGGGTGCACCCATCCGATCCGACCGCGCCCGCGGCCGGTGTTGCGTTGGTTTCAGGCGGCGCGGGCTTCGGCCGCGTAGTCGGCCTCGAGCCATCCCCAGAGTGCGATTTCGGCGGCGTCATCCATCGGGATGCGCAGCGCCACGGTGCGCACGTCGCCGATCTGCAGGGCCGGCCCGAAACGCTCGGTCTTGAGCCCGAGGTTGCGGATCAGTCGTTCGACGCCGACGCTGGTGACGGTGACGATCTCGCGGATGCCGTTGCGCCGCACAAAGCGCAGCATCTCGCGGATCATCGCCACCGGCGTTTCATTCATGCCGAAGCTGGCGCCGTGTTCATGGCGCGCGACGGCGAAGCGGCTCGCTTCCCAGACGTCGGGCTGGCTCGGCGCGGCTTGGCCGTGGAGCAGTTCCGGGAACACGTCCTTGAGCATGTACGGGCCGGTGGTCGGCAGCAGCCGCCAGCTGCCGGTGGCACGGCGCGGGTCTTCCGGATGACGCGCGACGATGTAGGTCGGTTCGAGGCGGTCGAACCAGTCGCGTTCCTTGCCGTTGTGGCTCTCGACCTGCCATTGCAGGCGCTCCGCGAACATCTCGTGGCGCAGCGCATACATGCTGTCGAGCAGCGGGGCGGAGATGTTCCTCCAGGTGGGCCGACCAATCAGGATCTCTTGCATGGCAATCGCTCCGGCGGGGTAAGGCACGGAGCGATCTCAGCGTCAAGCTGGCATTTCCGACAGCTGTCAGAAATGACAGGTTGACAGCGCGGAACAACGAAAATCGTGCTGTTGGCGGGTGTTGCGCGGCGCCTTGCTCAGTCGAGCAGGCCGAGCACCATGGCCTTGGCCACCGCCTGCTGGCGGGTGTTGACGGCCAGCTTGGCGCAGGCATTGCGCACGTGGAAGATCGCGGTGCGCTCGGAGATCGCGAGCAGGTGTGCGATGTCCCAGCTGCTCTTGCCTTCCGCGGCCCACTTCAGGCATTCGCGTTCGCGCGCGGTGCGCGGCGGTACCTCGCGACCGCGGTCGCCGAACAGCAGCGCCGACGCCGCCTGATGCACGTAGGTGGCGAGCAGCATGGCCTCGGCGCAGACGGTGGACTCGGTGATCGGGTGGTTGGGGTCGGCGGCGGCGTAGGACATCATCCCGAACACGCAGCCAAGTCCATGCAGCGGCACGCTCAGGCCCTTCGCCAGGCCGAAGTCGCGGGCTTCGTGGACGATGCGCTGGCCGACGCGATCGGGTCGCCGCAACTCGCCGGGCGAGCGCGCGAGGTCGTCCCAGAGCGCCGGCACCACGTGCGTGCGCGAGTACTGCACGGTCGGATCGCGGAAGGTGTAGCCGGCCTCCAGGTAGTGCTGGCGCCAGTCGTCTGGATAGCCGTTCAGCACGAACTGCTCGCTGCGCGTCGGCGACACCGCCACCAGCGCGCCGTAGATCCAGTGCTCGAAGCCGAGGTCGCGCGCGATCGCGTCGACCGCGCGCGTCAGTGCCTCGACACTGCCGGCGGTCGCAAGCCGCGCCAGCGTATCGGCATCGACCACCGCTCGTGCCGGGATGGGAGCGCGCAGGTTCATGGTGGGTCGATGCTACCGCGACAGTTTGTGACGACAATAGCAATCAGGCCCCGGCAACCGTGATGCGAAAAATCGTTCACATCGACATGGATGCGTTCTATGCCTCGGTCGAGCAGCGTGACGACCCGGCGTTGCGCGGACGCCCGGTGGTGGTGGCGTGGAAGGGCGCGCGTTCGGTGGTCTGTGCGGCCAGCTATGAGGCACGAGCCTTCGGCGTGCGCTCGGCGATGCCGGCGTTGCGCGCCGAGAAGCTGTGCCCACAGGCGCTGTTCGTGGCCCCGGATTTCGCGCGTTACAAGGCGGTGTCGCAGCAGGTGCGCGCGATCTTCGCGCGCCATACCGACCGCATCGAACCGCTGTCGCTGGACGAGGCCTACCTCGACGTCAGCGAAAACAAGCTCGGCATCGCCAGTGCCACCGCGATTGCGCAGTCGATCCGCGCCGAGATCCGCGCCGAGACCGGACTCACCGCTTCGGCCGGGGTGGCGCCGAACAAGTTCATCGCCAAGATCGCCTCCGACTGGAACAAGCCCGACGGCCTGTTCGTGGTGCGACCGGAGCAGGTGCTCGACTTCCTCGCGCCGCTCGATGTCGGGCGCATGCCCGGGGTCGGCAAGGTGATGCAGGGCAAGCTCGGCGAACTCGGCATCCGCAGCATCGCCGATCTGCGCGCGTTCGCGTTGCCGGCACTGCAGGCGCGCTTTGGCCAGTACGGACGCCGCCTGCACGAGCTCGCGCAGGGCATCGACGAGCAGCCGGTGCTGAGCGAGCGCCCGACCCAGCAGATCTCGGCCGAGGACACCTTTGCCGAGGACGTGGTGCTGGCGGCGACCGGGCCGATGATCGAGGCGCTGGCCGAGCGTGTCTGGCGCGCCGCCGAGCGCGAGCTGGAACGGGTCGCGCGCACCGTGGTGCTGAAGCTGAAGACGCGCGAGGTCCAGAGCCTGACGCGCAGCCTGACCCCGGGCACGCCGCCGGCCGACGCCGCGTCGTTGGCGCGCATCGCGCTCGATCTGCGCGATCGCGTCGGGCTCCCCGCCAGCACCCGCTATCGCCTGGTCGGTGTCGGTCTCGCGGGCTTCGTCGAGCGCACAAGTTTCACGATTCAGCCGGGGCTGTTCGGCGCGGACTGATAGGCTGGCGCAGCCAACCGGGAGCCCTCATGTCGACCGTCCAGAACGTCAAATTCACCGAGATCGAGCTGCGTGATCTATTCGCCGGCCAGGCGATGACCGGCATGTTGCCGAAGGGCAAGGAACCGGGTGTGCTGCCGAAGAACCCGGACCAGCTCGCCGAACTTGCCTACGAATACGCCGACGCGCTGATGCGGGCGCGCGCGAAGCGCTGATCCGCCGCGCTCAGCGTTCCGGCGCGGCGTCCTCGAAGCCGAGCCAGGACCACGGGATGCGCCGCACGTAGCCATCGCTTGCGACCAGCCACGAGGCCGTCGCGGGCTGCGTCGCGGCCGCCGAGACCGTGCCCAGCGCGGTGCGCTGCAGCACGCGCGACGCGAACACGAGTTCGCCGTTCGTGTCGCGGCTCAGGCGCTGCTGCAAGACCACGCCGGTGCCGGCGACGAACACGTCGTCGCCGCGATCGCCGGGCGCGAGCGCGAGCAAATCGAGGTCGAAGTCCGGCATCGCGCGCAGCGCAGATCGCTGCAGGTCCCAGGCATAGAGGCGGGTCGGCGCGGTGGTCAGCAGCACCACCGCGCGCGCCTCCGCCACGTGCTGCAGGCGATAGCCGCCACTGCCGGAGACCGCGAAGGTCCGCGCGCGCCAGTGCTCGCCTTCGCGGCTCATGTGCACGAGCTGATGGTTCCAGCTGCCGATCAGCGCCTGGTCCTGCGCGGCGTTGAACCACAGCGCGTGCAGCGACAGCTGGCTGCCGGCGAGCGCGCGCACATCGACGCTCTCCAGCAGCTCCAGGTCGGGCCAGCGCCAGCGCTTGAGACTGCCGTCGGAACTGCTCGACCACAGCGCGCCTTCATCGGCCGCGAGCCATAGCTGGTTGACCAGGAACTCGTGCCCGCGCGTGCGCCAGCGCAGCTCGAGTTGCGGCTGGCGCCAGACCGCGACGGTGCGGTCGTCGGAAGCGGTGGCGAGCGCATCCTTGCCGAGCGCGATCGCGCTGATGCCGGCATCGTGCACATGCAGCGAATGCGCGCTGCCTTGCTGCAGCTGCCACAGGTCGCCGCTGGCGGTGCCGGCATAGACGTGCGCGGCGTCGGCCTGCAGGTCCCAGATCTCGCCGAGCGGCTGCGCATTCAGCGCCGCGGGCACGTCCGCGCCGAGGCGCAGCTCGACCAGTTCCCCGGCCTCGGGTTCGCCGAGCCAGATGCGCCCCGATGCTGCGGCCAGCCGCGGCAGGATCGGCGCATTGGCGGACGCGCGCAGCGGCCAGGGCAAGCGCTGGCGTTCGCCATCGCGCCAGAGCAGCAACGCGTTCTCGGCGCGCAGCAGCAGGCTCGGCCCATCGGCCAGCCAGAGCGCGGCGTAGCAGGAAACCGGCACCTCGATGAGGCGCGGCGGCGCCGCGTTCCCGATGCGAAACCACTCGACCTGCGGCGAGAAACCGCACACCGCGATGTCGCCGCTGGCTTCGTTCCAGGCCAGGTCGTGCAGACGCACTTCCGCGCGCGGCGACGACCACAGCAGCCGATCCTGGCGCGGGTCGAGCAGCACCAGCTCGAACGGCGCCGACAGCGCCAGCAGCAGCGCCTCGCGACCGATGCGCGCGAACTGCAGGCGCGCGCGCGGTACGCTGGCCAGCGCATGCGTCACCCCATCGGCGTGGAAGTGCAGGCGGTTGCCGTCATCGAACAGGAACGATTGCGCGCGCGCATCGACCGCGATCACCTCGGCATTCGCGGGCAGCGTTCCGATCGCGCGCTCGCCATTGCCGCGCGGATCGCGTTCGAGCAGCCGGTCCTGCGTCTGCACCACCAGGCCGCCGCCGCTGGCGACCGCGACCACGCGCTCGCCCGCTACCGCGGCCTGGCGCGCCGCCGTGGCTGCGGTCGCGAGCGGCTGCTGGTACACGCCGCCGCCGGTGACCAGCACCGCACCGAGCTCGCCGACGCCGAGCAATGCGCCGGCATCCGCCGGTGGGCGCAGGCGCAGTCCGGGCGCGAGCGATAGCGCCGCGGCGGCGGGGTCGAGCCTGTGCGTTGCCGCCGGCGCTGCGGCGTTGGGCGAGATTGGCGGCGCCGGCGGCGAGCGCAGCAGCCACGTCGCGGCCAGGATCGACAGCAGCAGCGGCAGCAGCACCCACATCGGCCGCCAACGCGGTCGGGCGCTCGCCGGCGCGATCCGCGGCAGTGGCGTCGTCGCCGGAGTCGGCGCTGGCAGCGGCGTCGCTGCATGCGGCATCGGCGTGGTCGGAGCCGGCGTCGTGGCGGCATCGAAGCGCGCCGCGGCCAGTGCCGACTCGACCCGAACCACGTCGAGCCAGCCGCGTTCATCGCCGCCGGCGAGCTCGCGCAAGGCCTGCGCGAGCACGAGCACGTCGGCATGGCGCGCGCCCGGCTCGAACGCGGTGGCGCGTTGCAGCAGCGCCGTCACCGCAACCGGCAGGCCGAGCCCGGCGAGCGCTTCCAGCGTGCGCTCCTGCACTGCGGCGTGCAGCATCTGCGTCACCGACTGGCCCTGGCGCAGCGGTCGCCCGAGCAGGCATTCGGCGACGATCAGCGCGAGCGCGTACTGGTCGGTGGCCGGTCCGACTTCGCCGCCGCCGAGTTGCTCCGGCGTCAGGTACAGCGGCGTGCCCATGACCATGCCGGTGCTGGTCAGGCGTGCGGCACGCTCGTCCTGGTCGAGCTGCTTGGCGATGCCGAAGTCGAGCAGCTTGGGCACGATCGCGTCGTCCTCGATCGCGAGGAAGATGTTGTCGGGCTTGAGGTCGCGGTGCACCACGCGATGCTCGTGCGCATGCGCCAGCGCGCGCGCGATGTCGCCGATCACGCCGGCGATCCCGGCCAGCCGCAGCGGTCGCCGCAAGGCCGCGAGTGCGCGCGCCAGGGTGCAGCCGCGCAGTCGCTCCATCGCGTAGAACGGCACGCCGTCGGGGCTCACGTCGAAATCGAGCACGTCGACGATATGGCGATGTTCGAGCGTGGCGAGCAGCCGCGCCTCGCGCCGGAAGCGCTCCAGGAACCCGGCCTCGTCCAGCGTCGGCAGCAGCAGTTTCAGCGCCACCCGCCGCGCCAGGCCGACGTGTTCGGCCAGATAGACGATGCCCATGCCGCCGGCGCCGATCACGTCGAGCAGGCGGTAGCGCCCGAACTCGCGGCCGAGCAGTGCGCGGGCGTCGTCGATGCGGATGCCGCCGCCACAGCGGGCGCAGCGCGACTGCCCCGGAGCGGAGAGGCGACCACAGTCGATGCAGAGTCGAAGTTCCATGCGCGGGCTCTCCGCGCTCGATGGTATTCACAAGCGGTCGGCACCGCGAGCCGGTCTTTTCCGGCCGGTGCGCGTCACTGCTACGCTTGCGCATCGTTTGCGATCGCCCATGTCCGCCACTCTCGAGTCCTACGCCCGTCATCCCTGGTCCAGACCCGTCGCCGCGCTGGTCAACACGCTGCTGGTGGCGCTTCTGGTCTGGCTGCTGACGCGTTTCCTGTGGCTGGCGCTGGACTGGAACGCGCCGCTGCCAAGCGCCGGGCCCGCGCCTGCGCCGGACCCGGCGCAAGCGACCCCGGCACCCTCGCTGTCGCGCTGGCACCTGTTCGGCGCCGCGGTGCTCGCGCCCGACCAGCGTGACCTCGCAAGCGCGCCGGAAACCAGCTTGCCGATCGACCTGCGCGGCGTGCTCGCCGGCCCGGACCCCAAGCGCGGACGGGCCTTCATCGTCGATGCCAGCGGCGAGCGCGGCGTCAACGTCGGCCAGGAGGTGGCGCCCGGGGTCACGCTCGACGCGGTCTATGCGGACCGGGTCGCGCTGTCGCGCGGCGGCCGCATCGAAGTGCTGAAGCTGCGCGGCAACGATGCCGCCAAGGCCGCAGGAGCGAGCGCGCCTGCGGCACCCGCGGCAATCACTCCCTTTGCCGCCACGCCGGCGTCGGCGCGGCCGGCGACGGCCGCGGGCGCCGCGATCGATCGCAACCTGTTCGGCCAGGTGAGCGCGCAGAACCTGCCGCTGGCCGGGGTCGACATGGAGAAGGTCAAGCAGCAGCTCGGCGTCGATCCCGCCGTGCTCGCCAACCAGATCACGCCGCTGCCGGTGATGGAAGACGGCAAGTTCGTCGGCGTGCGCCTCAACGGCGGCCAGCATGCCGCGGCGTTGAACAAGCTCGGCCTGCAACCCGAAGACATCGTCACCGCGGTCAACGGCGTGTCGGTCACCGACCCCTCGCGCATCGGCCCGGCGATCTCGTCGCTGTCCACCGCCACGCGCATCGAAGTGACCGTGCGCCGCAACGGCAAGCCGCAAACCCTGACCGTCGACATTCCCCGCTGATGCGAGATCCCGGAGTACCCATGAGCCCACGCCCGCTTGCCCTGCTGATCGCCCTCGTCCTCGCCGCCCCGCTGGCGGCCCAGGAGGCGCCGGGCGCGCCGCTGCTGAACGGCAAGCACACGCTGAACCTGAAGGACGCCGATGTGCGCACCTTCATCAGCACCGTGAGCGAGATCACCGGCACCAACTTCATCGTCGACCCGCGCGTCGAGGGCAAGGTCAACATCGTCTCGACCAAGCCGATGGACGCCGACGAGGTCTACCGCGTGTTCGAGTCGGTGCTGCGCGTGCATGGGTTCGCGCTGGTGCCGGCGGGCGACGTGATCAAGGTGCTGCCGGAAGCGATCGCGGTGCAAGACGGCGCCGCCAGTTCGCCGGTGCGCGGCCCGGACTCGCTGACCACGCGCGTGATCCCGCTCAAGTACGTGTCGCCGAATGCGCTGCTGACGGTGCTGCGTCCGCTGATCCCGCAGAGCGGCCAGATCGTCGCCAGCCCCTCCGGCAACGCCATCATCGTCACCGACCGCGCCGGCAACGTCGCGCGCATCGAGAACATCATCGGCCGCATCGACACCGTCAGCGACAGCAGCGTCGAGGCGATCCCGCTGCAGCACGCCAACGCCCAGGAAGTGGCCTCGACCCTGAACAAGCTCGCCGGCAGCGAGACCAACGGCAGCAAGCCGGCGATGGTGGTGGCGGACGCGCGCACCAACTCGATCCTGCTCTCCGGCGAAAGCGGCGCGCGGCTCAAGGCGCGCGCGATGATCACGCACCTGGACACGCCGCTCGATGCCGGCGAGAGCACCCAGGTGGTGTACCTGCGCTATGCCGATGCCGACCAACTGGTGCCGGTGCTCGACAGCGTCGCCGCCACCCTCACCGGCGGCAGCACCGCCAAGGACGCGGCGCGCGTGGCGACGATCCAGTCGCACAAGGACACCAATGCGCTGATCATCACCGCCGCGCCGGCGGTGTTCCGCTCGCTGCAGGGCGTGATCCGCAACCTCGACGTGCGTCGCGCCCAGGTGCTGATCGAGGCGATGATCGCCGAGGTCAGCGACGAAACCGCGCGCGAGATCGGCATCCAGTGGCAGGCCACCGATGGCCTGTCGCAGGAAGGCCTGATTGGCGGCACCAACTTCCCGACCACAGGCAACGGCGGCATTATCGGGGCGATCACGTCACCGAACCCGCTCGGCGCCCTCGGCGCCGGACTGAATCTGGGCTACATCACCGGTACCACCACAATCGGCGAAGGCGAAGGCGCGACGACCGTGTACGAGATCGGCGCGCTCGCGAAGCTGCTGCGCGGCGACAGCCGCACCAACATCCTGAGCGAACCGAGCATCGTCACCCTCGACAACAAGGAAGCGACGATCAAGGTCGGCCAGGAAGTGCCGTTCCTGACCGGGCAGTACACCAACACCGGCAACAACGGTGGCTCGAACCAGCCGCAGAACCCGTTCCAGACCATCGAGCGCAAGGACGTCGGGCTGACCTTGAAGGTGACGCCGCACATCAACGAGGGCGACGAGGTCATGCTCGACCTCAGCCAGATCGTGTCCTCGCTGGCGCCGTCGGTCGATGGCGCTTCCGACCTGATCACCAACAACCGCGAGATCAGCACTTCGGTGCTGGTGAAGGATGGCGGCATGCTGGTGCTCGGCGGCCTGACCACGCACGAGACCAGCGAGAGCATCTCCAAGGTGCCCGCGCTCGGCGACATCCCGCTGCTCGGCAACCTGTTCAAGTTCCGCAAGACCAACATGGTCAAGCGCAACCTGATGATCTTCCTGCGCCCGCGCATCCTGCGCGACGCCAACCAGGAGTCGATCATTTCGCAGGAGAAATACAACTTCCTGCGCGCCGAACAACTGCGCGTCAACGCACTGCCCGGCAACATCACCCCCGAACGCGACCAGCCGGTGCTGCAGGTCGCACCGACGTCGCCGCTTGACGAGACCCCGTGATGGCGCAGGTTGCGCGCCCCAATTTCGCATTTGCGAAGCGTCATGGCGTGACTTTGCTGGAGTGGCGCGAGGATGCGGCGGTGGTCGCGCATCGGCCGGACGTGCGGGTCGAGGCGCTGGCCGAGATGCGGCGTTATTGCGAGGCGCCGATCACGCTGAAGGAACTGGATGCGACCGCGTTCGAGCGGCTGCTGCGCGACCTGTACGAGCAGGGCGGCGACGATGCGCGGCAGATGGTCGCGGACATGGACGGTCGCGTCGATCTGGGTTCGCTGGCCGAGGAACTGCCGGAGCCCGAAGACCTGATGGAGAGCGATGACGACGCCATCGTCATCCGCCTGATCAACGCGCTGCTGACGCAGGCGGTGAAGGAGAACGCCTCCGACATCCACATCGAACCGTTCGAGAACCGGCTGGTGGTGCGCTTCCGCGTCGATGGCCAGTTGCGCGAAGTGCTGGCGCCGCAACGCGCAGCGGCGGCGCCGATCGTGTCGCGCATCAAGGTCATGGCCAAGCTCGACATCGCCGAGAAGCGCCTGCCGCAGGATGGGCGCATCGCATTGCGCATCGCCGGGCGTCCGGTCGACGTGCGCGTGTCGACCATTCCCGCCGGCTACGGCGAGCGCGTGGTGCTGCGCTTGCTCGACAAGCAGGCCGGCCGCCTCGATCTGGAGAAGCTCGGCATGCAGCCGGAGATGCTGACCCAGGTACATGACCTGATTTCGCGGCCGCACGGCATCCTGCTGGTCACCGGCCCGACCGGTTCCGGCAAGACCACGACGCTGTACGCGGCGCTGTCCAAGCTCAACGACGCGACGCGCAACATCCTCACCGTCGAAGACCCGATCGAGTACTACCTCGACGGCATCGGCCAGACCCAGGTCAACACCAAGGTCGACATGAGTTTCGCGCGCGGCCTGCGCGCGATCTTGCGCCAGGACCCGGACGTGGTCATGGTCGGCGAAATCCGCGACCTCGAAACCGCACAGATCGCGGTGCAGGCTTCGCTCACCGGTCACCTGGTGCTGTCGACCCTGCACACCAATTCCGCAGTCGGCGCGGTCACCCGCCTGCACGACATGGGCATCGAGCCGTTCCTGCTGTCGAGCTCGATGGTCGGCGTGCTCGCGCAGCGCCTGGTGCGCGTGCTCGACCCGGACACGCGCGAGGCCTATGCCGCCACGGCAAGCGAACTGGCCGCGTTCGGCCGCCCCGCGCACGAACGCGTCATGCTGTATCGGCCGCGTGCCGGTTTGCCCGGCAAGTTCCCCGGCTACAAGGGGCGCACCGGTGTCTACGAACTGGTGCTGGTCGACGAGCAGATGCGCAAGCTGATCCACGAGGGCGCCTCCGAGGCCACGCTCGAAGCGGAAGCGCGCAAGCGCACGCCCTCGATCACCGCCGATGGCTGGGCCAAGTGCGTGGCCGGCATCACCTCGACCGAGGAAGTGCTGCGCGTCACCCGCGAGGACTGAGCATGTCGGCGCCCGCTCCGCGCTCGCTGTTCGTGTCGGTGACCGCCTGGTCGCTGGTCGCGCTGGGCGTGCTCGGCGTGCTGCTGGCCCTGCTGACCGGCTTGCTGGCGCTGCTGATCGCGAGCAGCGGCGGAGAAGACCTGTTCTCCGAGGTTCCGCTGTTCTCGCTCATGCCCCCGGCCCTGATCTGGCTGATGCACCACCTCGGGCTGGTGGCCGGCGTCGTGCTGGTGGCGAGCGTTGCCGCGATCCCGCTCGGGCTGGCATTGAAGCAGCGACAGGAGTGGGCGCGTGTCGCCAGCGTCTGGGTCTGCGCGTTGCTGGCATTGCTGCATGTCGCAGCCGTGCCCTGGCAGTGGCTGGAAGTCGACCGCTGGTTCGAGTCGATGCGTGCCGACCTGCCCTGGTTCGCACGCGACGGGCTGGACTCGTTCTACTGGACGACGCAGCTCAGCGGCGCGCTGTTCGCCCTGGTGTTCGCCGGCGCGTTCGCCTGGACGGCCTGGAAACTGGCACGGCCGGCGGTCAGTGCGGAGTTCCGCGTGCAGGGCGGCGATCCCGGTTCCGGGGCCGGCTAGATCATCAGTCATGGTGTAATGGTGTTCCAATACACCTAGTTCACCAGTACAGTTCGTCCACGCCCACCCGTTCCGGGTGCGAACCAAGGAGAACTGTCGTGAACCACCGCCTCACCGTGCTTGCTCTCGCCACCGCCTGCCTGCTGCCGCTGGGGACCGCCACGGCCGGGCATTTCCACGCCGACTGCGACCTGAACCTGCGCAGCGACTACGACCTTCGCATCGGCACCGACGGTCTGAGCTTCGCGCCCGATTCCGGCAGCGGCGCCAGCATCCGTCTGGACGCCGGCCGCCTGTTCGTCGACGGCCGCGAAGTCGCGGTCAATGCCGCCGACCGCGTTCGCATCGCGCGCTTCGAGGACGAGGTGCTGGCGATCCGCGAGGAAGCCATCGGCATCGCGCAGGACGGCATCGGCATCGGCCTGACCGCGGTGCGCGAAGTGAACGCCGCCTTCGAGGAGGACGCCGCGCGCGTCGCCGAGTTCAACCAGCGCATCGACCGCATCGGTGCCGAAATGCAGAAGGCGGTGCGCAACGACCTGTCGCATGGCCGCCCGACCGACGCCGAGATCGAGCGCGTGGTCGACCGCGTGGTCGAGCCGCTGGTCAAGGAACTGGTGGCCTCGATCGCCGCCAATGTCGCCGGCGACGCGATCGCGATGGCGCTTTCCGGCGACGAGTCGCGCGCCAAGGAGATCGAAGCCAAGGCCAAGCGCCTGGAGCGCACCATCGAGGACAAGGTCGAAGGCGCCGCGAAGCGGCTCGAAGCCCGCGCCAACGAGCTGTGCCCGCGCGTGCAGGCGCTGGCCGAGATCAACGCCGGCTTCGAGGTCGAGATCGCAAGCGGCATCCGCCTCGACCTGCTCTGAGCTCGCGCCGCCTCGCGCCACGACGCCCCGCTCCGGCGGGGCGTCGTCGTTTCCGCGCCCCGTGTCATCAGTCATGTTGTCAGTATGTCGAACCTCGATATACTGCGATCACGGGAGTATGAAGCCATGACTGATACCGAAGTGTTCCTGAAGAAGTTCCAGAAAGAGCTCGCCGCCGGCACCGTGTCGCTGGTGCTGCTGACGGTGCTGGCACGGGCGCGCAACCCGATGTACGGCTACCAGATCGCCAAGCAGCTCGAAGGCTCGGGCGAGGGCGTGATCGCCGGCAAGCAGAGCGCGCTGTATCCGGTGCTGCGCAACCTCGAAGCCAATGGCCTCGCCGAGAGCGAGGTCGAGCCCTCGGTCTCGGGACCACCGCGGCGCTACTACCGCATCACCCGGCTGGGCCGGGAAGTGCAGCGCGACTGGGCCGAGTCCTGGGGCACCACGCGCGATTTCGTTGATCAGACCCTTGCGGAGAAGCGAGCATGAACACCCACCTGCCCACCACGATCGATGCCTACCTGGAGGCACTGCGTGCGGCGCTCGCCGGCGCCGACCCGGCGCTGCTGCAAGACGCGCTCTATGACGCCGAGGAATTCCTGCGCTCCGAACTGGCCGAGCAGTCCGGCAAGTCCGAAGCCGAGGTGATCGCCGCGGTCGCCGGCAGCTACGGCGCCCCGGACGAGGTGGCCGCGATCTACCGCGACACGGAGTACAAGGTGCGCCGCGCGATCGAACCGCCGAAACGCGAGCCGCGCGCTTCCGTGCTCGGTCGCTTCTTCGGTGTCGCCGCCGACCCGCGCGCCTACGCCGCGGTGTTTTACATGCTGCTGTCGATGGCCACCGGCATCTTCTACTTCACCTTCGTCGTCACCGGCCTCAGCCTCAGCGCCGGCTTCGCGGTGCTGATCATCGGCATCCCGTTCTTCCTGCTGTTCCTCGGCTTGACGCGGGTGCTGTCGCTGGTCGAGGGCCGCATCGTCGAGACCATGCTCGGCACGCGCATGCCGCGGCGGCCGCTGTATTCCGACCGCAGCGTGGGCTGGATGGAACGCATCAAGGAGATGTTCACCGATGGGCGCACCTGGTCGACGATCCTGTACCAGTTGCTGATGTTGCCGCTCGGCATCTTCTACTTCACCGTTGCCGTCACCGGCTTCTCGGTCGCATTGAGCTTCATCGCTGCGCCGGTGCTGTACCTGTTCCGCGGCACGCGCTGGGTGCACATGGACGGCGACATCGGCCTGGAATTCTGGTCGTTGCCACCGGAACTCGGGCTGCCGCTGCTGTTCATCGCTGGCGTGGTGCTGCTGTTCTCGATGCTGCACCTGGCCCGCGGCATCGCTTCGGTCCACGGCGGCATCGCCAAGTCGCTGCTGGTGCGCAGCGGCGGCTGAAGCCGCGCGAACGGCTAGACTGGGCAATGCCCATCGCGACCGCCGCACCCGCAAGCCAGTACCGCCGAGCCGTCGCCGCGATGATCGCGGCGGTGGGTCTGTTCTCGCTGATGGACGCCGGCATGAAGTGGCTGGCACCGCATTACCCGCCGCTGCAGATCGCCGCGCTGCGCGGGCTGGCGTCGGCGCCGCTGGTGTTGCTGTGGGCGGTAGTCACCGTCGCGCCGGTGACGCTGGTGCGCATCCGCTGGTCGCTGCACCTGGTGCGCGGTGTCTTGTCGATCTTCATGCTGGCGACCTTTGCCTACGCGCTGAAGCGGTTGCCGCTGGCGGATGCGTACACGCTGTTCTTCATCGCGCCGCTGCTGATCACCGCGCTGTCGGCGCCGCTGCTCGGCGAGAAGGTCGGCGCCGCGCGCTGGGCGGCGATCCTGGTCGGCCTCGTTGGCGTGATCGTCGCGATGCGCCCGAGCGGCAACGGTTGGCTCGGGCTTGGCGCCATTGCCGCGCTCGCCTCGGCGTTCGGCTATGCGCTGTCGGCGATCACCGTGCGCACACTCGGTCGCAGCGACAACACGCAGAGCATGGTGCTGTGGATGACGCTGATGGTCGGGATCGGTGCCGGGCTGCTGGCATGGCCGGAATGGCGGCCGATCGCGACGCAGCACTGGCCGGCGATCGTGCTGATCGGCGTTTCCGGCGCGCTCGCGCAGTACGCCATCACCATCGCCTTCAAGCTTGGCGAGGCCTCGGCAATCGCGCCGTTCGAGTACACCGCGCTGGCCTGGGGCATCGCGCTCGACTGGCTGTTGTGGCAGACCTTGCCGGATCGCTTCGTGCTGATCGGTGCGGCGATCATCGTCGCCAGCGGCGTCTACCTGATCCGCCAGGAGCGCGAGCACGCCGAGGCGGAACATCCCTGATCGACGACGGCTCGTCCCGCAACGCTGCGATCGCGGCACAGCGGCACCTACCATCGTCCTTCCTCTTCGCTGGAGTGCTTCATGACCGCTCGCTTCCTGCTCGTCGCTGCGGCGGCGCTGGCCATCGGCCCGACCCTGGCGCAGTCCAATGCCGGCGGCCTCGATCCGCGCAATTTCGACGTCACCAGCGCGGCCTGCAGCGACTTCTACCAGCACGCCAACGGCGCCTGGCTCGCGCGCAACCCGGTGCCCGCCGCGTATTCGAGCTGGGGCACGTTCAACGAACTCGACGACCGCAACAACGCCAAGCTGCGCGCGATCGCAAACTCCGCGATGGCCCAGACCGACGCGGCCGCGGATTCGCCGCAGGGGCTGGTCGGCGCGTTCTACGCCGCCGCGCTGGATGAGGCCCGGCTCCAACAGGTCGACGCGCAGCCGCTTGCCGCCGACCTCAAGGCCATCGACCGCATCCGCCGTCGCGATGACGTCGCCGCGCTGGTGCGCGCCTGGCATGCGCGCGGCACGCCGGTGCTGTTTGGCCTGAACGTGCGTCAGGACCTGAAGGACAACACCCGCGTCATCGCCTATGCCAGCCAGGGCGGGCTCGGCCTGCCGAACCGCGACTACTACCTGCGCGGCGACGCCGAGTCGACCGCGCTGCGCGAGCAGTACCGCGCGCACATCGCAACCATGCTGGAGCTCGCCGGCGTGCGTGCGCGCAAGGCACGCAAGCAGGCCGATGCCGTGCTCGCGCTGGAGACGCGGCTGGCCGAAGCCGCACTGCCGCGCGAAGAACTGCGCGATCCGAACAAGAGCTACAACGTGGTTGCGCTCGCTGCCGCCAACGCGGCGACGCCGGCCTTCGACTGGAGCGCGTTCTTCGCCGCGATCGGCGTGCGCGAGCCCGGCGAATTCTCGCTGTCACACCCGAAGTTCTTCGCCGCGATGCAGCGCGAACTGGCCGAGACACCGATCCGCGATCTGCAGGCCTACCTGCGCTGGCATCTGGTGAACGGCGCCGCGGCGAACCTGTCGAAGCGCTTCGTCGACGCCGATTTTGCGTTCAGCGGCACCGTCCTGCGCGGACAGAAGCAGCTCAAGCCGCGCGACGAGCGCACGGTCGAGCAGATGAACTTCCTGCTCGGCGATCCGCTCGGGCAGTTGTTCGTCGCGGAACATTTCCCGCCGGCGGCGAAGGCGCGCATGCAGGCGTTGATCGGACACCTGCGCGCCGCGCTGCTGGCCCGTCTCAAGCAGCTGCCGTGGATGGGCGAGGCCACGCGCGCGCAGGCGATCGAGAAGTGGTCGACCTTCACCGCCAAGATCGGCTACACCGAGAAATGGAAGGACTACAGCGGCGTGCACCTCGCGCGCGACGCCCACTTCGAGAATGTGCGCACGCTGCAGGCACATCTCGCGCGGCTCAACTTCGCCAAGATCGGCGCGCCGATCGACCGCCGCGAATGGAACATGCCGCCGCAGCAGGTGAACGCGTACTACAACGCGGTGTGGAACGAGATCGTGTTCCCGGCCGGCATCCTGCAGCCGCCGTTCTTCGACCTCGCTGCCGACGACGCGTTGAATTACGGCGCCATCGGCGGCGTGATCGGGCACGAGCTGCTGCACGGCTTCGACGACTCCGGTTCGCGCTTCGACGCGCAGGGTCGCCTGAACCTGTGGTGGACGCCCTCCGACCGCAAGGAGTTCGAGTCCCGCGCCGACCGCCTGGTGACGCAGGCCGCGGAGTTCGAGGCGCTGCCCGGCTTCAAGCTCAACGGCCGCGTCGCGCTCGGCGAAAACATCGGCGACCTCGGCGGCCTGACCATGGCCAGCGCCGCGCTCGAACTCGCACTCAAGGGCCGGCCGCAGGCGAAGATCGACGGGCTCACGCCGCAGCAGCGCTTCTTCCACGGCTGGGCGCAGATCTGGCGCCGCAACTACACCGACGCCGCGCTGAAACTCCAGGTCAACGTCGGCCCGCACGCCCCCGGAAAGTTCCGCGTCAACGGCCCGCTCTCGAACCTCTCCGCCTTCCGCGAAGCCTTCGACTGCCACGACGGCGACGCCATGGTGCGCCCGGAACCGACGAGGGTGCAGATCTGGTAGCAAAGCCAGAACGCACGCAACTCAACGCCAAACCGCCAACGACTCGACCACCTCCGCCACGGCAACCGACCGGCTTCGCCAGCGAAACTGACCACGGCCGGCAGACCGACGGCCCATGATAGACAACGGGCGCCGAGATCGGCGCATAGCAGACATCGGCGAGCTGTCGAATCGGCACGCGGCGGCGCGTCGGTCAGCGTCAACGAGGGACAAGCAACGGCACGGCTCCGCTGATTGAGCGCCGCTGGTTGACTTTGGTGAGTACGAGAACCATCTCGGGCGAGTCGAAATTGACGTATACGCCTCCGATCTCCTTGAACTTCGGGATCGGCATGACCGTGGAGGTTCCGTAGGCGCCGATCTTGTGAATGCCGTCGATTCCAACCGCCCACAGTAAGCTCCCTTGCCTAGACAATCCGAAGAAAGCCGAGGTTGAAAAGTCGCCGTCGTTCTCAGACGCCTTCCTTCCAAAGCCCTCAAGCGTGTATTTCTTCGAGTAGATCTGTCGGACTGTTTCTCCACAGACCTCGACGACGCGACCTCGCGGGAAAAAGTGCACAAGTCCAATCGTGGCAACGACGCAGTGGCTGTCTCTCGGCGACGAAGTGATGCCGGTGACTGGGTCGCATTCGGTATTCAGTGGTCCGCCGCAAGGTTCGCCGGAGGTATTGCTCTCGACGACTTTGACATTGCCGGTCCGGCGGTCGATACGCCGCATTCCCCCGCCCCATTCGCCGGCGTTGAAGCCAACGAACACACTCTCTGACGTACCGTGCACCGTCGAGACGGATGCACCACCTATTGGTTGGGACAGACTGACTTCGTGGCGCTCGCTACCGAAAAGGTCGACGAGCCGGCCGGTGGTCAGCACGGTCACCCTTGAACCCCCACAAGCAAGCGCAAGGATGTGCTCGCCATCAACTTGGAATGTCGCGTCCAGGGACCAACTGCCCTGGTCGAAGTGTCGCAAGGAAGCAGTATCACAATGGTCACGATCGCAAGTGATCGCGAGAAGCTTGCCATCCTGAACGCAGATGTCGTGTGTGGGCTCGGCGAGTTGCTCCTCAACTCGTCGGTCCTCGCCTTCGATAATGCTCGACAGTTGGCCTGCGTCAGTGAGCAGCCACACGCGTCCATCCGCAAATACTGCACGTGACAGGAACGCTTGTTGCCCATCGCGAGGAGGTTCGACCGACACGGCTGACGCGCAGAATGTCAGGACAAATGCGAGTGCTCCAATGCGTCTGGTCTTCAAGTGATGTCCTCCGCCATGGTCATTAGCGTACGACCGCACGACCTGTGCGGCCAACGCCACGTCATACCGCTTCGATGCACTGAGATGTCCGCGATGGGTCGATTCTTGCTGGTCATGCTGTTGCCGGTCGCTGGCGGTTGGTTGCGGCCATGGCCAGTTTGGCTGGCGAACCCGGTCCATTGAGCTGGCAATAGCTGGTCAGTTGGGTGGCAATACGCTCAGTGCGCGCGCAGCGAGAAGCGTTGGCGGTAGTCGGCCGGGGTGAGGTGGGTTTCGCGCTTGAACAGTTTGCGGAAGCTTGCGGTGTCGGAATAGCCGCAGCGTTCGACGATTTCGTCGAGACTGAGGCGGCTGGTTTCCAGCAATGCCTTGGCGCGTTCGACGCGCAGGCGTTGCAGGTGGGCGAGTGGTCCGGCGCCGTATTGGGTCTGGAAGTGGCGCAGCAGGGTGCGCTCGCTGGTGCCGACTTGCGCGGCGATTTCGGCGACGCCGAGCGGGCGGTGCATCTGCTGCGCGAGGAACTTCTCGACCTTCTCGCCGAGCGTGGAGCGCGGCTTCTCGATCAAGGCCGCGGACACGTACGGCGCCTGGCTCTGGCGTTCGGGATCGACCAGCAGGAACTTGGCGGTCTGCTGCGCCAGCTCGGGGTCGACGCGGCTCGCGATCTGGCGGAAGACGAAGTCGAGCACCGCGGTGGCACCGCCGGCGGTGGTGACCGAACCCGATTCGACCACGAGCGCGTCGGCCTGCAGGTCGACCAGCGGGAATGCCTGGCGAAACGCTGCCGCCAGCCACCACGAGGTGGTCGCGGTGCGACCATCGAGCAGGCCGCTCATGGCCAGCAGGAAACTGCCGGTGCAACAGCCGGCGATGCGCACGCCACGCTCGTGCATCGCACCGAGCAGTGCGATCTCGGCGTCCAGCGCGGCGCAGTGCGCCAGCAGTTCGGCGGCGCTGCCGTGCATGATCCCGGGCAGCAGCAGCACGTCCGGGTCCTGCTCGGGAGCGACGATGCCGGACAGCTGCATGCCGCCCGAGGTGCGCACCGACGTCGCGCCGCGGGCGTGGATCAGCTCGGTGCGAAAGGTCGGCGCGGCGGCACCGAAGCGCAGCAGCGCGAGCTGGTCGGCCACGCGCAGCGCGTCGCTCGGTGCCGCCACGCTCGACATCATCACGCCGTCGAAGACGAGGATGCCAAGGCGCAGTCCGAGCGGCCGCTCAACCATCGATGCGCACCACACCGTGCTCGCGCACCAGCGTCTGGATCAACGCCGCCGGCAGGTGCAGCCCGCCGCTGACACTCGATTCGCAAGACAACAGCGGGATGCGTTCGGGATGGCCGGGGGGCAACGGCGTCACCGAGGGCGCCAGCAGCTCGACCTGTCCGACCGCGTCGGTGGTCAGCAGCCACAGCCCGGGGGCGATGCGCGCGTCGTCGCGGCAGCGCGCGCCCTGGCGCACCAGCAAGCCGGCACCCGGCGGCTGCAGCAGCCAGGAGCCATCGGCCTGGGTGTACACGGCGGTGTACTGGGTGTCGGCGATCAGTTGCGGCAGGTCCGCGGGTTCCACGGCCGCGGCCGGAAGCGCGGCGAACAGACCGGACAGGACCAGGCGTCGAACGAGGGAAAAGGCTTTCATGACACGCTCCGAGTTGCGGACGGAAGGTCCGCATGCCGACAGCTTGCCGCCCCGCCTTCGCCGACGGGAGTGGCGGAAACGACTCTAACAGAGTCATTTCCGTCACCGCGCGCCTTCGGTCTCGGCCCCGCCGCTATCCGGGCTGGAACTCGGTTTCGACCAGCACGCCATCGAAGCGCATGCGGACCTCGCGCTGCGGCGCGGGCGCATTGGCCGGCGGCGGAGCCAGCACCACGGCCGGGTCGTACTGGCGGACGTTGGCCTCGAACAGCTCCGCGTTGCTGGTGATCAGCACATGCCCGGGTCGCGTCGTCTGCACGTACTCGAGTTCCCCTTCCTGCGCGATCAGCTGATCGAGCGCCGGCAGCAGCGATGCCGCCAGCGGCGCCAGCAGCGGGTCGTTCGCCGCGGTGTTGGCAAGCAAGGTGCGGAAGCTGGCGGAGGACACTGCCGGGGTCGTCACTTCGACCACCATGCCGGTGTCGCCGGGCAGGCTGCTGCTTCCGAGCAGGGTCGCGTGCAGGTCGCCGGAGAGGATGATGGTGGCGTCGGGCAACCGTGCGAACAGCGCCTGCCGGCCCTGCGGGAAGCCGTCCCACTGGTCGACATTGAGCAGGAAGCGCTGGTTGAACGGGGCCGGCACGCCGAGTGCCGGTGCGGTCAGGTCGAGCACCAGCGGTCGCGTCGAGACCGAACTGGTGAGCACCTTCCACTTTGCCGTGGAGGCCGCCATCTGGTTCGCGAGCCAGTCGAGCTGCACGTCGCCAAAGGCGTTCTGCGCCTGCGCACCGCGGGTCTGGTGGATCCATGCGGCGTAGATCTTGAAGGTCGGTTCGACCACGAAATAGCGCGAGCCGACCGAGCCGAACAGCGACGTCTTGCCAAGCGTGTACCAGGCCATGCCGGTGTCGAGCGTCGCGATCAGTGCCGCCGGCAGCAGCGGCACCTGCTGCGCCGGCGGTACCGCGGCGTTGTACTGGGCAAGCAGCGAATTCAGGATCGTGCTCGCGACATTGCCGCGCGCCGCGTTCTGCGCGCGCAACGCCGCCTGGCCGAGATCGACGCCTTCGTTGAGGTAGGCCTGGGTCAGCGTCGCCTGCAGCACCTGCTTGTAGACCGCGTACTGCGGCAGGTCGATGTCGAGGTAGGGCGAGAACTGCGAGCGTATCGCGGCGTAGGGAATGCCCTGGGCGGCGAAGAACTGGGTCAGCGCGGCGCGATCCATGACCACGGCGCCGGGGAACGCGTCCTCGGGAATCAGGTGATCCGGGCGGTACGAGCGGTAGTCGGTGAGGAACAGCTCCAGGTCGCGGCCGAAGCGCAGCTTGCGATACATGGTCGTGTTCGGATACAGCTGGGCGCGATCGACGCCAAGCGCGCCCTGGCTGCCGCCAAGCTCGGTGTCGACCGGCATGAACTCGAAGTAGGCCTGCTCGGCATTGCGCCGACGCTCGGCATCGAGCTCCTCGAACAGGCCGTCGCGATAGGTGCCCATCGCCTTCCACGAGTCGTCGGAGAATTCGTGGTCGTCCCAGATCGCGACCACCGGGAAACGCTGGTACAGCTGGCGCATCAGCGCATCGTTGCGGTAGGTGCGGTGCAGCTGGCGATAGTTGTCGAGGCTCTTCGCCGCCTGGTAGGTGGAGCCGGCAGCACCGAGCGTGATCGCACCGGCGCGGTCGTCGAAGGTGATCGAACGCGCTGCGGCACCGCCCTGGAAGCTCGGGTCCCCGGTGGTCTCGTAGATGGCGTCACCGAGATGCAGCACGAAGTCGAGGTCTTCGTTCATCAGCGGCATCAGCGTGGTGAAGTAGCGGCCGATGTAGTCGTTGCAGCTCAGCGACGCGAACTTCACCGGCGTGGCATCGGTGATCGCGCGTGCGGTGCGCGTGCGGCCGGTCGCCGAGGCCAGGAAATCGCCGTTGCGCGCACGCAGGAAGCGATAGAAGTAACGGGTGCCGGCAGTCAGTCCGGTCACGCGCACCTTCAGGCACCAGTCGGCCGCGGCGCGTGCATTGAAATCGTGGTTGACCAGCAATGTCGCGAAATTCTCGCTGGTCGAGACCTGCAGGCGCAGCGACACGTCGCCGGCCTGGCCGGCCTCGAAAAAGCGCGTCCACAGCACCACCGCATCCGAGCGCGGGTCGCCCGAGGCGATGCCCTGCGGAAACGAGGCCTCGGCGGGAATGATCGCGCCGCTGCCGTCTTGCGGCGTCGGTTCCGGGCTGTTCGAGCTGCTGTCGCAGCCGCTCAGTCCGAGGGCGCCGGCGCTGGCGGCGACGGTGAGGATTCGCAGGGCTTCGCGGCGGGAGGTCAAGCGCTTCATGTTTGCTCCTTGGGGATTGGGGGTGCTGGCAGCCGTCGCACGATGGCAACAACCACACCGCCGACGCAATACCATCGGCGCAACCCCCAGTGCCGCCATGTGCCTGATCGCTTTTGCCCTGCACGTCCACCCGCGCTACCGCCTGGTGCTCGCCGCCAACCGCGACGAGTTCCATGCGCGGCCGAGTGCCGCGGCCGCGTTCCATGAGGACGCGCCCGATGTCTTCGGTGGCCGCGACCTGCAGGCCGGCGGCAGCTGGCTGCTGGCATCCGCAAGCGGACGCGTACTGGCCGTGACCAATGTGCGCACCGGCCAACCGGAGTCGGGACGGCGCTCGCGCGGCGAACTGGTGCATCGCGGCGTGCGCCTCGATCCGCTGCAGGCCGAGCTGCAACGCGTCCATGCCGAAGCCGCGGACTACGGCCGCTTCAACCTGCTCGCGCATGAACGAGGTCGGCTCTGGTACGCCGGCAATCATCCCGAGGCCCGCCTGCATCCGGTCGATGCCGGCGTGCACACGCTGTCCAACGCCGCGCTCGACACGCCTTGGCCGAAGACGCTGCGGCTGCAGGCGGTGCTGTCGGAATGGGTCGGGCGCGGCGATGACGACGTCGCGCCGCTGTTCGATGCGCTGGCGGACCCGCGCATCGCCGCCGACGAAGACCTGCCCGGCACCGGCGTGCCGCTCGAATGGGAGCGCCGCCTCTCGGCCGCGTTCATCGTCGGCGACGACTACGGCACCCGCGCCAGCAGCATCGTGCTCGTCGCTGACGACCACGTGCGCTTCATCGAGCGTCGCTTCGGCCCCGGGGGCGTGGCGCTGGGACAAAGCGACGTGCGCATCGAGGCCAGATGAGCCCGCGCGTGCGCAGCCTCGCACCGTTGCTCGACGTCGGCGCGCGCGTGCTCGTGCTCGGCTCGATGCCGGGTGCCGCTTCGCTCGCCGCGCAGCAGTACTACGCGCACCCGCGCAACCAGTTCTGGCCGATCCTCGGCGAACTGCTCGGCTTCGACCCGCGGGCGGACTATCCGCGGCGGGTCGCCGCGCTCGGCGCGGCCGGCGTTGCGGTTTGGGACGTGCTGGCCGAATGCAGCCGCGCCGGCAGCCTGGATGCGGCAATCGAGCGCGACAGCGAAGTTGCCAACGATGTGCCCGGCCTGCTCGCTGCACAGCGCGGAATCCGCACCCTCCTGCTCAATGGTGCCAAGGCCGCGAGCAGCCTGCGCCGACATCACCCGAACCTCGCGGCCGTCGCCATCGCGCTGCCTTCGACCAGCCCGGCCAACGCATCGATCGCGTACGCGGCCAAGCTGCGTGCGTGGGGCGAGGCATTGCGCGTCGCCACTGCACCCACTCTCCAGCGCTGACCGATCGCATCGGGGCCGGCGCGGAGACACCGTTCCACCTCGCTATGCTCGTCGCGTCGATCGGCGCACCGCCGACCGCGCGCCGAAGGAGATCCCGATGTCGATCACCCCGCTGTACGCCGGCCTGCTCGCATTGCTGTACCTGGCCTTGAGCTACCGCATCGTCGTCATGCGCGGGCCGGGCGGGCCGAGCCTTGGCGATGGCGGCAACCCGATCCTGCTGCGGCGCATCCGCGGCCACGGCAATTTCGCCGAGTACACGCCTTTCATTCTGCTGATGATCGCGATGCTCGAACTCGGCCGGCAACCCGGCTGGCTGATCCACGCCCTCGGCGCCACCCTGCTCATCGCGCGCCTGCTGCACGGCTATGCGCTGTCGTTCACCGAGGCGTTCAAGTTCGGCCGCTGGTGGGGCACCGCCCTGACCTTCCTGCTCCTGCTCGTCTGCGGCGGCCTGTGCGTGTATCAGGCGTTGCGTGCGCAGGCGCTCTTCGGCCCGGCCTAGTACGCACGCCGACTACACCAACCCACCCGCGCAAGCCGCTGCTGTCCGGGCGGAAATTGCTGTGGCAGACTGCGAAAAGGCAGCGGCGGAGCCCACCATGTCACGTCCCCTCGAAGCAATCGCGGCAGAAGCCTTGCAGCTGAGCGAACGGGATCGCGAGCTGCTGCTGGAGCAACTGGCCATCAGCCTGCCCAAGGACCCCGATTGGGAGGCGGCCTGGGCGCAGGAGGCCGATCGTCGTGAGGCCGCGATCGCGTCAGGCGAAGCGTGCTGGATCCCGGGCGACGAGTTGCTCGCGCAACTGCGAGCCAAGCTGACTTGAAGTACTCGTTTGGCAGCCTTGCCGGCGACGAGATCAACGAGGCCGTTGCGTTCTACCGCGCCCGTGCGGGTGCCGCGGTGGCGCTCGATTTCCTTGCCGAGCTGGAGCGTGCCGCCGTGCTCGTCGCGGCCTCACCAGGGCTCGGGAAATGGACGCTGGGCGGACGACAGATCTTCCCGCTGCGCGGATTTCCCAATTCACTGATCTATCGCGACGCCGGTTCTGAAGTCAGGATCATCGCCGTCGCCCATCAGCGTCGCCGCCCGGGATACTGGCGGCGACGGTAGTCTTCACCTTCCATGCGACGCACTGGCGCGACGGCTTGCTGCGCCGCGCCGGCGTCGATCCGCGGCGCGTTCGCGATGACCCGCGCATCAGGCGGCCGCAATCCGCGCTTCACTCCCTTCGCGCCGGGGCGCGGGCGAGGGTCCAGACGTGGACGCTGCGGGCGCCGGCGCGGAGCAGGGCGCGGCTGCATTCGTGAGCGGTGGCGGTGGTGGTGGCGACATCGTCGAGCAGGGCGACGCGGCGGTCGCGGACGCGGTCGGGATCGGCGGCGAAGGCGTCGTGCACGTTCTGTCGGCGCGCCTTGGCGTCGAGCCCGGACTGGACTTCGGTGGCGCGGGTGCGGGTCAGCGCTGCGGCGTCGATGCGCAGCTGCAGCGCGGGGGCGATGCGCTTGGCCAGTTCCAGCGACTGGTTGTAGCCGCGTTCGGCAAGGCGGCGCGCGTGCAGCGGCACCGGCACCAGCAGGTCGGGGCGGGTGGCCGGGTCATCGGGGACGGCGGCGAGTGCGTCGCCGAGCAGGTCGGCGAGCAGCACGCCGGCGGCGAGGTCGTGGCGAAACTTGAAGCGCTGGATCAACGCGTCGAGCGGATCGGCGTAGCGCAGCGGCGCGAACAGGCGCTCGAATGGGGGCGGATGCTGCAGGCAGTCGCCGCAGGCCGCGGCCGGTGTCGGCAGCGGCAGCGCGCAGCGGGCGCAGGCGGATCGGTTCCAGGGCAGGTCGCGGGCGCAGTCGGTGCACAGTTCGCGGCCGTTGGCGCCGGGTGCCCGGCACAACAGGCAGCGTGGTGGCAGCAGGCGCAGGCCGAGCCGGCGCAGGAACCCGTCAACCGGATTCAAACGGTATGCGTTGACAGCTGCCGGGGCGTCCATAGACTGCGCGCACTGTAGCGCGGCCGGTCCGCGCCTTGACGGACAAGGAAACGGCGATGGAACAGAGTGGCGGGTGTGGTGGTGCGTGCGGTTGTGCCTGTAGTTCCGGCGCGGGCGAGTCGCGCGTGGCCGGCGATGGCCTCTGCCATGACTGGACCCAGGCCGAGGTCGAGGCGCTGTTCGCGTTGCCGTTCAACGACCTGATGCATGCGGCGCAGTCGCTGCATCGCGAGTTCCATGACGCCAACGCGGTGCAGGTCTCGACCCTGCTCTCGATCAAGACCGGCGCCTGCCCCGAGGACTGTGCCTACTGTCCGCAGAGTGCGCGCCACGACACCGGGCTCAAGGCCGAGAAGCTGATGGCGCTCGACGACGTACTGGTGAAGGCGCAGCAGGCCAAGGCCGCCGGCGCTTCGCGTTTCTGCATGGGCGCCGCCTGGCGCTCGCCGAAGGACCGCGACCTGGCCGAGGTGAACGCGATGGTCGGCGCGGTCAAGGCGCTCGGGCTCGAGACCTGCGCCACGCTCGGCATGCTCACGCGCGCGCAGGCGCAGTCGCTGAAGGACGCCGGCCTCGACTACTACAACCACAACCTCGACACCTCGCCCGAGTTCTACGGCGAGATCATCAGCACGCGCTGCTACCAGGACCGCCTCGACACCCTCGCGCACGTGCGCGAGGTCGGCATGAAGACCTGCTGCGGCGGCATCGTCGGCATGGGCGAAACCCGCTCCGATCGCGCCAGCTTCATCCGCGCGCTCGCCAATCTGCCGGCGCACCCGGACTCGGTGCCGATCAATCGACTGGTGCGCGTCGCCGGCACGCCGCTGGCCGAGGAACGCGACCTCGACGCCTTCGAGTTCGTGCGCACCATCGCGGTGGCGCGCATCACCATGCCGGCGTCGATGGTGCGGCTCTCGGCCGGACGCGAGTCGATGGGCGAGGAGCTGCAGGCGCTGTGCTTCCTCGCCGGTGCCAACTCGATCTTCCACGGCGACAAGCTGCTCACCACCGGCAACGCCGACACCGAATCCGACCGCGCCCTGTTCGCCAAGCTCGGGCTCAAGCCGCTGGTGGCCGCAGAGTCCGACTGCGCGCGCGCCGCTTGAGTGCAGGCGCGGCCATCGCGACGCGGGCGGCTTCGCGCACCGCCGAGCGCGAGGTCGCCGGCCTGCGCCGGGCGGTGCGCGAAGTCGAGCACGCTGATCGCGTGCGCGTGTGCGTCGATAGGCGTGAGCTGTGCTCGTTCGCGAGCAACGACTACCTCGGCCTGGCGCAGCATCCCGAAGTGATTGCCGCGATGAAGGGCGCGGCCGATCGCTGGGGCGTCGGCAGCACCGCGGCGCACCTGCTCGGTGGCCATCGCGGCCCGCACGCACAGCTCGAACGCATGGTCGCGGACTGGCTTGGCTACGAGTCGGCGCTGCTGTTCTCGACCGGCTACCTGGCCAACCTCGGTGTCATCGCCGGGTTGATGCAGCGCGGCGATGCCTGCGTCCAGGACAAGCTCAACCACGCCAGCCTGATCGACGCCGTGCGTCTCGCCGGCTGCGAGCTGCGCCGCTATCCGCATGGTGAGGTCGCCGCCGCCGCGCGCCAGCTGCAAGCAGCGGGCGCGGTGCCGAAACTTCTCGCCAGTGACGGCGTGTTCTCGATGGACGGCGACCTGGCACCGCTGCCGCAGCTGGCGGCGCTGGCGCGCGAGCACGATGCGCTGCTGTACGTCGATGACGCGCACGGCTTCGGCGTGCTCGGGCCGGACGGGCAGGGCAGCCCGGAGCAGCTTGGCCTCGGCGCCGACGACGTGCCGCTGCGCATGGTCACGCTCGGCAAGGCGGTCGGTTGCGCGGGCGCGCTGGTGCTCGGGTCGCGTGTGCTGATCGATGCGCTGGTGCAGTTCGCGCGGCCGTTCGTCTACAGCACCGCGCTGCCGCCCGCCGTTGCGGCGGCGGCGCTGGCGGCGATCGCGGTCGTGCGCCGCGAGCCGCAACGGCGCGCGCACCTGCAGGCGCTGATCGCGCGCTTTCGTGCCGGCGTCGCGCAGATCGGCGGCGAGCTGATGGATTCGTCGACGCCGATCCAGCCGCTGCTGCTCGGCGATGCGGCCCAGGCCAGCGCGCTGGCGCAGGCGCTGTGGCAGCAGGGGTTGTACGTGCCGGCGATCCGTCCACCGACGGTGCCCGCGGGCAGCGCACGCCTGCGCATCACGCTGTCGGCGGCACACACCGCCGAGGACGTCGATCGCCTGCTCGAAGCGCTCGATCGGGCGCGCGCCCGATGAGCGGCGAGACCCAGCTCACCGTGCTGTTGCGCACGCTGTCGCCCGAGCGCCAGCCGGGCGAATACGTTTACGTGACGAGCGTGCACCGGCGCGATGACCTCGAAGCGGTGATGCGCTTTCGCGAAGCGGAAGGCTGGACCCTGGTGCTGGCGCGCGCGCAGGCCGAGCGCGCCGGCCTCGAACCCGTGTTTCCGTGCGCATGGCTGACCCTGCGCGTGCATTCCTCGCTGCGGGCAGTGGGCCTGACCGCCGCGGTCGCAACCGCGCTGGCGGATGCCGGCATCGCCTGCAACGCCGTGGCGGCGTACCATCACGATCACCTGTTCGTACCGCTGGACCGCGCCGACGAGGCGATCGAGATCCTGCGGCGACTGTCGCGGAGCTGAGCCATGCATATCGACGTTTACGGTCAGGGCGGAGACATTCCGGTCGTGCTGATCCACGGCTGGGCGATGCATGGCGGCGTGATGACACCGCTGGCCGAGGCGCTGGTGCGCATTCCGCGCGTGCGCGTGCACGTCGTCGACCTGCCCGGGCACGGCCACAGCCGCGCCGGCGAGGAGGGCTTCGACATCGCCGATTGCGTCGAACGGCTGTCCAAGCTGGTGCCGCCGCAGTCGATCTGGATCGGCTGGTCGCTCGGCGGGCTGGTCGCGCTGCGCGCTTCGCTGACGCTGTCGGCGCAAGTCGCCGGGCTCGGCATGGTCTGCGCCTCGCCCTGCTTCGTGCAGCACGGCGCCTGGGTGCATGGCGTGCCGCTGTCGGTGCTGCAGCAGTTCGGCAGCGATCTCGCCGTCGACTACCGCGGCACCATCGAGCGCTTCCTGGCGCTGGAGGCGCAGGGCGACGACAACGCCCAGGCCTGCCTGCGCGAACTGCGCGCGCACGTGTTCGACCGCGGCGAGCCGAGCGCGGCGGTGCTGGAGATGGGCCTGTATGCGCTCGAGCACAGCGACTACAGCGAGCAGCTCTCGCATCTCACCTGCCCGAGCGTGTGGGTGCCCGGTGGTCGCGACCGGCTGGTGCCGTGGCAGGCGATGGAGTGGGCCGCCGAGCGCGCGCGCGGTCGCTACCACCTGATCGAGGGCGCGGCGCATGCGCCGTTCCTCACCCACCTCGCCGAGCTTGCGGTGCAGATGAAGATCCTGGTGCGCGAGGTTCACGGCGAATGAGTCTGGATGTAGGGCGCGTGCGCCGCGCGTTCGCGCGTGCGGCCGGCGCCTACGACGCACTCGCGCTGCTGCAGCACCGGGTCGAGGCGCAGCTGCTGGAGCGGCTGGATCTGGTCCAGCAGGCGCCCGCGCGCATTCTCGATGTCGGCTCCGGGCCGGGTCGCGCCAGTGCCGCGATGCGCAAGCGGTTTCCGCAGGCGGAGGTGATCGCGCTCGATCTGGCGCTGCCGATGCTGCGCGAAGCCCGGGCACGCGCCGGCTGGTGGAAGCCGTTCCGGCGCGTCTGCGGCGACGCGCGCGCCCTGCCGATCGCCGACCAGAGCATCGACCTGCTGTTCTCGAACCTGTGCCTGCAGTGGTGCGAGGACCTGGAGCAGGTGTTCGACGAGTTCCGCCGCGTGCTGCGTCCCGGTGGCTGGCTGCTGTTCACCAGCTTCGGCCCGGACACGCTGACCGAGTTGCGCCAGAGCTGGGCTGCGGTCGATGGCGGACCGCACGTCAATGTGTTCCTCGACCTGCACGATGTCGGCGATCGCCTGCTCGGCGCCGGCTTTCGCGATCCGATGCTCGACGTCGAGCACTACCAGCTGCGCTACTCCGAGCCGAAGCGGTTGATGCGCGAACTCCGGGACATCGGCGCCGGCAACGCCGATCGCGCGCGTGCCCGCGGGCTCACCGGCAAGCGCAAGCTCGCGGCCATGCTCGCCGCATACGAAACGTTCCGCGGCGACGACGGCCGCATTCCGGCCAGCTACGAAGTGGTGTTCGCGCAGGCCATTGCCCCGGACTTGAGCCAACCGCGCCGACGCGGGTCCACCGACATCGCCAGCGTCTCCGTCGACAGCCTGCGCGCGCAGCTGCGCGCACGCCGGCGCTGAAGCCGCGGTCGCGGGCTAGACTGCGCAGGTTTTCTGGAGCGAGCGCATGGCGACGACGATGGAGTGGATCGGCACCGGCGTGTTCGCGCTGGCGGTGCTGCACACCTTCTCGACCAAGTTCTTCGATCATCTGTCGCACGCGCGGCCGGCGCATGCCGGGGTGTTCCATCTGCTTGGCGAAGTCGAGGTGGTGTTCGGGTTCTGGGCGATGCTGCTGTTCGCGGTCTTCGTGGCGATGCAGGGCAAGCCGGCGGCGTTGCACTACGTCGAGGGGCTGAATTTCACCGAGCCGATGTTCGTGTTCGCGATCATGGTCGTGGCCGCGAGCCGCGCCGTGCTGCAGGTGTCGCGGGGGCTGGTGTCGATGCTGGCGCGGGTGATGCCGCTGCCGCGGGCGACGGCGTACTTCTTCGTCACCCTGAGCCTGGTGCCGCTGCTCGGCTCGTTCATCACCGAGCCGGCGGCGATGACGCTGGCGGCGCTGATCCTGCGCGATGGCTACTACGCGCAGCCGATCAGTTCGCGCCTGAAATACGCCGCGCTCGGGGTGCTGTTCGTGAACGTCTCGATCGGCGGCGTGCTCACGCCGTACGCGGCACCGCCGGTGCTGATGGTCGCCGGCACCTGGGGTTGGGACCTCGGGTTCATGCTCGGCCACTTCGGCTGGCGCGCGGCGCTCGCGGTCGCGATCAACGCCGCGCTACTGACCTGGATGTTCCGGCGCGAGCTGGGTGCGCTGGCGCTGCCCGGGGACTCCGAGGAGCGCGCGCGTGTGCCCGGCCTGATCGGTTTCTGGCATCTGGCGCTGCTCGCCGGCGTGGTCGCGTTCGCGCACGATCCGCCGGTGTTCATGGGCATGCTGCTGTTGTTCCTGGCGCTGGCCGAGGCCTATCCGCAGTACCAGGACAAGCTGCTGCTGCGCGAGGCCTTGCTGGTCGCGTTCTTCCTCGCCGGCCTGGTCGTGCTCGGCGGCTTGCAGCGCTGGTGGCTGGCGCCCCTGCTCACGCAGATGAGCCCGGACCAGGTGTACTTCGGCGCAACCGCGCTGACCGCGATCACCGACAATGCCGCGCTGACCTATCTTGGTTCGCTGGTCGAAGGCCTGAGCGAGGAGTTCAAGTACGCGCTGGTCGCGGGTGCGGTGACCGGAGGGGGGCTGACGGTGATCGCGAATGCGCCGAATCCGGCCGGTTTCTCGATCCTGCGCACGCGTTTCGACGAGGAGTCGATCAGCCCGCTGGGTCTGCTGCGCGCGGCGTCGTTGCCGACGGCGGTGGCGGTGGGGTGTTTCTGGGGGTTGCCGGGGTGATGGGACGGGTCGGATACGCCTTCGGCTGGATCCGACCTACATTCAGGTACGGGGTCGACGGCACCGCGGTTGGGGTTATTGGAGGTCCCAGGCGACGCGCTGTTGGGCGCGCAGGACGTCGGCGCCGCTGAAGCTGTCGGACGCGCGGTTGCCGAATTCGGCGCGCAGGCGCAGCGACATCTCGCGCACCTTGTCCGCATTCGCGGCCTTGCCCGCTGCGTACACGCGCTCGCCGAGCGGCGAGCAGAAGCGGTGCAGCTCGAAGAAGTAGCGTTCCTGTCCGCCGGTGACGAAGCCGAGCATCGGTGCCCCCGAGGCGACCGAGTCGAGCGGGCGCTGGGCGCGCATTTCGCGCTCGCTGGCCAGGCGCGCGGAACTGTCGCAGAGCTCGACGAAGCTTTCGCCGACGTTTGCGGTGTCGAGGTCGGAGGCGAGCAGCGCCAGCTCCAGCGCGCGCTCGACCTGCGGGTCGGCGCGCCAGCCCGGGTTGCTGCGTTCCATCTCGCGCGCGAGGTGCGGTGCCAGCGGCCCGCCGGCATGGATCACCTCGGCGGTGTTGTAGGCGCGGCGATCGAGCGGCTGCGGGCGCGCATCGAAGGTGCTGCCGGCGATCATCACTTCCAGCGCCAGGTACAGCGCGCGGTCGTGGGCCGGGTCGAAGCCGCAGCGGTCGAGGATGCGCTGCGTCTCGGCGATGCTCGCGGCCTCGTTGCTGCCGATCGGGTGGCCGGTGTCGACGACCTCGCGCTGGCGCAGGTCGTGGCAGCTCGCGAACAGGCTGAGCGCGATCCAGTCCATGCCCGCGAGCGTGTGCGGGCCGCTCTCGCGCATCACCCGGCCGATGCGGCGGTCGAGGATCTCGAGCGCGTGCATTTCGTTGTGGTAGTCGTGGTAGTCGTTGCCGAAGCGGCCGTGGCGCACCGCCAGGCGCACCAGGCTCAGCGCGAGTGCGCGTTCGGCGCGGTCCCAGGCCTGGGCGATGGCGGCGCCGAAATTCTCTTCGAGCACGGCGCGGCGCTGCGCGAACAGGGCGATCACGTCGGGTCGGCGCTCGCCGATCAGGCGCAGTGCCTCGTCGGGATCCTGCAGGCGGACCTCGATCGCATCGGCGGGAAATCTGTCCTGCAAACCTTCGATCACGGCCCTGGGCGCACGCCCCTCCCCAACCTGTCGGGCGAGTATAGGCGCCGCTGCGCGCGCCGCGGTAGGGGCGCGCGCTACAGGTGCCCGCGCGCCGCCAGCGACAGCGGGCGGCCGTCGCCGACGATGAAATGGTCGAGCAGCCGCACGTCGACCAGGGCCAGCGCCTCCTGCAGGCGCCGGGTCACGACGAGGTCGGCGGCACTCGGTTCGGCGATGCCGCTCGGGTGGTTGTGCGCGACGATGACCGCCGCGGCGCGGTGATGGATGGCGCGCCGTACCACCTCGCGCGGATGCACGCTGGCGGAGTCGAGCGAGCCATGGAACATCTCCTCGAACGCGACGATGCGGTGGCGCGCGTCGAGGAACGCGGCGGCGAACACTTCCTGCGGCCGGTCGCGCAGGCTGAGCGCGATGTAGTCGGCTGCCTGGCCGGGGTCGCGCAGCGCCTGCGGGCGCGCCAGCGACGCGCCGAGGTAGCGCTGCGCCAGTGCCAGCACCGCGCGCAGCTCGGCGCGCTTGGCCGGGCCGATGCCGCGCACCGTGGCCAGCGCGCGGCCTTCGTGCGCGAACAGCCCGGGCACGCCGCCGCACTCGCGCAACACGCGCGCGGCGAACGCCAGCACGTCCTCGCCGGGCAGGCCGGTGCGCAGGAACAGCGCCAGCAGTTCGGCATCGGCCAGCGCTTCCGGGCCATGGCGCAACAGGCGTTCGCGGGGACGGTCTTCGGGGCAAAGGTCGGCGATGCGCATGCGGGATTCCGGGCGGGTGTGGCAGTTTCGCCCGCGGCGGCCACGCCGGCATCGGCCACGAGCGCTGATTCGGCTACGATAAGTCGCAATTCGACCTCGGATTTTCCTGTGGCTGCATCACTGCAAGGGCTGCGTTGCCTGCTCGGCGTCAGCGGCGGCATCGCCGCGTACAAGTCCGCCGACCTGGTGCGGCGCCTGCGCGAGGCCGGCGCCGAGGTGCAGGTAGTGCTGACCGAGAACGCCGCCCGCTTCGTCACCGCGCAAACCTTCCAGGCGCTGTCCGGGCGGCCGGTGCGCTCGTCGCTGTGGGACGAGGCTGCCGAAGCGGCGATGGGCCACATCGAACTGGCGCGCTGGGCCGATGCGATCCTGGTCGCGCCGGCTTCGGCCGACCTGATCGCGCGCCTCGCGCATGGCCACGCCGATGATCTGCTGAGCACGCTGTGTCTGGCCAGCGAAGCACCGCTGCTGCTGGCGCCGGCGATGAACCGGGTGATGTGGGCGCACCCGGCGACCCAGGCCAACCTCGCGCTGCTCAAGGCGCGCGGCGTGCAGTGCCTTGGCCCCGCCAGCGGCGAACAGGCCTGCGGCGAACACGGGGCCGGGCGCATGCTCGAACCGCCGCAACTGGTCGAGGCGCTGGCGCGGTCGCGTGCGGACACGCAGCTGCTGGCCGGGCGGCATGTGCTGGTGAATGCCGGGCCGACCTTCGAGGATCTCGATCCGGTGCGCTTCATCGGCAACCGTTCGTCCGGGCGCATGGGCTTTGCGATCGCCGCCGCCGCCGCGGCAGCGGGTGCGCGCGTCACCCTGGTCGCCGGACCGGTCGAGCTGGCGACGCCGCTTGGCGTCGCGCGCGTCGACGTGCGCAGCGCCCGCGACATGCGCGCGGCGGTGGTTGCGGCATTGCCGGCGGATGCGTTCATCGCCACCGCGGCGGTGGCCGACTACCGCGTTGCCACGCCTTGCCCAAACAAGATCAAGCGCAGCAGCGCGGCGCTGACGCTGGAGCTGGTGCCGAACCCGGACATCGTCGCCGACATCGCCGCGCACGCGCAGCGGCCGCGGCTGGTGGTCGCGTTCGCGGCCGAGACCGAGAACGTGATCGAGAACGCGCGCGGCAAGCTGGCGCGCAAGCGGGTCGATCTGGTCTGCGCCAACCGCGTCGGCGCCGACTGCGGCTTCGAGCGCGCCGACAACGCCCTCGACGTGGTCGCGGCCGATGGCGAGTGGCATTGGCCGCAGGCGCCGAAGACCGAGCTGGCGCGGCGCCTGGTGACGCTGGTCGCCGAGCGCCTGGGCGCGGCCCGATGAAGCATCGGTTGCAGGTGCGCATCCTCGACCCGCGCATCGGCGCGGAGTTTCCGCTGCCCGAATACGCTACCGCGGCATCGGCCGGCATGGACCTGCGCGCGATGGTCGAGACGCCACTGCAGCTGGCGCCCGGGGCGACGGCGCTGGTGTCGAGCGGCATCGCCATCCACATCGCCGACCCCGGCCTCGCGGCGGTGGTGCTGCCGCGCTCCGGGCTCGGCCACAAGCACGGGATCGTGCTCGGCAACCTGGTCGGCCTGATCGACGCCGACTACCAGGGCCCGCTGATGCTCTCGGTTTGGAATCGTGCACACGACGCCTTTACCATCCAGCCCGGCGACCGGCTGGCGCAACTGGTGCTGGTGCCGATCGTGCGTGCGGAACTGGAACTCGTGAACGAATTCGCCGCGAGCGACCGCGGCAGCGGTGGTTTCGGCCACAGCGGGCGGCAATGAAGGACGGAGCGCGCGACGCATGAAAGTGGCAATCGGTCTGGGCAAGAAGAAGACGGCGCTCCAGGCCGCGATGGAGGAGCGTCAGGCGCCGCTGGATGCGCAGCGTCTCGGCATCACCGCCGGCGTCGGGCTGTTGCTGGCGCTGGCCCTGCTGTCGTTGTTCGATGGCGTGCAGCGGCTGCGCGAGGAGCGCACCGCGCAAGCGCTCGACGAGGCGCGCGTGGCGCTGGCCCGCGGCGTTGCCGGTGTCGTCGCCAAGCAGTCGCGGCGCGTCGCGCAGGCGGTTGCCGACCAGGAACTGGCGACCGCCGCGATCGGCTTCGACGGCACCGCCCGCATGCGCGCCGAGCAGCGCCTGCGCAGCCTGATTCCGGAAATCGTCGCCGCCGAGTTCCACGAGGCGAGCCTGCCCGACCTGATCGAGGCCGACCTGGCCAAGTTCGGTTACGCCAAGGCCGACATCCTGGCCGAGGCGCGCGAGTCCGAGGGGGCCTCGCGCGCCCAGGTGCATGGCTGCGGCGACGCGGCGCAGTGCCTCGCTTTCGCGCAGCCGATCCGCAATGGCGACGTGATCATCGGCTACGCCTACGTGTTGCTGCCGATCGCCGAGGTGCAGGCGCAATTCGACGCCGCCACAGTCGGCGATGGCCGCCTCGAGCTGCGCCAGGGCAAGTCGGCGCAGTCCGCCGGCGCGGTGCTCGGCATCGACCACGGCAATACCAGCCAGGAAGCCACGGACCTGGTCGAGCCGGTGCCCGGTTCGGTGCTGTCGGTCGCCACGCGCGTGCCGGCGCACTTTCGCATCGGTGCGGTGCTCGGCGTGTTCGACGCGCGCGGTTCGACCTCGCTGCTGCTGCAGGGCCTGGTGGCGTTGGGCCTGATCGGCGGCCTGGTGTACTGGCGCCAGCGCCTGCCGCAGCACGTCGCGGCTGGCGAGACGGTGATGGAAGCGCCGCGGCCGCGCGCGACCATGGAGCAGTTGCAGCAGAAGCTCGCCGACAACGCCGCCGCCGAAGCCCGTGTTGTGGCTACCGAGGAAACCGAACGGCCGCCCGCCGAACCGCGGCCGACTCCGGCCGGAGCGCTCGATCGCAGCATGTTCCGCGCCTACGACATCCGCGGCATCGTCGGGCAGAACCTCACCCCCGGAACCGCGCAGCTGATCGGCCAGGCGATCGGTTCGATCGTGCGCGACCAGGGCATGACCGAAGTCTGCGTGGCGCGCGATGGCCGCCTGTCGGGCCCGGACCTGTCGGCAGCGCTGATCCGCGGCCTGCGCTCGGCCGGCTGCGATGTCATCGACATCGGCGCGGCGCCGACGCCGGTGCTGTACTTCGCCACCCACCATCTCCACACCGGCAACGGCGTGATGGTGACCGGCAGCCACAACCCGCCGGACTACAACGGGTTCAAGATCGTGGTCGGCGGCCAGACCCTGGCCGAGGACGCGATCCAGGACATCTTCGCGCGCATCGTCGAGGGTCGGCTTGCGCACGGTGCCGGCGGCGTCAGCGCGGTCGACGTCAAGGGCGACTACATCGAGCGCATCACCGGCGACGTGCAGGCGATGCGGCGCATGAAGGTCGTGGTCGACGCCGGCAACGGCATCGCCGGAGCCTTCGCGCCGGCGGTGCTCGAAGGCATCGGCTGCGAGGTGATGCCGCTCTACTGCGAGGTCGACGGGCGCTTCCCGCACCACCACCCGGACCCGTCCGAACCGCACAACCTGGACGACCTCAAGATCGCGATCAAGCAGTACCAGGCCGACCTCGGACTGGCCTTCGACGGCGATGGCGACCGCCTTGGCGTGGTCACCCGCGCCGGCGAAATCATCTACCCGGACCGCCTGCTGATGTTGTTCGCCGAGGACGTGCTCACGCGCAACCCGGGCGCAGCGATCATCTACGACGTCAAGTGCACCGGGCAGTTGTCCGAGCACATCCTGCGCAATGGCGGCAGCCCGGTGATGTGGAAGACCGGCCACTCGCTGATCAAGGCCAAGATGCGCGAGGAAGACTCGGCGCTGGCCGGCGAGATGAGCGGCCACTTCTTCTTCGGCGAGCGCTGGTACGGCTTCGACGACGGCATCTACGCCGCGGCACGGCTGATGGAAATCCTCGCCCAGCGCGACGACGAACCGGAAGCGGTGTTCGCGACCCTGCCCAAGGGCGTCAGCACCCCGGAGCTCAAGATCCCGATGGTCGAAGGCGAGCACTACGCCTTCATCGAGCGCTTCCGCGAGCGCGCCAAGTTCCCCGGCTCCAAGGTCACCACCATCGACGGCGTGCGCGCCGACTACAAGGACGGCTTCGGCCTGGTGCGCTGCTCCAACACCACGCCGTGCCTGGTGCTGCGTTTCGACGCGCTGAACAAGATCGGCCTCGATCGCATCCAGGAATCCTTCCGCAGCCAGCTCCTCGCCGTCGACGCCAACCTCAAGCTGCCGTTCTGACCGGCCGCCGCCGCGACGCGAGTTCCGCATTCCCCGCGGCGTCGGGGATCCGGCGCATCACAGCGTCGCGTCGCGATACGCCTTGAGCACGGCGTTCATGCGCGTCTGCCATCCGGGTCCGAGGGTCCGGTACCACTCCAGGACATCCCGATCCACGCGCAGCGCGATCTGTTCTTTGCGGTCCTCTGCCGCCTTCGCCGGGCGGCCACGCTTGACGCGCAGTTCGGCAACGCCCTTGTGCGCAGTTGCGCCGTCCCAGAAGCGCAGCGTTTCGGCTTTGCGCTTGGGGTCGTAGGGTACGTCAGCCTTGCGGGTACGCACGGAAGTACGCTTCACGTTCATGGGCTTCGGCCTCCCGGCAGGTCGATGCGATGCTTGCGGAGGTTCTTGCGGCGCTTGGCCGGATCGTGGCTCATTCTGGATTTGTTGTATATGCGCAAAAGCGGCCCGTTTCAAGAGTCGCCCGGCGGTACAGATCGACAGTGCCCCATGACCCCCGTCACGTGACAATTGCGCATGATCTCGGCAGGATGCCGGGCCCGCCGCGTGCTGCGCTGGCGCATCCATTCACCGAGGACTTCCGATGACACTGAACCGACTCGCTTTCGGGCTGGCTGCTGCGCTCGTCGCGGCGCCGGCGTTTGCCGCCGAATACCAGGCCCCGATCGACATTGCCTACGAGCAGTTCAAGCTCGACAACGGGCTCACCGTGATCGTGCACGAAGACCACAAGGCGCCGATCGTCGCGGTCAACCTCTGGTACCACGTCGGCTCCAAGAACGAGAAGCCGGGTCGCACCGGTTTCGCGCACCTGTTCGAGCACCTGATGTTCCAGGGTTCGGAGAACTTCAAGGACGAGTTCTTCAAGCCGTTCGAGAAGGTCGGCACCACCGACCAGAACGGCACCACCGACTTCGACCGCACCAACTACTTCCAGAACGTGCCGACCACCGCGCTCGACATGGCGCTGTGGATGGAGTCCGACCGCATGGGCCACCTGCTCGGCGCGATCGACCAGGCCAAGCTCGACGAACAGCGCGGCGTGGTCCAGAACGAGAAGCGCCAGGGCGACAACTCGCCCTACGGCAAGGCGTTCTACAGCATCCTCGAAGGCGTGTTCCCCGATGGGCATCCGTATCGCTGGGAGCCGATCGGTTCGATGCAGGACCTCAACGCCGCCAAGCTCGAAGACGTGAAGGAGTGGTTCTCGACCTGGTACGGCCCGTCGAACACGGTGCTGGTGCTGGCCGGCGACATCGATGCCAAGAGCGCGCGCGAAAAGGTGCAGCAGTACTTCGGCCACATCGCGCCGGGCGGGCCGCTGGCCAAGCGCGACGTGTGGGCGCCGAAGATGACCGCGCCGGCGCGTGACGAGATGCAAGACCGCGTTGCGCAGACGCGCATCACGCGGGTGTGGGTGGCGCCGCAGTCCAGCGCACGTGCCGCCGATGAACTCGGGCTGTTCGCACGCGTGCTCGGCCAGGGCAAGACCTCGCGCCTGTTCCAGCGCCTGGTGCTGAAGGACCAGTTGGTGAGCAGCGTGTCCGCGTTCCAGTACGGGCTCGAAATCGCCGGCCTGTTCATGATCCAGGCCGATCTGAAGCCCGGCGCCGACGCCGCCAAGGTCGAAGCGATCATCGACGAGGAACTGGCGAAGCTGGTTGCGAACGGACCGACGCCGGAAGAACTGCGTCGCGCCCGCGTCGCGATCGAAGCCAGCGTGATCCGCGGTGCCGAACGCATCGGTGGCTTCGGCGGCAAGGCCGACATCCTGGCCGAGTGCGCCACCTACGCCCGCGACCCCGGTTGCTACAAGACCTCGCTCGCGAACATGGCCGCGGCGACGCCAGCCAGCATCACCGCGGTCGCGAAGGAATGGCTGACGCCGAACCACTACACGCTGACGATCTCGCCGTTCGCCGAGGTCAAGGCCGGAGCTGCCGGAGTCGATCGCGCCAAGGGCGTGCCCGAGACCGCGCAGTTCCCCGACCTGGTGTTCCCGAAGATCGAGCGCGGCGTGCTGCGAAACGGCATCGAGGTGGTGCTCGCCGAGCGCCATGAAGTGCCGGTGGTGCAGATGCGCATGATCTTCGACGCCGGCTACGCCGCCGACCAGGGTCGCAAGCTCGGCACCGCCAGCTTCGCGATGAACATGCTCGACGAAGGCACGCGCAAGCGCGACGCCACAGCCATCGCCACGCGCATGGAAGAGCTTGGCGCGCAGATCGGCGTGTACAACTCGCTCGACGTCTCCGGCGCCACGCTGTCGGCGTTGAGCGCCGAGCTCGACGGCTCGCTCGAACTGTTCGCCGACGTGGTGCGCAACCCGAAGTTCGACGGCGCCGAGATGAACCGCGTCAAGGGCCAGTGGTTGGCGCAGATCGCGCAGGAGAAGACCAGCCCGAACGCGCTCGGCATGCGCGTGCTGCCGCCGCTGCTGTACGGCGAAGGCCACGCATACGCGATCCCGCTGACCGGCTCCGGTACCGAGTCCTCGATCCAGTCGCTGACGCCCGAGGACCTGGCGCTGTTCCACGCCGATTTCGTGCGCGCCAACAACGCCCGCATCATCGTCGTCGGCGACACCACGCTGAAGGACATCACCGCGCGCCTCGACCGCGTGTTCGGTGACTGGCTCGCCGACAAGAAGAAGCGCCCGGACAAGAACATCGCCGAGGTCGCGCTGCCGACCAAGGCGCGCGTGTTCCTGATCGACAAGCCCGATGCCGAGCAGTCGGTGATCCTGGCCGGACAGCTGATCCCGTCGAGCAAGGCCGCGGACCGCCTGGTCACGCAGACCGCGAACACCGTGTTCGGCGGCGCCTTCACCGCGCGCATCAACATGAACCTGCGCGAGGACAAGCACTGGGCCTACGGTGCCTATTCCTATGCCAACGCCGCGCTCGGCCAGCGTCCGCTGATGGTTTCCGCGGGCGTGCAGTCGGACAAGACGATCGAGTCGATCCAGGAGCTGCAGCGCGAGTTCGTCGAGTTCACCGGCAAGCGTCCGGCTACCGCCGAGGAAATCACCAAGGTCAAGAACGACGACGTGCGCAGCCTGCCGGGATCGTTCGAGACCGCGGCCGCGGCGCTCGGCGCGATCACCGACATGGTCGTGTTCGAGCGCCCGGACGACTACGTGCAGACGCTCAAGGCCAGCTACGAGGCGCAGAAGGACGACGACATCCGCGCCGCCGCGCAGAAGTACTTCCAGCCCGACGCGCTGACCTGGGTCGTGGTCGGCGACCTCGGCAAGATCGAGGCCGGCATCCGCGCCCTCAACCTCGGCGAGGTCAAGGTACTCGACGCCGACGGCAAGGTCCTGCGCTGATCGAAACCGGGGCCCGTGCCGGCACTGCGCCGGCGCGGGCCCGTTGATTCCGGTGCGCCCGCTGGCCATGCCCTTCGCAAGCAGCGGCGACAACTTCGCCTGGCTGCGTCACCTGGCGGCGCTGCTGGTGTTGTGGGCGCACAGTTTCGCGCTGTCGCTGCATGGCACCCGCGAGCCGCTGTCGCGGCTGACCGGCGGTTTCGACGCCGGACGCTTCGCCGTTTATCTGTTCTTCGCGATCTCCGGCTACCTGCTCGCACTCAGTCTGCAGCGCAATGACTCCCTGCCGCGCTACGCATGGCATCGCTTCCTGCGCATCTACCCGGCCTACGCGGTGTGTCTTGCGGTCTGCGTGTTCGGTTTCGGTGCCGCGTTCACGCGCTTGCCGCTGGCCGCCTACTTCGTCGATGCCGAGACCTGGTCGTACTTCGTCCGCAACGCGCTGCCGATTTCGATGCAGTCGCATCTGCCCGGCGTGTTCGACGGGCATCCGTTTCCAGGCGTGGTCAACGCCTCGCTCTGGTCGCTCGGCTGGGAAATCCGCTGGTATCTCTATTTCGGCGTGCTGGCGCTGTTCGGTCTGTTCCGGCGGCGAGCGCTGTTCACGGTTCTTGCGCTGCTGCTGATCGCGCTGACCGTCCACGACAAGGGATTGCCGCAGCCGACTGCGGCTGATTCAAGCGTGTTCACGCCGCTGTTCCTGCTCGCCGCGCTGGCGGCCCTGTGGCGCGACCGGCTGCCGCTGTCGTGGCGCGCACTCGCCGCGCTGCTGTTGCTGATCGTCGCGCTGGCGCACACGCGCTACGTCGGCAGCCTGCTGATCGTCGCGTGCATCTATCTGGTCCTGTGTGTCGCCTACCGACTGCCGGTGCTGCCGCCGCCCAAGGCAGACTGGTCCTACGGCGTGTTCCTGTATGGCGCGCCGGTGCAGCAGTCGCTGGTCGCGCTCTGGCACGATATCCCCCCGCTGCCGCTGTTTGTGCTCGGCAGCGCCGGGGCGATCGTGCTGGCCGCGGCGTCGTGGCGACTTGTCGAGTGGCAGGCGTTGCGCTTGAAGCCACGCGCTGACGACTTCCGCCTGCTGCGGCACCGCAGCAAGCCCTGAGTCACCGGGTCATTGCGATGCAGCGTCGGCTTCGTCCATCTTGCGCTGTGCCGCGGCGTTGAGGGTGTCCTCGACGCCACGCGCTTTCTTCAGGGCTTCGCCTTGGGCATCGAGCGCGGTACCGGCGAGGGGGTTGCCCTTGGGGTCGGCGCGTTCGGCTTGCACCGCGGGATCGACCGGCGCGGGTTCGCTGCTGCAGGCACCCAGCGCGAGCAGTGCGGTGATGACAACGGGACGGACGCGGATGGTCATGGACGTGGCTCCAGCGGTGATAATGCGTCGATCCTAGCGGGAGACCGGACCGATGAATGCGCGCTGGCGGCTGGACGGGAAGATCGCGCTCGTGACCGGGGCCAGCAAGGGCATTGGCCTGGCTGCCGCGCGCGAGCTGGCACTGCTCGGTTGCGACGTGCTGCTGGTCGCGCGCGACGCGGCGACGCTCGAGGCGCGTCGCGCGGAAATCGAGGCGCTGTATCCGAAGCAGCGCGCGCTCGCGTTCGCCGCCGACCTTGCCGAGGCCGAGCAACGCCTGGACCTGTTCGACTGGATCAACGACCTCGGCCGAGGCCTGGACGTGCTGGTCAACAACGTCGGCGGCAACAGCACGCGCGCCACGCTCGACTACGAACTCGACGAAGTGCGCCGCATCTTCGAGCTGAACGTGATCACCGCCTTCGATGTCTGCCGCATGGCGCATCCGCTGCTCGCGCGCCATGGCGAGGCGGCGATCGTCAACGTCGGTTCGGTGTCGGGCCTGACGGCGGTGCGCACCGGCTCGCCCTACGGCATGAGCAAGGCTGCGCTCACCCAGCTCACGCGCAATCTGGCGATCGAATGGGCAGACCACGGCATCCGCGTGAATGCGGTCGCGCCCTGGTACATCCGCACCCAGCGCACCGAGGGCAAGCTCGCGAACCCCGAGTACCTGGCCGAAGTGGTCGCGCATACTCCGCTTGGCCGCATCGGCGAACCCGAGGAAGTGGCCGCGGTGATCGCCTTCCTGTGCCTGCCCGCGGCTTCGTATGTCACCGGCGAAACCGTCGCCGTCGACGGCGGCTTCCTGCGCGACGGCTTCTAGTCGCAGGCCCGTCCTGCTCCGCTTCGGCACTCGCCGCAGCCAGCCGCGCGCGCTAGCCTTTCCCCAGTTCGCGCATCGGCGGTTCGATCTCTGTCACTGGCCAGTCTGGGGGACAAGCAGATGTTCACGACTCGCGTGTGGTTCGCCTGCGTCGCTCTCGTGCTCGCGACGGGACTGACGGACGTTGCCCGGGGCGCCAACCCGACCGTCTGCACCGGCGGCAACTACGACCCGCCGAACAACGGCGGCAACACCGATTTCAGCTGCAGCGTCTCCGGCAACAGCGGGGCGATCAACGGCATGACGCTGACTTCCAACGTGCGCCACTCGTTCAGTCCGTGCATCAACGAGCACACGTTTCGGCTGTTCAGCCCGCTCGGCAGCGAACACCTGGTCGGCACGCGCAATGGCGTCCAGACCACGGCGACGATCAATACCTTCAACGGCCAGAGCTCGAATGGCGCCTGGATCCTGCGCGTCAGCGACAGCAACGGCAACGACGCCTGCAACGACACCGTCAATTCCTGGCAGCTGAACTTCACGCTGGCGGGAACTCCGGACCCGTCGGTGGTGTTCGTCGAGACCGCAGTGACCGAGAACCTCGGGCCCGCCCTGCGCGTTCAGGTGTTGACCGAAGGCGGCGCCGCAACCACCGGGTCACGCTCGGTCGGCATCGCGCTCGACCTCGACAATCCGGGCACCGCCGATTCGGGCAGCGACTTCTCGATCAGCACCAGCACGCTGCAGATTCCCGCGGGCACGGCTGGCGGGCAGATGTTCGTCATCGGCCAGGTGCTCGACGACGCCGCGCTCGAACGCGCCGAAACGGTGCGGCTGAAGTTCGCCAACCCGAGCGGCGTGATCGTGTCGACCGCAACGCACCAGATCACCGTCAACGATGACGAGAGCGGCAGCATCTCCTTCATTTCGCCGGGCAGCACGGCCGAGGAAACCGCGGCCACGCCGCACCCGTTGCCGATCAGCCTGGTGCCATCGAGCAGTGACGGCGCAGCGACGCTCGGCCTGTTCCTGTCGGGGACGATCGCGCGCATCAGCGGCACCGCGACCCAGGGCGCCTACAACGTCGCCTGCCCGAACCAGGACTGGTCGTTCTACGACGACCCGATCACGTTCAATCCGTCGAACAACTTTTTCCTCGGCACCGGGCAGGCCAGCTACACGCCCCGCATCCGCATCTGCAACGACGGTGCCGGCGATCCGAACGAGAGCATCGTGTTCCAGGCCAGCGTCGGCGGATTGCCGGCGAACGTCAGCATCTTCGGCACGCATGCCGTCGTGATCTCGGAAGCGCTGCTGTTCCGCAACGGTTTCGAGTAGGTGCGGCGCGCGCTCAGCAGCCGACCGAGCGCAGCACCGCGGCTTGGTGCACCAGTTCGTCGTCGCGGGCTTGCGAGGACAGGAACAGCGTCGGCTGCGAGACGTTGTAGTGGTCGCTGACGTCGATCAGCAGGTCGAGGCGGCCGTCGCGGTCCAGGTCGCCGGCCCAGCGCAGGTGCGGGTAGGCGTCGTTGCCGAGCATCCACGGCCCCGGCGTCCGCGCCTGTGCCTGCCAGGTGGCCAGGGTCTGGCTGCGCTTGCCGAGCTGCAGCAGCAGCGTGCAGGTCGAGCTGGCGTCCGCAGCCGCGGCGGCGCAGTCCAGGCGCAGGCGTCCGGCGTCGCGGCCCGCCAGCTCGAAGCCACGCTCGAACTGCGGTGCGATCGCGAGCGGCTCGCCGCCGGCGATGTAGGCAGATGCGATTTCACCCGCGGTCGCGCCGGCGATGTCGCGCACATGGAACAGGGCATCGTCGCTGCCGGCGCCGACGCGCTTGCCGGTGGCGGCATCGAGTTCGTCGAGCACGGCATCGTGGATGGCGTCGATTTCGATCGGGCGAGGTTCCAGGCGGGTATGGCCGTCCGCGTCCAATACCAGCGTCAGCCAGATTTCCTGGTCGCGCGCGGTCACTTCGTCGCCGTGGTAGTCGCCGGGCAGCAGCAGCTCGGTCGCGCCGAGCGCCGTGCACAACAACGCGGCGGGCAGGGCAAGAACGGCGCGGGGCAGGGGCATGGCGACTCCGGATGCGGGCCTGCAGTGTCGCGATTCGCGCGTCGGCGGCGATGACGTCGCGGCGATGAATTCGGGCAGCACGCGGGCGCCCCCGCATTCGCGGGGTACCGGGGTGCAACGCGCGTGCGTAGCATCCCGGTGGTGAGCAGTGACGATCAGGCGACGCAGAGCGCCGCGCCCTTCTCCACGGCCGGCATACAGGGACGAGGCCGGCCGTGGCCTTCGCTCAGCGCGCGCCGGCGCCGACCAGCCCGCGGCGGGTGGCTTCGAGCGTGGCTTCCGCGCGCGAGTTGATCTGCAGCTTGCGGTAGATGTCCTTGACGTAGCCGGCGACGGTGTGGCGCGTCAGTTGCAGCGCGCTCGCGGTGTCGGCGACGGTCAGGCCCTTGGCGATCAGGCGCAGCACGTCGCGTTCGCGCGCGGTCAGCGGGTCGGCCTCGGCGGCCGGTGTCGGCGTCGTGGCCGGCGGCTGGAAATGGCGCAGCAGGCGGCGCGCAATCGAGGGCGACAACGGCGGCTGTCCGGCGACGATGCCACCGAGCAATTCGGCGATGGCCTCGATCGTCGCGTCCTTCAGCAGGTAGCCGTGAGCGCCCGCGCGCAGCGCCGGGAACAGGTGCGCGTCGTCGTCGAACACGGTGCTGACCACGACCTGCACCTGCGGCGCCTCGCGCCCCAGGCGCTCGATCAGCTCCAGCCCGGAACCATCCGGCAGGCCGAGGTCGCACAGCACCAGCGGGGGCGGCGAAGCCAGCGCTGCGTGACCACTGGCGACGCTGTCGGCGAAGCGCACCTCGATGCCCGGGAACGCCAGCGCCAGCGCCTGTGCGAGCCAGTCGCGGCAGTGGTCGAGGTCGTCGATTACCAGCGCCGAGGCGAATCCGCTCATGGCGACACCGGCGCGGATTCGTTCAGGGCCACGCTCAGGATCACCTTGGTGCCATGCCCGGTGGCGTCGCGCCAGGTGACGTTGCCGTCCAGTTCGCGCGCGCGGTCGCGCATGTTGCGCGTGCCGCTGCCGCGAGTGGCGGTGCCGCTGCGGCCGATGCCGTCGTCGCTGAGCTCAAGCGTCAGCCGCTCCGGCGTGGCGTCCACGCGCACGCGCAGGCGCGTGGCGCCGGCGTGGCGGATGGCATTGCTGATCGCCTCGCGCACGATGCGGAACAGATGCAGGGCCTGATGCTGGTTCAGCGCCGGATCGGCGATGTCGTCCTCCTGCTGCCAGTCCAGTTGCAGGTTCACCGCCGCAAGCCGTTGCGTGGCTTCGACGCGGATGTCGGCGAGCACGTCGCATAGCGTGCCCGGCTCGCCGCGCGAGCGCGTGACCACGTCGCGCAGGTCCTGCAGCACGGCGCGCGCGAGATCGGCCTGGCGCGGGTCGCTGGCGGTGTGGATGAGTTGCAGCAGCTTGGCGCCGAGATCGTCGTGCAGGTCGGCATAGATGCGCTCGCGCTCGGCGGCGAGCGCGGCAGCATGGTCGCTGCCCGCAACCGGCGCGGGCCGGGCGCTGCGGCGCAAGCACGCGAACGCGAACGCGCCGAGCATCGCGAGTCCGGCCAGCAGCGCGAGCAGGGCGACGGTCAGGGTCATCTGCCGATCTTGCCGCAGCGACGGGCGGCTTGCATCCGCAAGCTACTCGAAGCCATCGCGGAACAGCTGCGGGCCCGAGCATTCCTCGATCTGGCGCGGGCTGTAGAGCACGTTGAAGCGCGCACCGTCGGGCATCGCACTGACGCTGTAGATGCCCCAGCGGCCATAGGCCTGGAGATAAGCGACGTCGAACTCGCGGTCGCCGAAGATCGAGGTTGCCTGGATACGCGCGCAGGGCTTGCCGTCGAGCAGCGGGTGCGACAGCAACGTGGTGGTGCCGCCGACCGTGTTGCCGACCTCGGCGACGTGGTGGAACGCGCTCGGGCTCGGCGGCTGCGCGTAGACGTTGAACGCGGCGTTGATCGGCAGCGAGAAGCCGCTGACGTTGGCGACGCGCCAGAGATTGTCGCCGTAGTACTGGAGGGTGACGATCGAGTTGTTGTACACGCCGGGCGATGCCGGCGGGTCTTGCGGATTCCAGTTCTGGGTAAGGATCACGATCTGGTCCGGCCGGTTGTCGAGGCTCGGGTGGTTCATCAGGTCCGAGGGATTGGTCGGGCCCGATGCGGGCAGTCGGTGCAGGAACAGCCCGATGTCGGGAAACGTGGTCAGGGCGGTCGGCGCCGCCGGCGCGAACAGGTTGTAGCCGGCACCGGTCGGCATCGCGGCGAAGTCCTGGTTGAACACGCGCCAGCGTCCGGCGGCGCTGTGCCAATAGACCCCGAACGGGCGCATGTTGGTGACGCCGCCGAGGCTGTAGTCGGGCGTTGCGAATACGCGCGCAGCGGGCGCGTCGTTGCTGGTCGGGTGATCGAGCAGCAGCGTGTTGCCGGTGATGGTGGTGCCGTTGCCGATGGCGTCGAACCAGCCGTCGCCGTACTCGTAGGCGCCGATGTCGACGGTGCTGCGCTTGACACGGCGGTGGCCCTCGGCGTCGAGGCTCGGCCAGGTCGTGCTTGGCGGCAGCGCAGCGGCGGCACCGACATCGATCGCCGGCGAGGACGCCAGCAGGTACGGCTGGCTGCGCGAGAGCAGGCGCGGGTCGTCGTAACGACTGCCGACGCCGGCGCTGTAGCCGCTGCCGTTGCTGCCGTTGGCGAAGTAGAGGTTGTTGCGATTGCTGAGCGCCGATGCCGCCGGCGTGATCAGCACCGCGCTGGCGTTGTGCGCGAACAGGTTGTTCGCGAACTCGCCGGATACCGGGTTCACCACCGTCGGCGGATCGAACGGCCGCGGCAGCACCTGCATCGCGGCGCCCAGGTCGATGAAGGTGTTGTTGATCACCTGCGCGTCGATGTAGCCCTCGCCTGCGAGCAGGCACAGCCCGTTGCCGGATCCGGGCACCGCGCCGATCAGCACGTTGCTCAGGAAACGCGTCTGCGACACCGGCAGCTTGCCGGCGCCGGTGACCTTGCTGGCGAAGCAGATCGCGCCGTAGCTGAAGGAGCCGCGGATGCGGTTGCCGGCGACGACCACATCCGACCAGGCGGTGACGCCATCCGTCGCGAGCAGGATGCCGTAGGCACTGCTGCTTCCGTCCGGCAGGTCGATGCGGTTGAACGCGATCTCGCCGCCGAGATGACCGGGATGCGCCTGCACCACGGCGAAGTTGCCGGCGCCACCGGTGCGCAGGTAATCGTTGTCGCGGATATGCAATTGCAGTTCGCTCTCGCCGCTGAAGTCGATCGAGAAGCCGCCGCCGGACACGCCGATGTGCTCGAAACGCAGGTGTTGGGCGGTGAAGTGCGCGGTGCCCGCCCCGGCGCCGAGGCTGGCGACGACATTGACCATGCCGCCGTTGCGCAGCACCAGGCCGTCGAGTTCCACCGCGTGTGCCGCGGTGAGGTTGACGTCGATGCCGATGCCGGCCGGGAACACCGGCTTGAGCCCGGGTGCGGCGCGCAGCACCAGTCCGCGCGTGATCAGCGGATCGCTGGCGATGCTCGGGGTGTTGCTGTTGATCGAGATGACGGCGTTGTCGATGACGCCGTCGATGCACTGCTGCAGCGTGCCGTTGCACGGCGGCGCGGCGCCCGGCCACAGGTATCCCTGGGCGCGGACCAGCGCGCTCGGCGCGATCAGCAGCAGCGCGAGCAGGGCGCGCAGAAGCAGGTTCGAGTGCGACATCGCTGGCTCCGGAGGGAATCCGGGCGCGAGCGTACATTGCCGCGTGTACCCGCGGTGCCTGCCGGCACCGCGGTGCAAGGCCTCAGCGTTTCGGTGCGTAGCGGTCGCGCAGCAGGGTCTGGCGCGAAGTCATCGGCTGCGCTTCGCCGCCGATCCAGACCTGGTCGGCGAGCGAATCCACTTCCAGCGGATCGCCGCTCCACAGCACCAGGTCGGCACGCAGGCCAACAGCGATGCGACCGCGATCGCTGGCGCCGAAGATCGTCGCCGGATTCGCGCTGATCGCGGCGAGGCCGGCGTCCCAGGGCAGTCCGTTGGCGACCGCGTTGCCGGCCGCCTGGCGCAGCTTGCGCGCCATGTGCGAGGAGTCGCCGGACATCGTGAACGCGATGCGGACACCTGCCTTGTGCAAGCGCGCCGCGTTCTCGAGCGTGGCACCGAACTGGTCGAAGTTGCCGGGCAGGTTGACCAGCGGATCGAGCAGCACCGGCACCTTGGCCGCGGCGAGTTCGGCCGCGACCTGCCAGGCCTCGACACCGCCGGCGATCACCGGCTTCATGCCGTGCTTCTTCGCGAACGCCAGCGTGCGGCGGATATCGACGGCACGGTCGACGTAGAACAGCACGCGACCGCCGCCGAGGAACTTCGCCATCGTCTCGCGTCCGGCCATGGTCAGCAGGCGATCGCCTTCGAACAGCGCACCGCGGGTCTCGCGGATGGCCTGGTCGAGCAGCATGAACTGCGCCGCGCGCGAATTGCCGGTGAGCGGCGCAGCGCCGCTGCCGAGCGCGACGAACAGCGTGCGCGAGCCCGGCAGCAGATCGATGCTGCTGCCATCGAGCGTGGCCAACCCGCCGAGCCCGCCGACCAGGCTGCCGCCGGGCATCGAGCTCGGCGCCAGCATGGTGAAGGTCACCCCTTCGACCACCTGCACCGGGATCACCATCGACGCCGGGTTGTAGGCATGGGCCACGTCGAATTCGGGACGCATCGACAGTGGTTGCGCCGGCAGCACGATGCCGGGTGTATAGGCGTGATCGACGCTGCCGATCTCGGCCGACACCTCTTCGAGACCGAGCGCGGTGAGGCCGCCGAACAGGCCCGGGGTCAACGCGCGGCCATTGGCTTCGAGCACGCGCGCGTCGGCTGCGACCAGCGCCTTGCCGACCGCGGCGATCAAGCCGTCGCGCACCAGCACGTCGCTGGCTTCGAGCGTGCCGGCGACATCGGCGGTGTGCACGCGTGCATTGCGGATCAGCACGGTCTCGGCGGTGGCCGTCGCGCAGAGCGCGAGCGCCGCGAAGCAGGTGATCAGACGACGGATCATGGCGTCACCTCCTTGCGCATGCCGAGCATCACGTCGGCCTGGTGCCAGCTGTTGCGATCAAAGCGGTCGAAGCGCAGCGCGCCGTCGATCCATACCTGCTCCGCCTTCGCGTAGACGCTGAACGGGTTGCCGTTCCAGAGCACGACGTCGGCCTGCTTGCCGACCGCGATGGTGCCGACCTGGTCGGCGATGCCGATCGCCTTCGCCGGGTTCGCGGTAAGCCAGCGGATCGCCCGTTCGGGCGGGATGTCGAGCCCGGCGCGCTTGCCGTGCGTCATCGCCTTGGCCGCTTCCTGGTTCAGGCGCTGGATGCCCTCGGGCGAATCCGAGTGCACGATCGCGCAGCTGTCCTTGGCCGCATCGACGAAGGCAAGGTTCTCCTGGATGCCGTCGAGCGCTTCCATCTTGAAGCCCCACCAGTCGGCCCAGAGCGCGGCGCAGGTGCCCTTGGCGGCAAGCAGGTCGGCGATCTTGTAGGCCTCGACACCATGATGGAACGCGGTGATCCTGAAGCCGAACTCGGAGGCCAGGTCGAGCATGGTCGCCATCTCGTCGGCGCGGTAGCAGTGGTTGTGCACCAGGATCTCGCCGCGCAGCACGCCGGCCAGCGTGTCCAGCGCGAGGTCGGTCTTCGGTGGCGTCGGCCGCTCGCCGCGCTCGTCCTTGTCGCCCTTCTCCCACGCGATCAGCTTGCGCGTGAACTCGTCTTGCGCGCGCACGTAGTCCTGCGCGTCGAGGAATGCCTTGCGGTAGCCGGCGACATTGCCCATGTTGGTCATCGGCGCCGCGCCCTTGGTGCCGTACACGCGCTTCGGGTTTTCGCCGCAGGCCATCTTCAGCCCGTAGGGAGCGCCGGGGAACTTCATCGCCTGGTAGGTGGTGGCCGGCACATTCTTGACCGTGATGCCGCGCCCGCCGATCAGGTTGGCCGAGCCGGGCAGGATCTGCATCGAGGTCACGCCACCGGCACGCGCGGCGTCGAAGCCGGGATCGTTCGGATTGAGCGAGTGCTCGGCCCACACGTTCGGCGTGGTCGGCGCGGTCATCTCGTTGCCGTCCTGGTGCGACATCATGCCGGGTGCGGCATAGACGCCGAGGTGCGAGTGCACGTCGATCAGGCCGGGCGTCAGCACCTTGCCCTTGCCCTCGACGACGCGCGCATCGGCGGGTACTTCCAGATCGACCGCGACCGCACTGATGCGGCCATCGCGCAGCAGCACGTCGGCGGCCTCCATGCGGGTGCCGTCACCGATCAGCACGGTGGCATCACGGATCAACACCGGCGCACTGGCCGGAACCTGATAGGTGCTGGGATAGGGTGCTTCGGCCGCCAGCAGCGGCGGCGACAGGGCCAGCACAATCGCGATACGCAACAAGTTCACGCGGGACGCTCCGTCACGGGAAAGCCTGCACTATGCCAGAGGCGTTCGCGCCGGCCCGCGCTAGGTTCACGGGTGGTGGCTGTGCGGACGCGACTCGTCACGAGCTCGCCAGAAATGATCGAGCACCGCAACCTTGCCGAGTCCGGGCCGATACGCATGCAGCAGCGCGCCATGCACGTAGTCGGCAGCGAGCGCGCAGGCATCCGCCAGCGACTGGCCCAGAACGAGTTGTGCGGCGATGGCGGAAGCCAGCGTGCAGCCGGTGCCGTGGCCTTCGAGTTCGATGCGTGCGTGTTCGTAGCAGGTGCGACGCGCACCTTCGCCGAGGCGATCGAGCATGCGCGCACCAGGCAGATGCCCGCCCTTGAGCAGGACCGCCGGTGCACCGAATGCAAGCAGGTCGGTCAGCGCGGCATCGGCGCTATCGGCGTCGATCTTGCGACCGAGCAGCAACTCGGCTTCGGGGATATTCGGCGTGAGCACGCTCGCCAGCGGCAGCAGGCGCGTGCGCAGTGCGTCGAGCGCGGCGTCTTCGAGCAGCTTCGCGCCGGAGGTCGAAACCATCACCGGATCGAGCACGATCTGCGCCGGCGCGAAGTGTTCAAGCGCGTCGGCGACGGCGTGGATGATCGGTGCACTCGCCAGCATCCCGAGCTTGACCGCGCCGATGCGGAAGTCGGCGAAGCAGGCGTCGATCTGCGCGCGCAGGAATTCGACCGGCGGCGCATGCACCGCAGTGACGCCGCGGGTGTGCTGCGCGGTCAACGCGGCGATCACCGAGAGTCCGTGCACGCCATGCGCGGCGAAGGTCTTCAGGTCGGCCTGGATGCCGGCGCCGCCGCCGGAATCCGAGCCGGCGATGGTCAGCGCGCAGAGCGGGCGTGAGTCGGGAATGCTGAGCGTTGGTTCGATCACGGCGTGAGCAGCGGAATCGTCTTGCGTCCGTGGCGTCGGTAAATGCGGAAATCGCTGTCGAGCGTCAGCACGCGCGATGGATCGAACAACTCCGACATGCGGATCAGGCAGGCGTCGGCGAGCGACGCGGGCACATTGTCGTAACGCTGGAACAGGGCACGAACCGTCGCGATCTCCTCGTCCAGATGCATGGCCAGTTGCACGACGCCGCGCTCGATCAGTTGCAGCGCCTTGCCTGGGTCGAAGCCACCGCGTGCAAGAAGGAAACAGGTCTCGGCGACCACTGCCTCGCAGGTGAGCAACGGCTCGGAAGTGCGGGCGAACTGCGCTTTGGCCCAGGCATGGTGCTGCTCGTCACGACAGTGCAGCGCCACCCAGGGCCCGGTGTCGAGAATGAGCCGCACTCAAGTCCTGCCGAAGCCGGCGAGGTGCGCGGGGTTGGATGCGAGATCGCGCGGACCGCCCTTGAAGCACCCGACCAGATCTCCCGCCTTGTCCAGCGACGAGGCCTGGGGCGCCCGCGAATCGCGACGCGCGAGATAGGCTTCCAGCGCGCGACGCACCAGCGTCGACTTGCTGATGTGTTCCAGTGCGCTGGCCGCAGCGATGGCTTCGTCGAGGTCGCTCGGCAGCTTGACGGACAGGGTGTTCATGGGCGCGATACTACCGATCGGCAATCGGTAGTACAACGCGGTGCAACGCGTGCCGGACTGCAGGATTCTGGCCGCTACCGGCTCCGCACCCACAGCGGGGCCAGTTCTGCCTGCGGCGTCCAGGTCACGCGCAAGACGTTGCTGCCGTCGGCATCCATTAGGTAGATCTCGTTGTTGCCGTCTCGATTCGAGTCGAAGGCGATGCGTTGGCCGTCGGGCGACCACGACGGGTAGGCATCGTCGATCTTGCCGTTGTCGGTCAGCGCCTTGGCGTTGCGGCCATCGGCATCCATCATCCAGAGGTCGTATCCGCGCCCCGGGAACTTGCGCATCCACAGGACGCGGCGGCCGTCGGGGGACCAGCGTGGCGGGCCCTCGCCGCCATATTCGTGGGGGTCGATGGCGTTGTTTGCGTCGTCGCGGGTGAGTTGCACGAGGTCGCTGCCGTCGGGCGCGGCAGTGTGGATCTCCCAGCTGCCACTGCGGTTGGATCGAAACAGCAGGCGCTCGCCATCCGGCGAGAACTGCGGATCGGCGTCATCGTAGTCGGCGTTCTGCGCGCCGAAGTAGCGCAACGCGGTGTCGCCCTCGGCGAAGAACACGATGCGCTTGTGCGTGCCCTCGCGACGTTCCGCCGCCCAGGTGCGGCCGTCGGGCGAGCGGTCGAGGAAACCATCGGCGACGCGGTCTGCATGCACGCGCGCAAAGCCGCGGCCATCGGACCCCAAGCGATGCGGCCGCCAGCCCTTCGCGCCGTCCTCGGCATTGGCCTGCGACAGCAGCAGCAACTGCGCGTCGCGCGCACTCCAGGCCCAGCTGTCTGCAGCGATGTCCCCGGCAAGCACGGCCTCGCCGCGTGCATCGCGGCGCACCACGCGCCAGCCGGCGTCGGTGGAGCGGGTGTAGGCCAGCACGTAGTCGTGTTCGCCGTGGCGGACCACGACGGCCGCGCGCAGGGCGGCGTCGACGTCGGCGCGGGTGTAGGTGCGCTCGCCATGGATGCCCCAGGCTTCACCCTTCAGCACTTCGGTGCGCACGCTGAAGTGGGTTGCATCCAGGTGCTCGAAGCGGCTGCGCAGTTCGGTGCGCACGCCGTCCGCGCCGACGTGCGATTCCGGTACCAGATAGCCCTGCGTCGTCGCCTCGAGCTGGCCCTGGCTGAGCGCGCCGGTGCTGGTGAAATAGTGGAAACCGAGACGCTTGGCGTCGGGGTCGAAGCGGTAGATGGTCTCGCCCGAGTAGACCGGTCCGGGGTTCAGCACGACGTGGGTGCTGCGCACGAACTTGCCGTCGAGCATCCAATCGAAGCACTGGATGTCGTGCATCTGCTCGCCCATCGGCGCACGCCAGCAGTGGCCGATCAACGGCTGCAGCGGGGCGAAGGGATCGGGCGGAATGGCTGCGCTGTCCGCTGCCAGCGCGTGACTGCCGGCGAGCAACAGGATCAACGGATGGACATTCGGCATGGCGCTGCTCCCTCGGCCCGGACCGAAGTGTCGCGAAAGCGGCCGCCCGTGTCCCGGGGAATCTGCGACGCCCGTTCTGTCGAGGCCCGGTTCCCGGCGCGGGTGCGTCGCTCGCATACAATGGCGGGAATACGGAGGAGACGCAGATGAAGGAAAAACACGAAATCGTCGCCAACTGGCTACCGCGCTACACCGGCGTGCCGCTTGCAGAGTTCGGCGAACACATCCTGCTGACCAATTTCGGCGGCTATCTGGAAGTGTTCAAGCGCGTGATCGGTGGCGGCGAAGTGCGCGGGCAGGACCGGCCGATGCCGAGCGTGACCTTCGATGGCATCACCATGATCAACTTCGGCATGGGCAGCGCCAATGCGGCGACGGTGATGGACCTGCTGTCGGCGATCGCGCCCAAGGCGCTGCTGTTCCTCGGCAAGTGCGGCGGGCTGAAGCGCAAGAACGAGATCGGTGACCTGGTGTTGCCGATCGCGGCGATCCGCGGCGAGGGCACCTCGAACGATTACCTGCTGCCCGAGGTGCCGGCGCTGCCGGCGTTCTCGTTGCAGCGCGCGGTCTCGACGATGATCCGCGACCTCGATTTCGACTACTGGACCGGCACCGTCTACACCACCAATCGCCGCGTCTGGGAACACGACGAAGCGTTCAAGGAGTACCTGCGCAAGACCCGCGCGATGGCGATCGACATGGAGACCGCCACCGTGTTCTCGGCCGGCTTCGCGAACGAGATCCCCTCGGGGGCGCTGCTGCTGGTGTCGGACCAGCCGATGATTCCGGAGGGGGTGAAGACCGAAGCCTCCGACCGCAAGGTGACCGAAGGCTTCGTCGATGCGCACGTGAAGGTCGGCATCGAGGCGCTGCGCCTGATCCGGCGCCACGGCAAGTCGGTGAAGCACCTGCGCTTCGACGAGTGAGGCGCGGACCGCGGGGGCTGCCGGAGCGCGCTCGCTCCGGCGTGATCAGAACGCGAACTGGAACAGGATGACCGCCGGGTCGGCGTCGGGCTTGCTGGCGTCGAACTGCACCCGGCACAGGAACTTCTGCTTCGACTCGTTGGCCTGCGCGGCGTCGAGCGTGGCTTCGGATTCGATGACCAGCAGGTCGGCACCTTCCGCCTTCGCCGTCGCGGCGATCGCGGCGATGTCGGCGCGGTACGGGCGGTCCTTTTCGATCTTGGCGACGAACTCGGCGACGCAGGCTTCCGCCGCGCGCGTTTCGCGGCTCTTGCTGCAGGCGCTGAGCACGAGGGCCGACGCCACGATCATGGCCAGTGCGGTGCCCTTGACGATCACGTTCAGGCGCATGGTGCTTCCTCCGTTTCAGGACCGAGCCTAGCGTATGGTGACGCTGGCCTCAAACGCCGCCGGGGCCTCGGGCTGGTGCCCGACGCCGCGGCGAAGTGACTGAACGGCAAGGAGGAACCAGCGCGCCGCGGTCGGCCGGGCGGTGCCCGGCGTGGCGCGGTGTTTGAAAAGCTGTGTGAATCCTTGTTCGCGTGGATGCCGCGGCGTGCAACGGGCGGCCGCGTGGGCTGCCCGCTGCGCGCCCGCGATCACTCGAAGCCGTCGCTGAACACGGCGTCCGGCAACACTCCCTGCACCGCCCCGGAAATGCACCAGCGGGTGACCGTGCCGAGGTCTGCACCCGCCTGGTCGCTCGCGGTCAGGCGCCAGGTGCCGGCGCGCTCCAGACCATCGAACGCGGTCAGCGGGTTGTTTGGCTGGAAGGTGCCGTTGATCGTAGGTGCCGAGCCGGCGCACTGCGACTCGACCGGTGTCGCGGCCTCGTCGTCCAAGGTCGCGTTGACGTCGTTGCCGCTGCAACCGTTGGTGCTCGCCGGACGGCCGGGACGATCGAAGAACACCACCGAGGTGCCGCTGGTGACGTGGGTCAAGGTGAACACCAAGTCTCCGACCCAGGTGTGCGTGGTCTCGAGCTTCACGTCCAGGTCGGTGATGGTGCCGCCGTTGGCGACGACCAGGTCGGTGGTGACGCCGGCCGGCAGGTTGTCCGGAATGCTCAGGTTCGGCGTGGCGCAGAAGAACGCCTGGGTGGTGAACGAGAAGGTCGGCGAGTGGCTGCCGTCGCCGCAGGCATTGGTCGAGCGCACGCGCCAGAAATACTCGGTCGAGCCGCTCAGCGGCGTCGCCACGTTGTGGCTGGTGCCGCTTACGGTCTGCGTGTAGACGATGGTGGTGAACGCATTGTCGGTGGCGATCTCGAGCAGGTAGTCGCCGGCCTGCGTCGCCGCGTCCCAGGTCAGCGTCGGCGACACCGAGACGTCGGTCGCGGCGTTGGCCGGCGCGGTCGGGTTCGGTGCCGAGGGCGCGGTGGTGTAGACGTCGAGCGTCAGCGCGAGGTCGGCGGTCTGGGCACCGTCGGCCCCGGTCACCGTGATCGGATAGCTGCCAAACGTCGCCGCCGCGGTGTTGCCGATGGTCAGCGTGCTGCCGCCGGCCAGCGTCACCACCGGATTCGGTGCGAACGCGGTGGTGGTACCAGCCGGATTGCCGACGACCGACATCGCCACCGGCGGCGTGTACGCGCTGCCGAGTGTGATCGGGAACACGGCGTCGGTGCCGGCGCAGATCTGCCGGTTTGCATTCGCGACACCAAGGAAGCTGCACGCCGCCGGAATCTCGAAGCCATTGGTCGGCGAGGTGCTGTCGGCGCCCCCGGAGATGGCGTTCGCGCCGAGCCCGTATTCGGCGAAGGCCTCCCAGATCAGGCAGGTGTCTTCGCCGTTGAACGGAGCCGCGTTGGCGGCCGCGAGGATGCCGTCGCGGATGTCGGTGAAAGCCGGCGAGCAAGCCGTGTTCTTCAGTCCTTCGATGATGTAGTACATCGCGCGGATGTTGCCCTTGTCGGCGGCGGTTCCGGTGTAGTTGTCGAGGTCCGCGTCGTAGCCGTGTTCGTCGATCAGCGCCCACGTCACCTGCCAGTACGCCTGCGCCCAGCGCGAGCCGACACCGTGCGGAATCGCCGCGCCGCTGATCGACTGGTAGGTCCAGGTGTTCTCGACCGGCTCGACATTCACCGCCGGGTCGCCGTCGTAGTAGTCCTGACGGATGCCGAGGCCGGTGGTCGGCTGGTTGATCGCGTAGGTGCCGATGCCGCGGTGGCGCGTGGTTGCATCCGGCTGCGTGTAGTACAGCGACCACCAGTCCGAGAGCCCTTCGCCGGCCTGCTGGCTGTTGCCGAGGCAGCCGACATTGGCCGGCCCGCCGACCAGGCGGTTGGAAATGCCGTGTCCGTATTCGTGCGCGATGATGCCGTTGTCGAAATCGCCGTCGCGATTCGGCGTGGTCGTGGTCCAAATGAACATCTGCATGCGTGGACGCGAGCCGTCCGGCGGCGTGGCGAAATTGGCGTTGTTGGTACCCACGCCGTCCTGGGCTTCGCCCTGTACCGAGTCGTTGCCGGCGCCGCCGTTGCCGTAGTTGTTGGTCTGGAAGTTGCCGCCGGCTTCATCGAACCCGAACGGGTAGGCGATGTCGTGCATCATGTTGTTCATGTAGAACAGGTTCGCGACTGCGGCCGGGCGGTAGCTCGAAGGCGCCAGCGTCAGGTCGAGCGTGAAGCTGCAGTCGAGCGGCGCTGTGCAGTCGGGCGAGCTGCCCGGATCGGGCGCGTCGTCGGCATCGGTGTCGGTGTAGGCGTGGACGTTGTTGCCCTGGGTCGTGGTGAATTCGGCGCCGGCCGCAGCGTTGGTGTCATGCCAGCCGAAGGGCGAACCCGAGTTCTGCGGGTTGACCTGGGTCGTGCGGCCGTCGGCGGGGGGCGTCGGCGTGGTGTGGTTCGGGCTCTCGCGCGGCACCTCAAAAACCTTGTACTGCGCATCCGCGACCCAGCTCAGTCGGGTCCAGACCTGGCCGGTCTCGGCGTCGACGGTGTAGTCGGCGATGTCGCCGCCGCGCGGTTCCCAGATCTGGAAGTTCCAGACCAGACGCGCCTCACGGCCCGCCACCGGCAGCAGCATCAGGCTTGCCTCGATCGGTCGCTCCGAGAGGCTGCGCGCGTCGAGCACCGTGCGCTGGCGCGCACCGCCCTCGGCACTGACCTGCACGATCGGGCCGACGGCGCGCTCATCGTGCGCGGCCGCCGCAGCAAGCGCGGCTTGCACCGTGATCGCCGGCTGGGTGCGATTCACCGACTGCGCCAGATTCGGCAGGAACTGGTTGTTCAGCGAGATGATGCGGCCCTCGCTGTCGATGTGCACCTGCAGCTGGCCGTTGTACAGCGGCAGTCCCTGGTGCATCTGGCGCAGGTAGAGATGACGCACCGGGCTTGCGTTGCTGCGCACGTCGTCGGTGATCTCGTACTCGCTCACATCGGCCGGGCTCAGCCCGAGCAGCGCGGCGTGGTCGCGCACGAAGCCGAGCGCGACGAGCTTGTTGTCGCTGCCCGGGGCCGGCGCGGTCAGCGCACCGAGCGTGTTGGCGAGCATGCGCGTGACACCGCTCGCCGCGTCCAGTTCCTGCCGCAGCCCCGGCACCGAGGCGCGCAACGCTGCCAGTGCAGCGACCTGGGTCGCTCGCGGCGCACGCGCCTGCGGCGAAGGCAGCGTCGTGCGCGCGTCGAAATGACGACCGGCATGCCCGTCGAATTTGCTCTCGGAGGCGAAGGCCGGCATGGCCAGCGCGGCGAGGATCAAGGTGGAGAGCAGCGATTTCTGGAGCGGGCGACGGACAGGCAGCATGCGCGGTTCCTTGGGTGGCGTGGACGGGCGCGCGACTATCGCCAATCAACCACGCAAAGGAAAGCGCACGCTGCGCAAACTGACGGGGCCCGGCGAATTCGGACCGGGCACGGCCCCTCAGCCGTCGAGCTTCATGCGGCCTTCGCGCTGCCACCATTCCTGCAGTCGCTGCATGCCTTCGACGGTACTGACCTTGGCCTGGTAGCCGAGGTCGCGCTTGGCGGCGTGGATGCTGAACCAGTGTGCGGTCGAGAGCTGCTCGACCAGGAAGCTCGTGAGCGGCGGTTCTTCCTGCTTGCCGAGGGTCTTGTACAGCGTCTCGAAAAAGCGCGCGGCGACGCGGGCGATGGCCGGGGACACGCGCTTGGTGACCGGCTCCTGGCCGCAGGCGCGCAGCAGCCGGTTGACCATCTCCTCCAGCGCGACCGGCTGGTCCTGCGAGATGAAGTACGCGCGCCCGGCGCAGGCGCTGCCCGGAGCCAGGTGGTCGAGCGCGTCCAGATGCGCCTGCGCGGCGTTGTCGATGTAGGTGGTATCGACCTTCTTCGCGGCGCCGATGAAACGCAACTGCCCGGCGCGGGCACGCGCCAGGATGCGTGGCAGCAGGTGGCGATCGCCCGGTCCCCAGATCAGGTGCGGGCGCAGTGCGACGGTCGCGAGTTTCGGCGAGTTCGCGGCCAGCACGCGCTGTTCGGCGACGGCCTTGGTCGCCGGGTAGTGCGCCTTGAACTGGGTGGCGTAGGGCAGGCTTTCATTGCCACCCTCGATGTCGTGGCCGGCATGCACCACACTCGGCGTGGAGGTGTGCACCAGCTTGCCGACGCCGTTCAGTTCGCAGGCGCCGATCACCGCCATGGTGCCGCCGATGTTGGTGCGGCTGAACTCGTCGAAATTGCCCCAGATGCCGGCAAGCGCAGCGGTGTGGATCACCGCATCGCAGCCCTTGCTGGCCGCGAGCACGCTGTCGAGCACGGCGACGTCGCCTTGTACCTGCCGCACGCCGAGTGCAGACAGCGCGCCGTAGTGCGAACGCGTCAGGCTGACGACCTCGTCGCCGCGCGCCTTGAGCAGGCGGCAGATCGCGTGGCCGAGGAATCCGCCGCCGCCGGTGACCAGGATCTTCATGGGTTGCTCCGGGTTTGCTCAGGTGAGTCCGAGATCGGCCTTGTCGGCGCGCTTCGCGGCCCATTGCGCCAGCGCCAGACGGTCGATCTTGGCATTGTGGCGGATGTCCACCGGGAATCCCGGGTGCCGCCAGTAGTGGCGGATCACGCTGGTCGCCTCGTTGCGCAGCGACAGGTCGCGCAACTCGAAGCGGATCCGCTTCCATTCCGCGGTCGAGACCTCCTGCGCCAGTTCGACGCAGATGCCGGGCACCGCCTTGCCGTGCACGCGCACGCCGACCAGCGCGGTGCGGCGTACCTTCGGGTGCACGTTGAACACGCCTTCGACGATCTCCGGATAGAACACGCCGTTGCCGGTCTCGACCCGATGCGCCTTGCGCCCGGCGTACCAGAGCCGGCCCTGGGCGTCGAAGTAGCCGACGTCGCCCATGCGGTGCCAGACGCGGCCCGCGTGCACGATCTTGGCGAGACGGGTGGCGGAGGCGCGCGCGAAATAGGCTTCGGTCGTGGTCGGGCCACTGACCACGATCTCGCCGATCGCACCCGGCAGCACGTCGGTGGCCGGGCCGAAGGCGTCGATCGCCTCGTCGGTGACCTTGACCAGTCGCACCTGGTTCGCCGGCAGCGGCTTGCCGACGCAGATGCCTTCGCCGCGATTGGTGCGCTCGGCGAGCGCGAGGATCTCGCGGCTCTCGATCGTGCATACCGGCAGGCACTCGGTGGCGCCGTAGGGGGTGAAGATCTCGGCGTCCTCGGGCAGCATGCTGCGCAGGCGCTGTACCGTCTTCGGCGTCACCGGGGCACCGGCCGAAATCACGCGCCGCACGCCGGCCAGGCGCTTGCCCGAGGCGGCGCCGTAGTTGGCGAGCACGTCGACCAGCGCCGGCGACCCGAACAGTGTGGTCACGCCGTACTTCTCGATGGTGTTCACGAGCTTGACCGGATCGACGCTGCCGGGCTTGGTCGGGTCCATGTCCGGGATCACGCTGGTCATGCCGAGCGCGGGATCGAACAGCGCGAACGGCGGGAAGGTCGGCAGGTCGATCTCGCCCGGCTCGATGCGGAAGGCGGCGCGGATCGCGATGATCTGCGCGAGGAAATGCCGATGCTGGTACTCGACGCCCTTGGGCGCGCCGGTGGCGCCGCTGGTGAACAGGATGGCGGCCAGCGCGTCCGACGCCATCGCCGCCGGCGGCACCGGCCCGTGCTTGTCGCCGAGCGCGCGGATCTGCTCATACAGCGCGCCGCCCCAGAACAGGCGCGAGCCGTTCACGGTGATGCGCTGCTGGATGCTGTCGCGACCCCAGCCGAGCAGGACGCGACCGACGTGTGCCATCGGCACGCCGATGAATGCCTGCGGCCGCGCCTCGTTCAGGCTCTGGCGCAGCGCGCGGCGGTCGATGCCGGGGTCGATCAGGATCGGCACCGCGCCGGCGCGAAACAGCGCGAACATCAGCACGAACAGCTCGATGCTCGGGCGCACCATCAGCGCCGTGCGCACGCCCGGCCCGATGCCGTAGGCGATCAGCCCGGAGGCGACGATGCCGACCTCGTGCTCGAGTTCGGCATAGCTCAGCGTCTTGTAGATCGCCACGCCGACCGCGTCGCGCCCGACCGGGCAGTGGATCGCGGGCCGGTCCGGATGGCGCGAGGCCATGAAGCTCAGACTCGCGGCGATGTTGCCGGTCGAGGCGTTGGCGCTTGCGGTCATCGCGGCACCGCCTGCGCATCCAGGAAGCGGCGCACGCTCGGCACGATGCGTTCGTGCGCATCCTCCAGCACGTAATGGCCGGCGTCTTCGTAGACGTTGACTTCGGCCTGCGGCAGCTTCTCGCGCCAGCGGGCGAGGAAGGCGTCGTCGAACACGAAGTCGTGGCGGCCCCAGTGGATCTGCGCCGGCAACGCGGCGAACTGGTCGAGGCCGCGCGCGGTCTGCTCGACCAGCGCGTAGCCCGGGTCGGAGGGCTGCAGCGGGATGTCCTGGACGAAGCGCAGCGTGGCGATGCGGTGCGCCGGGGTGTCGTAGGGCGCGAGCAGTGCCGCGCGCGTCGCGGCGTCGAGCTTGCGCCGCACGCCATACCGCGCCGCGCCGCGGGCAAAGGCATTGCAGCGCGTGATCAGCCAGGCGCCGAGTGCAGAGTCGCGACCGAGCCTGAGCGTGAAGGGCAGGCGCAGCGCCTTCGGATTCGGGAATGCCGCGGTGTTCAGGATCACCAGCCGCGCGATGCGTTCGGGGTGGCGGCACGCATAGGCCATGCCGATCATGCCGCCCCAGTCGTGCAGCACCAGCGTGTGGCCGCGCTCGGGCAGGCCGCGCTCGTCGATCAGGAACTGCATCAGCCGTTCCAGGTCCTCGACGCGGCGCTGCAGCCGGTAGGGATAGCGCGCGTCGTCGGGCTTGTCCGACAGCCCCATGCCGATGTGGTCCGGCACGATGCAGCGATAGCGGTCGCGCAGTCCCGCGACCAGGCGGCGGTAGTAGTAGCTCCACGACGGATTGCCATGCAGCATCAGCACCGGTGCGCCGTTGCCCTCGTCCAGGTAGTGCTGGCGGAGTTGGTCCGGATGCGTGTGGAAGTGCGACGCAAACGGGAAGTCGGGCAGGGCCAAGGGCGTTGCATCCGTCGAAGCGGGCCCCGATTCTACGCAAACCCGGGCCGCATCGAAGCCTTGACGGCTCGACCATTCTCGGCATCGTCGCGGCCAGGCCGCCGGCGCGGGGGCCAAGCCCCGATCCGGACATGTTCATGCCCGCGGATTCCGGCTATTTTGCGCGTTGTTCCAGTGCCAGCGGTCCTTCGTGCGATCCCGAAAATCCCCGCCGCCCGCGACCGCCGCGCCTGCCGCGAGCGCCGTCGAAGACTTGTTCGTTGCCGAGCGTGCCGCGGCCACCGCGCCGTCGGCGGAGTTGCGCTTCGGCACGCTCGGCATCGCCCAGCTTGCGCTTCGCGACGGCGATCCGGCGCGCGTGTTCGCCGAGCTGCAGGCGCGCGTGCGCGCGGCCACGCAGCTGTTCGAGTTCGCTCCGGTCGTGCTCGACCTGTCGGCACTGCAGCCCTTGCCGACGGCCACCGCGCTGCGCGCCTTGTCCGATGCGGTGCATGCCGCCGGGCTGCGTCCGGTCGGGCTCGCGAGCGGCGACGCCGCGGTCGCGGCGCTGTCGCGCGAAGTCGATCTGCCGTTGTTCGCGAAGTTCCGCCCGCAACGCGATCCGCCGCCACCCGCGGCTGCGGTTGCGGAAGCCGCGGCCGAGGTGGTCGTTGCCAGCGAGCCGCCGGCGCGCGCGCCCGGCCAGCACCACGCCGAGCCGGTGCGTTCCGGCCAGCGCCTGTATGCGCGCGGCACCGACCTAACCGTCGCTGCGACCGTCGGCCACGGCGCCGAGGTGATCGCCGACGGCTCGATCCATCTGTACGGCGTGCTGCGTGGACGCGCGCTCGCCGGCGCCCGCGGCGATGCCGCTGCGCGCATCTATTGCCAGAACTTCCAGGCCGAGCTGATCGCCATCGCCGGCCAGTACCGCGTGTTCGAGGAGCCCGCCGCCGATCTGCACGGACACGCCGTGCAGGCCTGGCTCGAAGGCGACAAGCTCATGCTCGCGGCGTTGCATTGATCCCCCACTTCTGTCGATGGAGTAGTTGTCTTGGCTGAAATCATTGTGGTGACCTCGGGCAAGGGTGGCGTCGGCAAGACCACGACCAGCGCCAGCGTGGCGGTCGGGCTGGCGCGGCGTGGCAAGCGCGTCGTCGTGATCGACTTCGACGTCGGCCTGCGCAACCTGGATCTGATCATGGGCTGCGAACGCCGCGTCGTGTACGACTTCGTCAACGTCATCCAGGGCGAATGCACGCTCAAGCAGGCGCTGATCAAGGACAAGCGCCTCGACAACCTGTTCGTGCTCGCGGCCTCGCAGACGCGCGACAAGGATGCGCTGACCAAGGAAGGCGTCGAGGGCGTGCTCAACGGCCTCAAGGAGATGGACTTCGAGTACATCGTCTGCGACTCGCCCGCCGGCATCGAGAAGGGCGCGTTCCTGGCCATGTACTTCGCCGACCGCGCCGTGGTCGTGGTCAATCCCGAGGTGTCGTCGGTGCGCGACTCCGACCGCATCCTCGGCCTGCTTGCGAGCAAGACGCGCCACGCCGAGACCGGCGAGCGCGCGGTCGCGCAGCACCTGCTGCTGACCCGCTACAACCCCGAGCGCGTGCAGCGCGGCGACATGATGAGCATCGCCGACGTGCAGGAAATCCTCGGGCTGGACGTGCTCGGCGTGGTACCGGAGTCGGACACCGTGCTGGCCGGATCGAATGCCGGCACGCCGGTGATCCTCGACGCCGCCTCGCATGCCGGACAGGCCTACGACGACGCCGTCGCGCGCCTGCTCGGGGAGACCGTGCCGATGCGTTTCACCGATGCGCAGAAGAAGGGTTTCCTCACGCGACTGTTCGGAGGCTGACATGGGCATCTTCGATTTCCTCAAGCCGCGTGCGCCGAATTCGGCTTCGCTCGCCAAGGAGCGTCTGCGCATCATCGTCGCCCAGGAACGCGCGCAGCGCGGCGCCCCCGACTACCTGCCGACCTTGCGCCGCGAACTGCTGGAAGTGCTCAGGAAATACGTCAACGTCGATCCCGAGGCGATCCAGGTGAAGCTCAGCCAGGAAGGCGGCCACGAACTGCTCGAACTGTCGGTGGCGTTGCCGGACAAGCCCGGGCGCTGAGCCCGCTCAGGGCGGCGTGCGCGCCGGCAGCGCGCCGGCGAGCAAGGTGCGCAGCAACTGCGCACCGAGCGCGAGAAAGGCCAGCGGCAGCACGATCGCCTGCAGCAGGAACACCACGGCGAGCGTGACCAGCGGCTCGGCCGCGTGCTCGACGATGCCGCGAATGCGCTCGACGCGTTCGCGCACATCGACACCGGCCTTGGCCGACTCCCACCAGCGCGTGATCTGTGCGCCGATGCCTTCGGACTCGGAGGCGGGCAGCGGCGCCGCTTCGGCCTCGGCGGCATCGCTGCTGAGCTGCAACGCCGCCTTCGCCGCCTCGAACTCCGGCGTCAGCAAGGTGCGATCGATGAGCGCCGTCGCCAGCGCGAAGCCCGGGACCAGGAAGCGCAGCGCCAGCGCGAACACCAGCGCGCGTGCCGCGATCGGCTGCCAGCCGAGCGCGTGCGACCACCATCGCGTCAGCCACCACGCCGCCGCTGCTGCACTCAGCAGCAGGTTCAGCAGCAGGCTGTCCGACAGCTGCAGCGCGAACTTCTGGATGCCAAGCGCAGTCAGCGCAGTGAAGGCGAGCGTCGAGAACTGTTCGAGCAGGTCGTTCAGCGGATCGAGCAGTTCGCCCGGGCTGACGCTGACGCCGATGCCGACTGGCGACACCGAAACATCCGCATCCTGCACCAGCGAGATCACGCCGTTCAGCGAACGCGCAATGGCGAAGGTCGCGAAACTGCGCTTGAATGCGGCGTCGAGTTCTCCAGCTGCGACGCGATCGAGCACGCCGAGCCAGGCCAGTGCAACAGCCAAGACGAGCGCGATGGTGGCGATACGCGCGCGCATCAGCGGCGGGCGCCAGTGCGCAGGCGGCGTGGCTGATGCGGCAGTCGGATCATGGCGGTCTGCTCCTTCGCGGTCTGGTCGCCATGGTTCCCCCTCGCCGCGCCGCTGGCAAGCACTCGCCGCTAGAATCGGCGCGACTTTGACGGGAGGGGATCGCGAATGGACAAACCCACGGGCGCCGGCGGCACGCCGGGTGGCATTCCGATGTTCCTGATCGGTTTCGTGATGGCCGTGGTCGGCGGCTACCTGCTGACCAGCCAGGTCACCGTCGCGACCGGCTTCTGGTCATTCTTCGGCGCGCACACCTTCGGCCTGTCGCTGCTGCCGTTCATCGTCGGTGTGGCCCTGCTGTTCTTCGACGGACGCTCGCGCGTCGGCTGGCTGCTGCTGATCGCGGGCGTCGCGATCATCGCTGCCGGCGTGCTGATGAACCTGCGCATCTACTTCGAGCCGACCAGCCTGTTCAACACGCTGACCATGCTGTTCCTGCTCGCCGGCGGCATCGGCCTGGTCGCGCGCTCGCTGCGCTCCGCTTGATACCGCGGCCCGCGGTTTGGGCGTAGCATTCGGTCACACCCGTCCCGGTTCACGCAATGGCCAACGCCCGCACCCGTTTCGACACCATCGCCGACTACATGGTGCGCCGCCATGAGGCGACTGCGGGCATGTTGTACGGGAAGCAGGCGGTGCTGCTGCACGGCGAGCCGTTCATGGCCTACCACTTCGACGGCGTCGCGTTCCGGCTGCAGGGCCGCGCCCGGCTCAAGGCGACCACGCTGGCCGGCGCCAAGTACTGGGACCCAAGAGGCGGCGATACCCCGAACATGAACTGGGTCAGCGTGCCGACCGCGCACTTCCTGCGCTGGGACGGCTTCGCCATCGATGCCATGCATCAACTCAAGGACGGCACCGGCAAACGCCCGATGGCCGCCCCGGTGGTCGGCCCACCGCAGGCCCCGCCCGCCTCGATGCGCTGGGCCGAGAACATCCAGAACCTGCTCGCCAAGATCCAGGCCCTGCAACTCGCCCCGCAGGAAGCCAGGCCGGAGAAGAAGCTGGGGCGGTTTGGGTAGGGCTCTGTGGGAGCGGCCTCCGGCCGCGATTCCCTACCCTTGCCCCAGCGCCCCGATCTCCCGCTTGGCTGCCTCGAAGAACTCGCGTTCCTTCTTGCGGTAGTACGCGGGTGCGGTTTTTTCGCGCTTGAGGATGCCTTGGTAGACATCGCGGGCTTCGCCGAGGCGGCCGGTCTTGGCGAGCAGGCGGGCGTAGCGGAGGCGGGCTTCCTCGCCAGGGTAGGAGAGTTCGAGCACGCGGTACTCGTCGAGTGCCTTGGCGGATTCGCCGAGGGCTTCGAGGGTGGTGGCGTAGAGCAGGTGGCCGTCGTTGGACTTGTAGTCGGGGTGCCTTGCGATCAGGTGTTCCAGCGTCGCGCGCGTTTCCGCGAACAGGCCGAGGCCGGATTCGGCATGGGCGCGGCCGAGCAGGAAGCTCGGGTCGTCGGCATAGGGTCCGCTCAGGCAGCGTTCGTAGAGCACGCGAGCGTTCTGATAGTCGCCGAGCTGCAGGCATTCCTCGGCGAGGCGGATGCGGTTCTGCACGGTGTCGGCGACTTCGAGCTGCGCTGCGATCTCGCGCTTGCGCTTCTCCGGGTCGATCGCACGTGCGACGTTTGCGACCACGCGCCGGGTGGCGCGGCTGTTGCGCATCTCCGGCAGGATTTCGACCAGGAAATACGCGAGGCAGCCCACGAACGAGCCGATCAGGATGATGATCGGCCAGTACTGCACGCGGCCGGTGCGGACCGCGTGCGCGATGCAGGCGATCTGCAGAATGGCCGAGAGCACGATGAAGGGCATGACCTACAGTGCCCGCTCGGAAGCGCTGGCCGCGCGTGCTGCGCGGAACTCGCTGGTCTCGCCCCATTGCGGCCACTGTCCGGTGGCGCTCAGGACCTTGCCGACCTGGAAGTAGACGTTCAGGTCTTCGACCACGCCGGCGTAGTCCCAGGCCGGGTCGAACTGGTCTGCGGGCTTGTGGTAGCGGTTCGCGGTGTACTCGTCCGACCACTGCTTGCCGTACTCGGCGCCGCGATCGGCGTGGGTGAGGCCGGCGCGGGCATACAGCGCGGGCACCCCCTGGCGCGCGAAGTTGAAGTGGTCGGAACGGAAGAAGAAGCCCTTCTCCGGTGCGGACTCGGGTTCCATGGTGCGGCCCTGGGTCTGGAGCGCGGTGGCCAGCAACGCTTCCAGATCCGGCGATTGGCCCTGGCCGATCACGCCCATGTCGAGGTTGCGGCCGCGGATCGGCAGCGCGTCCATGTTGATGACGGCCGCCATCTTCGCCAGCGACAGCGGCGGATGCGCGGCGAAATATTTCGAGCCGAGCAGGCCGGATTCCTCCAGCGTCGGCAGCATGATCACGATCGAACGCGCCGGCTTCGGTTCCATCGCCGCGAAGGCGTGCGCGATTTCGAGTGCGCCGGCGACGCCGCTGGCATTGTCGATGGCGCCGTTGAGGATGTGATCCTCGCCCTCGATCTGGTCATTGACGCCAAGGTGATCCCAGTGGCCCATGTACAGCACCGATTCCTCCGGCTTGCCGCTGCCGGGCAGGATCGCGACGGCATTGTGCGAGAACGCGTTCTCCATGCTGATCGCGATGCTGGCCCTGGCCTTCGCGTTCAGCGCCACCGGCTTGAACCCGGGGGCGTCGGCGGCGAGCATCAGCGCGTCGAAGTCCTTGCCGTCGGCCGCGAACAGCGCCTTCGCAGCATCCAGCGTGATCCAGCCCTGCACGTCGATGCGCGGCTCCGGGTCTTCGGCGATCGGCAGGTCGTGCTGCGGGCCGGTCCAGGAGTTCACCACCACGTCCCACTTGTAGGCGGCCGGTTCGGTGTTGTGGACGATGAGCGCGGCCTTCGCGCCCTGGCGCGCGGCTTCCTCGAACTTGTAGGTCCAGCGACCGTAGTAGGTCATCGCGCGGCCCTTGAACAGGGTCTCGTCGCCGCGCAGGAAGCCGGGGTCGTTGATCAGCATGACCACGGTCTTGCCCTTCACGTCGAGGCCGGCGTAGTCGTTCCAGTTCTGCTCGGGTGCGTTGACGCCGTAGCCGACGAACACCACCTCGCTGTCCTTGAGTTCGATCAGCGGTTTTTCGACGCGAGATCCGATCACCATCTCCTTGCCCAGCGTCAGCACCTGCTGCTGGCCGGCGACGGCGAAGTTGAGCGTGGTCCCGGCTGCGGTGCGCGTGGTCACCATCGGCACGCGCTGGAAGAACGAAGCGCCCTCGCACGGAAACGCGGTGCACGGCTTCCCGTCCGCCACCGCCGGCAGGAAGCCGATGCGCTGGAACTCGTTCTCGAAATAGTTCAGCGTCAGCCGCTCGCCGAGCGAGCCCGGGCCGCGGCCCTCGTACTCGTCCGAGGAAAGCGTCTGGATGTGCCGGGCCAGGTCATTGGCATCGATCGCGGCGCTGAGCTTGGCGCGCGCCGGGTCGCCCTTCAGCTCGACATACTTCGGCGCCATCGGCGGCGGCGCCGGCACTTCCGGCGGCGGCGCGTCACTGCCGCAAGCGGCGAGGCACAGGGTGGCGGGAATCAGCATCCGACGCATCGGGGTTCTCCATGGAAACGAACCCCGATTCTAGCCTGCGACTGCCCCGCCGCCGCGCCACCCGGCCGCGATCAGTTCGCGGCGTACACGCTTCGCCACGTGCTTCAGGCTGCCACCGAGAGGACGCCGGCTTCTCCCTTCTTGGCGGGCTTGACGACGATGCGCACGTTCTGACCGAGTGACAGCAGGCAACGCATCATCTTTTCCTCGGAGATGCCGCGAAACTCGCCGCGCAACATCGCGGAGACCTTCGGCTGGGTCATGCCGAACAGACCGGCAGCCGCAGATTGACTCATGCGATGGCGCCGGATCAGCGCGGAAATCTTGGCTGCCAACTGCGCCTTGACCAGCATCCGATCCGCGTCGGGAACCCCGAGGTCACGATAGACGTTGCCGCTGCCAACTTCGATCTTCATGGTGTAGATCCTCCCAATGCATGTCTTGCAGCGGCCTTGAGCCTTTCGTGGACGCGATCCATGTCCTGCTTTGCGGTGGCGGCGCCGTGGTGCGACTTCTTCTGGAAGCAGTGCAGGACGTATACCGCGGTCGCAAAGCGCACTGTGTAGATCGCCCGATAGGTGTCGCCATCGAAATCCTCGATCACTTCCAGAACGCCCGCGGACCCGAATCCCCTCAACGGTTTCGCCGAATCGGATTTCCCGCCGACCTGGGCCAAGTGCAGTGCATATCCGAATGCATCCTGGATTTCGTCTGGCATCTCCTGCAGGTCCTTCCTGCTCGAAGCCATCCAGATCAAGGGGCGAGAGCGTCCGTGTCGCATCCGCTGATTATCCCCAAAAAGGAATAGGGGGCAAGCTCCGCGCCACCCGGCCGCGATCAGTTCGCGGCGTACACGCTTCGCCACAGCTGGGCGAGTGCTGCGGCGGTGTCGGCGGGGCGTTCCATGAGGGGCATGTGGCCGCAGTCGTCGAGCAGCACGACTTGCTCGTTCGGCAGGCCGGCGCGGAAGGCTTCGACCGAGCTGACATCGAGCACGCGGTCTTCGCGGCACCACAGCACCAGGCTTGGCATCGACAGCTGCGGCAGCAGGCCGGCGAGCACGAACACTTCGTCGGGCTGGCGCAGCTGGCGCATCGCCTCGTTCCAGTCGGCGCCGCGTGGCAGCACGCGGTCGGCGTAGGCGCGCAGTACCGGTGCGGGCAGGAACGGGCGATGCTTGAACACGGTGCCGAGGAAGGCGTCGAACTGTTCGTGCGTGGTGATCAGATAGGGATTGCGCCCCGACTGGATGGCGCGCACGAAATCATTGGGCGCGAACGGCACGCCGGCGGAATCGACGAAGGCGAGGCTGCGGATCTGCTGCGGATGCGCGGCGGCGTAGCGGCCCGAAATGTCGCCGCCCATCGAGTGACCGACCAGGTCGAGCCGCGTGACGCCCAGCGCCTTGAGCCACGCATGCAGGCGCGCAGCCTGCGTGCCGGCGCGGAAGTCGAGGTCCGCGGGATTCGGGCTGCCCCCGAATCCGGGCAGGTCCGGAACGAGGTAGCGGCGCGTGTCCGGCGCGAGCCGCAGCACATCGAGCCAGGTGCCCGAGTCCGCCTGCAGTCCGTGCAGCAGCACCACGACATCGGCATCGGCCGGGCCGCGCTCCAGATAACGCCAGCGCTGGCCATCGACCTCGATGAAGCGTTCTTCCACCCCGGCCAGCCAGTGCTTGCGCGCGAGTTCGGCGTCGAGCACTTTGCCGGGTGCGATGAAGACCGCGGCAAGCGCGGTCGCCGCCAGCACAACGCCGATCAGGAGCAACCAACGGATGGCCCGGCGCAGCATGCGGTTCGCTCCTTATCGCGGCTGGTAGCCGAGCACCGCATCGACCGAGTTCTGCGCGATCGGGTGCAAGCCCGGCCGTGCCGTCTGGTAGACCTCGGTCGCCCAGGCCTTGTTCTGCGGCGTCTTCGCGAGTTCGGTCCACAGCGGCATCATCAGCTTGCGCCGGCCGATCTCGATCAGGTGCGCGCGCAACGCATCGCGGCTCGGCGCGTAGTTGGCACGAATGCCGGCAAGGAACCAGCGCATGGTGATCTCGCGGTTCTGGCGCTGGGTCAAGCCGTAGCTCGCGTCGAGGTCGGCCATCTTTGCGGCGTCGGCCTTCTCCGAGAATCCGTTGAGGAAATGCACCCACTCGCCGGTGGACCAGGCGTTCGCTTCCAGCGCCGCCGCGTTCTTCTTGCCGGCGACGAAGGCCGCGAGCTGTGCATCGATCGCCTCCAGCCGGGCCGAGTGCGACAGCAGTGCGTGCTTGGGAACGCCCGGCTGGTGCAGCCACGCATCGAGTTCCTGGCGCTGCACCGGCGAGTCCTTGGTATCGAACAGGCGCGTGCCGAAGAACTCCAGGAACTCCTCGGTCGAGACCGACTGGAACGCATGCTCGTCGAACCACGCGCGCACGACCGCATCGAACCGGTCGCGACCGAAGCGCCGTTCGAGCATGCGCAGCATCCACTCGCCCTTCTGGTAGGGCACGCCGCTGAAGGCATCGTCGGGATCGCGGCCCTTCAGGCTCAGCACCAGGTGCTGGTCGAGCGCCGGCAGCTCCTTCATCTCGGCGAGCAGTTCCTGCTGGCCGACGACCTGGTCCATCAACGCCTGGTCGACGCCGAACACCGACTCGACGATGCGGTTCTCGACGTAGCTGGTGAAGCTCTCGTTGAGCCACAGATCGCGCCAGGTGCCGTTGGTCGCGAGATTGCCGGACCAGGAGTGCGCGAGCTCATGTGCGACCACGTTGACCAGCGACTTGTCGCCGGCGATCAGCGTCGGCGTCAGGAACGACAGGCGCGGATTCTCCATGCCACCGAACGGGAACGAGGGCGGCAACACCAGCATGTCGTAGCGGCCCCAGCGATACGGGCCATAGAGCTTCTCGGCGGCGACGATCATCGCCTCGATGTCCTCGAACTCCTTCGCAACCGCGTCCAGCCGGCCCGGCTCGGTCCACACGTAGGAGCGCGGGCCGACCTGCTTCGAGGCGATGTCGCCCGCGGCGATCGCGAGCAGGTAGGACGGGATCGGCTGCGGCATCTGGAAACGGAAGCCGCCGTGACCATCGGCCACCGGATCGTTGTCGGCACTCATCAACACGCGGATGCCCGCGGGCGCAGTGATGCGCGCACGATAGGTGAAGCGCACCGCCGGCGTGTCCTGCAAGGGCGCGAAGCTGCGCGCGTGGATCGCCTGCGCCTGCGAGAACATGAACGGCTTGTGCTTGCCGAGCGTCTGCGCCGGCTCCAGCCACTGCAGGCCGGAAGCGGTCGGGGCGGTGTGGTAGTACACGCGCACCTTGGGCGCGGCGTCCTTCAATCGAATGCGCAGGTGCGAACCGAACTTCGCGTCGCGCTTTGCCAGCGCGAACGGAGCGTTCGCCCAGCTGCCATCGGCGCGCTGCGCGCTGACGCGCTCGATGGTCAGGTCGCGGGTGTCGAGATCGAGCCGCTTCGCCTCCGGCTTCTTCCAGTCCAGGCTGAGTTCGGCGAAGCCGGCCAGTTGCCGCTGCTCGAACGAGACATCGAGATCGAGGTAGACCTGCTTGATCCGCACTTCGTCCAGATGCGCATACGAATGCTCGTCGCGTGCCGCCTCGGCCCGCACCGTGATCGGGCCCACCGCCATGAGTACGGCCACAAGGCCGGCAAACAGGTTCCGCATGATCCGCCTCCTGAAAGAGGCGGCGAGTCTAGCGCGGCAATGTGCCGGCGTAGCCGCGGTTGATCACGTCCGGAACCCGCTGTGGATCGCGACGATGCCGGCGCTGAGGTTGCGGTAGTCGCAGCGGTCGAGGCCGGCCTCGCACATCATCTGCTTCAAGGTTTCCTGGTTCGGATGCTTGCGGATCGACTCGGCCAGGTACTGGTAGCTGTCGGAGTCGTTCGCGATCAGCTGGCCGAGGCGCGGCAGCACCTCGAAGCTGTGCAGGTCGTAGAGCGGGCGCAGCAGGGGCTCGGAGACTTCCGAGAACTCCAGCACCATGGCCTTGCCGCCCGGCTTGAGCACGCGCCGCATCTCGCGCAGCGCGGCCGGCTTGTCGGTAACGTTGCGCAGGCCAAACGCGATCGTGACGGCGTCGAAGGAACCTTCCGGGAACGGCAGCGCTTCGGCGTTCAGGCGCACGTAGCGCAGGTTGCCGATCAGGCCGCGGTCGGTCATGCGGTCGCGGCCGACGCCGAGCATTTCGGCGTTGATGTCGCCGAGCACGATCTCGCCTTCGGCGCCGACGCGATCGGCCAGCAGCGCGGCGATGTCGCCGGTGCCGCCGGCCAGGTCGAGCACGCGCGCGCCACGGCGCACGCCGCTGGTGGCGACGAAGTGGCGCTTCCACAGGCGATGGATGCCGAACGACATCAGGTCGTTCATCAGGTCGTACTTCTGCGCGACCGAGGTGAATACCTGGCCGACCAGCTTCTGCTTCTCTTTCCAGTCGACGTCGCGATAGCCGAAGTCGATCTTTCCCCGTGCGTCTGTCATTGCCGATTCACCTCGGACGCGATTCTAGCCGAGCGCGCGCCCGCCTCAGCCGCCGATCCAGGTGTCGATCAGGTGGCGCGAGATCGAGAAGCGCGGCGACAGCTTGACCGCGCCGCCGGCGAGCTCCGCGCGCGTGAACCAGCGCACGTCGGCCATCTCGCGGCCGATGCGGATGTCCTGCGATGTTGCCTGGGCCATGAAGCCGAGCATCAGCGAGGCCGGGAACGGCCACGGCTGCGAGCCGACGTAGCGACAGTCGCCGACGCGCACGCCGGATTCCTCGAAAGTTTCGCGGCGCACTGCGTCCTCCAGTGTTTCGCCGGGTTCGACGAATCCGGCGAGCGTCGAGTAGCGGCCTTCCGGCCACGACGGCTGGCGGCCGAGCAGGGCGCGTTCGCCGTCGTGCACGAGCATGATCACGCAGGGGTCGGTGCGCGGGAAGAACGCGGCGCCGCAGGCGGCGTTGCTGCACAGTGCGCGGTGGCCGCCGGCGCTGAACAGCGTGTGTGCGCCGCAGACGCCGCAGTGGCGTGAGCGCGACTGCCAGTACGCGAGCGAACTCGCGAATGCCGCCAGGCCGGCTTCGTGCGGCGGCAGGTTCATCGCGGCGGCGCGCAGTTCGGCGGTGACGGCGCTGTGGATGGCGAGGAACTCGGCATGTTCCTCATCGCGCAGCATCAGCGCGAACAGGGTGTGCGCGTCCTGCTCGCCGAGATACACGAAGCGCTCGAACTCGAATCGCTCGCGCAGCAGCGGCAACGGAATGCTGAGCAGTCGCGGTTCGGGTTGCGCAAGCAGCACCTCGCGGCTGCCGCGCAGCACGATCACCCGCGCCAGGTCATCGTCGAAACGAGTGCGCAACCAGCCGGCGTCCTCGCGCAATTCACCGAAGCGGTCGAGCGCCCCGGCGACAAAGGCGTAATCCATCTGCGTTCAGACCGTGAACGACGAGCCGCAGCCGCAGGTCGTCTTCGCGTTCGGATTGCGGATCACGAACTGCGCGCCCTGCAGGTTCTCGCTGTAGTCGATCTCGGCACCGCCGAGGTATTGCAGGCTGAGCGGATCGCACAGCAGGGTGACGCCGTCGCGTTCGATCGCGAGGTCGTCCTCCTCGGGGGTTTCCTCGAAGCTGAAGGCGTACTGGAACCCGGAGCAGCCGCCGCCCTGGATGTAGACGCGCAGCTTCAGTGCCGGGTTGTGCTCTTCCTCGATCAGCTCGCGCACCTTGCGCGCGGCGGCCTCGGAGAAATGCAGCGCGGCGCCGGCGTTGTCGTGGTAGCTGGGAGTGGCGGTTGCGTTCATGGCGGGTGCTTCCGGATGCGGCGGCGCTTCAAACGCGCTTGGCATCGAGTTTGGACTTGTCCTTGGGTTCGACCTTGGCCTCGAGTGCGAACTCGGCGTCGCTCGCCGCCTTCGCCGCTTCCGGCTTGGCGCCCTCGGGCTTGGCTTCGGGCTTCGGCAACTGCTTGCGCGGTTCGTCCTCGCGCACCACGCGGCCGGTGATCTGCGCGCCGGCGGCCATTTCCAGCACCTTGTAGTGCACGTTGCCGTGCACACGCGCCTGCGCCGCCAGTTCCACGCGTTCGCTGGCGATGACATCGCCCTTCATCACGCCGTTGATGATTACGTGCGGCGCGCGCACTTCGCCCTCGACCGAGCCCTGGTCGGAGATGGTCAGCACGGCATCGGGAGCGCCGTCGGAGATGACGGTGCCGACGACATGGCCGTCGACGCGGAAGCCGCCCGAAAAACTGATGTCGCCCTTGATCCGCGTCTTGGCGCCGATCAGGGTGTCGATCGACATCGTCGGACGGTTCGCGTTCTTGCTACTTCCAAACATGCTCGTCTGCTCCGGTGGCGAGCGCCTGGTCCCAGGGGAAGCTGCGCTCGAGTTGGTCGCCCTGCGCGGATTTGACCACGAGCACGACGCGATTGGGGATGAATCCGTCCGGCAGCACGAAGCTGACGTCGAGTTCCTGGAAATACTTGAACGAGAACTGCGGGTCGGCTTCCGGCTTGCGTTGCGCCACGTCGGCCCAGGCGAGCGTGCGCAGCATCTGTTCCTGCATGCCCTCGATGCGGATCTGGGCAGAGCCCTCGGTCACTTCGCCCTTGCGCAGGTTCTGCGTCAGCGTGGCGCGCAGTTCGTGGCCGCCGCCCTTGCCGATGCGGCGCAGCGCAAGCTGCTGCACGGTCAGTCCCTGGCGCGGCGTCTTGCCGCCCATCAGGCGCTGGTAGAACGCGATGTCGGCGCGCAGCGAGGCGATCTCGGCCTCGCGCGAGGTCAGCGACTGCTGCAGTGCTTCGTTGGCGCTGCGCGACACCTGGTCCGAGCGTTCGCTGATGCTGAGCTTGAGCTTGGTCTGCTCGATCTCGTCACGCAGCGTGTCGCGCGTGGCCTCGGCACGGCCGAGGCGCTGCTGCATCTCGAGCAGCCCGGGCGCGGCGCGATACGAGGCGATCAACCACACCGCGACGATGCTGACGGCCCACGCCAGCGCCAACGCGATCCACAGACGGCGCGTGCGTGCCGGGTCGTGGGCCTGCACGATCAGCCGCGTGGAACTCGGGTGGGTCTTGAACGGGTTGCGCATGCTCGGCCCGTGAGGCGAGCGGGCGTTATAGCCGGCGGGCTTCCGCGCCGGCAAGGAAACAAGTAACGATTAACGGAATTTGAACTCGAACGCGACCGCGTTGCGTCCCGGGTCGACCACTTCGAGGTCGATCGTCGCGGTGGCGTTCGGTTGCAGTCCGCGTGCCAGCGCGCGGGCATCGACGAGGTAGTCCTGCGGTGCCAGCCGACGCATCGCGATGCGTCGCTCGTCCAGATCGGACAGCGTGATCTCGACGATCGGATAAGGCTGGGTGAACGCGGCGCGGTTGAGCAGCGTGGCCGAGATGATCAGCGCGCCGGACTGGCTCGGGTGCGGCCGCACGTCGCGCGAGACCAGCGCGATCTGGCCGATGTCGGCGCGCGGCGGCAGGCGGCAGTTCAGCCGCAGGCAGGCGGCGTCGAGCCAGGGACGCAGGCGCGGCTCGGTCATCCACCAGCCGCGTCCGGCCCACGCGCCCTGCGCCAGCAAGGCCAGCAGCAGCACGACGTTGCCATAGCGCAGCAGCCGACTGCTGCGCGGCTTCGCTGGCGGCGCGTGCACGAAGCTCGGCGCCGGTGCGACGTCGACGTCGTCCTCGATCGCGAACAGGTCGTGTTGCCCGGCCTTCGGACGCATCGCCGGCACGTCGAGGATCGGCAGTGGCCCGGGATGGTGGCGCTCGAGCTGCCCGACCGGTTCCGGCGGCAACTGGTCGACCAGCGTCGCCAGCGTGTCGAACTCGGCGCGGCACACTCCGCAGCGCGCGCGCCCGTGCGCGTGGGTCAGCGCCGAAGGCGGAATCCGGTAGATCGTCAGGCATTCGAGGCACTGGGTATACATCGCCGCGATTATGCCGCAGCGCGCTCAGCGCCGGCTGGCGGCGATGCGGACCCAGTCTTCCTGCTGCGTGGTGGTGATCGCATCGAACTCGTCGCGATAGGCCGCGGCGACTTCTTCGGCCTGTTCGGCGAGGATTCCAGACAGCGCCAGCGGAGCGCCGCTGCGGCAGTGCGCGGTGATGGTCGGGGCAAGCGCGACCAGCGCGCCGGCGAGGATGTTGGCGACGACCACGTCGGCGGCCAGGCCAGCCGGCACTTCCTCGGGCTGGTACAGGTCGAGCTGCGCAGCGACGCCGTTGCGCTCGGCATTGTCGCGGCTGGCGAGGATCGCCTGCGGGTCGTTGTCGATGCCGATCGCGCGCGCCGCACCGAGCTTCAATGCGGCAATCGCGAGGACGCCGGACCCGCAGCCGAAATCGAGCACGGTCTTGCCGTCGAGGTCGAGCCCGTCCAGCCATTCCAGGCACAGCGCCGTGGTCGGATGCGTGCCGGTGCCGAAGGCGAGGCCCGGGTCCAGGCGCACGATCGCGGTCCCGGCGTCGGCCGGCGGCTCGATCGTGGACGGGTAGATCCAGGTGCGACGACCGAACTGCATCGGGCGGAAGGTATCCATCCATGCCCGCGTCCAGTCCGCATCCGCGACTTCGCGCGAGCTGATCTTCTCCGGCGTCAGCCACGGCACCATCAGCTGCAGCGCATCGAACAGGCCGATGCGGTCGATGTCGTCCGGGAACAGCGCGCGCACGATCACCTGCGGCCACAGCGGCGTCTCGCCCGGGCCGGGTTCGAGGATCGGGTGATCCTCGGCGTCGAGCAGCGTGATCGACGCCGCTTCCAGATCCTCAAGCGCCGCTTCGACCCGCGAGAGCGAGCGCTGTTCGACGCCGATCGACAGTTCCAGCCAGGCCATGCGGAGCTCCTCAGAGTTGCAGGCCGATGCGCAACGCCAGTGCCGTTGCCAAGCTGCGGAAGTCGGCGCGGCACGCCCGCACCGCATCGACGTGTGCGCCAATGACGCCGTCCGCGGCCCTGAGCTCAAACATCGGCTTGTTCGCCTGCATCGCCAGCGGTGCCAAGCTGCGGTAGTGCTTGAGGCTGGCCAGGTGGTAGGGATCGTCGGCGATCGGCGGTACTGTGTCTGCATCTTCGACGACGTTGCGATGGAATTCCGCTGGGATGCGCGCCAGGAAGCGTTCGTAGGCGCGCACGGGTTTCTGGTCGCGCAGTCCGAACTGCATGACCACATAGCCCGCCGGCTGCATGGCGCCGCGGGGCAGGGGGAAGTCGATTGTCGTCGGTGCCTTGCCGGCGCGTTCCGCCCATTGCCTGCGCCAATCACGCAGCGTCGGGCCCAGGTTGCGCAGCGCCTGAATCGAGAACAGATCCGGTGCCAGCGGCACAACGATGAAGTCCGCAGCGATCAATGCGGCACGAGTGATCGCGCCGAGGTTCGGGCCGACATCCAGCAGTGCGAGCCGCGCCTCGCGTTCCCTGCCGATGGCGCCCACCGCATTGCCGAACGCGCTGGTGAAGCGCAGTGCGGCAATGTCTCCCGCGCTGGCTTGCATCCAGCCTACCGAGAGCCGGTCTTCGCTGCGCGCCAGGGCCAGGTCACCCGGGATCAGACTCAGACGCGGTCGGATCGACAGGGCGTGTGGCGCGGCCAGGGCGCCGCTGGCGTTGATCAGGGGCAACATCGCCCCGTAGATGGACCTCCGTTCGCCCTGCTCAGGCCAGATCTCGTCCAGCCGTTCGTCGCCCAGGCACATGCTGGTCAGGTTCGACTGCGGATCGAAGTCGGCACAGACCGTTTCCACGCCCAGTTCGGCCATCATCCAGGCCACGTGGAACAGCAGGGTGGTCTTGCCAACACCGCCCTTGTTGTTGAAGAACGCGACCGTGATCATGCGGGGCGCATCCGCATGACGGCGAGGAAGTACTGGGCGTCGGCCTGGAATTCGGCACGGGGATGACCCGCCTCCAGCAGCACGCGCTGAGCGCTGGCGATGCCCGACCCGTAGCGGTTGACGAAACCGAGGTTCCACATGGCTTCGGCGATGGTCGGATTGCGGTAGCCGCTGCGCGATTCCAGGGTCGCGGCGGTCACTTCGCCGAACAGTCCGCCGGGATTGCTGATCTCCACACGGTCCGAAAACCAATTGACTCTCACCGGTGCATTCGATGCGTAGTCGCGATGCATCACGGCGTTGTTGAATAGCTCGGTCAGCGCGAACTCGGGAAGGTCCGGGTGGTAGCGCTCGGCCACGCCACCAGTGCGCTGCACGGCAACGCGATTGGTTGCACGCATCAGTTCGTGGACTTGCGATACCACGGTGCGCAGGTCACCAGACACCGGCCGATCGCTCAACGGCGAATCAGTGACCGTCGTCCCCGGCCACTGCACGAAATGCGCATACGCCCCCGGCAAGAAGTAGCGAGGGTTGATCCCGAACAGCAAGACGCCCGCGTGCGTGGCCATGCGCTGGCGCAAGTCGAAGAAGCGCAACGCTGCCAGCTGTTCCTCGATGCTTCGATGATTGGCCGAGATCACTTCCTGGGCGATCACCGTGGCGCGGTAGTCATCGAAAATGCGTAGCGATAGATCCGAGATCGTTGCGCCCGGGCAAGGTTGGGCATCGAAGGAGCGCGCCGAGGACGATCGGCGTTCAGTGAGATGGCGCTCGTCCTGCTCGCTGGCGTAACCCTTGGAAGCACCGACTCGGATGCAGACGCGGCCGCGATAGCGGACCGGGGGCAGGATCGAAGGCTCGACGGCGACTACCGCCACATCGCCATCAGGGAATCGATGACGGGTCACGCAGAGGGTTGGCAACGGCTGGATCTGGCCATCGCGGCGCAGGCCGGCCAGCGATTCCTGCAGGGCGTCGGTCACTTGCAAGCCGCTGAGGCTTCCGTTCTTGCGCACTCCGACGAGCAGCGCGCCACGGCTGCCGTGTCCGGGCAGGTCGTTGGCGAATGCGCAAATGGCTTCACAGAACTTGTCTGTGTCCCGGGTCGACTCGGTGAACTCGACCTGGTCCGACTCGCCGCCGGCGATCAGCGCCAACACTTCTTGGTCAGTCAAGCTCTGCATGTCACAGCCCGATCGGCTTGTCCTTGCGCTCGGCGATGCGTTTTTCGAGGTAGTGGATGTTCATGCCGCCCTGCTGGAAGCCGCGGTCGGCCATGATCCGGCCCTGCAGCGGGATGTTGGTCTTGATCCCGTCCACGACCATTTCCGCGAGCGCCACGCGCATGCGCGAGATCGCCTGGGCACGGTCGGCGCCGTGCACGATCAGCTTGCCGATCATCGAGTCGTAGTTCGGCGGAATGCGGTAGCCGTCGTAGATGTGGGTGTCGACGCGAACCCCGGGTCCGCCGGGCGCATGGAAGCGGGTGACCATGCCCGGGCAGGGCATGAAGTTGTCCGGGTCCTCGGCATTGATGCGGCACTCGATTGCATGGCCGCGCAGCACCACGTCGCTTTGCCGGATCGACAGCTTCTCGCCGCCGGCGATCAGCAGTTGCTCGCGCACCAGGTCGATGCCGGTGACCAGCTCGGTGACCGGATGCTCGACCTGGATGCGGGTGTTCATCTCGATGAAATAGAAGTGCCCGTCCTGGAACAGGAACTCGAAGGTGCCGGCGCCGCGGTAGCCGATGCGGATGCAGGCTTCGACGCAGACGCTGCCGATCTGTTCGCGCATCGCCGGCGTGATTCCCGGCGCGGGCGCTTCCTCGACCACCTTCTGGTGGCGACGCTGCATCGAGCAGTCGCGCTCGCCGAGGTGGATGGCGTTGCCCTGGCCGTCGGCCAGCACCTGGACCTCGACATGGCGCGGGTTCTCCAGAAATTTCTCCATGTACACCATGTCGTTGCCGAACGCTGCCTTGGCCTCGGCCTTGGTCGTGCCGATCGCGTTGTGCAGCGCCGGCTCGGTGTGCACCACGCGCATGCCGCGACCGCCGCCGCCGCCGGCGGCCTTGATGATCACCGGGTAGCCGATGTCGCGGGCGATGCGCGAGTTCTCGTCCGGGTCGTCACCGAGCGGGCCGCCGGAGCCGGGCACGCAGGGCACGCCGGCCGCCTTCATCGCGCGGATCGCCTCGACCTTGTCGCCCATCAGCCGGATCACGTCCGCGGTCGGGCCGATGAAGACGAAGCCGGACTTTTCGACGCGTTCGGCGAAGTCGGCGTTCTCGCTGAGGAAACCGTAGCCCGGATGGATCGCTTCGGCATCGGTCACTTCGGCCGCGGCGATGATGCGCGGGATGTTCAGGTAGCTGTCGGACGCCGGCGCCGGGCCGATGCAGACCGACTCGTCGGCCATGCCGACGTGCTTGAGGTTGCGGTCGACGGTCGAGTGCACCGCCACCGTCTTGATGCCGAGCGCATGGCAGGCGCGCAGCACGCGCAATGCAATTTCGCCGCGATTGGCGATGACGACTTTGTCGAGCATCTGGGCGCGCTCAGCCAATCACGAACATGGGTTCGTCGAATTCCACCGGCTGGCCGCTGGTCGCGAGGATCGCGGTGACGGTGCCGGAGATGTCGGCCTCGATCTGATTGAACATCTTCATCGCCTCGATGATGCCGAGCACGTCGCCGGCCTTGACCTGCTGGCCGATCTTGACGAACGGCGGCGCTTCCGGATTCGGCGAACCATAGAAGGTGCCGACCATCGGGGCGCGGATCACGTGGCCGTCGGGCAGTTCGCGACCGCCGCCGTGGGTGCCGTCGACATGCGCGTGGTGCTGGCCGCCCGCGCTCGGGCGCTGCTCGACGTGGACATGGGTGACCGGCGCGGCCGCAGCCGGTGCCGGCATCATCATCGGCATCTGCTTCGGCATGCGCGCGAGGCGCACCACCTCCTCGCCTTCCTTGATCTCCAGTTCGCTCAGGTTGCTGGCTTCGAGCAGGTCGATCAGCTTCTTGATCTTGCGCAGGTCCATCGTCTTTTTCCCCGTTTTCGTCCGAGCGTTCGGCTCAGATCCCCGTCTGGATGCCATCGACTGCCCCCTTTGCGAGGTGGCGGATCGCGGCGTGCATGGCGTATTCGTAACCGTCCGGCCCGAGGCCGGCGATCACCCCGACCGCGCGGTCGGAAAACAGCGAGCGATGCCGGAACGGCTCGCGCGCGTGGACATTCGACAGATGCACCTCGATGAACGGCAGGGCGGCCGCGGAAAGCGCGTCGCGGATGGCGACGCTCTGGTGCGTGAACGCGCCCGGATTGGCGACGATGAACGCCGTTCCGTCCGTTCTCGCCGCGTGCAGGCGTTCGATCCAGGCCAGTTCGCTGTTCGATTGCAGGCTGTCCAGTTCGTGGCCGCTGGCCGATGCCTGGGTGCGCGCCGCCTGCTCGATCTCCGCCAGCGTGCCGCGGCCATAGACCCCCGGCTCGCGTTCGCCGAGCAGGTTCAGGTTCGGGCCATTGAGCAGGAGGATCTTCGCCACGCCGGTTCCATCAAAGAAACGTAGTCTGCAGCGCCGACGTTATCCTGTCCAGATCGGCGCAGTATCGCCGGCATTTCGCGGTAAATCGGCGCTTGAAACGCATGTTCGAAGCGTATGGATGGGTTACGGCGAACTGCCGGCGGCTTCGGTGATCAAGACCGCCACATCCTCGTGTGTGGCGACCAGGCAGTGATCGAGCGTTGCCAGTTTCAACCCGTGGTGGCGGGCAAGGCCGGCCAGGTAGGCGTCGGTGATCTGCTGGTGGCCAAGCGTTGTGCGCCAGTCGGCGCCGCGAACATCGATGTCCGCCGGGACGAAGAAGTGCCGTCGATCGTTGCACAGGCTTTCCAGCACTGCACCGATCTGATGAATGCTGATGTCGCGGCGGAGTTGCTTGACGCTGCGCAGAAAACCCAGTTGCGTCAGCGGACAGGTGGCGAACCGGCTGTCGAAGGCGGCTACCCAGCGCTCGGCAACGGCGTTGTGCACGTGATCGTCCAGCCCCAGCGCAAGCAGAACGCTGGTATCCAGCAGCCAGCCGGCCATCACTCGTCCAGCGACTTGAGTTCTGCCGGGGTCACCGGGCGGCCGACCGAGAGCTTGAGAAAGCCGGTCACCGGGCTGCGGATGAGGCCGGTCGTGGGGTCGGTGTTGAGGCCCAGGGCCTGATCGCTCAGCGTCAGCAGCAGCGTGCCGAGATTCATGCCCTTCGCCTGCGCCAGCTGCTTCAGCCGGCGATGGGCCTGGTCCGGAATGTCGATGGTCGTGCGCATGGGACACCCCGTTTGATGCGCGCGCATCATGATGCGCGGCAAATTGGGCGTCAAACTTCGGGGGCTGCGGCGCGATGCGTCGCCTTCCCCCGGTTTGCTGTCTGCCGTTGCCAGCGTAGCCCCCGGCAAGCGCCGCTTGCTAAGGTCGCCGGCGTCCCCCCGGGAGTCGGCATGAGCACAAGCAACCAGTTCGCACTGCTGAAGGAACGTCGTTTCCTGCCGTTCTTCCTGACCCAGGCGCTGGGCGCGTTCAATGACAACGTGTTCAAGAACGCGCTGATCATCCTGATCACGTTCCTGACCGTCGGTCTGAGCGAGGCCGAGGAGCACCAGTACACCAACCTGGCCGCCGGGTTGTTCATCCTGCCGTTCTTCCTGTTCTCGGCCACCTCCGGGCAACTGGCCGACAAGTACGACAAGGCGCGGCTGGCACAGGCGGTGAAGCTGCTCGAAATCGCAATCATGGTGGTGGCGGCGATCGGCTTCACCCACGCCAACATCGGCCTGCTGCTGGTCACCCTGTTCCTGATGGGCCTGCACTCGACCCTGTTCGGGCCGCTCAAGTACGGCATCCTGCCGCAGGTGCTCGACGACAAGGAGTTGGTCGGCGGCAACGGCCTGATCGAGATGGCGACATTCCTTGCCATCCTGCTCGGCACCCTGCTCGGGTCGAGCCTGATCCGCATCGAGGGCGATGGCCACTTCTGGGTGGCGGCCGCGACCATCGGGCTGGCGCTGCTCGGTCTTGGCACCGCGCTGGCGATGCCGCCGGCGGCACCGGTCGATCCCGGTCTGAAGATCAACTGGAACCCGATCAGCGAGACCTGGCGCAATGTGCAGCTGCTGCGCGGCAACCGCGCGGTGCTGCTGTCTTGCCTCGGCATCTCCTGGTTCTGGTTCTTCGGTTCGATGTACTTCACCCAGTTGCCGAGCTACACCAAGCAGGTACTGGGTGGCGACCCGGGCGTGTACACGATGCTGCTGGCGCTGTTTTCGATCGGCATCGGTCTCGGCTCGATGCTGTGCGAGCGGCTGTCCGGGCACAAGGTCGAGATCGGCCTGGTGCCGTTCGGCGCGATCGGCATGACCGTGTTCGGTGCCGACCTGTTCTTCGCCTGGCCGAACCCGGCCGGCGAACAGCACCACGCCATCCGCGAGTTCCTGGTGCAGCCGGGCGCTTGGCGGGTGCTGTTCGACCTGGTCGCGATGGCGGTGTTCAGCGGCTTCTTCATCGTGCCGCTGTTCGCGCTGGTGCAAAGCCGCTCCGACCCGAAGCGACGCTCGCGCATCATCGCCGCGAACAACATCCTCAACGCGCTGTTCATGGTCATCGCGGCGGCGGTCGCGGTGCTGTTGCTCAACGTGTTCAAGTTCAGCATCCCGCAGTTGCTGCTCGCGACCGCGGTGCTGAACGCGATCGTGGCGATCTACATCTTCACGCTGGTGCCCGAGTTCCTGATGCGGTTCCTGATCTGGATCATCATCAACACCCTGTACCGCCTGAAAGTCGAGGGGCTGGACAAGGTGCCGGACGAGGGGCCGTGCGTGGTCGTTGCGAACCACGTCAGCTTCGTCGACGCGCTGATCATCGGCGGCAGCGTGCGCCGCCCGATCCGCTTCGTGATGGACCACGGCATCTTCAAGATCCCGGTGCTGAGCTTCATCTTCCGCACCGCGAAAGCCATTCCGATCGCTTCCGCCAAGGTCGATCCGGCGCTGCTCGAACGCGCCTACGCCGAGGTCGATCGTGCGCTCGCGGAAGGCGAGGTGGTCGGCATCTTCCCCGAGGGCGCGATCACGCGCACCGGCGAGATGCTGCCGTTCCGGCCCGGCATCGAGCGCATCCTCGCCGCGCGTCCGGTGCCGGTGGTGCCAATTGCGCTGCGCGGACTGTGGGGTTCGCTGTTCTCGCGCAAGGACTCCGCGCTCGGCCGCGCGCGCCTGCCGCGCCGTTTCTGGTCACGCATCGCGCTGGTCGTCGCCGACCCGGTGCCGCCCGAGCAGGCCAGCGCCGCCGCGCTCGAAACGAAGGTGCGGGAGCTGCGCGGGGATTGGGCTTAGCTATGCGTCGGGCCACCAGTGGCCCTCCCACATCAAGCCCCTGCCACACCCGATACCGAGACGGAGCCGGCCTTCTGTGGGAGGGCCACTGGTGGCCCGACAGGTCCTTCAGCTCAGCGTAAACGTCAGCCGTGCGCGTACTTCGTCGACGATCGCGGCGAGTTCGCGCAGCGGCGGGCGTGGCCAGCTGCACGCGGCGAGGTCGTGCAGCAGGCCGCGTTGGCGCAGCGCGGCGTGGAAGCGCTGCAGCTTGCCCTGGAGCGGCTGGGTCAGCAGCGTGTGCACCGGGACGCCGACCGCGCAGGCTTCCGAGATCATGTTGACCGAGTCCGGCGAAACCACGATGCGGTCGGCGAAGGCGAGCAGCGCCGGGTAGGGGTTCGGACCGTCGCGCTCGTCCAGCCAGATGCGGGCGTCGAGCCGGTGGGCGTGGCTGCGGATCAACTCGCGCAGCTTCGGTGGCGTGCGTCGCGAGGCGCTGACCGCGAGCGTGCCGATCTCGCGGCGCTGCGCGGCGAGCTGGTCGAACAGGCGCCCGAGCCAATGCGCGTCGATCGACTGCGCGCGGTTCGGGCCGCCGATCAGCACGCTGGTCCACGGCTTCGGCAGTTCGGCGAAGTCGCGGAAATCCTGGCGTGCGCGCGCCAGCCAGCGTTCGTCGACCGGATGCAGGGCACCCAGCGTGCGCAGCACCTTGGGGCCGCCGAGGTCATCGTGTTCGGGCACCACCAGTAGGTCGAAATCGTCGAGCTTGCAGCGCGGGTCGAGGATCTGCAGCGTGAACACCTCGCGACCGCGGGCACGCTTGAGCGCGCGCAGCGCCAGCGCCCCCTGGCGGCCGCAGCCGATCGCGAGCAGCGGCCCCGGGGCATCGCGCACCGCGGCCGGCAGCGCCCCGATCGCGCGTTCCGGCAGGTGCGGGGCCAGCCAGCGCGAGAAGTGCGGGAACGCGATCTCGACCTGATGCGCGTCGTCGCGCAGCGCCTGCGCCAGCGCGGTCGCCTGGCGGCGGTTGCCGGCGGCTTGGTCGCTGATCGCGAGGACGGTTGCAAAACGGTGCGAGGGCATCGCCGCGAGCCTAGCAGTGCGCCCGGGGCGAGGTCAGCCGGGGCCGGCACGGCGTGTCCGGATGCGCCCTCCGCCGCTGCTTTTTGCAATCGGACACATTGTTGCTAGGCTCGTCGCAGTTCCGGATTCCGGCCAGGCCGGGTCCGGATTACTGCCGAAGCGGAGGACGACGATGCCTGCAGCGTTGCGTTCCTGGAGACTGCCGCTGGCGGCCGCGATGCTGCTGCCGCCGCCACTGGCACGGGCCATCGACGAGTACCGCGCCGACGATGGCGTCAAGGAAATGGGCATCGGCGTGCAGAGCGCCGGCAGCAACTCGTTCGCGTGGCTGAACCGCTTCGTGGTGCAACCCGGAAACACCACCATCACCGCGGTCCGCATTGCCTTTGGCGGCAACGCGGTGCAGAACAACATCGGCGACGGACACCCGCTTGCGGTCTACCTGTGGGCCGATCCGAACCAGGACGGCAATCCGCTCGACGCACTGGTGATTGCGTCCGCCAGCGGAACCGTCCAGGGCAGCGGCAGCAACGCCTTCGCGAGCTACGCGCTGACGCCGCCGGTGACGCTGGCAGTGGGCCAGGTGTTCTTCGCCGGCGCCATCGTCAGCTACAACGGCCAGGTGCTGGTCGGCAGCCTCGACCGCGATGGCACCGACAGCATCCCGGCCTATCCGCCGAATCAGCACAGCTTCGTCGCCAGCAGCGACAATGGCGTGCCGGTCGCTCCGAACGCGCTGGCGCTGGCGCAGGGGCCGGTGGCACCGGTGGGTACCGCGATCTTCGCCGGCACCAGCGACGCCACCTGGATGATCCGCCTGAACGCGCCGCCGCCGGCCACGCCGCAGATCGACCTGCAGCCCAATCCGATCGATTTCGGCGTCGTCGACGTCGCCACCGTGTCCGGATCGCGCGCGCTGACGCTGACCAACGTCGGCACCGCATCGCTCACGGTCGGGTCGATTTCCACCGCGCCGGCGCCGTTCCTCGACGCGCCCGGCGGAACCTGCGCGCCGACGCCGTTTGCCCTCGCACCCGGCAGCCAATGCGAACTGCGCTACGTCTTCGCGCCTACCGCCGCTGGGCCCGTCGCCGGCAACCTGACCATCACCAGCAACGCGCCAACCTCGCCCGACAGCGTGGCCTTGAGCGGCATCGGCGGCGCGCCGGCGCCGCTGGTCGCGCCCGCGGGCATCGACTTCGGCGCGATCGACGTCGGCGCGCTCGCCGGCCCGCAGATCATCACGCTCGGCAATGCCGGCACCTCGCCCTGGCTGGTCAACAGCCTGCAGTTGATCGGTGCGCCGTCATCGCCATTCACCGTGTTGTTCGCCAGTTGTCCGCCGCTGCCGTTCGCGTTGCCGCCCGGGAACTCCTGCGACCTGCACGCCTACTTCGCGCCGACTTCGATCGGAATCGCCGTGCGCGACTACGAACTGGTCGGCAACACCCCCGCCGGAGCCGCGGTGTTCCAGCTGCGTGGGCGCGGCGCACTGTTTGGCGACAGCTTCGACTGATTGCAGGCCTGCAATGCCTGCTTGCGTTCGGCCGGCTTGCTTCGACGGCGGCTAGCCCCGAACCTGTGAGTCCACGCCATTCCACGGAGCCACCGATGAACCAGCCCCTGTCGCAGGACGCACTGGACCAGATCTTCCTGCAAGCGCGTACCTTCGCCAGCAATCCGAATCCGTGGCAGGAACGCGCGGTACCCGATGCGCTGCTGGAACAGGTGTGGAACCTGGCGCGCATGGGCCCGACCGCGGCCAACTGTTCGCCGGCGCGGATCGTGTTCGTGCGTTCGCCCGAAGCCAAGGCGCGGCTGAAGCCCGCGCTCGACGCCGGCAACGTCGAGAAGACGATGAGTGCGCCGGTCACCGCCATCCTCGCCATTGACCTGCAGTTCTACGACAAGCTGCCGTACTTGTTCCCGCACGCGAATGCGCGCAGCTGGTTCGCCGGCCAGAGCGACGAGCAGCTGTATCCGGGCGCGTTGCGCAACAGCTCGCTGCAGGGCGCCTACCTGATCATCGCCGCGCGCTCGCTCGGGCTCGATTGCGGGCCGATGGGCGGCTTCGACGCGGCCAAGGTCGATGACGCGTTCTTCGCTGAAACCAGGGTGCGCAGCAACTTCCTGATCAACCTCGGCTATGGCCGCCGCGACACGCTGCACCCGCGCAGTCCGCGACTCGCCTTCGCCGACGCCTGTTCCATCGTCTGATCCCGTCCCCATCCACATCGGAGCCCAGTCATGAAGAAGTCGCTTGCCCCGCTCGCCCTCGCCGCGCTGTTCGCCGCCGCACCGCTCGCTGCCGCCGACCGCTACGAGTTCGACAAGGCGCACACCAGCATCCTGTTCTTCGTCGAGCACATGGGACTGTCGGAAATGCAGGGCGAGTTCCGTGCCTTCGAGGGCGAACTGTCGATCGACCCGGATGACCTCGCCCAGTCCAGCGTCAGCGTCAGCATCGACGCCGCCAGCATCGACATGGACGTCGACAAGCTCAACGAGCACCTGAAGACCAAGGACTTCTTCGACGTCGCGAACCACTCGAAACTCGCGTTCCGCAGCAGCAAGGTCGAGGTCCGTGGCGAAAACGCGCTGGCGGTGACCGGCGATCTGACGCTGCTCGGGGTGACCCGGCCGGTGACGCTGGAGGTGAAGCTGAAGCGGGTCGCATCGCACCCGTTCGCGAAGCGACCGGCGCTCGGCTTCCACGCCGAGGCGACGATCCAGCGCAGCGACTTCGGCATGAACTACATCGTCGGCGCGGTGGCCGACGTGGTGAAGATCCGCATCGATGGCGAGAGCATCCAGGCCGCGCCGGCGGCGGACGCGAAGCCCTGAACCGGCCCCGCCGCGGCGCCTGCGACCCGTCAACGGCCCGGGACGGACCGCGTTGTAGGCTCGGCACCGGCCCGCTGCGGGCCGGCCACCGGAGATGACGATGAACCTCAAGCTTTCCCTCGCGTTGTGCAGTCTGGTTGCGGCGACGGCGCTGGCCATTCCTGGCGAGGCGGCCGCCGATGCCGAGCGCCTGCTCGGCAGCACGCGCCTGACCAAGATCGAGAACGACACCGACGTGATCCGCTTCAAGAAGTGCCGCCGCGGCATCAACGCCGTGCAGTTGCGCGTCGAGCGTGGCCAGGTCGAGATCGAGAAGCTGTGGGTGCGCTACGCCAAGGGCGGGGTCGAGTACCTGGACGTGCGCGACCGCATCGGACAGGGCCATCATTCGCGCTGGATCGACTTGAATGGCGGCGAGCGCTGCCTGAAGGCGGTCGGCGTGATCGGCGACACCGAGCTGTCGCGCGACCAGGCGCGCGTCGAGGTCTGGGGTCGCTGAGCCTTGCCCGCGGCGGCTCGCGCACCCGGCGCGGGCCGCCTACAATGCGCGCCTGATCTTGAGGAAGCGCCCATGTCCGCGAACGTCTCCCGAAGCGCCAACAGCGAACGCACCTACGCGGTGAAGCGCGCCGACCTGCCGGTGTCCTGCCCGGCGCCGGACATGCCACTGTGGAACTCGCACCCGCGCGTGTACCTGCCGCTCGAAGACCAGCCGGAAGCGCGCTGCATGTATTGCGGTGCGCTGTATCAGCGCGTCGACTGATGCGCGGCCGCGGCCGGTGTCGCGCCCCCTGACCGTGGTGCAACTGCTGCCGGCGCTCGACTCCGGTGGCGTCGAACGCGGCACCCTCGAAATCGCCCGTGCGCTGGTTGCGGCCGGGCATCGCTCGCTGGTGGTTTCCGCGGGCGGACGACTGGTCGATGCGTTGACGCGCGAGGGCAGCGAGCACATCGAGCTGGATGTCGGGCGCAAGTCGCTCGCCAGCCTGTGGCTGGTGCCGAAGCTGCGCCGGCTGTTCGCCGAGCGCGGCGTCGATATCGTGCATGCGCGCTCGCGGCTGCCGGCGTGGCTCGGCTTCCTCGCCTGGCGCGGCATGGACGTGGCAACGCGGCCACGCTTCGTCACCACCGTGCACGGGCTCAATTCAGTCGGGTTCTACTCTGCGGTGATGCTGCGCGGCGAGCGCGTGATCTGCGTCTCGCAGACCGTGCGCGATTACGTGCTGCGGCATTACCCGGGCAGCGACGCCACGCGCCTGCGCGTGATCGCGCGCGGCGTCGATCCGCTTGAGTTTCCGCACGGGCATCGCCCGGACCGCGACTGGCACAAGCGGTTCGTCGCCGAGCATCCGGCGTTGTCGACCCCGGCGCCGTGGCTGTGCCTGGTCGGGCGCGGTTCGCGCATCAAGGGACACCGGCACGCGATCGAACTGGTGGCCGACCTGCGCGACCAGGACAGCGATGCGCGCCTGATCCTGCTCGGCGTCAGCGAACCCGGACGCGAGCGCTACGTCGACGAGCTGCAGCGGCTCGCGCAGCGGCTCGGTGTCGGCGACGCCGTGGTGATGACGCCGCCACGGCGCGACGTGCGCGACGTGATGGCCTCGTGCCGGCTGGTGCTGCAGTTGTCGTCGCAGCCCGAGGCATTCGGGCGCACCGTGCTCGAAGCGTTGCATCTGGGCGTGCCGGTGCTCGGCTACGACATCGGCGGCGTCGGCGAGCAACTGCGGGCACTGTTCGCGCCGGGCGCGGTGGCGCCGGGCGATCCGGCGGCGCTGGCCGAGCGCGCACGCGTGCTGCTGCAGCAGGACCTGCGTCCGCCGCCATTTTCCAGCCATGGTTTGGCGCAGATGCAGGAGGCTACCCTGTCGCTGTACCGTGAGCTGCAGGAGGCGCCGCGTCGATGCATCTGAGTCCCCGTCAATTGGCCGCGGTGCTGTGCCTGTGGTCGGTGCTGTTCCTGTTGCCGTTCGGGCGTGCGGCGGAGCTGCCGATCGTGATCGGCGCGCTCTATGCGATCGAGGCCTGCGTGCGCGACCCGGCGCGGTTGCGCGGTGCGCAGTACCGCCTCGCGTTCCTCGCGTTCGCGGCGTACTGGCTGCCGGAACTGGTGTCCGCGTTCGACAGCGTGGCGCCGCGCAAGAGCTGGACCGAGGTCGCCACCGACCTGCGCTACCTGCCGTTCGCGGTGTTCACCGTCGACGCGCTGGTGCTCGCCGCGGCACGCCGGCAGCTGGCATGGTGGAGCGCCCTGCTGCTGTTGTTCTGGATTCTCGACGCGCTGGCGCAGTCGGCGTTCGGGGTCGGCTTCGGCGGCGCGCTGGAGAGCGACCGCGTCAGCGGCATCTTCGGCGACGACAACCTCAAGCTCGGGCCGGTGCTCGCGGTACTCGCGCCGATCACTGTCCTGGTTGCGCTGGACCGCTACGGACGCGCGTTCGCGCTGGCGATCTGGGCGCTGGCGGCGTTGGCCGTGCTGCTGGCCGGAGCGCGCGGCGGCTGGATCAGCTTCGCGGTGGTGACGCTGGCGCTGCTGTGGCGTGTCGCCGCTTCGCCGCAGCGCTTCGTCGGCGGATTGCTGTTGGCGGGCGTGGCCGCAGCTGCGGCGATCGGCACCAGTTACCAGCTTTCGGAACGCTTCGCCGCGCGCGTCGACCGCACGCTGGCCGCGTTCGACGGCACCCGCGGCGGGCTCGAGACCGCGCTCGCCTATCGCGCCTCGATCTGGCAGACGGCGCTGGACATGAGCCTGGCGCATCCCTTCAACGGCGTCGGCGTGCGCGCGTTCCGTCACGACTATCTCGACCACGCCGCTGCCGATGACCAGTGGCTGGCGTTGAATCCGGAACAGGGTGCGTTCCATGCGCATCACTGGGTGCTCGAAGTGGCCTCCGAGACCGGCGCCTTCGGGCTGGCCTGCTGGTTCGCGCTGTGGATCGTGCTGTGGCGACACTGGCGTGCGCTGGCGCGCGAGCAACGCCACGGCGTCGCGGCGTACAGCATCGCGTTGCTGGCGATGCTGTTCCCGCTGAACACGCACTTCGCGTTCTATTCGAGCTTCTGGTCGAACCTGTACTTCTGGCTGCTGCTGGTGTGGATCGCGCAATTGCCGCCGGCGCGCGAGCGCCTGCCATGAGCCGCACACCGCTGTCCGCGGTGGTGACCACGTTCAACAACGCCGCGACGCTGGAGGCCTGCCTGGCCTCGCTGGCGTTCGCCGACGAGGTGCTGGTGCTCGATTCCGGCAGCAGCGACGGCAGCATCGAGATCGCCAAGCGGCGTGGCGCGCGCGTGCTGGTCGAGCCGTTCAAGGGCTACGGGCCGCAGAAGCAGAGTGCGATCGACCAGGCCGCGCATGACTGGGTGCTGTTGCTCGACGCCGACGAAGCGCTGGCCGCGGACGCTGTTCGGCGCGTGCGCGACGAACTCGCGGCGCCGCGCGCGAGCGGCTACGACCTGCCGCGCTGCGAGCGCATGTTCTGGCGCTGGCAGCATCCTTGGAGCAAGCACAATCATCATCTGCGCCTGTTCGACCGGCGCGTGCACCGCATGGGCGACGATCCGGTGCACGCCGCGCCGCGCCGCGCCGGCGGCACGGTCGCGCGGCTCGATGCGTTGCTGCTGCACCAGGGCGAGGTCGACATCGCGAGCAAGGTCGATCGCATCAATCGCTACAGCAGTGGACTCAGCGGCGGGCGCAGCCGGCGGGCCGCGTCGCTGGTGCTGAAACTGCGCATGCTCGTCTATCCGCCGCTGGTGCTGCTGAAGCACTGGCTGCTGAAACGCCAGTTCCTGAACGGCTGGGCCGGCTGGATCGCGTCGGTGAGCATGGCCTACTACGCGTTCCTCAAGGACGCCAAGGCGCTCGAATGCATCGAGCAGGCGCGCGACGATGGCTCAGTCGCGCGCCGGTTCGCGCAGCAGGCGCAGGGCGAGGAAGCCGATCGCGAGCGCAGCGACGACCAGCACCGTCCATAGCGCCCAGGCGCGATAGGGCGGGGCCGGCGGCGGCGGCTTCAGCGCGGCCTTGCCGGTGCGTTCGCTGCGCGCGCCGAGGCTGGCGCGCGGCGGCGTCCAGCTGGCGCCGAACTGCGCGCGCAACTCGCGCATCAGCGGTTCGATCGGGAAGTCCTGGCGCTGCGTGCGTGCGCTGCCGGCGACCAGCAGCAACCGCGCCGGACCCTGGTGCGCGACCAGGAACACGTCCGGGCGATAGCCGACATCGACGATCGGCACGCCGATGTCCGGCTCGACCCCGAGCCGCCAGCGTTGGTTGCGCGTGGTCGGGAAGGCGAGGCGATTGCGCACCAGGCTGGCGTCGCCGACCGCGATGTCGAAGGCGGTATCGCTGGCCAGCGTGCGCCACCACTCGCCCTCGCGCACCGACAGCGTGACCGTGGCGAGCGCGCCGCCGTCGCCGAGGTCGATGCGCGCGGCGCTTACCGGCAGCGCCGGCGGCAGATGGAAGCGGAAGGCGTTGGCGGCGCTGTCGTCACGCACCAGCGCGGCGCGTCGGTACTGACGCTGTTGGCCGGGCGGCGTCTCGTATTCGGCGAGCACGCTGGTGATCTCGAGATCGGGCGGCACTGGCGTCACGCTCAGGCGCAGGGCATCGCCGTCGAAGTCGGACAGGCTCAGGCGGGTTTCACCGAGCCCGCTGGCCAGCGAGTACGAATGCGCCATCACCTCGGCGTGCACGGCGCCGCTGCGGCGGCGACCTTCGACGCGCCAGCGCGCGTCCGCGGGCATCGCCGCGCGATGGCGCCAGCCGACGCGCAGGGCGCGGATGCTCGCGGCCTCGGGCACGCGCGAGCGCAGCGCCAGCGTCAGCCGTTGCGGGCTCGGGAATGCCACCGGCACATCGCGGCTCGAACCCGGCTCGCGCGTGCTGCCGACGATCTCGAGCGCATACGGCGCGTCGCGCCAGGGCGTGTCCGGCGCGGCGGGCAGCGGTCCGAAACTGACGCTGCGGCCGCTCTCGGTGAACAGCGCCAGGTCGCGGCCGTCGCTGCGCGTGATCGCGTCGTAGATCTCCGGCGTCAGCACCAGTTCGTGCACGTCGCCGCTGCCGAGGTCGAGCGGCCACTGCCAGGCGAAGTCGTCGGGCGCCGCGGCCTGCGTCGCGGAAGTCGCCAGCGCCAGCGACAGCAGCACGCGCTTCATGGTACCGCCTCCCCTTCGCGCGAGGGCATCGGCGCGAAGTAGCCGAGCGCGACGAACAGCACGCCGACGCCAAGCACCGAGGCGATGCCGGAGAGCGTGCCGAGGAAATGCATGTCGATCAGCAGCAGCTTGAGCACGACCACGCCGAGCAGGACCGCGCCGGCGATCCAGGCGCCGCGGATCATCGCGCGCGCACCGAAGCCCATCGCCGCGGCGCCGAGCAGGGTCCAGGTCCAAGACAGCGCCGCGTGCGCCTTCGGGCGCCCGAGCAGGTCCAGGCTCCAGCTCTCGTGGCCGAGATGATGCACGCCGCGCAGCACCGCCGCCGACAGCGCCACGAACGCGAGCAGCGCGAGCAGGATGCGGAAGGCGTCGCTGCCGCGGTCGAGTTCGTGCGTGGCGAAGCGCGCGAGCAGCAGCAGCACGAAGATCTGGCTCAGCTCCAGCGGATTCAGCAGCGGCAGGAAGTCGATCGGCGGCGTGTGCCCGGACAGGAAGCAGCCGATCACCAGGTAGCCGGTGCCGACCAGCAGCAGCGGCCAGATCGCGCGCCTGCGGTAGTGCGGGAACTGCTCCGGCAGCGGCCAGCCGAAGAGTCCGAGTCCGGACAGCAGGGCCGCGAGTCCCAGCCAGAACGGCAGCATGGTCAGCACGAAACGCCAGTCGCCGCCGAGGCCGGCGAGCAGCCCGTCGGGGATCTGCGGATACAGGCCGCTGCGCGCATACACCTCGAATGCAGCGAGCAGCGGCAGCGCCAGCCAGGCCAGCACATGCACCCAGCCGAGGCCGCGTGGCCAGGGTTCGCGCAGCAAGTGCAGGGTCGCAAAGGCGCAGGCGAAGGCCAGCGGCCAGATCCAGGCGCCGCTGTGCGACAGCGCCGAGCCGGCGTCGTCGGCGGTCATCGGCACGAACAGCCACAAGCTGCCAAGCAGCAGGAAGCCCGGCCAGGCGAACGCGCGCAGGCCGCTTGGCGCACGCAGCCAGGCCGCGATCGCCGCCGACAGCGCGACGAACGCGAGCACCGCGTGCGATTCGTGCGGATGGCCGACCAGGCGATCGACTTCGATCACGCCACCGACATACCAGGCGCCAAAGCCGTAGGCCGCGAGCGCGCCGATCAGCGGATGGCTGGCATGCGCGAGGGTGTAGCGCCAGGCGCTGAACAGCGCCGCCGCGGCGATGGCGAGCGCGCCGAGGGTGCGCGGGTTCATCACCGCGACGGCATCGGCGGTCGCCGCGGGTGTATCCAGCAACGCGAACAGCGCCACCGCCTGCAGACCGACACCGGCGAGGCGCAGTCGGCGCTCGTCCTGATGCAGCCCGATCCAGACCAGCAGCGCGCCCTCGATCGCCCACAGCACGGTGGTGGTGCCGCTGGTGAAGGCGAGCGGGAACACCAGGGTCACGAACACCAGCGCCAACCCGGCGTAGGCGGCGCGCCAGCGTGCGAGCCGGGCGTGCTGCCAGACGAAGCGCGCGAGCCCGACGTAGATCAGCGCCATCACCAGTGCGGTCAGCGCCAGGGCCGGACGGTTGTCCTGCAGCATCGCGCTCTGCAGCGCGAAGCCGACCAGCGGCGTGCCGAACACCAGCGAGCCCTCGACATGGTCGCGCCGGGTCGGATCGAGGCCGCGCAGCGTCGGCAGCAGCGGGATCGCGAGATAGAAGAAGAAGAACGCGATCAGGAACGGCTCGGTGCTGGCGAAGTCCTCGGGGCGATAGCGAGTGACCCCCCAGAACGTGCCGATCACGAAGGTGAACAGGAAACCGAGCGTGTTCAGCAGGCGCCAGCCGCGCGCCCAGCTCATCGCCAGGATGCCGAGATTCAGGATCAAATAGAACCCGAACAACGCGACATGGTTGCCTTCGCCTTTGGAGGACAGGATCGGCGCAGCGAAGCCGCCGATGACGCCGAACACCGCCAGCCCGAGCGAGTTCTGCCGGATCGCGAGCAATGAGCAGCCGGCGACCAGGATCACCAGCAGCCCGAACGTCGCCTCGGCCGGGATCAGGTGGTACAGGCGATAGGACGCGAACACCACCATCATCAGCACCGCGATGGCGCCGCCCTGCAGGTTCAGCGCGAAGATGCGCTTGCCCTCGCGCTGGCGCCAGCCGACCGCGAGCGCAGCGAGAGCGGCCGCGGCGATGCCGGCCAGGCGCATCTCGATCGGGAAGTCGAGCCAGCCTTCCTTGACCGCGAAGCGCAGCAGCGCGCCGACGCCGATCAGCACCAGTCCGATGCCGATCTTGGCGATCCAGCTGCTCTCGAACAGCCAGCGCGCGACGGCGTTCGGTTCGCTGATTGCGACCGGGTCCTGCGCGCGTTGCGGCAGCGGCGGTGGCCGGCGCAAGGGCGCGGCCGGCGTGCCCGCGGGAGTGTCGGCGCTGCTGGCCGCAACCGTTTCGCGGGTTGCGGCTGCTTCGGCCGGAGCCTCGACACCGGGCTCGTTCGCGGCTTCCGCGACCGGTCTGTCCGGCAGCGGTGGCGGCAGCGGGCCGGGCGCCGGCGCGGGCTCGGCGACCGCCGGGCGCGGACGTGCCGCGATCGCCTCGGCGCGCTGCGTCGCCTGCAGCGTCTGCAGCCGTGACTCCAGCATCTCGACGCGGGCGCGCAGCGCGATCCAGGCCCCGGCGAGCGCGCCGACCAGGGCGCCGCCGAACGCACCCAGTGCCCACTTCCCGGCCTCTGCGCAAGCCACGCCGAGGATCAATCCGATGACTGCGAGCAACCAGGCCATGCGCGTTTTCCCGAGGTCAGTCCCGATTCTTGCCGAAATCCCGGGCGCGTGGCGATGCCGGACGCAGCGCGGCCCGACTCAGTACAGCGCCGGCTCCCCCGCCGGGCGCGACTTGAAGCGCTTGTGGATCCACAGGTACTCGTCTGGCGCCGCGCGCACCATCTGCTCGATCAGCGCATTGACACGCGCGGTATGCGCGGCCTCGTCCTCGCCGGCGATCTCGGTCAGCGCGGCGCCGATGCGCAGCACGTAGCCGCCGCGGCCATCGCGCTGGTGGAAGAACGGAATCACCGAGGCCCGGGTCAGGCGCGCGAGCTGGAACGTCGCGGTGATGGTCGAGGCGGGCACGCCGAAGAACGGCGCGAACACGGTGTCCTTGCCGCGCATGTCCTGGTCCGGCGCGTACCACAGGCAACCGCCGGCCTTGACGTGCTTCACCGCGGCGCGCAGTTCCTCGCGTGCGAACATCGCGCAGGCGTAGCGCAGGCGGCCGCGCTTGACCGCCCACTCGAACGCTGGCGCACCGTGGCGGCGGTACATGCCGGCCAGTTCGATGTGACTGCAGAGCAACCGGCCGCAGATCTCCAGCGTCAGGAAATGCCCCGACAGCAACAGCACGCCGCGGCCCTCGGCGCGTGCGCGTTCCAGATGTTCCAGCCCTTCAATGGTGTAGGGCAGGGATGCGACCGAGCCCCACCAGGCGCGCGCGAACTCGTAGGCACCCTCGCCGAGCGAACGCAGGCTGCGGCGCAGGATCGCCTCGCGGTGGTCGCGATCGAGCTCGGGAAAGCACAGCTCCAGATTGCGTCGCGCGACCCGGCGTCGGCCGCGCAGGACCCAGCCGAGGCAGTTGCCGAAGCCGCGCCCGAGCGGTCTCGCGATCGCGCCAGGCAGGCGCGCGAACAGCGCCATCCAACCGATGCCGAACCACGCCGGCCAGTGTTGCGGGGCGAGCAGGGCACGCGGGAACGGGAGCGGATTGGCCATCCGCGCATTCTATCGGGCCGCACGCGCTCGCTATGCTTCGCGCTCGCCGAATGGGCCCGGAATGTTCCTGCTGCGCGCGATCTACACGCTGACCATGTACCTGCTGACGCCGGTGATCCTGTATCGCCTGGCGTGGCGCGGCATCGGCTATCGCGACTACTGGGGACGCTGGCGCGAGCGCTTCGGCTTCTTCGCCGACCCCGGACTGCGCGACACCATCTGGGTGCACGCGGTCTCGGTCGGCGAGATGAACGCCGCCGCGCCGCTGATCGAGGCGCTGATGAAGCGCTTCGAGGGCCGCCGCTTCGTGGTCTCGACCGTCACCCCGACCGGCTCGGCGCGCGCGCAGAAACTGTTCGGCGAGCGCGTGTTCCATGTCTACCTGCCCTACGACCTGACCGCGTCGATCCGACGCTTCCTCGACCGCATCAACCCGTCGCTGGCGGTGGTCATGGAAACCGAGATCTGGCCGAACCTGTACTACGAGTGCGCGCGCCGCGGCGTGCCGATCGTGCTCGCCAACGCGCGCCTGTCCGAGCGCTCGCTGAAGGGCTATGGCCCGGTGCGGCCGCTGGCGCGCCAGGCGATCCGCTCGGTCGCCTTCGTCGCCGCGCAGTCGCAGCAGGACGCGCTGCGGCTGGGGCAGCTCGGTGCGCGCCCGACGCACCTGCGCGTGGTCGGCAACGTCAAGTTCGACATGCGCGTTCCGGGCGGGCTGGAGCGCATCGGCCGCGTGCTGCGCGAGTACTGGGGCGAGTCGCGTCCGGTGTGGATCGCCGCGAGCACGCACGAGGCCGAGGAAGCCGCGGTGCTGGAAGCGCACACGCGCGTGCTGCGGCGTTTCCCGGAGGCGCTGCTGGTGATCGCGCCGCGCCACCCCGAGCGCTTCCAGCCGGTGCTGAAGCTGTGCCGCGGTTACGGGCTGCGCACGCTGTCGCGCTCCGAAGACACCGTCGCGCACGTCGACACCCAGGCGTTCGTCGTCGACACCATGGGCGAGCTGCTGAACTTCTTCGCCGCCAGCGACGTCGCCTTCGTCGCCGGCAGCTTCGACCGCATCGGCGGCCACAACGTGCTCGAACCGGCCGCGGTCGGCAAGCCGGTACTGGTCGGGCCGCATACGTTCAACTTCGCCGAAGTCACCGAGAACCTGATCGCCGACGGCGCCGCGCTGCGCGTGGCCAATGCGGTCGAACTCGGCGACACCGTGTCGCGCCTGCTCGCCGACCTGCCACTGCGCCAGCGCATGTCCGCGAACGCACTCGCCGCGGTCGAACGCGAACGCGGCGCGGTTGGCCGCTGCGTCGAGATCGTGGCGGCGGTGATGGCGGGGCGCATTCCATGAGCGTGCAGGGAGCCATCCCGGTGCTGACGTATCACGCGATGAACGTCAATGGCAACGACCCGGAAAGCAACGATCACGTTGCGCTGGCCTCCGATCTTGAGTCGCTGCTTGCGCACCACTGGGAGATCGTGCCGCTGATCGATGCGGTACGTTCGCTGTTCGAGGGCGCCATCCCGATGCCACCGCGCGCGGTTGCGATCAGTTTCGACGATGGCTCCTGGTTCGACTGGTACGACCTTGACCATCCCGTGCACGGCCGCCAGCGCGGCATGGCTGGCATCCTGCGCGACTTCCGTGAACGCCATCGGGTGAGGGTGCACGCCACCAGCTTCGTGATTGTCTCTCCTGATGCGCGTGCCGAACTGGACCGCACCTGCATGCTCGGCTGTGGCTGGTGGGGGCACGAGTGGTGGTCAGAAGCGACGCGCGAGGGGCTGGTCGCGATCGAGTCGCACAGCTTTGACCACAACCACCACACGTTGACACGCACCGCGTTCGGCGAGGCGCCGACGGGCCGCTTTGACGGCGTGGTGACGGAGACCCTGGCCGAGGCCGAGATCGTCGCGGCCAGTCGCTGGCTCGACGCGGCAGTGCCGGGCCGGCGCACGCGACTACTGGCCTATCCCTACGGACAGAGCTCTCGTTTTCTGCGTGAGGACTTCTTGCCGCGGCGTCGGGCGGACCATGGTCTGCTCGCGGCGTTCGGCACCGAGCCTCGAGCAATGACGGCGCTCGATGATCGCTGGAACCTGCCGCGTCTCGTCTGCGGCGCCGACTGGCGCAGCAGCGACGAACTGATGCGACGGATCGAGGCGGGCTAGAACGGTCCGATCGCGTGCGCTTTCGCCACCAGGGCGCGCCGTACTACCTCGTGCAATGGCTTGTGCCAGTGCACCAGCAGGAACTCGTGCCCGGCGGGTTCGAAGCCCGCGGCGATGTCGACCGCGTACGCGCGGGCGTCGCCGCAGTGGCCGAAGAATGCATCGCAGTCGTCACCGAAGCGGCAAAACCCGGCGCGCAGCAGGTGCACGAGCACGCCGCCCGAGGTCGATACCGCGTCACGGTTCGCTTCCGGCATGCGCCGGATCACCTCGCCGTCGGTGCAGCCGCCACCGACCAGGCGGATGTCGCCGAAGCGGTTGAAGTTCAGGTAGCTGAGCGGCCACAACGCGCCGGCTTCGTCGCGATGGAACGCCACGAAATGGTCGCCCGTCGCCGGCAACGGATGTCTGAACTTGCGATGGAACAGATCGGCGAAGGGCGACGCGTCGCTGAGCGCGGTCAATAGCAGGAAGGGCGGAATGGATGTCGACATGCGCGCGGAAGACGGGCTCGGGGAAGCGCGCATGCTAGGGCAAGTCGGGGCATCGTGTAGCGGACGGCAAACGTCGTCGGCGGCGGCTGACTTCGGAAGGCGACCGGCACACGGGGCTGCCGTTGCCGGCAGCCCCGCGAGTTCACTCAGTGCAGCAGTCCATGGACGTCCAGGTACTGCCTGTACCACGGTGGCGGCGGGATCGGGTCATCGAAGCCGTCCATGAAGATCGCCACCGTGTCGGTCACCGTTGAGCTGTTGTTGCCGGTGATCGGGTCCGGCGTGGCCAGCGGGGCGGTCACGGTCGCGGTATTGGTCAGCGTGGTCACCGGCAGCGCGACCGTGGTCGCGAGCTGGAAGGTCACGCTCGCGCCGACCGGCAGGTCGACCGTGGTGTTGATGTTGCCGCTGCCGCTCGGCGGACAGACGCCGCCGCTGCTGCCGCTGCAGGTCCATGCCGGCAGCGTGTGTGGCGCCACCAGTGTGTCTGCGACCACGGCGCCGACCACCGGGTTCGGGCTCAGGTTGCTGACCACGATGGTGTACTGCATGACGCCGCTGCCGAGCGTGGCCAGCGAACTGGTCTTGACGATCGCGAGGTCGGCCCCGTTGTCGACGGTGATCGAGAACGACGCGGTCGGCGAGGTGTCGTCGCCGCCATTCGCGGTGCCGCCGTTGTCGCCGAGGTAGACGTCGAAGGTCGCGCTGCCGGCGACGCCGTTCAGCGTGTACTGCAGCGTGCCGTTGCTGGCGACGCTGGTGCCGCTGACGATGCCGTTCGGGTCGGCGGTCTCGGTGACGGTGAAGGCCAGCGCCTGGCCGGACTCGTCGGCCGGACCGGCACTGATCGAACCCGCCCAGCCCGCCACCGTCTGCAGCCCGGAAGTGAGCGCCGCGACGCTCTGGTTCGCGCCGACCGCGAACGACGGCTCGTCGTTGACCGCGTTCACGGTGACGGTGAAGGTGCCATCGGTGAACTCGCTGTTGCCGTCGGTGACACGCAGCGTGATCGTGACCGGGCCGCCGTTACCGTTGGCGACCGGGGTCACCGTGACCGAACGATTGCCGCCGCCGAGATCGGCCAGGACGATGTTGGCCAGCGGCACCAGTGCGGTGTCGCTGCTCGCCTGCACCGTCGCCACCAGGCTGGCTGCCGCGGTCTGCGCGTCGCTGACCGTGAACGTCAGCGCGCCGGTGTTGGCGTCCTCGTTGATGGTCTGGTTCGCCGGCGGAGTGATGCTCGGCGCGGTGGAGATGTCGAACTCGTCGGCGCCGATGTCGGGCGTGGTCGCGGAGCGGGTGTCGCCGTCGATGTCGAGAGGCACCGAGGCGATGACGATGGCGGTACCGTCCACCGGGCTGGCACCGGTGGTTTGAATGTGCAGGTCGGTGGCGGAGACGAACGGCGGATTGGCCGAGATCGAGGCCAGATCCTGCGATGACGCCGCTTGCCAGGCCGCGAGGTCGACACGATCGACCGCGTTCAGCAGACCGACGAGCCCGGCCGGTCCGGACACGTAGTAGTCGTTGCCATCGATCGCGGCGAACGGCCCCGGGGTGGCGGCGTTGGTCGCGATGGCATAGGCCTTGTCGGCCGCGGCCACGGTGTTGTCGAGGTTGTTGGCCAGGATGTTGTCGCGGAGGTTGAGTGCGCTCGTGGTCGTGGCCACGAACAGCGCCGCACTCAGCGTGCCGCTGGTGTTGCCGGCAAAGCTGCCGGAGCCGAGGTTGATCGAGTTGTGCCAGACATTGATGCCGCCGGTGGCACCGAGGATGCGCAGGCCGACGATCGAGTCGCCGGTCAGGTCGTTCCAGCCGTCGCCACCGATGCCAGCGATGAAGTTGTTGACGATGGTCAGGCCGCTGGCGACGTTGCCGGTGTTGATGTCGATGCCCTTGCCGCCGTAGCCGCCGGTGCCGGTGTAGCGCACGTTGCTGATGCGGTTGGCCGCGACCACGGAATTGACCAGGCCGGTGCCGAGGAGCATGCCGTGCGGGTTGTTGTCGGCGAGCTCGATATTGCGCACCAGGTTGCGCCGCACCAGCGCGCCGTCGGCCTGCAACAGCACCATGCCGCGGCGTCCGATCGAGTCGACGACGATGTCGTCGCCGAAGTCGTTGTCGAGCACTTGCAGTCCATCGAGCAGGCCGCTCGGGTCTCCCGCCGCCTGCAGGCCGATCGAAGCGCGTCGGATCTGCGAGTTCTCGAGGCGGAAGCCGTCGTTGTCCGGTCCGAGCGCGGCGCCGCTGCTGTGTCCGACGAAGATCGCGAACGTGGTCAGCGCCGCACTGCCCTTGGTGCCGGTCTGGATGATGACGTTGCGGATGCGGACGTTGTTCGCGCCCTGGCCGGTGCCGAGGCTGCCGATGAACAGCGCCGCCGAGCCGTTGACGACGCTGGTCGAGTTGAACGTCAGGCTGCGGTCGGTGCCACTCAGCGCACCGTCGATCAGCACGCGGTCGGAACCGTTGATCTTGGCCAGCACGGTGCCGCTGCCGGTGACGGTGCGCGCTGCGCCGCTCGGCCGGATCGTGAGCCAGTAGCCGCCCGCGCCTTCCTCGTTGCGCTGGTTCAGCGCGATCGCTCCGGTTTCACCGCTCAGGTCGGAAGTGATGTTGGCGATCACGTCGGCAGTGAACACGCCGCCGTTGGCGAGATCGAACAGACCGCCAGGGTTGGTCAGCGAGGTGATGGTCTCGGTGCTGCCGACATTCACCACCGCCGGGAACGGCGCGATGATGGTGTAGCTGTTCGGCGTCGTCGGCGGGGTGGTGACGGTGTTCACGTCCGTGGCCACCAGGCCCGCGCCGGGGTTGGCACCGAGATTTCCGGCGCTGTCCTGGGCGATCACGAAATAGCTCACGCTGTCGCCGACGACCACGCCACCGATCAAGCTGTTGTCGATGGTGCAGGTGAACGCCGGTGCCGAACCGGTGCAGGCGTTCGAGACATAGGCACCGGCGCCCTTGCGGAAATACACCCGCGGTGCGGTGGCGCCGCCGGGAATGCCGGAGGGGTCGCTGATGTTCGCCGCAATCGCGCGGTTGCTCAGCAGCGTCGTGTTCGGCAGCGGCGGATACGCGATCACCGGCGGCGAGATGTCGATCGGAAGGCCGGTGAACTCGTCGGCGCCGATGTCGGGCGTGGTCGCGCTGCGCGTGTTGCCGTCGTAGTCGTCGCTGATGCCGGGGACCGGCACGCCGCCGCTCTCGAGCTGGGTGGGTGTGGCGGTGTTGATATGCAGGAAGTCCGGGCTGGCGCCGCTCGTGCTCAGGAACGGCGGCAGCTCGCTGATCGCGGCGCCGTCGCGCGGCGACATGCGGGTCTTGTAGTCGGCCAGCGTCTGGTCGCCGGTGGTGCCGTCGTGGAACAGCAGGTTCGTCGGGCCCGGCGTTCCGGCCCACAGGTTGTTGGCATTGGACGCGGCCTGGTAGCTGGTCAGCGTGGCGCTGCTGCGGCGATAGGCCACGGTCAGGCCGGTGCCGGCTGCGGTCGAGACGTTGACCAGGTTGTTGTCGCGCAGCGTCAGCGCCGGCGTGGTCGAGGCGCCGAGCGCGGTCGAGCCGAAGTTGGCGCCGACGCTGGTGGCTGCGAGATATACGCTGTTGAACGCAGCGTTGATCGTGGTGCCGCCGGTGACATTGATGCCGAACAGGTTGTTGGTCGCCGTGCCGTTCGGCAGGCGCAGGTCGCCCACCAGGTTGTTGTGCAGGTTGACCGTGGTGCCGCCGCCGACGGTGATGCCGGTGGCGGCGCCGAGCGCGTTGCTGTTCTCCAGGTTGTAGACCTTGTTGCGGTAGACCTGCTGCGTGGCGCCGCCGGTGATCTGGATGCCGAAGACATTGCTCGCGGAACCGCTGCTGAGCGTGTGGATGGTGTTGTTGAAGAAGTTCTGGTTGCCGTTGCCGCTGGCGATGCCGGTGACCGAGCCGCCGGTGCTGCTGACGGTGTTGATGGCATTGCCGGAGACGTTGTTGCTGGCAAAGGCGGTGTCGCCGTAGTCGACGATCAGCACCCGCAGCGGGCTGGTGGTCGCGGCGATGATGTTGGTGAAGGTGTTGTTGGTGATGCTCTTGCGCGCGCCGCCCGGGCCGGGACCATCGGCGCAACGCCAGAGGTCGATCGTGGTGGCGCCCGCGCTCGGCACGCTGATGTTGGAGAAGTCGTTGCCGTCGTGGTTCTCGCTCGCGGTCGCCGGAGAGCTGCCGAAGTTGTTGTAGCCGCGCAGCGTGTTGCCGGCCCCGGTCTTGGCGAAGCTGGTGATGATGCGGTTGGAGTTCACCGTGGTCGTGGCGCCGGCAGGGCGGGTCCAGTCGTTGTTGATCAGGGTGACGGCGCCGGTGGTGTTGACGCTGAGGGCGGAGAAGGTGTTGCCGCTGATCGAGTTGACCAGCGGGCCGGTGGCCGCCGAGCCGACGTGCTGCAGGAAGGTGATCGCACCGGTCCCAGGCACGGTATGTCCGCTGGTGTGGAAGTCGTTGAAGGAGATCGACGTGGTCGAGGTTGGCGTCGACGTGGTCGCGTCGACCAGGATCCCGAACATGGCCCCGCCGGCGAGGCCGCTACGCAGAGAGATGCGGTTGTAGGTGACGGTGTGGGTCAGGGTGCCGGTCGGGGCCACGCTGAACGCCGGCACGAAGATGCCGCGCAGCGTGCCTGCGATGACGCCGCCGACCGAGCTGTTGATGGTGTTGTAGGCGATGTTGTAGTTGCGGCTGTTGCGCACCAGGATGCCATTGACGGAGCCGGACACGTTGGCGTAGCCGGAGAAGGTGCCGGTGGTGCCGTAGTCGTTGATGATGTTGCCGGTGGCTGGCGTGGTGCCGCCGATGTCCACCACCTCGTTGTGGTCGGCGGCCGCGGTCGGCCCGACCACGGTGATGCCGTTGTTGACGTTGCCGATGGTGTTGCCGTAGATGCGCAGACCGCTGTTGCCGCCGCCGCTGCCGGTGGCGGTCGCGGACGTGGTGACCACGGTCGCGCTGTGCGTCGAGTTGCTGTAGATGCCGAAGGTGTTCTGGTACGCGCGGTTGAGCGAGATGATGTTGCTCTGCAGCGTCACGTTCTGCGCGCCGTTGGTGGTCGTGTCGTAGAGCACGGCCACGCCCCATTCGGTCATGTTGTTGGTGGCTGCGGCGGTGATGGTGTTGGCCGGGTCCTCGCGCAGGTTGAAGTTGCGCAGGGTGACGTAGTCGGCGCCGCGGATCTCGAAGATCGCGTCGTGCAGCAGGCCTGCGGCTTGCGGCGTGAATGCGGTGATGGTGTTGCCGTTGCCCTCGAGCACGATCGGGTCGGCGGCGCTGCCGCTGGTCGTGGTGATCGCGTAGCCGCCGGCGGGCGCAGTCTGCGGGTTGCCGGCGACCAGGTTCAGCGTGACGCCGCCTCCGCCGCCAAGCACGCCGACGGTGTTCAGGTCGGTGATCGCGGCGTCGAGCGTCGCGTAGTCGCCCGGAATGTTCTTGGTCCCGGACAACTGCGCTTGCGCGCCCGGACTGAACAGCGCGAACGCGGCGAGCAGCAGCGGCGCAACCGCGCCCGGCCGCCCGAGATTCCCCAGCAGGTGTTTCAGCTTCATCGTTGACCCCTTGGCGATGGCACACACGGACGCCCCTGTCCGCGGCTTCTGGCTGCGGTGGAACGCAACTCGTCGGGTTCCCCCGGCGGCTTGGGCCCCGGCGAAACGCCCGGGCTCAATAGCACAATCTGTGACTTGGGTCGAAGCCGCGTGATGGTGCGTTGCGGCAGTGCTCGGAGAATCAACCGCTTGCACGCCGCCCGCGGCGCAGCGCGCTACATGTCGAACTTGCGCAACTCGAACCCGCGCGCTTTGTATTCGGTCCAGCGGGTGCGCGAGCCGGTGCGTTCTGCGGGGTCGGCGGCGACGACTTCCTTGACCGCTTGCGAGGTGCCAGTTGCACTGGTCCGGTGGCGGCGTTAGTTTCGTCAAACACTATTTGACGGTGCGGCGATGGAACTGACGGTTCGAAAGATGGGGAACTCGGTGGGCGTAACCTTTCCGGCCGCGGTAGTGAAGGACCTCGGGCTCGCGGCCGGTCAGTCGATGGCGCTCAGTACGCGCGGCGGCAAGCTGGTGTTGGCGCCGAGGAAATCGGCGCGGCCGAGCTTGGCGGAGTTGTTGGCTAGCTGCGATTCCGCGGCACCGATGCCACCGACCGATGGCACCTGGGAAAATGCGAAGCCGGTCGGCAGCGAACCGTGGTGAGGCGTCGGCCATATGAGCGCGGCGACATCCTGGTTGTGGATCTGGAGCCCACACGCGGCAGCGAGCAACGCGGACGCCGGCATGTGCTGGTGCTGACGCCAAGCGATTACAACGCGACGATCGGGCGTGCTTTGGTCGCACCGATCACCCAAGGTGGCAACTTCGCCCGCTATGGCGGATTCGCGGTTTCGCTGACCGGCACCGGCCTTGATACCCAGGGCGTGGTGCTGCTGACAGATCTGCGCGTGATGGACCTGGCCGCACGCGGGGCCAAGCGCGTCGAGACCGCGCCGGCATTCCTCATCGAGCTGATCCTCGATCGGGTCAAGGCCCTGCTCGATTGAATCGGTACGGAGCATGAAGTGAGCGAGCGCGTGTGCCATCGAGTTCCGGTGCTCACCTACCACAGCATGAATGTGGACGGTCGCGACTACGCCAACAACGATCACGTGGCGTTGGCGGCGGATCTGGAATGGCTGCATGCCCGGGCTTGGCAGATTGTGCCGCTGCGGGCGGTGGTGCGTGGTGATCACATGTCGAACTTGCGCAACTCGAAACCGCGCGCTTTGTATTCGGTCCAGCGGGTGCGCGAGCCGGTGCGTTCGGCGGGGTCGGCGGCGACGACTTCCTTGACCGCTTCCGGCTGTCCCGGCACGGTGCTGTCGCGCAGGTTGATGATCAGCGCGCGCAGCGGGCTGTCGAGTTCGGGCGGGACGATCAGCACCGGCGTCAGGTCATCGTCCTCGTCGCCGGCGAGCTGGTGCGGGACGAATGCGTCCGGGTCGAAGTCCCAGAGCAGGGCGTCGAGTGCCTCGGCCTGGTCGCGGTCGCGGGCGTGGATCAGCGTCGGGATCTGCTGGTCGTGCGCGCGTCGCGCTAGCTCGCAGACCAGCAGCAGCGGGTTGTCGCGAAAGCGCGGCTTGTCGATCAGGTAGAAATCGGCGCGCGCCACGGCCTAGGCGACCTTCTGCATCAGCCACTGCATCAGCAACGGCAGCGGACGCCCGGTCGCGCCGCCCTTGCGGCCCTCGTCCGAAGCGCTGCCGGCGATGTCGAGGTGGGCCCAGCGCAGTCCTTCGGTGAAACGCGCGAGGAAGCACGCGGCGGTGATCGCGCCGGCGTTCTTGCCGCCGATGTTGGCGACGTCGGCGAAGCCGGATTCGAGCTGGCTCTGGTAGTCGTCCCACAGCGGCAGGCGCCAGGCGCGATCGTGCACTTCGGTGCCGGCGGCAAGCAGCTCCGCGGCAAGGTCGTCGTGCCGCGTCATCAGGCCGGTGGCGTGCTTGCCGAGCGCGACCACGCAGGCCCCGGTCAGCGTGGCGATGTCGATCACCGTCTCCGGCTCGAAGCGACGCGCGTAGGTGAGCGCGTCGCACAGGATCAGCCGGCCTTCGGCATCGGTGTTCAGCACCTCGACGGTGAGGCCGGACATGGTCGTGACCACGTCGCCCGGGCGCGATGCGTCGCCATCGGGCATGTTTTCGACCGCCGGCACGATGCCGACCAGATCAACGGGAAGCCCCAGACGCGCGCTCGCCTCGATCGCGCCGAACACCGCCGCGGCGCCGCACATGTCGTACTTCATTTCATCCATGCCGGCGGCCGGCTTGATGCTGATGCCGCCGGTATCGAAAGTGACGCCCTTGCCGACCAAGACCACCGGCTTGCGCTCGCGCGTGCCGCGATAGCGCAGCACCACCAGGTACGGCGCATGCGCGCTGCCGCGGGCGACGCCGAGCAGCGCGTTCATGCCGAGCGCCTGCATCTGCGCGCGGTCGAGCACCTCGGCCTCGACCTGGGGGAACTCCTGCGCGAGCTGTCGCGCGACCTCCGCCAGGTGTGCCGGCGTGCACAGGTTGGGTGGCAGGTTGCCGAGTTCGCGCGTGCGACGCACGCCGTGCGCGATGGCGCGGCCGCTCTGCACGCTGGTTTCGTCGTGGGTCGCGATCGCGAGTTCGGTGACGCCGTCGGGCTTGTCGCTCTTGCGGCGCGTGGCGTCGTAGCGATACAGCGCGGTTTCCGCCGCGACCACATGCTCACGCACGGCCCAGGCGGCGTCGCGCTGCTGCACCGACAGCTCGGCGAGCCAGCTCGCGACGCGTCGCGCCGGTCCGCCGCGCAGCGCCTTCAGTGCCTCGCGCACGACGTCGATGTAGCGTGCGGCGCCGAACTGCGCGGCGTCGCCGAGCCCGACCAGCAGCACGCGCTTCGCGGCGATCCCGGGCAGCTCGTAGAGCCGGGTGATCTGCTTCGGCTTGCAGCCGACGTCGCCGGCGGCGATGCGCGCTCGGATGGCGCCGGAACTGGCAACGTCGACCTCGGCGGTGGCCGCCGGGAGCGCGCCGCCCTCGAACACGCCGAGCACGAGCAGGTCGGCGACGCACTGTGCCGGCTGTGCGATCAGGGAAACGATTTCGGGATTCATGCAGCGTCCTGCGGAAGCCGGTGACTTCCATTCACGTGGGGGCCGAAGGCGACCGCAGGCCGCCTGATAGACTCGCGCCGCCCGCGCTCCGGGCAACGCCATGGCCGGCAGTCTAGCAAACCGGTCCCGAGCCCAGACCCGCCGACCGAACCCGATGCCCCGCATCATCGACCGCTACCTGTTGCGCGAACTGCTCCACTCCTTCGTGGCGGTGAATGCCGTGCTGCTGCTGGTCACCTTCGGCGGCGTGCTCACCGACGTGCTGAACAAGATCGCGCGCGGCCGTTTCCCGGCAAGCCTGCTGCTGGCGCAGGTCGGCCTGCGCTCGCTCGATGCGCTTGCCATCATCCTGCCGCTCGGCATGTTCCTGACCGTGCTGCTCGCCTACGGTCGGCTCTATCGCGACAGCGAGGTGGCGGTATTCGCGGCCAGCGGCCTGCGCCTGCGCGCGATGCTGCGGCCGGTGCTGTGGCTGGCGTTGCCGTTGCTGGGGGTGCTCGCCGGCATCACCTTCGTCGCCAGCCCGCGCGCACTCGCGCTCGCCGACAAGCTGGTGCAGGACGCGAACCGCTCGCTGCTGGTAGCCGGTCTGGAGGCGGGCCGCTTCGTCGACCTGCCCGGGCGCATGGGCGTGATCTACATCGGCAGCATGACGCCGGACGGGCGCCGCTTCACGCGCCTGTTCGTGCAGTCCGAAAACGAGGGTCGGCTCGACATCGTCACCGCGGCCAAGGGCGAGCTGTACAACGACCGCGCCGGTCGCGAGCGCTACCTGCGGCTGGAAGACGGATTCCGCGTCGAGGGCGGGCTGGAACGGCCCGATTTTCGCGCGATGCGCTTCGCCCGCAACGACATCCGCTTGCCGGAACCGGAGGCGGAGGGGCCAAAGCGCGTGCAGACGCGGCGCGACAGCGCGGCGCTGTTCGCCAGCCCGCGCCGTGCCGACCGCGCCGAATTGCACTGGCGCCTGGCGATGCCGATTTCGGCGCTGGTGCTGGCGTTGCTCGCGTTTCCGCTGGCGCGCTCGGCGCCGCGCGAGCCGCGCTTTGGCAAGACCATCATCGCCGTGCTCGCCTACATCGTGTACGTGAACCTGCTCGCGCTCGGGCGCGGCTGGCTGGCCGATGGCAGCGTGCCGATGGCTGCCGGGCTGTGGTGGGTGCACGCGCTGGCATTCGCGGTGTTCGTCGTGCTGTACCTGCTCGGCGCGCGGCTGCCGCGGCCGCGGACGGTGCGCGCGTGATCGGGCTGATGCGGGCCGACCGCCTGGTCGCGCGCCATGTGCTTGGCGCCAGCCTGCTCGCGCTCACGGTGTTTCTCGGCATCGACGCGCTCTCGGCATTCGTGCGCGAGATCGACGAGATCGGCAACGGCCACTACACCCTGACCATGGCGATCACCTACGTCGCCTACACCATTCCGCGCCGCATCTACGAACTGTTCCCGATGGCGGCCGCGATCGGAGGCGCGATGGGGCTCGGCGGGCTGGCGCCGACCTCCGAGCTGACCGCGCTGCGCGCCGCCGGCTGGTCGAAGCTGCGCCTGTGCGTGGGTGCGGCGCTGCCGCTGCTGCTGCTGGCCGGGGCGATGTTCGCGCTCGGCGAAACGCTCGCGCCCTGGGGCGAACGCGCCGCGCAGGGTGTGGCGATCGGTGCCAAGTCGCAGGACCTGGTCACCAGCAATTCCTCGGGTGTCTGGGCGCGCGATGGCAGCGACCTGCTCAATGCCCGGCGCGGCGCCTTCATCGGCGGTGCCGTCGAGCTGATCGACGCGCGCCTGTTCCGCTTCGACGAGCGCGGCCGACTGCAGTCGATCACGCGTGCCGAGAAGGCCCGCCACGAGCCCGGCGGCTGGCGCTTCAGCAAGGTGCGGCGATTCCGCTTCGAGGCGGAAGCGGTGGTCCCGGAAACGCAGCCGGAATGGCGCTGGGAGGTGGCGCTTGACCCGGCGCTGATCGCGATGTCGGTGGTGCGTCCGCGCTACCAGGCGATGGTCGAGTTGCGCGACCACATTGGTTACCTCGAGCGCAACGGACTCGACTCGCAGCAGTTCCGCTCGGCGTTCTGGGCGCGGCTGTTCTATCCGCTTTCGGTGCTGGCGACGGCGTTGCTGGCGATGCCGTTCGCGTTCTCGGCGCTGCGCTCGGGCGGCTTCGGCAAGCGCCTGTTCGTCGGCCTGATCATCTCGATCGGCTTCTACTACCTGCAGAACGCGGTGGTCACCTCGGTCGAGCTGGCGGACGGGCCGTTGCCGCTCGCCTATGCGCTGACACCGCTGGCGGCGCTGGCCGTGGCCTGGGCGTGGTTGCGGCGCAGTTTCTGAGTCAGCTGCGCGGCAACTGCACGACCCGGGTTCCGGCGGCGAGGTCGTGCAGCGCGCGCCGTTCGCGATCGACCAGGCACCAGAGCAGCCCCGGGACGAACAGCGCGACCACTGCGCGCGTTAGCGCCGCGCGCAGCGACAGCGCGCCGTGATCGCCGCGCACGGCAATGCGCCACGCACGCATGCCGATGGTCTGGCCGCCGCGACGCCACGAGATCACGTAGTACGCCGCGGCGAGCGCCGTCAGCCAGGACTGCAGCGCGACCCGCGGCCAGCCGTCGCGCAGCACCAGGTCGACGCGCTCGACCGGTACCAGCAACCGCGTCAGCAGCACCGCAAGCGCGGTCGCGATCATCAGCAGTCCGGCGAGTGGCAACAGGTCATACAGCGCAGCCAGAAGTCGGCGCCGCAGCGGCGCGGGAAGGCAAGCTTCGGTTTGCAAGGGCGGAGGCTCTGGGTATCGTCTGGTGCATGGTAGCGACTCGCACGAGCAGCCCGAACGACCCGCTGATCCGCTCGGTGCTGGAACAACTCTGGTCCGAGCAGGGGCTGTCGAAAAACACGCTGGCCGCCTACCGTGCCGACCTGCTTGCGGTCGACCGCCTGCTCGCCGCGCGCGGCAGGACATTGATCGAGGCGACGCGCGAGGACCTGTTCGCGGTGCTGGCCGAACGCGGCCGCGCCGGCATTGCGGCGCGCAGCAGCGCCCGCATGCTGTCGGCGCTGCGCCTGTTCTTCCGGCACCTGTTGCGGGTCAGGCGCGTCGATCTGGATCCGACTGCGCTGATCGATGCACCCAAGCTGCCGAAGCCGTTGCCGAAGTCACTCTCCGAGGGCGAGATCGAGGCCCTGCTCGCGGCACCCGACGTGGCCAGCGCGCTCGGTCTGCGCGATCGCGCGATGCTCGAACTGCTGTACGCCACCGGCCTGCGCGTGACCGAGCTGGTCGGGCTGGAGGTCGAGCAGGTCAACCTGCGCCAGGGCGCGTTGCGCGTGCGCGGCAAGGGCGAGAAGGACCGCCTGGTGCCGATCGGCGAGGTCGCGCTCGACTGGCTCGGGCGCTATGTCGCCGAATCGCGCCCGTTGCTGTTGCGCGGCGGCTCCAGCCGGAGCCTGTTCCTGACCGCACGCAAGACCCCGCTGTCGCGCAAGACCTTCTGGAAGAACCTCAAGACCCTCGCTGCGCGCGCCGGCATCCACCGCCCGATCTCGCCGCACGGCCTGCGCCATGCCTTCGCCACCCATCTGCTGAACCACGGCGCCGACCTGCGCGTGCTGCAGATGCTGCTCGGCCACGCCAGCCTCTCCACCACCCAGATCTACACCCTGGTCGCCCGCGAAGGCCTCAAGCGCATCCACGCCGAGCACCATCCGCGGGGGTAGGGCGCCTGGTGCGGCCTCGGTTCTGACGCCAGGACGATGCCAAACGGCTCCTGCCCAGGCGCCGCGCGCGCCTCCCTTGGCCGCAGCCGACGCGCTCTGCAACAATGCCGGCTCCGCCGTGAACTTTTCCCGCGGGCGCCGGTCTGTAGCGGCGCCGTGGCCAATGGCGGCCCCATCATTCCAAGGAATTTCCCCGATGTTCAAGCGTGTGTTGTTCTCCCTGGCGCTCGCCGCCAGCGCCACGGTCCAGGCGGACGCCGCCAGCGAGACCAAGGTACGCGAAGCGATCAAGACCCTGGTGCCGAGCGCCCAGATCGACTCGGTGGTCGAATCGAAGCTGACCGGCTTCTACGAGGTCACGCTGTCCGGGCAGGTGCTCTATGTCAGCGCCGATGGCAAGTACCTGGTGCAGGGCATGGTCTACGACATCGCCAACAAGCGCGACCTGACCGAAGAGAAGAAGTCCGGCATGCGCCAGACCGCGCTGGCCGGGGTGCCGAAGAGCCGCATGATCTCGTTCCCGGCCAAGGCCGAGAAGCATCGCGTCGTCGTCTTCACCGACATCGACTGCGGCTACTGCCGCAAGCTGCACCAGCAGATCGCCGAGTACAACAACCTCGGCATCACCATCGACTACCTGTTCTTCCCGCGCTCCGGCCTGAACACGCCGTCCTACGACAAGGCGGTGACGGTGTGGTGCTCGGCCGATCGCAACAAGGCCTTCACCGACGCCAAGGCCGGCATCGAGCAGGAGAAGAAGACCTGCGACAACCCGATCGCCGAAGACTTCGAGCTCGGCCAGAAGCTCGGCGTCAACGGCACGCCGATGATCGTCGCGCGCGACGGTTCGCAGATCGGTGGCTACCTCGCGCCGGCGCAGATGCTGGAGCGCCTCACCGCGCTGGAACTGGCCACCAAGTAAACGCCGTCCTGGACCACAGACCGGCCGACGCCGCCTGCGGGCGGCGTCCTCGTTTCCGCCGCCCCGCGCCTGCCGGGGTTTCCGGGCGATCGGCTATCCTTGCCGCCCGTTTTTTCCGGTGTTGCCGATGATCCTGCTCGATGGCCGCGAAACCCTGTCCGCGTTCCGCCGCGATCGGCTGGCGGCCGCGCTCGCCAGTGATGGCGCGGCGGTCGACCTGGTGGAGGCGCGCGTCGTGTTCGCGATCGACGGCGGCGATGACGCGCGCGGCGCGCAGTACGCCGACCTGCTCGATGCCGTCGGCGCTGCGGCGCCGATCGCCGGCGACGACGTGCTGGTGCTGCCGCGCCTGGGCACGATCTCGCCGTGGGCGAGCAAGGCCACCGACATCCTGCGCGGTGCCGGGTTGACCCTGGATCGCGTCGAGCGCGGCATGCGCTACCGCGTCGCCGGCCTGTCCGGGCTCGACGCCGCGGGCCGGGCGCGGCTGCTGCGTGCGCTGCACGATCCGATGACGCAGTCGGTGTTCCGTGCGGCGGCGGAAGTCGCGGCGCTGTTCCGCCACGAGTCGGCGCGTCCGGTCGCGCGTGTCGCGCTCGCCGGGGACGCACGTGCCGCGCTGCTGGCGGCCAATGCGGAACTCGGGCTGGCGCTGAGCGGCGATGAGATCGACTACCTCGCCGATGCCTACGGACGCCTCGGTCGCGATCCGACCGACGCCGAGCTGATGATGTTCGCGCAGGCCAATTCCGAGCATTGCCGCCACAAGATCTTCAACGCCAGTTGGCGCATCGACGCTGCCGAACAGCCGCAGTCGCTGTTCCAGATGATCAAGCACACCCATGCGACGACGCAGGCGCATACGCTCTCGGCGTACCACGACAATGCCGCGGTGGTCGCCAACGGCCAGGCCGCGCGCGTGCAGGCCGACCCGCTGACGCGGCGCTGGCACGCCGTGGCCGAGGACACCGCGTACGCGATCAAGTGCGAGACGCACAACCATCCGACCGCGATCTCGCCGTTCGCGGGCGCCAGCACCGGCGCCGGCGGCGAGATCCGCGACGAGGGGGCGACCGGGCGCGGCGCCAAGCCCAAGGCCGGGCTGACCGGCTTTACCGTGTCGCACCTGCGCATCCCCGGTGCCGCGGCGGCGTGGGAGTCGCCGCGCGCGCTGCCGCCGCGCATGGCGTCGAGCTTCGAGATCATGCGCGATGGCCCGCTCGGCGCCGCCGCGTTCAACAACGAATTCGGACGGCCGGCGCTGCTCGGCTACTTCCGCGCGTTCGAGCATGCGGAGTCCGCGACGCTGGTGCGCGGCTACGACAAGCCGATCATGCTCGCCGGCGGTCTCGCCAACCTCAAGGCCGCGCACGTCGACAAGGGTCGCCTGCAGGAAGGTGACGCGGTGGTCGTGCTCGGTGGTCCGGCGATGCTGATCGGGCTCGGCGGCGGCGCCGCGTCCTCGGTCGCTTCCGGCACCTCCAGCGAGGAACTCGACTTCGCCTCGGTCCAGCGCGACAACCCGGAGATGGAACGTCGCTGTCAGGAAGTGATCGACCGCTGCTGGTCGCTCGGCGCGGACAACCCGATCGTCAGCATCCACGACGTCGGCGCCGGCGGCCTGTCGAACGCGATCCCGGAGTTGCTCAACGATTCCGGGGTCGGCGGCCGCATCGACCTGCGCAAGATTCCGAACGACGAGCCGGGCATGAGCCCGATGCAGATCTGGTGCAACGAGGCGCAGGAACGCTACGTGCTCGGCGTGCGCCCCGAGCGGCTGGCCGAGTTCGAGGCGATCTGCAGGCGCGAGCGCTGCATCCATGCCGTGGTCGGGCATGCCACCGCGGCGCGCCACCTGACCGTGGCCGATCCGCTGCTCGGTGCCGCCCCGGTCGACCTGCCGCTCGACGTGCTGTTTGGCAAGGCGCCGAAGATGCATCGCGACACCCGCCGCATCGCGCCGCGCCTGCAGCCGCTCAACCTGTCCGCGGTAACGCTGGACGCGGCGATCCGGCGCGTGCTCTCGCACCCCTCGGTCGCCAGCAAGAGCTTTCTGGTCACCATCGGCGATCGCTCGGTCGGCGGTTTGTGCGCGCGCGATCCGATGGTCGGGCCGTTCCAGGTGCCGGTGGCCGACGCGGCGCTGACCTTGCTCGATTTCGCCGGCCATGGCGGCGAGGCGATGGCGGTCGGCGAGCGCACGCCGCTGGCGCTGATCGATGCCGCGGCATCGGCACGCATGGCGGTCGGCGAGGCGTTGACGAATCTGCTCTCGGCACCGGTCGCGGCGCTCGACCAGATCAAGCTCTCGGCGAACTGGATGGCCGCAGCCGGCCATCCCGGCGAGGATGCCGCGCTGTTCGACGCGGTCAAGGCCGTTGGCCTCGAACTCTGCCCGGCGCTGTCGCTGTCGATCCCGGTCGGCAAGGACTCGCTGTCGATGCAGGCGGTGTTCCAGGATGGCGGGCGCGAGCAGCGCGTGGTGTCGCCGGTGTCGTTGATCGTGTCCGCGTTCGCGCGCGTCGGCGATGTGCGCCAGGCGCTGACCCCGGAACTGCGCAGCGACCTCGGTCCCAGCACGGTCTGGTTGATCGACCTGGGTGCCGGGCGCAACCGGCTTGGCGGCTCGATCATGGCCCAGTGCTTCAACCAGCTCGGCGATACCGCGCCCGATCTCGACGACGCTGCGCTCGTGCGTCGGTTCTTCGATGCGCTTGCCGACCTGCGGCCGCTGCTTGGCGCCTGGCATGACCGCTCCGACGGCGGTGCGTTCACCGCGCTGTGCGAGATGGCGTTCGCGACCCGTTGCGGCCTCGACATCGAAGTGCACAGCGATGCGCTGGCGGAATTGTTCAACGAGGAACTCGGCGTGCTGGTGCAGGTGGCCGACAGCGACCGCGCTGCGTTTCTGGACCGGCTTGCGCAGCATGGCCTGGCCGCGATCGCGCGTCCGCTCGCGACGCCGTGCGCCGATGTGCGCGTCCGCGTGCGCCAGGCGGGCACGACGCTGGCCGAGCATGCGCTGAACGACCTGCTCGCGACCTGGCATTCGGTCAGCCACGCGATGCAGGTGCGTCGCGATGACCCGCGTTGTGCCGACGAGGAACGCGAGTCCACGCTGGCCGGCGCGCACGCGTTGTCCGCGGTGGTCCCGTTCGATCCGGAACAGGACGTGGCGGCGCCGTTCATCGCGACCGGTGCGCGCCCGAGGGTGGCGATCCTGCGCGAGCAGGGCGTCAACTCGGAAGTCGAGATGGCGGCCGCATTCACGCGTGCCGGCTTCGATTGCTTCGACGTGCACATGACCGACCTGGTCGAGGGTCGCGACCGCCTCGCGAACTACCAGGGTCTCGCCGCCTGCGGCGGTTTCAGTTACGGCGACGTGCTCGGCGCCGGCCGCGGCTGGGCTTCGTCGATCCTGTATCACGGCGATCTGGCGCAGCAGTTCGGCGCCTTCTTCGCCGACACCGGCAAGTTCGCGCTCGGCGTCTGCAACGGCTGCCAGATGTTCGCGTCGATCAAGCACCTGGTGCCCGGTGCGCAGCATTGGCCGCGCTTCCGGCGCAATCGCTCGGAGCAGTTCGAGGGTCGCGCCAGCCTGGTCGAGGTGATCGAATCGCCTTCGATCCTGTTTGCCGGCATGGCCGGGCTGCGCGCACCGATCGCGGTAGCGCACGGCGAGGGCCGCGCCGAGTTCGACCGCGACGAGCACGCCGCGCAGGCGATCGCCGCGATGCGTTTCGTCGATGCCGCGGGCCGCGCCACCGAGCACTACCCGGCCAACCCGAACGGATCGCCCGCTGGCGCCACCGCGTTCACCATTCCCGATGGACGCGTCACCATCCTGATGCCGCACCCGGAGCGCGTGCACCGGTGGGCACAGATGAGCTGGGCACCGCGCGGGCTCGGCGAGGCGAGCCCGTGGCTGCGCATGTTCCGCAACGCACGCGTCTGGCTGGGTTGAACGCATGAGCGAAGCGCAGACCAATCCGTCCCCGCAGGGCGAACCGCAACAGCCGGTGTCGCTCAAGCTGTTCTTCGCGCTCGGCGTGCTGTGGCTGCCGATGGCGTTCTTCGTCTGGTTTTTCCTGCGCAGCGTGGTCACCTGGCCGGTCTCGCGACTCGCGCATCGCGTGATCGAGTGGTGGCTGCCCGGCGTGGTGCATTCGTGGCGGCAGAACTTCCACCACTTCGAGATCACCGCGCTGGTGCCGCCGCCACCGGGCATGGAACTGGCGCCGGGACAGATTCCGGCGGCGATCGCGGACGTCAACGTGCTGCTCTACACCTACGGCGTGGCCGTGCTCTGGGGGCTGATGCTCGCGACCCCGGACGACGAGCGCAGTTTCGCGCGGCGCCTGCTCTATTGCCTGGTCGGCTGGCTGATGCTGATTCCGTTCCATGTCTTCTCGACCGTGATCGATGTCGGCAAGACCCTGTTCATCGACCTCGGCCCGGCCGGATTGCAGCTGGCGCAGGCGCACGGGGTCAATCTCGAGTTCATCGCGCTGTTCTTCCAGTTCTCGCGACTGGTGCTGCCGACGCTCGGCGCGCTGTTCGTCTGGGCGCTGTTCAATCGCGGGTTCATCGAGCAGGTGCGCAACGCGCTGCCGCTTGAGCCGGAACCTGCGCCCGGTCAGGATGGTCCAACGCAGTCCCCGCCCCCGAGTTCGCCATGACCGACACCGAGACCGAAACCCCGATCGCCGAAGCGCCTGCGGCCGAGCCGAGCTTCGACGAGCGCATCAGCGCGCAGATGATCGCGCGCGGTCGGCTCAAGGAGGCCGATCTCGGCCGTGCCAAGCGCCTGCATGAGGAAAATCCCGAGGGCGATTTCATCTCGCTGATGACCCGACTCGGGCTGGTCTCCGAACGCGACGCCGCCGAGGCCCTGGCCGAGGTGATGAAGCTGCCGTTGCTCGCGGCCAAGGAATGCCCGGACGCGCCGCCGCCGAACGTGCAGGTGTCGACGCGCTTCCTGAAGCAGTACCACGTGGTGCCGATCGCCGAGGACGAGTCGCATGTCAGCCTGCTCGTCGCCGAGCCGCAGGACCCGTACCCGGCCGAGGCGATGCGGCTTGCGACCGGCAAGGACGTGCACGTGCGCGTCGGGCTGCGCTCGGAGATCGACGACCTGATCGAGCGCTACTACGGCTCCGGGCGTTCGGCGATGGGCACCATCGTCGAGAACCTGTCCGACGACGCGACGCGCTCGGAAGACGATGTCGAGCACCTGCGCGACCTCGCGTCCGAGGCCCCGGTCATCCGCCTGGTGAACCTGGTGATCCAGCGTGCGGTCGAGGCGCGGGCGTCCGACATCCACATCGAGCCGTTCGAGAACCGGCTGAAGGTGCGCTATCGCATCGACGGCGTGCTCGAAGAGGTCGAGTCGCCGCCGGCGAGTTCGACTGCGGCGGTGATCTCGCGCGTCAAGATCATGGCCAAGCTCAACATCGCCGAGCGCCGGCTGCCGCAGGACGGCCGCATCATGCTGCGCGTGCAGGGCAAGGAACTCGACCTGCGCGTGAGCACGGTGCCGACCAGCTACGGCGAGTCGGTGGTGATGCGTATCCTCGATCGCGAGTCGGTCGTGCTCGATTTCCACAAGCTCGGCTTCACCGACCAGTTCCTGCCGCGCTTCCTCGAGGTGCTGAACCTGCCGCACGGCATCATGCTGGTCACCGGCCCGACCGGATCCGGCAAGACCACCACGCTGTACACCGCGCTCTCCAAGATCAACACGCCGGACGTCAAGATCATCACCGTCGAGGACCCGGTCGAGTACCAGATCGAGGGCATCAACCAGATCCAGGCCAAGCCGCAGATCGGCCTCGATTTCGCGCACGCATTGCGCTCGATCGTGCGCCAGGACCCGGACATCATCATGATCGGCGAAATGCGCGACCTGGAAACCGCGAAGATCGCGATCCAGTCGGCGCTGACCGGGCACCTGGTGCTGTCGACCCTGCACACCAACAATGCCGCCGGCGGCATCACCCGCCTGCTCGACATGGGTGTCGAGGACTACCTGCTGTCCTCGACCGTGAACGGCATCCTCGCGCAGCGCCTGGTGCGCCGGGTCGAGGCGAGCCACGCGCAACCGTACTTCGCGCTGCCCGAGGTGGTGCAGGAGTTCCGGCTCGAGCACTACACCGAGGAGCGCCCGATCCGACTGTTCCGGCCCACGCCCTCGAACCTGACGCCGACCGGCTACCTCGGCCGCACCACGATCATGGAGTTCCTGGTGATGAGCGACCCGCTGCGACGCCTGGTGATGAAGCACGCCGACATGGGCGTGATCGAGCAGGCGGCACGCGAGGAGGGCATGCGCACGATGTACGAGGACGGCCTGATCAAGGCGCTGGCCGGGGTGACCACGATCGAGGAAGTGATGCGTGTCTGCCAGGAGTCCTGAGTCGATGCGCCCGCTTGACCGCGGTGGAGCGCGCTGATGGCGGTGTATCGCTACAAGGCGGTGGCGCCGACCGGCGAGACCCTGGTCGGCCAGATGGAGGCCGGCTCGCGCGACGAGGTGGTGCTGCGCCTGCAGGAGGGCGGCAACCTGCCGATCGAGGCGGTCGAGGCCGGCGCCGGCGGGGCGTTCAACTTCGAGCAGTTGCTGCGTCGACCGGCGATGACCCAGGCGCAGATCGTCAGCTTCACCCAGCAGCTCGCCACGTTGCTCGGTGCCGGCCAGCCGCTGGATCGCGCCTTGCACATGCTGTCCGAACAGCCGGACAGCGAGGAAGGGCGGCGCATGGTCGAGCGCATCAAGGACGCGGTGCGCGGCGGCAGCACCCTGTCCACGGCGCTGGAGCAGCAGCATGGCGTGTTCTCGCGCCTGTACGTGAACATGGTGCGTGCCGGCGAAGTGTCCGGCTCGCTGACCGATACGCTGCGCCGGCTGGCCGAGTACCTGGAGCGCTCGCGCCAGCTCAAGGGCACGGTGGTGAATGCGCTGATCTATCCGGCGATCCTGGTCGGCATGGTGATCCTGTCGCTGGTCACGCTGATGGTCTATGTGGTTCCGAACTTCGAGCCGATCTTCACCGAGCTCGGCGACAACCTGCCGCTGATCACCCAGGTCGTGCTCGGCATCGCCGGTGTGCTGCAGGGCTTCTGGTGGTTGATCCTGCTCGCGATCGGGGCGACCGGGTGGTGGATGAACCAGCAATGGGGCAAGCCCGATTCACGTGCGATCTGGGAGGCGCGCCTGCTCGCGTTCGGCAAGATCGGCGAGCTGGCGCAGAAGGTCGAGACGGCGCGGCTGGCGCGCACGCTCGGCACCTTGCTGCAGAACGGCGTGCCGTTGCTGAATGCGCTGTCGATCGCGAAGAACGTTCTCGGGAACACCGTGCTGGCCGCCGCGGTCGAAGCCGCAGCAAGCGAAGTGAAGACCGGTTCCGGGCTGGCTTTTGCGTTGGGCGCAAGCAAGCGCTTTCCGCGTCTGGCACTGCAGATGGTCGCGGTCGGCGAGGAAGCGGGTGAGCTCGACGGCATGCTGATGAAGGTCGCCGACACCTACGACACCGATGTGCGCAATTCGGTCGAGCGGTTGCTTGCGGCGCTGGTGCCGGTGCTGACGGTGGTGATGGCGATGATGATCGGCATGATCATGCTGGCCATCGTGCTGCCGATCCTGGATATGAGTTCCTTAGTGGAGTGAACCATGCAAGCCAATCGAATCAATCGTTCCCACAGTGCGCGCGGCTTCAGCCTGGTCGAGTTGCTCGCGGTCATCATGCTGCTCGGCATCATCGCCGGCATCGTCGTGCCCAAGGTGTTCGGGCAGGCCGAAGGCGGCAAGTGGAAGGCGTCCAAGGCCAAGGTCAGTGCGGTCAGCTCGAAGGTCGAGATGTATGCACTCGATGTCGGTCGTCCACCCGAGCAACTGAAAGACCTGGTGACCAAGCCAGGCAACGCCGAAAACTGGGCCGGACCGTATGCCAAGGAATCCGACCTGACCGATGCCTGGGGTCGCGTTTTCGAATACAAGGCGCCGGGTGAGCATGGCGATTTCGACGTCGTGATGCTCGGCTCCGACGGACAGCCCGGCGGCGAGCAGTGGGCGCGTGACTACGGGAACTGGGAGTAACCCGGGTCGGCAACGACCGGGATCAAGCCGATGCGCCGCCACCGTGGGTTCTCGCTGATCGAGCTGATCGCGGTGCTGATGCTGATCGCGATCGTCGCCGGTACCGCGGCGCTGTCGATCAGCGGCAGCTTGGCCGGGGCCAAGACCCGTGCCGCGGTGCGCGACCTGACCGCGGCGCTGCGCCAGACGCGCGGCCTGGCGATCGTGAAAGGCGAGGAACGATCGCTCGAAATCGATGTCGAAGCACGCACCTACCAGGTGCCGGGCAAGAGTCCGGTGCAGTTGCCCGAGGAGTTGCAGATGAAATTGCTGACCGCTGCAACCGAACAGACCGGCGACAGCAAGGGCATGATCCGGTTCTTCCCGGACGGCAGCTCCAGCGGTGGAAGGGTGACGCTCACCCGCGACCGCCACGAATGGCGCGTCGAGATCGCCTGGTTGACCGGTGAAGTGCGCATCGAGGAAGACCGCTGATGCCACCGCGCCTGCGCCAGCGCGGCTTCTCGCTGATCGAACTGCTCGCGGCCTTCGTCGTGTTCGCGATCGGCTTCGGGGTGATGATGGAGATCACCTCGAGCAGCCTGCGCAATGCCCGACGCGCCGCCGAGCAGACCGAAGCGGCACTGTGGGCGCAGAGCCTGATCGACGCCCTCGGCGTCGACGAGAAGCTCAAGGTCGGCGCCGACAGCGGCAAGTTCGACGATCACTATCGCTGGGACCTGCAGGTCAGCGAGTGGGAGCCGCCAGCCGACGCCGCCCGTTTCGAGGGCACCTCGCCGATCGAGATGTACCGCATCGAGCTGGTGGTGCGCTGGGGGCCAAGCGGCGCCGAGCGCAGCTCGCGGTTCGTCACCGTGCGCGCGGTGCAGCCCGGGGTGAACGGCTGATGCGTGCGCGCGGCTTCACCCTGGTCGAACTGCTGCTTGCGATCCTGCTGCTCGGCATGCTGATGGCCGCAGCGTGGGCGGGCATCACCACCACCACCCGCGCCGCGCGCAGCGGCGAGGCGCTGATCGACCGCACCAATCGCGTGCGCGTGGCGCAGGAGTTCATCCGCCGCCAGATCCGCAATGCGCTGGCCTTGCCCTATCCGATGGACAGCACCACCGGCGAAACCCGCACCTTCGAGGGCGAGGGTGACTCGATGCGGTTCGTGGCGCCGATGCCTGGCTACCTGAGCCGCGGCGGCGCCTACCTGCAGACCTTCGAGCTGCGTCCGGCGCGCGGTGGCGGCCGCGAACTGGTGTTCGCGCATGAGCTGCTGAACGGCTACGACCCCGACCAGCCGCGCGAGGCCGAGCACGACCCGGTGGTGCTGATCGAGGGCATCCGCAGCGCCCGTTTCGAGTACCGCGGCCTCGACGAGACCGGCAAGCTCGGCGACTGGGAAGACGAGTGGGACGAACCCGGCACGCAGCCGGTGCTGGTGCGCATGAAGTTCGAGATGGACGAACGCAGCGGCTATGTCTGGCCGGATGTCGTGGTGCCGGTGCTGGCCAACGCTGCCACCGCCGGCTTCTACGACCCGTTCTACGGCTCCATGAACCCGGGGGGCGGCTGAGATGCGCCAGCGGGGCATCGCATTCATCGTCGTCATCTGGGTGCTGCTGCTGCTCGCGGTGTTGCTCGCCGGGTTCGCCGTGGTCGCGCGCACCGAGGGGTTGCAGGCGCGCCACCTCGCAGACTCGGCGCGTGCCCGCTACATGGCCGAGGCCGGCATCTCGCGGGCAGTCTGGGAGCTGCGCAATCCCGACCCGCTGACGCGTTGGGCCGGCGACGGTCGCGCCTATGCGTTCGAGTTCGAGGGCGCGAAGGTCTCGGTGGAGATCCAGGACGAGTCCGGCAAGATCGACCTCAACGCCGTCGATGGCCAGGTGCTGCAGCGCTTCCTCGCCAGTTCCGGGCTGGAGGCGGACCTCGCGCAGCAGATCTCCGATGCCGTGCTCGACTGGCGCGACGCCGACGACCTGACCCAGCCGATGGGCGCGGAAGACACCGACTATGAACGCGAGGGCTATCCCTATGGTGCCGCCGACGCCGGCTTCCAGACCGTGGGGGAGCTGCAGCAGGTCATGGGCATGGACTATGAGTTGTTCCGCAAGCTCGAACCGGACCTGACCATCTGGGGTGGATCGTCGACCCCGGGTGCCGGGGCGGCCTCGCGCGCGGTGCTGCTGAGCTTCCCCGGCATGACGCCCGAGATGGCCGACCAGCTGATCGCGCTGCGCTCGCAGCTCCAGCCCGGCGACCCCGCGGGCGCGACCCTGACCCTGCCCGACGGCACGCCGCTGCTGACCGGCGGGGGTGGGGTCACCTATACTGTGCGATCGAAGGCCACCTTGCCGAACGGTGCGTGGACCCGGGTGGATGCCACGATCCGACTGGGCGGCGCCGCCGGCGCACGCGCCTACACCATCTTGCAGTGGCGCGAAGGGAGCGCCGGTTGATGCCCGAGAACATCCTCAGCAAGCGCTTCGCGCGCTGGCGCCTGGCTTATCGCAACAGCGGACTGCGCCGGTTCCTGGACTGGTGGGGCGGCGAGCTGGCCGCGCTGCTGCCCGAGCGCGCGCGCAATCTGCTGGTCGAGCGACGCGACGAACTGCGCATCGAACGGCAGTCCGAGGGCGGCTGGGCGGTTCGCCGGCTTCCCGGCGAGGGCGCCGCCGATGAGCAGTTGCTGCCCGCGGATGCGGCACCCGAACTGATGCGCGAGGCCGTCGATGCATTGCGCCGGCGCTCCGAAGTGCACGCCGACCTGGTGCTGGTGCTCGATCGACGCGGTGTGCTCGACCGCCATCTGACCCTTCCGCTCGCGGCCGAAGACAATCTCGCGCAGGTGCTGGCGTTCGAGATGGACCGCCAGACCCCGTTCAAGCCCGACCAGGTGCGTTTCGACCATCGCATCGTGCGCCGCGACCCGGTGGCGCGGCAGATCGCCCTCGATGTCCTGGTGGCGCCGCGTGCGGCGGTCGATGCCGCGCTCGCTCCGGTGCAGTCGGCCGGGCTCGCGCTCGACGCCGTCGACATCCTCACCCCCGCCGGTGCGCGCAGTGGTTACAACCTGCTGCCACCCGAGCTGCGTGCGGAGCGTTCGCAGCGAGACCGGCTGCTGAACTGGATCCTGTTCGCGGCGGTGCTGTTGCTGGCGTGGAGTGCGATGTCGACTTCGATCCACAATCGCGAGCGCGCCCTGGAGCACCTGCAGGCCGAAGTCGACGACGTGCGCAGCGAGGCCAAGCGCGTCGGCAAGCTCGAGAAGGAACTCGACGAAGCGGTTGCCGGCGCCAACTTCCTCAACGAGAAGAAGCAGTCGCATCCGATCACCATCGACCTGCTGCGCGACCTCACCGAACGCCTGCCCGAACACACCGCGCTGCAGCGCCTTTCGATCAACCGCGGCGAGGTGCAGATCCAGGGCGTGAGCAGCGAGGCTTCGGCCCTGATCACCGTCCTGCAGAAGTCGCCGCTGATCGAGGCGCCGGCCTTGCAGGGGGCAATCACGCCTGACCAGCGCACGCAGAAGGAGCAGTTCATGATCCAGGCGCGTGCCCGGGTCCGGTCCACGGAGGGCGCCGATGCAGCTCCTGCCCAAGGCTGAGAATGGCCGCTTCCTCGCGCTGCTGCTGGCGCTGATCGCCGCGGCGCTGGTCTATCTGTTCGGAGTCCACTGGTGGTTCACCGAGCGGCATCTGGTGATCGCCGAGGAAATGGCCGAGCTGCGCGAGCAATATGCCCGCTTCAAGGCCAAGGCCGACCAGAAGCCGTTGATCGACCGGCAGCTGGCCGACGTGCGCGAATATGAGGCCGGCAACCCGGCGTTCCTGCCCGAGGGCGATTTCGACTCCGCCGCAGCCGGGCTGACCCAGCGCCTGAAGCAGATTGTCGCCAGCCACGCCCCCGATCCGCAGCGCTGCCAGATCATCATGAACCAGTATTCGCGCTCGACCGAGCCGGATCCGTTCGAGCGCGTGGTGATCAAGGTGCGCCTGCGCTGCGACCTGGAGCCGTTCGCCGGCATCCTCTACGACCTGGAAAGCGCGAGCCCGGTGTTGTTCATCGAGGAGTTGGCCATCTTTCGCCAGCAGGGGTATCTGGTGCCCGGGCAGAACAAGCTGAGCAACTACCTCGATATCCGCTTCGACCTGTTCGGTTTCATCCGCAAGGCCGGGCCGGCACGCAGCAACGAAGGACGCAAGCCATGAGTCCGGCGCGGCGCATCGGCATCGGGCTGCTTTCGCTCGCCGGGTTGTTCGGCGGACTGGATCTGGCCCAGCGCTTCGGGCTCGGGTCCGGCTATCGGCTGCCGCCGGCGCAGCGCGGCGCCACCGCGGCGCCGCTGGCCCTGCAGCGCGAGTCATTCAAGCTGCCGTCGTGGAGCGACTATGCGGTGGTGCTGGACCGCCCGATCTTCAACGAGGATCGCAAGCCGACGCCGATCAGCGCCGATGCCGCGGGCAGCCAGAACCCCGACGAGGCCACCGCGGCGCCGCTGAACGCGACCCTGACCAGCGTCATCATCACGCCCAAGATGAAGCTCGCGATCGTGAAAGACAACAACACCGGGACTTCGGAAGTGGTGCGCGTCGGGCGGCCCTTGCCGGGTGAACAAAACGGCTGGACGCTGGTCGAAGTCAGTCCGCGCGGGGCAACCTTCGAGGGACAGGGTCTGGGACGCCAGGCGCTGGAGCTGGCGGTCAACGAAGCCGCGGCAGCGGGCGTGAAGATGACACCGGTGCCGGCTGCCGAAGCCGGCAAGCCGGGCGTGCCGATGGTGCCGCCCGCGGCAGCGGCAGCGACTTCCGACGCCGCCAGTCAAGCTCATGCCGAAGAGATCCGGCGCCGCATCGAAGAGCGGCGACGCCAGTTGCGTGAAGAAGCCGAGCGCATGCGCTCGGAACAGACGAATTGATGGAGTAGCGACGTGTCCAAACACGCAATCCGAAATCTGATGCTGGCCGCAGCCCTGCTGCTGTGGTCGTGGTGGGCGCCGGCGCAGGAAGCGACGGCCGCGCCCGCCGAGGCCAAGCAGGCTGCGACAGAGCCTGCCGCCGAACCGGCGTCCGAGACACCGGTCGAGGCCGCAGCCGCGACCCCGGCTCCGGCCGCGGTAGTGGAACCGGCGGCGGCCGCAGCGGCCCCGCAAGCCGAACCGGCAGCCGCGGTCGTGGCCCCGGAGACGGTCGCGCCGGATGCCGCTGCTGCGCCGCAAGCCGTACCGTCAACGCCCGCAGCCGAGGCGCAGGCCGGGCTGGTGAATCCGACAGCGGCGGTGGCGACCGATGACGCCGCATCGCCCGATCCACGTCGCGCGATCCAGCGCGGCACCGGGGTGTTCCTGAACGAAGCGGCGGCAGCCAGGCGCTCCGAGGACCCTGCCGCTGCGGGCGATGTGGTGTTCAATTTCGAGGGCGAATCGCTGCAGGCAGTGATCAAGGCGATTCTCGGCGACCTGCTCGGCCAGAACTACGTGGTCGCGCCGGGGGTGCAGGGCCAGGTGACGTTCGCGACGGCCAAGCCGATCAGCATGGACCAGGCCATGGGCGTGCTCGAGATGCTGCTCGCCTGGAATAGCGCCACCCTGGTCTACAAGGATGGCCGCTATACGGTGCTGCCGGTGGCGCAGGCGATTCCCGGCAACCTGATTCCGCGCATGGGCCCGGCCGCCGAGGCGCGCGGTTACGAGATCCGCGTGGTGCCGCTGAAATACATCTCCGCCACCGCGATGCAGGAAACCCTGCAGCCGTATGCGCGCCAAGGTTCGATCATCAAGGCCGACAACACCCGCTCGATGATCCTGATCGCCGGCATCCGCTCCGACCTCGAAGCCTATCTGCAGACCATCGAGATCTTCGACGTCGACTGGCTCGCCGGCATGTCGGTCGGGGTGTTCCCGCTGGAACGCGTGGAAGCCAGCACTGTGGTGCCGGAAATGGAGAAGATCTTCGGTGAAGGCGGCCCGACCCCGCTCGCCGGCCTGTTCCGCTTCCTGCCGATCGAGCGCATCAACGCCGTGCTCGTGATCACCCCGCAGCCCGATTACCTGGATGATGCCGAAGCCTGGCTGCGCAAGCTCGATCGCGGCGGCAGCGAGTCCGGCAGCCAGCTGTACGTCTATTACGTCAAGAACGTCAAGGCGGTCGATCTCGCCGACAAGCTGACCGAGATCTTCACCGGGCAGGCGCGTGCCAGTTCGGCGTCGAACCAGCCGCGAGGTGTGGGTGGCGTGGTGCCCGGCATCGAGTCGGTCGAGATCAGGAGTGCCGACAAGAAGCAGGAAGCGCCGCGGGCACCGGTTCCGGCGCGCGCAGGAAGCGCGGACGGCATCGCCATCGTGCAGAGCGACGAGATCCGCATCACCTCGATCGAGGAGAGCAACGCCCTGATGATCCGCGCCACCGCGGGCGAGTACGACGCCATCCTTGGTGCCATCAAGCGCCTCGACATCGTTCCGCTGCAGGTGCATATCGAAGCCAAGATCCTGCAGGTCGACTTGAGCAACGGCTTGTCGATGGGTGTTGAGTGGTTCTTCGAAAATGCACTGAATAATCGAGCCAACGCTGCCTATCACGCCGCGCGCCGTACCAGGCCGGATCGCGATTCCTGGAACAGTCGCAGCGGTACCGCCGGCAGCGCGGGGTTGGCTTGGACGTTTCTGAACGTGGAAGCGGAGGCCTTGATCACCGCGCTGCAAAACGAATCGAGCGTGCAGGTGCTTTCCGCGCCCTCGCTGGTCGTGCTGAACAACAAGGATGCATCGATCAATGTCGGCAAGCAGATCCCGGTGGTTAGCGCGGTGCTCAATTCTCCCTACGGTTCGGCAGTCGGTGGTGGCACCGATGGCACCGGAACCGGAACCGGAACCGGCATAGGCGGATACAATCCCAGCAGCTACGTCCAATTTCGCGACACCGGTATCAAGCTCAATGTCACCCCGCGCGTGAATCCAGGCGGCCTCGTGTATATGGAGATCTCGCAGGAAGAGAGCACGCCGGGTGAGACCCAAGACGCCACCGGAAATGTCCCAGTGGACCGACGCTCAATCGAGACTGAGATCGCGGTGCAGAGTGGTGAAACCGTGCTTCTCGGCGGCTTGATCAAGGAAACGCGCCTGGACAGTCAGAAGGGGGTGCCCGGTCTGTCCAAGATTCCGCTGATCGGCAGATTTTTTGGCTCTACGGAAACCGGGACAGCGCGGCAGGAGTTGCTGGTGCTGATCACGCCGACCGTGATCGACAGCGCCGAGTCTGCCGCGCAGCTCACCGAAGACTATCGAGAGCGCTTCAAGGGCCTGAAGCCCCTGCTCAAGCGTCAGGCCGAAGAGACCAAGCACAAGGAGTAATGCGGAAATGATGAACTACAAGTTCCGGAATGCGTATGCGATTGCGATCGTGGCAGTGCTGCTCGGTGGATGTGCCAGTACCCCGGCCGACAAGACCGCGAAGCCCGAAGCCGCAGATGCGAGCGCCGCCGCTGGCGTCGCAGTTTCGGGCGATCCCAAGGCCCCGCTCGAACGCCGCGCCACCGATCGCTGGAAGCTGCTGATCGCGAAGGACGCGGCGCGCGCCTACACCTATCTGACGCCCGGGTATCGGGCCGGCACCAGCGCGAGTGAGTACGCGGTGTGGATGGGCAAGCGCCAGGTAAGTTGGCTGTCTGCGGCTTACTCCGACCGAACCTGCACGTCCGAAGATGCCTGCAAGGTCGATCTGATGGTGCAAGTCGAGACCTCGATCTCCACCATTCCGGGCAAGCACCAGACGTCCTCGCTGGTGACCGAGGACTGGTTGCGAATCGATGGAGTGTGGTACTTCTTGCCGCAGGACAAGCGCTGAGTTGGCCATGCCAGCCGGCGGTCTTGCACGTCCTCGAATCGCTGGCCGGTCTTGGCTTGCGTTGCCCGAGGCCTTCCTATAGCATTACGATTGCTGTTGCGTAACTGTGTCTCTTGCTGGCCGAAGAAGCCGGTGGGACCAGCGAGTCGCAAGCAAAAGCCCTGTGGTCCTAATTAGGAGTGTTGTGATGAAAAAGAACTCCCTGACGAACGCGGTCATCGCGGGTCTCGCCGGTGTGGCGGGCATCGCGAGCGTCGCCAACGCCGTGAACCTGAATCCCGATGGCCTCGGCCAGGTTCTGATCTACCCCTACTACACCGTCAACGGTGGCAACTCGACGCTGGTCTCGGTCGTCAACACGACCGACTTCGGCAAGGCCGTCAAGGTCCGCTTCGTCGAAGGCCGTAACAGTCGCGAAGTGCTCGACTTCAACCTGTACCTGTCGCCGTACGACGTGTGGACCGGCTCGGTCTACTCGCTGACCTCCACTGGTCCGGCGAACCTGTCGACCGACGACAACAGCTGCACCGTTCCGGCGATCAAGACGAATACCTGCTTGCCCGTGAGCAACGGCATGCGTTATGCCGCGTTCCGTAACCTGCAGTATGTCAATCTGTCGGCCTACGGTGGCGCGAACTACAACGACGCCGGCCCGAACGGTCTGGATCGTACCCGCGAAGGTCATCTCGAAATGATCGAGATGGCGATTGTGACCAACGTGCCGAATGGCTCGCTGGATGCGATTACTCATGACAGCACCGGCGTTCCGGCGGACTGCTCGCAGGTCGTTGCTGCCTGGTCGAGCTCGTCGAACCCGTCGATCGCCTACTGGCGTGCCAACCCGACGGACGACACGCTGCCGCCGACCGTGCTGAACGGTGGTGGTGGTCTGTTCGGCGCCGCAGGTATCGTGGATGTCCAGAACGGCACCCAGCTGACCTACGTTGCGGACGCGATTGATGGTTTCTCGGTGAGCAACCTGCACGCCGCCCCCGGTACGGTCAGCCCGAACTTGGCGCAGGCCAACTTCCCGACCGCCGCTGGCGCCGATGCGATTGTGTTCAACAACGGCTCGCTGATCACCACGTCGTACCCGCTCGCCACCGCAATCGATGCGGTCTCGGCCGTGTACATGCATGATGCGATCTTCAACGAGTACGCGGTTCTCACCGATGGCACCACGCCGATTCTGGCGTCGGAGTGGGTGGTCACCTTCCCGACCAAGCGCTTCTACGTTGACAAGATCGCTCCGGCGATCCTGCCGTTCCAGAACATCTTTGCTGGTGCGGAAGGTGCGGGTACGGCCCCGGTCGACATCCGTCTGAATGTGTACAACCGCGAAGAAGCGGACGGCACGTCGGACTGCTTGGATGCCGGTGCCGATGCGTGCGTTGACTTCTCGCCGTCGCTGCCCGGCACGATCAGCACGCCCCAGCTGTTCTGGGAAGCGCAGGTCGTGACGTTCAACCAGCCGAGCCCGTTCGATGCCACCAATGCGATCACGGGCTCCACGCTCGTGCTCGGCTCGAAGCTGGCTGCTAACGTCGACGTCAGCACCTATGGCTTCACCGAGGGCTGGATGAAGATGCGCTTCTGGGACGACAGCGTCGCTCCGATGAACCTGCATGTCAGCCGTGCAGACGCCGCGGGCATCCGCTACGTTGGTATGCCGGTCACCGGTTTCTGGGCCGAAAACACCCAGACGACGGACGTCCTGCGTAACTTCGCTGGTATCCTGCGTCACAAGGCTTCGCGTTGCTCGGTTCCGGCCGGTGCGGATCCGCTGGTTGCCTGCCCGACCAACTGATCGGTCGTTCGGCATAAGTAAGAAGAACCCCGCCTCGGCGGGGTTCTTTTTTTGGGGGTTCACCGGCGCCGGAGAGGGTTGGGGAAGATCGCCCGGTGGGTCTTGGCTCGGCTGGCGCGTCAACGGTCATCAAGCGCAGCCGCGCAGCCGGAAAGCGCGTTGGTGGGCTCCAGCCCGATGTCTTGCTGATCGCACGGAGCCGGATCGGCGGTGTGCCCAATGCCTGGCGCCAAAATCAGGCCATCACGACGAGACGAGACCTGCCCGCGGGAGGACTCGCGCGCGGCTGATCCAGGGGCGGCAGTGGCCTACCTTCTCTCCCCGAAGAGCGACCCGAAGCTGAGATAGAAGGAATCTTCGCCGCCCTCGGCGAGGCCGTAACCGAAAAAGATCGGGCCGAGCGGCGAGTCGATGCCGACGAAGGCGGAGCCGGCGAACAACAGCGAGTCGAGACTGACGGCATCGCGCGTGGTCCATACGTTGCCGGTCTCGACGCTGGCGCCGATGTAGGCGGGCAACGCGAACAGCTGCGACATGTCGCCGAAGCGGCGGTAGTAGATGGCGCGGGCGAGTGCGCTGTGGTCGCCGGTCAGTTCGCGGTCGCCGAAACCGGAGAGGCGGGTGAAACCGCCGAGAGTGGCGAGTGCGCTGAAGGATTCCGGGTTACCCCAGCTGGTCTGTGCCTCGATGCCGAGCAGCAGGCGATGGCGGTCGAACGCGAAGGCGCGATGCCAGTCGGCGCGCACGACCTCGCCGTTGGCCTCGGAGCCGAGGCCAGGTCGGCTGACGCTGAGGTCGATCGCTCCGCGGCGGCCGGTGGTCGGGAAGCCGAGGTCGTCCAGACTGTCGTGATCGAGTGCAAGCACGAAGCTGGTGGCGTCGGAGCTGAACCCGCTGGCGCCGGGCAGCGCGCCGGTCTGCACCTGGGCGCGATTGTGGCCATACTCGATCCCGCCTTCGACGCGCCAGCTGTGCCCGAGGTTGGCGCCGACGCGAGCGCCGGCCAGCGCGCGGCGCAGGCGCACGTCGAGCGCGCCGGAGTCGACCGCGAACGCTTGGTTGCGCGCGTCGAAGCGGATCTCGGGTCGCCAGTAGTACTGCCCGCGCTCGCCCCAAGGTTGATACCACTCGCCGCTGAGTGCAGCGACGCGTCCGAGATCGGCGCGTACGCGCGCCTCGGCACCGCGCTCGGAGAGGCCGGTGAATGTCGCTTCGGCCGACAGCTGGTAGTCGCTGCGGCCGTTGAAATCGTCCGACAACTGCAGGCCGAAACCGACGAAGTTCGGACCCCATCCCTTGTCGACGGGAGTGACCAGCAGGCCGGTGGCGTTGCCGCGGCGCTCCAAGTTGTAGAGGATGCGCTCATAGTGGCCAGTGCCGTAGGCCTCGCCGACACGCCGTTCGATATCGGCGCTGTCCATCGGTGCACCCACCGCTTCGCGCATTGCTGTGTGCACGAACAGCGGCGAGCGGGTGCGCCTGGCATCCACCTCGACGAACTCGAGCGTCGGCGCATCGAATTCCGCCCGTCGCTGCTGCAAGCGCACGGCGGCGTAGGCGTCGCCGGGCAGGGACAGAGGTCGAAGCCTGGCGAGCACGGCCTCCGTTGCCACGGCGCCACTGCCGATGGCCCCCAGCGCTCGGTCGAATTCAGCGCTGCCAAGATCGCCGAGGTCGGGTCGGATCAGCACGTCTTGCGGTGACATCGCCGCAAGCACGGCATCGGTGCGCTGCTTCATCAGCAGCGTGATCATCTGCAGCGTGATCGACAGCGGCGAGCCGAGCTTGTCCTCGGCCATCATCGGTTCGCCGACGTCGACGACGATGACGCGATCCACGCCCATCGCCTTGACCACATCGACCGGCACGTTGTTGACGATGCCGCCGTCAACCATCAGCCGGCCGTTGACGCGGATCGGCGCAAACGCGCCCGGCACCGACATGCTGGCGCGGATCGCGAGCGCGAGGTCGCCCTTGCGGAATACGACCTGTTCGCCCTTGCCGATATCGGTGCCGATGGCGCGAAACGGGATCGGTAGCTGGTCGAAGTTGCCCAGATCCCAGTACTGCAGCAGCATGCGTCGCAGCAGATTGAGGAACTTCTGTCCCTGCAGCACGCCGCGCGGCGCGATCAGCTTGCCCTCGCGCAGGCCGAGCCGGAATTCGAGCAGATCGCGGTAGTCCTCGTCCTTGCGCCGCATCGGCAGTTCCGCGCGCGCCGGGTCGTCGCTGAAGAAGTCCTTCCAGTCGAGCGACGCGATCAGCGCCTCGATCTCGTCCGGGGTGTAGCCGGCGGCGTACAGCCCGCCGACGATCGAGCCCATGCTGGTGCCGGCGATGGCATGGATCGGAATGTGCTCGCGTTCCAGCACCTTGAGCACGCCGATGTGCGCGGCACCGCGGGCGCCGCCGCCACCGAGCACGAGCCCGATGCGCGGCGTGCTTGAAAGCGCGCTGGCGTAGTGTTCGGGCGTGGTTTCCGGGGGCGCGGCCGCGGCCACGAAGGGGGCGCAGAGCAGCAGGAAACGGAGCAGGCAAACGAGGCGCATGGGCAGGTTCCAGCGAGCGGATGCCCGAATGTTAGCGAGCACGCTACGCTACGCGCCCGTTTTCGAGGTGATCCATGGCCCAGTCGAACCTTGTGCGCGGCCTCGGCACGCGCGCCATCCACGCCGGACAGAAGCCCGACCCAAGCACCGGTGCGGTGATGACGCCGATCTACGCGACCAGCACCTATGTCCAGCGCAGCCCGGGTGAACACCAGGGCTTCGAGTATTCGCGCTCGCACAACCCGACGCGTTTCGCCTACGAAGACTGCGTCGCCGCGCTCGAGGGCGGCCGCAAGGGGTATGCGTTCGCGTCCGGCCTGGCCGCCACCGCGACCGTGCTCGACGCGCTCGACGCCGGCAGCCACGTGATCGCGATGGACGACATGTACGGCGGCACCTACCGCCTGTTCGAGCGCGTGCGCCGCCGTTCCGCCGGCCTCGACTTCAGCTATGTCGACCTGAACGACCCGGCGGCGCTCAAGGCCGCGCTGCGCCCGAACACGCGCATGATCTGGGCCGAGACGCCGACCAATCCGCTGCTGAAACTGGTCGATCTCGGCAAGGTCGCCGCGTTCGCGAAGAAGCACAACTTGATTTTCGCAGTGGACAACACCTTCAGCTCGCCAATGCTGCAGCGGCCGATCGAACACGGCGCCGACATCGTCATGCACTCGGCGACCAAGTACCTCAACGGTCATTCCGACATTGTCGGTGGCATGCTCGTGGTCGGCGACAACCGTGATCTGGAAGAACGCATCACCTTCCTGCAGAACGCCGTCGGCGGCGTGCAGGGGCCGTTCGACTCGTTCCTCGCGCTGCGCGGCCTGAAGACCCTGCACCTGCGCATGCGGGCGCATTGCGCGAATGCCGGCGAACTGGCGAAGTGGCTGGAGAACCATCCCAAGGTCGAGCGGGTGATCTATCCGGGGCTCAAGTCGCACCCGCAGCACGCGCTCGCGAAGCGGCAGATGGACGGCTTCGGCGGCATGATCTCGATCGTGGTCAAGGGCGGGCTGAAGTCTGCACGCAAGATGATGGAGCGTTGCCAGATCTTCGGTCTGGCCGAGTCGCTCGGCGGCGTCGAGAGCCTGATCAATCACCCGTCGATCATGACCCACGCCTCGGTGCCGATCGAGAAGCGCAAGGCGCTTGGCATCAGCGATGCGCTGGTGCGGCTTTCGGTCGGCGTCGAGGACGTTGCCGATCTGCGCGCCGACCTGGAGCAGGCGCTCGGCTGAGCCGGTACTGCGCTGTCCTGGGCAGGCCTTGTGGAAACGGGCTCTTGTGGGAGCGGCCTCCGGCCGCGAAAAGGAGAACCTCATGCCGCGCATCCTCGCTCTCGCCGCTTTCCTGCTCGCCGCCTGCACTCCCATCGCACCCACGCCGACCACCGAACGCCCAGACGCGCGCGCGGAACTGCAAGCATTTCGCACGCACTACGCCGCCGTCCGCGCGGCATTGGCGGGTGATGATGCGAACGCGCTGCTGGCCGCGAGCGACAGCGCTTCGGCGCTGATCCGCAATCTGCCGAACCTGCAGTACGCGCGTGCCGTTGCCCTGGCGAAACTTGGCCGCAGCGACGAGGCGCTCGCCGAACTCGACCGCATGGCCGCGACCGGGCTCGCCTTTCGCATCGCGCAGGAGCCGGGTCTGGTGGCGCTGCGTTTGCAGCCGCGCTTTGCCGCGCTGGTCGAACAGTTCGAGGCCAATCGCCGGCCGCGCGGACCGGTCGAGCTCGCGTTCAACGCCCGCGGCTTGCCGGCCGACTTCATCCCGGAATCGATCTTGCGTGACGAAGCCAACGGGCGCTGGTGGCTCGGCAGCGTGCGCCATGCACGCATCGACGCGGTCGATGACGGTGGTGCCGCCTACGATTTCGTGGCGCCCGGAGATGGCGGCCTGCTGGGGGTGCTCGGCATGCGCGCGATCGGCGACACGCTGTGGGTGGCGTCGGCCGGCCTGGCCGAGACTGCGGGCATCGCCAAGGCCGACATCGGCCGCAGTGGCGTGTTCGAGATCGACGCGCGCAGTGGTCGCGTGCGGCGCTCGTGGTGGTTGCCCGGGGATGGACAGATGCATGCGCTCGGTGATGTGCTGGTGCTCGGCAGCGAAGTGTTCGCCAGCGACAGCATCGGCGGCGGCATCTATCGCCTCGACGCCACGCGCACGTCGCTGCAAGTCGTGCTCGAACCGGGATTGCTGTTGTCGCCGCAAGGCATGGCCGCGCTCGATCGGCGGCGAATCGTGATTGCCGATTATCCGACCGGCTTGTGGCTGCTCGATCGCGAAACGGGCGCGTTGCGGCGGCTGCCGACGGACACCGGCGCGCTCACCGGGATCGACGGTCTCTACGCGCACCAGGGCGATCTGATCGCGATCCAGAACGGCACCGCCCCGAAGCGCATCCTGCGCATCCGCCTGGACGCCGCCGGCGAACGTGTCGCGGCAGTCGAAGTACTCGCGCAGAACCTGCTCGGCTGGGGCGAACCCTCGCTCGCCACGATCCACGACGGCGCGCTCTACTACATCGCCAACAGCCAGTGGGACCGCTTCGACGACAACGCGCAGCTACCGCCGCTGGACCAACTGGACCCGCCGCGGGTGATGCGACTGGGGCTGGATTGAGCGCGATCGCCCGCGCTCACGCAGCCGGGTCTTCCCCGCGCGCGTTCGCATGCTGCGCGGCCTGCAATCGCGGCGCAGCGTGCGAGTCCAGTTCGCGCAGCGCATCGAGAATCTGCGCCCGGCTCAGCATGGGCCGCTCGCGTTCGCGTCGGGGCCTGCGGCCGGCCCGATCAACCCGTTCTGAGTCACCCGATCCAGCCTGCCAGCACGAGCAGTGCGAGTACCGCCATCCAGACCACTAGGATGCGCCAGATCAGCGACTGCGACTGGTGCAGCGGCAGCAGGGTGGTGTTGGCGGCTTCGTCGTCGAGGTCTTCGTCCTCGGCGTCGACGCTGGCGCGGGCGGCGGCGAACAGGAAGCCGATGTCGCGCACCAGGTAGCCCTGGCCGATGCCGTGGTGGAAGTCGCGCCAGCTTTGCGCGACCGCGTCGAAATCGGCGGCCAGCGCCATCGCCAGCGTCATCAGCTGTGCGGCCGGCCAGTCGAGCAGCAGGTGCAGTTCGCGCAGGGCGTCGGCATGTGCGCGCGGCAGCGCGCTGCGGAACGATTCGGATTGGGCGGCGAGTTGCACCAGCCGATACAGCAGCGCACCGCAGGCGCCGAGCAGCAGGAACCAGAACAGCGCACCGAACCAGCGCGTCAGTGCGGCACGGAATACGGTATCGACCAGCGTGCGGCCATCGAGCCCGAGCGGCGGCGAGGGCGGATCTGCCGGCAGGTCCTGCAGCGCGGCGATGCGCGCATCGCGGTCGGCGGCATGCGTCACCGCACCGATGTCGGCATCCAGGTCGCGCGGACCCCAGCAGTAGAACAACAGGATGGTGGCGAGCAGGAACGAGGGAAACCCGTAGGCCTGGCCCCAGAGCAGGAATTGCAGCAGCGCCAGCGCCGCTACCGGCACGCCGATCGACCACCAGCCGCCGAAGCGACCGGCCCAGCTCGACGAGCCCGAGAACGGATTGAAGTCACCGCGCAGCCACGCCTCGAACCAGCCGTAATGACGCAACCGGCCGAGCTCGGGCAGGCTGTGGCTCAGGATGATCGAGACGAGAACGGCGAGTAGGGCGGTGGCCATGGGCGCTTCCTGCGTTGCGCCGATTCTATGCCAAGCACGTCGGCAACTGGGACGCGGCGCTTCACATCGCCAGTTCGATGGCGCCGGTTGCGGCCAGTTCGTCGATCAGGGACTCGTTGTAGCCGAGTTCGAGCAGCACCTCGTGGGTGTGCTCGCCGCGCAGCGGCGGCGCCCGGTCGGAATGGTGCAGGCGGCCGTCGAAGCGCAGCGGGTTCGCGATCTGCGGCAGGTGCGTGTGCAGCGTGTGCGGCAGGTCGAAGCGCAAGCCGCGTGCCTCGACCTGCGGGTCGGCGAACACCTCTTCGAGATCCTGCACCGGTCCGCACGGGATGCCGGCATCGTCGAGCGCGCGCCGCCATTCGGCCTTCGAGCGCGTGCGCATGCGTTCGCTGATCAGCGGCGCCAGCAGGTGGCGGTTGGCGACGCGCAGGCTGTTGCTGGTGAAACGCGCATCGTCGGCCCAGTCGGCCGAGGCAATCTCGCAGAAGCGGCGGAACTGCATGTCGTTGCCGACGGCGATGAACAGGTCGCCATCGAGCGTCGGGAACGACTGGTAGGGCACGATGTTCGGATGCGCGCTGCCGAGGCGCTCGGGAATCTCGCCGGCGATCAGGTAGTTCATGCCCTGGTTGGCGAGGATGGCGACGGCGGAATCGAACAGCGCGGTATCGATCCAGGTGCCGCGTCCGGTGTTCTGGCGCTGGATCAGGGCCGCCTGGATGGCGTTGGCCGCATACAGGCCGGTGATCATGTCGATCACCGCGACGCCGACCTTGACCGGGCCGCGGCCATGTTCGCCGGTGATGCCCATCAATCCGGCCTGCGCCTGGATCATCGCGTCGTAGCCGGCCTTGGCCGCGTTCGGGCCGTCCTGGCCGAAACCGCTGATCGAGCAATAGACGAGCCCAGGCGAGGTCTGCACCAGGCCTTCGTAGTCGAGACCCATGCGACCGAGCGTGCCCGGCTTGAAGTTCTCGATCAACACGTCCGAGGTGCGCACCAGGGCGCGCACGATCGACTGCGCGCGCGGGTCGGTCAGCTCCAGCGCCACCGAGCGCTTGCCGCGGTTGCAAGACAGGTAGTAGGCCGATTCCTGCGTGGTCTGGCCCTCGTCGTTGACCAGCCACGGCGGGCCCCACTCGCGGGTGTCGTCGCCGGCGCCGCTGCGCTCGATCTTGATCACGTCGGCGCCGAGGTCGGCGAGGATCTGGGTCGCGAACGGCCCGGCGAGCACGCGCGAGAGATCGAGCACGCGGATGCCGGAGAGCGGGCCGGTCACGCGTGTTCCCCGGGTCGCGACGAGCGACGGCAAGGCAGCGGGGCGGGTTTCGGGGACATCGGAGGGTCCGTTGCAGCAACAAATTGAAAATCAGTCGGGGCTTGTAGCAGGCTCGGGGCGGGGGCTCAAGCCCGGCCGCGATGGCGGGCCGCGGCGGCAGCCGCTACATTGCCGCAATCCCGTTTGCGGAAGTGTGGTTTTCGGCATGGATCGCAATCTGCTCGATGTGGTGCTGAGCTCCGATACCCGCAGCGCCGTGGTGCAGTTGGGGGGCGAGTCGGATCAGGCGATCGCCGATTTGCTTGGCGCCATCCACCCCGGTTTCGCGGTCGAGATCCTGAGCCAGTTCCCGCCCGAACGGCGCGAGCGCATCGCCGCGGCCACGCCGTTCGGCGCCGGGCAGCAATGGCTGCTCGACCACCACTACGAGGAAGGCACCGTGGGCCGGCTGATGGAGCGGCCGCTGGCGGTGTTCCGGCCCGAGACCACCGTCGGCCAAGTGATCGAAGCGTTGCGCGAAGTGGTGAGGAAGGCGTTCGTGACCTATGTGTTCGTGACCGAATCCGACGGTCGCATGGTCGGCGTCGTGGCCTTCCGCGAACTGCTGTTCGCCGGCCGCGAACAGTCGCTGGCCGCGGTGATGGTGAAGCAGCCGTTCTCGCTGCGGCCGGAGATGGCGCTAGTCGACGCGATGCGCGAAGTGGTGACGCGGCACTATCCCGCCTACCCGGTATGCGACGCCGAAAACCGCCTGGTCGGATCGGTGCGTGGCCAGGTGCTGTTCGAGCAGCAGGCGTTCGAGATCTCGGCGCAGGCCGGTTCGATGGTCGGTGTCGAGAAGGAAGAGCGCCTGTCGACTCCGTGGACGCGCAGCTTCCGATTCCGCCACCCGTGGCTGCAGCTGAACCTGCTGACGGCGTTCCTGGCAGCGGGCGTGGTCGGCTATTTCCAGGAGGCGATCGACCAGATCGTGCTGCTCGCGGTGTTCCTGCCGGTGCTCGCCGGACAGTGCGGCAACGGCGGTTCGCAGGCGCTGGCGGTGACCCTGCGCGGCATGACGCTCGGTGAACTGAGGCCGGGCCAGGGCGCCCGGCTGATCGCCAAGGAAGCGTTGCTCGGCTGGTGGAACGGACTGATCGTCGGTCTCGTGGCCGGCTTCGCGCTGTACCTGATGGCACGCGCCCAGCACAACCCGGACGCGCTGGTGCTGGCGGCGATCTGCGTGGTCGCGATGGCCTGCTCGTGCGTGCTCTCGGGCATCGCCGGCTCCGCCATCCCGCTCGGTTTGAAGCGGCTCGGCGCCGACCCGGCGACGGCGTCGGGCATCTTCCTGACCACCGCCACCGACATCGTCAGCATGGGCACCTTCCTCGGGCTCGCCACCTGGTTGCTGCTGTGAACGCGCTGCGCATCATCCGCTATCGCGACCTGACCGCGGTGCCGTGGAAGAACGGGCTCGGCATCACCCGCGAGATCGCGTTCGAGCCGGCGTCGAACCTCGGCGCCGGCTTCCGCTTCCGGTTGTCGCGCGCGGTGATCGACGCGCAGGCGGCGTTCTCGAAATACCCCGGCGTTCGCCGCTGGCTGGTGCTCGCGCGCGGTGGCGCGCTCGAGCTGCGCTTCGACGGCATGCCCGGACGCCAGCTCGAACGCGTCGGCGAGTTCTGCGCATTCAGCGGCGACGATGTCGTCGAGGGCGTGCCGCTCGATGGATCGAGCGAGGATTTCAACCTGATGCTCGGTGATCCCGCACTGGACGCCGAACTGCTGGTGCGCCCGATGGTGGGCTCGATGATCCTGCACCAGCCTGCCGGCCAGTGGCTGGTGTTCCATGTGCTCGATGGCCATGCCCACGTGCAGGGCCAAAGCAGCGCGCTGTCGATGGGCGACACCCTGCTCGCGGGCCCGGAAGCGAGCGACCGCATCAGCGCCCGCGTGGACGGTGCTGGCCTGGCGCTGCTGATCCGGGTGCTGCCGCGCTGACCTAGTCCCAGCGATCGTCGCGGGTCCAGACGCCGTCGTCGTCGATGCGCACCGGGAAGCTCGCGGTCGGCGTGTAGGCCGGCGGCGCGCACACCGCGCCGGTGCGCACATCGAAGCGGGCGCCGTGGCGCGGACACTCGACCTCGAAGCCGTGGATCGGCCCGCCGGCGAGTTCGCCGCCATCGTGGGTGCAGACATCCTCGATCGCGTAGTGGTGACCATCGATGTTGAACACCGCGATCATGGTGCCGCCGGCGTCGAGCACGCGGTGTTCGCCCGGGGCCATTTCGTCACGCGCGCAGACGCGGGTCCAGCCTTGCATCAGTGGAACTCCTTCACGAACACCTCGAACTGCAGGTCGTCGCGCTTGGGCAGGCCGAAGCGCGCGTCGCCGTAGGGGAATGGCTTGAACTGGCCGCTGCCGCGGTAGCCACGGCGCTGGTACCAGGCGATCAGTTCGCCGCGGATCGAGATCACCGTGCAGATCATGCGCGTGCAGCCCCACTCGGCCCGCACCACGCGCTCGGCTTCGTGCAGCAGCGCAGCGCCGACACCGCCACCCTGCAGCGTCGCGCGCACCGAGAACATGCCGAAGTAGCCGCGTTCGTCGATCCGTTCGACGTGCACGCAGCCGAGCAGGTCGCCGTCGCGCTCGGCGAGCAATACGTGGCTTTCGGGCTTGCCGATCAGCTCGCGCACACCGGCGGCGTCGATGCGCTGGCCGTCGAGGAAGTCGGCCTCGGTGGTCCAGCCCTGGCGGCTGGCGTCGCCGCGATAGGCGGATTCGACCAGCGCGACGATGGCCGCGACATCCAGCTCGCCGGCGGCACGGAACTGCAGCGCGCTCATGCTGCTGCTCCGGCGAGTGCCTGGCTCGCGGCATGCAGCGGCAGCAGCGCGCAGCGCTGGCGCGCCGGGTGGTGGCGCAGTTCGGCGAAGGCGGCGAAGTCACCGCGCGCCGGTGCGCCGCCGGCGAACATGGTGTGCAATTCCGCGGCGATCGCGGCGACCGTCGCGATGGGCGCGCCGTGCAAGGCGTCGGCCAGCATCGACGCGCTGGCGGTGGCGATGGCGCAGGCTTCGCCGTCGAACATCGCCGCCTCCACGCGGTCATTGCGAACGCGCAACGCGAAGTCGAGCTGGTCGCCGCACAACGCGTTCTCGGCAGCGCCGCGATGGGTCGCATCGGCCAGGCAGCCGCAGTGCCGCGGTGTGCGGTTGTGCGCGAGCACCGTCTCCGAATACAGCGTGGACGGATGCGCCGACATCAGGCCAGCATCCTGCGCGCCTTGGCGAGCGCGTCGATGAAGACGGCGATCTCGTCCTCGGTGTTGTAGAACGCGAGCGATGCGCGAGCCGTTGCCGGTACGCCGAAGAACTGCATGGTCGGGTGCGCGCAGTGGTGTCCGGAGCGGACCGCGATGCCGTCGTGGTCGAGCAGGGTGGCGAGGTCGTGCGCGTGTGCGCCCTCGACCACGAACGAAAACACCGCGGCGCGCGCGCGTGCATCGCCGACCAGGCGCAGGCCGTCGACAGCGGCCAGCGCGGCGCGCATCGCGTCGCGCAGGCGTGCTTCGCGCGCGGCGATCGCGTCCATGCCGATCGCCTGCAGCCAGTCGATCGCGGCGCCGAGCCCGATGAACCCGGCGATGTTTGGCGTGCCCGGCTCGAACTTGTGCGGCGGGTCGTTGAAGGTCGTGCCCTCGAACGACACCTTGCGGATCATCTCGCCGCCGCCCATGAACGGAGGCATCGCGTCGAGGAGGGCGCGCCTGGCGATCAGCGCCCCGGTGCCGGTCGGCGCGAACAGCTTGTGCCCGGTGAGCACGTAGAAGTCGCAATCGAGCGCGGCGACATCGACGCGGAAATGCGGCACCGCCTGCGAGCCGTCGATCAGCGTGGCAATGCCGCGGGCCTTGGCCGCGGCGATGATCTCGGCCACCGGATTGACGGTGCCGAGCGCGTTCGAGACATGCACCAGCCCGACCAGTCGGGTGCGCGGGTTCATCAGCGCGACGGTGCCCTCGACATCGAGTTCGCCGGAAGCGGTGATCGGGGCCGGCACGACCTTCGCCCCGGTCTCGGCCGCGACCAGTTGCCAGGGCACGATGTTGGCGTGGTGTTCCATGCGCGAGACCAGGATCTCGTCGCCGGGCTTGAGCGTCGGGCGCAGGAAGCTGTAGGCGACCAGGTTCACCGCCTCGGTGGTGCCGCGGGTGAACACGACTTCCTCGCGTGAGCGCGCACCGACGAAGCGCGCGAGCTTGTCGCGCGTGGCCTCGTACAGCGTCGTCGCCTCCTCGCCGAGCGTGTGCACGGCGCGCGCGACGTTGGCGTTGTGCAGGCGGTAGTAGTCGCTCACCGCATCGATCACCAGCTGCGGCTTCTGCGCGGTGTTGGCGTTGTCGAAGTACACCAGCGGCTTGCCGTGGATGCGGCGTGCGAGCTGCGGGAACTCGGCGCGCAGGGCAGGGATGTCGTCGAGTCGGTTCATGCCGCGTCCTCGGGCAGGCAGCGCGCCAGCGCCGCGAGCGCGGCCTCGCGCAGCTGCGGGTCGGTGATCTGCAACAGCGGCTCACGCGCGAACGCGAGCTGCAGGATGCGCCGCGCTTCCGCTTCCGGAATGCCGCGCGAGCGCAGGTAGAACAGCGAGCGCTCATCGAGGCGACCGACGGTGGCGCCATGCGCGGCCTTCACTTCGTCGGCGTGGATTTCGAGCACCGGGCGGGTGTCGATTTCGGCGTGCGGCGACAGCAGCAGGTTCTTGTTGCTGAGCGCGGCGTCGGCGCCATCGGCGCCGGCCTCGACGATCAACTGGCCGGCGAAGATGCCGTGGCCGCGCTGGTCGGCCAGGCCGCGCCAGACGATGTCGGCGCGCGTGTGCTTCGCCCGATGGCGGGCATCGATGTGGATGTCGGCATGGCGGCGACGGCTGACCATGGTGCAGCCGCGTACGCCGAACACCGCCTGTTCGCCGACCAGGGTCACATCCAGGTCGTGGCGATACAGCGCCGCACCGGCGGCGACTTCGGCGAACTGGAACGTGGCCCCGGCACCGACTCGCGCGCGCGTGCCGAGCACCACGCTGGCGCGTTCGCCGTCTTCGCCGACTTCGAGCCAATCGAGGCGGGCGCCGTCAGCCAGCGCGAGATCGCGCCAGGCATTCGTCACGACATTGCTGTCCGCCTCAACGATGCGTCGATGCTGCACGGACAGCGTCGTGCCGGCCGCGAGTTCGATCCACAGAGCCTGCTGCACGATCGTGTCCGCAGCCGCTGCGGTCAGCACCGAGACGATGTGCAACGGCTCGGATTGCGTCTGTTGCACGCCAATCACCAGCGTTGGCAGTGCCGAGGCGGCGCGCGCGAACGGCAGATGCGCAGGTGCGTTGGCGGGTGCAATCTGCGTGGTCATCGCCAGGCCCCCGGGCACGGCGGAGCGCGCCTCGTCGTAGTGGCCGTCGACGAAGACCAGCCGCGATGGAAAGGCCGCGATCTTGGCTTCGAGTTCTGGGGACAGCGCACCAGGCTGCGTCGGCGCCGCGGAGAAGCTGCGCTGATTCAGCGCGCGCAACGAGCTGTAGCGCCAGCGCTCATCGCGCGCGCCGGGCAGGGACAGGTCGCCGAGCGCCTCGGGTGCCGCGGCGACCAGGGTTTGCTGCAGGTTGCTCATGACGCGAACGCCGCCTGTTCCTCGCGCTTGCGATCCTTGAGCCAGGCGTAGCCCTGGTCTTCGAGCTTCAGTGCCAGGTCCTTGTCGCCGCTCTGCACGATCCTGCCGTCGGCGAGCACATGCACGACGTCGGGCACGATGTAGTCGAGCAGGCGCTGGTAGTGGGTGATCACCAGGAACGCGCGTTCCGGCGAACGCAGCCGGTTGACGCCCTCGGCGACCAGGCGCAGCGCGTCGATGTCGAGGCCGGAGTCGGTCTCATCGAGGATCGCGAGCGTCGGTTCCAGCACCGCCATCTGGAAGATCTCGTTGCGCTTCTTCTCGCCGCCGGAGAAGCCTTCATTGACGGCGCGATTCAGCAGTTCGTCCTTCAGGTGCAGCACCTTCAGCTTCTCGCGCACCAGCTTCAGGAACGCCATCGAGTCGAGTTCGGGCTCGCCGCGATGCTTGCGCTGCGCGTTGTAGGCGGCACGCAGGAAATACGTGTTGTTCACGCCCGGGATCTCGACCGGGTACTGGAACGCGAGGAACACGCCGCTGGCGGCGCGCGCCTCGGGTTCGAGCGCGAGCAGGTCCTGGCCCCTGAACGTGACCGAGCCCTGGGTGACTTCGTAGCCTTCGCGACCGGCGAGCACGTAGCCGAGCGTCGACTTGCCGGCGCCATTCGGCCCCATGATCGCGTGCACCTCGCCCGCCTTCACCTCAAGCGAGAGCCCCTTGAGAATGTCCTTGCCGGCAACGCGAACGTGGAGGTTGTCGATATTCAGCATGGCTCAATCCAGATAGGGGCGCAGATCCGGCGGCACCGGCATCGGCTTGAAGGGATTCACGTTGGCACCGCCGGTATTTCCGAGCGGAACCCAGATCTTGGACTTGGTCAGGGCGGCGACGCTGCGGAACACTTGCCCGATGACTTCGCGCAGATCATGCCGGCGCCAGCCGACCCCGAGCATGCGCAGATGCGTCCAGGTGTGCGCGAACGCGAATCGCTGGCTGAGCACATGCGCCCGCTCGAGGTGCGCGAACGCAACCTCGAAATCGCCACGCGAGATCGCCGCATCGGTGGCGGCGTGTTCGTTGCAATACGCAGTACGCAGCTTCTCATTCATCGCGCGCACCTTGACGCTCTGCCTCATCCACCACATCGCGCATTTCCAGCCATTGCGGCATCATCTGCCTGATCTGATGCAATTCCTTGATACGAGCCTGCAGATACAGTGACTTGGCGTCGTAGAACTCGCTCCAGTACATGCTCCCAAAGTAGCGAATCGGGTCCGCTCCCTCGGCAGTAGGAAAGCGGAATGCCATTTGAGCATCCACGTAGCCGAGCCATGCCGACTGGGATTGCCGAAGCAATTTCAGTTCTCTCGGTTGCTCTTTCAGCAACACATCAAACTGATCCAGTTCGTCGTTCAGCGTGGACTCAATCTTTCGATAGTTGTCCTGCGCGCAGCGATTCACTTCCATCTGCGAGCCTTTTTCTCGGCACACGATGTCCGCAGATGCAGTTCCGCTACACATCATCAGCACGAGCGTGAACACAAGCGACTTCATCCGATCGCTCCTTCCAGGCTCACTTCGAGCAATTTCTTGGCCTCGACCGCGAACTCCATTGGTAGCTCGCGGAATACTTGCTTGCAGAATCCGTCGACGATCATCGACACCGCGTCTTCGGGGCGGATGCCGCGCGCGCGGCAGTAGAACAGCTGGTCGTCGGAGATTTTCGACGTGGTCGCCTCGTGCTCGACCACGGCGCTCGCGTTCTTCACTTCGATACACGGAAAGGTATGCGCACCGCAGCGCTTGCCGATCAGCAGCGAGTCGCATTGGGTGAAGTTGCGTGCCGCGTGCGCGTCCTTGGCGACCTTGACCAGTCCGCGATAGGTGTTCTGGCCGCGGCCGGCGCTGATGCCCTTGCTGATGATCTTCGAGCGCGTGTCGCGGCCGAGGTGGATCATCTTGGTGCCGGTGTCGGCCTGCTGGCGGTGGTGGGTCAAGGCTACCGAATAGAACTCGCCGCTGGAGCCGTCGCCGCGCAGGATGCAGCTCGGGTACTTCCAGGTGATCGCCGAGCCGGTCTCGACCTGGGTCCAGGAAATGCGGCTGCGCGCGCCGCGGCAATCGCCGCGCTTGGTCACGAAGTTGTAGATGCCGCCGATGCCGTTCTCGTCGCCCGGGTACCAGTTCTGCACGGTCGAGTACTTGATGCTGGCGTCGTCGAGCGCGACCAATTCGACCACCGCGGCGTGCAACTGGTTCTCGTCGCGCATCGGTGCGGTGCAGCCTTCCAGGTAGCTGACGCTGGCGCCTTCCTCGCAGACGATCAGCGTGCGCTCGAACTGGCCGGTATCGCGCGCGTTGATGCGGAAGTAGGTGCTCAACTCCATCGGGCAGCGCACGCCCTTCGGCACGAACACGAAGCTGCCGTCCGAAAACACCGCGGAGTTCAGCGCCGCGAAGTAGTTGTCGCCGGTCGGCACCACGCTGCCGAGGTAGCGGCGCACCAGCTCCGGATGTTCGCGCACCGCTTCCGACAGCGAGCAGAAGATCACCCCGGCCTTGGCCAGTTCGTCCTTGAAGGTGGTGCCGAGCGAGACCGAGTCGAACACCGCATCGACCGCAACGCCGGCCAGCCGCGCGCGCTCGTGCAGCGGCACGCCGAGCTTGTCGTAGGTTTCGAGCAGTTTCGGATCGACCTCGTCCAGCGACTTGAACTTCTTCTTCGGCGCGGCGTAGTAGCTGATGTCCTGGAAGTCGATCGGCGCGATCTCGAGCTTGGCCCAGTGCGGCGCTGTCATCGTCAGCCAATGGCGATACGCGGCCAGGCGCCATTCGGTCAGCCACTCGGGCTCGCCCTTCTTGGCCGAGATCAGGCGCACGACGTCCTCGCCGAGCCCCTTGGGCATGACCTCGGTGTCGATGTCGGTACTGAAACCGGCTTCGTACTTGCGATTCGCGATCAGGGTTTCGACTTCGCTCACTGCTGGTCCTCAGGCCATCGTCACGCGGATCGGCACGGCCTTTCCGCGCGCGGTCCTGGCGGTGGCGGGCGCGCGCAGCTCGGTCAGGGTGACGCCACCGAGGGCGTCGCCAATGGCGCTGCTGATGCGCCGCCAGTTGTGCTGGATCAGACAATGCGTCTCGTGGTCGCAACTGCCTTCGTGCAGGCTGCATTCGGTCATGCCGATCGGGCCCTCGATCGCGGTCACGATGTCGAGCACGGAGATGGCGTCCGCGGCATGCGCCAGCCGGTAACCGCCGTTGACGCCGCGGCGCGACTCGACCAGCCCTGCGGCCGCGAGCTGCTTGAGCAACTTGCTGACGGTCGGCAACTCGATGCCGGCGCGCTCCGCCAGCTCGCTGGCACTGGCGACCGTATCCGGGTCGTCGGCGAGCGCGGCCATCAGCACGGTGGCGTAGTCGGTGAGTTTGGAGACGCGCAGCATCGGACGGGGACCAATATGGGACAAGAATGGTACCGTTTCCGTCGGCGCCGGGCAAAGCCGGCGTGGCGCGGTGTTCAGCAAAATTTGCTTCGCAGCCGGTTCCGGGCCGCGGCGAGCAGGGCGCGCGAGTAGAGCTTGTGGAAGCCGAGCATCAAGCCGAAGCCGGTGCCGAGGCGGGTTCGGCCGCTGTCGCGGTCGCGCTTCGGGACGATGGCCGATCCGAAGTGCAAGCACGTGCCGCCGCGGCCGTCGGCTTCCGCCATCAGCCAGGAACGGGTGCGGCCCATGAAGTCGGCGAGCAGCAGTTGCGGCTCGTTGCGGTCTTCCACGGACCAGGCCGCGAAGGTGTGGCGCTCGCCGCGCGCCAACGCCCGTGCCTCGGCATCGGTCGACGGCTTGCGCACGGCCGCCGCCAGGATCGCGCGCTCGAGCTTGAACAGCGGCGTGGTGTAGAACGCCTCGATGAACTCCGCCTGCGACACCGGTACGGGTAGGTCCGCCACATAGCAATCCGCGTAATGCCCGGCACGCAGGTACCGCCGCAGCAGCGCATGCGCCGGCAGTTCGGTCGGGCGTATCGCGGTCTCAGTCACCACGGCCCTCGAACCCGAGCGCAGCCGAATTGATGCAGTAGCGCAATCCGGTCGGGCGCGGGCCGTCGGGAAACACGTGGCCGAGGTGCGAGTCGCAGCCCGCGCAGCGCACTTCGATGCGACGCATGCCGTGGCTGTGGTCCTCGATCGTGGTCAGCGCCGCGTTCGACAGCGGCCGGAAATAGCTCGGCCAACCGCTGCCGGAGTCGAACTTGGCTGCGGAATCGAACAGCGCCGCGCCGCAGCCGACGCAGTGGTAGACGCCATCGGCGTGGTGGTCCCAGTACTTGCCGCTGAACGGCGCCTCGGTGGCCGCACAGCGGCACACGGCGTACTGCTGCGGGTCGAGTTGGGCACGCCATTCGGCGTCGGACGAGGGAGCTTGCGAGCGCTTTTCGTTCATCTTCTGCTCCGGTTTCATTGCGGCGACCGGCGTGGCGCTGGCAAGCTTACGCGCCCTGCCTGTCGGATCCGTATGCGTCGCGCCGTTTTCGTCCCGCTGTTGTGTGCTGCCGCGCCTTGGGTTGCAGCCGAAGACTGTCCGTTGCCGGCGCCGTGTCCAAGCTGTGCCGCGCCGCTGTTCGCGGCCGCCGCCGGGTCGCCGCTGACCCCCGCCGATCGGCAGGCGTCGGACACCGAGATCGACGCGGTCGGCGTACAAGTGGTCGCCGAGCAACAGTATCGACTGGAAGGCGAAGTGGTCGTGAAGCGTGGCGACCAGTGGTTGTGGAGCGATCGCCTCGACTACGACGCCGGCAACGGCGTGATGCAGAGTCCGGGACCGATGCGCTTCCAGAACGATGGCCTGCTGGCGCGCGCCGAGAGCGCGACCTGGCGCGAGGAAGGCGCGAGCGACCTGACCGGCATGCAGTTCCAGCTGCGCGATGGGCGCGGCAATGGTCGGGCCGAACAGGCCACGCTCGCTGCCGACGGCAAGACCCGACTCGACACCGCCGCGTTCACCAGTTGCGACCCCGAGCACCCGGCGTGGCAGTTGCGTGCCGGGCGCATCGACCTCGATCAGGAGAGCGGCGTCGGGCGCGCCCGCCAGGTCACGCTGCGGCTGGGCCGGGTGCCGGTGATGTACCTGCCCTACGCGCGCTTCCCGATCGACGAGCGACGCCAGAGCGGTTTCCTGCTGCCCTCGCTCGGCAACTCGAACGATGCCGGCTACGACCTGATCGTGCCCTACTACCTGAACCTGGCGCCGAACTACGACGCCACCGTGTTGCCGAGGTTCATCCGCGATCGCGGTGCGATGCTCGGTGGCGAGTTCCGCTACCTGGGTTCGACCCAGCGCGGCGAGTTGCAGGCCTCGTGGCTCGGCCACGACCAGCGCAACGGCGAGACGCGCAGTTCGTTCGACTGGACGCACCAGGGGCAGCTGGGTGCGCACTGGTTCGTCGATGCCAGCCTGCACGATGTTTCCGACCAGCGCTATTTCGAGGACTTTGGCAATTCGCTGAGTTCGGTCGTCACCAGCCTGCTGCCGTCCTACGCCTACCTGCGCGGCCGCGGCGCGTGGTGGAACGCGAGCTTCGGCGGCGACCGCCAGCAGGTCACCGACCCGCGCCTGACGCCCGAGCTTGAGCCCTATCGACGCCTGCCGCGCGCGCAGTTCGAGATGCGCAGCCCGAACCTGACTGGCCCGCAGTTCGTGCTGGCCTCGGAGTGGGTGCGCTTCCACAAGAACGATGCGCTCGGCGGCGATCGTCTCGACCTCTACCCGCAGCTGACCTGGCCGCTGGAGTCGGCGGCGTGGTTCGTGCGTCCGCAGGTTGGTTATCGCTACACCGGTTATGCGCTGGATCGCGACCAGCAGCGTTCGCCGACGCGCGGCCTGGCGATCGCGAGCCTCGACGCCGGGCTGTTCTTCGAGCGCCGGCTGCAGTTCGGCGACGGTGGCTGGACCCAGACCCTGGAGCCGCGGCTGTACGCGCTGCACGTGCCCTACGAGGACCAGTCCGAGCTGCCGCTGTTCGACACCCAGGACCTGACCTTCAGCTTCGCCTCGCTGTTTCGCGACAACCGCTTCACCGGCGCCGATCGTCAGGGCGACGCGCAGCAGGCGACGCTGGCGCTGACTTCGCGCGTGATCGACAGCGGCGGCCGCGATCGCCTGCGCCTGAGCCTCGGCCAGGTGCACTACTTCGAGTCGCCGCGCGTGCTGTTGCCGAACCAGACATTCGAGTCGCGCAGCGGTTCGGACTGGGCGGCGGAAGTCGAGTGGATCGCCTCCGATCACCTGAGCTTCGCCGTCGGCGGACAGTGGGACGACCACGAACGCAACACCGAGCTCGGCTACGCCAGCGCGAACTGGCGCTACAGCGACCGCGGCCTGTTGCGTCTCGCGCATCGCTATCGACGCGGCCAGCTGGAACAGGTCGATGTCGCCGGCCTGATCCCGTTGAGCGAGCATTGGCGCCTGATCACGCGCTGGAACCAGAGCCTGCGCGACGACCAGTTGCTCGAAGCCTTCGGCGGTGTCGAATACGATTCCTGCTGCTTCGCGGTGCGCTTGCTGGCGCGACGCTACGTGCGCAATTTCGAGGGCGAATTGAACAACGGCCTGATGCTGGAACTGGAGCTCAAGGGGCTCGGATCGCTCGGTCGGCCGACCGAGGATTTCCTCTCGCGTGCTATGCTCGGGCTTCGTTAACAGCGCGTTGTTCAGCGCCACGCCAGCCGCATCCTGCAAGGCTGAACCCCTTTCTCCGTGAGTCTGCGAACCCGATGAAACGCCTGCTTCTCGCCACTGCCTTCGTGCTGTCCGCTGTCGGCCCGATCACCCTGCGCGCGCAAGCGCTGCCGAGCGAACGGCTCGACCGCATCGTCGCCATCGTCGACGAGGACGTGATCTTGCAGAGCGACCTCGATCGCGCCACCGAGAGCATTTTCCGGCAGTACCGCACCCGCGGCGGCGAGTTGCCGCCCGAAGACGTGGTGCGCAAGCAGGTGCTGGAGCGGCTGATTTCGCAGCGGCTGCAGATCGCGCGCGCCGAAGCCACCGGCATCGTCATTGCCGACACCGAGGTCGATACCGCGGTACAGCGCATCGCCGCGCAGAACGGCATCGAGGTGGCGCAGCTGCGCCAGTCGCTGCTGCGCGACGGCTTCAGCTTCGAGGAGTTCCGCAAGACCCTGCGCGAGGAACTGGTGGTGCAGCGGTTGCGTGCGCGCTTCGTGCAGTCGCGCGTCGCGGTGACCGACACCGAGGTCGACATCTTCCTCGCGAGCGACGCGGCCAAGGCCGGCGAGGTGCGCCTGTCGCACCTGCTGATCGGACTACCGGAATCCCCGACCGCCGCGCAGGTGGAAGCCGCGCGCGCCAAGGCCGCGAAGGTGCGGGCCGAGATCGACGCCGGGCTGTCGTTCGCCGATGCCGCGATCCGCTACTCCGAGGGCCAGCAGGCACTCGAAGGCGGCGATCTCGGCTGGCGCAGCTACGACCAGATTCCGAGCGCGTTCACCGACATCGTTGCCGGCATGCGCAAGGGCGAGGTTTCGCAACCGCTGCGCGGGCCGAACGGCTTCCACATGCTGCACGTCGCCGATACGCGCGCGACCTCGCAGGTGATGGTCAAGGAGTTCAGCGCGCGGCACATCGTGATCAAGCCGGGCGAGTTGCTGAGCGAGGACAAGGCACGCGAACGCATCGACGCGCTGCGCAAGCGCATCGTCGATGGCGCCGACTTCGCCGCGCTGGCCAAGCAGTATTCGGACGACAAGACCACCGGCAACCTCGGCGGCGACCTGGGCTGGTTCCAGGCCGGCGACTACGGCACCGCGGTCGCGAGCCACATGGGCACGCTCAAGGACGGCGAGCTGTCGGAGCCGTTCCGCACCGACCTCGGCTGGCACATCCTGCAGCGCATCGGCGAGCGCGAGGTCGACCGCACGGTCGAAACGCGCCGGGCCAAGGCGCGCGAAACCCTGGTCGACCGCAAGGCCGAGGAGGAGTACGACAACTTCCTGCGCCAGATGCGTGCCGAGGCCTACATCGAAAATCGCCTCGCCGGCTGAGCGCGCGTGAGCGCCGCGGTCGCACGCATCGCCGTCACCGCCGGCGAGCCCGCCGGCATCGGCCCCGAACTGCTGGTGCGACTGGCGCAGCGTGACCACGCTGCGCAACTGGTCGCGATCGTCGATCCGGCCGTATTGCTGCAGGCCGCCGACGCGCTCGAGCTGCCGCTCGCGATCGTGGCCCTGGACCCGGACTTGCCAGCCACTGCCCATCGTGCCGGGCGCCTGCACGTGCAGGCGGTTTCGACGCCACGTGCGGTCGTCTTCGGTCAGCTCGACGTCGGCAATGCCGCGGCCGTGATCGAGACGTTGCGCATCGCCGCCGACGGCGCCGAACGCGGCGTGTTCGACGCGATCGTGACCGCGCCGGTGCAGAAGTCGGTGCTCAACGACGCCGGCTTCGTGTTCAGCGGCCACACCGAGTTCTTCGCCGATCGCGTCGCCCGCGACGTGGTGATGATGCTGGTCGCGGGCGGGCTGCGCGTCGCGCTCGCGACCACCCACCTGCCGTTGCGCGCCGTGCCCGACGCGATCCGCGCCGACCGTCTGGAACGCACCCTGCGCATCCTGCACGCCGATCTGCGCGACAAGTTCGCGCTCGCCGCGCCGCGCATCACCGTACTCGGCCTGAATCCGCATGCCGGCGAAGGTGGGCATCTCGGTCGCGAGGAGATCGAGGTCATCGTCCCGCTGCTGCAGCGCCTGCGCGCCGAGGGCATGGACCTGCGCGGGCCGTTGCCGGCGGACACCGCCTTCGTGCCGCGCGAACTCGCGCACTGCGACGCCGTGCTCGCGATGTACCACGACCAGGGCTTGCCGGTGCTCAAGCACGCCGGCTTCGGCCATGCGGTGAACATCACGCTGGGCTTGCCCTACATCCGCACCTCGGTCGATCACGGCACCGCCCTCGATCTGGCCGGGCGCGGCGTTGCCGATGCCGGCAGCCTGTTCGCGGCGACCGCGCTCGCGATCGAACTGGTCGCGCGCCGACGTGCGAGCATGCAGTCATGAACGCCAGCCCGCACATTGCCCGCAAGCGCTTTGGCCAGAACTTCCTGCACGAGCGCGGCATCATCGAGCGCATCCTGCGCGCGATCGACCCGCAGCCGGGGGAGCGCATCATCGAGATCGGCCCCGGCCAGGGCGCGTTGACCTGGCCCTTGCTCGACCGCATCAAGATCCTCACCGCGATCGAGATCGACCGCGACCTGATCCCGCGCCTCAGGGCCGAGGCACCGAGACACGGCGAACTCAACATCGTCGAGGCCGACGTGCTCAGCGTCGACTTCACCGCACTGGCGGCGGGCGAAACCATCCGCCTGGTCGGCAACCTGCCGTACAACATCTCCTCGCCGATCCTGTTCCATGCGCTGGAGCACGCCGCGGTGATCCGCGACATGCATTTCATGCTGCAGAAGGAAGTGGTCGAGCGCATGGCGGCCGGCCACGGCAACAAGGTCTATGGCCGCCTCAGCGTGATGCTGCAGGCCTATTGCCGGGTCGAACCGCTGTTCACGGTGCCGCCGGGCGCATTCACGCCGGCACCCAAGGTCGATTCGGCGATCGTGCGCCTGACCCCGAAGACCGCGGCGCAGATCGCGCCGCATGATCGCGCGCGCCTGGAGCTGCTGGTGCGCCACGGCTTCTCGCAGCGGCGCAAGACCTTGCGCAATGCGCTCGACGACGTCGCCACCGTCGATCAGCTGCAGGCCGCCGGCATCGACCCCGGTGCGCGCGCCGAGGCGATTTCCGTCGACGACTGGCTGCGCCTCGCCGCGACCTGAGTTCACAGGCGGCGCACGCACGGTTCCGGCTAAACTCCGCGCCCATGCGCATCTTCATGCAAACCCAGCCGGCGCCGAACGAGTCGCCGCGTTACTACCACCTGATCCTGCAGCAGGACCTGCTCGGCGGCTGGTCGCTGCTGCGCGAGTGGGGCCAGACCGGCGGTCGTGCGTCGATGAAGCGCGAGTTCTACGAGCAGCGCGATGTGGCCGAGAGCGCGATGATGGGTGTGCGCGACCAGCAATTGCGCAAGGGGTTCCAGGTCATGTTCTGCCAGGGCATCGATGCGCCCGCAGGTTCGCGCTATGAACCGTAACTTGGTGATCTTGCCGCTGCTGTGGGCCGCGGGCGCCGTTGGTGCACAGGACAAGGAAGAGGGTGTGTTCGAGCCGGGCGTGCGCCATGTCTGCGTCCCCGCCGCCGATGGCAGCGGCTGGGATTGCGGTACCGAGGACTCGCCCCCGAAGGACTACCAGCCGCCCGCTGCCGAGGCCGCGCCGGAACCGCAGCACGTGGCCGAGTCCGCGCCGGCGACGACGGAAGCCGCGACTGAAGTGGAGTCCGAGGACAGCCCGGCGCCGCCGTTCTTCCTCGCCGACCCGATGCGACGCACCCCGTACGCCCCGGTCCAAGCCACACCACGCGAGCCGGAGACCGCAGCGGAAGCCGTGGTGGCGGCCGAGGCGGAGCCATCGCCGGCCGAGTCGGTGCAGCCGACCAGTGCCGCAGCGGACGCGGCAACGGTCGAGGCCGCGCCGGTCGTGGCGGTCCCTGCCGAAGCGACGCCGGGCATGGCGGCCAGCGGCTCGGTGAGCGAGGAAGCGGGTCGGGCCGAGCGGGTCGCAGGGCCCGCAGCCGCGCCGGACGAGGCGATCGCGGAACCGACACCGGCGCCCACGCCTGCACCGACGCCAACACCGCAGCCGCCGCAGATCGCAACGGTGGCTGGGGAGTTGGCCGATGCAACCGACTTCGCGCAGTTGCCGGCCACCGCGTACACGCTGCAATTGGCCTACGCGCCGGATCCTTCCGGTTTCCCGGCGCTGGTTGCAGGCCTCGGCCTCGATCCTGCGACCTGCTACGTGTTGCGCGTGCGCGGATCGAACGGCCCGACCTGGCTGCTGGCGCATGGCGCATTCGCCGATGCGAACGCCGCGCGTGCCGCCCAGGCCGCGTTGCCGAAGGTGGCCGGGCTCTCCGCACAATGGCCGCGGCGCATCGGTGCGCTCCAGACCGAAATCACGCAAGGACTCTGAGGCTCATGTCGAACGGATTCGCGCCGCTGGCGAACGATCGTTTTCTGCGCGCGCTCAAACGTCAGCCGGTGGATCGCACGCCGGTGTGGATCATGCGTCAGGCCGGGCGCTACCTGCCGGAATACCGTGCGACGCGTGCACGTGCCGGTTCGTTCATGAACCTGTGCCAGTCGCCCGAACTCGCCTGCGAAGTGACCCTGCAACCGCTCGCGCGTTTTCCGCTCGATGCGGCGATCCTGTTCTCCGACATCCTCACCGTGCCCGATGCGATGGGCCTCGGGCTGACATTCGCCGAGGGCGAGGGACCGCGTTTCGCGCGCCCGCTGCGCAGCGTCGCCGAGATCGATGCGCTCGCGGTGCCGCGCATCGACCAGACGCTGCGTTACGTCACCGATGCGGTCACGCTGATCCGCCGCGAGTTGCAGGGACGCGTGCCGCTGATCGGATTCTCCGGCAGCCCGTGGACGCTGGCCTGCTACATGATCGAAGGCGGCGGTTCGGAGCACTTTGAACGCGCCAAGGCCCTGCTGTGGAACGAACCCGCGGCCGCGCATCGCCTGCTCGATGTGCTGGCGCAGAGCGTCAGCGCCTATCTGCAGGCGCAGCTCGATGCCGGCGCGCAGGCGCTGATGCTCTTCGACACCTGGGGCGGCGCGTTGTCGGCCGACCACTACCGCGAATTCTCGTTGCGCTACATGCAGCAGATCGCGGCCACGCTCGAGCGCGGCGAAGGCGACGCGCGCGTTCCGCTGATCCTGTACTCGAAGGGCGCGATGGGGCAGCTGGAGGCGATGGCCGACAGCGGCGTCGATGCGCTTGGTCTGGACTGGACGATCACGCTCGACGAGGCACGGCGTCGCGTCGGTGATCGCGTCGCGTTGCAGGGCAATGTCGATCCGGTCGTGCTCTATGCCGGCGTCGACGCCATTCGCGCCGAGGCGCGCAAGGCGGTGCACAGCTTCGGCGCGAATCCCGGTCATGTCTTCAATCTCGGTCACGGCATCCATCCGACGATCGATCCCGAACACCTGCGCGCGCTGGTCGAAGCCGTGCACAGCGAGAGCGCCGCGCTGTTCGCGGCGCGTGGAAACCTCCGATGAGCAAGCCCCTGATCGAAATGCGCAGCTCCGCCATCCACGGCAATGGCGTGTTCGCCATCGCCGACATCAGCGAAGGCCAGGAGATCATCGAATACGCCGGCAAGCGACTCACGCACGCGCGTGCCGACCACAAGTACGGCGGCAGCTCGATCACCGGCCACACCTTCCTGTTCACGCTGAACGACGACTACGTGATCGACGGCAACCAGGACGGCAACGACGCGCGCTGGATCAACCACAGCTGCGACCCGAATTGCCGCGCCTGGAAGATCGACGCCGAGGACGGCAACCCCAAGCATGACCGCGTCGTCATCGAGGCGCGGCGCGCGATCACGAAGGGCGAGGAACTCACCTACGACTACGGCATCGTGCTCGACGAGCCCTACACCCGCGAGCTCAAGGCGGCGTGGGTCTGCCGCTGCGGCGCCAGGACCTGCTCCGGCACCATGCTCAAGCCCAAGCCGCGCAAGCCGGTGAAGAAGTCGCGTTGAAGCGCGTGCTGTTCGTCTGCAGCCGCAACCGGCTGCGCAGTCCTACGGCGGAGCAGGTGTTCGCGGCGTGGCCGGGCGTGGAAACCGCCTCGGCGGGCACCGATCACGACGCCGAGGTGGCGCTGACGCCGGAGCTGGTGCGCTGGGCGGAGCTGATCTTCGTGATGGAGCCGACGCATCGCGACAAGTTGCGACGGCGCTTTCGCGAGGCGCTGCGCGGGCCGCGCATCGTCTGTCTGAACATCCCCGATGAATTCGCCTTCCAGCAACCGGAACTGGTCGCGTTGCTCAAGCGCAAGGTGCCGCCGCACCTGATGGCGCGTTAAGCGACGCGCGCCGGTGCCGCCGGTCGGCGCCGTTTGCACTCCCCGTCGGAAGTTGCATTCGATCACACGGACAGCGTGATCCGTGGCGCATTTTGTGCGATACGGACATCCAAGGCCCGCGTCGGGACCGCAGTCAATACGGATGAATACGTAATGAGACGAGATCCAGAGTTCCAGCGGCGCCGGTCGCTGCCGTGGCCGCGACGCTGGCGCGCGGCGGTGCTGTTGGCGTGTCTGCTCGGCGGGCTGGCCCATGCCGGTGGCTACGCGGTGCGCAACGGCACCGTTGCCGGTGGCGGCGCCGTTGCCAGCGCGGGTGCGTATCGGGTGATCAGCACGGTCGCGGAGCCGGTGATGGGCTCGACCAGTGCCGGCAACTATCGGCTCACGGCGGGATTCCCGGCGACGCTTCCCAACACCTTGCCCCCATCGGGCAACATTTTTGCGGACGGATTCGAATGAACGAGGGCACTGCGATGATCATGCGAACGACTCTTCGGTTGGCCATGGCGGCTGCCCTGGCGGCAACGTGGGCGAGTTCGGCGCTATCGGCGCCGGCGGCGGTGCAGCTCCCGGACTTCGTCTACCAGGGCAAGCTCGAACAGGCCGGAGCCACGGCCAACGGCAATTTCGATCTGACCTTCTCGTTGTGGGACCAGGCCAGCGGCGGCACCCAGGTCGGTGCGACCGTGGTCGAGAACGACTATCCGGTGGTCAACGGCGTATTCACCGTGAACCTGGCGTTCCCGGGGGCGTTCGTCGGTACCCAGATGTACCTGCAAGTGACGGTGGAGGGCACCACGCTGCCGCGCCAGCCGATATCCACGGCGCCGGTCGCGCAATGGGCGATGACCGGCACGCCAGGTCCGCAGGGCCCACAGGGTCCCCAGGGCGCGGACGGAGCAGCCGGCCCGGCTGGCCCCCAAGGCCCGGCGGGTGCGGACGGCGCAGCTGGCGCGGATGGAGCAACCGGCCCGGCCGGTCCGCAGGGTCCGGCAGGCGCAGATGGCGCAGCAGGCCCGGCAGGACCGCAGGGCCCGGCCGGTGCGGCTGGCGCGGATGGAGCGATCGGTCCGGCGGGTCCGCAGGGTCCGGCAGGTGCCGACGGCGCAGTCGGTCCGGTTGGTCCGCAGGGTCCGGCCGGTGCCGACGGCGCAGTCGGTCCCGCAGGTCCGCAGGGCCCGGCGGGTGCAGATGGTGCCGATGGCGCTGACGGCGCAGTGGGTCCGGCAGGACCGCAGGGCCCGGCAGGTGCTGATGGCGCCGATGGTGCCGACGGTGCGGTGGGCCCGGCGGGTCCGCAAGGCCCAGCAGGTGCAGATGGCGCGGTGGGTCCAGTAGGTCCGCAAGGCCCGGCAGGTGCCGACGGCGCGGTTGGTCCGGCAGGTCCGCAAGGCCCAGCGGGTGCAGATGGGGCAGTGGGTCCAGCAGGGCCGCAGGGCCCGGCAGGTGCCGATGGTGCAGCAGGTCCGCAAGGCCCTGCGGGTGCAGATGGCGCAGTGGGTCCGCAGGGTCCGGCGGGTGCAGACGGTGCAGTGGGTCCGCAAGGCCCGGTGGGTGCAGACGGTGCAGTGGGTCCGCAAGGCCCGGCAGGCGCTGACGGCGCAGTGGGTCCAGCAGGTCCGCAAGGTCCGGCGGGTGCAGACGGCGCAGTGGGTCCGGCTGGTCCGCAGGGCCCGGCAGGCGCTGACGGTGCCGATGGAGTGGACGGCGCGGTGGGTCCGGCCGGTCCGCAAGGTCCGGCGGGCGCAGATGGTGCGGTCGGTCCGCAGGGCCCGGCAGGTGCTGATGGCGCCGTGGGTCCGCAAGGCCCAGCAGGTCCGCAGGGCCCGGCAGGTGCCGATGGTGCCGATGGCGCTGACGGCGCAGTGGGTCCGGCTGGTCCGCAGGGTCCGGCGGGTGCCGACGGTGCAGTCGGTCCGGCAGGTCCGCAGGGCCCGGCGGGTGCAGATGGTGCCGATGGCGCGGACGGCGCTGACGGCGCAGTGGGTCCGGCTGGTCCGCAGGGTCCGGCCGGAGCAGATGGTGCAGTGGGTCCAGCTGGTCCGCAGGGCCCGGCAGGCGCTGACGGTGCCGATGGAGCCGACGGCGCGGTGGGTCCGGCGGGTCCGCAAGGCCCAGCCGGTGCAGATGGCGCAGTGGGTCCGCAAGGACCGGCCGGTGCAGACGGCGCGGTGGGTCCAGCAGGTCCGCAGGGCCCGGAAGGTGCCGACGGTGCTGATGGCGTCGATGGTGCAGTCGGTCCGGCCGGCCCCCAGGGCCCGGCTGGCGCGGATGGCGCCGTGGGTCCGCAAGGCCCGGCTGGTCCGCAGGGTCCGGCAGGTGCAGATGGCGCCGACGGAGCCGATGGCGCAGTGGGTCCGGCAGGTCCGGCAGGTCCGCAAGGTCCGGCGGGCGCAGATGGTGCGGTCGGTCCGCAGGGTCCCGCAGGTGCAGACGGCGCGGTGGGTCCGGCGGGTCCGCAGGGTCCGGCAGGCGCTGACGGTGCCGATGGAGCCGACGGCGCGGTGGGTCCGGCAGGTCCGCAAGGTCCGGCAGGTGCAGACGGTGCAGTGGGTCCGCAAGGCCCGGCAGGCGCTGACGGCGCAGTGGGTCCGGCCGGTCCGCAAGGTCCGGCGGGCGCAGATGGTGCGGTCGGTCCGCAGGGTCCCGCAGGTGCAGATGGCGCGGTGGGTCCGGCGGGTCCGCAGGGTCCCGCAGGTGCAGACGGTGCAGTGGGTCCGCAAGGCCCGGCAGGCGCTGACGGCGCGGTGGGTCCGGCGGGTCCGCAAGGTCCGGCGGGCGCGGATGGTGCGGTCGGTCCGCAGGGTCCCGCAGGTGCAGACGGCGCAGTGGGTCCGCAAGGTCCGGCGGGCGCAGATGGCGCCGACGGTGCCGACGGTGCAGTGGGTCCGGCAGGTCCGCAAGGTCCGGCGGGTGCAGACGGTGCAGTGGGCCCGGCAGGCGCTGACGGTGCCGATGGAGCCGACGGCGCAGTGGGTCCGGCCGGTCCGCAAGGTCCGGCGGGCGCGGATGGTGCGGTCGGTCCGCAGGGTCCCGCAGGTGCAGACGGTGCAGTGGGTCCGCAAGGCCCGGCAGGCGCTGACGGCGCAGTGGGTCCGGCCGGCCCGCAAGGTCCGGCGGGCGCAGATGGCGCCGACGGTGCCGATGGCGCAGTGGGTCCGGCTGGTCCGGCAGGTCCGCAAGGCCCAGCCGGTGCAGATGGCGTCGACGGCGTAGATGGCGCGGTAGGTCCGCAGGGCCCGGCCGGTGCCGATGGTGCAGTGGGTCCGGCAGGTCCGCAAGGTCCGGCGGGCGCAGACGGCGCGGCGGGTCCACAAGGTCCGGCTGGTGCCGATGGTGCAGTGGGTCCGGCCGGTCCGGCAGGTCCGCAGGGGCCGGCGGGTGCAGACGGCGCGGCGGGTCCACAAGGTCCGGCCGGTGCCGATGGCGCAGTGGGTCCGGCGGGTCCGCAGGGTCCGACCGGGTTGTCGGGGCACACGGCGGCGGTGGTGCTGGGAAGTTCCTACTTCAACGTCGCGACCGGCAACAACGCCATCACCTACGTCGGCGTCGGCGAATCCAACGCCACCGAGAACAAGGTCGCGATCGCTTCACCGCTGGACGGAACCGTGGGCGCGTTCCGCGTGCGCAGCAACCTGGCGCCGGACAACGGCGGCGGCACGCAGGCATATACGGTCACGCTGCGCCTGGCCAATGCCAGCACGGCCCTCACCTGCGTCATCTCGGAAACGGCCAATTCCTGTTCCGACACGGTGAACACGGCAGCGATCACCGCCGGCAATGCGATGGCGGTGATGGTGCAGGAATCGGGCACGGGTACGCCGATCGCAGTCAGCGTGACCTGGTCGCTGACGATCTCGGAGTAACCCGATCGGACTTCGCCGGCAGCCACCGGCGAAGTCCGCGGATGTGACCGGGCAGCGGTGGCCGGGCTCGGTGCACGCCGTTCCCGGCGGGCTTCAGGAGCCGGCGCGCGCGAGGCGTGCGGAGAAGACCGCGGCTTCCTCGTAGCCGATCAGCCGTTCCGCGCGAACTTCCTTGCCGGCGCGGTCGAAGAACAGCGTTGCCGGTGGGCCGATGATGCCGAAGCGCTGCTGCAGCGCGAGGTGCGCCTCCGACTGCTCGGTGACGTCGGCCTTGATCAGCACGAACTCACCCGCCGCGGCGAGCACCGCGGGGTCGCGGAAGGTGCTGCGCTCCATGCGTTTGCATTCGATGCACCAGTCCGCATAGAAGTCGAACAGTACCGGTTTGCCGCTGGCGTTCGCCGCAGCAATCGCAGCATCGAGCGCCTCGTTCGAGCTGGCCTTGTCGAAGCGCAGTTCGCTGTCGCCGCTGGCGCTTTCCGCACGCGAACCGCCGAGGTTCTCAAGCGGTCGCGCCCAGTCACGCGCACCCGAGGCCATGCCGATGAACTGCAGTACGCCGAGGATCACGAAGATCAGGCCGATCGCCTTCCACGTCTTCTGCCAGCCGCTCGGGTTCTCGGGCAGGCGCTCCAGCGCATGCAGGTGCACGCCCTTGCCGACCAGCAGGATGCCGGCCAGGAACATGATCCAGCTCGGCGCGAGGATGCGCTCCAGCATCCAGATCGCGAGCCAGAGGAAGGCGACGCCGAAGCCGACCTTGACCAGTTCCATCCAGCGCCCGGCGCGCGGCATCCAGTGCCCGGCGCCGGTGCCGAACGCGAGCAGCGGCAGGCCCATGCCAAGCGCGAGCGAGAACAGCGCGAGGCCACCGAAGATCGGGTCGCGCGTCTGCGAGATGTACACCACCGCACCGGCCAATGGCGGCGCCACGCAGGGTCCGACGATCAGCGCCGAGAGCGCACCCATGATCGCCACCCCGGTCAGCGAACCGCCTTCCACCTGGTTGCTGGTGGTGGTGAGTTTCGTCTGCCAGCGGCTCGGCAGCTGCAGTTCGTAGAAGCCGAACATCGACAGTGCCAGCGCGACGAACACGAGTGCGAAGCTGACCAGGATCCACGGTTTCTGGAACAGTGCCTGCAGGTTCTGACCGGCGAGCCCGGCGATGACGCCGACCACCGTGAACACCAGCGCCGAGGCGAGCACGTAGACCAGCGACAGCACGAACGCGCGGCGGGTACTGAGATTGTCGCCGGCGCCGGCGACGATCCCGGACAGGATCGGCACCATCGGGAACACGCAGGGCGTGAACGCGAGCCCGATGCCGACCAGCAGGAACACCAGCATCGCGAAGGCGCGATTGCCGCCGCGCAGGCTGTTGGCGAAGAAGTCGGCGCTGCCCTCGGCTGGCGCCGGGGCGGTTTCGGCCGCACGCAGTTCCGGGGTTCCGGCGGGTGCGATCGCAGCGCGCGCCGCGGCCAGTTCGGAAGCATCGGCCGCAGGCAGCGACACCGTCAGGATGCGCGTCATCGGCGGATAGCAGATGCCGTCGAGCTGGCAACCTTGCAGGTTCACGCGCAGGTCGATGTCGCGCGCGGCACCGTCCTTGCGGGCAAGGGTGATCGGGATCTCGACCAGATCGAAGTACACCTCGACCCGACCGAACTCCGGGTCATCGAAGCTGCGGCTCGCCGGCCAGCGCGGCGCGCCCAGATCGCCGACCTTCGGGTCTTCGAGGATGAAGCCGGTCTTGTTGCGGTACAGGTAGTAGTCCTTGGGCATGGTGAAACGCGCCAGCAGCTCGGTGCCGCTGAGCGCGATCGTCTCGACCTGGAAGGCTTCCTCCTCGGGCAGCGGCAGCGCGTCCATGCCCTCCTCGCGCGGCGCACCGGTGCCGGGCAGGCTGAGTGGCGCCGGGGCGGCGACCACAGGCGCGCTTGCGGTCGCAGGCGCGGCGGTGCCCGGAAGCACCAACGACGGCATCGCAGTGACCGCTGCATCCGCCGTGGTCGTCGCCGGCGCATTCGTGGGCGCCGTCGACGCCGGGTCTGCGGTCGCGGCGTCCGCGCTCGCGGCGCGCGCCGGGTCCGGCAGCGACACCACCACTTCCTTGCGCTGCGGCGGGTAGCAGACGCCGGCATCGGCGCAGCCCTGGTAGCTGACCTTGAAGCGCAACAGCTCGACGCCATCGGCCGCGGTGCCGGACAGGGTCGCGGTGGCGCTGCCGCGATAGGTCTCCATGCGTCCGAAGAACTGGTCCTCCTTGACCTGCCCGGCCGGCAGTTGCAGCGGGTCGGCGGCGAAGCTGCCGCTATCGGCCAGCGTCACCTTGATGCGTTCCTTGTACAGGTAGTAGCCGGGCGCGATCTTCCAGCGGAACTCGACGCGACCCTTGGCCACCGCTTCGGCTTCGAGCCGGAAGGCATCGTCGACCGGCAGCAGGTCCTTCTCGGCGATCGCGCACACCGGTGCACTGGCAGCGGTCAGCGCGAGCAGGGTCAACAGGATTCGCGGCCAGTGCAGCCAGTTGTTCATCGGCGGGTTCCAGTGGAGGACTTGAGACCGGCAATCTTGGCAGCGGCTTGCAGGGCGTGAAAGCGCCGGTTCGATGGCGAATCGGACCGCCCGTGGCGACACAAGTTCGCGCCGCCGGCGCGAGCCGCTACCCTTCGCGTCCCGATTCCACCGACGACCCGAGCACGCCATGTCCGACACGCCACCCGACCGCCTCTCCGTCAATCCGCGCAGTCCGTTCTACGACGAAGCCGCACTGGCACGCGGCATCGGCATCCGCTTCAAGGGCGTCGAGCGCAACGACGTCGAGGAATACTGCGTCAGCGAAGGCTGGGTCCGCGTCGCCGCGGGCCGCGCCCTCGACCGCCGCGGCAATCCGATCACCTTCAAGCACCCGGGCGTGGTCGAGCCGTACTTCAAGACCGAAGGCGCCGCAGCGACGGACGCGTAGCCCGTCGCTGGCTTCGCATCGCCTACTCGAAACCGTCGCCGAAGATCGCCGCCGGCAGCGCGGTCACCGTGATCGTGAACGACTGCGTGGCCTGCGCCAGTGACGGATCGCGCGCGGTGACGACGACCGTGTGCACGCCGATGTCGGCGTTCTGCACGGTGCCGCTGATGAGGCCGTCGTTCAGGCCGATCGCAAGCGTCGCCGGCAGCCCGGTGGCGGTGTAGGTCAGCACATCGCCATCGACGTCGCTGAAACCGGATGCTGTGCCGAGGCTGACCAATGTGCCTTCCGGATAGCTCTGGTTCGACAGCGTGCCGACTGCGTTCGGCGCGTCGTTGCTGCAGGTCATCGAGATCGACACCGTCGCCGACGAGCCGCCGTTGAGCGTGTAGCTGAAGCTGGTCGACGCACAGAAGTTCGCGTTCGGCGTGAACACCACGTGCGCGCCGGCGGGGCCGATGGTCACCGTGCCGCCGCTCGGCTGGGTCACCGACTGCACCAGTTTCGGGCCGCCATCGGGGTCCGGGTCGTTGGCCAGCACCAGGATCGTGTTCGCACCGCTGTCTTCGTTGATGTTGGCGTTGTCGGCAGTGGCGGTCGGCGGATTGCTCGCCGGCAGGCAGTTGCAGTTGAACAGGCATTCCGCCCACTCCGGGTGGTCGATGAACGGATTGCGGTTGCCCTGGAAGCTGAAGACGACGTCGTTGCGCAGCAGTTCGTGCGCGTCCGGCGGGTCGGCCTGGTGCCAGGCCAGCAGCGTCGACTTGAGGCCCATGTAGGCCGGGCCGGTGGTCGAGCTGGCGCTGGACAGGATCTGATTGCGGTCGTCGGTGACGATCAGATCCGGTTCGCTCTGGCCAATGGTGTTGCCGCCGGTTGCAGTGCCACCCTCGTAGCGGATGTCCATGTACAGCACCGCGCGCGCCATGTCGCCCTTGCGGTGGTTCCACACTTCGTAGCTGCCGAAGGCTTCGCTGCCTGCGGTCTTCTTCCAGTTGTGGTTGCCGCTGGCATAGGTCACCGCGCCGCCGCCGAAGCCGTTGTACGCGAGGGTGACGTCGGCACTGCAGCCGTCGGTGTCCGGGCAGTTGGCGTAGGGCTTCGAGCCGCGGTTGCTGTTGTACTCGATGTCCGACAGATACAGCATGTGGGTGTCGACGTAGGCCGAGGACTGCGGCACGCCGGAGCCGTTCACGCCGCTCAGGTTGTTGAAGCCGTAGCTGTTTGGCCAGGTGTGCTCGCGGTTGTAGTTGCTGTTGCCGCCGCCGGCTTTCGCGTACGACGCGTTCTCGTACACCTCGAGCACGCTGCTCGCGCTCAGCGGGTCCTGGTCGGCGGCTTCGAGCACGGTCCAGGTATCCGGCAGCGTCGCGTGGCTGTACGGAAATGCGGTGTGGTCGTCGATCTTGTCGTGCAGCGTGCTGCGCAGCGTGACGCAGGTGCTGGCATCGACGCCGGCGTAGTAGTCGCCTGGCGCATTGCCGGTGGTGAAGTCGAAGACGTGGTCGACGGCCATCGGCGTGGCGGCGCCATCGGTGTCGGCCACCTGCGTGGCGACCACGGTGACGGTGCAGACCTCGGTCGCGGTGAAGTCGGCATCTGGGTTCAGCGTGTAGCTCGCGGCCGGCGCGGCCGACAGCACGAAGCTGTGCGCGCCGGAACTCGCGCAGCTGATCGTGAACGATGCGGTGGTGGCGTTCACGGGTTCGCTGAACACCACGGTGATGTCGCTGCCGAGCGAAACGTTGATGGCGTTGTCCGCGGGCGTGGTCGTGTTCACCGTGGGCGCCAGGTCGGCCGCGGTCGTGAACGACCAGCTGAAGGGTGCGGCCATCGGGTCGGGCAGGCCGTCCTGATCGACCACATTCGCCGCCGCGATGGTGCCGGTGCAGAGCTCGCTGAAGCCGAAGTCGCTGTCCGGGTTCAGCGTCCAGGCGGTCGGACCGCCGCTGATCGTGACCGTGTGCGTGCCGCTGTTGGCGCAGGTCAGCGTCAGCCAGTTCGGTAGCGTCGGGGTCACCGCTTCGCTGAAGGTGACGGCGAGGTTGGCACTGGCGTTGACGCCGCTGGCGCCGTTCAGCGGCGACACCGACGCCACCGTCGGTGCACTGTCGACGGCGACGGTGAACGAGAAGCTGCTGGTGCCGCTGAGCGCATCCGGGGTGCCATCGGTGTCGACCACGTTGGCTGGCGTCAGCGTCGCGCTGCAGGTGGCGCCGGACGGAAGGCTGAGGTTCGGATCGAAGGTACGGCTGGCGCCGCTGCCCGAGATCACGCCCGCGACGGCACCGGCGCCGCAGTCGAGCACGAACCACGGGTCGGTCGTGGTGACCGCTTCCGAGAAGGTCAGCACCACGTTTGCCGCCGGCGCGACGCCGGTGGCGCCATTGGCCGGGTTGCTGGAGCTCAGCTGCGGCGGGTTGTCGACCGGTGCGCCAAAGGTCTGGCCGTTGTTGCACGCGCCCATCGTCGCGGTGGCAGAGGGTTGCCAGGCGAAGCCGGCATAGGTGCTGCTGGGGCCGCCGCCGAGTTGCAGGGAGGTGCCCTCGACGGTTGCGCTGATCTCGGAGACGCCGATGTCGGTGGATACCAGCCCGGCCGCGGGACCGTTCGAGGCGGTGGCGACGCCCTCGTAGCTCAGGAACTGCACGACCGTGGCTCCCTGCACCAGCGCGATGGCATCCGGGGCGCCGTTCTGGATGCCGTTCACCGCGTAGTTGAGCACCGCGATGCGGGCGCTGCTGCCGCCGGCGCAGGAAACCACGGCGCCAGCCGGCACCGCGTCGGTGTCGTAGGTGATCGCCGCGCTCGCAGTGGCGCCGTTGTACAGCACGATGCTGTACTGGGTCAGGTCCTCGCCTCCGGTCGCAACGACCTCGATCGCCTCGTTGGTGTCGCCGCTGGTCGGCGTGTCGGCGTCGTCGTAATGCAGCTCGTTGATGAACACGTCCGCCGAGGCGGGCAGGGCGGTGGAGAGAGCGCACAACAGCAGCGCGCCACGAAGCACGGTTCGCATCGAGAGACCCGGGGTTGAAAAAAGGGGGGCGATTCTAGCGGCGAATCGCGGGTCGGCGTGCTGCAGTGCGGCGTGACGGGCTCAGGGCGGCGGTGGCGGTTCCTCGAAACCGTCGCCGAACAGCACCGGATTCAGCTCGATCGCGCCGATGTCGCAGCGCCCCGCGGGTGCGTACACGGTCAATGGCCGCGGCGTCAGCAACTGGTCGAAATCGACCGCCTCGAAGGCGACGGCATCGAGGCAGTCGGGCGCGGCATCGACGACCGCGGCATCGGGCAGCGGCTGGTAGTGCGGTGAGGCCGCGAGCGCGTCGATCGGCTGGAATTGTGCGACCAGCGCCGGGACGAACAGGCCGGGGCAGGAGCCGTCGTCGCCGGCGTTGGTCGTGCGCGCAGTCAACGTGCCAGCGCCGCGGGTCCCGCAGTCGAAGTTGCCGGCGTTGCCGCCCACCGCGGAAACATTGAGCACGGTAGCGCCTTCGCTGGCGATCGCTGCACCGAGCATCTGGCCAGTCGAGCCGGGTGTTCCGGCGGGATCGCCCGGGCTGCCGCTGCCACCCGAGCCGCCGCTCGCGGTGTTGCCGATCAGCGTGCTGAAGGCCACGGTCGCGGTCGCGGTTGGGCCGAAATACAGCGCGGCGCCGAAGGCGTCGCCGCCATTGCCGCCTGCGATCGGTGGGAACCCCGGGGGCAGGCTGCCGGCCGAAGCGCCGGCACCGCCGCGCACCACGTTGTCGTGGAAGGTGCTGTTGAGAATGTCGACCAGGCCGGTCGCACTGATCGCGCCACCCCAGCCCGCTGCGCCGGATTGCACCGGGATGCTGCCCGCGGCGCCGTCGCCTCCGGCGACCTGGTTGTCGACGAAGGCGCAACCATCGACCAGCAGGTCGCCGTCGGCGTGGATTGCGCCACCGACGCCGCGCCCGGGCGACACCAGCAGGTCACCGTGATTGCCCATGGCGCGGTTGTCGCGGAACACGCACTGGCGCAGTTCCAGCGCGCCACCGGCCGCGACCCACACCGCACCGCCGAGCGTGTCGCCCGCCAGCGCTTCGTGGCGGCCACCCTCGAAGCCAAGGCCGACGATGCGCACGTCGGCGCCGGCGAGCACATTGAGCAGCCGCCCGAGGCCAACGACTCGACGAATCGTCGTCGGCACGCCGTCGGTGGCGGTGATGCGCAATGGCACGTCGATCTGCAGCGCGCCTCCGCTGAGGCCGATCAGGATCGGCGCCGGCAATGCAAGGTCGAACAGGATGCGGTCGTCGCTGGCCGCGGCATCGACGGCGTCGCGCAGGGTGCAGCTGGCGTCGCAGGTGCCATCGCCGGCGTCGCCGGTGTCGGTGACGGTCAGCGTCGCGGCGCCGGCAGGGCCTGCCAGTGCCAGCGCGCAGGCGATCCAAACGGCCAGGCTGCGCAGTTGCATCGGGAACTCCCGGGCCAGAGCGGAGCGTGGATTCTAGCCGGCGGCGCCGCGCTCGTTGCGGATCGGCAGGCGCAGGGTGACTTCGGTGCCGCGGCCGGGTTCGCTTTCGACCTCGATGCGTCCGCCGTGCTGGCGCATGGTGCCGTAGGCGACCGAGAGCCCGAGGCCGGTGCCGGCGCCGACCGGCTTGGTCGTGAAGAACGGCTCGAAGATGCGCGGCAGCACCTCCGCCGGGATGCCGCGGCCGTCGTCGCGGATCTGCACCAGCACCTGGTCGCCGTCGCTGCTGGTGCGGATGCGCAACTGGCCGCGTTCCGCGATCGCTTCGATGGCGTTGGTCAGCACGTTCACCAGCACGTGGTTGATCTGCCGCGGCTGGCACTCGACCGCCGGCAGCGCACCGTAGTCGCGGCTGACCTCGATGCGTCCCTGCAGCGATCGGTCGAGCAGGTGCAGGGTGCTGTCGAGCGCGGCGTGCAGGTCCACCGGCTGCCATTCGGATTCGTCGACATGCGAGAACAGCATCAGGTCGTTGACGATCTTGCGCACGCGGGTGATGCCGTCGAGGGTTTCGGCAAACAGCGCGCCGGCGTCCTCGCGCAGGAACGGCAGGTCCACGCGCTGCTTGACCCAGGCGAGTTGCGCGCGCTCGGCGCCTTCGCCGCGGAATCCGGGTTCGAGCTGCTCGTAGGCATCGACCAGCATCAGCAGCGATTCGAGGTAGCGCTGCAGCGACCCGATGTTCGAGAGCACGAAGCCGATCGGGTTGTTGATCTCGTGCGCCACTCCGGCCGCGAGTTGGCCGACCGAGGCCATCTTCTCCGCCTGCAGCAACTGCGTTTGCGCTCCGGCCAGGCGCTCGTTGAGCTGCTGCAGTTCGCCGTTGCGCTGCGCCAGCAGGCGTTCGCTCGCGGCCAGCGCGGCGTAGGCGGCGTCGCGCTGCTGGCGCGAGCGGTGCGCCGCACCGTGGTGGCGCACGCGCGCAATCAGCTCGACACGATCGGGCAGCTTGACCAGGTAGTCGTGCGCGCCGGCCGCGAACGCCTCGCTCTTGACCGCCGGGTCTTCCTTGCTCGACAGCACGATCACCGGCACGTCGCGGGTGCGGGCATCGGTGAGGTAGTCGCGCAGCAAGGTCATGCCGTCGATCCCGGGCATCACCAGGTCCTGCAGGATCACGTCCGGGCCGATGGCGGCCGCGCTTTCGAGCGCGCGTGCGGCCTCGGCGCAGAAGTGGAAGCGGATGCCGGGATCGCCCGCGAGCGCGCGTCGCACGGCCTCGCCGATCATCGCCTGGTCGTCGACCAGCAACACCACGACTTCGGCTTCCGGGGCTGCGACTGCGTTGGGCTCGCTCATTGGGGGTTCCGTTGCGGTGGCTGGAGCAGTTGCTGGATGCGGCCGGCGATGTCCTCCAGCGGCATCACCTCGACCGCGGCATTCAGGCCGACCGCGGCCTTGGGCATGCCGTAGATGGCGCTGCTGGCAGCGTCCTGGGCGATGGTGTGATGGCCACGGTCGCGCAATGCACGCAGGCCGCGCGCGCCGTCGCGGCCCATGCCGGTGAGCAGCACGCCGATCGCCGGTCGCTGCCAATGGCGGGCGATGCTGTCGAACAGTTCGTCGATCGAGGGACGGTCGCTGAGCTGCGATGGTTCGTCCTGGTAGCGCAGGCGCTGGCGCGGGTCGAGCACCAGGTGATGGTCGCGCACGCCGGCGAGCAGCGCGACTCCGGCTGCGGGCGCCTCGCCGTCGCGGGCGAGGCGCACTTCCAGTGCCGCGCTCTGTCCCAGCCAGTCGGCCATGCCGGCGGCGAAGCCGGCATCGATGTGCTGGACGATCACGAACGCGCCCGCCAGCGCCGCCGGCAGCGAGTGCAGGATCGTGGACAGCGCTGCCGGTCCGCCGGCCGAGGCGCCGATCGCGACCAGCGGCACGCCGACGCGCCGCTCCGGCACGTGCACCAGGCCGAGCAGGGCCGCGACGCTGCGCAGCTTGGTCACCAGGGTGGTTGCCGCGCGCGGCAGCTCGAGCACGTCGGCGGCGCCGCAACCGATGGCATCGAACACCTGCGCGGCGTGCGCGGCGATGTCGTCGGTGACCAGCAGCACCGCGGTGGCCGAGGCCGCGCGCAGGCCGCGGATGGTGCGAACCGCGTCGGCCTGCGCGCCCGGGATTTCGAGCAGCAGCAGATGCACCGGCTGGCGCGCGTTGCGTGCCAGCGCTTCCTCGCTGGCGCCGGCTTCCCAGAGCACGCGCGCACCGACCACGTCGGCGATGTGGCAGCGCAGGCTCGCGCGCACGCCAGCGTCGTGGTGCACCAGCCCGATGTTCATGGCGCGGCCTCGCCGATCAGGTCGCGCACCGCCTGCAGCAGGGTCTCGTCGTGGAAGCTGCCCTTGGTCAGGTAGTAGTCGGCGCCGGCGTCGAGCCCGCGCCGGCGGTCTTCCTCGCGGTCCTTGTAGCTGACGATCATCACCGGCAGCGACTTCAGCGCGGCGTCCTTGCGGATCGCGGCGACCAGCGCGATGCCGTCCATGCGCGGCATGTCGATGTCGCTGACCACCAGGTCGAAGCGGCCGCCGCGCAGCGCGTTCCAGCCGTCGGCGCCGTCGACCGCGACCTCGACCTCGTATCCGCCCTGCTGCAACAGCTTGCGCTCCACCTCGCGCACGGTCAGCGAGTCGTCGACCACCAGCACGCGCTTGCGCGCGACCGCCACGTTGGCGGCGGCGGTCTCGCGCACGCCGGCGAGACGGCCGTCGCAGACCAGCTTGCCGACCGAGCGCACCAGGTCCTCGATGTCGACGATCAGCACCGGCGCGCCGTCGTCGAGCAGCGCACCGGCGGCGATGTCCTTGATCTTGCCGAGTCGCGGGTCCAGCGGCTGCACCACCAGTTCGCGTTCGCCGAGCAGGCGGTCGACGACCACGCCGTAGCGCTCGTCCTGGTCGCCGACGACGATCACCGCCCGCTGCTCCGCGGCGCCGGCGGTCTCGCCGCCGAGCACCTGCTGTGCCCGCACCAGCCCGATGCGGCAGCCGTCCAGCTCGAATTGCTCGCGACCCTCGATCGACTCGATCTTTGCATGCGCGAGCTTGAGCGTGCGCAGGATGTAGGCGAGCGGGAAGGCGTAGGGTTCGCCGCCGATCTCGGCGATCAGCGTGCGCACCACCGACAGCGTGAGCGGCAGCTGCAGCATGAACTGCGTGCCGACGCCGGGCTGGGTCGTCACGCGCACGCTGCCACGCACCTGCTTGAGCATGTCCTGCACCGCGTCCAGGCCGACGCCGCGGCCGGAGATCTCGGTGACCTCAGGCTTGGTGGTGAAGCCGGGCAGGAACAGGAAGTCGAGCACCTCGGCATCACTCATGCGCTGCACCAGTTCGGCACTGGTCAGGGCGCGCGCGACGATCAGCTCGCGCAACTGCGCCAGGTCGATGCCGGCGCCGTCGTCGGAAACCTGAATCAGCAACCGGCCGGCGCTGTGGCGCGCGGTCAGCGTCACCGTGCCCTGCTCGGGCTTGCCCGCGGCCAGGCGCTGCGGCGGCGTCTCGATGCCGTGGTCGACGGCATTGCGCAGCAGGTGCCCGATCGGTGCGTCGAGCTGCTCCAGGATGTCGCGGTCGACCTGGGTGGCGAGCCCGGCGAGTTCCAGGCGCGCCGACTTGCCGAGCGCCTGCGCGACGTCGCGCAGCATGCGCGGGAATGCGCGCGTGCCATCGGCGAACGGGCGCATGCGGCTGGCCAACGCTTCGCCGTACAGCCGCTGTGCGAGGTTGGCCGAGCGCGCGTCGAAGGCATCGAGTTCGAGCAGGCGCTGCTGCAGCAGCAGGCGCGACTCCAGCACCCGTTGCTGCACTTCGTCGAGCGCGGCCGCGGCCTCGTCGCCGAGTGCGTCCGGCGGCAGGCTCTCGCGCAGGCGGTCCAGCGCCTGGGCGCAATGCTGCTGGTTGCGCTTGATGCGCAGCAGCGACTGCGCGAACGGCTGCAGCCAGCGCGACTCGACCAGCGACTCGCTGGCCAGGCCGAGCATGCGGTTGATGTTCGCGGCGGCGACACGCAGCACGCGCTCGCCGCCCTCGCGTTCGACCGCCACGACCGCGGGCGCGGGCGCTGCGACGTTGTCGTTGCGCGCGGTGACGGGTGCGACCGCGGGGGGCACCGGCAGGCTCGGCGCAGCGCTCGCGGCGGGCGGGGCCGCGCCGGCGCGTGCGAGGTCGGCGAGCATCGACTCGACCTCGGGATGCGCGTTCCAGCTCGCGACTTCGGCTTCGGCGGTGTTGCCGATGCGGGTCAGCAGGTCGAGCCCGCGCAGCAGCAGGTCGATGTGCGTGCGCGCCAGCAGCAGCGCGCCGCGCTGGGCGGCGACGAAGCAGTCCTCCATCGCGTGCGCGACGGCGACACCGGCATCCAGCCCGACGATGCGCGCCGCACCCTTCAGCGAATGCGCGGCGCGCATGCACGCTTCGAGCTGCGCGGCGTCGTCGGGCTGGCGTTCGAGCGCGAGCAGGCCGCAGGTCAGCACCTGCGCCTGGCTCTCGCTCTCGGCGCGGAACAGCTCCAGCATCGAATAGCTGCTCAGGTCGCGCTCGATGACGGCAGGCTCCGGTCGATGGTGTGGAACAACAGGGACTCGTCGAGCAGACCGACCACGCGCTGCTGCCACTCGAACAGCGCCCGGCTGTAGGCCGCCGAGGCCTTCGCCAGCGTCGAAGGCAGCGGCTGCAGCGCGCGCTGCGGCACGCGCTCGATGCCGAGCACGGCGTCGACCGGCAACACCGCGCGGCTGGCACCGAAGCGCAGCACCAGCAGCCGCGACTCCTGCAGCTGTCGCGAGCGCGGCGCGGGCGGTGCCGCCTCGATGCCGAGCAGCCGCTGCAGCGACAGGCACACGCGCAGTTCGCCGCGCACGTTGCAGACACCGAGCACGAGTCCGCCGCGACGCTGCGGCAACGAGTGGATCGGGCGCAGGTCGGCGATCTCGTCGAACAGCGTGGTCGGCAGCGCGAACAGCTCGTCGCCGACGCGAAACAGCACCAGCGACAGGCTGTCGCGATCGGGTTGCACTGGCGTCGCGGCGACGTGCGCGGTCCAGCGCTGCAGGTGGTCGACATCGAGCGGCGCATCGAGCAGCGCCACCGCAGCAGCGGCGTGCACCGGACAGTTGCGGCAGTGCAGGCAGGTGGCCAGGCGTTCGCAGGAACGATCACCGCGCACGCCGATGCGGTTCCAGCAGTCGTCGAGCCGGACGCGTTCTGGATTGGCGCTGGCGCCGGCATCGCTCATCGTTGCGACTCCGCACTCGCCGCACGCCGCATGCGCGCGCGCAAGCGCTCCGCCGCCGCGGTTTCGCCCTGGCGTTCGAGCAGGTAGGCGAGGTGGACCAGCGCTTCGCCGTGCTGCGGATCGAGATACAACGCCCGGCGGTAGCAGTGCTCGGCGTCGGCGTGCCGGCCGGCGGCATCGCGCACCAGTCCGAGCAGCGACAGCGCGTCGGCGTCCGCCCCGTGTTCTCGCAGCAGCGCATCGCAGGCAGCGGCGGCAGCGTCGAGACGACCGCCATCGGCGAGCGCACGTGCCGCGGCCAGCGCCGCGGAGCGATCACGCGCAGGGCCGGCGTTGCGCTCGCCGGGGTGCGTCGCGAGGTGCGTCGGCGCGCTCGGTGGCGGTCGCGTCGGGGCCGGCGCTGCACTGGCGACACGTGCCGCGGCACGACGCGCGGGCCGGGCCGCGCTCGCATCCGGCCGTGCAAAACCGAATGCGAGCGGCAACGGCAGCGGCCGGAAGCCCGACTGCAGCATCAGGCCGGTCTCGGATGGGGCCACGAACAGCGCCCCGTCGGCGGCGAGCCTGGATTGCAGCAGCGCCAGCGCGCGGCGCTGCGTGGGGCGATCGAAATAGATCAGCAGGTTGCGGCAGAACACCATCGCGTACTCGGTCGCGAGGTCGTCGAACAGCGCCGGGTCGAACAGGTTGCCGCGGCGGAAGGCGACGCATTCGCGCACCCGCGCCGAGATGCGGAAGCCGTCGGACTCGCGCTCGAAGTGGCGCTCGCGAAAGTCGAGGTCGTCGCCGCGGAAGGCGTTGCGCCCGTAGCACCCGGTGCGCGCCGCTTCAAGCGCGCGCTCGCTCACGTCCACGGCATCAACGCGAAACTCAGCCGCGTTGAAGCCGGCGTCGAGCAGCGCCATCGCGATCGAATAGGGTTCCTCGCCACCGGCGCAGGGGATGCTCAGCACCAGCAGCCGCGCCTGCGGGTGGCGCGCGCGGTGCTGCTGCGCCCGTGCGGCGAGCGCGACGAAGGCCTGGCGGTCGCGGAAGAACCAGGACTCCGGAACCACCACCGACTCGATCAGCAGCTGCAACTCCGGCCCGCCGTTGCGCACGTGCTGCCAGTAGCTCTCGAGGTCCGAGCTGGCGCAGGCCTGCATGCGTGCGCGCACCGCGCGTTCGACCGCGCCGCTGCCGATGCTGGCGGCGTCGAGGCCGATCGCCTCCTGCAGCAAGCGCTCGAATGCGGGCCGCGTGTCGCTCATGCCGGCAGCCCGTCGAACAGCCGCTCGCGCAGCGCCGGCGTCAGCAGTTGTTGCCACTCGATGCGCTGCACCAGGCCCCGTTCATCGCGCGCCACGGCGCCGAGCCAGGGTGCGGCGGGTTCATGGGTGCCGGCGGGAAGGAATGCCTCCGGTTCGCAGCGCAGCATTGCGGTGGCGCCTTCCGCGATCAGTCCGAGCAGGCGGCCTTGGTGGCAGTCCACCAGCAGGATGCGCGTCGACCGGCGCGGCCGTGCCGGAACGCCGAACGCGAGCTGGCTCAGGTCGAGCAGCGGCACCGGCTTGCCGCGGTAGTCGAACAACCCGGCGATTTCCGGCGGTGTCTGCGGCAGGCGCTTGATCTGCACCAGCGGCAGCACCTCGACGACGTCGTGCGCGGCGATCGCGTAGCGATCCGGTCCCAGCTGCAGCAGCAGGAACAGCATCGCGGCGGCCCGCGTCAGTGCGCCAGCTTGAAGCGCGCGACGCCGCCACGCAGTCCCGCGACTGCTTCGTTCAATCCGGCGACGGCGTCGCTGGAGGCGCGCAGCGATTCGACCGTCTGCTGCGCCGCCTCGCCCAGTTGCATCAGCGCCTGCGTGATCTGCTCGGCCCCCGCCGATTGCGCCTGCATGCCTTCGTTGACCATCTCGAAGCGCGGCGCCAGCGTCTGCACCTGCTGGATGATCTCGGTCAGGCTGGCGCCGACCGCCTGCACCTCGTGGATGCCGCGGCGCACTTCCTCGGTGAACTTGTCCATGCCCATCACGCCGGCGGAAACCGCCGACTGGATGTCCTTGACCATCAGTTCGATGTCGTAGGTGGCGACCGCGGTCTGGTCGGCGAGGCGGCGGATCTCGACCGCGACGACCGCGAAGCCGCGGCCGAACTCGCCCGCTTTCTCGGCCTCGATCGCGGCATTCAGCGACAGCATGTTGGTCTGGTCGGCGACCTTGGCAATGGTGGTGACCACCTGGTTGATGTTGCCGGCCTTGTCGTTGAGGATGGCGAGCTTGGCGTTGATGCTCGCGGCTGCATCCATGACATGGCGCATGCTGCCTTCCATGTTGGCGAGCGCGCTCTGGCCGCTTGCCGCACGCGCCGCGGAATGCTCGGCGACTGCGGACACCTCGCCCATGGTGCGCGTCAGCTCGCGCGTGGTCGCGCCGATTTCCTTGGAGGTCGCGCCGATCTCGGTGGTCGTCGCCGCGATCTCGGTGGCGGTCGCCTGTTGCTGGCGCGTGGTCGCCGCGATCTGCGTCACCGCGCTGTTGACCTGGATGCCGGAGCGGTGCACCTCGCCGACCAGCGCCGACAGCTGCTCGACCATGTTCGACAGCGCGTTGCCCATATCGTCGTTCTGCGAGCGGCGGTGGAACGACTCGGTCAGGTCGCCCTCGGCGATCGATTCGGCGAGCAGCACGGTTTCCTTGAGCGCCGTCACCATCTCGTCGAAGGCCTGCGCCAGATCGCCGATCTCGTCCTTGCGCTTCTCGATCGCGGCCAGCCCCGAGAGATCCCCGGTCGCGATCGAGCGCGCGGTGCGCACCACGCCGGCGAGCGCGCGGGTGATGTCGCGGCTCACCAGCAATCCGACCAGGGCCATGAAGCCGAGCCCGAGCGCGGCCGCGGCCAGCAGCAGGCGCAGTTCATCGCCGGAGTGCTCGATGCGCAGCGTGAGCCTGCGGCTGAGCTCGGCCGCGGCCGTGCGCTGCAGGTCGATCACGCTGTCCAGATCCCGGGTCATCGACGCGAACTGTTCCTGCGCGCTGCCCTCGAAGCGCCCGCGCTCGGCGGCGGCGCGGATGCGGCGCACGGCGTCGTCGATGGCGCTGGTCGCCGCATCGGCCGGGCCTTCCAGCAGTCGCTTCAGATCCGGATCGACGCCTTGCGCCTCGCGCAGCGCCTGGCGCAGCTTGAGATCGACGTCGGGCGCGCGCACCGCGACCCGTTGCAGCGCCGCGCGGGTATCGGCATCCAGTTCCGCGGCATCGTCGGCCTTTTCGGCCGAGACCGTGCTCGCGACCCGGCCCTGGCCGAGCAGTTCGGTCAGCTCGGGTCCATGGAACATGACCGCCATCACCAGCTGGTAGGTGTCGAGGCTGGAGTCGAGCGACAGGCCGGAGCGATGCGCCACCTTGGTGATCAGGTCGATGGTGCGGACGATGTACTGGTCGTGCCGTTGCCGCAACTCCGCGGCGGGCAACGTCGGGGTTTCGTGCAACAGCTGGCGCACGTCGTTGGCCAGTCGCGCCGGGGTGTCGTCGAGTTTCACTTCGCTGCCGAGGGACCTTGCCTCCACCGCCGCCAGCGCCGCGAGCGCGCCCTCGACGCCGATCGCCGACTCCTGCATCGCCGCGGCCAGGGTAGTCTCGCCCATCGCCACACCGACCGAGCTGCCGCGGTGCCGCTGCAACTCCACGAGCAGCGGCAGCAACGCGTCGTGGTACTCGGTGCCGATGCGCTCGCGTCGCGCCAGCTCGGTCTGGGCCGAGTTCTGCGCCAGCATCGACCAGGTGACCAGGGCGTAGGGCAGCAGCATCGCGGCAGCCATCAACGCCAGTTTTTGCCAGACCTTCAGGTTCTTGATCATCCTGGGTTCCCTCCCAAGGACGCTGCGATCAGAAGCCGCCGCCGCGGCCCGCCCGGCCGATCGCGGATGGTCCGGAATATACACTTCGGTCCGGGTCCCGCCAGCCGCCGGCCGCCCGGTCGCGCCGGCTGCCGCGGTTGTGCAACACAAGGTGACTTTGTGACGGAGCGCTGCTAGGGTCCGCGGCCGCGTCTTCCGGCGCGCTCCTGTCCGGATCTTCTTGGGGATTGCAATGAAGTCGACGTCCTTCGGCCCACGCGCCGCGAGATCGCACGGCCGCGTCGCCGCGCGCATCACCGCGACCGTGGCCCTGCTGTGTTCCGTGCCCGGCTTCGCCGGCGAGCATTACAAGCCCGAGGAAGTCGGGTACGTCGTCAACCAGAAGGCCGAGGTGACGAACGCGAACGGCTTCCGGTCCTCGAAGGCCGTCGCCTTCGGCCTGTCGATTCCGATCCGTGATCTGCCCAAGGCGCCGCCGCCGCGCGGCAAGGGCATCAAGGACCTCGATGAGCGCAACGAGAATCCGCGCGTGCGCTACCCGATCCCCGGTGCCGGACTTGGCGAGCGCGATTTCGTCGATCCGCTGCTGGTGCTGAATCACGGCGATGCCCCGAGCGCGATGCCGTCACCGGCCGCAACCTACGATGGCATGACCAACGCCGAAGCCTGCGGCTGCCTGCCGCCGGATACCAATGGCGACATCGGTCCGACGCACTACGTGCAGACCGTCAACGTGCGCGTCAGCATGTACAACCGCGCCACCGGCGCGCGCGTGCTCGGCCCCGACCTGCAGAGCAGCGCGTTCTTCAGCGGCCTGCCCGCGGGCAATTCCTGCCGCACCGGCGACGACGGCGATCCGGTGGTGTTGTACGACCCGCTCGCCGACCGCTGGATGATCAGCCAGTTCGAGGTTGACGACGTGCCGGGCCACCAGTGCATCGCGATCTCGCAGACCGGCGACCCGACCGGCGCCTACTACGCCTACGACTTCGTCATGCCCAATGGCGAATTCCATGACTACCCGCATTACGGCGTGTGGCCCGACGGCTACTACATGGCCGACCACATGTTCAATCAGGCGGGCACCGCCTACACCGGCGCCGGCTTCTTCGCATTCGACCGCGCCAAGATGCTGGCCGGTGATCCGAGCGCGTCCTACATCTTCTACAGCAACGTCAACGCCGGCGGTCACCTGCCGGTCGACCTGGACGGTTTCATCGCGCCGCCCGCCGGCTTGCCGCACCGCTTCGTGGAATTCCTTGCCGACGAGTTCGGTGCGACGACGGACGGTCTGCGCATCTACGAACTGGTGCCGAACTACGCCAACCCGGGCGCGTCGACGATGACCGTCAAGGGCGACATCAACCTGGCGCCGTTCGACGCGCGCGCACCCACGTCCTCGCGCAGCGTGATCGAGCAGAGCGGCACCGCGGTCGGCCTCGACGCGATCGCCGACCGGCTGATGTTCCGTGTTGGCTACCGCAACCTCGGTAGCGCCGCGGCACCGGTGAACTCCTATGTCGGCACCTTCACCGTCAATGTGTCGGGCGTCAACCCGACCAGCATGGCGACCTACCAGGCCGGCGAGCGCTGGTTCGAGCTGCGCAGCACCGATACCGGCGCGGCGTTGCCGACGGTACGCGACCAGGGTACGCAGAATCTCGCGTCCGGGGCTGGCGCCGGCGGCGTCAACAATTTCATGGGCAGCATTGCCCAGGACGCGCAGGGCAATCTCGCGCTCGGCTTCACCCAGTCGTCTTCGAGCAGCTTCCCGAACATCGTCATCGCGGGTCGCACCGGTCCCGGCACCGGCGCCGGCCTGAACGAAGGCGAGGCCAGCTTCTACGCTTCCGGCGGGTCGCAGACCTCGTCCAGCAACCGCTGGGGCGACTACAGCGCGATGAACGTCGACCCGACCGACGAATGCACCTTCTGGTACACGCAGGAGTATTACGCCTCCACCAGCGAGAGCGGCTGGCGTACGCGCTTCGGCAAGTTCACCTACCCGGGCTGCACCACTCCGGCGCGCGGCCTGATCGCGGCGCATGTCACCGACTGCAGCACCAGCGCCGACATCAGCGGTGCAACGGTGAGCGTCAGCGGCGGCTTCTCGCGCCAGACCAACGCCAGTGGCGCACTGCTCAGCAATATCGGCGTTGCGCCGGGCACCTACACCGCAACCGTGGGCAAGGCCAGCTACTCGACGTACACGGATGCTGCGGTCGTGGTGACCAATGGCGGCACGACCACGGTCAACGCCTGCATCACCGCCATCCCGGCCATTGCCTCGGCGCCGCCGGCAGTGGTCACGGCGGAGAACTACCTGCCGCTCAATGCCGCGCCGGATCCGGGAGAGACGGTGACGGTGTCGCTGCCGCTGCACAACACCTCGGTCACCAACAGCACCAACCTGGTGGCGACCCTGCAGGCCAGCGGTGGCGTGACCGCGCCGAGCGGCCCGCAGACCTATGGCGTGGTGGTGGCCGGTGGCCCCAATGTCAGCCGCGATTTCAGCTTCACGGCGGCTGGCGTCTGCGGTGACGACATCACCCTGACCCTGACGTTGCAGGACGGTGCACTGAACCTCGGCACCGCGACCTTCACCCTGCAGCTCGGCACCACGTTGACGACCACGGCGTTGAGCGAGAACTTCGACGGCGTCACCGCGCCGGCGCTGCCCGCGGGCTGGACCACGGCGCAGTCTGGCGCCGGGGTTGCCTTCGTCAGCTCGATCACCTTGCCAAACAGCGTGCCGAACAACGCCTACAGCCCGGACGTCACCGCGGTCGGAAACGCCGAGATCATCAGCCCGGCGATCAGCGTGCCGGCGGGTGGCGGGCAGGTGAGTTTCAGGAACCTGTTCAACCTCGAAGACACCTTCGACGGTGCGGTACTCGAAATCGCCATCAACGGCGGCGCGTTCGCCGACATCACCACCGGCGGCAATGCCTTCCTTGCCGGCGGTTACACCGACGCGATTTCGTCGAGCTGGTCGAGCCCGATCGCCGGCCGCCAGGCCTGGAGCGGCCTCTCGGGCGGCACCACGGCAGTGCCGACCTATCTGACTTCGACCATCAACCTGCCGGCTGCGGCCGCAGGTCAGTCGGTGCAGCTGAAGTGGCGCTCGGCCGCCGACAGCAGCGTTGCGGCAGGGGGTGCCAATGGCCTGCGCATCGATGACGTGACGGTTTCGGCGAGCTCGCCGGTGTGCTCGGCGCCGGCGGTGAACACCGCGCCGACGATCACCGGACCGGCGAACGCGAACATCAACGAGGACGCCGCCACCGGAGCACTCGCCGTGACCGTGGGCGATACCGAGACCGCGGCCGGAGCGTTGGTGCTGAGCGGCAGCTCCAGCGACACCGTGCTGGTACCGAACGCGAACATCGTGGTCGGCGGCAGCGGCAGCGCGCGCACCGTCACCGTGACGCCGGCGGCGAACCGCTTCGGCACCGCCACGATCACCCTCACCGTCACCGATGGCGGCGCCATGACTGCGACTGCGACCTTCGACGTGATCGTCGCCGCGGTCAACGACAAGCCGACGTTCACGCTGGGCGTGTCGCCGTCCCACCCCGGTGGCAGCAGCGGTGCGCAGACCTCGGCTGGCTTCGTGACCAGCACGGACCTCGGGCCGAATGAAGGCGCGCAGACCGTGATGGGCTACAGCGTGACCGAAACTGCGGATCCGAACGGCGTCGTCAGCGGCACCGCGATCGCTGCCGATGGCACGCTCAGCTACACGCTGTCCGGCCTGAGCGGCACCGCCAATCTCAACGCCACGCTGCAGGATTCCGGTGGCACCGCCAGTGGTGGCATCGACACCTCGGACCCGAAGAGCTTCACGATCACCGTCGGACCGCTGACCGACGCGGTATTCGCTGACGGCTTCGAGTAATCGCCAAGGGCACGAGCCGGCCCCGGGGCCGGCTGCGTCACCAAGTACGGGGCCGCCTCAGGGCGGCCCCGTTGTTTTTTCGCTGCCGCGGCGCCGGCCTCTTGAATCGACCGCCGCCCGCCCCATTTCACGGCGGTCCCCAGTCCGGCCTTCTCCGCGCAGGGTTGGGCGGCTAGAATTGGCACTCATCGACGGTGAGTGCTAACAACTTGTCGAGAATCTTCGTTCAATCAATCGTTTGCAGAGGATGAGCATGAACATCAAACCGCTTCACGACCGCGTTGTCATCAAGCGCATGGAAGAGGAAAAGATCTCCGCCGGTGGCATCGTGATCCCGGATTCGGCCACCGAGAAGCCGATCCGCGGCGAAATCGTCGCCGTCGGCCCGGGCAAGCCGCTGGACAACGGTTCGGTGCGCGCCCCGACGGTCAAGGTCGGCGACAAGGTGCTGTTCGGCAAGTACAGCGGCACCGAGCAGAAGATCGACGGCGTCGAATACGTCTTCATCAAGGAAGACGACATCTTCGCGGTGCTCGGCTGATCACCTGATTCCTGTGGGAGCGGCCTCTGGCCGCGATTGGATGACTGATCGCGGCCAGAGGCCGCTCCCACAAACAAGCAATTCAAATTTGAGGAAGCAATCATGGCTGCCAAAGAAATCCGTTTCTCCGAAGACGCCCGCGCCAAGATGGTCCGCGGCGTGAACGTGCTCGCCAACGCCGTCAAGGCAACGCTCGGCCCGAAGGGTCGCAATGTCGTGCTCGAGAAGAGCTTCGGCGCGCCGACCATCACCAAGGACGGCGTCTCCGTCGCCAAGGAAATCGAACTGGCCGACAAGTTCGAGAACATGGGCGCGCAGATGGTGAAGGAAGTCGCGTCGAAGACCAGCGACGTCGCCGGTGACGGCACCACCACCGCGACCGTGCTCGCGCAGGCGCTGATCCGCGAAGGCATGAAGGCGGTTGCGGCCGGCATGAACCCGATGGACCTGAAGCGCGGCATCGACAAGGCGGTCACCGCCGCGGTCGGCGAGCTGAAGAAGCAGAGCAAGCCCTGCTCCGACGACAAGGCAATCGCCCAGGTCGGCACGATCTCGGCGAACAGCGACAGCGCGATCGGCGACATCATCGCCGAAGCGATGAAGAAGGTCGGCAAGGAAGGCGTGATCACGGTCGAGGAAGGCTCGGGTCTCGAGAACTCGCTGGACGTCGTCGAAGGCATGCAGTTCGACCGCGGCTACCTCAGCCCGTACTTCATCAACAACCAGCAGTCGATGTCGGCCGAGCTGGAGAGCCCGTTCATCCTGCTGCACGACAAGAAGATCTCGAACGTGCGCGACCTGCTGCCGGTGCTGGAAGGCGTCGCCAAGTCGGGCAAGCCGCTGCTGATCGTGGCCGAGGAAGTGGAAGGTGAAGCCCTGGCCACGCTCGTGGTCAACACCATCCGCGGCATCGTCAAGGTCTGCGCGGTGAAGGCCCCGGGCTTCGGCGATCGTCGCAAGGCGATGCTGGAAGACATGGCCGTGCTCACCGGCGGCACCGTGATCTCGGAAGAAGTCGGCCTCTCGCTCGAGAAGGCGACGATCAAGGACCTCGGCACCGCCAAGAAGATCGTGATCTCGAAGGAGAACAGCACGATCATCGACGGCGCCGGCGACAAGAAGGCGATCGAAGCGCGCATCAAGCAGATCAAGGCGCAGATCGAAGAGACCACCTCGGACTACGACCGCGAGAAGCTGCAGGAACGCGTGGCCAAGCTCGCCGGCGGCGTCGCCGTGATCAAGGTCGGTGCCTCGACCGAAATCGAAATGAAGGAAAAGAAGGCGCGCGTCGAAGACGCCCTGCACGCGACCCGTGCGGCCGTTGAAGAAGGCGTGGTCGCCGGTGGCGGCGTCGCGTTGGTGCGTGCGCTCTCGGCGATCTCCGCGCTCAAGGGCGACAACGAAGACCAGAACCACGGCATCGTCATCGCCAAGCGTGCGATGGAAGCCCCGCTGCGCGAGATCGTCGCCAATGCCGGTGAAGAGCCGAGCGTGGTGCTGAACAAGGTCGCGGAAGGCAAGGGCAACTACGGCTACAACGCCGCGAATGGCCAGTACGGCGACATGGTCGAGTTCGGCATCCTCGATCCGACCAAGGTCACCCGCACCGCGCTGCAGAACGCCGCGTCGATCGCCGGCCTGATGATCACCACCGAAGCCATGGTCGCCGAACTGCCGAAGAAGGAAGCCCCGGCAGCCCACGGCCACGACCACGGTGGCGGCATGGGCGGCATGGATTTCTGATCCATTCCACCGCGCTTGTGGGAGCGCCACTTGTGGCGCGATCCGACGTACGAAAGAACCCCGCAGCGATGCGGGGTTTTTTTTGCGCCCTGCGCGCCAGTCGCTACCCTCGGGGACTGCAACCTAGGCGAGCGGCCGATGATGACGAACGACACGCGTGAGCGGAGGCCGGCACTGGCGGGCTTGCTGGGGATGCTGGTGCTGGTGCTGGTGGTGACGATGCTGTGGGCGCAGCGTCCGCCGGCGGCGCTGGGGGTCGAAGCGGCGCAGGCGGAGTTCTCGGCGGCGCGGGCGCTTGCGGTGTTGCGTGGGGTGCTTGGCGACGAGCGGCCGCATCGGCTGGGGACAGCGGCGAATGCCATGGTGCGCGAGCGTGTGGTCGCGGCGTTCGCGGGGATCGGGCTCAGCGCCGAGCTGCGCTCGCGCTTCGTCTGTGCCGAGTACGGTGTCTGCGGCACGCCGCACAATCTGCTGCTGCGGCTGCCGGGCGCAGCGGCCGAGCCGGCGGTGTTGCTGACTTCGCATTACGACTCGGTCGGTGCCGGGCCGGGCGCGGGCGATGCCGGATCGGGCGTAGCCGCCCTGGTCGAGATCGCGCGCGCGCTGCAGACCGATACCGGCGCGCGGCGCGAGATCCTGTTGCTGGTCGCCGACGGTGAGGAAGCCGGGCTGCTCGGCGCCGAGGCCTTCGTGCGCGAGCCCGAGTTCGCCCGCGTCGGCGCGGTGGTGAACCTGGAAGCACGCGGCACGCGCGGCCGCGCCAATCTGTTCGAGACGCAGCCGGGCAATGCCGCGATCATCCGGGCGGTGGCGCCGGCGTTGCCGTATCCGACGCTGAGTTCGCTGGCCTACGAGATCTACACGCGCATGCCGAACAACACCGACTTCTCGGTGTACAAGCGCGAGGGCCGCGCCGGCGTCAACTTCGCCTTCATCGAGGGCGGCGAGCGTTACCACACGCCGCTCGATGACCTCGCGCACCTCGACCCCGGCAGCTTGCAGCAGATTGGCGCCAACGCGCTGGCCGCGACGCGCGCGCTGGCAGTGTCAGGCGTGGCGGTGCAGGACACCCGCAACCGCGTCTACTTCGACTTCGGCGGCGTCGCCTGGCACTGGCCCGAGGCGGCGAACCGCTGGCTGCTGCTCGCGACGCTGGGACTGGCGATGTTCGGCTGCGTGCGTGCGCGCCGCGCGGGCCTGCTGACCTGGCCGCGCGTGGCTGGCGCCACGGTTCTGCTGCTGCTCACCCTGCTGCTCGCCGCCGGCGCCAGCCTGGCGATGGCGACGGCATGGAGGGCGGCGGGCGCTACGCCGATGCCGTGGACGGCGAACGGATCGTGGCTGCAACTCGCCACCAGCGCGCTTGGCGTCGTGCTGGCGTGGTCTGCGGGCCTGTGGTTCGTGCGCCGCCACGGTGCCGGCGCCTGGTTCGCGGCGGTGCTGGTGGTGTTGCTGCTGGCCGCCGGCGCGTTCGTTTCGGTCGCGCCCGGCGCCAGTCCGCTCGCGCTGCTGCCGTTGCTGGTCGCCACAAGCGGGTACGCGCTTGCACCAACGCGGTCGTTGGCCGGCGCGCTGTTGCTCGCGGCCGTGATCTGGCTCGCGAATGCCAATGGGTTGCTGGCGCTGTATCCGAGCCTGGGTCCGGGCGCGCTGCCCGGACTGGCGCTGCTGATCGCGCTGGTCGCCGCGCCGCTTGCGGTGGCGGTGGATGCACTCGGTTCCCGGGCGCGGGGTCGGCTGCTCGCTGCCGGCTGGATCGGAACGCTGGCGCTGGCGATCGCGGCTGCGCTCGCTGCCCCGTATTCGCCGGACACGCGCGCGCCGCTGGCGCTGCGCGAGGTCAGCGGCCCCGGCTTGCGCAGGCTGCAGCTGCTCGGCGTGAGCGAAGGCGAAGCGGCCGACTGGCAACAGGCCCTGCCGGCGCTGCCAGCGAGCGAGCGCGTGCCGCCCTGGGCCGCATCCGACGCGACCGTGGTCGCGCTGCCCGGTTCGGGCGCGCCGCCGCCGCGGGTGCGGATCGAGGCGCTGGATGCGACGCACGACCAGATCCTGATCGAGAGCGACGACCCCGAAGCCGTGCTCGGCTTGGCGTTGCCGGCGGCGTTGCCGCTTGCGGCCTTGCGTATCAACGGCGAGGCCTTTGCCGCACCGATCCGCCGCACCCGCGCCAACGCCGGCGACTGGCGCACCGTCCACGTCTACCCGGGCCAAGGGCCGGTGCGCGTGCTGGTCGAATGGCCCGCGGGCCTGCGCCGCGCCGGTTATGCGCTGGCCCTGCACACCGGCCTGTCGCCGGACCTGGCGGGCCTGGCGCAGGCGCGCGATCGAGTCGCCGTGACCGCGCATTTCGGCGATGCCCGCATCGGCTACGTGCCGCTCGCGTTCCCGGCCGTGTCCGTGCCCGAAAGCTGAACGGCGGCCACGAAGCGGCCGCGCGACCGTTCGGTTTCGGGGCGGACCGGCGTTGGGGGATTCGACGGCGCAGCCTGGCGCCGGCCTGGAGTTGGACATGCGCAGCACCTCGATGGTTCTGGCTGCCGGTCTCGCCGCGTCTTCCGCGGCGATGGCGGCGACGATCAACGTCAACCACTTCGCCGACGAGTTCGGCGAGAACGCCGCACAGTGCACGCTGCGCGAAGCGGTGCAGGCGGCGAATGCCGATGCGGCCTTCGGCGGCTGCAGCGCCGGATCGGGCTCGGACCTGATCCTGTTGCCGAGCGGCATCGGGGTGATTCTCGCGCGTGCCGGGCGCGACGAAGATGCGAATGCGACCGGCGACCTCGACATCACCGGCACGCTCGAGATCCGCACCGCGCTCGCGAACAACCGCGCCGCGATCAGTGGCAGCGGTCTCGACCGCGTGTTCGACGTGCGCCCCGCGGCGTTGCTGCAGATTTCGCGCATCACGCTCGCCAACGGCGATCCGACGGTGTTTCCGAACCCGCGCGGTGGCGGCCTGCTGCGCCTGGCCAGTGCCGGCCTGATCGGCAGCGAACTCGAGTTCCGCGATGGTTTCGCCGATGCCGGTGGCGCCATCGCGCAGAGCGGCGGCACGCTCTCGCTGAACCAGTCGCTGTTCCACCGCAACCGCAGCAGCGGCAAGGGCGGCGCGATCGAGGTCAGCGCCGCCGCTGACCTGGCGCTGCGTTCCAGCACCCTTTCCGAGAACGCCGCCGGCAGCTCCGGCGGAGCGATCGCGCTGACCGGCGCCGATGTGGTCTTGCTGAACAACGTGACCATCGCCGACAACGTCGCCGCCACCCTGACCAACGGCGCCGCGGGCGGGCTCTACGTCGAGTCCGCAGCCGCCGTCGGCGCACACAACAGCGTCATCGCCGGAAACTCCGCGCGTGGTGGCGTCAACGCGAATTGCTTCGGTGAACTGGACGCGGTCGCCTACAGCCTGGTCGAAGGCGCCTCCACCAGCGTTGGCGCGGCTTGCCACATCGGCACGGCCACGGCGCTGGTCACCGGCCCGGCGCTGTTGCTGCCGCTCGCCGACTACGGCGGTCCGACGCTGTCGATGCACCCGTCGCTGGACTCGCCGTTGCGCAATGCCGGCAACACCGGTGCCGGGGTGAACTGCCATTCGCTCGACCAGCGCGGCGAGACGCGAACGGGCGCCTGCGATGTCGGCGCGATCGAGTTCTCGCAGGTGTTCACGGTGAACACCAGCAGCGACACGCCCGACGCCAATATCGGCGACGGCAATTGCGTCGCGATCGTCAGCGGTCTGTGCACGCTGCGCGCAGCGGTGCAGGAAGCCAATGCGCTGAGCGGTCGCCAGACCGTCCTTGCGCCTGGCCTGTACACGATCACCAATACCGGCAGCGGCGACGATACCGGCGCCACCGGCGACATCGACATCAGCGACGAGCTGAACCTGTTCGGTTCGGTGGCAGGCGCGAGCCGCATCGACGGCAATGCCCAGGACCGTCTGCTCGACATCCGTGCCGACGCCGCGGTCGCGCACCTGCGGCTGCAGAACGGCGCTCCGGGCGCGGCCAACGGCGGCGCGGTGCAGGTCAGCGGCGGGCTCGGCAATGTCGCCACGCTGATCGGCCTGCGCCTCAACGCCAACATGGCGGTGCACGGCGGCGGCATCGCGGTGGACAACGCTCGCGCCGAGCTATTCGCCAGCTTGGCCGATGGCAACCTGATCAGCGGGCGCGGCGGTGGCGCGTACCTGACCGGCGCCGGTGCGTCGCTGTCGCTGATCGACAGTGCGCTGACCGACAATCGTGCCGATGGCGATGGCGGCGGTGCCCACGTCTCCGGCGGCACGCTCGACCTGCAGTACGCGACCATCGCGCGCAACCGCAGCGTCAACGGCGTCGGCGGCGGCCTGCACGCCGCGGCCGGCAACGTGCCGACGGTGAATCGCAGCATCGTCGCCGACAACACGCGCGGCGCGTCGCCGCTGTCGGATGACTGCAACGGCAGCTTCAGCGGCGACCGCAACTTGGTCGGCAACGACAGCGCCTGCCTCGGCATGGGCGCGAACTCGCAGCTCAACGTGCCGGCCGGGTTGACGCCGACGCTGGTCGGCGGTGGCGTGCATGGCGTGGCGATGCCCGGGCTTGCGGTCGGCAGCCTCGCCCACGGTGCCGAGCTCGGCGAGTGTCCGCGCGTCGATGGTCGCGAATTGCTGCAAGACGGCCTCGGCCGCCCGCGCCCGACCCTGATCAACAGCGAGCGCCGGTGCTCGACCGGCGCGGTGCAGGAGAGCGACCGATTGTTTGCGGATGGGTTCGACTAGCCCCGCGAGCCGCGACTGACACCCGATCCGGTGTACCCGGCTGGCGAGGCAGTGCGCATCGTCTTCGCGTGGCCGCCCGGCGTGGCCCACGCCGGCCGCATGCTGCTGATGCATTCCGGGCTCGCGCCCGGGCCCGGTCCCGCGCAGCGCGCTATCGCCGCAGACGATCCAGCGGTGCGCGGCGCAGCAGTTGCGCGTTGATCGCCACGATGATCGTGCTGACCGACATCAAGACGGCACCCAGCGCCGGCGCCAGCACGATGCCCCAAGGCACCAGCACGCCGGCCGCCAGAGGAATCGCGACGATGTTGTAACCAGCCGCCCACCACAAGTTCTGGATCATCTTGCGGTAGGTGGCACGACTGAGTGCGACGATCGCCGGAACATCGCGTGGGTCTGAACGCACGAGCACGACGTCGCCAGCTTCCACCGCGACGTCGGTCCCGGCACCGATCGCCACGCCGACGTCGGCCGAAACCAGGGCCGGCGCATCGTTCACGCCGTCGCCGACCATGGCCACGCGCTTGCCTTGGGCTTGCAGGCCCTCGATCACCGATGCCTTGTCCTGGGGCAAGACCTCGGCCAGTACGGTGTCGATGCCGAGCTCGGCCGCCACACTACGCGCGACGGCTTCCGAGTCGCCAGTGAGCATGGCGACCTCGATTCCGGCATCGTGCAGCAAGCGCACGGCTTCCTTCGATTCAGGGCGTATGGCGTCGGCGATCGCGAATACCGCGCGCACACCGCTCGCGTCCACCAGATAGATCGCCGAGCGACCGGCGTCTGCGGCGCGCTGTGCCGCACCGCGAAGCTGCGTCGGCGCCTCGACCTTGAGCGCCCGCAAGAGCCCCGGGCCTCCCACCTTCCAGACTTGGCCATCGACGATGGCTTCCACACCACGACCGGCCTCGGCATGGAAATCCGTGGCCTGCGGAACCACCAGCCTGCGTTCTTCTGCGCTCAGCAGCAGGGCCCGTGCAACGGGATGCTCGGAGTCGCGTTCGGTGGCCGCCGCGAAGCGCAGGGCGTCCTCGGGCGTGAGCATGCCGTCGGTCGCGATGTCGACCACGCGGTGCTCGGCCAGCGTCAGCGTCCCGGTTTTGTCGAATACCACGATGTCGAGATTGCGCGCTTCTTCCAGGCCGCGGCGATCACGAATCAGCAGCCCGTGCTGGACGCCGAGCGTCGTCGAGATCGCGATGACCAGCGGCACTGCGAGTCCGAGTGCATGTGGGCAGGCGATGACGAGCACCGTCACGACCCGTTCCACCGTGTAGTTCCATGGCGCACCGAGCGCCGTCCAGACCACGGCGGTGAGCATGGCGATCGCGATCGCGGCGAACGTCAGCAGTCGCGCCGCTCGATCTGCCAGCGCCTGCGCCCGCGAGCGCGATTGTTGGGCCTGTTCGACCAGCCGCATGATGCCGGCCAACGCCGTCTGATCGCCGGTTCGCGTCACCTCCACGCGTAGCGACCCCTGGCCGTTCAAGGTGCCCGCAATCACGGCATCGCCCGCCTGCTTGTTCAGCGGTCGCGACTCGCCGGTAATCATCGATTCATTGACTGGGCTCTTGCCGTCGCGAACGACGCCATCGGCGGGAATGCCCGCACCAGGGCGGATCAGCAGCAGGTCCCCAGCGGCGAGTGTGGAGACCAGGACCTCCTCGCTGCTACCGTCAGCGCCGACACGAACGGCTTTGTCGGGAAGCAGCTTGGCCAGTGCGCGCAGCGCGCCTTGTGCTTGGGTGATGGAGCGCATCTCGATCCAGTGGCCGAGCAACATGATCGACACCAGCGACGCCAGCTCCCACCACAAATCGCTGCCCGGCGCGCCGAAACTGACCGCCAGACTGAACGCAAACGCGACGCTGATCGCGAGCGAAATGAGCGTCATCATGCCGGGCAGGCGACGCTGGAGTTCGTCCGCGGCGCCCTTCAGGAAGGGCCACCCGCCATAGAGGTAGACGGCGGTCCCGAACAGCGCAGGAATCCACGACGATCCGACAAACACCGGCGCGGCGTAGCCAAACCAATGCTGGATCATTCCCGACCAGACCACGGCCGGAGCCGTCAGCAACAGCGTGATCCAGAACCGGTCACGGAACATCGCCACGCTGTGGCCCGCGTGGCGGTCATGCGCGCCGTGGTCCCGCTGACGCTCACCAGAACGCGCCGAGCGAGACGCGCCCGTCGCCACCGCCTGAGACGACTCGGCTGAATGGTGATGCTTGTGCTCGTCCATGGTGCCCTCGCTGGATGACCAACCGGCCGAGCGCCACCGGCAGCGTCGACCGCTTGCTGTTGCGGTGCTCGGCTGGGGCGAACGCAAGGGCGTCGCCCCAGCCGATGAGGCCTACTTCGCGGCGGAAGCCAGTTCGACGCTGTCGTGCTGACCGGCCTTGCCGTCAATGACGGTTGCCTCGGCATAGTGCTCGTCGACGATCGCATCGATGCGCACCTTACCGATCACCTCACGCTTGAACCGGCCGATGCCCTTTGGCCCGGTCCGCACGCGGGAATGATGCACGACGTCCAGTTCCTGGCCGACACTCGCGCCGTCTGCCGTGCCGATGCACACGACGATCGTCGAGTCCTGAACCTCAAGAATCTGACCGCGCATGAAGACGGTATGCCCCATCGATGGCGAGTCGCCCGCGAAAGCCGCACCCGACGCCAGCAAGCCGACGAGCAGTAGTGAACCGAGTGTCTGGCGAATCATCGGGCGGCGGGTTTCATTGATGGCTATTGAACGGAACATAGGATTCTCCCTCTGTGAGTGGTTGGGCCAATTCCTCCGGAGGATTGGCCTTGCTTGCGAGAACGTCCCGGTGCCGTATCTGGCCCCGGGAGATCCGGAAACTGGTTGGCGAGAGTCAGACGTTGGGCAAGTGTTCGCGCTAGTGCTCATGGCGGTGGTCGTGGGCCGGCTTTGGCCCTTCGCCGGCAGCGCCGGACGCCGCTTCGGTCATCGGGTCGTCGATCAGTTCAATCGACGAGCCGGTGGCAGCGTCCGATGCAGGGTCCATGCCGCCCATGCCAGGTATTGTGGCCGGGTTGTGCGGCATGCTTTCACCGCCGCCATGATCGTGTCCGCCACTTGTGCTCACGAGTTGGTAATAGCGCGCCTTGGTCATGCGCGGAAACTGCTGCAGCAGCGCGACCATGCCCCAGATGTAGCGATCATCCATGCTCTTGCCCCAGGCGGGCATGCCGCTCATCTTGACGCCGTGCTTGATCACCCAGAAGGCTTCGCGCGGGTCCACGGCGCCGAGCTCCGACCAGGTCGGTGGTGGCGGGTACAGCCCGAGGCTGAGTTCGGTGTTCGGAGCGCCCGGGCTCAGGTGGCAACCGACGCACATCGCGTCGTAGTTGCCGGCGCCGGCACGGATCAAGGCTCCATCGTCGAGCGGCGGCACAGCGATGTCGACGGCCCGGGTGCTGATCGAGCGACCGCGCACCGTTTCCATCAAGCGGTAGGTCATCGGCCAATGCGGATCATCGGCCGCAACGTTGTACGCCCCGAGTCCAATGAACGTCGAGGCGCCAACGACAACCGCAACGAGCGCCAGCAGCAAGACGATGAACGGTTTCACGATGGTCTCCCAGTAGCGAGATCCAGGCGATACGACAGCGGGATACCGAAGCGTGCGGCGATGCCGCCGCCGGTAGCGGCGCCGCCGCGATCCGCAGGCAGGTCGGCGCGATTCGCGCGGGTGTTCGCGACCGACGCCGACGTAGCGAGGAGGATTACGAGGGGGTCAAACGGAGGGTGGTCGAAACGGCGGCATCGACGGCAGCGCCTCCGAATGCTCGACCGACACGGCAGCTGGCGCGAGAGCAACAAACTGGGGGAACTGTGGCAGGACAGCAAACACCAGTGCGGGCGGGAGCACGCAGCCGCAGGAGCACACCGTCCCGCTGCAGCAAGATCCGGCGTCCTCTGGGTTGGCAGCGATGGGGTCGCCGTGCGGGTGTGTTCCCGCAGGCATCTGTGCATGATCCATGTCGTGCATGTCGTGCATGTCGTGCATGTCGTGCGCCCGGATCGCCGCGTCGGTGACTGTGGCGCGCGCGCCATGCGACGTTGGGTGTCCGAGGTTGTGGCTCATGCCCGCCATTGCCAACGGCGCCCCCACTGCGTTGAAGAACAGCGTTGCGGCCAGCAAGATCCGGAGGGTTCGCGGGTACATGGCACAGGAAGACTGCGCTTGGTTCCCGGAAAATGCAACGGGTCTGCTCCGGGGCCTGCGGTTCGCCCCTGGCTTCAACTAATTCCTACTCGAATCCGTCCGCAAACAACACGCTGGTCCAGACGCCAAGCGGCCGGAACATCGGGCCGACCTTCTTGCAGACCATCGAGTCCTGGGTGCCGGCGCCTTCGTTGGTGCGGTCGCGGACGCCGGCGCGGTAGTACAGCACCACGTCGGTGCCCTCGCCGGCGACGCCGTCGAGGTCCTGGCCGTTGGCGAGGTTGCCGTCGACCATGGCGCAGTCGCCGAGGTTGTTGTCGGCGCGGTCGCTGTATTCGCCGGCGTTGTAGACCGTGCCGATCACATCGCGCAGGTGGAAGCCGCGGCCCGACTGGTTGGTCGGGGTGACGTAGTCGGCGTCGGTCGGGTCGAGCTCGAAGCCGCGTCCGGTGATGGTGTCGAGCACCTGCCAGCGGCGCTCGCTCGCACATGCGGGCGAGGTCGCGGTGTCGCAGCGCAGGGTCGCGAACTCGCTGGCGCGGGTGACTTCGTTCTCGCGGATCACGTCATTGGCGGCGCCGTCGATGTCGAAGTCCAGGCGCCAGTAGTTGTGGTGCCAGTGCGTGGTGCTGTTGTTGGTGCCATTGGAATTGCCGAAGCCGAACTCGGGCTCGAAGGAACCGTCGGCATGGAAGCGGAAGCGCGACGAATACAGGTACCAGGCGGCGCTGTACTGGGTGCTGATCTCGACGTAGCTGCCGAAGTCCTCGACGGCGACGCCGGTCTGGCAACTGCCGCTGGGGTTGCCGTCGCTGCCGTTGGTGATCAGGCTGAACGGGCAGGTGCCATAGGACGCGATCGGGTCCTTGGAGCGGTCGCAGCTGCTGGTGGTGCTGCGCGAAAAGCTCGGGTGGACCGCCGACCAGCGCAGCATCTGGCTGTCGGTGTCCTTCCAGTCGCGGTAGCAGGTGCTGCTGGTGTATTCGGCGAACAGGATCGGCGCGTGCGCGCGCTTCAGTGCCAGGTGCCCGCGGTAGTGGACGTTGCGCAGTTCCAGCCCCGAGCCGCGCGGTCCCGAGCTGAGCCCGGGTTGCAGGTAGCACAGCTCCCACAACGGCTCAGAAGCCGGCCACGACAACAGGGTTTCGTTGACGCCGCAGGTCGGGCTGGCGGCGTGGCTCGCTGCCGACAGCGACAGCAGCGCGGCGGCGGCGCAGAAGATCGCGCGGTAGAGGCGGGGGATCGGGTTCATTGCCGGGCTGCCTTGTGGTTGGGTTCGGCGATGCCGCCGAGTTCGGGGTCGTAGTCGGGATCGACGACGCGGCCGCGTTGCAGGTCGACGATGGCGTGCGCGACCTTGTAGCGGCCGCTGTCGCGCGAAACGATGACGTGGATGCAGCGCGATCCGAGGTCGCAGTGCGCGTCGCCCGGCTCGCGCCGGCTGAAGCCGCCGTAGATGTCGGCGTCGGCAGTGAAGCGCGCGTTGATCGCGGCATCCTCGCGCAGCAACGCGACCGCGTAGGCGAGTTCGGCATCGGTCGCGTTCAGTGTCAGTGCCGGCAGCGTGCGGTCGCTGAGCAGGCTGCCGTCGGGCGCGGTCTGGCGTTCGCGCGCGACTGCGGCGGTGTAGTCCCACAGGTAGGCGACGTGCATGCGCTGCTCGCGACCGTCGCCGAGCTTCACTTCGTCGTCGTATTCGCGCACCAGCACGGCATCGTGACCGTCGGGCAGCTGCACGGTGGCGACATGGTCAAGCGTCGGGCTGCGCAGCGCGGCGCCGTTGCCGGCACAGGCAGCGAGCACGAGCGTGCCGAGTGCGGAGGAAATCCGGAGCTTCGGGGTCATGGTGGCTCAGCGAGTGGGAGAGGAAAGGGCGGTGGCGCTGACCATGTCGAGCGGCGGCGAACGGCCGAGCGCGGGGTCGGCCCACAGGTCGTAGAGGAACTGGCCGCGCGATTTGGCGCCCGGGCCGACGCTGAAGCTGCGTCCGCACATCGCGTTCTCGCTCGGCTGCGCATTCTCGACCGCCTGGTTGCGCAGGAACTCGATGTAGTCGCGGCTCGCGGTCTGGTAGCGAAGCGTGGCGGTCACCTGCAGCGGGCGCACCGTTCCGGGTGGCAGCGGCACGCTGTAGGCGGTGTCGTCGTAGTTCACCAGCTGGCCGGAGCCGGGTGCGGTCTCGGCATAGCTGTGGCCGACCGGGCGCAGGTCTTCGCCATTGGGGTCGAGACCGGTGCGCGGCGTGAAGCCCTCGGGCGGAATGCGATTGTCCTTGGCGATGCAGTTGTTCAGCGCGAAGTGGAACTGCTTGCGACCGAGCCCGTCTTCGGTGCGGCAGATGCCGGCGCCGGCGTCCCAGAGGCCCTGCAGCACTTCGTAGACCTTCGGCGTCGGTGTCGTTGCCAGCGTGCCGGTGGCGGCGTCGAAGGCGCCGCTCTCGTACACCGTGGCGCCATTGCCGTCGCGCACGCGCAGGTGCAGCCACATGCGCCGGCCTTCGCCGTAGCCGGTCGGCAGCTTGTGGCCGGCGCGGTTGCTCACGCGCACCTGCGCCTGCAGTGTGGTCGCGTCCGCGGCCAGCGGTTGCAGCGTCAGCGCGAGGTCGGCGCTGCGTTGCGTGAGCATTTCTTCGGCGAGGCCGATGGCGCGGCTGATGGCATTGCTGCGGCCGGTGGCGCTGCCGTAGAGCTGGTCGATCACGCGCAGCATCCAGGTGTTGCCGCCGACGAACTCGTGTACCGGCAACTCGCCAGCGCGCGAACCGACCGGGTTCTGCATGCAGGCGCGGGCTGCGGCATTGCTGCTGCTGCGCATGTGGCAGTCCTGGCAGCTTTCCACTTGCACGATGCCGGCGCCGGCGCGGGTCTCGTCCTCGAACGAATCGACCAGGAAGCGGTCGCCGTAGCGGCTCTGCTTCCATTCGCTGTAGGTGCGCTCGGCCGGGAATGCGCGGCCGCTGTCGCTGCCGTCGAGCAGGATGTGGCTGCGCGCCGGCACGCCGTTGATGAGCGGCGAGGAGACATCGTGGCAGCTGCCGCAGTGCGAGCTGTCGCTGATGAAGTTGGAGAACTCCCAGCCGTGCGGCGGCTGCAGGCTGCTGCCGGGCGCGTAGCGATACGGGCCCTTGCGGCAGGGGCCGTAGTAGCCGTTGCACTCCATGCTGTCGTCGAGCCAGACATTGCCGCTGCCCGCGGGCGCCAGTTGGCCGGCGGGCCCGGTCGGCGTCATGCGGTGGCAGTTGTGGCAGGTGATGCCGGAGTAGTCGTTGTTGCCGTTGTCGTAGTCGTCGTGGTCGCCGGTGAGCAGGCAACCGTTGCTGCCGTCGACCAGGTCATTGGGCGGCGCCAGTCCGGTCTTGCGCACGCGTCCGCCATACCAGCCCTGCGAGGTGTGGCAGCGCAGGCAGAAGTCGCCGACGCCGGGCAGGTCGCGGTTGGCGACATCGAGCGCGGCCCAGAACAGCGGGTCGCGGGTCGAGTGCGACATCATCGAGCCGCCCCAGGAATCGTGCGGCATGAAGCCAGGCCCCGGCGCGCCGAAGGTGCCGTGGCAGGAAGCGCAGGACTCGACATCCTCCAGCGGCACCGCCAGCCCCGGCTGGGTGCCGTGCGCGGTGAAGTCCTGGGCGCATGCCAGGCCCGCGGCAAACGCGGCCAGCAGCGCCACGGCGTAGACGGCTCGTGACATGCGGACGGACCCAAGAAAGCAGCCGCGGACGATACGCCAGCGCGCAGGTCGCGGCGTGAAGACCGCATTCACGCGCGGTGCTGCTGCCGATCGTGGTGCCGCAGCGGCAGGTTCGATGCGCCTGCACCCGCGCCGCGCGCGGCTCAGTCGAAGCCGTCGCGGAAGATCGCGCCGACGTTGAGGAACTCCGAGGGGTTCAGGGCCTGGTCGGAGATGCGGACCGCATCGATCCGGCCGGAGAACTGGACGCCCGGCAGCGGCTGTGCGGCGGCGCGTCCGTTGATGGTCCATGCCGCGCTGGTGGGCAGGTTCGGGTTCGAGTCGGAAACGATCACCGCGGGCAGGTCGTTGACGTGCAGCGCGTAGGTGTTGCCGCGCTTGACGATGGCGATGAAGTTCCACTGGTTCGCGACCAGGCCGCTGGCCGCGCCGAGCGAGTGGAGGGTGCCGCTGCTGTCGCGGTAGTCGAGGCCCATGCTGCCGGGTCCGGAGAGCGCGAGGTTGAATCGGTTCGTGTCGCCCGGTCCGGTGGTCGTCCAGAGCAGGTCCTGCTCCATGCCGAGCGCATCCGGATGGACGAAGAACTCCAGCGTCGCGTCCGTGAGCGAGTTGAACGGGAACGGGTAGCTGAAGCTCAGGGCATCGCCGACGCCGAGTTGCACGCTGGCAATGTCGCCGAGCCCGAGGATGTCGCTCGGGGTGTTGCCACTGAATGCCGGCGCGCCCGCGAGCACTGACGCCGGCTGCGCCGCGCTGCCGCTATCGGCGAAGTCGTTCTCGAACTCGTAGTAGTGGATCGTCGTCGCCGCGGCAGGCACGACGCCGGCAAGGGCGAGCGCCGCGATGGATGCGGTGCGCCAGCCGGACATCATGGCCGCGCGCCGGATGGACCGCAGGTGCTTCGGATCGAGCTTCTGGGACAGGTGGTCACGCATCGCAAACCCCCTTGCTGAGGATGGGTTTCCACTGCGGCGCAGGCGCTTGCCCACAGCCGCAGCACGCGCGGAACGCCAGCGCGAATGCCGTCAGCGTGCCGAGACCGGTTCCTCGATGAACCGGAAATCCGAAGCTGCTTGCTGGCGCAGTCTACGCGCCGAGCCCGCGCGGTCAAGAACGCGTCGGGGCAGCACGCGCGCCCTGCGCAGCGATCACTCGAACCCGTCCCTGAGCAGCAGCGGCCGGTGTTCGATGGCGCCGAGGTCGGGGGCGGCGCCGAACGGACGCGGCAGTCCGAACAGGTCGTCGGCGATGCTCGCAGGCACGGCGGCATCGACTGCGGGTGAGCTCGCGATCGGCTGAAAACCTTCGGCATCGAGCGCGTCGGCGTTGGCGAATTGCGGGTCGGCATATACGTCGCCGGCGCCCTGCACGGCGGCGGGCAGGGCGTCGCCGCCGAACCAGAGGTTGTGGTCGTAGCCGATGCCAGTGCTGCCGGCGACGCTGGCGACCGGCCGCGCCGGGTTGCGCTGCCACACCAGATTGCCGGCGAACATGCTGCCGCCGTGGTCGCCGGCATCGGCATGCCAGGCGACATCGCTGGCGGCACAGGCCAGGGTGTTGGCGCGGATTTCCACGGCGTGCATCGGCACCCCGGAGTAGCCGTTCCACTGGCCCAGGCAGCGCCGGCGCGGGCCGCCGATCAGGTTGTTGGCGACGCGGATCGCGTCGAGCCGGATCGGATCGCTGGCGCTCTCGTTCGCCAGGTTGATGCCGATCGCCGCCGCGCCGAAGCGCAGGAACTCCGCCGTGCCGACGGACAGCAGGGTGTTGCGCTCGATCGCGCTGAGCTCGGCATTGCTGACGTAGATGTCGACCGACCAGTTGTCATGCACGACGTTGTCGCGCACCGCGTGCTGGCGGCCATAGACGCCGATGCCCTCGCCGAAATTCTCGAAGACCCGGTTGCCGGCCACCACGTCGCCGTCGTCGCTGAGGTTCACCGCCGACGGCCAGCCGCTGCCTTCGACAGGCGGGTTGTTGACCTGCACGTTGCGCCAGACGCGGTTGCCGACGAAGCGAATGCGTACCGCGCCGTTGCCCGGATACAGCGCGCCGCGCACGCCGTGGTGGATCCAGCAGTCCTCTATGGTGATGTCTTGTCCGCCCCAGACCGAGAACGTGGTGCGCCGCGCGTTGCGGAACTCGAGTCCGCGAAAGACGTAGTGGCTGCCGCCGATGCGAACGAAGTTGCTGTCCGCGGCCATGCCGCTGGCATCGAACACCGGGCGCGAGCCGTCGGCCGGTTCGACCACGATCGGCATGCCCGCGGTTGCCGCAGCATTGGCGTCGATCGGCGCGGTCTCGAAATAGGTGCCGCCGTGCACGCGCACCACGTCGCCGGGAGCGGCCAGCTGCAGCGCGCGGCGCAGGCTCGCGAGCGGCGTCGCGGAGGTGCCGTCGGCACTGTCGTTGCCATCAGTGCGCACATGCCAGTCGCGCGCCGCCACGGGTGCGGCGAGGAGCAGCAGGCCGAGGCCGGCGAGAAGCGCTCGATGCACGTTCATCGGCCGAGTGTAACGGTTCGCAAACGCGAACCAGGCCTGCGGAGAAGCCCGGCGATCCGTTCGCAAGTGCGAACTGCACGCGGTCTCTGCCCGCAAAATCAATGGCTTGCCGTTGGCATGCGGATTGCGCTCCAGGGCCATCCCTCACGGAGTCCGCCATGAAGCCATCGTCCGCATTCCTGTCCAAGACCGCACGGCACGGTCTGCACGCCTTGCTTGTTGCCGGATTGTTTGCCTCGGGAACCACGCTCGCCGCCACCATCGTGGTGAACAGCGCCGCGGACAGCAACATCAACGGCGACGGTGCGTGCTCGCTGCGCGAGGCGGTGGAAAACGCCAACTACGACTACGGCGCCAGGATCGACTGCGTCGCGGGTACGGTGGGCATGGACGTGATCGAGATCGCGCCCGGCCTCGGCACCATGCAACTGGCGCAGGGCGAAATCCTGATCAAGCGCACCCTGCGCATCGTCGGCCCCGCGGGACGACAGGAGATCAGCGGCGGCAACAGCTCGCGCATCTTCGACGCGGACTTCACCTTGCAGACGCCGGGTCTCGCGCACGAGCTGCGTTTCGAGAACCTGTTGCTGCGCGACGGGCGCGCGATCGCGCTGCCGATCGGCTGCGGCGGGGCGATCCGGCTGCACGACGCGAACATCACCGTTGCCAGCCGGGTGATCGTCGACAACCTGGCCTTCACCGAGAACGTCGCTGGCGACAACGCCGGTCGCGGCGGTGCGCTCTGCGCCGAAGACGTGGACGAGCTCACCATCCGCAACTCGCACTTCGACAGCAATCGCGCGTACAACACCGGGGCCGCCGGCCAGTATGCGGCGGGCGGTGCGGTGTGGATGCTTGATGGCGACAGCCTGCGCATCGAGAACTCGCAGTTCGAGGGCAATGTCGCCGAGGGCAGCAGCGCCGAAGGTGGCGCGCTCTGGGTCCAGAACGTTGCCTCGTTCACGCTGGCGCACAGCACCTTGCGTGGCAACGGCACCACCCTGACGCCGTCCGCGTCTGCCGTGCTCTTGTACGACGTGGCCCAGAGCTGGGTCAGCGACAGCCTGCTGGACAGCAACGGCAACCGGGATGGCGCCGGCAACCCGCGGGACGACGCCTCGGTGTTCCGCGCCACCGCCGGCAGCGGCGCGCTTTCGGTCTCGAACACCTGGTTCAAGAACAACCGCGGTACGGCGTTGAGGCCGGGCAGGGAACTGTATCTGTCGAATTCGACGATCTCGGGCGGGGTGGCGACCGGCGCCCCGGCGATCACGAGCGGGCTGACCGACCTGATCGAAGTCAGTTCCAGCAGCATCGTGAACAACCTCGGCGGCTTCGCGGCGATCGATGCCCAGAACACGCCGATCCGGATCGAGAACAGCACGATCGCGCACAACGTGGCCACCGACGTCGGCGAGCCCGGCGGGTTGCGCGTGCACAATGCCTGGGGCTGGTTGCGCAGCACCCTGATCACTGACAACGCAGGAGCCGCCGGTAACGCCCTGGCCTCGGGTACCGACCCGCGCCTGTATGCCGACTACAGCCAGTTCGGCGACCCCGCCGGCGAGATCTACGCGGGCGGCCACAACCTGTTCCACAACGATGGCGGCCTCGGCATCCTGGCCGACTACGGCTGCGCCACCAAGGTTGGCGCCAGCGTGGTGGAAGCTCCGGTCTGCGTGCAATTGCGCGCGCTGAACGTCAACAGTCCGGCACTCGATCGCGGCGACGACTATGGCCACGCCTACGACCAGCGCGGCGTCGGCTTCGCGCGTGAAGTGGCGCCGGCGGTCAACGTCGCCGACATCGGCGCCTACGAGTACCAGATGCCGCAAATCAGCATCGAGGCCGTGGATGCGTCGAAGGTTGAAGGCAACAGCGGCACCACGGCGTTCTCGTTCCGCGTGCGTCGCAACGGCGACACCCGCGCCGAAAGCTGGGCGGCCTGGAACATCCAGGGGCACGGCACGAATCCGGCCGACTCGGGCGA
>JACPFU010000008.1 GCA_016182785.1 Lysobacterales bacterium | reverse complement strand
TGCCGATCATCAAGTGGCGCCATTACGCCGATCCTGACGTGGCGCCAATATGGCGATCCTGGCCTGGCGCCATTACGGCGATCATGAAGTGGCGCCTTTATGCCGATCCTGGAATGGCGCCATTGGGGCGGTCGCTGACAGAGCACCGACAGGGATGTCGCCGAACTACGCGCAGGCCAGGACGGCAGCGCGCGAGAGGTGATTGTCCCAACACCAAGAGGCACCGCGATGGCTGACGATCCACGCAAGACCGGCACGCCGGATAACGACTTGATCAACCTGCATCAATCCTACGAAGTTCGGGATTGGTGCCGATCGTTCAATTGCACTGAACAGCAGCTGCGCGACGCAGTTCGACAGGTGGGCAACTCGGCTCGGAAGGTGCGCGAGCACCTCGCCCGGCGCTGATACGCAGATAGGCAGCGCAACCGGCCTTGGCCATGCTGCCACTATGACCCAGGCCGGCGCAGCAGCAGCGGCGTAGCCGCTGCTGCTGCGGGCGGCCGCTTCTGGGACCACGGTGCGCAGGGATCGCAATCCCTGTACCTTACGGCGCAGTCCGAATGCCGTGGCATCCATTGGAGGATCGCGCGTGAATCTGGCGGCGTCGCAAGAGAGCACCATGGATCCCGAGATCACCACCCGTTCCCAGCGGCGGCGCTATGTTCCTCCGGCTCATTGGCGGAAGGTGCTGTTCAATGAACTCGTGGGTACACGGCGTCCAGCCGTTCCGACGCAACTTTCGCTGCTCGGCGCGATGACACGATCCGATGACGCGGCTGGCGCTGTGTATGTCGCCGGCGATCTCGCTCTTCTCGAACGCCCCTGCGTTTCCGTCATCGGCACCCGCAACGTGTCTCCCGAGGGTGCAGCTCGCGCGCGCCGCGTCGCGAAGGAACTGTCGGCACACGGTGTTGTCGTCGTGTCCGGCCTAGCCGAAGGCGTCGACACAGAAGCAATGACGTCTGCGATTCGCAGCGGTGGCCGCACGGTCGGCGTGATCGGCACGCCGTTGGACGAGGCCTATCCTGCCAAGAACGCCGAATTGCAAGAGTGCGTCTACACCGAGCATCTGCTCGTCTCGCAGTTCGAGTTTGGCGCGCGCGTGTTCAAGTCCAATTTCCCTCAGCGCAATCGACTCATGGCGCTGCTCAGCGAAGCTACCGTCGTGATCGAAGCGTCGGACACCTCTGGCACGCTGCATCAGGCTGCGGAGTGCCAACGTCTCGGCCGATGGTTGTTCATTGCGAAGAGCGTCGTTGAAGATCGCTCTCTGCAGTGGCCCGCGAAGTTCGTCAGCTACGATCGATGCGTCGTCCTCGAGTCGACATCGCAGATTCTCGAAAGGCTGGCGCCGCGCGCATGACCCTCTCGGTTCACGCTTGGGGAGCGTACGCATCATACGACAGGCAGGTCTACGCGTGGCGGTCGGACGACTACGCGATCAATCAGGTGGTCAAGGCTCTCAAGGGGAAACCTTTCAACGGCTATGCATCGGTTCTGTGCGTCGACCGGAGCTTTCGTACTGTCAAGTCTGGCGACCAAGCGACGGCGATCGAAGTGCTCAGCCAATGGGGCGCTGCCCGAATCTTGAAGCTGAAGCTTGGCCAGATCGCGATCGTTCCCGTGCCCTCTTCAGCGGCCACGACTTTCGGCTTCGCCAGTGCGCCGCTCGCGTTATGCAACGGTTTGGTCACGAAACTTGGAAAGACGGCCGCGCTCGGTCCTTGGCTTCGGTTTGATCGAAAGATGCCGACCTCGCACGAAGGTGGCAGCCGCGACCAGGATACGATTCAGAAGGCGCTCCGGGTGAAGGCAGGCATTCGCGCGGGAACGACTGTCGTCCTAGTCGATGACGTGAAGACGACAGGAAGCCATCTCCGTGCATGCGCAAACGCGCTGCGTGATCACGGTTGCACCGTTGAACACGTCATTGTCGCGGCCAGCACGGTTTGGCAACCGGCAAAAGACCCTTTCAAGTTGCCGCCTGAAGAGATTGAGGACGCGCTGTAGCCAGATATGGTGCCTGTGTTCGTCTCGATGCGCACCGCGGACGCGGTGCGCACGCACATCCAATCGTCAATCCACGACCCGCAGCGGCTTCTTGGTCGCCGCCGCCTTGCCGCGATCCGCTGGGCGGATAGGCGTGGCTGGGGCGGGCGCTAAGGCCCACAGGCGCCTGTTCTCCACGGTCAGTTCCAAGATGTGCGCCTCGGCACTCAGCAGCTTGGAGAGAGCCAGGTCGCGCTGAATTCTCATCGCTTCCAGACGCTCTTGCACGGTGCGCCTCGCGTTGCGCTCCGCGAGGTTCCTCTGACGTCCTGACTTCTGGCCGGCGTCGTCCTTGTGCTGCTCAATCCACTCGGCGATGTCGAGGCACAGTTTGGAAAAGCGGTGGGGGCGCAGCGCGCTTGGAAGCACGCCAGCCTCCTTCGCTACCGCGTTCTGACTCATGCGCGTCCCTTTCGGAACGATGTGCGTCTTGCCCGCTTTCAGCCGCTCAAAGGCCTCGCGGAACTTGGTTTCGGCGCGCCCCATCGGCACGTCAGCTTTGGTCGATGACATTGATCGCCTCCGTGGCGGCCTGACAGTTGGCCATAAGCGAGTGCCAGTCTGGCGAGTCGGTTGGTTCTTGGCGGAGTCGGGCTTCAAAGTCATCGACGGCATCGACCAAGATCTCGCGCCTGTTCTTGTAGATGATCAGATTGTCACAGGGCTGCTTGCTCTTTCCAGCCTTGCCCATGCAATTGGCGATGTTGGTGATGCCGCCGAACGGGCAGGTCACCTGGGTGCAGCCGCCCAGCAGGGTCTCTCGATACGTGATCGCGCCGGACTTGGCGCCCTTAACCAGTTCCGTGTGCTCTGACTCGGTGACGGGCTGCAGAATCTGATCCTTGCGCTTCTGGCCATGTGGCGAGAGATACTCGTCGCCGCTGAGTTCCGCGAACCCTCGGGCGATGGCCTGATACATCTCCCGGAGGAAAAAGCCGATCGACTCGTCGGTGAGATGGCCCTTGAGACGGAAATAGTTCTGGCCGTAGTACCGCGTCATCACAATGGTGAGATGCTTCAGCTGGTAGCGCAGCGAGGCCTCTGACACCAGGCCGCTGGCCAGCATGTTGCACACACCCGTTCGGCGCAGCTGGTGCCATGCGAGGGGCCACACCTTGCCGACCGAAAATAGCTCGGGATCAAGGCCCAGCGTCATAGTCTGCGCGATGTCGAGGTCGGCTTGGGTGATGCGCAGCTGTTCAAGGTCAAACAGCAGGGGGCGGTCGCGAATGATATGGGCGTAGTTTCTCACCGCGGCCCTTTCGCATTTCATCCCACCACTGGTGCGCCAAGGCTCGGTGCTCGAAAACCAAAGCAGCGGGTGCACGCGATCCAGTGCGTTCAGGCGGCGCCGCGGATCATGCGCTGCAACGCTGAGCCTCAACTGGGCCGCGTGCGTCATGGCCTCAATGGCGACCGCAACGCTCGGCGAGCAGATCCAGCGCGCATCCGGGTCCGTTTGCGTCTTGCTTGTCGCGCTGGCGAGCAGGTGAACATCCTGATTCAGCGAGTCCTGCTCGACGCTGTAACACCCCGCCCGCAGCTGCCCGCCCTCGTCTGCGCGCATCAGCGAGAAGTTCAACACGTAGGCCAGGCCCACATCGCGCGCCGTGGTCAGCAGCGTAGACAAGCCTACGATTGACTCATCTCCAACCCACCGCGCAATCAGGCCATCAATGCCGAAGCGTTTGGCGGTGTCCCGGAAGTGTCCATGGAAGCGCCGATGAGCGAAGCGGTGTCCGGCGGGGGTTAGGGTGTTGAAGGGTGTTTGTTTTTGGGTCAGTTTTCTCTTGAATAGCGGAGCCCAGCCGGCTGCATTGACCCGGTATGCCTCTAGGCAGAACGCGAAGCACGCCTCGACCTGATCCTTGTGGGCGAGGTAGTCATCCAGGAACTCGCGGAGCCGCAGCACCTGATAGGCCCAAATGCGGGGCGGGACGTAGGCGGTCTGAACTGCCTCGTGCTCCGGCAACTTCTCAGCCAGCCGCTTTAGTCCTGCTCCATCCAGAATCACAAACCCCAGCGAATCGCGGTGCGCGAACAGCCGGTGCAGCAGGCCAAGCAGACGATTCGCCGCGCTCGACGGAAGTCGTTCAGCCACCGCATCAATCACCTGCGGGAATCGCCACAGCTCGCTGATCAGGACACCGTGCTCACTACACGCCGCTGCCAGTGCCCGGAGGTCATTGATGCGAACTATTAGCGACGATGGGGCTCGTACAGCCAACACGCGCCAGAGCGAACATGCTGCTATCTCCCGCAGCAGGTCCGCGTTCTCGGCACTGACGGGCGCGCCGCGGTACTTGCTGTCGCCATAACCAAACGACAGCTTGCAGGCCTTGCCGGTCCACACGCTCAGGTTCCAACTGGGATCGCTGTAGACAGAGATGACCTTGCCGTATGCATCGATGACCACCGGAAAATCGGGCGGCGGTGGCCAGCTGGGCGGGCGGAAATTAGCTGCGGTCGGTGCCACCAGCGGCGAATCGATTTGCAGGCCAGGCAGATACATATCAGCCGTCATTGAAAGCGCTCCACGAGTTTGATCAAGCCGGCCCAACGGGGGTGGTGGTCACCCTCGCGGATCCGCTCATCAGCCTCTTTCACCCACTCCGCGCACACGGCGCTGCGTGCCGCAATCGCCTTCAGCTTCCCAGTGAGACGATCAATGACGAGGTAGCTTGGATGCAGCGGCTGGCTTTCCGGTGGGCGATAGAGCGATATCACCAGTGAATGGAGGTGGCGATGACTGGCCAAGCGCCAGCAGTAGTCGGGCGCCAGCACATCGCGGAAGTGCTCGCACCACAGGCAGCCCTCCGGCGTGACGCAATCGGGTTGCGGCGCTTCCTTTGGGGTGTCCGGCAACGGGCGCGGGCTCTCATCGCCCTTGAGGCAGGCGGGGATGGTGCGCAGCCTCTTCCTCAGGGTCGGATCGGTCTCTGCATGGTACTTGCCGATCTCCTGCGAGGCCGACTGCAGATCGCCCTCGTCGTACACGCGCAGCAACGTTTCCACTGCATGCGCCGCCATTTCCGCCGTCAGTTCAGGGTCCCGACTGCGCCGAAGGAGCCAGTTCACGCGCGTGTTGCGCAGCGTGCGCGGCGCTACGAAGGGGATGTCGAGCGCCTTGCAGTGGTCGCGAAGGACCCTGCAGTCTCTCAGCTCGTGGGCAGGTGGCAACTGGCGGGGGTAGAGAATCGGAAACAGGCGGTCATCGCCATCGTTCAGGCCCAGCGCGTCCAGCCAGTCGAGGTAGCGCTTGAGGTGGTCACGGTAGCTGCGGAACACCACAAACTTCGCCACGCCCTGGCGACGGCCCTTGTAGACGGCGCGGACGATGTAGTCCTCATCGCCTTCTGTTTGCCAGCGATACTCCGCTCGCGGCTCGACTACTGCCTGCGACAGGTTCATGCCGGTCTGCGCAATGAACATGAGCATTTCGGCATTGATGCGCACATTGATCAGCGAGTGGCGCGATTCCTTGGCGTCGGCGTCAGGAGCCAGCGCAGCGCGTGGGCGCACGGCTTTCTCCCGTCGGGACGGCCTCTTAAAGTCATTGGGGTCGAGGTCGCCGCTAACTACTCCCCCCAACAATCGCAGTGTTCCCCTTCCCTCACTGAGGGGAATATCCAGCGGCACCGGGCCCCGCACCGCCTCCACGGTGAGCGCGGTGCAGACATCGGCGAGGAAGTGGCCAAACGCAAAGCTGTGGTCCATGCGCTGCTTGTCTGCCTGCAGGCCACGTGACCGCCGATGCGGCTTTGGGCGCTTGATCCCGCTGAGTTTAAGAAGCGCCTCGGCGGCATGGTCCGTGTTGGGGTCCAGCACGGGGCCCAAAAGGGCAGCCAGACTCTTTGCTTCGGTGCTTGCCGATGCGGGCGCCAGAGTCTTGACGGCAACGCGATCGCGTAAGTGGTCAACGAAGGCCAGATACTTTGCTTTGGCGGTGGTGAGGGTGAGACTGGCGTCCTGCTGGTCGGCCCACGCGATGAGCACAGCTAGTAGACTGAGCCAAACCTTCTTCGTTTTCGCTCCGACAGACGCGCCCTCGACCTCCGCGTGAATCTTCTCCAGCAGCTCCAGGCGCTCGATGCGCATCTCACCGAGCCTGCCCTGCGCAATCCACTTATCGACATCCGTGCGGTTCACGGCGGCAGCGCCGCGATACAGGTAACGCCCGAGGTCCCAGCCGCTGCCGTGCGAGCCGTTCGGAATCGAGTGAACGCGAAGGTCAGGAAGCACGCGATCAGGCATGACTTCCTCCCCGCCTGGCCAGTCCCAGGAACGCCTCGGTGAAGGCGTCGGCATGGGCCTTCATCGCACCCGTCTTTTCCACGAACTTCACGTAGCCGAAGGTGGTCTTCTCGTCGGCATGCAGGCAGGCCTCGCGCACCAGATCGACGGCATCAGCGACGGGCAGCGCGCGCAACGCCACCCGCATCAACAGGGTGGCGAAGGTGGCCCGTGACCGATGGAAGTAGAAGTCACGGAACACAGCCACACCTGCGTCCAGCGCTGCTGCTCGCAATCGACACATCTCCGTTGTCACGGCACCTTGGTTGTAGGGCTTGCCGTTCTTGTTCAGGAAGAGCAGTCCGCGATGCTCGGGAGCTGCCTTCATCTGCCGCTTGAGGCGGCGCGTGCTGGTGGCGTACTCCAACGCTCGGGCGCGCAACTCATCCCAGATGGGGACCTTGCCGCTCACACCTAACTTGGTCGCCACAGGCGGACGCGCAGCAGGCCCGATGTCCATGCGGCGCCAGCCTGTGGCCGGGTCCGTCGTGGCGCGCTCCAAGGTGAGCACCTTGAGGTCACACAATGAGCCAAGTCGGAGACCCGATCCGAACCCAAGCGCCAGCATCAAGGCCAGTTCCTCACTGGCATGCGCGTCGACAAAAGCTTGGATGTCACGGCGCCCTTCCTCGGAAACTGGCATCACGCCGTCCTCCAGCTGAAAGCCACCTTTGACCTTGTTGTTTCGGATCACCAACTCGCTGGTGGTCACGCGCATGGTCCGCTCAAGGCCAAACGTGCTCACGGTCCTGACCGCCACTTGCCGGTCCTCCCACATGGGGCCGCCCGGGGCGATCAACTCCGCTGCGTGCGCCCAGCGGTAGAAGCGCAGCACAGCGGCCATTCTGGCGCTGGCGGTGGATGGCGCGATCTCATGCGCATCTCGCGCGTCGGTGAGTGCCTTTCGGAACTTAAACAGGCAGCGATCTGCCTTTTTCTCCGGGAAGTGCCACCAGTCCATCGACTCGGCTTCGAGCCACTGAGCGTAGCCTGCCAAGTGCTTGATGGATGTCAGGACCGTTTTCGGATCGCATTGCTCGGCTAGATGATGCGACCACAGGTTGGCTTGGCCCCAACTCTCGCCGTGTGCCCACACAATCATTGGCAACTCGCTGGCCGATCGGCCCACGCGCCACTCAACCGCTTCCGGGCTCTCGACTTCTGGGACCACCGCCCTGTGCGCATGGAATTGAATCAGTTCAAGGGTTGCCATTGGCTACCCCCAGCAGCTTGGCGATGGCCGCCATGTGGGCAGCGGTCGACTCAGGTGACGCCAGCGCCAATGCCTTCGGCGGGTTCAACCTAAGCACCTGGGCCACGTTGCTGGGAAAGGCGCGCCTTTGCCCAGCGAGCTGGATGCACGCAGACGCCACGGCGTCCTCACCTGCCTGCTCGACAGGCCAGCTCAGCTCACGACGATCCCGCTCCGAATCGATGACGATATGCACTTCTGCCCCTGCGCGACGAATCAGCCTCGCTTCTCTCAAAGACTGGCGCTAGCAAAAATTGAGACAAAAACCGCTGGCTGCGCGCCCGTGCTCGGGCGCTTGCCTCCCAGACCGGCTGCTGCCGGTCAGGGGCAGAGCGTTGTCTATGACAGGAGAAGAGAAGTGCCTCGTGTCACCACTTTACAGCGTAATGACGGCGCGTCGACAAGCTGCATGTAATGGTTGCCGACGATGTTGGTGCCGGGCAGGCCGCCGGACAGGTGCACTTCGATGTTGACCCGCGGCGCCTCGACGCCGAGCGCAGCGCGCGCATGGACGGTGGCGAGGCTCATGCCGGCTGGCCGCGCCACGCGACCGGGCAGCGTCCCTGAGTGTTGTGGCCGACGTTCCTGCGCAGCATGAGCCTCATCGTCCCGAAAAAAATGCCGCGCGAACGCGGCATGGCAAGAGTGCGGGCGGCGGAGTCCGTTCCGCCTACGACCCCGGGGGAGGTCGACGCTGCCCGCTGACGGCCGAGGTCAGGGTGAACGCTGTTCCGCTTCGAGCTGGGCGAGGCGCCGTTCCAGCGCTTCCAGCTTTTCGCGGGTGCGCAGCAGGACCAGCCGCTGCACGTCGAATTCCTCGCGCGTCACCAGGTTCAGCCGTTCCAGGCCGGACTGCAGGGTGGCGCGAAAGGTCTTCGCCAGATCGTCCCGGGCGGCGTCGAAACCCGGCGGGACCAGCGTCGTGAGACGTTGCGCCAGCTCGTCGATCGCGCGGACATTGATCATGGTTCACCTCCTCGATGGCCGTCAGAGTACGGAACGCCCGATGCGCTCCGCCTCGGGCGGGATCGGAATTGTGCCTAGGAAATTTCGCAAATGCGTGGACGGCCGCGGGCACGCGCCGCAGCGGCGCCGCTTTCGCTAAGCTCGCGGCGTTCGCTGGAGCTTCGTGCATGAAAATGATCATGGCCATCATCAAGCCGTTCAAACTCGACGACGTGCGCGAGGCGCTGGCCGAGATCGGCGTGCAGGGCATCACGGTGACCGAGGTCAAGGGCTTCGGTCGCCAGAAGGGCCACACCGAGCTCTATCGCGGCGCCGAATACGTGGTCGACTTCCTGCCCAAGATCAAGCTTGAGATCGCCGTCGCCGACGACCAGGCCGAACGCGCGGTCGAGGCGATCATGCAGGCGGCGAACACGAACAAGATCGGCGACGGCAAGATCTTCGTCTACCAGCTCGACCGCGTCGTGCGCATCCGCACCGGCGAACTGGACGGCGACGCGCTCTAGGCGCCGCCGTCCGGTCGCGTCATTCGCCGAGGAACTCGCCGAGGAAGTTCGGCATCGCCAGCGCGGCGCGGTGGGTGTCGGCGTTGTAGTAGCGGGTGGCGAACTGCTTGGTCGCGGCGCCGCGCTCGCGGAAGGTGTCGAGGTCGAGGTGCTTGCGCGCCATGGTCGAGCTCCACCAGCCGGTCGGGTAGCAGGGCTGCGGGAACGGCAGCGTGCGCAGGTGCGCGAAGCCGGCATTCTTCATCGCGTTGCGCATGTCCTTGGTCAGCTCCATGTGCACCAGCGGCGATTCGCTCTGCTGCACCAGAATCCCGCCCGGACGCAGCGCCTTCAGGCAGCTCTGGTAGAACGCGGTGTTGAACAGGCCTTCGGCCGGGCCGATCGGGTCGGTCGAATCGACGATGACGATGTCGATCGACTCGGCGTCGAGCTGCTTCATGTAGGCGATGCCGTCGTCGAACAGCAGCTTCGCACGCGGGTCCGCGTTCGAGTCGCACAGTTCCGGGAAATACTGCTCCGACAGGCGCGTCACGCGTTCGTCGATGTCGCACTGCACGACCGACTCGACCTCGCGGTGCTTGAGCACTTCGCGCAGGGTGCCGCAGTCGCCGCCGCCGATGATGACGACGCGCTTCGGGCTCGGATGCGTGAACAGCACCGGGTGCGACATCATCTCGTGATAGAGGAAATTGTCGCGCGTGGTCAGCATCACGCAGCCGTCGATCACCATCAGGTTGCCCCAATCGGTGGTCTCGTAGATCTCGATCTTCTGGAACGGCGTCTGCTCCTCGGCAAGCTTGCGCTTGATGCGGAACGAAATGGCCGATCCCGACAGATCGTGTGGTTCCGAGAACCAGGTCGAATCGAGACTCATGACAACTCCAGGGCGGGGCGTTTCGATTTGGGGGGCGCGATTGTAGCGGCACCGGACCCTGGTGGGTTCGGCCTCAGCCGAACTCCCGGTCATTGCCCGTTACACTACGCGCCCCGCGGGGTCCGGGCGGCCGGTTCGCCGCGGTTTGGGAGTGTTGGACATGGTGGGTTGGACATTGGCGCAGGCGCGGCACACCTATTCGATCGCGCACTGGAGCGAGGGCTATTTCGACGTCGATGCACAAGGCCGCGTCGCGGTGCAGCCGCACGGACCGGGGCAAACCGCGTTGCCGCTCGCCGACGTGGTCGCGGCGGCCGAGGCCCAGGGCCTGAAGCTGCCGTTGCTGCTGCGCTTCAACGACATCCTCTCGCACAAGCGTGCGCGCATGCAGGCCGCGTTCGCGAAAGCGATGCGTGATTCCGGCTTCGATGGCGGCTACACCGCGGTGTTCCCGATCAAGGTCAACCAGAACCACAGCGTCGCCGGCGAGCTCGCGGCCAGCGGCGGTGAGGGCTTTGGCCTCGAAGCCGGCTCCAAGCCGGAACTGATCGCGGTGCTGGCGCTGTCGAAGGGCGGCATCGTCATCTGCAATGGCTACAAGGACCGCGAGTACATTCGCCTGGCGCTGATCGGGCGCAAGCTCGGCCTCGATGTGTTCATCGTCATCGAGAAGCCGAGCGAGCTGAAGCTGGTGATCGAGGAAGCGCGCGACCTCGGTGTCGATCCGCTGCTCGGCGTGCGCATGCGCCTGGTCTCGATCGGTGCCGGCAAGTGGCAGAACACCGGCGGCGCCAAGGCCAAGTTCGGGCTGTCGCCGGGCCAGTTGACCGAACTGCTCGACGACCTCGACGCTGCCGGCCTGCGCCATGCGCTCAAGCTGGTGCATTTCCACATGGGTTCGCAGATCTCGAACGTGCGCGACATCTCGGGTGGCATGCGCGAGGCCTCGCGCTATTTCGTCGAGCTGCACAAGCTCGGCTTCGACATCCGCTACATGGATGTCGGCGGCGGCCTCGGTGTCGACTACGAAGGCACGCGCTCGCGCAGCTTCTGCTCGATCAACTATGGCCTCGAACAATACGCCGCGACCATCGTCGAGCCGGTCGCCGCGGCCTGCCGCGAGCATGGCCTGAAGGCACCGCACATCATCACCGAGGCCGGCCGCGCGATGACCGCGCACCATGCGGTGCTGGTCGCGAACGTCAGCGAAGTGGAAACCGCGCCCGAGGGCCGGGTGCCGGCGCTCGCGGCGACGGAGTCGGTGCCGTTGCGCCACCTGCGCGAGATCCACGCCGCGCTCGATGCGCGCCCGGCGCTCGAGCTGTACCAGGAAGCACAGCACTACCTCGCCGAAGGCCAGGCGATGTATGCGCATGGCGAGATCGCGCTCGCCGAACGCGCTGCGCTCGACGCGCTCTACTACGCGATCGCGCACCGCGTGCGTGGTCTGCTCAAGCCGGACGAGCGCTCGCACCGCGAGACGCTCGATGAGTTGAACGAGAAGCTGGTCGACAAGTACTTCGTGAACTTCTCGGTGTTCCAGTCAATGCCGGACATCTGGGCGATCGACCAGGTGTTCCCGATCATGCCGATCGATCGCCTCGACGAGAAGCCGACGCGCCTTGGCGTGATCGCCGACCTCACCTGCGACTCCGACGGGCGCATCGACCAGTACGTCGACTCCGAAGGCGTCGATGCCAGCCTGCCCTTGCACGCGCTGCGCGCCGGCGAGAGTTATCGCCTCGGCTTCTTCCTGGTCGGTGCGTACCAGGAGACGCTTGGCGATATCCACAACCTGTTCGGCGACACCGACACCGTCGATGTGCGCGTCGACGGCAGCGGCTTCAAATTGTCGAACGCGCGCCGCGGCGACAGCTGCGATCGCGTGCTCGGCTATGTCGGCTTCCAGGCGGAGGAATTGCGCGCAGCGTTCGCGGCCAAGGTCGCGAAGGCGAAGGTCGATGCCGACTTCGCGCAACGCATCGCCGCCGATCTCGAGGCGGGCCTGACCGCCTACACCTATCTCGAAGAGACGCCGCACGCATGAAGAGCGACCCCCTCCCGGCCTCCCCCTTGCTGCGCAAAGGGGCGGGCAAAGATCGCAGTGCATGCTGGTCTCCCTCCCTTCGCGCAGCGAGGGGAGGGTTGGGGTGGGGTGGCTCTTGAGGAGGAGCACATGTTGAACGTCGGTTTTGTCGGCCTCGGTGCCATGGGCTGGTCGATGGCCGGGCACCTGCATCGCGCCGGGCTGCTGGTCGCGGTTGCCAATCGGAGCCACGACAAGGCGCAGCGTTTCGCGGCCGAACATGCCGGCGTGCTCGCCCTGGCCGATGCCGGCGAGCTCGCGGGACCTTGTGATGTCGTGATCAGTTGCGTGACTGCGGACGCGGACGTGCTCGGTCTGGCCGCAGTGCTGGCGGCGAAGGCGAAGCCCGGCTTCGTGCTGGTTGATACCTCGACCATCGCCTCGACCAGCGCGCGCAAGGCGGCCGAGCTGCTGCGCGCGGTCGGCGCCGATTTCCTCGACGCGCCACTGTCGGGCGGCGTCGAAGGTGCGCGCAACGGCAAGTTGTCGGTGATGGTCGGCGGCGATGCGCAGACGCTGGAGCGCGTGCGTGCGGCGCTCGACACGTTCGCGGCACGCATCACCCGGATGGGTGAAGTCGGCGCCGGCCAGAACACCAAGGCGGTGAACCAGGTGCTGGTCGCCGGCATCGCCCAGGCCGTGTGCGAAGGTCTCGCGCTCGGCGAGGCCCTGGGCCTTTCCGCCGACAATCTGCTGCCGACGCTCGGTGCCGGCGCCGCCGCGAATTGGTTCCTCGACAAGCGCGGCGCGACCATGCTGCGCAGCGAGTTCGTACCCGGCTTCAAGCTCGGTCTGCTGCACAAGGACCTGAAGATCGTGCGCGAACTCGCGCTCGCGGCCGGCGTCAACCACGACCTCATCGACCTCTCGCTCGCCAATTACGCGGCACTGATGGCCGAGGGCCGCGCCGACGAGGACACCTCGGCCTTGATCCGGCTCAAGCGCGGCCGCTGAGAGCGCGACGCGGCGCACGGCAGCGAGGTCAAGAAAGGTTACGCTATCGGCTCGGTTTCGGACGGAGCAGAGCGATGCGTGGCGTGATCCTGGGTCTTGGCCTTGGTTTGGCATGGACGGGTTGGGCCGAGGCCCAGACCTTTGGCGACGGCATGGAACTGGTCGAGGTCCAGACCGGGCTCTCGGGCGTGCTCGCGGTGCGCAATGCCGGTGACGGATCGAACCGACTGTTCTTCGTCCAGCAAGGCGGCGTCGTCCGCTGGGCCGATGCCAACGGCACGTTGCAGCCGACGCCGTTCTTCGACATCACCTCGAGCTCCGGAAACCTCGGTACCTGCGCCGTGGCCGGGTTGACCGCGACTTCGTTCGGATTCTCCGGCGCAAGCGGCGAGCGCGGCCTGCTCGGGCTCGCGTTCCACCCGGATTTCGGCGTCGGCAACCAGTATTTCTTCGTGCATTTCTCGGACAGCCGCGGCGACACCCTGATCGCGCGCTTCACCGCGAATGGCAACAGCACCAACTACGCCAGCTGCCGCGTGGTGCTGCGCATCGACCAGGACTTCAGCAACCACAACGGCGGCGACCTGGCGTTTGGTCCCGACGGCTATCTCTACATCGGCATGGGCGACGGCGGTTCCGGCGGCGACCCCTGCAATCGCGGGCAGACGCTGAGCCCGAGCCAGTTGCCCGGCAACGATGGCACCAGCGGCTGCGCGGCGGACTCGAACTTCACTTCGCTGGCCAGCGGCAATCCCGACTCGCGCGCGCTGCTCGGCAAGATGCTGCGTCTCGACATCGAAGCCGAAACCACCGCTGCCAACGCCACCGGCCTGTGTGGCAAGCGCACCGGCGGCACCGGTGGCGACGTGGTGGCGTTCTATGCGATCCCGAATCCGAAGGGCGGTCCGGCCAATCCGTTCGCCGGCGCCGACCCGCAGTCGGCCTGCGACGAGACCTGGGACTACGGGCTGCGCAACCCGTGGCGCTTCAGTTTCGACCGCTCCACCGGCGACCTGATCATCGGCGATGTCGGTCAAGGCACGACCGAGGAGGTTGACCTCGAACCCGCGGGCAATGCCGGGGGCCGCAACTACGGCTGGAGAGTCTGCGAAGGGCCCTACGTGAGCGGCTCGGGCAGCACGCCGTGCGGGCTCACCGGAGCGGTCGCTCCGATCCTCTGGTACGCGCACAGCGCCGGGCGCTGCTCGATCACCGGCGGCTACCGCTATCGCGGACCGGCGACGTTCTTCCAGGGCACCTACGTGTACAGCGACTACTGCACCAGCGAGCTCTTCCTGGCACGCGAGACCGCGCCCGGCGTGTGGGCCAGCCAGCTGTGGGAGAACCCGGGCGGCGGCGTGGCCGGATTCGGCGAGGACGAAGGCGGACGCGTCTACGTGGCCGCGGGCAGCAGCGTGCACCGCATCCAGGAATCGATCCTGTTCGCCGACGGGTTCGAGTGAACGCAACGCCAAGCACAGTCGTGTGACACCACGATGACAGTGCTCTTGCCACCTTGCGGGTGAGTGCGTACGTTCGCGTTCACGGGCCAACCCGGCCGGGGAGAATGCGATGAAGACGATGCTTGCGACTGCTGGCCTGCTGTGGGGTGGAGTGTTGTTTGCGGCCGAGGAAGCCACGCGCGTGGTGCCGTGTCCGGACTCGCCGCAGCCGGGGATCCGCCTGGTGGCGAAGGGCAAGGCCGATGCGCGCAACCATTGGCACTATCCGGCGCAGGCGCGGCGCAATCGCGAACAGGGTACGGTGACGCTGAAGCTGATGCTGGATGAACAAGGCAGTGCGCAACGCGTTGCGCTGTTGCAGGGCAGCGGATCGAGCCTGCTGGACCGCGCGGCGACCGCCGCCACGAAATCGCCGGCGGTGCGGTTCTGCGCCCTGCAAGGCGACGCGCCCGTCGCGGCGGGCGTCGCAGTCGTGAAGGTCACCTATTCGCTGACGCAGACTGTCGCGCAGCTTTGACGGGAAGGCATCGCGGGCCGGAGCCCGCGATGCGTTGCGGGTCGCGACCGGGGTCGCTCCTGCATCGCCGGAATCGGCTTCGGGCTATTGCCCGCCACTCTCGCGCAGCGCAATCGCGCTGATGCCGTTGGCTTCCAGCGTGCGCTTGGTGGCGTCGACGCCGCGCAGGTCGGCGAAGGGGCCGACGCGGACGCGGAAGTATTCGTTGCCGTTGATGTTCACCGCCTGGATCGACACCGGGGCGGCGACGCCCATCAGGGTCAGCTTGGCCTTGAGTGCGTCGGCATCAGCCGTGGTCCGGAACGAGCCGGCCTGCAGCATGTAGCGCTGCGCGGTCGCTGGCGGCGCCGGCGGCGTGGGTGCGGTGTCGGCACTGGCGGCCGATTTCACCTCGGCGTCGGGGACCACGACCTCCATCTCCGGCAACACGCTGTAGAAATCGTACTTCGGCCGTTCTTCGGTCGTGCTCGGTGCCGCTACCGGCGCGGCCGGTGGCGCGATGGTGTCGCCGCGCCCGGCCAGCTGCGGCGCCCATTGCTTCATCAGCACCAATGCCGACAACCCGAGGCCGCAGAACAGGCCGCCGAGGAACCAGATCCACCACGGGATCTGGCGCGCTCCGGCACTGCCGCCACGCATGGTTGCCTGCGAACTGCGCCTGGCCATCACATCGTCTCCGGTGCCGACACGCCGAGGATGCCGAGCCCGTTCGCGAGCACGCGGCGCACGCCGGCGGCGAGCGCCAGACGCGCGCAGCGCTGCGCGGCGTCGTCCACGAGGAAATGGTGGCCGTTGTAGAACGCGTTGTAGCGCGCGGCAAGTTCACGCAACGCAGCGACGACCAGGTGCGGTGAACGGATCTCGACCGCACCGCGCAGGTCTTCGGGGAAGCGGTCGAGCTGTTCCAGCACCGCGATCGCCTGCGGCTCGCCGAGCTGTTCGAGCGACGCGCGTGCCGTCGCCTCGTCATACGGCAGCGACTTCTCCAGCGCCTGGCGGAACAGGCCGCAGATGCGCGCATGGGTGTACTGCAGGTAATAGACCGGGTTGTCGACCGACTGCGAACGCGCCAGATCAAGATCGAAGTCGAGGTGCTGGTCGTGGCTGCGCATGACGTAGAAGAAGCGCGCGGCATCGACCCCGACCTCGCGCCGCAGGTCGCGCAGCGTGACGAACTGGCCGGCGCGCGTCGACATCTGCACCTTCTCGCCGCCCTCGAACAGGATCGCGAACTGCACCAGCTTGATCTCCAGTCGATCGGGATCGACACCGAGGCCCTGTGCCGCAGCCTTCAGCCGCGCGACGTAGCCGTGGTGGTCGGCGCCGAAGACGTAGATCGCGCGGTCGAAACCACGGTCGAACTTGTTCAGCAGATAGGCGATGTCGGAGGCGAAGTAGGTGGTCGCGCCGTTGTCGCGGCGCACGACGCGGTCCTTCTCGTCACCGAAGGTGGTGGCGCGAAACCACAGCGCGCCGTCCTTCTCGTACATGTGGCCCTTCGCGGTCAGCACGTCGATCGCGCGCTGCACGGCGCCGCTGGTGGTCAGCGAGCGCTCCGAGAACCATTGGTCGTAGCTGACGCGGAACTCGCCCAGGTCCTGCTTGATGTCGTCGAGGCAGGCCTTGAGGCCGGACTCGAACAGGCGCCGGTAATTCGCGTCGCCGAGCAGGGCGCGGGCACGCACGATCAGCGCGTCGACGTGCGCTTCCTTGTCGCCACCCTGGCCCTCGTCGGCGGGAATGTCGGCGAACACGGTTGCGATCGGGTGATGCAGCTCGCTGCCGGTGGCAAGGCGCAGGTCGCGCGCGATGCCGCGCACGTAGTCGCCCTTGTAGCCGTTGTCCGGGAAGCGGATGGCCTCGCCGCCGAGCTCGAGGTAGCGCAGCCACACCGAGATTGCGAGGATGTCCATCTGCCGGCCGGCATCATTCACGTAGTACTCGCGACTGACTTTGTAGCCGCCGGCTTCGAGCAGGTTGGCAAGCGTCGAGCCATACGCCGCGCCGCGGCCGTGCCCGACATGCAGCGGCCCATTCGGATTGGCCGAGACGAACTCGACCTGCACCGATTCGCGCGAGTGCTTGGCGGCGAAACCGTAGCGCTGGTCGTCGAGCACGCGCGCGACCACCTGCTGCAGCGTCGCGCTGCTGATGAAGAAGTTCAGGAACCCGGGACCGGCGATCTCGACCCGGGCCAGCGACGGGTGTGCAGGCAAGGCCGCGACCAGCAGTTCCGCGATCTCGCGCGGCTTGCGCGAAAGCGGCTTGGCCAGCTGCATCGCGAGGTTGCACGCGAAATCGCCGAACTCCTTGGCGCGGGTGCGCTCGAAGCTGATCTCGGGCACGACGTCGAGGACGATGCGGCCTTCGGCACGGAGTTGGTCCACGCTGGCCCGCAGCAGGTCGGTCAGAAGCTCTTTCACGCAGGGGTCCGCAATCAGGGAAAAAGGCCGCGTAGTGTAGTCGCGCCGCAGGAACGCAGACAGCCGCAGCAACGGGCGCTCCGCGGGCGCGATTCAGGGCAGCGCTCCGCCTGTGGATAACTTTGTGGGTTGATGGCTGCGCATGGCGTCGTGCAACCCGGAGCAGCTCCGGCCCGGGTGCGCAAGCGCAAACCGGAATTGACCAGACAGACACGCGAAATCAATGCGTTGCGACTGTCTTCGAGATTTCCGGTCAGCTTGGACCGGTAACTGCCGCAGCCACGGGCGAACTGTGGGTAACTCGCGCTGCAACATCGCTGCAGCCAATGCGTCACCGGTCGGTCACCGCACTGACCTAGTTTGCGCGCCATGCGCTCCGCGAGCGCGCACCCCTCTCCTTGCGTGGAACCTTCCGATGAACACCGATCCCCTGCGGCGACCCCGCATCGCCCTGCTGCCCCTGCTGATCGCCTCCGTGCTGGCGCCTCCCGTGCGTGCGCAGGACGCCAGTGCCGAAACCGTGGACGACGAAGGCGCCACCGAGCTCAGCGGTGTCGAAGTGGAGGGCATCTACAACGAAGGCGGCCAGGAACTCTATACCGATGAACGCCGCAGCACCGCGGCGGTGACCGAGATGCTCAGCGCCGAACAGATTGCGCGCACCGGCGATTCCGACGCGGCGAGCACGCTCAAGCGCGTCACCGGGCTCTCGGTGGTCGATGGCAAGTACGTGTTCGTGCGCGGTCTCGGTGACCGCTATTCGAGCGTGCTGCTGAACGGCGCGCAGATTCCGAGCCCGGACCCGACGCGGCGCGTGATTCCGCTCGACCTGTTCCCGACCGAGCTGCTCGAAGGCGTGGTCATCCAGAAGTCCTACAGCGCCGAGCTGCCGGGCGAGTTCGGTGGCGGCACCGTGCAGCTGCGCACGCGCGGCGTACCCGCCGGCTTTGTCGCGAAGCTCGGCCTCGGGCTCGGTTACGACGACGCCAGTTCCGACGATGGCCTCGGCTACGCCGGTGGCAACCGCGACTGGACCGGCTTCGACGATGGCGCACGCGCGTTGCCCGACGCGCTCGCCAGCGCGATAGCCGACGGCACCATCCTGCGTCCGGCTTCGCCGACCAATCCGGGCGGCTTCACCCCGACCCAACTGGAAGGCTTCGGCGAATCGCTCGCCGCGCAGGGCTACGCCATCGAGAGCCGCAGCCTCAAGCCGAATGCCAGCGTCGGTGGTGCGATCGGCAACAGCTTCGCGCTTGGCGAAGTGCCGATCGGCGTGCTCGCGGCGGTGCGCTACGCCAACACCAGCGACCACGTTGATGAGCAGCGCAACAGCTACGCGGTGCTCGGCGACGGTTCGCTGGTGCAGGCCAGCGGCCTGGAGGTCGCGCGCAGCAGCGAGGACGTCGAGCTGTCCGCCTTCCTGTCGCTCGGCGCCGACCTGGGCGACAACCATCGCCTCAAGCAGACGGCGATGCTGCTGCGTGCCACCGCGGACGAGGCGCGCATCGCCGAGGGCTACACCGAAGACCCGGCCGATGTGTCGCGTTTCCACTCGCTGGAGTGGATCGAGAACGAGCTGGTGGCGGCGCAGTTCGCCGGCGAGCATCGCTTTCCCGCGGCGCACGACCTGAGCCTGAATTGGCAATACACGCTGGCCCAGGCCACACGCGAGTCGCCGAACACGCGCAGCTACCGCTACGACCGCGACAACGGCAGCGGCGAGTTCCGGTTCTCGCGCCGCTCGGACAGCAATTCGACGGTGTTCAGCGACCTCGCCGACGACAGTCGCGACCTCGGCTTCGCGTTCAAGCTGCCGCTGATGCTGAATGACGAAACCTATCTGGACCTCTCGGCGGGCGCCGCGCTGACACGGCGCGAGCGCGAGTCCGAGATCCGCCGCTTCGAGTTCGGTGCGGTCGGGCCGCTGGCCAACGACCCGGTGGTCATCGCCGGCACCACGCCGGACCAGGTGTTCACGCCGGAGACGATCGGCAGCACCGGCTTCGAGCTGCGCGAGATCACCCGCGGCACCGACAACTACGACGCCGCGCAGGACCTCGACGCGTGGTTCCTCGCCGCAGACCTGAACCTCCGCAGCGCATACCGCTTCACGCTCGGCCTGCGCCACGAAGGCAACGACCAGGAAGTCAGCACCTTCGCGCTCGGTGCGCCGACGACGGCACCGCTGGTGTCGCGCATCTCGACCTCCGACCTGTTGCCGAGCGCGGCCTTCACCTGGCTGTATTCGGACGCCGCGCAGTGGCGGCTTTCCTATGCCGAGACGCTGTCGCGCCCGGACTTCCGCGAGCTTTCGCCGGCGCCCTACACCGACCCGCTGCTGGACCTGGAAACGATCGGCAATCCGGACCTGAAGCCCACGGCCATCCAGCACCTGGACCTGCGCTGGGAGCACTACTTCTCGTACAGCGAATCGTTCTCGGCGGCGCTGTTCTTCAAGCGCTTCGACGACCCGATCGAGAAGATCCAGGTGCCCGGCACTGGCAGCCTGCTGTCGCTGGCCAATGCCGCGTCGGCCAACAACCGCGGCATCGAGCTCGACTGGTTGCGCGGCCTCGAATTCCTCGGCGACCGCTGGAGCCACTTCTACACCGCGGCGAACTATGCCTGGATCGACTCCGAAATCGACCTCGGCGGCGTCAATGCCATCCAGACCAACGACCAGCGGCCGATGCAGGGGCAGTCGCCCTACGTCGCCAACCTGCAGCTTGGCTATCGCAAGCCGGACAACGCGCTCGAAGCGACGCTGCTGTACAACGTGTTCGGCAAGCGCATCGCGCAGGTCGGCGTGTTCGGCGCGCCGGACATTTGCGAGCAGGATTTCCACTCGCTCGACTTCACCCTGCGCACGCAGTTCGACCCGGAGTGGACGCTCAAGCTGCGGCTGCGCAACCTGCTCGACCCGAAGGTCGAGTTCACCCAGGGCGACGCAATCACCCGCGAGTTCCGCCGCGGCCGCGAACTCGGCCTCACCCTCGAATGGCGCCCGCAACCGTGATCGCGCGCGAAGCGGCGCGTGTCATGCGGCTGCAGTCTGCGTGCAATGGCCGCGCCATGCGCGCTGCCTATGGTGGCGCTCCGTCATCCACAGGAGAGTTGTCCATGCGTCTTGCCCAGTTCACGCGACCGCTCGCGTTTGCCATCGCCTCGGTCCTCGCCAGCTCGGCCGTACACGCCGCGCTGGTCGTCGACGAGCAGTTCGAGGGCACCTACTACAACCCCGCGCAGTCCGGCCGCGGCGTGAACTTCGACTGGTTCCAGACCAGCGCGACCGGCGGCATCATGGGCATGGCGTTCTACACCTACGATGCCCAGGGCCGTCCGTACTGGATGCTGGCCAATGCCGCGTTCAGCGACCGCGAGTTCCGCAAGTCCGCGGTCGATGTCTATGCGTTCAGCGGCGGCAGTTTCGGCAACACCTTCACCACTCCGACCGGCGCCGTGGTCGGCAAGCTCGACGTCGAGTTCCTGAGCTGCAACCGCGTCAAGCTCGACTTCAGCGCCGCGGCCGGCAGCGGCCTGGTGAACTTCAACATGGACCTGGAGCGCTTCTCCGGCGCGCCGGCGAGCTGCGCGTATCGGACCGAGTTCACCGGTTGCCCGAACGGCACCACGCAGCTGCAGAACCTGCCACGCGCCTGCATCCTGCCGCAGACCATCAGCGGCAACCTTGAGCTGCGCAACAACGCCACCTACATCATCAACGGCAAGACCACGGTGGGCGGTGGCCGCAATGTGCAGCCGGGCACGCTGACGATCGAGCCGGGGACGCGCATCCAGGGCATCGGCCAGGGCATCGACTACCTGGTCGTGCAGCCCGGCTCGAAGCTCTATGCCGAAGGCACCGCGACTGCACCGATCGTGTTCACCGGCCCGACCGACACCCCGGGTTCGTGGGCGGGGCTGGTGCTCGCCGGCAACGCGGTCAATAACGGCTGCACCGGCGCCACGCCGTGTGCGTTCGAGGCCGATTCCAACATCACCTTTGGCGGCAGCGACGACAACGACTCCTCGGGTGCGCTGCGCTACGTGCAGATCCGCTATGCCGGCCAAGTGATCCGCGAGAACGAGGAGCTGAACGCACTGACGCTGCTTGCGGTTGGCCGCGGCACGGTGATCGACCATGTCCAGGTTCATGCCGGCAAGGACGACGGCTTCGAGATGTTCGGCGGCGCCGTCAACCTCAAGCACGTGATCGGCACCGCGGTCGAGGACGACTGCCTCGACTTCGCCGAGGGCTACACCGGCAAGATCCAGTACGCCTACTGCAAGCAGACCGCCACCGCTTCCGGCGACTCCAACGGCATCGAGTCCGACAACAAGCCGGGCGCGTTCGACCTGCTGCCGCGCACGCAGCCGAAGGTCGCGAACGTGACGCTGATCGGCGTCGCCTCCGGCAACGAGGGCGTGCGCATTCGCCGCGGTTCGGGCGGCAATTTCTACAACGTGGTCGCCACCGGTTTCGGCCAGGAGTGCCTGAACTTCAACGACAGCGCAACCTTCGCAGCGAGCGGTTCGGCAGGGACACCGGCGGCCAGCGGCGTGCTGACGATGTCGGGCGCTGCGCTGGGTTGCGCCGCGAACTTCGAGGACTCGGGCTCGGACCCGTTCCTGGTCAGCGCCTGGTATCGCGGCCAGAGCGGCAACAGCGATGGCACCGCCGCCGCGCTCGGTTTGAGCGGACGCTTCCCGGGCGCTTCCTCGATCCTGCTCGGCAGCGGGGTTGCGGTTCCCGGCGACAGCTTCTTCGATACGGCGAACTTCAAGGGCGCCTTCTCCGGCGCGATGACCGATTGGGCACGTGGTTGGACGATGGGCGGCACGCTCGATTGACCGGGCTGCCAACACGGACGTGAATCGCGGGGCCGGGCAACCGGCCCCGCTGTTCTTTGCCGCCCCTGCGAGCGACGGCTATGCTGAACGGCCTTGCCGATGATTGCGGTGGCGATGATGCTCGACGCGTATGGTTCCCTGGTCCTCGGGCTGGTGCTGGTTGCACTGGGCGCCGATTCCTTCGTGAAGGGAGCCTCCGGCCTGGCGCAGGCGCGCGGTGTCGGCGGTTTTGCGGCGGGACTGGCAATGGTCGCAGTCGGGGCATCCACGCCCGAGCTGGCGATCGCCGCCGCGGCCATCCTGCGCGGCCACGACGCGCTCGCGGTCGGTACCGTGGTCGGCAGCGGCATCGCGAACCTGGGCCTGATCATCGGCGTCTCGGCGCTGGTGAAACCGCTCGCGACCGGCTTCCGCCTGCTCCAGGTGGCGCTGGCGATGCTGGCGCTGGCCGTGCTCGGCCTGATCGCGATGGGCATGGATGGCGCCATCGGTGCGGTCGATGGCAGCCTGCTGCTGCTCGGCGTGGTCGCCTTCGGCTGGCTGGTGCAGCGCGGTGCGGCGCGCGAATCGGAGGCGGTGCGCAAGGAACTCGCCTACGCCGCCAACACCCAGAGCGACCGCCTGCGCAACGTGCTGCGCATCGTCATCGGCATCGCGCTGCTTGGCTATGGCGCATGGCGCAGCGCCGGCGCCGCGGTCGAGATCGCCGCGCACTTCCGCATGAGCGAAGTGTGGATCGGGCTGACCCTGCTCGCGATCGGCGCAGCGTTGCCGGAGCTGGCCTCGGCGGTGGTCGCGGCGGCGCGCGGCCACGGCAACGTCGTGGTCGGTTCGGCAGTGTCGGCGAGCCTGGTCAACCTGTTGCTGGTGTTCGGCCTGCTGGCGCTGTGGCGCCCGATCGCGCTGCCGGCGTCGATGCTGAAGCTGGAACTGCCGGCACTGCTCGCGTTCGCACTCGCCTTCCATCCGATGCTGCGCGGCGAAACCGTGGTCTCGCGACGTCAGGGCCTGGTGCTGGTGCTGGCCTTCGGCGGCTGGATCGCCTGGCTGCTCTGGCCGCGGCTCTGATCCTCAGCGCGCGAAGTGCACGATGCAGACGGCGGACAGCACGACCACGCCGACCAGGTCCAGCACCAGTCCCTCGCGCATCATCCGCCGCAGCGGCACGAAGCCGGTGCCATAGGCCACCAGGTTCGGCGCGGTGGCGACCGGCAGCATGAAGCCGCAGCTCGCGGCCAGCACCGCGGGCACCATCAGCAACGCCGGATCGATGCCGCTGGCGCTCGCAGTGGCGGCCAGGATCGGCATCAGCAGCACCGCAGTCGCGGTATTGCTCGCGATCTCCGAGAGCAAGGTCACGCTCAGGCAGACGCCGATGATCAGCAGCCAGACCGGCCAATCGCGCAGCCCGGCAAGCGCGGCGGCGATGCGCTCGCCGAGTCCGCTGGCCTGGAACGCGGTGGCGAGCGCGATGCCGCCGGCGAACAGGATCAGCGCCGCCCACGGCACGCGCTCGGCGGTCGGCCAATCGAGCAACGTGCTGCCGCGACCATCCGGTACCACCGCCATCAGCAGCACGCCGGCCAGCGCAACGCCGGCATCGTTGGCGCCGGGCAGCCCGAGCCCGCCGCTCCAGCCGCCGAACGGCTCGGTGCGGAAGATCCAGGCGGCGACGATCAGCGCGAACAGCAGCAGCACGCGCCGCTCTGCCGGCTGCCAGGGTCCGAGCGCAGGCACCGTCGCCGCGGGCGCGTCGCGCAGGTGGCGACCGAGCCACAACGCAAGCAGCGGCAGAAACAGCAGCACGATCGGCACGCCGAAGCGCATCCATTCGAGGAAGCCCATGTGCTTGCCGGTGGCCTGTTCGTAGGCCTGCACGAACACCAGGTTCGGTGGTGTTCCGATCGGCGTGCCCCAGCCGCCGACGCTGGCGGCATAGGCGATGCCGAGCACCAGCGGCACTCTCAGGCGTTCGTCGCGATAGTCCTGCAGCACCGCCATCGCCACCGGCAACATCATCAGCGTGGCTGCGGTGTTGCTGATCCACATGCTGATCAGCCCGGTCGCGAACACGAAACCCCACAGCAGGTGGCGGCCGCTGTGGCCGCCGAACAGCCGCACCATGCCGAGCGCCATGCGCCGGTGCGCGTGGTTGCGCTCCAGTGCCGCGGCCATCATGAAGCCGCCCATCAGCAGCAGGATCAACTCGTGGCCGAATGCTTCCGCGACCTGCTTCGGCGTGATCACGCCGGCCATCGGCAACACGCTCAACGGAATCAGCGCCGTGAACGCAGCCGGGACCGGCTCGAACAACCACCACAGCGCGATCCAGGCCAGGCAGCCGAGGGTGACCGCGAGCGCCAGCGGTTCGCCCCGGCTGTGCAGCCACAGCGTCAGCAGCAGGCCGAGCGCTGGACCGAGGGGCAGGACCAGGCGGCGGACACGGTCCGGCACCGGCGTGGTTTCTTCGCTCATGGAATCGGCCAACTGGGTCAAGGTTTGTCGGGGACGGGGCCGCCAAGCTCGCTGGCGACAAGGGACACGCTCGCTATACTGCCGCAGGCCGCATGCGGACGGTGAGGACTTCAGCGCGACATGACGACGACAGCCATTCTCGCATCCACGACCCTCGTTGCCGTTGCCGCGGCCGTGTACTTCTTCCTGCGCGAGCGCAAGTCGCGTTCGAACCTGACCCAGAGCGAGGAGGACTCGAAGAAGCGCGAGGCCTCGCAGGCGCAGGTCATCCACACCACCAAGCTCGCCTCGCTCGGCCAGATGGTCGCGGGGGTTGCACACGAGATCAACACCCCGCTCGGCTTCGTCAAGAGCAACGTCGAGGTGGTCAGCGACCTGCTCAGCGAATACGAGGCCGCGGTGACCAAGGTCATGACCGGCGTCGACCTGCTGCTCACGCTCGACGCCTCGATGGTCGATCGCGCCAAGGCCGCGATCCAGAAGGCGCGCATCGAGCTGGCCAAGGCGACTTCGCTGCAGGAGGCGCGCGAACTGCTTACCGATTCGGCCGAAGGGCTGAAGCAGATGAGCAGCCTGGTGCTGAACCTCAAGGGCTTCGCGCGCGTCGATCGCGACGGCATGGACTCGATCGACCTGAACGACAGCGTGCGTTCGGCGCTGACCATCGCCGGGCACCAGTTGCGCGACCGCATCACCGTGGTCGAGCAGCTCGGCAACCTGCCGAAGGTGAAGTGCATGCCGTCGCAGATCAACCAGGTGTTCCTGAACATGATCACCAACGCCTCGCAGGCGATGGGCGACGAGGGCACGCTGACGATCCGCTCGGTGGCCAAGCCGAGTTTCGTCGAGGTCAGCTTCGAGGACACCGGCAGCGGCATCCCCGACGACGTGTTGCCGAAGATCTTCGATCCGTTCTTCACCACCAAGCCGGTCGGCGAAGGCACCGGGCTTGGCCTGTCGATCGTGCACAAGATCATCCAGGGCCACGGTGGCGCCATCCGCGTGAAGTCGCAGGTCGGCAAGGGCACCACGTTCTTCGTCGAATTGCCGCTGGCGCAGTCAACGCTCGCGAAGGCTGCCTGAGGGGCGCGCCATGGACGACATCTTCGTCGAGAAACCCCTGCGTCTGCTGTGCATCGACGACGAGGCGCGCATCACCCGCGCACTCAAGGCGCTGTTCCGCGACTGCCAGGTGGAGCTCTGCAACGACCCGCGCCAGGCGGTGGCGATGGCCACCCACTTCGACCCCGACGTGGTCATCTGCGACCAGCGCATGCCGCAGATGCAGGGCGTGGACGTGCTGCGCGAGCTGAAGACCGCGTCGGCGCGCAGCATGCGCATCCTGCTCACCGGCTATGCCGACCTCAAGGCCGTGCTCGGCTCGGTCAACGAGGGCGAGGTCTACCGCTACGTCAACAAGCCCTGGGACAACGCCGACCTGCGCATCCTGGTGTTCGAGGCAGCGCGCATCGCGCGCGAGGCGCCGGTCATCACCGTCGACCCGATCAGCGAACAGGAGGCAGCCGAGGCGCGTGGCCAGGTCGGCGTGCTGGTGCTGGAAGATGATCCGGTTACCCAGCAGCGTCTGCGCGAGATCCTGCAGTCGCACTACCAGGTGCGCTTCGCGAACAATGCCGAGCGTGCGCTGCAGATCCTCGAACAGCACGAGACCGGTGTCGTCATTTCGGAAACCGAGACCAGCGCCGGCGACCTCACCGGCCTGCTCAAGGCGCTGAAGCAGCACCACCCGCACATCGCCACCGTGGTCGTCACCGAGCGCGCCAACGCGCAACTGGCGATGGAGCTGATCAACGAGGGCCAGGTCTATCGCATGCTGGTCAAGCCGGTGCGCATGGGTTCGTGCCGACTCAGCGTCGATGCCGCGATCAGCCGCTACTGGAAGCTCAAGCGCAATCCGCGCGCGATCCAGCGTTTCGCGCTCAGCGCCGCGGCCGCAGTGCCGCAGACCGGGCCGGTGGTGCAAGACAGCCTGATGGCACGCATCCGCAACCTGCCTTCGCGCATCGTCCAGCTCGTGCGCTTCAACAGCTGATGCCGGCGGCTTCGCGGCCGCTGGTTCTCGGCGCCAGCGGACAGGTCGGCTACTTCCTGCTGCAGCGGCTCGGACGCGACGTGAGCGCCGTCGCGCGCAACATCCCGAGTTGGTCTTCCGGCGAGCGTGCGAACTGGCGGTGCCTGGACCTATGGACCGCAACCGCGCCACCGGCGTCGACGCAACTGATCAGCGCCGGTCCGCTCGATGGCTGTGTCGCCTGGCTGGAACGAGCCGGCGCGGGCGAGCTGCAACGCATCGTCGCGCTGAGCTCGATGAGCGCCGTGCACAAGCAGGATTCGCCGAATGCCGGCGAGCGCGCGCTGGCGGCGCGGTTGCGCGAACACGAGCAGCGTCTGTTCGCGTTCGCCGAGCGACATGGCATCGCCTGCACCCTGCTGCGCCCAACGCTGATCTGGGGCGCCGGGCTCGATCGCAGCCTCACGCCCTACGCACAGCGCGCTGCGCGCCGCGGCTTCGCGTTCATACCGTCTGCGGCAAGAGGTCTGCGCCAGCCCGTGCACGCGGACGACCTCGCCGCGAGCTGCATCGCCCTGCTTGCGCGATCCTCCGGCTTGGCGAAGCCGCTGGAGCTCGGCGGCGGCGAACGCCTGTCGCTGGCAGAGCTGCTGGCGCGCTGCGCACGTGCGGTCGATGCGCGCGTGCTGCGACTGCCGATGCCGCATGCACTGCTGGCGCTGGGCGGTGCGGTGGCATCGCGCCTGGGAGTGGCCTCCGCAGCGGCGGCGGTACGGGCGCTGACCGATCAATGCGCCGACAGCGAAACTGCCTGGCGCGAGTTCGGCATCGCGCCACGCGGCTTTGATCCGGCGGCGGCGGACTTCAAGCCGCCGGCGGGGTGACCGAGTCGAGCAGATACAGCGGCCGCCGCTTGCTCTCCTCGTACATGCGCCCGAGGTATTCGCCGATGATGCCGAGCGCGACCAGTTGCACGCCGCCGAGGAACAGCACCACCGACATCAGGCTTGGGTAGCCGCGCACCGGTTCGCCGTAGAGCAGGGTCTTGGCGATGATCACGGCGCCGTAGCCGAAGGCGATCGTCGCAGTCAGCAGGCCGACGTAGGTGGCGAGGCGCAACGGCACCGTCGAGAACGAGGTGAATCCTTCGAGCGCGAAGTTCCACAGCTTCCAGAAATTGAACTTGCTCGAACCGGCAGCGCGCGGCTCGCGGTGGTAGCGCACCGGCACCTGGGTGAAGCCGACCCAGCCGAACAGGCCTTTCATGAAGCGGTGGCGTTCGCGCAGTTGCCTGAGTGCCTCGACCGCGCGTCGCGACAGCAGGCGGAAGTCGCCAGTGTCACGCGGGATCGGCGTGTCGCTCATGCGGTCGATCAGGCGATAGAAGGTGGCCGCGGTGAAGCGCTTCAGCCATGACTCGCCGGCGCGCGAGGCGCGCACGCCGTAGACCACGTCGGCACCCTGCTCGAACTGCGTCCAGAACTCGCGGATCACCTCGGGCGGGTCCTGCAGGTCGGCGTCGAGGATCACCACGGCATCGGCATCGGCATGGTCGAGGCCGGCGGTCATCGCGGCCTCCTTGCCGAAGTTGCGTGCCAGGCGCAGCACGCGCACGCGCGCATCATTGTTTGCGATGCGGGCCAGTTCCTGCGGCGTCGCATCACGGCTGCCGTCATCGACGAACAGCACTTCGATCGCCGCCGGCAACGTCGCCAGCGCGCTGTCCAGGCGCGGCATCAGCAGCGGCAGAACCGCGGCTTCGTTGTACACCGGCACGATCACGCAGAGTCGGCGCGCCGTGGTTGCGGTCGGCGTGGAAACGGTACTCAAGGGCGCGTCCTCGCGTGCTGCGATGCAGCAGAAGAAGATTGTGAGAATTGCGTTGCAATCGGCCAAGGCCTCTACCTATGATACCAACGCGCGTTTGAAGCGCTCCGAATTTCCACAGACGAAGGAAGCAAGCATGCAGGCCCGACTCCTCTTGGCGACTGCCTTGTCGTCCGCACTGCTCGCCGCGTGCAGCAGCAGCAGCAACAGCCCGCGCGCGGTCGATGCCCCCGTGGCGCGCAACGACGATGGTTCGCTGGTCACTGGCGTGATCACCGCAGTATTCAATCCGACCACGGGCGCGGTGCCGTTTCCGACCGATCTCGCGTTCTCCCAAACGCGCGACCTGACGCTGAACGCTTCGCTGCCGGTGCCCTCGGATCCGACGAATTCGGCCAATGGCCCGGTGCGCGCGATCAATTCGCTCGACGGCTGGTCGACGGTGGCGCCGTGGCGCTTCAACCTGTCCGCCGCGCCGCGTGCGAACACCCTGGTCGCAGGGCAGTCGGTGCGCATGTTCAAGGTCACCATCAACCCGTCGACGCGGCAGGTGCTGACGGTGCAGCGCGAGCTTGCCGCGACCGAATTCGCGGTGGTGCAGGCGCCCTCCGACGCCACCGGGAAGACCATCGCGATCGTGCCGACCAAGGCGCTCGAGCAGCTCAGCTCGTACATGGTCGTGATCACCGACGACGTCAAGGACGCCGCCGGCAACGACGCGACCCCGGACCAGACCTACTTCCTTACCCAGCGCGCCAGCCCGCTGATCTCGCCGGCGACCGCGTTCGCGAATCCGGCCACCTGTCCGACGGTGGCGCAGTCGACCGACCCGCTGCTGCCGGTCGGCAATGCCTGCGCGCTGGAACCGCTGCGCCTGATCACCAACTCGCATGAAGCCGCCGCGGTGTCGCAGGGCATTCCGCGCAGCGAGATCGTGCTGACCTGGACCGCGACCACGCAGAGCATCACGCCGGTGCTGAGCGCGACGCGCTCGATCACCACCGCCAGTGCCGCCACGCTGGCACCGAGCGGGCTGACCACGGCTGCGGCCGGTCTGCCGCCGGTGGCCGACATCATCGTCGGCGTGATGCCGGTCAAGTACTACCTCGACGCCCCCTCGGCGACCAACCCGACCGGCCCGCTGACCGGCAATTGGCAGGCGGCGCCCGGTGGCTACGCGGCACCGTTCAACACCCTCGGACTGGACCCGACCTCGACCCACCTGACCTACGCGAATCCGGTCCCGGTCGTGAAGTCGACGCAGGTGATCCCGGTGCTCGCGACGGTGCCGAACGCGGCGTCCGGGCAGGTCAAGCCTGCCGCAGGTTGGCCGGTGGTGATCTTCCAGCACGGCATCACCCGCAATCGCGCCGACGCGCTCGCGATCTCGGCGACGATGGCGATGCAGGGCTACGCGGTGGTCGCGATCGACCAGCCGCTGCACGGCATCCGCTCGATCGACCCGGGCATCGGCGGTTTCTACATCGAGAACACGCCGTTCGGCGCGATCGCGAGCGAGCGTACCTTCGATCTTGACCTCAGCAACAACACCACCGGCGCGCCGGGTCCGGATGGCATCGTCGATGGTTCGGGTACCTACACCATCAACCTCGCCAGCTTGCTGACCTCGCGCGACAACCTGCGCCAGGCGGTGGCCGACCTGTTCACGCTCGCGAAGACCATTCCGACCATGTCGGTCGACATGGACGCGACGCCGGACTTCGACGGTTCGCGCATCTTCTTCGTCGGTCAGTCGCTGGGTTCGATCGTGGGCCTGAACTTCCTGACCCTGGAGCCGACGGTCTCGACCGCGGTGCTCTCGGTGCCGGGTGGCGGCATCGTGCAGATGCTGAATGGCTCGCCCACCTTTGGGCCGCGCATCCGCGCCGGTCTGGCGGCGTCCGGAATCAACTCCGGTACCCCGACCTTCGACCAGTTCATGGGTGCCGCGCAGCAGTCAATCGATTCGGCCGATCCGCTGAACTTCGCCGCGGCCTCGGTCGCGTCCGGCGACAAGATCCTGTTGCACGAGGTCGTCGGCGGTGGTTCCGTGCTGCCCGACCAGGTGATCCCGAACTCGGTCACCGGCGCACCGTTGTCCGGCACCGAGCCGCTGATCCGCGCGCTCGGCCTGAGCACGATCACCGCAACCTCGCAGGCTGCGGCCATCCGCGGTGCGGTGCGCTTCACCGCCGGTGACCACGGCTCGCTGCTGAGCCCGACGGCTTCCGGCGCGGCGACGGTCGAGATGCAGACGCAGATGGCGAGCATGATCGTGAGCAACGGCCAGGCCGTGCAGGTCACGAACACGTCCGTGATCCGTACCCAGTAAGACGACGCAGAAGCGGAGAGAACTTCCATGACCAACCTCAATGCCAAGCACGCGCGCCGTCGCACGCTGGGAACCGCGATTTCGCTGGCCCTCGCCGGCGTCATCGCGGCACCGGTCCACGCTGTCGAATTCGGCAGCGGCGACTGGAGCGGCACCATCGACACCACGTTGTCCTACGGCGCCTCGCTGCGCGTGCAGGAACGCGATCCGGAGCTGATCGGCCTCGCCAACATCAATCCGCTGGTCGGCGCGACGCCGCTCAGCCAGCAGGTGACGGCGCCCGGCCGCTTCTCGGTGAATTCCGACGACGGCAACCTGAACTACGAAGACGGTGACCTGTTCTCGAATGCGTTCAAGATCACCACCGACTTCAGCCTGAACTACAAGGACAACTGGGGCGCGTTCGCGCGTGCCAGCTACTTCTACGACTGGGAAAACGTCGACCGTCCGAACCTCTCCGAAGAGGCCAAGGACAAGGTCGGCACGCGCCTGACCCTGCTCGACGCGTTCGTGTTCCACAACATGGACCTGGGCGGGCACGAAGCCTCGGTCCGGCTTGGCCGCCAGGCGGTGAGCTGGGGCGAGAGCACCTTCATCCAGAACGGCATCAATGTCGTCAACCCGATCGACGTGTCGAAGCTGCGCGTCGCGGGTGCGGAACTGAAGGAGGCGTTCCTGCCGGTCGACATGCTGCAGGGTTCGTTCGCGGTGAACGAGAATCTCTCGATCGAGGCGTTGTACCTGTTCGAGTTCGAGCAGACCGAGCCGGATCCGGCGGGCACCTACTTCAGTACCAACGACTTCGGCACCCTCGGTGGCGAGTTCGTGATGCTGGGCTTCGGCCGGGCCAACGAGCCGTCCAATTTCGCGAACTGCCCGGACGTGTTCCAGTACTCGACCAATCCGCTCGAGCTCAGCTCCTGCTCGGCCGCGGTGGGGCGGTTGCCCGATCGGTACGCCAGTGACAACGGCCAGTATGGGCTTGCGCTTCGCTACTTCTCGCCGACCCTGAACGACACCGAGTTCGGCTTGTACTTCCTGAACTACCACAGCCGCCTGCCGTTGCTGTCCGGGTACGCGGTGACCACCACCCAGACCTTCGTCCGCAACGGCACCAGCTACTCGCTCGCCCCGAGTTCGGGCCGCTATCTGGTCGAGTATCCCGAAGACATCCGCATGTACGGCGTGAGCTTCAACACCACGCTCGGCGACACCGGCATCGCGCTGCAGGGCGAAATGTCGTATCGCGACAACATGCCGCTGCAGTTCGATGACGTCGAGTTGCTGTTCGGCGCGCTCAGCCCGCTCAACGCCTTCATCCCGGCGCCGGGCAACCGCTTCATCAGCCAGCTCGGACAGTTCGAGGCCGGCGAGTATGTGCGCGGTTGGGAACGGCACGAGGTCGGGCAGCTGCAGTTCACCATGACCAAGGCCTTCGGCCCCGGCAACTGGCTCGGTGCGCAGCAGATCGCGACCGTGGCCGAGTTCGGCGCCACCAACGTCTTCGACCTGCCGGAACCGGGCGTCCTGCGCTATCAGGGTGACGGTACCGACACCGGTTGTGGCGGCGACCTGCTGACCGGCGGTGCGCTGGTCAATCCGGTGTCGCAGTGCGACGGCTTCCCGACCCGCTTCTCCTGGGGCTATCGACTGGCCGCGCGCGCCGACTACAACAACGTGTTCGGCTCGCCGTTCAACCTGTCGCCGCGCCTTGCGTTCAACCATGACGTCAACGGCATCACTCCCGGACCGGGCGGCAACTTCCTGGAAGGGCGCAAGTCGGTCACCGTCGGCGTTGAGGCGAACTACCTCAACCAGTGGGCTGCAGACCTCAGCTTCACCGAGTTCCGCGGCGCCGGCCACCTGAACCTGATCCACGACCGCGACTTCGTGTCGTTCACGGTCAAGTACTCGTTCTGACGGAGGGATTCCCATGCGACAGATTCGAAACGGCATTCTGGCGGCAGCCTCGGCGCTGGCCTTCGCCGGCGTGGTGCAGGCCGGGGTGACCCCCGATCAGGCGGCGCGCCTCGGCAAGGACCTGACGCCGGTCGGTGCTGAAACCGCTGCCAACAAGGACGGCACCATCCCGGCCTGGACCGGCGGCATCACGCGGCCGCCGGCTGGCTATCGCGCCGGCATGTTCCACCCCGATCCGTTCGCCGCCGACAAGCCGCTGTTCGCGATCACGCCGCAGAACTACAAGGACTACGCGGCCAAGCTGACGCCCGGCCAGATCGCCATGTTCACCAAGTACAAGACGTTCAAGATGAACGTCTATCCGACCCGGCGTTCGGCCTCGTTCCCGCAGGAGGTGTACGCGGCAACCAGGGCCAATGCCACCACCGCCAAGCTGGTCGGAAACGGCGAGGGCGTGCAGGGCGCATCGCTCGGCTTCCCGTTCCCGATTCCGCAGAACGGCTACGAGCCGATGTGGAACCACAAGCTCAAGTACAAGAGCACCGGCGGCAAGCGCTACGCCAACCAAGTCGCCCCGACCGCGACCGGCGCCTACACGCCGATCCGCATCGAGGAAGAGTTCCTCGGCCTGTACTACCGCAAGGGTGCGACCACCGAGAACATCAACAACATCCTGCTCTACTTCTTCCAGGAAGTGGTCTCGCCGGCACGTCTCGCGGGCAACGTGCTGCTGGTGCATGAAACGCTGAATGCCAGTGCCCAGCCGCGCCAGGCGTGGATCTACAACCCCGGACAGCGCCGCGTGCGCCGCGCCCCGAACGTCGCCTACGACAATCCGGGCACCGCGACCGACGGTCTGCGCACGAACGACATGACCGACATGTTCAACGGCGCGCTCGACCGCTTCGACTGGAAGCTGGTCGGCAAGAAGGAGATGTTCATCCCGTACAACGCGTACAAGGCGCACAGCAACGCGGTCAAGGTCAAGGACCTGGTGCGTCCGGGTCATCTGAATCCGGACCTGCTGCGCTACGAGCTGCATCGCGTCTGGGTGGTCGATGCCACGCTGAAGAAGGGCCGTCGCCACATCAACAGCCGCCGCACGTTCTATCTGGACGAGGACAGCTACCAGATCGCCGCGATCGACCATTACGACGGCCGTGGCGCGCTGTGGCGCTACTCGGAAGCACCGTCGATCAACTACTACGAAGTGCCGACGTTCTGGGCCACGATCGAGACCCACCACGACCTGCAGTCGGGCCGCTACATCTCGGGCCTGCTCGACAACGAGGAGAGGACGACGATCGACTTCGGCTTCCGCACTGCACCGGAGAACTTCTCGCCGCAGTCACTGCGCCAGCGCGGAATTCGCTGACGGAGCCGCACGGCGCTCGCTCGGGCCGGCCGTTCCCAGATTCGGGGCGGTCGGCCTTTTTGCTTTTGGGGAATGGAAAAGCAGTCAAGGGTCGATCGATGAAACAGACAATGATGCGTAGCGGCTGGGTCGCGGCGACGTTGCTCGCGGTGGCGGGGGTCGTCGGCGGACAGGCGCCGGAAGAAGCCGCTGCCACGCCGGGGATGCCGGGTCCGGATGATCCCTCGGTGCAGAATGCGGAGGTGCTGCCGCGGGCCGCGACTTCGCTGATGCTCGACATCGTCGATGCCGGCGACCGCGCGGTCGCGGTCGGCGAGCGCGGACACGTGCTAGTCAGCGAAACGCGGCGCGACGGCTGGCGCCAGATTGCCGATGTGCCGACACGCTCGACGCTGACCGCGGTCGCCGCGTTCGAGGGACGCGTGCTCGCGGTCGGCCACGACGGCATCGTGCTGCGCTCCGACGACGGCGGCCTGACCTGGGCACGCAAGCGCGTGGTGCTGTTCAGCAAGGAAAATCCCGATCCGCGCAACGGCGCGCCGCTGCTAGACGTGATGTTCCTCGACAAGGACCACGCGTACGCGGTCGGCGCCTACGCGACCTTGCTGCGCAGCGATGACGGCGGCGAGAACTGGCAGTACGTCGACGTGCTCGGCCGTGGCGACACATCGCCGGCACCGGAGCCGACCGACGACAGCAATGCGCCCGCACTCGATGACGAAAGCTGGAACTTCGACTCGGCCGACCTCGACCTGGACGAGGAGACCGACCCGCACCTCAACGCCATCGCGCGCACCGGCAGCGGCAACCTGTTCATCGTCGCCGAGCGCGGTGCCGCGTTCCGCTCCACCGATCAGGGCGCCACCTGGCAACGCATCCAGCTGCCCTACGAGGGATCGATGTTCGGCGTCATTGGCGGCGCCGGTGACCACGTGCTGTGCTTCGGCCTGCGCGGCAACGTCTACGAGTCGAACGACCTTGGCGCCACCTGGGACAAGCGCGAGACCGGCACCGAGCTGAGCCTGATGGGCGGCGCGGTCGGTGCCAGCGGCGCCACCGTGCTGGTCGGCGGCAACGGCATGGTGCTCACGCGCGGCAGCGATGGCGATGCCTTCCTGGCCCACACCCATCCGGCCGGCAACGTGCTGGCCTCGGTGCTGGTGCTCGGCCCCGGCGAGTACACCGTCGTCGGCGAGACCGGCGTCAGCTTCTATCAACCCTGAGCTGTTACGGAGACACGCAATGATCGGTAGCAGCAATCAAGGCGCCTTCGGACAGGCACTCGAAAAGTTCGTCTTCGGCAACCGCATGCTGGTGTTGATGCTGTTCGCCCTGGCCACCGCGGTGATGCTGTATTTCGCATCGCAACTGCGCGTCGATGCCGGATTCAAGAAACAGATCCCGCTCGACCACGAGTTCATGAAGACCTTCCTCGACTACGAGCAGGAATTCGGTGGCGCCAACCGCGTGCTGGTCGCGGTGATGGACAAGAACGGCAACATGTTCAACAAGTCCTTCATGCAGACCATGGAGAACGTCACCAACGAGGTGATCACGCTGGAGGAAGTCGACGACGCGCGCGTGCGTTCGATCTTCACGCCGAACGTGCGCTTCGTCGAGGTGGTCGAGGACGGCTTCGCCGGCGGCAACGTGATCCCGTCCGCGTTCACGCCCAATGCCGAGGGCTTCGAGCCGACGCCCGAGGACTTCGAGACGATCAAGTCGAACATCGTCAAGGCCGGCGTGGTCGGGCGGCTGGTGGCCAAGGACTTCTCCGGCGCGATGGTCTGGGCCGACCTGATCCCGGAAGGCGGTGCGGCCGGCACCAAGCTCGACTACCAGAAGATCGCCGCGCAGTTCGAGTCGATCCGAAAGAATTACGAGAAGGACGGCATCAGCGTGCACGTGATCGGCTTCGCCAAGATGGTCGGCGACATCGCCGATGGCGCGCGCTCGGTGATCAACTTCTTCCTGGTCACGATCGGCTTCACCTGGCTGCTGCTGTTCCTGTATTCGATGTCCGGCAAGCTCGCCAGCCTCACCGTGCTCGCGGCGCTGATCTCGGTGGTGTGGATGCTCGGCGCGCTGCGCCTGCTCGGCTACGGCATCGACCCGATGAACATGCTGACGCCGTTCCTGATCTTCGCGATCGCGGTCAGTCATGGCGAACAGATGATCAACCGCTTCCGCGGCGAGATCTTCTACGGCGGTCTGGAGGAAGGCACGATCGAGGAACTGCGCCAGCGCGAATCGCAGGCGGTACCCGCGCTCGAAGCGGCGCGGCGTTCGTTCCGCATGCTGCTGGTGCCGGGCGCGGTGGCGCTGCTCGCCGGCTGCATCGGTTTCGCGACGATCATGCTGATCGACATCCGCATGGTGCGCGAACTGGCGATCACCGCGACCATCGGCGTGGCGCTGACCATCCTCACCGACCTGATCCTGCTGCCGGTGCTGCTCAGCTACACCAACGTCAGCCACCTGCACAAGAAGCGCGAGTACCGCCTGCGCCAGCTGACCAAGTTCGATGCGATCTGGCGCGTGCTGGCGCGCTTCAGCCGGCCGATGCCGGCGCTGATGGTGATCCTGGTCGGCGCGACGGTGTGGTTCTTTGCCGAGGCGCAGGGCGACAAGGTGATGATCGGCGACGCCCAGGAAGGCGTGGCCGAGCTGCGCCCGGAAGCGCGCTACAACCAGGACGCCAAGCTGATCACGCAGAAGTTCGCGCTCGGCGTCGACATCATCAACGTGATCGCCGAGGGCGGGCCGTTCGCGTGCACCGAGAGCCCGAAGGCGATGGCCCTGATCGACCGGTTCGCCTGGCACATGAGCAACGTCGAGGGCGTGCAGCAGGTGATCACGCTGCCGAACATCGCCAAGGTGATCTACGCCGGCTACAACGAGGGCAACGTGCGCTGGCGCGTGATCCCGCGCGACTCCAACCTGTTGCGCCAGAGCCTGCAGGGCGTGGAAACCGATTCCGGCCTGATCGACAGCCCCGAGTGCAAGGCGATGCCGGTGCAGATCTTCACCACCGACCACCGCGCGACCACGATCGACCGCGTGGTCGCCGCGGTCGAGAAGTTCCGCGACGAGAACAAGAGCTACGACGTCAACTTCCGCGTCAACCGCGACAAGGCGGTGGCCGAAGCCGCGGCCAACGGCGGCGAGTACCGCACCGACCAGGCCAACCTGCGCCTCGCCACCGGCAATGTCGGCGTCGCCGCGGCGATCAACGACAAGGTGCGCGAAGTCGAGCACATGATGCTGTACCTGCTCTACGCAGCGGTGTTCGTGATGTGCCTGCTGAGTTTCCGTTCGCCGCTGGCGGCGTTGTGCATCACCTTGCCGCTGGTGCTGGTGACCGAACTCGGGCACACGCTGATGGTCGAGCTCGGCATCGGCATGAAGGTGAACACGCTGACCGTGGTCGCGCTCGGTGTCGGCATCGGTGTCGACTACGCGATCTACATCTACGCGCGCATGGCCGAGTCGATGCAGGCCGGACGCACGTTGACCGAAGCCTACTTCGGCGCGCTCAAGACCACCGGCATCGCGATCTTCTACACCGCGCTGACGCTTGCCGCCGGCGTGGCGACGTGGATCTGGTCGGACCTGAAGTTCCAGGCCGACATGGGCGTGATGCTGACCTTCATGTTCGTGGTCAACATGATCGCCGCGATGATCTTCCTGCCGGCGTTGTGCCGCTGGCTGCTGCGTCCGCGCGAAGTGGGCTGAGACCCGCGCATCCCGGCAGCAGCGAAACGGCCAGCGCGAGCTGGCCGTTTCGTTTCCACCGCCCCGAATGGCAGGTTCAGTGCATCGGGTGGGGTCGGCCGCCGGCAACGGTCACGGCGATCGCCTTGCTCGCCGGATCAAGCAGCAGCAGGTCGGCGTCGGCACCGACCGCGATGCGGCCCTTGTGCGGCAGGCGCCAGATCGTCGCCGGATGCAGCGTCGCGGTCGCGAGCGCAGTGCCAAGCGGCACACCGTGCCGGTCGATCGCCTGGACCACTTCCTCGTGCAGGCTGCCGATCGGCGCGACGCCAAGCTCGACGAAGTGACCGGCAGCATCGAACAGCGGCAGGCTGGCCTGGCCGTCGCTGCTCATGGTGATGCGTTCGGCCGCCGCGCCCAGGCGCAGCGCGATGGCAAGGGACTCGCCGGCGTAGAGGTCACCGGCGGCCACCAGGGCCTCGGTGGTGCTCGTGGTCAGGTCGATCCAGCCGCCTTCGCGCGACCAGGCGCAACCGCGATCGAGCAGCCGTCGCGAGCGATTGATGTGCGTCGGCAACCAGCGCGAGCGCGCGACCGCGTGTCGCGCCGAGGCCTCGATCAGCGGCGACAGCGCGGCGTCTTCGTCGCCGAGGTGCACCAGCACGACCCCGGCCTTGCCCGCGAGCAGGCCGCCGACATTGGCATCGGCGGCGATGCGCGCCAGTTCGTCGACCGAAGGCTGTGCGCCGCGACGATCGGCGATCGCGATTTCGCCAACACCGATCATCTCCGGGATCAGCACCAGGTCGGAACGAATGCTGCCGGTGAGCGTGGTCACCGGCACGTGGTAGGAGCCGGTCAGGGTGTACGCACTGAGGCCCTGCGCCTGCAGCGCGCGCGCGCAGGCGAGCAGGTCGGCATGGCTGCGCGTGACATCGTCGGTGCCGAGCGCGCCGACCAGCGTGGTCACGCCGGCGCCGAGCGCGGCACTGGCTGCAAGTGGCAGCGTGCGCGTCGCGAATCCGCCCTCGCCACCGCCGCCGCTGAGGTGCACCAGGCTGTCGACATAGCCCGGCCACAACCAGCGACCAGCGGCGTCGATGCGCTCATGCGCGAGGCTGCCGAGCTGCAGGTCGCGGCCGATCGCGAGCACGCGCCCGGCGCCGACCAGCACATCGCATCGGCCCAGCGATTGCGGCGCGAACACTTCGGCGTCGCGGATCAACAGCAGATGCGCGTTCATGCGTACCCCACCAGCACCGCCAGAGCCACCCAGCCCGCGGCGGCAGCGAGCAACAGCAGTTCCAGGCGCCAGATCAGCCGCAGCCAGCGCAGCCAGTCGAGCCCGGCCATGCCGATGGCGCCCATCATCGCGCCCGAGGTCGGGATGATCAGGTTGGTCAGGCCGTCGCCGAGCTGGAATGCCAGCACCGCGATCTGGCGGCTGACGCCGATCAGGTCGCCGAGCCCGGCCATCAGCGGCATGGTGATTGCCGCCTGCGCCGAGCCCGAGGTGACGAAGAAATTGAACACCGACTGCGCCAGCAACATGCCCTCTGCGGCGAGCAGCGGCGGTGCGTGCTGCAGGCCGCTGCCGAGGGTGAACAGGGCCGCGTTCAACAGCGAAGGCTGGTGCGGGTCGGAGCCGCCGAGCAGGCCGAGCAGGCCCTTGGCCAGCGCGATCACCAGCGCGCACGGCACCAGCTGGCGCACGCCTTCGGTGAACGCGGCCGCGGCGTCGTTGGCCGCGAGTCGGCCGCGGGCAATGGCGATCGCGCCGACCACGAGGCCGAGCGTCACGAACTGGGTCGCGATCTCCGGGATGTAGTAGCCGGCAACGGTGACGCCCCAGACGATCCAGACCACGGTCGCGAGGATCGCGAGCAACATCAGCCGATCGCTCCAGTCGATGCGACCTGAGCCGATGGGCAGCAGCGCCGCAGCCGACGCCGGCTGCCGATGGCGTGCGGCGTGGTGCAGCACGAAGACCAGGGTCAGGCCGGTGAAGCAGGCCCACATCGCGATCCGCAGCGGCGCACCCGACAGCAGCGGCAGGCCGGCCACGCCCTGCGCGACGGCGACGCTGAACGGGTTCATCCACGAGGTGCCGAAACCGATCTGGCTCGGCAGGTAGGTCACCATCACCACCACCTGCGGCGGATAGCCGAGCGAACGCAGCAGCGGCGCCAGCAGCGCGATGAAGGCGATGGTTTCCTCGCCCATGCCAAACACCGCGCCGCCGGTCGAGAACGCGAGCACCAGCGCGCCCAGCAACAGCGCTGGACGCGGCGCGGTGGCCGCGACCAAGCGGTGCAGGCTGCGCTCCATCACGCCGCTGGCGTTGACCACGCCGAACGCGCCGCCGACCAGCAGCACGAACGCGATCACGCCGATCGCGGAAGAACTGCGTCCGCCGGAAGTGAAGCCGTCGAACACGAAATTGAGGAAGCCGACTTCATCGCCGCTGCCGAACAGTTGCAGCGGCAGATGCGCGGCCGCCGGGCGGTAACTGCCGAGCGAGATCGGCTGCCCGGGCAGGAATGCGCCGGGCGTGAGCCAGGGCGTCAGCAGCGCGATCAGCGCGGCGATCGCGAGCAGGATCAGCAGGGTGTCGGGCATGCGCCGGGCAGGCGCGGGGGGTGCGGTCATCGCGGGGATTCCGGTGGGCAAGAAGGGCCCGCGCCGATGCAAGGGCGCGGGCCAAGGCGCGGCGCCCCGGGGATCGGGCGCCGCGTGGGCCAGGCAGCGCTCAGAAGCGCTGGGTGTAGCTCAGCGTCCAGTAGCGACCGAGCGAGTCGTGGTTGTACTGGTCGAAGCCGGAGCCGGAACCGAGCGCGACCGGTGGATCGCGGTCGGCGAGGTTGCGCAGCGTCAGCGTCGCCCAGCTGTCCTCGCTGAGGTCGTAGCCGAAGCTCAGGTTGAGCGTGGTCCACGAAGCGACGCGGCGGCCGGCCGGCACGCCGTTGCGCTGATCGTCGTCGTAGTAGCCGTCGGTGTAGTTCGCCCACAGGCGCGCATCGTACCCGCCGCGTTCCCAGTCGAGGCCGGCATTGACCAGCCACTCCGGGTAGCGGAACTCGTCGACGCGCTGCACCAGCCGCTGGCCATCGACGCAGGGGTCGAGTCCACGGCGGCCGTCGTCGCTGTTGCCCCCGCAGGACTCGGAGCGCTCAAAGCCGCGCGTCCAGGTGGCATCGCCGTACAGCTCGAAGCGCCCGGCGTCGGTGTCGAGCACGCGCGACAGCGAGACATCGAGGCCGTCGGTGTTCTGCTGGCCGACGTTGATCAGCCCGAGGTGGACCTCCTCGATCGGCGAGCCGATGCTGCCGTTGCGCGTCTCGATGCCGATCTCGCCGGGGCCGAGCTCGCCGCTGCGCACCACCAGCGCCGGGTTCAGCAGCGCCGCGCGGAACAGCTCCAGCGCGTCGATGTCGACGAGGTTGCGATGCGCGAAGTTCCAGTAGTCGAACGACAGCGTGGTGGCGTCGCCGAGCTGGAACACCGCGCCGAGGAACCAGGCCTTCGAGGTCTCGGCCTCGAGTTCGGGGTTGCCGTAGATCTCGCTCAGGTAACCGTCGTCGGCCGGGTACTGGTCGCAGAAGGAGTCGAAGAACTCGCTGCCCTCGGCGCAGGGCAAGGCGCCGGAACTGAGCGTGGTGCCGGCGCCGACCTGCGCCAGCGAGGGCGCACGGAACGAACTGTTCCAGCCGGCGCGCAGCACCACCGCGTCGTGCGGTTGCCAGCGCAGGCTCACGGCCGGGTTGAGATCGCCGCCGAAGTCGCTGTAGTGGTCGTAGCGCGCCGCAAGGCGCAGGTCGAGCGACTCCGCGAGCGGCACCAGTGCCTCGCCGAACAGCGCGGCCTGGTCGCGGTCGGCGCGCACCGCGGTCGAGCCGAAACCATAGACCGGGACGTCGCCGGTGATCGGGTCGGCGGTCGCGAGCAGGCTCGGCGCGTCCTCGATGTCCTCGCGCCGCGCCTCGGCGCCAAATGCCCAGCTGACCTCGCCGACCGCGGTCGACAGCCAGTTGCCGGAGAGCTTGGCGTCGAAGCCGACCAGCTTGGAAATGCCATCGCGCGGCACCTGTTCGTGCAGCAGGTCGAGCACCTGCACGCTGTTGCCAGCCTGCCCGCCGAAGGGGTTGTAGTACAGCCCGCCGGCGCCCGGCGCGCAGTCGGTGGCGCCGCTGGCGCAGAGCTCGCCGCGCAACGCGGCACGGAAGCGTTCGACGTTGTAGATGCCGGCGATCGCCCGTTGTTCGGAGCGGCTGCGCGACAGGTTCAACGCCGCCTCGAAGCTCCAGCCGCCGAGGCTGCCTTCGATGCCGCTGAGCAGGCGCCAGCTGCGCGACTCGACCTCGATCGTGCGCGCGTCCGGGAAGCGGCCCCAGCCGAACACCGGATAGTCCGGATCGACGCCGGCGTCGAGCAGGCGCTGGCGCAGTTCTTCCGGCATGTTCGGGTGGTCGAGGTAGATCTCCTCCTCGCTCCACGGCGCCGGCTCGCTGTTGGCGGTGCCGTCGTTGCGTTGCAGGGCGACCTCGCCGAACCAGGACAGGCCGTTGCCGAAGTCGAAGCCGGCGCTGCCGGTCAGGCCGAAGCGTTCGCTCGCCGGGTCGGTCGCGGTGTAGGCGTTGCGATTCAGCGCGCAGTACTCGCCGAAGCCGCCGAGCGGATGCCCGGGCCGGCCGTCGAAACGCTGCGCATCCGGGCAGCCCGCCTCGACCAGATCGATCTCCTGGGCGTACAAGTCGTTGAAGCTCGGAAACACGCCCTGCTGCGAGGGTCGCGGTTCGACGGCGCTGATCGCGCGGTCGCGGTCATACAGCGCATTGCGGCGATAGGCGTCGAAGATCAGCAGGCCGTGGCCGCGATCGCCGTTGTGGCCATAGACCAGGTTGACGTTGTGGCGGCCTTCGTCGGTGCCGCGGCTGCTGTCGCCGCTGCTGCCGGAGAGGCGCAGGCCCTCGAAGTCGCGGCGCAGGATGAAATTGACGACGCCGGCGACGGCATCGGCGCCGTAGATCGCCGAGGCGCCGGTGGTCAGCACCTCGACGCGATCGACCGCCGCGAGCGGGATGGCGTTGATGTCGACGAAGTTCTCCGAGCCGTTGGCGAACGAAGACACCGCGATGCGGCGGCCGTTGACCAGCGTCAGCGTCGATGCGGTACCGAGGCCGCGCAGCGACACGCCGGCGGAACCGGCCGGGCTGTCTTCCTGCTTGCTGCCGGAGTTGGCGGTGGAGAAATTGCCGGTGCCGCCTCCGAGTTCGCTGACTTCCTGCAGCAGTTCGCCAAGCGTCTGCGCACCGGTCTGGGCGATGTCCTCGGCGTCGAGCACCTTGACCGGCTGCGCTTCGGCCATGTCGACGCCCTTGAGGTGGGTGCCGGTGACGACGATCTGTTCGAGTTCCGCCGACTCGGGTTCCTTCGGCGTGGGGGTTTCCTGGGCGGACAGGGACATACAGGCCAGCGCGCACGCGCAGGCCACGGCAAGTGGCTTCTTCGCAATCATGATCGACTCCAAAGGGATCAGGCCCCGGCGGGGCTCATTGGACAGGCTCTCGCCGCGCACGCAGGCGCGCGGCACGCAGCAAGGGCTGCGTTACACCCAGCGGTTGCGACGGACTATTCGTCGAACCATTCGGACAGGTAGAACGGCTCGTACCTGTACTCGTTGGCGGTGTAGAGGCGAGGGATCATGACGACCGGTTTGGTGGAACCGGCGCGCAGTCTCGGCCGGCGCATTCGCGGCTGTCAAGCGCGCGACGTGACGCGGCGCAACAAACGTCGGGGTTTGCCGCGGCAGCCGTTGCCTCGCTACCGTCGGCGGATGAAGCGATCGTTCCCTGCTGTTGCCGGCGTGCTGCTGCTCGCCGCCTCCGCGTTGCGTGCCGAGGCGCCGCGACCCGAACTGCTGCTGGTCGGCGGCGGCCTGCGCGTCTGCGGGTCGATGGCCAGCGAAGCCTGCACGGAGGCGCATTTTCCGGATTCGGCCAGGCAGGCACCCGCGAGCTACCGGCTCGATCGCGAAGGCATCGCCGCCGCCACCGATCCGGCGTTGTGGGGCGAGGCGCCGGCGGCGTTGCGCGAACTGGTGCGGCGCCTGCTCGATGCGGCGCAGCTCAAGTTCGGGGCGAAGCCGCTGCGCGAGGCGAGCTTGCGCGACTGGCTCGGTACGCGCTGCGTCGAACCCGACCGCGTCGACCGCTGGCGTCGCTGCCGCAGTGGCGAGATCGCGCCGTGGTCGAAGCTGCTCGACGACGAGCAGTTCGCCGTGCTCGCGGCATTGGAGCAGCCGGACCTGGACGCCGACGGCAAGCGCCGCCGTGAGTGGGTGCGACTGCAGGCCACCGTCGACCCGGCCGGTCCGGAGATCCTGCGCGCCTTCGTCGCCGCGGCACGCTCGCGCAGCGGCGACGCGCGGCCGCGGATCGCGGTAGTGACCGCGGCCAGCATCGATCCCTTCGCCGCGGTCGTCTTCTATCTCGCCGCGTTCGACGCCGCCGGTGCCGAAGCACAGTGGTGGCCGCTCGATGCCGCCACCGCATTGCTCGGCGCGGACGATCGCGACTGCAGTGCGCTCGAGGACGCGCGCCGCCGCGCGTTGCGGCTGCCGAACCGTGCGCGCGTCTATCCCGATCTTGCCGCTGCGCAGGCAAGCGCCTGCCGCACCGGTCTCGACGCGCTGCCGGCGCAGGTGCACGGCGTGTTCTTCGGCGGCGGCGATCAATGGCGTCTGCGCCGCGCGTTGTTCGACGGCGATGCCCCGCGTCCCGCGCTGGTGGCGCTGCGTGCGGCGTTCGCGCGCGGCGAACTGGTGGTCGGCGGCACCTCGGCGGGCATGGCGGTGCAGTCGGATCGGCCGATGCCGACCAGTGGCGATGCTGCATCGGCCTGGGCTGCCGCGCCGGTCGCGGCGCCTCCGCCCGAATACGGCTGCCGCCGCGCTGGACGCTGTGCCGGTGGCGTCGACGAGTCGGCGCTGACCTTCTGGCCTGCAGGCGGATTCGGCTTGGTCGAGGGCGCAGTGTTCGATACCCACTTTTCGGAGCGTGGCCGTCCCGCGCGTCTGGCGCGCTTCCTTGCCGCGGGCAACGCGACGATCGCCTTCGGTGCCGACGAGAACACCGCGCTGCATCTGGTCGCCGATGCGGGCGCATGGCGGGTGGACGTGCTGGGTGCCGGCGGTGTGTGGGCACTCGAACCGCACGCCGGTTCGACGGCGCAGTGGCGGGCGTCCTATTTGCGTCCGGGGGCGAAGCTGCGCTGGCTGGAAGCGGGACTGCAACCGGCAGTCGAAGCGGAATGCCCGCACTGGCCCGCGCCCGAACGGGCTGCACGCACGCGGCGGCGCGCCGATCCGGCCGCTGCGGACCAGGCGCGTGCGGCCATGACGCTGCTGGCGCAGTCGGCATCGGAGGTGGTCGTCAGCGCGGCAGGGCGGACGCTGCGCCTGTCGCGCACCGCAGCCAGCCGTCGTTGCGGCGATACCGCGGCAGCGTCGTCGTTGCTCGGCATCGACTTCCGCATCGAGTAGCGCCGCGCTCAGATCTCGCCCGGGTCCGCCACCAGCACGCGCTGTCGGGTGAAGTTGCGCAGCGCGATCGCGAGCACGCCGCCGAGCACCATCGCGCCGCCGATCCACAGCCGCGGACCCGGGCGGTCGCCCCAGAACCACAGCCCGAGCCCGATCGCGACCAGTGGCGAGAACAGCAGGTAGGGCGTGATCTTCGCGACCGGATGGGTCTGCACCAGGTGGTAGAACAGGCCGTGTCCGAGCAGCGAGGCGACCAGCGCGGCATAGATCGCGCCGCCCCATCCGACCCAGCTGCTCTGTGCCAGCGCAGTCCATGCGCCGGGCTCGGCCAGCGTGCTCCAGGCGAGCAGCGGGCCGAGTCCGATCCACGCCGACCAGCCCTGCTGCGAGAACAGGTCGATGCCGGAGAGGCCGCGCATCAGCACGGTGCCGAGCGCGAGGAAGAAGCCCGACACCAGCATCAGCGCCAGCGACTGCGGGTTGTCGAGCACGATCGGATCGAACCCGAGCACCAGGATGCCGGCGAAGCTGACCAGGATCGCGAGCCCGGTGCGCCAGGCGAAGCGCTCGCTGCGCAACCACCAGGCCAGCAGCGCCGCCATCGGCACGTAGCTCTGCATCACGATCGCCGGCGATGCCAGGTCACCGGCCATCTTCAGCGACCAGAAGCTGAGCCCGAAGTGCAGCACGACATTGCTGATCGCGACCGCGATCAGCAGGCGCCATTGTCCGCGCGGAGGCCAGCGCAGGAACGGCAGCAGCGCGAGTGCGAGCACGCCCATGCGCATCGCCGTGAACATCAGCGGCGGCAGCTCGCGCAGGGCTGCGGCCGAGGTCAGGAAGTTGCAGCCCCAGGCCAGGCAGATCAGCGCGATCAGCGCGAAGTCGCGCAGTCGAAGCGCGGGCGCCGGCCTCAAAGGCGGATGCCGGCGAGCCGGTGCAATGCCTCGGCGTAGCGTTCGCGCGTGCCCTCGATCACGCGCTTGGGCAGCATCGGCCCGGGCGCCTTCTTGTTCCAGTCCAGCGTCTCCAGGTAGTCGCGCACGAACTGCTTGTCGAAGCTCGGCGGGCTGATGCCGACGCGGTACTCGGAGGCGTCCCAGAAGCGCGATGAATCCGGGGTCAGGATCTCGTCCATCACCCGCAGCGTGCCCTGGTCGTCGATGCCGAACTCGAACTTGGTGTCGGCGATGATGATGCCGCGCTCGCGCGCGAAATCGGCGGCGAACCGGTACAGCTTCAGCGTCAATGCGCGCACCTGTTCGGCGATGTCGCCGCCGACGCGGGCGACGAAGTCATCGAAGCTGATGTTCTCGTCATGGTCGCCAATCGCGGCCTTGGTCGAGGGCGTGAAGATCGGCTCGTGCAGCTGTTCCGCCATGCGCAGGCCCGGCGGCAGCGCCACGCCGCAGATCCCGCCACTCGCCTGGTAGTCCTTCCAGCCCGAACCAATGAGGTAGCCGCGGGCGATCGCCTCCACCGGCACCGGCTTCAGGCGCTTGGCGACGACGCTGCGGCGCTCGTATTCGACCACCGGCGTGCCGCGCGGCAGCACTTCGGTCAGGCTGCGCGAGGACAGGTGGTTCGGCATCCACGCCGCGGTCCTGGCGAACCAGAAGTTCGACAGCTGGGTCAGGATCTCGCCCTTGCCGGGGATCGGGTCGGGCAGGATCACGTCGAACGCCGACAGGCGGTCGCTGGCGACGATCAGCAACTCGTTGCCGGGCAGGGCGTAGACATCGCGCACCTTGCCGCGGTGGATCAGGGTCAATCCGGGGATCTGGGTCAGCGACATCGGACGGTGGGACACGGCGCGGCTCCTCGGCGAGGCGGCATTCTAGAGCGGTGCGATTGCTATCATGCGCGCATGAACCGCTTTGCCCTTGCGCTGCCATGCGCGGCGCCCGTGTTGCGGCGCCGCTCGCGATGAACTGGAAGCCCGGATTCGTCGGCGCCGTCGTCGGCACCGTGCTGACGCGCGCACGCACGCCCTGGGGTCCGCTGATCGGCGCGCTGCTCGGAACGCTGTTGCTGGAGCGCCTGTTTCCACAACTGCGCGACGCGCCCAAGGGCGGGTTCACCGAGCCGCTGTTCGAGCTGGCCGGGGGCATCGCCAAGGCCGATGGCCAGGTCTCGGAGGCCGAGGTCGCCGCCGCCAGCGACTGGATGCGCCGCCTGCAGCTCGACGAGGCACAACGCCGGCGCGCGATCGCCGCCTTCGACCGCGGCCGCGCAGCCACCTGGCGGTTCGAGCCGGCCTGCGACAGCCTGCGCACCTTCACCCACGAGCAACCCGAATTGCGGCTGATGGTGCTGAAGCTGCTCGGCGATATCGCCGCGATCGATGCGCATGCGTCCGGGCAGGCGCTGCTCGACGCGATCGCCGCGCGCTTGAACGTGGCCAAGCCGACCTGGGACAGCTTTCGTGCCGGTAGCCGCGACAGCAAGCTCGCGGCCGACTACGCCGAGCTGCAAGTCACCGCCGAGGCCAGCGACGATGAAGTGAAAGCGTCCTATCGCAGCCTGGTCGCGCGCCACCATCCCGATCGCCTGCCGCAAGATGCCAGCGCCGCGGCGCGGCGAGCGGCGGGCGAGAAGACCAGCAAGCTCAATGCCGCGTATGCCCGCATCCAGCGTGCGCGCGGCCTGAATTGATCCGAGGAGTCCCATGCGCCAGCCCGCCGTCATTGCCCCGTCGATCCTGTCCGCGAACTTCGCCCGCCTTGGCGACGAGGTCGATGCCGTGCTCGCCGCCGGCGCCGACTGGGTGCACTTCGATGTGATGGACAACCACTACGTGCCGAACCTGACGATCGGCCCGCTGGTCTGCGAGGCGCTGCGCAAGCACGGTGTCACTGCGCCGATCGACGTGCACCTGATGGTCAAGCCGGTCGATCGCATCGTGCCCGAGTTCGCCAAGGCCGGCGCGACGCTGATCAGCTTCCATCCCGAGGCCAGCGAGCACATCGACCGCACCCTCCAGCTGATCAAGTCGCACGGCTGCCAGACCGGCCTGGTGTTCAACCCGGCGACGCCGCTGCACTACCTCGACCACACCCTGGAGCAGCTCGACCTGGTGCTGATCATGTCGGTGAACCCGGGCTTCGGCGGCCAGAGTTTCCTGCCCGGCGCGCTCGACAAGCTGCGCGCCGTGCGCGAACGCATCGACCGCAGCGGCCGCGCCGTGCGCCTGGAGATCGACGGCGGCGTCAAGGCCGACAACATCGCCGAGATCGCCCGTGCCGGCGCCGACACCTTCGTCGCCGGCTCCGCCATCTTCAACGCCCCCGACTACGCCGCGACCATCGCGGCGATGCGTGCGGCGATCGGGTGATTCGGGGCGGTTCGGTGCAGCGGGCAGGCGCGTAGGTCGGTTCAAGCGGCGCAGCCGCGGAACCGACACCGAGCTAACGGCCCACCTCGCGCAGCGCGCGTTCTGCGGCGCGGGTGTCGGGGTGGTTGGGGCCGAGCACCTTGCGGCGGGTGGCGAGTGCGGCTTCGATTTCGCTGCGGGCTTCGGCGTGGTGGCCGCGTGCGGCCAGGGCAAGGCCGAGGCGGAGGCGGGCGCTGGCGGTGTACGGTGATTCTTCGCCCAGCGCCTTGCGCTTGCCGGCGAGCGCGGCGCGATGCAGGGTCTCCGCGCGTTCGACATCGCCGCGGCCGAGCGCCGTGACCCCGAGCGCGTCGCGCGTTTCGAGCGTGACGATGTGCTCCGCCCCGAGCACGCGTTCGGCTTCGGCAAGCAAGGCATCGCCATGCGACTTCGCCTCGTCGAAGCGCGCGCGGTCGTTGAGCAGCTCGAACAGGTTGAAGGCGTTGATCAGCCGCGCCTCGACGCCGCCGGCGCCCGATTCGCGCCGCGCCAATGTGGCGATGACCTTGCGGTAGTCGGCCTCGGCGGCGTCGAAGTGTCCAAGCGCCTTGAGCACGTTGGCGCGGTTGGCGAGGATGGTCATCGCCTCCTCCGACTCGGCGCCATGCAGCGTGGTCGCGTCCGCAAGCGCGGCGTTGCCTTCGACCAATGCTGCGGCGTAGTCGCCGCGTTCCTGCAGGATCGCAGCGAGCGCGCTGCGCGTGGCGATCAGCGTCGGGTGCGGAAGCGTGCCATGGCGCGGACCGAGCAGCGCCAGGTTCTCGCGCGCGATCGCCTCGGCCTCGCCCAGATCTCCGCGCGCCGCGACCACCTGCAGCAACAGGTGGCGCAGCGATATCCGGAACTGCAGCAGTCGCGGCCGCTCCGGCCAGTTGGCGAGCGCGGCACGCAGGCGCCGCTCGGCGGCCGCGGCATCGCCACCGGAGAACTCGGCGCGCGCGGCCTGTTCGGCCGCGGCCGCGTAGCTGTCGAACGGCTCGCGCGCTGCGCCGAGCAGGGCCAATGCCTGCGTCGCGGCCGCGAGCTGGGCGCGGTGGTCGCCGTCGCATTCGGCCAGGCGCGCGCCCGCGACCAGCGCATCGGCGGCGGGCTCGACTGCATTCGCGGCGGCGGCCTCGCGTTGCAGCGCTGCGATCGCGGTGGCTGCGGGCTGGGCGCGACAGCGCAGCGACTCGATCCGGCTGATCAGTTCCCACAGCGCGAGCCGCTGCCCGCGAGATGCGCGCTTGTCCCCGGCCAGCGCCAGCCCGGCCTCGGCCTCGGCGATGGCGCGGTCGACCTGGCCGAGCGAGTCGAACCCGCGCGCGAGCACCTCGTGGATCGCGAGGCGCTGTGCCGAGCTCAGCGACTCGTCCTGCGCGACGAGTTCGGCCGCGGCATCGAGCACGTCGGCGACGCGGGTGCCGGCACCGCGATGCGGATCGGCCGGTGCCGCGAGCAGGTCGGCCAGGAACCGGTTCACCGCCTCGGCGCTGTCGCGTGCGGCCACTGCAGCCGCGGCTTCGCGCTGCGCACGGCGCGCCTGGTCGTAGGCACCAAGCAGCGCCGCGACGATCGCCGCGAGCGCGATGCCGACGCCGAAGAATGCCAGGCGATGGCGCGCGATGAAGCGGCGCAGGCGATAGGCGAGCGCGTCACCGCGCGCCAGCACCGCCTCGCCGGCGAGGTGGCGGCGCACGTCCGCGGCCAGTTCGGCGACGCTGGCGTAGCGTGCCAATGGATCGCGGCGCAGGCAGCGCGCGATGATCGCGTCGAGGTCTCCGCGCACTTCGGCGGCATGCACCGGACCGGCCGTCATCGCGCCGCTCGCGGGCGGCGGGTCGCCGGCTTCGAGCGCAGCGGCGATGCGCACCACGTTGCCGTCCTGGCGCTCTGCCGGCAGTGCGCCGCTGAGCAGTTCGTACAGCATCAGCCCGAGCGCGTACTGGTCGATTGCCGGGCTGACGTCGTCGCCGGCGAACTGCTCGGGCGCGGCGTAGCGCGGCGTCATCGCGGCGAGTCCGGTGTGGGTCGCGGCGCCGCTGTCTTCGAGCAGGCGCGCGATGCCGAAGTCGAGCAGCTTCGGATGGCCGTCGCGGTCGACCAACACGTTGGCCGGCTTCAGGTCGCGGTGCACGACCAGGTGGTGGTGGGCGTGCGCCACCGCATCGCAGACCGCGAGCATCAGCCGCAGGCGCTCGCGCAGCGGGCTCTGGCGCTCGCGGCAATAGCGGTCGAGCGCGATGCCTTCGACGTACTCCAGCACCAGATACGGTTCGCCCCCGGCATCGACGTCGGCACCGAGGAAGCGCGCGATGTTGGGATGGCTGAGCCGCGCCAGGATGCGCCGCTCGCGCAGCAGGTGGCGCAGCATCGACAGGCGTGCGGCGCCGCGCACGCGCTTGATCGCGACGCGCTGTTCGACCTGGCCGTCGCAGCGCTCGGCCAGCCACACTTCGCCCATGCCGCCCTCACCGAGCAGGCGCAGCAACCGGTACGGCCCGATGCGGGCGTTCTCGCCTGGCTCGCTGCGCCGCGGCGGCGGTGGCGTTTCGGCGGCGGCCTCGGCGACCCCTTCGAGCAGGCGTGCCAGCGCCAGGGCGCGCACCAATGCCGGATCGGAGGCTGTCGCGAGCGCGCCGTGGTCGATCGCCTCACGGTCGGCGATGCGTGCGAACAGCGCATCGGCATCTGCGCTCGGCTGTGGCTCAGTCGGCATCGGCGTCATGCAGCAGTTCGGACATCTTCTTCAGCACGCGCTGCAACTTGATGCGCACGCCATCGGCGGATTCGTCGAGCTCGGCGCCGATCTCGGGGAAGCTCATGCCGAACTCGAAGCGCATCACCACCAGCGCCTGATGCTGCGGCGGCAGTCGTTGCAGTGCCTGTTCGTAGGCGATTGCGCCCTCGCGCCCGAGCGCCGCTTCAAGCGCCGAGCCCGAGGCGGCGGGCAGTGCCGCGAGCGCGGCCTCGTCTTCGCGTTCGGGTTGCAGGCGGCGTTCGCGCAGCGCGTCGCGCAGCGCGTTCAGCAGCGTCTGGCGCAGGTAGGCATAGAACGCGCCGGCGTGCGCCGGGTCGAACCGATCGATGCGCGCGAGCACGCGCATCAGTGCCACCTGCACCAGATCCGCGGTGTCGTTGGCATCGCGCAATTGCGGCGGCAAGCGTCCGTGTGCCCAGCGCCGCAGCAGCGGTTCGACGCGGCGCAGCAGCAGTTCCGCGGCCTCGCGTTCGCCGGCGCGCAGGCGCGCGAGCAGCAGCGCGGTGGTCTGGCCGGAGGGCGGTTTCGCGTCGTCCATCGGTCGTCGAGGCTGGCAACGAAGGCGGCAGGGTATCAGCGCCGACTTCGCGGCGGCGTCGTTGCGGGCGCCTTCGGGCAAATCCGGGGCAGGGGATGGCCGGGCGTTGTGTCGCCTCGCGCGCCGCGTAAGCTGGCCGCACCCAAGCAGGACAACCCCATGGCCCGACAGATCGCCATCGTCGAAGACGAACCCGCCATCCGCGCGAACTACTCGGACGCCCTGCGCCGACTCGGTTTCGAGGTGCAGACCTACGCCTCGCGTCCGGATGCGAGCAGCGGCTTCGACATCCGCCTGCCCGACCTGGTGCTGATCGACATCGGTCTCGGCGACGAGCCCGAAGGCGGCTTCGAGTTGTGCCGCGAGCTGCGCCAGAAATCGGCGACGCTGCCGATCAACTTCCTGACCGCGCGCGATTCGGATTTCGACATCATCTCCGGTCTGCGCCTCGGCGCCGACGACTACCTGACCAAGGACGTGTCGCTGCCGCACCTGACCGCGCGCATCAACACCCTGTTCCGCCGCGTCGATGCGCTGCGCCGGCCGCAGGGCGCCGAAGCGACGCTGAAGAACGGCGACCTGTCGCTGCAGCCCGAGCGCATGCGCGTCACCTGGAAGGACCAGGAGGTGCCGCTGACGGTGACCGAGTTCTGGATGGTGCACACCATGGTGCGCCACCCCGGCCACGTGAAGTCGCGTGATGCGCTGATGCGCGACGCCCAGGTCGTCGTCGACGACGCCACCATCACTTCGCACATCAAGCGCATCCGCAAGAAGTTCATCGCGATCGACCCGAACTTCGACGAGATTGAGACCATGCACGGCGCCGGTTATCGCTGGCGTGCCTGATCGGGCCAGGGTGGGAGTAACTGTCGGGCCACCAGTGGCCCTCCCACAGCGGGACCTGCCGGCTGTGGTTCTCCAGTGGGAGCGGCTTCCAAGCCGCGATTCCTTTCGCCCTAGACTTCCGCGATGACGCTGCGTCTGAAACTGATCCTGATCGCCCTGGTGGCCTTGCTGCTGCCGTGGGCGGGATTCCAGTTCATCAAGCAGATGGAGTTGCTGCTGCGCGAAGGCCAGGAGCGCGCGCAGCTGTCGTCGGCGCGCGCGCTGGCGCAGGCGTTCGTCGCGACCGCGCCGGAACTGCCGGCGACCGGGCGCGTTGCGGTGCTGCCGGAAGCGCCGCCGGTGCTGTTGCTCGATGGCAGCGCGGACGATTGGCAAAGTGCCGCGCTGCAGCCGTGGCCGAGCGCGGCACCGGTCACGCGCGTGCATCTGGCGGCACGCGCAAACGTGCTCTACGGCCTGCTCGAAGTGCAGGACCGCAGCCGCATGCGCGCCGATCCCGATGCGCTGCTCGCCAACGCCTACGATCATCTTGAGTTGCAGCTTGGCGCTGGCGAGCGCCACTGGGTGTACCAGCTCGGCAACGCTGCGCCGGGTCCGCTGCAGGTCCAGGTCGATGGCATGGACGCGCCGGCCCTGCAGGGCGAATGGGCGGAGACCGCGGACGGCTATCGCATCGAGTTCTCGCTGTTCCTGCCGCGCGACGGCATGACGCTGGCGGCGAACGTGGTCGATACCGACCAGACGCGCAACAGCCGCAGCCACGCCGTGCTCGGCGACAGCGGCCGCGGCGAGAACTCGCTGGTGCTGTGGCTCAGCGACTCCGGCTTCACCCGCGCATTGCAGCCGCTGGTGCCGCCCGGGGCGCGCCTGCGCGTGCTCACGGCCGACGCCCACGTGCTCGGCAAGGCCGGCAAGCTCGATGTCGGCGACATCCAGGCGCGCACACCGTGGCCGAACTCGTGGATCTACCGCGCGCTGCTGGCGCCGCCGCTGGTCGATGCCAGCGACTACGCCTGGGACCTCGACGAGCTCAACGTCGACGAGGTCTGGCAAGCACTCTCCGGAATCGAGGCCAGCGTCTGGCGTCCATCGAACAACGAGCGCACCGTCATCGTCGCCGCTGCGGTGCCGCTGCGCTGGGCCGGTGCGACGCGCGGTGCGCTGGTCATGGAGCAGTCCAGCGACGCGCTGCTCGTCATCGCCAACGACGCCGTGGCCAAGCTGATGGCGGCGAGCCTGATCGCGGTGCTGGTCGCGAGCTTCGTGCTGTTCGGCTTCGCCGGCGTGCTGTCGTTTCGCATCCGTCGCCTGCGCAACGCCACCGAGCGCGCGCTGCGTCCGGACGGCCGGCTTGATCCGAAGTTGCCGCACCTGAAGGCGGTGGATGAGGTCGGCGATTTGTCGCGCAGCTTCGCGCGCCTGCTTGACGAGATCGGTGGCTACAACGAATACCTGCGCACGCTGGCGAGCAAGCTCTCGCACGAACTGAACACGCCGCTGGCGATCGTGCGTTCCTCGCTCGACAACCTCGACCACGAACCGCTGCCGCCGGAAGCGCGCGTCTATGCCGATCGCGCGCGTGCCGGTGCCGACCGCCTGTGGGGCATCCTGCGCACCATGGCCGAAGCCAGCCGCATGGAGAAGGCGATCCAGGCCGCCGAGGCCGAGGACTTCGATCTCACCGGTGTCGTGCGCGGCTGCGCCGAGTCCTATCGCGGCATCGCCGGCAACCGCCAGCTGCACGTGATGCTGCCGGAGTCGCCGATCCGCCTGCACGGCGCGCCCGACCTGATCGCGCAGGCGCTGGACAAGCTGTTCGACAACGCCAAGGGCTTCACCCCGGAGGGCGGCTGGATCCGCATCAAGCTCGCGCTCGATGCCGAAGGCGCCGAGATCAGCGTTGCCAATTCCGGACCACCGCTGCCGGCGAAGATGCAGGAGCGTCTGTTCGACTCGCTGGTCTCGATGCGCGACGCCGGCTCGCTGCGCGCCGCCGGCGAAGTCCCGCACCTCGGCCTCGGCCTGTACATCGTGCGCCTGATCGCCGAAGCCCACGACGGCAGCGCGCTCGCCTACAACCTCCCCGCCGAAGCCGGCGTCGAATTCCGCCTGCGGCTGAAGGGCATGCCGCGGTGAGGAGCTGCCCTGCGCGCGGTGGGCGTGTCGACAGGCCTGCGCGGAGTGGCGGGTAGAGATTGGGAGGAGCCCATGTGGTACGCGATCACGCTTCTGGGGCTGTTGCTCGTGGCTGCTGAATGGGCAGCTGCGCGTCACAACGCCGCCTCCCAGCGCAGCGGACTGGCGCGTCCGATCTGGTTGGCGCTGTTTCGGTACAAGGCGTGGGTCGGCCTGCCGCTGGGCGTCGCGGTGGTCTTCGTGTCGTATTCCGTGGCTGACGGCGGACCTGTCCATGGCGTGATCGGCATCCCGTTCCCGGCGATCTTCCTCGATGCGACGGGGCGCGACTACGTCGGCATTTTCACGCCCGTCGCGATCGCGGCCAACGTCCATGTTGGATACAAGCTGCCCGAACTGCTGTTGTGGATGCTCGGTTCCCGGCGCGTGCGCTGATCACGCTCGCGGGCCTTCCATCGCGGGTTCGCCGGTGGGCTATCCTGCGACGGCGGATGGGTGTGTCGGGAGCGTCGCCCGTATGATGGATCGGTTGCTGAGTTGGTTGCCATTTGACGCCGTGCTCGGACTCGCCAGCCTGGCCGCCGGGTTTCTGGTCATTGCTCCATTGATGCTGGTGCGCCAGGTGCGAAGGCGCGTTCTCGACGCGGATCTCGACATCGAGGCGATTGGCGCAGTCACGTTGATGATCCTGATCGCCGCCCTGGGCTGCTACAGGTATCTGTCCGGGCAAAGCGGTACCTGAGCGCAGGCGATCAGTTCTCGACCATGCTTCTGCCGCCTGCGGCTGAAGGGCATGCCGCGGTGAGGTTGTTCAGTGGGGGAGCGACTGCACCAGTTGCAGCCACCAGCCGTTGGCGGCGGCGATCCAGAGCAGCACGACCAGGAACGCGATCAGCTGCCAGCGCGAGGTCACCGACTCTTCCTCGATGCGCAGGCCTTCGTCCCAGGGGGCGCTGCCCTTGTTCAGCGTCTGTGCGCCGGCGATGAGGATGGCGAACGGCGCCAGGAACGGGAAGCCGAGCGCGATGCCGCGCACGTAGACATGGAAGCTGCGGCGCAGCGCGCGCGCGATGCCCGGGGCGCTGCCGCGCTCGTCGCGCAGGCGCAGTCCGAGCAGGTGCTTGCCGGGGGTGGTGCCGAACATGCCGATCAGGATCGACTCGACCGGCAGCAGCACGATCGTCGCCATCCACAGCAGCAGCCACACTTGCGGCGAGTCGCCGGCTTCTGGCATCCGCATGCTCTCGCTGCGCGACCACCAGATGCTGGCGCCGAGCATGCCGATCACCATCAGGTCCACGTAGCGTGCGAGCAGGCGCTTGCCGAGTTGCAGCAGCTTGCGCCCGGATTCCTCGGCAGCGGCGGCGGTGCGCGGATTGTCGCTGCGCGTGCTTGCGCGTGCGCCGGGCAGGGCCGGCGGTTGCGGCCGCGTTGGGGTTACGACCCGGCGCTTGCGCTCCTCGGCGCTGGTCTTTGGTGCCGGTTCGCTGCGCTGTGACGGCGGCAGCTGGCGCTGCTTGCTGCGTTCGTCGCGACGCTCCGCTTTCGCCACCTGCGCGGCGCTCGGCGCCTCCTGGGTGGCGCGGCCGAAGCGCAGCAGGATGCGCGACAGCGGCAGCCATTCGCCGAGGTCCACGTGCCAGGCCAGCGCGTCGCTGCCGAATTCGCCGCGGCCGGCGGCACGCACCACCTCGTCCCGGCTCATCGGGCCGCAAGTCGTGCCATCGGGTTCGGCCACGTACCAGACGTCGCTCATGCAGGCTCCTGTTCGGGCAGGATTCTGTCATGCCGCGGCATCACTTGGCGCTGGCCTTGTCGCACCGCAATAATCGAGCGCTCCACTGGACGTTGCCGATGCTCACGCACGACGAATTCAATGCGCTCGCCGCGCAAGGCTTCAACCGCATCCCGATCGTGCGCGAGGTGTTCTCCGACCTCGACACGCCGCTGTCGGTGTACCTGAAGCTCGCGGACGGGCCGCACACGTATCTGTTCGAGTCGGTCGAGGGCGGCGAGAACTGGGGGCGCTATTCGATCATCGGCCTGCCGGCGAAGACCACCTACACGCTGCGTGGCCAGCGGCTGTCGATCGCGCAGTTCGGCGAGGTGGTCGAGGAGCGCGAGCTCGCGGACCCGCTGGCGGCGCTCGATCGGCTGCGCGAATCCTTCCGCGTGCCGCGACTGCCCGACCTGCCGGCGTTCACCGGCGGTCTGGTCGGCTACTGGGGTTTCGACACCATCCGCTATGTCGAGCCCAAGCTCGCGCGCGACGGCAAGCCCGACCCGATCGGCGCGCCCGACGTGCTGCTGATGCTGAGCGAGGAAGTCGCGGTGTTCGACAACCTCAAGGGTCGGCTCTACCTGATCGTGCATGCCGACCCCAACGAGACGCGTGCCTACGCGCGTGCGCAGCGACGTCTGGATGAACTGGTGTTCCGTTTGCGCCGCTCCGGCCCGAGCTATCCGGAGGTGCTGGACCCGACTAGTCTGAGCGAAGCCGACTTCATCTCCGGCTTCACCCGCGAGGGGTTCATTGCCGCGGTCGAGCAGTCCAAGGAGTTCATCCGCGCTGGCGACATCTTTCAAGTGGTGTTGTCGCAGCGGTTGACGGTGCCGTTTCGCGCACGCCCGGTCGATGTCTATCGTGCGTTGCGGGCGCTCAATCCTTCGCCATACATGTACTTCCTCGATCTCGGCCAGCGCCAGATCGTCGGCTCCTCGCCGGAGATCCTGGTGCGTCTTCAGGATGGCCAGGTCACCGTGCGCCCGATCGCGGGCACGCGCCCGCGCGGGCGCACGCCGGAACAGGACCATGCCCTCGAAGAGGAATTGCTGGCCGATCCGAAGGAGCGTGCCGAGCACCTGATGCTGATCGATCTCGGCCGCAACGACGTCGGTCGCGTCGCCGAGGCCGGCAGCGTGCGCGTGCCCGAACGCTTCGTGATCGAGCGCTACTCGCACGTGATGCACATCGTCTCGGAAGTGCAAGGCAAGCTCGCCGCCGGCCTCAAGTTCGCCGATGTGCTCAAGGCCACCTTTCCGGCCGGCACCGTCAGCGGCGCGCCCAAGATCCGTGCGCTCGAAATCATCCAGGACCTGGAACCGATCAAGCGCGGCATCTACTCGGGCGCGGTCGGCTACGTCGGCTGGTGGGGCGACGCCGACACCGCGATCGCGATCCGCACCGCGGTGATCCAGAACGGTCAACTCCACGTCCAGGCCGGCGCCGGCATCGTCCACGACTCCGACCCGGAAAAGGAATGGGACGAAACCATGAACAAGGGCCGCGCCCTGTTCCGCGCGGTGGCGCAGGCGGCGGGCGGGCTCTGAGCAGTCACTCATGACCAGCCTGGTGCTGCTGCCTGGCCTCGACGGCACCGGCGAGCTGTTCGCTGACTTCGTTGCGGCGCTGCCTGCAGACATCACGACCGCGGTCATTGCGTATCCGAATTCGCAGCTGATCGACTACGCCGCGCTCGAGGCCTTCGTGCGCGAGCGGCTGCCCGAGCGTCCGTTCGTGCTGCTGGCGGAATCGTTTTCCGGTCCGATCGGGCTGGCGATTGCTGCTGCACCGCCGCCACAACTGCGCGGACTGGTGTTGTGCTGCACGTTTGCGAAGCTGCCGTTTCCGTTTGCGCGCTGGATGCGCCATCTCGTGCGCGTCGCGCCGATGGCGATGTTGCCGCAGTCCTCGCTCGATGTTGCCCTGCTTGGTGGACAGGCGAGTGCGCTGCTACGCGCTCGGTTCGCGGCAACGCTCGCGACCGTGGCTCCCCGGGTGCTGCAGCAGCGTGCACAGCAGGCACTGCAGATCGACGTGTCGGCGCGGCTGCAGGACATCGCGCTGCCCACCCTGTACCTGCGCGGCAATCGCGACCGTCTGATCGGAGGGCGTGCCCATCGACTGCTCGCGGACGGTCTGCCGTCGCTGCAGACCCTCAGCTTCGACGCACCGCATTTCCTGCTGCAGGTTCGCCCGGTCGAAGCGGCGGCTGCGGTCAGCGACTTCGTGCGCGCCTGCACCGATCGCTGATCAAGACACCGATCTGCGCCGCCGCGATCCGACCATGCGGTATGCGGCGAGGCCGACCATCGCCCCGATCATCGCCATCGCCGAGTTCTTCTGGGCGTACCAGATGTCGCCCTGGGTGCCGAGGTCGCGGGGTGGCCGCGGTCATGCGGCTACGGCGAGCAATGCTTCGGGTGAGCGCAACGCGATGGCGAGTAGTGTGCGTGCGGCGCCGGAGGGTTGGGTGCGACCTTGTTCCCATCCTTGGAGGGTGCGCACAGACACGCCGAGCAGTATCGCAAACTGCGACTGCGACAGGCCGGTTCTCCCGCGCGCGGCCTTGGCTGGTGCGTAGACGACATGCAACTCGTCGCGCTTCATCTGCCGTGCCGATTCCAGCAGTTCGGCACCAATGTCGCGCTTGGCGTCTCGTGCCAGCAGCGCCCTTTCGCTCATCTTGCCCATTTCAGAGTTCCTTCGCGATCTGTCGCAGAACGGCCGCAGAAATATTGTCCTGAGCGCTTTTCGCATAGATCAGCATCAGCACGATGCGGCCATCCGCCAGTTGGTTGAAGTAGATCACTCGCACACCGCCGCGCTTGCCCATTCCCTGCCGGCTCCAGCGAATCTTGCGGCATCCGCCGCTCTCGGGAATCACTTCGCCTGCCTCGGGGTTGTCGGACAGGTAAACGCTGAATTCTGCGTATTCCTCGGCGCTCCAATAGTCCGGCCAGAGCCTCGAGAACAGCGGGCTTTCGACAATGGTGTACACGCCGTAATTATACGCGTAGCGCGTATAGTGTCAAGTGGGCGTGCCGCTAAGAGAAGCACGCCATAGCAAGCGCACTGCAACGCGCCAGCGATACAGCACCATCCCCAGCATCGCCCCGATCATCGCCATTGCCGAGTCCTTCTGGGCGTCCCAGATGTCGCCCTGGGTGCCGAGATAGGCCTGGCCGAGTTCGCCGCCGAAGATCTCGGCGGCTTGCCATTCGATCATCTCGTAGAGTTCCGAGTTCGACATGATGAACATGACCGGGACCAGGTTGCGCCACCAGCCGCGCAGCGGGCCGCGGGCCTCGATCAGTTCGGCGACGGCGGGCACGACCAGCAGGCCGTAGCCGAAGTGGATGACGCGGTCGAAATGATTGCGGCTCATGCCGAGCGCATGCATCGCGTCCCAGCCGGCGAGCGAGATCAGCCACTGGTTCCAGGGCACTTCCGCATAGGTGTAGTGGGCGCCGATCTCGTGCAGGCAGAAGAACGCGAACAGCAGCGTGTAGGCGTAGTTCGAGAAGCGCAGCCGCCGGTGGCTCCAGCACAGCAACGGCACGGCGATGAGGACCAGCATGTTTTCGAGCAGCCAGTCGTGACGGAACCAGGGGCGGATCGCGAGCAGCGTCCACCAGGCCGCGAACAGCCCCAGCAACGCCAGCGGGTAGCGCGACGAAGGCGCGGCGGATTCGGTCGGGTGATCGGTCATGCAGGCGCTCCGCGAACTCCGCGAGTGTAGGCCGTGTCGACATCGCGGTGGCTGAGCTAGTCTCGGCGCCGGGTTCCCCGAGGACGCATGTATGGCCGACGCAGCGCAACCGCCGTTTCGCATCCTGGCGCTCGCCGGTGGCGGCTACCTCGGCCTGTACACCGCCTGCGTGCTGGCCGAACTCGAGGAGCGCGCGGGCGAACCGCTGGGACGCCGCTTCGACCTGATCGCCGGCACCTCGGTCGGCGGCATCCTCGCGCTCGCGCTCGCCTTCGAGATCCCGATGACCAGGCTCAAGGAGCTGTTCCTGGAGCACGGCCAGAAGATCTTCTCGGCGCGCGGACTGCCGAGCAACGCGGTGGCCAAGCTGCGCGACCTGAGCCGCGCCGTGCTCGGCCCGAAGTACAACGGCGTCGCGCTCGCGAAAGCCCTCGCCGCGCACCTCGGCAAGCGCACGCTGGCGGACGCGTTGCACCCGATCGTGGTGCCCGCGGTCGATGTCACGCGTAGTCGCACCAAGGTGTTCAAGACCCCGCACGCGGCGGCTTCGCGCGGTGACGAGGACGTGCGCGCGGCCCACGTCGCGATGGCGACCTCGGCGGCGCCGGCGTACTTCCCTTCGGTGCGCATTGGCGACGCGCTCTACGCCGACGGCGGCCTGTTCGCGGTCGCTCCCGACCAGGTGGCGCTGCATGAGGCGACCCACTTCCTGCAGATCGACGAGGCGCGCGTGCGCATGCTTTCGCTCGGTACCGGCACCGCGAACTACCGGCCGGCGGACGCCGCCGAGGAATCCGATGGCGCCGTCGACTGGCTCTCCGACGGCCGCCTGATCCTGACCCTGATCTCGGTCCAGCAGCAGCACGTGCAGGCGATGATGGAAGACCGCCTGCGCGACCGCTACATCCACCTCGATGCGGACTGGCCGATCGGCGCCGAGCTCGGCATCGACATCGCCACCGACCAGGCGACGCGCATTCTGATCGGGCTCGCCGGACAAACCGTGGCCGAGCCGATCCTGCGCAAGGTCGAGCGCCAGTTCCTGCAGCGCTGAGGCGGCGCGTCGGGTTCAGCCGTGCGGCGCGGCAGGCGCCGTCGCGCACAGCGCCGGCAGGCGCCAGTCGCGACGGTCGCGCAGGCCAAGCATGGCGTAGCGTGCGGCCAGTCCGGCGTCGGTCTGCGGCAGCACTTCCCAGATCGTTGGCGATCTCGCGACTTCGGGGCAGAACGCCTGCAGCCTCCGGCGCATCGACGGTGCCAGCAGGCGGTCGTAGGCGTTCGGGTTCAGCGCCTCGTCCCACCACGGATTGACGTGGTCGGCGAAGTCGAACTCGCGCTGCATGCGCCAGCCGCTGCCGCTGCGCGCCAGGATCGCCGGCTTGCCGGGCACGATGTCGTCCTCGAACAGGGAGCGGTAGAAGCGGTGGCCCTCGTAGTTTGCGACCAGATCGGCATTCGAAAAGACGCCGGTGGTCGCGGCGCCGAAGATCGCGCGCTCGGTGAAGGCCGACTGGCGCGCCGCGTCGGCCTCGTCGTGGCTGCGCTGCCAGCGGCGCCAGAACTTGCGGCCTTGCGACAGGAAATGCCCGATCTTGTCGGAGCCGATCAACACCCCGGCGACGCGAAAGCTCGGTCCGATGCCAAACAGCCCGGCGACGCGCACCGCATACAGCGGCTGGTGCGAGTAGACCGAGTCGTGCGGCGGCGTCGGCAGCTTCTCGACCTCGGGCGAACGCATCGCCCAGCGTTCGAGCCGGTCCACCCAGTGCAGGCCGCCGATGCGACGGTAGATCGCATCGACCATACGCGCTTGGCTGGCCGGCCCGCGCCAGTGCTCGACCAGTTCGCGCAGGGTGCGATTGACCTCGCGATTCAGCACCGTGCCGGCGTCGGCGGTGGCCACGGTGCGGTTCTGGAACGGGTCGGTCTCGTAGGCGCGCACCGGAGCGCACAGCAGCAGCCCGAGCAGCGCCCGGGCTGCGAGTCCGCTGCGGTGCCCGGTGCGCATGGCCGCGTGCCGCCGTTGCGCGCTATTCGCCGAAGCGCCAGGTCAGATTCAGCAGCGTGCTCCTGCGCGCCGAGTTGCTGAACTCGAAGTTCAGGTCGACGGTGTCGGCAAGCCGCCGCTGCAATCCGAAGACGGCGCTGTCGCGATTCTGGTTCTCGAGTTCCACCGCGAACGGCACTTCGCCGAGGAACGGCAGGGCGATGCGGCCGGAGTGGCTTTCCTCGATATCGATGAACATGGTGCCGGTCCAGAACACCCAGTCGCCGGCGATCAGGCCGATGCGCGGTTGCCACGCGCGCGTGCGCACGCTGCTGTCGAAGTCGCCGGACAGCGAGGTCTTGGCGTAGGTGCCGGTGAGCGAGGTGAACCAGTGCTTGCCGCCGTAGGCGAGCGTGAGACCGCCGCCATAGACCTCGCCGCTGTAGCGGATCAGCAGATCGTCGAGCAACCCGGGCGGCACGTTCGGGATGGTCACCGCGCCGAGGTCGACGCGGGTATTGGCATGCACGTTGCCGACCATCGCGAACACGTTCAGGAACGGGAACAGCCAGGCATCGGCCTTCAGATCGACATGGGTGAGCGCGTTGTCGACGCGGATCGCGGACGGATCGGAAATGCTCGCGCCGGGCAGCTCGAAGTCGAGCGAGCGGATCGCGTAGGCCTGGTCCATCGAGAACAGGTCGAAGCCGACGCCGTAGGGCTTCGGCAGATCGTGCTCGCCGGCCCAGGAACGGCCGAACGGCAACGTGCTCTCGGCCTGGGCGAGGCCCGCGGCGGTGCACAGCAAGACGGCACAAAGGCGCTTCATCGTCATGGCTCTCCCGGTGGTTGCGGCCGAGTATAGGCGCGCCCGGCCGCTGCGCGGCAAGCCCGCTTCGCCCCGGCTGCGCCCTTGAGCGTCCCCGGGCGATCGGTTCTACTGCGGGGCCGCGCGGCCCCTTCCGCAAGTGTGCATGCCCATGCTGCTGATGATCGATCAGCAGCATTGGCGTCTCTCTAAGTCTCGTGCGAGCTACAGCGTAAAGCCAACTTGTTGATCCATCTTTTCAGCGTGTCTACGTCCGTACACTGATGGCGCTGAGGAGCTCCGATTGAAGTGGTACTCCCAGTGGTACACAACTTGGGAGTAGTGATGGCTCGCTCAATTCGTCTTACAGATCTCGCAGTGAAATCGGCGAAGCCCGGTGTCAAGGCATACCGACTCGCAGATGCTGCTGCGCCGAAACCGCCTGCATGCTGTTCTGGGCGCTTCTCGCGAGCGGACAGATCACCCTGCGCAAGGTGGATGGCTGGCAAACCCTGCACGAACCACCGCAGGCGCTTGACCTCGCTGCCTGACCAAGACGATGATCAGACTGCTGGAAACTGGCCCCTCAAAGATTTTCCACCAGATTTGCGACGCCACCTCGCGCCTGCGCCGGACGTGCTACGCCTTGGATATCGATGACAATTTCCGAGCGAGGTCACGGCAATCATGGAACTCTTGATTCTGGTAACACTGCTGGCGGCTATCTTGTTTTACCGGCAATGGACGTCGTCAGACGACGACGTCCAACCCAAGCGTCGAGCAAGTAGCCATGCGCTTGGTCCGGTCATGCTCGGAGAATCACTGCATCTGGGCGACCGAACGCCGACAGCGGGCGCGGCCCCTGTCGGTCGCACGCTCATGGATCCGACAGATGGCGAGCAGTCTCTCGACTACGAAGACGACTACTTGTTTGGTGAGACCCGGGCGCTGCCCGTGTCTTTCGGCTACCCCTGCGACCTACTGCCGGATCCATACGACATGGATCCGACGAATCCGTTGAGTCCGATGTATTTGGATCAGCCGGAGATTGGCTTCGATGACGACGCGGCAATCTGCTAGGGCGACGAGTGTCAACACGACGAAACTGCTGGCGACCCGTTCTGAAATTGATCAGAGACATGGTGAGACACCACGCGTTAGCAAGGAGGCGATAAGCTCCAAGGCGACTGTCGCCAGAGAAGTTTGGACGCGGAAACTCGAATCATGATTCAGGACCCTATCCGCTTTCCAGACTGCGCGGTCGGACTTCGAGTCACGCACAAGTTTGGGGGGCACGGCACCGTTGTCGACTTCGCCGAATTGGCATCGGAGCCTCAGGTCGTTCCGGTAGATTGGGATCAGCCTGGCCGACATCCGCCTCGGGTTCCGGCTGCTTCATTGACGGTCGCGGGCGATATTCCCTTCGCTGATGTGTGCAGAACGTTCGGCTTACGCGCGCTGATCTACCGCCAGACATGCTTGATGCTGGCAAACGGGGATGTGGAGGCGGCCCGCGCTAGCCACACGACTCATTGCAGCACATGGTGGGACGTATGCCATTTCGAGCAGCTGACGCTGCGCATGGCAGAAGACCGTAAGACTAGGGCAGAGGCGGCACTGGAAAGCAGCAGACTTCTTGCTGAGGAGGACCTCCGCAAGGAATTGGAGCGAAAGTCCGAGGCGAGGAAGCGACAGCAAGTAAGCCACGGAAACGAGGTGGAGGGCCTGCTCCGTACAGGCAATTTTCAAGGCGCAGACAGCGCGTATGAATTGAATTGCAAGGGGTTCTGGTCCCGAAGTAGCTACGCAAAAGTTCGAGAACGCTACGTTAAGGAGCACGAGGCAGAAG
>JACPFU010000009.1 GCA_016182785.1 Lysobacterales bacterium | reverse complement strand
GGCGACCAACACCGGGCAGATGACGAGCGACATCCGGACGGAACTGTCGACCGCGACCGAGAGCGGCGGATGCAGCCAGGCCATCGACGTCCAGCGCGCGTACTCGATGCAGTTCGGGCGCGATTTCGCAGCCGGACAGAGTGCCTACTTCCGCTACCCGCGCGAACTGTCGCGCTTCGAGATCCTGCACTGCAGCCACGCGGTCGTGGACCTGATCTATCACGGCTCCGATTTCGTCGCCGAGTACGGATGGAGCTTCCGTTTCCGCGGACCGGCAACACCGGGCGATGACGCCTCCTTCGGCTGGTTCGACTTCTCCGCCCGTGCGCAACTGCTCGCGCCGACCGTGAACACCTGGCGCCTGTCCCTCGATGCCAACCAGTTCGGCAGCTACCGACCGATGACCGACCGCATCCTGTTCGTGGGCGGCCCCGCCTGCTACGACGACCGTCTGTTCCGCGACAGCATGGAAGGCAGTCCCGACACCGGACCGCCCAGTTGCGATCACTGAAGATCCGCACAAGCGATCGCAAGACCGACTGCTCCATTCGCGACGCCAGACCCACCGTCACCGCTGCGAGAACACCGATGCGCAGATTGATCACGTTCCTCTTCTGTCTTTGCCTCGCGAAGGACATCACCGCGGGCAACGGCAGCTGGACCTCGAATGGCCCTTGGGGTGGAGGCATAAACAACATCCAGCTGCACCCGGGCAACCCGTTCGCGTTGTACGTGGCCTCGACCGGCGGCCTCTTTCGCACCTTCGACGGCGGGCTTTCCTGGTCGCGAAGCGAGCGCGGCATGATCGGCAGCGCCACTCGTGCCTTCGCGATCGACAGCGACGCGCCCGCAATCCTGTATGCGTTCGATTCGATCGGCCTGCTGTATCGCTCGATCGACGGCGGCGACAACTGGCTGCCCACCGGCTATCGCACGCCCAGCCCGCTGTTCGCCATGCGCATCGTGGACGTTCCGGGCAACGTGGGAGAAGTCATGATCCTGCTCTCGGCCAACGTGCCGGGCAACTTTCCGAGCAGCGAGGTCATGGTCCGCCGCAGCAACGATGCCGGCGCCACGTTTTCCGCGGTGGCCGGCATCCCCGGTGGCCGTCCGTTTCTGGACCTGCGCTTTGATCCGGCCAACCCCTCACTGGTGCTGGCCGGAAGCGAAGCGCTGTTCCCGGTTCCCGCACCGAGCATTTCTCCGGACATCCTGTTCCGCAGCAGCGACGGCGGCTTGAACTTCGTTCCCGTGTTCGCGCCCAGCACCAACCCGGGGTTCGTCCCGGCGATCACCGGACTGGCCTTCGCGCCCGGGTCGCGCATCTACGCCAGCAGCGACTGGCTCGGTCTGCTGCGCAGCGAAGACAACGGACTGACCTGGAGCGAGCTGGGTGGCGACATCTGGCGCCTGCTCGCCGACCCGATCAATGCCGACATCGTCTACGCCACCCGCAGCAACGGCGTCGCCGTTTCGACCGATGCCGGCCTCACTTGGACCAACCGCAACAATGGCCTGCATGCGAACGGGAACTTCCTCGATCCAGCGACTTCGCTGCCGATCCCGGCCCAGGTGACGGAACTCGCGGCCACGTCCGACTTCCCATCTGCCGGCAGCAAGCTGTGGGCCGCGACCTCGGGTGGCGGGGTGTTCCGCAGTCAGGACCTGGGCCTGAACTGGAGCAACGCGGGTCTGAACGATGGTCTTGGCGCTGTCGGCGTGCGCGCAGTCGTGGTGCATCCGAACCCATCGACGATCGGAACCGGCGGCGCCGGTCGGAGGATCTTCGCCGGCAACTGGGACAGCTACTACACGACGCCGGGCATTTTCGCCTCTGCCAACGGCGGCCAGACCTGGGCGCCGAGCAACACCGACCTCAACGCACCCACCGTGCGCAGCATTGCGATCGACCCGCTGCGGGCGGGCACGACCGCAGGCGATCTCACCAGCAGCTATCTCTACGCAGGCGGAACCTCGTCCTCCGGCTCACCGCGGGCACGCAGCGGCGGCCTGTTCCGCTCGATCACCGGAGGCCTTTCATGGCAGCGCATCGATGGCGACCTGCCGCGTCGCGGTACGCCACCCAACGACTACGTCTGGATCGACAAGGTCCGCGACCTGCAGCTCGATCCGCGCTCGTGCACGGTTCCGCTGGCGCCGGTCGCATGCACCTCCGGCACACTGAAGCGACTGTACGCGACGGCGACCGGCCATCGCACCTCCGCGGGCGGCGGCGTGCAGAACTACTCGTTTCGCGTGATGCGCACCGACAATGCGGATGAACTCGGCTACCACCCGATCCTGCAGACGCCCGCGGTGCATTGGATCGATCTCTCCGGTGACCTGACGCCAAGCTATGTCACCAGCGTGCTGCGCCACATGCTGACGCCGGTCAACCTGCGGATCAGTCCAAGCGATCCCGACCTGATCTACATCGGCACCTACAAGGATTTCGAGGACCTCGACTCGAATGATGCGACGGTGCTCGACGACGTCCCCACCGGCGTGTTCAAGAGCAACAACGGCGGCATCAACTGGGTTCCGGTGAACAACGGACTGCCGCGCGTCGCCGGCTTCAGCAACGTCGTCTACGACGTGCTGTCGCTGGAGATGCACCCGAGCAACCACAACATCCTGTGGGCCTCGGTGATCGACTTCGATGTGCCGAACTCCGCTTCGATCTACAAGACCACCGACGGTGGCGCCAGCTGGACCGAATCCGCGAACGGCATCGCTGCCCGCGTCGACATCCGCGACATTCTGGTCGACCCGGGCGACCCGGACATCGTGTACGCCTCTGGAGCCGGTACCGCATCGAATCCGGGCTCGGTCTACCGCAGCGACGACGGCGGCGTGAACTGGCGCTCGATTGGCATCGGCCTGCCCGCAGACTCCCCGCTTGCACTCGCCCTCGATCCCTTCAACGCCTCGGTCCTGCACGCCGGCACCAACACCGGCGTGTGGTCGCTGACGCAGGTGCCCGATGGGGATGGCGACGGCATTCCGGACTCGGAGGAAAACAATGTGCTCAACGGCGATGGCAACGGCGATGGCTTTCAGGATGCCCTGCAACGCGACGTTGGCTCGACCGGGGTGATCTTCCGCGGCGGGCATCAGGCGACCAACACCGGGCAGATGACGAGCGACATCCGGACGGAACTGTCG
>JACPFU010000007.1 GCA_016182785.1 Lysobacterales bacterium | reverse complement strand
ACCGAATCGAACCGCCTCGGCGAATTCATCGGTGCGCACCGCTGCGCGGTGCACGCCCTACAAGTTGCGAGTCAACATGACCATGGCCGCCTTGCGTAGGGTGTGCCGAGCAAAGCGAGGCGCACCGCACGATCGCGACGACGCCGCGTCGGTGCCCACCCCTTCGTGGCCCCACCCGCCGAATCGAACCGCCTCGGCGAATTCATCGGTGCGCACCGCTGCGCGGTGCACACCCTACGGGCCCTCGCCGCCGTGATCCGGACCGAAATCGCCGCGCGCCACCTGGCGTGCGAAGGTGGAGTGCGGCCAATCCGCGCACTGCGCAACCAAACCATGCTTGACCGGATTGCGGTGGACATAGTCGATGTGCGCCCGCAAATCCCTTTCGTCGCGAATCAGATGCTCCCAGAAGCGCCGCTGCCAGATGCCTCGCTCCCTTCGCTGCCCGTGGCTCGCACGACACCATCCTTGCTCGCCAACGGCATGCGAGAACGCTCCCTTCATCTGCCCCACACGCAACGAGTAGTCGCTATCCCCTTGCGGCAGCGACCACACCGCATGCAGGTGGTCAGGCAACACCACCATCGCCACCACCTCGAACGGATGCCTGCGGCGCATGCCCTGAAATGCCACGCGCAACAGGTCGATACGCCGAACCAATAGATCGCTGGTTCGATCGGCCAACGCCATTGTCAGGAACCAGGTGGCTCCGGGCACTTTCGGTCTTCGGTAATTCGGCATTGGGTCAGGCTCTTGCATGGTGGCAAGACCAACATGCCGTATCCGCCACAATCCCGCGACCGTCCCAATCGCAATCGCGCACCAGATATTTCGCAGGATGCCCGCGGGGTGTGCGTAGGGTGTGCCGAGCAAAGCGAGGCGCACCGCCCGATTGCGACGACGCCGCATCGGGGCCCACCGCTTGGCGCCCCACCCCCCGCATCGAACCGCCTCGGCGAATTCATCGGTGCGCACCGCTGCGCGGTGCACACCCTACAAGTTGCGCGTCAACATGACCATGGCCGCCTTGCGTAGGGTGTGCCGAGCAAAGCGAGGCGCACCGCCCGATTGCGACGACGCCGCGTCGGTGCCCACCCCTTCGTGGCCCCACCCACCGAATCGAACCGCCTCGGCGAATTCATCGGTGCGCACCGCTATGCGGTGCACACCCTACAACACGATGACTGCCGTCTCGTCCATGACGCGCGGTGATTCCGGGCTGCCGCCGCCGTAGGTCATCGGGCCGGGTTCGGGGGCGATGGGGCGGTAGCCGCTGTCGTAGTCCCAGGTGTTGAGGTAGAGCCTGGCGCCGGTCCAGTCGCTGATGCCGTCGAATGCGGCGGCGGGCCACTCGAAGCGCACCGTGTTCGTTGCCGGCAGCGCAGTCACGAGCGCGGCCGGCGTCGTGAGCGTGCCTTCGTGTTGCGCATCGGCGCCCTCGGCACGGAACCAGGCGCTGGACCAGCCGTGCGTGCGCAGGCGGTAGTGCCAGCGCAGGTCGGCGGGCAGATCGGCGTGTTGCTGCGGCATCACGCGCGCGCCGCCGTCGCGGCCAGGCAGGCCGATGAACAGGGTGAATGCGACATGGTCGAAGCCATTGGCCGGATGCCAGTGCTGTGACAGCGCGGCGATCTCGACCTCGACGCGCAGCGCGCCACCGGCGCTGTACACGCGCACGCGGCGCAAGTCCTGCGGGTGCAGGCGCGCGAACTCGGGTTCCACCGGATAGCGGTAGCGGCCTTCCCGCCCGTGGTCGTCACCGGCGGCATCGGCGACGTCCGCGCGCAACTGCCAGTCGCGTGCGGCGCGAAACGCGACGCGCGTCGACGCGCCCTCGCGTTCCGACCACGCCACCGCGTGATGGATCTGCTTCGCATCGACCATCGCGCGCGTGTCGATGCGCGCCTGCCAATGTCCATCGACACCGGCGCGCAGCCGCTGCGCCGCATCCCAGTTGCCGTCGATGACCAGGCGCAATGCGCTGCCCGGTGCGGCGCGACCGTGCACCGCGATGTCGCCGCGCCAGAGCTGATCGAGGATCGGCGCGATCTGCGGCGGCTTGCGCGCGGCGACGCGCACGCGAGCCTCGCCGAGTCGCCAGACCCGTCCCGAACGTGGCGGCAGCAGCACCGATGCACGTCCGTCCTCATCGAGCTGCAACGGTGCGAACTCGGCGTCGTCCAGATCGAAGCGCGGCGTGAGCCGTGCGGCGGCGGGAAGGCCGGTATCCAGCGCATCGACCAACACCGCATGGGTCGCGGTGTTGAACAGCACCAGCGCCGCGTCCGTTTCGTGTTCGACGCGCCAGCCGATCGCGCCGGGGCCATTTTCCTGCGCCGCCAGCACCGTCGGCTTGCCGCGCGAGAACAGGCGGTCGGCACGGCGCAGCGCGATCGCCCGCTGCAGGAAACGGAACTGCGGCGTGGTCGCGTCGAAATGATCGCGGCCACCGCTGCCATAGCCGGCCGCGAACATCGAACCGCGTTGCTCGCGCAGGCCCTGCTCGGTGCCCTGATAGATCGTCGGGATGCCGGGCAAGGTGAACAGCGCCAGCAGCGCCTGGCGCAGACCGGCCTCGTCGCCCGAAGCGAGGAAGCGATCGACATCGTGATTGTCGACGAAGCTCGGCATGCGCCAGGGATCGGCGTGGAGCTGCATCATCGAGCGCACCCGATGCGCGAGCACCGCCGGCGGCTGGCCGCGCGCGAACACGTCGAGCAGCGCACCGTGCAGCGGGAAGTTCAGCATCGAAGGCAGCGCCGTCTCCCCCGCCGGCGCGCGCAGGTAGCGGTCGATCCGGCGCGCCTGCACGTCCTCGAACGCACGGTCGATGCCGAAGCCCTCGCCGAACACCAGGAAGTCCTCGCGCCCGGTCGCGCGTGCCACGCGCAGCACGCCCGGGGCCTGGCGCTCGTCGGCGGCGAGGAAGTCGTCGAAGAAGCGCGGCGGCACATAGAACGCGGTATCGACGCGAAACGCATCGACGCCGACCTCGCGGATCCAGAAGCCATAGCTGTCGCGCAGCGCGCGACGCACGCGCGGCGACTCGGTGTTGAGGTCATCCAGATCGGCCAGCTGGAAGGTGTGCTCCTGCACCGCATCGGCATGCTCGCGAATGCTCGGCGTCCAGTGGTAGACCGCATCCGCGCGCTGCGCCGGGTCGCGCGGGTCGTTGCGGTCGAACGGCGACTGCGACGGCGCATGGCGTCCGCCGGCATCGGGATTCAGCGTGAAGCCCTGCGCCGGATCGTCCGCGCTCCAGTCATCGCCGTAATGGAACCAGTTCGCCATGTGGTTCACGACGATGTCCTGGATCAGGTACATGCCGCGCCCATGCAATTGCCGCGACAGCGTGCGGTAGTCGCGCAGCGTGCCGAAGTGCGCATCGACGCGCTGGAAGTGCTCGCCCCAGTAGCCGTGGTAGCCGCCGTAGTTGGCTTGCACGTCCCACCAGCGATGCGCGACCGGCGGCGTGATCCACAACGCGCTGGCGCCGAGTGTGCGGAGGTAGTCGAGCCGACGCGTCAGGCCGCGCAGGTCGCCGCCGGAATAGTGCGCATTGCTGTGCGGATCGAATTCGTGCTGACCCTGGTCGTTGTTGCGCGGATCGCCGTCGTCGAAGCGGTCGATCATCGCGAAGTAGATGACCTGGTCGCGCCAGTCGGGCGAGGGAACATGCAAGCGCGCACGCGGCGCGTCCGCCGCCGCGGCAACGCCGCAGGCACCCGCGATGCAGGCCAGCAGCGCGATGGCGATGCGCCGCGCACGCGCTGCGGAACTGTCGATTGCTGCGCTGCGATGCACGCGGATCTCCCTCGGTTCGATGCGGCATGTTCGATGACGGCGCCGCGTCGGCGCTGCTGCACGGTGCATGAATACGTTTGCAGGAAAGCGCGTGCCGCGAAAGCCATGGCTACCATCTCGGCACGCTGTGGGAGCACGCCTTGTCCCGCAACGAGTCACGCGCCCACGCGCCGTGACCGGCCGCTTCCGGCCATTGAGCAAGGCTGTTCCGTTGGGGAGAAAACCGTGTTGATAGCGAAGCGCAATCTGTTGAGCTTGGCGCTGGCTTCGGCGATCGCGATGATCGCGGCCGATGCCCGTGCCCAGGCGGCCGAAGAACAGCCGAAGCCCGAGGCGAAGGAAGAACAGGCCAAGAAGGCCGACCCGAAAGACACCTCCGAACTCGAGACGGTGACCGTCGTCGGCATCCGCAGCGGCATCGAGCGAGCCATCGACCTCAAGCTCGACTCGACCTCGATCGTGGAAGCGGTATCGGCTGAAGACATCGGCAAGTTGCCCGACGCGTCGATCGCCGAATCGATCGCCCGCCTGCCCGGCCTCGCCGCGCAGCGCGTCGCCGGTCGTGCCTCGACCATCGCCATCCGCGGCCTCGCCGGCGACTTCGCCACCACCCTGCTCAACGGCCGCGAACAGGCCAGCATCGGCGACAACCGCGGCGTCGAGTTCGACCAGTACCCGTCCGAATTGCTCAATGCCGCCGTGGTCTACAAGACCCCGGACGCGCACCTGATCGGCCAGGGCCTGTCCGGCACCATCGACCTGAAGACGGTGCGGCCGCTGTCCTATTCCGAGCAGACCATCTCGCTCAACGCGCGCATGGAGAAGAACTCGCTCGGCGAGCTGAACCCCGGCGTCAGCGACTACGGCAACCGTATCAGCGCCTCCTACATCGACCAGTTCGCCGACGGCACCGTCGGCCTGGCGCTTGGCTACGCGCGCCTCGACTCACCCGGACAGGCCGAGCGCTGGAGTGCCTGGGGCTACCCGACCGGCACCGTCAACGGCGTCTCCGGCGTGCGCATTCTCGGTGGCTCCGAGTCGTGGTCGACCTCGACCGACAACGTCCGCGACGGTTTCATGGGCGTGCTCGAATCCTCGGCCAGCGACACCTACACCGGCATCCTCGACGTGTACTACTCGCAGTTCGACAAGGACGAGACCACGCGCGCGCTGCAGATGGGACTCGGCTGGTCCGGCGCCACCATCCAGCCCGGTGCGACCGTGGTCGACGGCGTGCTGCTCGAAGGCACCGCGGTCGGCGTCAAGCCGGTGCTGCGCAATGACCTGAATACGCGCGAAGACGACCTGTTCGCGATCGGCTGGAACAACAAGTTCAACTTCTCCGACCAGTGGACCGCCGAAGCCGACGTCAGCCTGTCCAAGGCCTCGCGCGAAGAGATGATCCTGGAAACCTATGCCGGCACCGTCGGTGTCACCGACACCGTGCACTTCCTGATCGACCCGGCAACCGGCCTGCCGACGCTCGACTTCGGCTTCGACTATTCCGACCCGAACATCATCCGCCTGAACGACTCCGGCGGCTGGGGCCAGGACGGCTACGTCAAGTTCCCGGAAGTCGAGGACGACCTGCGTTCGCTCAAGCTCGCCGCATCGCGCAGTTTCGACTCCGGCATCCTGAGCAGCATCGACTTCGGCTACAACCATTCCGACCGCGAGAAGAGCCGCAACGTGCCGGAAGCGTTCGTCGACCTGCTGAGTGACCCGAGCGCGATCGGCAGCGACATCATCACCGATCCGGCCGACCTGAACTTCACCGGCATCGGCAACGTGATCGGCTACGACGTCGCCCGCGCCTATGCCGCGCTGTATGACCTGCGCACCAACCTGCACCCGGACATCACCAACAAGAACTGGGTGGTCAACGAGCAGCTGCAGACCTTCTACCTGCAGTTCAACCTCGATGCCGAGCTCGGCGACAGCGTGGCGATGAAGGGCAACATCGGCGTGCAGCACATCCGCACCTCGCAGGACTCGGACGGCTTCTCGGTACCGAACGGCCAGGCCGCGCAAGCGGTCCCGTACTCCGGCGGCACCGACTACAGCGACACCCTGCCGAGCCTGAACCTGTCGTTCTCGTTCCCGCATGAGCAGGTGCTGCGCCTCGGCGCGGCCAAGCAGATGGCGCGCCCGCGCCTCGACCAGATGCGCGCCAACAACAACTACAACCTGAACCAGGCGACCCTGATCTGGAGCGGCGGCGGCGGCAATCCAGAACTCGAACCGTGGCGTGCCACCGCGCTCGACATCTCCTACGAGAAGTACTTCGGCACCTCGGGCTATGTCAGCCTGGCCGCGTTCCACAAGGACCTGAAGAACTACATCTACAGCCTCCCGGTGACCTTCGACTTCAGCGCCTTCGACGACCTCGGCCTCGATCCGCCCTCCGACATCGGCATGTTCACGCGCCCGGAGAACGGCGAAGGCGGCACCATCCGCGGCACCGAGGTGGCGTTCTCGATTCCGTTCGACCTGTTCAGCGACGCGCTCGAAGGCCTCGGCCTGGTCGCCAACTATTCGGACACCAGCAGCTCGATCGCCCCGAACGGACCGGACAGCACGCAACCGTTGCCGGGCCTGTCGAAGTACGTGTCGAACATGACCGGCTACTTCGAGCGCGGCGGCTTCTCGACGCGCATCAGCCGTCGCCATCGCTCGGCCTTCCTCGGTGAAGTGCAGGGCTTTGGCGCCGACCGCGCGCTGGTCAACATCCAGGGCGAGACGCTGGTCGACTTCCAGATCGGCTACAGCTTCGACGAGGGCATGTTCGAGAACACCTCGCTGCTGCTGCAGGTCTACAACGTCACCGACGAACCGTACCGCGAGGTCTTCGACGGCTCCGAACTCACGCCGAAGATGTACAACCAGTACGGCCGCACCTTCCTGCTCGGTGCCACCTACAAGTTCTAAGCCGCTCCTGTTCTCCCCCTTCACCCCCGCCCGGCTTCCGGGCGGGGGTTTTCTTTGGCCGTCGATCCGGGTCAGTAGTACTTGAAGCGGATGTTCCAGCTCGATGCCGCGCCATTGGCGCGCACGCGGACGTAGGTCCATTGCAGGGGCGCGTAGTCGCGCAGGAACTCGCTGGCCAGGCCGGCTGCCGCGGAGCGCGCGCGATAGCTCGATTCGGTCGGCGGCGCACCGAGTTGCAGGTAGACGTCGGGGTTGCCCGAGAGTGCGTCCAGCTCGACCTGCATCTGACCGGACCAGAACGGGCCGTAGTCGACCCAGCCATTGGCAGCGGCGCTGTTGGCGATGTAACTGATCTGGCTCGGGGCCACACCGTGACCGTTGGAATCGGTGAAGTCCTGCTGCACCTGGAAGCGGGTCATCACCAGCGTGCGGTTCGGAATCGTCAGGTAGAACCCGCCCCAGCACGGCGGCACGAAGCCGCAGTAGCGCGGGATCCAGACGCGGCTCGGGTCGTACTCGATGATCAGGCCGCCGTCCTGCCAACGGCCGTTGAGCCCGGAGAAGCTCGAACCCGGCCAGTTGCCCTGGTTCTGGTGCACATCGTGGATGCCATTGCTGCCGTCGCTGTTGTGGTACGGCTCGCCGAAGATGTAGACACGGCGGGCATTGAGCATCAACGAATCCCACAGCGGCACGCTGGTACCGCCGCTGACCAGCGGCGCGGTGCTCCACGGCGTAGTGCGGATGTCGCCGAGCAGGAACGAGTTGCGCATGTAGTCGAGCGCGCCGCCGGTGTCGGCACCGGCCGCGGCGTGGAACGGCAAGTGGTGCACGCCGTCGGGCTTGGAGAAAATGCCGTTGTAGCCCGCGAACGGCGCCATCGCGACCTCGCGGTGCATGACCTGCTCACCCACCCGCCGGTAGACGTTGATCACCGCGCGCTGCGGTCCAGCCGGGGTATCGACATTGACCACATAGTGCGGCCACTTGCCTTCACCCGCCGCTGGCTCCAGGTAATAGCTGGTCGGGCGGCCGATGACCACGCCGTAATCATCGAGCTCGGCGCGCGCCGAACCGGCAAACAGACCGGCCACTGCGGCCAGCCACATCCACGCATTGCGCAACATCATGGTGCTCCCCTCCTCGGTTGACGAAAGCGCCCACGATACGTCGGTCAAGTTACATTTCGCAACATCTATTCGCAGAGCGTTCCGGTTTCGTGACCGGGTTGGCAGGCGCCGCGGGCCGCATCCGCGCTTTCTCTGGCGGCCGTCCTGCCGCCAGAATAGGCGCCTCCTTCACGGGACCTGCATGAAAGGCAAGCCGACCTCGTTCGATATCGCCTACCGCGCCGGCGTCTCGCAGGCGACGGTGTCGCGGGCGCTGCGCGGCAGCGGTCTGGTCAGCGCCGAGACGCGCAGCAAGATCGAGGCGATCGCGCGCGAACTGAACTACAAGGTCGACAAGAACGCGTCGTCACTGCGTCGCCAGCGCGCCGAGACCATCGCCCTGCTGCTGTTCGAGGACCCGACCTCGGACCAGTCGATGATCAACCCGTTCTTCCTGTCCATGCTCGGCTCGATCACCCACGCCTGCGCCGCCGAAGGCTACGACCTGCTGATCTCGTTCCAGCAATTGTCGAACGACTGGCATGCCGACTATCTCGACAGCCACAAGGCCGACGGCATCATCCTGCTCGGCTACGGCGACTATCTGAAGTCCCGCACCAAGCTCGAAGAACTTGCCGCGCACGGCACCCGTTTCGTGCGCTGGGGCGCGGTGGTCGAGGGCCAGCCCGGCGTCTCGATCGGTTGCGACAATCTCGCCGGCGGTCGCGCCGCCACCGAGCATCTGCTGCAACTTGGTCGCCGCAACATCGCCTTCGTTGGCTCCGCCTCGGCGAACTGCCCGGAGTTCTTCGACCGCTACCGTGGCTATGTCGCCGCGCTCGAAGCCGCCGGCCTGGAGGTGTGGCCCGACCTTCAGGTCGATGCCACCGATTCGATCGAGCACGTCGGCTTCGAGGCCACGCGGCACATGATCGACACCGGCGTGAAGTTCGACGCGATCTTCGCCGCCAGCGACCTGCTCGCGATCGGCGCGATCCGCGCCCTGGTCGAGTCCGGCCGACGCGTGCCCGAGGACGTGGCGGTGGTCGGCTTCGACGACATCCCGATCGCGAACTACGTGAATCCGCCGCTGACCACGGTGCTGCAGGACACCAAGCGCGCCGGCGAACTGCTGGTCGATACCCTGATCAAGCTCGTGCGCGGCGAACCGATCGGCAACCGCCTGCTGCCGGCGCAACTCGTGGTGCGCCGCTCCTGCGGCGCGAAATGACCGGCGACCCTGCGCTGTAGGGGCGGCCCCCTGTGACCGCCCACGATCTTGCCGGGACGCGACGACAACCGCGGGCAACCACGGGGGGTTGCCCCTACAGGTTCGCGGCAACCTTCGTCGAGCGCATCACCGTAATCGCGCCACCAACCCCGGCGCCGTGACCACGGCATCCAGCAACAACACCTCGACGCTGTGCGCGCCGACCACGACGTTGGCTTCGCCGCCGGCATCGACGCGGCGCAGGTGGCCATCGAAGGCCGAGCTCCATTCGCCGGGCTGCATCCCGGTAATCGCGAAACGCGTTTGCGCATCGCCCTTGTTCAGCAGAACCAGCGCGATCTCATGCCTGTCGCCGTGCTGGTACACGCGCCAGAACGCCGCGCGCTCGCCGGCCATCTCGATCGGCACCTGCACGCCGCGCTGCAGCGCAATCGAACTGCGCCGCACTTCCGCGACCTCCATCAGCGCCGCGCGGATCGGGCTGGCCTTGGCCGCCGCGATGCCCTCCACGCCGAAGTAGTTGCGATTGCCCGCGTGCTCCGAGGTGCCGCGCATGAAGCCGGACTCCGAGCCGTAGTAGACGACCGGAATGCCGCGCGCGGTGAACAGGAAGTTGTGCGCGTCGATGAAGCCGTCGTCGCTCGCATCCAGCCGCGCCATGTCGTGGTTGTCGTAGAAGGTCATCAGTTCGTAGACATTGCGGTACGGGCCGTCCTTCAGGAACAGCGCCTTCGCGATTTCGCCGTAGTCGGCATCCTCGCGGCCGAACACCTTGACCAGTTCGGCCTTGAGCGGGAAGTCGAGCACCGAGATCGCGCCGTTTTCCGCAAGCGTGAACGGCGCGATCTTGGTCGCGTCATGGTCGAAGGCCTCGCCGAACAGGAAGAAGCCCGGGCGCTTGGCGCGGATGCGGTCGCTGAACTCCTTCCAGAACGGCAGGCCGACATGGCGGATGGTGTCGATGCGGAATGCATCGGCGCCCTCGTCGATCCAGTGGCCATACGCGTCGACGAAATAGTCGCGCACGACCGGATTGGTGTCGTCGACATTCGACAGCTGCGCCAGGTCCTTCTTCGCGAAGAAAAACGCATGCAGCGGGTTATGCGCCGGATCAAGCTGCTCCGGTTCGAGGTTCTGGTGATCGGCGACGAGCTTGCCGTCGCGATCGTAGATCTCGCCGTACTTGGGCTGGTCCTTGGGCATCGAAAACGAGGGCGAGCCATGGTTGGCGACGATGTCGAGCACCGTTTTCAGGCCCTTGGCGCGCATGCCGTCGGTGAACTCGCGGAAATGCAGGCCAGCGCTCGGCAGGTGCTCGTCCTCGACGAAGAAGTTCACGCCCCAGTAGCCGTGGAAGCCGGACTTGCCGCGATCGGTGAAGAAGCCCTTCCAGGCCACCGGATCGCCGCCGGTGAATTGCTCGTCGGGGTTGTCGACGATCGGCGTGATCCAGACCGCGCCGAAGCCCATCTCGCGGATGTAGTCGGCGTGGTCGAGCAGGCCGCGATAGTCGCCACCGAGGTAACCGACGTTGTCGCTCTCGCCGGGTGGCGCGCCCGGCGTCGACAGATCGAAGGTGCGCAGCGCACCACCCTGGTCGCGATGGTCGTTCGACGGATCGCCATTGACGAAGCGGTCGGTCATCACGAAGTAGACCGCGTGTTCTGCGAACGGCTCGTGGGTGCCGACGATGCTCGCTGCTGCTGGTGCTGGCGCAGCCGGCACAACCGGTGGCGCCTCCTGCCCCGAGCACGCGGCCAGGGCCACGACCGCGAGCGCCAGCGAGTGGGCACGCAGCGCGCGCATCACGGCGCCACCGCCGCGTGCGTGACCTGCAGTTGCGGCTCGGCCACGCGCAGCACCGCGAGGCCGGCGATCACGAAACTGACGCCGCCGATCACCAGCGCATAGATCGGCTGGTTCGCGAAGAAGGTCTTGAGCAAGACACCGAGCACGCTCGCCGCGAGCAGCTGCGGCACGACGATGAAGAAATTGAAGATGCCCATGTATACGCCCATCTTCTCGGCCGGCAGCGCATCGGACAGCAATGCGTAGGGCAGCGACAGGATCGAGGCCCACGCGAACCCGATGCCGACCATCGACAGCATCAGCCAGTCGGGATCGCGGATGAACGCGAAGCTGATCAGCGCGGCAGCGCCGATCCACAGGTTCACCAGGTGGCTGAGGCGCAAGCCGAGGCGCTTGACCATCAGCGGGATCACGATCGCGGCCAATGCAGCGAACCCGTTGTAGGCGGCGAACAACATACCGACCCAGTTCGCGCCTTCGTTGTAGGCCGTGGTGGTCGCGTCCGAGCTGCCGAAATGCACGGAAGTCACCGCCGATGTCGTGTAGATCCACATCGCGAACAGCGCGAACCACGAGAAGAACTGCACCACCGCGAGCCGGCGCATCGCGTCCGGCATGTCGTTGAGATCCGCCATGATGGTCGCAGCCATGCCGCGGCGCTCGCCGCCACCGAAGAACGCGAGCGCGGCTCCGTAGGCGACGATCAGCCCGGCCAGCACGTACAGGTCACGCGACCACTGCAGCAACACGATTGCGGCCACCAGCGCGATGCCGGTCGCGATCAGCAGCACGCCGTTGCGGCGCGCGGTCGGCGACGGCACGCGTGCATGGCGGGCGTGCTGGCTGTCGGCGAACGCGCTCAGCTGCTCCGGCGGATATTCGCGCGTGCTCAGGATGGTCCAGCCGATCGCGCCGAGCAGCACCACGCCGCCGGCGTAGAACGCATAACGCACGGTGTCCGGGATCGTGCCGGCCTCAGCCGTGTTGGCGACCCCAGCCTGCGCCAGCAACCACGGCAAGGCACTCGCCACTACCGCGCCGACGCCGATGAAGAAACTCTGCATCGCGTAACCGGTCGCGCGCTGCTTCGGCGGCAACTGGTCGCCGACGAAGGCGCGGAACGGCTCCATCGAGACATTGATCGAGGCATCCAGGACCCACAACAGGCCGGCGGCCATCCACAGCGTCGGCGAGTTCGGCATCGCGAACAGCGCGAGCGAGGTCAGCAAGGCACCGGCGAGGAAGAACGGACGACGCCGACCGAGGCCATTCCAGGTGCGGTCCGACCAGTAGCCGATGATCGGCTGCACCAGCAACCCGGTCAGCGGTGCGGCGATCCACAACATCGGGATGTCATCGATGCTCGCACCGAGCGTCTGGAAGATGCGGCTGACGTTCGCGTTCTGCAGCGCGAAACCGAACTGGATGCCGAGGAAGCCGAAGCACATGTTCCAGATCTGCCAGAACGACAGTTCGGGACGCGTGCGCAGCGCGGGAGAGGATGCGGACATTCGGAACTCCGGATTCGCGGGCTCGGGCGATGCTACTGCGCCGGCGCCGGCTGCAACGCGCGGCGCGACTGCAGCAGCTTCGACAGCAGCAGGATGAACAGGATGCTCGCCACCAGGGTGATGAACATCAGGTGGATGTAGTGCAGCGGCGACCACCCGAAGGTGAACACGGCATAGAGCGCCGCACCGAACACCAGGCCGGCGCGCGCGGCGCGGCCATCGACGTGCGAGAACAGCACGGCGACGATGAAGATCGCCAGCACCGGCATCGAGTACAGCCCATTCAGGCGCTGCAGCAGGTCGATGATGCTCTGTGCATGCTGGTACAGCGGCACCATCGCCAGCGAGGCGAGCGTGAACACAACCGCGACCCAGTTGCCGATGCGCACCGGGTCGGCGTTCGCGTTCACGTACTTCACGTGCAGGTCGCAGGTGTACAGGGCGGCGGCGGAGTTCAGGCAGGAATTGAAGCTCGACAGCACCGCGCCGAAGATCATCGCCGCGAACGCGCCGGACAGCCACGACGGCAACACGTCGGCGACCAGTCGGCCATAACTCTGGTCGCCGATGTCGCCATAGAGCTTGAACGCGATCACGCCCGGGAACACCACGATCAGCGGCAGCAGCAGCTTGAACCCGACGGCCGCGTAGATGCCCTTCTGCGCCTCGCGCACCGACTTCGCGGCCAGCGCTCGTTGCGCGATCACATGGTTGGTGCCCCAGTAGAACAGGTGGATGAACAGCATGCCGGTCAGCAGCGTATGCCAGGGGATGTCGCTGTCGTCGGCACCGATCAGGGTCCAGCGCTCGGCCGGGATGCCGCCGAGATCAAAGCCCACGGCCTTCAGCGCGAACCAGGTGACGGTGAGCCCCATCACCAGCAGGCCGATGCCGTTGTAGGTGTCGGAGATCGCGATCGCGCGCAGGCCACCGAAGGCGGCATAGGCGAGCCCGGCCAGCGCGTAAGCGGCGGCGATCACGATGATCGGCACATCGAGCGCGAACATCGACTTCATGAACACCGACCCGGTGTACAGCACCACCGGCAGCAGGATGAACATGTAGCCGAGCAGGAACAGCACCGAGACGGTGGCGCGCACGCCGGCGTCGTTGAGGCGACGCTCGAGCAGCTCGGTGGTCGTGGTGCAGTGGTACTTGTAGTACATCGGGATCAGCACGTGCGCGAGGATCAAAAGGCCCGCGGCGGCACCGAATTCCCACCACGCGACCAGCATCATCTGCGCGCCGTTCATGCCGACGATCTGCTCGGCGCTGATGTTGGTCAGCAGCAACGAACCCGCAACATAGGGCCAGGCCAGACCGCCGCCGGCGAGGAAGAAGTCCTTCGAGGTGTCGCTGGAATGCACCGCCTGGCGGCACTTCCACCAGGTGGCGACCGCAACCGCCGCAGTGAGCAGCAGGAACACGCCGACTTGTACGCTGGCACCGATCATCGATCCTCCCCGGACCCGTTCCCAATCCGGTGAAACTAGTCGGCCGCGCGCGTGCGTTGCGATGAATACGTTTGCATGCAATGGTCCGAAAACGCAGCCTCGGCAACACTGCCGCCGGGGCATCCGCACGAGCGCAGGCACGCAGGCAATGAGCAAGCAGATGGGTACGCCCTGGTGGCGCGGTGCGGTGATCTACCAGGTCTATCCGCGCAGTTTCCTCGACAGCAATGGCGATGGCATCGGCGACCTGCCGGGCATCCTCGCGAAGCTCGACTACATCGCCAGCCTCGGTGTCGATGGCCTGTGGGTGTCGCCGTTCTTCAAGTCACCGATGGCCGACTTCGGCTACGACATCGCCGACTATCGCGACGTCGATCCGTTGTTCGGCACCCTCGCCGATTTCGATGCGCTGGTCGCGAAGGCGCATGCACTCGGGCTCAAGGTGATGATCGACCAGGTGCTCAGCCACACCTCGGTGGAGCACGCATGGTTCAAGCAGAGCCGCGAGAACCGCTCCAATGCGAAGGCCGACTGGTACGTCTGGGCAGACGCGAAGCCGGATGGTTCGCCACCGAACAACTGGCTGTCGATCTTCGGCGGCGTCGCCTGGCAGTGGGAACCGCGCCGCGGGCAGTACTACCTGCACAATTTCCTGACTGCGCAGCCGGATCTGAACTTCCATCACCCGGAGGTGCAGCAGGCGGCGCTCGACAACCTGCGCTTCTGGCTCGATCGCGGCGTCGACGGCTTCCGTCTCGATGCGATCAACTTCTGCTTCCACGACCGTGCGCTTCGCGACAACCCGGCCAAGCCGCCAGCGCTGCGCGTCGGTCGCGGTTTCTCGCCGGACAATCCGTACGCGTTCCAGTACCACCACCACAACAACACCCAGCCCGAGAACCTCGTCTTTCTCGAACGCATCCGCGCGCTGCTCGACGAATATCCGGACGTGGCCGCGCTCGGCGAGATCTCGTCCGAGGATTCGCTGGCGACGATGGCCGAGTACACCCGCGGTCGACGCCTGCACATGGGCTACAGCTTCGAGCTGCTGACCGAGGACTTCAGCGCGCGCTACCTGCGCGAGACGGTGGCGCGGCTGGAGGCATCGATGAGCGAAGGCTGGCCGTGCTGGGCGATCAGCAACCACGACGTGCAACGCGTCGCGACCCGCTGGGGCGGCGCCAACCCGCCGCCGCAACTGGCACCGATGCTGTGCGCGCTGGTCGCTTCCTTGCGCGGCTCGGTCTGCGTCTACCAGGGCGAGGAACTGGGACTCACCGAAGCCGAGGTGCCGTTCGAGTTGCTGCAGGACCCCTACGGCATCTCGTTCTGGCCCACGTTCAAGGGCCGCGACGGCTGCCGCACGCCGATGCCCTGGGACGGCGGTGTCAACGCCGGCTTCAGCACCGGCACCCCCTGGCTTCCGCTCGCCAACGCCCACCACGCACTCTCGGTCGCCAAGCAGGAATCCCAACCCGATTCCACCCTGAACCAGTACCGCCGCTTCCTCGCCTGGCGCGCGCAACAACCCGCCCTGCGCGCAGGCGACATCCGCTTCCTCGACACCGCAGAACCCATCCTCGCCTTCACCCGCAGCCTCGGCGACCAGACCCTGCTCTGCGTATTCAACCTCTGCGCCGAGCCGCAGCGATTCCCGCTGCCGGCAGCACACGCATCGCAACCGATCCAAACCATCGGCACCGCGCACGTCGATGCATCCACGCTGCAACTCCCGGGCTACGGCGCGGCGTTTCTGCGGTAGGCAAGAGCAGAGAAGTCGGCGACGTCATGGAGCCGGTTGCCCGAAGCATGTCGAAGGGCGAGTGCGCGCCGGCATCGAGACCAATCAATCCCAGGCCGCGCGTTCCTCGTCGATCACCAACGCCACCACCCACCGAGCTCCAGCGCCACGGCGTCGAAGGGTGCGGCGCGCATGGCGTCCTGGTTGCCGTGGGTGGCAAGCAGGAGCCAGTGTTCGCCTTCGTGGCGGAGGACTTCGACGGTCTTGGCGGCAGGGTCGACGATCCATACGTGGCAGACGCCCAGTTCGCGATAGAGCGGCAGTTTGATCGCGCGGTCCTTCATCGCGGTGGATGGCGACAGGATCTCGCAGACCCAGTCGGGGACCACGGTGATCGGGCCGTCGGGAATTTCGGCGAGGCGCTCGCGACGCCAGCCGGCGAGGTCCGGCACCATCACGTGAGGGCCGAGATGCAACTCGGGCTCAGCCAGAATGACCCATCCGCCCGGCCCACCGCCGCCCAAGTCGAACGGACCGAACAGGCCGCTGGCGATGCCGGTTTCGATGCGTGCATGACGCGAACTCGGCCGTGGTTGCGTGTGCAGTTGCCCGTTCAGGATTTCGCCCGTCTCATGCTCGGGCAGACGCAGCAGATCTTCATACTGGACGGGTCGGACGACGGCGCTCATGGGCCCAAGCATACGCTCCGCTCCGCGGTTGCGTCAGCACGTATGATGAGGGCTTCGTGGCGCGCCCGGGCATGCGCGGGTGGCGTCTGGCTGGTCAGGTCAACGACAGGGAGATTGCGTTTCATGGCAAACCGGAACGGAAAGATCGCGTTGGTCACGGGTGCGAACAAGGGTCTCGGCAAGGAGATCGCGCGGCAGTTGGGTGGGCTCGGCTACACCGTGGTGCTGAGCGCGCGCGACGAGTCCGCCGGACGTGCAGCAGCGGCGGAACTGGTGGCCGCGGGGTGCGATGCGCACAGCGTGCGACTCGAAGTCACCAACGCCAATGACATCGCCCGCGTCGCCGAGCATCTGGACACGACCTTCGGCAAGCTCGACGTGCTGGTGAACAACGCCGGCATCGCGCTGGAGTGGGACGGGCAGCCGACCAACGCCGACAGGATCCGGCGCACGCTCGAAGTGAACCTGGTCGCACCCTACGCGATCACCGAGGCGATGCTGCCGCTGCTCGCGCGCAGCGACGATGCCCGCGTGATCAACCATTCGTCGATGCTCGGCTCGATCGGCACTGCCGAAAGCAACTGGGCGCACATGGCGGGCTTCATGACCGTCGGCTATGCGACCTCGAAGGCCGGGCTCGACATGCTCACGCTGATCCAGTCGAAGTCGCTGGCCGATCAGGGCATCGCGGTCGCGGCCGCGCATCCGGGCTGGGTCAAGACCGATCTCGGCAGCCAGGCCGCGCCGATGGAAGTGGACGAAGGCGCGGGCAGCGTGGTCGATCTGGTCACCATCGACCGCACCCGCTTTCCGCACGGCCAACTGGTGCACAAGGGCAAGCGCCTGCCCTGGTAGCCGGGCGCAGGTCGGCGACGACGAGGATCGGGCGTCGCGCGGGCGGCGATCACGGCCGGCGGCGATCGAGGGCACTGGCTCCAGACCCAACGGACTCCCCGGCTGCCGCAACGGCGCGGCCTGGACCGGGCCACGTCCGTCCCGTCGACCCGCGGCCATCACGCCGCGCCTACACGCGATCGTGAAAATGGTCGTATTCACATGCGTGAAGACGGCCCATGTCCACACCGAATCCTGCTTCAAGCGCCCTTGTCCCACAGCCAGATCGCCGGCCCGGCAGCGCGTTGCGCTCGCTGTTGCGCTGGTTCGACACCGCGGATGAAACCGACCCCGGGACGAAGGGCGGGCGCATCGACTGGCTGCGGGTGATCCCGTTCATCGGCATGCACGTGGTCGCGCTGGTCGGCGTCTGGTGGGTCGGGTTTTCCTGGTTCGCGCTGTGGACCGCAGTCGCGCTGTACGCACTGCGCATGTTCGCGATCACCGGGTTCTATCACCGCTACTTCTCGCACAAGACCTTCAAGACCTCGCGCCCGCTGCAGTTCCTGTTCGCCCTGATCGGCGCGTCGAGCGTGCAGCGCGGGCCGTTGTGGTGGGCGGCGCACCATCGCAACCACCATCGCCATTCCGACACCGCGCTCGACGTGCATTCGCCGGTGACGCAATCGTTCTTCGTCAGCCACATGGGTTGGTTCCTGACCCATGCCGGTTTCCGCACCGACCGCGCCGCGATCGCCGACCTGATGAAGTTCCCCGAGCTGCGCCTGCTCGACCGCTTCGACGTGCTGGTGCCGATCGCGCTCGCGACCGCGCTGCTCCTGCTCGGCGGCTGGCTCGGCCAGCATCGCCCCGAGTACGGCACCAACGCCGCGCAGCTGCTGGTCTGGGGCTTCTTCGTTTCGACCGTGGTCCTGTTCCACGCCACGGTCACGATCAACTCCTTCGCACACCGCTTCGGCACGCGCCGCTATCGCACCCGCGACCAAAGCCGCAACCACTGGCTACTGGCGCTGATCACCTTCGGCGAGGGCTGGCACAACAACCACCACCACTTCCCGGGCGCGGCGCGCTGCGGCTTTTTCTGGTGGGAATACGACCTCACCTGGTACGGGCTCAAGCTGATGAGCTGGTGCCGCCTGGTCTGGGACCTGAAGCCGGTTCCGGCGCAACTGAAGTACGCACGATGAAGATCGCGATCGTCGGTTCCGGCATCAGCGGTCTGGGCGCGGCGTGGCTGCTGTCGCGCGAACACGAAGTCACCGTGTTCGAGGCGAACGACCACGTCGGCGGCCATACCCATACCCACGACATCGAACTGGACGGCGCCACGCGCCGCGTCGATACCGGCTTCATCGTCTGCAACCCGGAGCACTACCCGCACTTCTTCCGCATGCTCGGCGAGCTCGGCGTGGCGACGCAGGAAACCACGATGAGCTTCGCCGTGCGCAACGAGCGCAGCGGGCTCGAGTACAACGCCAGCAGCCTCGACCGCCTGTTCGTGCAGCGGCGCAACCTGCTGTCGCCGCGCTTCTGGTCGATGCTGCGCGACCTGCTGCGCTTCTACCGCGAAGCCCCGGCCCTGCTCGAACGCGCCGACGACGGCCCCGACCTCGGCGAGTACCTGCTCGAACATGGCTACGGCGATGCCTTCCGCGACGAGCACCTGGTGCCGATGGCGAGCGCGCTGTGGTCTTCGCCGAGTGCGCAGATCCTGAAGTTTCCGGCCAAGTACCTGGTCGCGTTCATGGCCAACCACCAGATGCTGGTGGCCGGCGCGCGCAAGCCGTGGCGCGTGCTGCGTGGCGGCTCGTGCAGCTACGTGCAGGCGTTGCTCGCGCAATCCGGCCTGCGCGTGCGCACGCGCACCGCGGTGCGCTTGATCGAGCGCGCGCCGCAGGGCGTGCGCATCCGCGTGGATGGCGGTGTCGAGGACTATGACCAGGTCGTGCTCGCCTGCCACAGCGACCAGGCGCTGGCCCTGCTCGCCGACCCGAGCGAGCGCGAACGCGAGATCCTCGGCGTGATCGGCTACCAACCCAACGACGTGGTGCTGCATACCGACACCCGCCTGCTGCCGCGCCGACGCAAGGCCTGGGCGGCCTGGAACGCACTGGTGCGCGACGACGGCGACGACGCCTGCACCGTCACCTACGACATGAACCAGCTGCAGGGCCTCAGTGCGTCGCAGAACTTCTGCGTGACGCTGAACGCGACCGATCGCATCGATCCGGCGCGAATCCTCAAGCGCCTGCGCTACCAGCACCCGCTGTACACGCGCGCCTCGGTCGCGGCGCAGGCGCGCCGCGGAGAGATCAGCGGTCACCGCAACACCTGGTACGCCGGCGCCTACTGGGGCTTCGGTTTCCACGAGGACGGCATGCGCAGCGCGGTCGAAGTCGCGCGCGCGCTGCGGGTGCGCTGGCCATGAACGCTGCCTTCGCCAGCGCCATCTACCGCGGCCGCGTGCGCCACCGCCGCCATCAGCCGCATGCGCACGGCTTCGAGTACACGGTCGCGTACCTGTACCTGGACCTGGACGAGGTCGAGCGCGTCTTGGCGTTGAGCCCGTGGTGGTCGCGCGACCGGCGCAATCTCGCCGAGTTCAGGCGCAGCGACTACCACGGCGACGCCGCGCGTCCGCTCGCCGACTGCGTGCGCGACACCGTGCAGTCGCAGAGCGGCTGCCGCCCGATGGGACCGATTCGCCTGCTCACGCATCCGCGCTACTTCGGTCACTGCTTCAACCCGGTCAGCTTCTACTACTGCTACGAGCCCGATGGCGCGACGCTGCAGGCGATCGTCGCCGAGATCACCAACACGCCGTGGAAGGAACGCCACGCCTACGTGCTGCCGGTAGCGGCGGCCGAGGCGCATGGCAGCGCGCTGGCCTTCGCCTTCGACAAGTGCTTCCACGTCTCGCCGTTCCTGCCGATGGCGCGCCGCTACGAATGGCGCTTCCAGGCGCCCGGCCCACAGCTGCGCGTGCACATGGACGTGAATCGCGGCGAACAGCGCGACTTCGACGCCACCCTGGTGCTCGAACGCGAGCCGATGTCGCGCGCGGCGTTGCACCGGCTGCTGTGGCGGCACCCGCTGATGACGCTGCGCGTCGTCGCCGCAATCCACTGGCAGGCGTTCCTGCTCTGGTGCAAGCGCACCCCCGTACACGACCACCCGGCAAAGGCCAAGACATCGCAATGAACAGCCACTCCAACGCGCTCGTCCCGAACCTGGCCAGCGAGAGCCAGACCCACGGCCGCCTCGACCGCTTCCTGCGGCGGCGGCTGCTCGACACCCTGTCCGCACTGCGCGACTGCGAACTCGTGCTGGTCGACGGCGACGAACGCTTCGTGCTCGGCCAACCGCTCGCCGGCCGCGAACCGCTGCGCGCCGAACTGCTGGTGCACTCGCCCGAGTTCTACCGTCGCCTGGCACAGGGCGGTTCGGTCGGCGTCGGCGAAGCCTGGATGGACGGACTGTGGAGCTGCAGCGACGCGGTGACGCTGGTGCGCATGTTCGTGCGCAACCGCGATCTGCTCGACGCCATGGAAGGTGGCGCCGCCCGCGTCGCCGGCTGGCTGATGCGCACCGCGCACGCCCTGCGCCGCAACACCCGCGGCGGCAGTCGCCGCAACATCGCCGAGCACTACGACCTCGGCAACGACCTGTTCTCGCTGTTTCTCGATGAGAACCTGATGTACTCCTCGGCGCTGTTCGCGCACGAGCACGAGCCGCTCGAGGTTGCCGCCACGCGCAAGCTCGACCGCATCTGCCAGAAACTCGAGCTCAAGCCCGAGGACCATGTCATCGAGATCGGCACCGGCTGGGGCGGCTTCGCGCTGCATGCCGCCAGGCACTATGGCTGCCGCGTGACCACGACGACGATCTCGCAGGAACAGCACGCGCTGGCCAGCCGACGCATCGCCGAGGCCGGCCTGTCCGATCGCGTCACGCTGCTGCTGCGCGACTACCGCGATCTCGACGGCCGCTACGACAAGCTGGTGTCGATCGAGATGATCGAGGCGATCGGCCACCAGTACCTCGACACCTATTTCGCCAAGTGCGCGTCGCTGCTCCAGCCCGACGGCCTGGCGCTGGTGCAGGCGATCACCATCGAGGACCACCGCTACCAACAGGCGCTGCACTCGGTCGACTTCATCAAACGCCACATCTTCCCGGGCAGCTTCATTCCCTCGGTGTCGGCAATGCTCGGCGCCGCCGGACGCAGCGCCGACTTCAAATGCACCCACCTGGAGGACTTCGGCGAGAGCTACGCCTGGACTCTGCGCGCATGGCACCGGCGCTTCGTCGAGCAGCTGCCGGCGGTGCGCGCGCTCGGCTATCCGGAGCGCTTCGTGCGCATGTGGCGCTGGTACCTCGCCTATTGCGAAGGCGGGTTCCAGGAACGCGCGATTGGCGTGGTGCAGATGCTGTTCGCGAAGCCCGGCGCGCGCCCGCAACCATTCCTGCCCGGCCTGAAGGACAGCGCATGAATCCGGTCCTGAACGCGCTGCTGTACCAGGGCGTGTGGCTTGCCAGCGTTGCCGGCGCCGGCGCCGGCTACTGGTGGACCGGCCTGCCGATGCTGGCACTGCTCGCCGCGTGGCAGCTGCGCGTGTCGCACTGGCCGCGCGCCGATATCGCCCTGCTGGCCTGCGCCATGCTGCTCGGGTTCCTGATCGACAGCGCGCTCGTGCTCGGCGGCTGGCTCCGCTTTGCGACCCCGCTGCCGTTCGCCGGGCTGGCGCCGGCGTGGATCGTGGTGCTGTGGGCCGGGTTCGCATTGACCGTCAACCACTCGCTCGCGTTCCTCAAGTGCCGCTTCCTGCTCGCCGTCCTGTTCGGCGCGGTCGGCGGACCGCTCGCCTACTTCGGCGCGGCGCGCGGGTTCGGCGCCGTGCAGTTCGAGGCGCCGGTGGTGGAGGCGCTGCTGGTGCTTGCCGCCGCCTGGGCACTGGCGACGCCGATGCTGCTCGGCCTGTCGACGCGCTTGGTCGCCCGCGAAGGAGTGCCGGCATGAATGCTTCGCTGCTGCAACCGCTGCTCGCGCTTGGCGCGCTGTCGCTGCTGGTCATGCTCGCGCTGTGGGCGCTGCAGCGGCGCACCCGCAACGCCGGCCCGGTCGATGTCGCCTGGGCCCTGCTGCTCGGTGTCGCCGCGCTCGGCTTCGGCTGGTTTGCCGACGGCGACGTCGAGATCCGCATCGCCGTTGCCGTGCTCGGCGGACTGTGGGGCTTCCGACTCGGCCTGCATCTGCTGCAGCGCGTGCTGAGCGAACCCGAGGACGGCCGCTATGCCTTCCTGCGCGCCCACTGGGGCGGGCACCAGGGCAAGTTCTTCGGCTTCTTCGTGTTCCAGGCCGGACTGGTCGTGCTGTTCGCAGCGCCGCTGCTAGCCGCGGCCCAGAACCCCAATGCACCGAGCGCGCTCCAGCTCGCGGCGGCGGTCGCGATCTGGCTGATCGCGCTCGGCGGCGAGGCGCTGGCCGATGCCCAGCTCGCCGCCTTCCGCAACGAACCGACGAACCGCGGGCGCAGCTGTCGCGCCGGGCTGTGGCGCTACTCGCGGCATCCGAACTACTTCTTCGAGTGGCTGCACTGGTTCGCCTACGTCGTGCTCGCACTCGGCTCGCCGCTGTTCGCGCTGAGCTGGATCGGCCCGGTGCTGATGTTCGTCTCGCTGAACTGGCTCACCGGCATTCCCTTCGTCGAGGCACAGTCGCTGCGCTCGCGCGGCGACGACTACCGCGACTACCAGCGCACCACCAACCGCTTCTTCCCATGGATCCCGAGAACATGAACGCCACCATCAGCGAACGCCTGCACGCCCTGAGCGGCCACGAGCCGCTGCTCTCCAGCATCGGCCTGGCCGAACGCGGACTGATCCCCGACCCCTTGCTGCGCCTCGCGATCCGCCAGCTCTGCGGCGCGCGCCTGCGCCAGGAATACGCCGGCGACTGGTTCGCGCGGCTGCGCGAGCGGGTGCAGGAACTGCGCCGCAGCCCGATCGCGATCGAAACCGAGGCCGCGAACACGCAGCACTACGAAGTGCCGCCGGCGTTCTTCGCCGCCGTGCTCGGTGCACGCCTGAAGTACTCCAGCTGCTACTACCCGAGCGGCGGCGAATCGCTGGACCAGGCCGAAGTCGCGATGCTCGATCTGTATCTGCAACGCGGCGAATTCCGTGACGGCCAGGACGTGCTCGAACTCGGCTGTGGCTGGGGTTCGCTCACGCTCACGCTGGCCGAGCGTTTTCCAAACTCGCGCATCACCGGGGTCAGCAATTCGAGCCAGCAGCGCGAGTTCATCGCGGCGCGCGCGCGCGAACGCGGCCTTCACAACGTGCGCATCCTGACCCGCGACGTCAACCGCCTCGAACTCGATGCGGCCGCGTTCGACCGCTGCATTTCGATCGAGATGTTCGAGCACGTGCGCAACTACGAGACCCTGCTCGGGCGCATCGCGCACTGGTTGCGCCCGGGCGGCAAGCTGTTCGTGCACATCTTCTGCCACCGCGAGGTGTGCTACCCGTTCGAGCGCGACGGCGACCACGACTGGATGGCGCGCCACTTCTTCACCGGCGGACTGATGCCGAGCGCCGACACGCTGTTGTGGTTCCAGCGCGACCTGCGCATCGAGGAGCAATGGCGCCTGCCGGGCACGCACTACCAGCGCACCGCCAACCACTGGCTGGCGAACCAGGATGCGCGCCAGGCGGAGACATCGAAGGTCCTCGCCGATGCCTACGGCGCCGAGCGTGCGCGGCTCTGGCAACAGCGCTGGCGCATGTTCTTCATGGCCTGCGCCGAGCTGTTCGGCTATCGCGACGGCAGCGAGTGGCTGGTCGCGCACTACCGCTTCGCGAAGCCGTAGCGGCGCGCGGGCGCCGCGCCGGTTACACCAGCAACCGCGGTGCGAACAGGTGCGACTCGTGCAGGTTGCCGGCGAGGCGCAGCGCCTGCGCCAGCGTGTGTGCCGCGGCGCTGCGGCCGACCAGGTTGGTCGATGCCAGGTAGAACACGCGCAAGGCGGTGCGCATCTCGGCCAGCGCCAGGTGGTCCGGGATGGCGTCTTCGTGCAGGTCGCCGTCGATCCAGTCGATCAGCATCGACAGCACGTCCTCGCCCGCACCGACCTGTTCGGATGCGGCGCGCACCGCGAGCGCGATGCGTGCCGGCCGGTGCCCGAAGCTGCGAAACAGCGCAGTGGCCAGATGTGCCATCACCATCAGGAACACCTTGTGCGCGGCCGGCACCGCCTCGCGCGCGGTGATCTGCGCGGCATTCGGTACCGCGTGCAGGCCGAAGTCGGCGAAGGCGCTGATCTCGGCCGGGATCGGCTGCGCATCCTCGACCGGTTCGTCCATGCCGACCAGGTGCGCCGGATAGCGCGACAGCGTGTCGTAAGGCCGCGCCAGCGCGAAGTACATCGCCTTGGCGATACGCTGGCGCTCGACTTCGCTGACCAGCTTGCGCTGCTCGGCATGCAGCAGGAAGCGGTTCACCAGGAACTTCGGCTCGGTGGCGCAGAACGCCTCGCAGAAGCTGAAGATGCCGGCGACACGATTGGCGTCGCTGAGCACGTCGGTCAGCGCGGTGAACGTCGCACGACGCCGATGATTGACACCGATCGCGGGCGGACTGCCACCACCGAGAAATGCCTGGGCCATGCGGTGATCATTGCCCCATCGTGACTGCTTCCGCAAGCGCGATCAGAAGTGCGGCTTGTCCGGGGCCGACTGGTAGCTCGCGACCGCGGCCATGATCTCGGCGCGCGCCGCATCCGGGCCTTCCCAGCCTTCGACCTTGACCCACTTGCCCTTCTCCAGATCCTTGTAATGCTCGAAGAAGTGCTGGATGCGCTCGCGCATCTGCTCGGGCAGGTCGTCGATGGTGCGCACGTTGTCATACGCCGGAAACACCTTGCTCACCGGCACCGCGATGATCTTGGTGTCGGCACCGGCCTCGTCGGTCATCTTGAGCATGCCGACCGGGCGGCAGCGGATCACGCACCCCGGGACCAGCGGCAGCGGCATCACCACCAGCACATCGGCCGGATCGCCATCCCCCGACAGCGTGTGCGGGATGTAGCCGTAGTTGCACGGATAGCGCATCGGCGTGGTCAGCACGCGATCGACGAAGATCGCGCCGCTGGCCTTGTCCACCTCGTATTTCACCGGCTCCGAGTTCATCGGAATCTCGATGATCACATTGACGTCATCCGGCAACGCGCGGCCGCTCTCGACGAGATCCAGACCCATGGCGTACTCCTGCAGCAAAGGCCGGCGATGGTAGCGGCGCGGCGCTGAACGGCGACTCGAGCTGCGAGCCATCTTCGGTCGCTCGTCGCAGGTCCGAAAGGCAAATTGCTGCTGCAGGATCAGCCGGCAGAGACTGGAGTTGGGCAGCGACGCTCAACGCACGTTCGCTGGATTTTCGGCTCGAACCTCAAGCATGAGCGCATCGGCTGGCTTCCCGGCACTCGCGTACTTCAATCTTCGCTTCTCGAAGAGCAGGAGCGAGATATCAAATCCTCCGTCCCGAAAAGCTGCCCTCCGTACAAGGCCATCGTCGAGCGCCCGAGCAAACAAGTCGCCGCGTTCGTTTGAGAGCGAGTCAAGATCGATGCGATTAAGTTCAAATCGCTCCTCATCGATGTCGAAGTGAATGAACTCCAGATACCTCATCGAGATGCATGAATCCGGCGAACGCACAACCAAGACATGCGAGCCATCGCGATGAACACCCAAGACTCGGTAGCAGACCCAATGCAGGAATTCCGTCGCAGATGGCATTATCACGCTCTTGGTCGCGCGATCTGATGCGAAAAACAACATCTGGGAACGGGTCTTCCCAATTCCATTGGCACTTGGCGCGGTAACCCAAGCGGATCCGTCTTCATTGCCGAGAGAGTAATTAGCGGCCTGAATGACCGCACTGGCACCAGGATAAACAGGGACTTCTTCACTGCCAACAACCTGGGCAGGAGGACTGCTCGTCCAAGCGCGCGCCTCGACATGAGTTGCCATCGCAGGCTGATTCGTCGCAACGATCTTGCCTTCCCATTCCCAGCGTCGCTCCGAAAAACCATCAGACGCTGCGAACGGCGGCCATTTTCCACAAGCAAATCCATCGGCCTTGCCGCGATATGGATTGGTCTCGTGATAATAGAACGCGAATTCTTCGAAAAATGGATCCAGCTCGCCGTTCTTGAACATGGATTTTGAGAATATCTTTGCTGGAACCGGGAAATACCTGGCCTCCATCGAATGCGAGATGCGAATTTCGGTGCCGGCTGCGCCTCGCTCCGAGATAGCGACGCATCTTTCCGGATTCAATCCAGATTGGAATATGCTGCGCTTCAACTCGTGATCCGTGTCCAAGGCATTCGTGAGAGCCTGACAATCGCCATCCCCACTGTTTCGGACGGAAACTACTACCGTTTCCGGGAAGTTCTTCCGCCAAGGCTCCTGCAAACTACCTTTGGGCGCCCGATGAACGACTTCGTCGAAGCCATATTCTGAAAGCAACCGCACAAAATCAGTCAACTCGTTATCGATCGACACAGGAAGCACCAGGCGATCCGCCGCAACCGGCAACTCGGCTTTGTCATAGCGATGCGACAACGAATGGCACAGCTGTTCTGCCAACATTCGCCCTGGGAACACACCCCATGTCGGCAGGAGAATCAGGAACACCGCCATAGACGTCAAAAGGAATGTCGAAAACGCAGGAGCATGCCCTATCTTCCGGGCACGCCATCTCCTAAGGCTCGCGCGGAGAAGAAGGAACGCGATCCCGTAACAAATGAGCAGTCCGATCAGGAATCCAAGCCATGCATTGAATGAGATGAATAGCGACTTCACTTGGACTCCTCAGACATCCATTCATGTCGAAGCTTAGTTCTGCGCGCGTCCAACAAAAACCCCGCCGAAGCGGGGTTTCTGTGCTCTTGCCGTGATGCGCTGCCTTAGAGCAACGGAATCAGCAGCAGCGCGACGATGTTGATGATCTTGATCAGCGGGTTCACGGCCGGGCCGGCGGTGTCCTTGTAGGGATCGCCGACGGTGTCACCGGTAACCGCGGCCTTGTGGGCGTCGGAGCCCTTGCCGCCGTGGTGACCTTCCTCGATGTACTTCTTGGCATTGTCCCAGGCGCCGCCGCCGGTGCACATCGAGATGGCGACGAACAGGCCGGTGACGATGGTGCCCATCAGCAGGCCGCCGAGCGCACCCGGGCCGAGGAACACGCCGACCAACACCGGGATGAACAGCGGCAGCATCGACGGGAAGATCATTTCCTTGATCGCAGCCTTGGTCAGCAGGTCGACCGCCTTGTCGTACTGCGGCTTGCCGGTGCCTTCCATGATGCCCGGAATCTCGCGGAACTGGCGACGCACTTCCTCGACCACCGCACCCGCGGCGCGGCCGACGGCCTGCATCGCGTAGGCGCCGAACAGGTACGGGATCATGCCGCCGATCAGCAGGCCGATCACCACCTTGGGGTCGTTGATCGCGAAGATCGCATCGGAATAGCCGTCGCCCATCTTGTCCTTGAGCTTGTGCGCGTAATCCGCGAACAGCACCAGCGCGGCCAGGCCGGCAGAACCGATCGCGTAGCCCTTGGTCACCGCCTTGGTGGTGTTGCCGACCGCGTCGAGCGCGTCGGTCACCTTGCGGATTTCCGGACCGAGTTCGCTCATCTCGGCGATGCCGCCGGCGTTGTCGGTGATCGGACCGTAGGCGTCGAGCGCGACGATCATGCCGGCCATCGACAGCATCGAGGTCGCGGCGATCGCGATGCCGTACAGGCCGGCGATCTCGTAGCAGCCCCAGATCGCGGCAGCGACCGCGAGCACCGGCAGCGCGGTCGACTTCATCGAGATCGCGAGGCCGGCAATGACGTTGGTGCCGTGGCCGGTGACCGAGGCCGCGGCGACTTCACGCACCGGGCTGTACTCGGTCGCGGTGTAGTACTCGGTGATGACGACCATCGCCGCGGTCAGCACCAGGCCGACCATCGCACAATGGAACAGCGGCATGCCGAGCTCGGCGCCGAACATTTCCTTGCTGACGAAGAAGAACGCGATCGCCGAGATCGCGCCGGAGACGCCGAGGCCGCGATACAGCGCGTTCATGATCTTGCCGCCTTCACGCGCCTTGACGAAGTAGGTGCCGATGATCGAGGCGATGATCGAGACCGCGCCGAGGATCAGCGGATAGATCACGCCGGTGTAGCCGTAGGTGCCGAACGAGATCGCCGCGATCAGCATCGCCGCGATGATCGTCACCGCGTAGGTCTCGAACAGGTCGGCGGCCATCGACCTTGCCGACCAGGTCGGCGCCGACGTCGGCGCCCTTGGTGAAGATGCCGCCGCCAAGACGCGCGAAGATCGAGATCAGCGACGAGCCGAAGGCCAGGCCGACCATCGGGTGCAGCGCTTCCTTGAGCTGCTCGGCGTCGATAGCCTTGCCGCCGGTGACCGCCATGAAATAGCCGGCGACGCCGATGATGCCAAGGCCGACGACCAGCATGCCGGTGATCGCGCCGCCGCGGAACGACACCGCGAGCGCCGCGTTCAGGCCCTCGGTGGCAGCCTGCGCGGTGCGCACGTTGGCGCGTACCGACACGAACATGCCGATGAAGCCGGCCATGCCCGAAAGAATGGCGCCGATCGCGAAGCCGATCGCGGTCGGCCAGCTCTTGAGCCCCAGGCCGATCACCAGGAACAGCACCACGCCGACCACGGCGATGGTCTGGTACTGGCGCCGCAGGTAGGCGCCGGCGCCTTCCTGGATCGCCGCGGCGATCGTCTGCATGCGCTCGTTGCCGGCGCTGCGCGCGAGAATCCACTGCACCGAGATCGCGCCGTAGCCCACGGCGAGCAGGCCGCAGGCCATCGCGATCCAAAGACCGTATTGTTCCAACATTTCTGTCTCCCACAAGCGAAGTGATCCCGGCAGACCCGCCGGAAGCGAATTGAGCCGGCGGATTCTACGGGGTGCGGCCAGAGCCGGCAAACCCGGGATGGCCGGGGCCGGGCGCTATTGCTACGCTCGCGGGCTCTTCACGCCCCCGCCATGACCCGAACCCCGGACGACATCAGCGCCCTGACTGGCCTGCGCGGCTTCGCCACGCTGTGGGTGGTGACCCACCATTTCTGGGAGTTCATCGGCTTCCCAGCCATTTCGGTGGCCGGGCTGAACCTGCTGCCGTTCATCAAGAACGCCTATTTCGGTATCGACATGTTCTTCGTGCTGTCCGGCTTCCTGGTCGTGCGCCCCTATATCCGCGCGGCGCAGGGCCTGGGCCGGATGCCATCGTTCTGGTCGTACCTGATGCGCCGGGTGCGCCGGGTGGTGCCGGCATACTGGGCCAACCTGACCCTGCTGTGCCTGTTCATCTGGATCGGCACCGGCCAGTCCCCGGTGAGCGCCTACGAGTACCTCGGTTACCTCGGCTTCCTGTTCTGGTTCACCCTGCCCGCAGCCTCGATGCCGCTCAACGCGGTCTGGTGGACGCTACCGGTCGAGTGGTGGGCCTATTTCGTGTTGCCGGCACTGGCCCTGTCCCTGAAACGCGTGCCGGCCTGGTTGTGGCTGGCGGCAATCTTGTTGTTCGTGCTGTGGACGCGCCTCGGCATCGTTTCCCACTTCTTTGCCGGAGACACGTCGTTCTGGTGGCAGCCCATCGACTACCGCCACCTGCGCTCGCGCTTCGACCAGTTCGCGATCGGCGTGCTCGCCGCCTGGATCTTCGAACGCGGCATCAACGTGCGCCAGGCGCGGGCGATCGGCTGGACCGGCGTCGGCCTGTTCGCGGTCGTGTTCGTGTATGTCGGCTGGTTCGTACCGCGCTGGTTCGAGGAGGCGATCCGTCCCTGGATGTACGTGCATTTCACCGCCGCGGCCCTGCCCCTGGCCATGATCATCCTGGCGATGGCCGGCGGCTGGCGGCCGCTGGCACGGCTGTTCGAGGGACGCGTGGTGATGGTCGCGGGCGTGACCAGCTATTCGCTCTATCTCTGGCACTTCCCGATCTTCGTGTGGGTGTTCAAGCACGCACCGGTGCTCGCCGAATGGCCGCTGGCCGCCCGTGCCGTCGTCGCGCTGGTGCTGGCCGCAGCTGCGACCTGGCTGGCCTATCGCTGCTTCGAGCGCCCGTTCCTGTCGACACGGGCGCGCGGTGACAAAGCCGGAGCCACGGCGGGACAATCGGCGCATGCATAGCCATCCCCACGGCCCGCACGGGCACTTGCACTCGCATCCGGCGCACGACCACGGCCCGGACGATCCGCACGATCGCCATGCCGTCGCGCAGGCCGGGGCCGGAGCTCGCTATGCGATCGGCGTGGTGCTGAACATCGCGCTGGTCGCGGTCCAGGCCGCGGTCGGTTTCTCGATCGGTTCGATGGCATTGCTCGGCGATGCCGGGCACAACGCCGGTGACGTGCTCGGGCTGGTGCTGGCGCTGTGGGCGATGCGGCTGGCGCGGCGCAAGCCGGATGCGCGCCACACCTACGGCTACGCGCGCTCGACGATCTTCGCCGCGAACACCAACGCCGCGCTGCTGCTGATCACCTGCGGCGCGCTCGCGGTCGAGAGCGTGCGTCGCTTCAGCGAGCCGGCGCCGGTGCCGGGCTTCTGGGTGATGGTCGCGGCCGGCGCCGGACTGATCGTGAACTCGGTGTCGGCGCTGGTGTTCTGGCGCGGCGGTCGCGCCGACGCCAACCTGCGCGCCGCCTTCCTGCACTTGGCCGCCGATGCCGCGGTCTCGCTCGGCGTGCTCATCGTCGGCGTGGTGCTGATGTTCAAGCCCTGGTACTGGCTCGACCCGCTCGCCGGCCTGCTGGTGTCGGTGGCGATCTTCGTCAGCGCCATCGGCCTGATGCGCGAGTCGCTCGACCTCGCGCTCGACGCCGTGCCCAAGGGGCTCGACATCGCCACCATCGAGGCCGCGATCCGGCAAGTCGACGGCGTGCGCCACGTCCACGACCTGCACGTGTGGCCGCTCTCGACCACCGTCACCGCGCTGACTGCGCACATCGAGCACGACGGCGAGCGCGACGGCGATGCCTTGCTGCGCGATGCCGAAGCGGTGATCCAGCAACGCTTCGGCATCAGCCACACCACCATCCAGCTCGAGAACGTCGGCTGCGAGCGGCACTGCGGCTGAAGGCTGGAACCGGAGCCGGCGCCCGGCACGCCCCTCACGCCCGACACACCCGATTGCGGCCTTCGTGTTTGGCGCGGTAGAGGGCGGCGTCGGCTTCGCGCAGGAGATCGGCGGCGGACTCGTCGGGGCGCGGGATGCGGCTGAGCACGCCGGCGCTGAGGGTGAGGGTGTGTTCGTCGTTGCCGAGCGTGCGCGGCGGCAGCGCCGCGACCAGGGCGCGCATGCGCTCGGCGACCGCGGCGACGACGTCGATGTCGGCGTCGCTCATCAGGCAGGCGAATTCCTCGCCGCCGTAGCGCGCGACCAGGTCCTGCTCGCGCATCGCGCTGGCCAGCGCCTGCGCCACCGCGCGCAACGCGGTGTCGCCGGCGAGGTGGCCATGACGGTCGTTGTAGTCCTTGAAGTGATCGACATCGAGCACGATCAAGCCGAGCGGCAGACCGCGCTGGATCGCCCACGGCAAGGCCGCATCCAGCGCCTGCATCAGGCGGCGGCGATTGGCGATGCCGGTGAGCGGATCGAGGTAGCTGAGCTCGGTCAGGCGCGCGTTGGCGGCGTGCAGTTCGCGCGTGCGCGCCGCCACTTGCTGCTCCAGTTCGCGCGCCCGTTGCCGCGCAGCGCGCAGGTACAGGTGCACGCCGAGCGCGACCGTGGCGAGTGCCGCGAGCACGGCGGCGAGCCGTGCCAGATCGCGTTCCCACCAGTGCGCGGCGACGTCGAAAGCCTGCACCTGCGGCGCGCTGACGCGTCCGGCCCAGTCGCGCGCTTCGACGCGGAACACGTAGCGCCCGGGCGGCAGCCGCGGGAAGCTGCGACCGGGTTCGGCGCGCCACTCGCCGGGTGCGGCGTCGTAGCCGAGCAACTGGCTGCGATAGCGCGACTCGCGCTCGCGCTGGCCGCTCAGCAGCACGAAGTCGATGCGCAATTCGTCAGTACCGGCCGGCACCCGCGGCGTCGCGCCGGGACCGTGCAGCAGGTCCACGCCATCGGCCTGCAACGCGGTGAGGTGCAGCACCGGCGCTGCCGCACCCGCGGCCGGGGGCTGGTCGCGCGCCGGGTCGTACATGCTCAGCCCGGCCAGCGTTCCGACCCAGTAGCGGTCGTGTTCGTCGATCATCTGCGAGCCGGTATTGCATTCGTCGTGGACCAGGCCATCGCGGCGGCGGAACACGCGCGAGCGGAAGCCGCCGTCGCCATCGGGCGTCAGCAGTTGCACGCCGTTGTTGGTGCAGAGATAGGTGCGGCCGCTGCGGTCGCGCCGCACGCTGTAGACGAACGGATCGGGCGGCGGCGGCAGTTCCTCGCTGCGCAACGCCACCGGCGCCATCGGCGCGGTCACGTCGAGTCGCACCACGCCATTGCGATTGCTGCCGGCCCAGAGCACGTCGCGATCGCCATCGCGCAGTACGGTGACGCCGCGAAAGCCATCCTCGGGCAATCCCGCGATGCCGGCCAGACGCTCAAAGCGGCGGCCATCGAACCGTGCCAGGCCCTGGGTGCTGGCCGCCCACAGCCAACTGCGCCCGTCGCCATCGACGTGCGCGGCCAGGCCCGAGACGCCCCATGGCAGTTGCATGCCCGGCGCGACGAACTGCTCGAAGCGGCCATCGCGCCAGCGATAGATTCCGGCGCGCAGGGTCGCGATCCAGAGCTCGTGCCGCGGCCCGTCGCTGCGCGCCAGGAAGGCCATGGCCATGTCGCCGTCGGACAGGTTCCACGGCACCTCGATGCGCTCGAAGCGCAGGTCGTCGTGGATGCGCCAGAGGCTGCCATCGACCAGGCTGAGCAACCGCCAGGGGCGTCCGTCCGCGCCTTCGACGCGCGCGATGTGGCGGATGCCTTCGGCCGGCAGCGTGCCGTCGGCCTGGCGGAACCGGCGCCAGCGTCCGTCGCTGAACAGGTCGAGCCCTTCCTTCGACGAGCCCACCCACAACCGCTCGCCGCCGCGATCATCGGGCTCCACCAGCACGCCGAAGATGCCGTTCTCGCTCGCACCAAGGTGGCTGACGGTCTGCCACGGCTGGCGCCCGAGCACGGCGCGCGCGATGCCGCCTTCGGTGGCCAGCCAGAGCAAGTCCTCGCCGTCGCGCCCGCGCTGCAGCGCCAGCCGGCGCACCGCGTCGGAGGGCAGTCCGTGGCGGCGGTCGAATGCGGTCACCTGGTCACCGCGAACACGCAGCAGGCCGGCGCGACTGGCGAGCCAGGCCAGGCGCTCGCCATCGCTGCCGGTGGTTGCGACGCCGGTGTAGATGGCCTCGCTCGGCAGCTCGCCGGTGCGCGCGCGCCACCAGCGCACGCCATCGGCGCGATAGCGCGCGATGCCCTGGCCGTAGGTGGTCACCCACAGCTCCTCGACCCCATGGTCGCTGGCGCTGAACACGTCGGTGGCCAGCAGCGCATGCAGCGCCGGGTCTTCCGGACGTTGCCAGGCGCCATCGACGTGATCGCCGCGCAACGGCCGGAACCACAGGCCGTGACTCGTTGCCAGCCATTGCCGCGGCCCGCCGAACAAGCGCTCGGTGCGCGCCATGCCGAGCGGATTCTCGAGCGCGGCATCGGCATTGCCGGCATCCTCGCGCCAACCGCCGTCGCGGTGTTGCCACAACCCGCCTTCCTGCCCGAGCCAGACCTCGCTGCGACCATCGCCCGCGACGGTGACCAGGAAGTTCCCCGGCGTGCCGCCGCCCACCACGACCGGTCGCCAGTCACCACTATCCAGCCGGAACAGCCCCTGGCCCTGGAACGTCGCCCACAACGACCCGCCCGCGGCCTCCAGGTCGAGCACCAGGCTCTTCGTCTGCGGCGATGGCCACAGTTGCCAGCGATAGCCGTCGAAACGCGCCAACGCCGACGCCGACCCCGCCCACACGAAGCCGTCCGGCGCCACCCCGACCGTGTTCCACACCTCGTCCGACAACCCGTCCTCGACGCCATAGGCACTGAACACCGGCGCCGCCTGATCGCAGACATCGAGCGCACGCGTCCCCGCCTCCGCCACCGCCGGAGACGCTGCGAGACCAGCCATCAGCAGTGACGCGACGCGCGCACCGAGCATGCCCATCAGGACTGCTCCGCGCGGTGGTCCAGGCGTGCGCGCGAACGCGCAATCGCTTCATGCAGCCTGGCTCCCAGTACCTCCCTGGGCGGCAGAACCGTCAAGTACTCGGCGACATGGATGCCGGTCTGGCCCAGTTCCAGCAGTTCGATCTGCTCCTGCTTCTTGCCGCTGCACAGAATGACGCCAAGCGGCGGGAGCTCGTCCGCTTCCAGTTCGTGTCTGGCCAGCCAACGCAGGTAGAGCTCCATCTGCCCCTTGTACTCGACCTTGAACTCGCCCAGCTTCAGTTCGACGACCACCAGCCGTCGCAGCCGTCGGTTGTAGAACAACAGGTCGATGTAGAAGTCCTCGTTGTCGATCTGGATGCGTTTCTGCCGCGCCACGAAAGTGAACCCCGCGCCGAGCTCCAGCAGGAAGCTCTCCAGTTCTCCCAGAATGGCGTCTTCCAGGTCTCTTTCCAGATAGCGATCATGCAGACCGAGGAAGTCGAGGACGTAGGGGTCCTTGAGTACCAGCGCCGGCGTCATGTCGTTGGTCTGGCGCAGCGTGGCCAATTCGGCTGCGATCAGCTCGCCGGGCTGGCGAGACAGGGCCGTTCGCTCGAACAGCAGTGAAGCTTTGCGTTCGCGCAGCACGCGCACACTCCAGCGCTCCTGGCTGCACATCTGCGCATAGAAGTCCCGCTGCAGCGGGTCCTTCAGGTAGATCAGCTCCAGGAAGTGGCTCCAGGCCAATTGTCTAGACAGTGTCGAGACAATCCCGTTGTCCGCGAAGGCCTCGGCGAAGCGCACCATGTGGCGCAGGTTCTTGGTCGAGAAGCCGCGCCCGTGTTCGGCCTCCAGTTGCCGCGACAACGCCGCAACGATCTCCTCGCCGTAGGCCGCACGCTCGCCTTGCAGGACCTCGGCACGAATGCGCTGACCGATGCGCCAGTACAGCGAAGTGAGCGCGCTGTTGACGGTGCTGGCAAGCTGCCGCCGGCTCTGCTCGATCAGCCCACGGATGTCACGCAGGAGCTGTCCATCGGCAGCAGCGGCAGGGGATGCAGACTTGCTCATGCGGCAACGACCTCGTCGGTGAAGTGATGCGCCTTTGCGGCAGCCTACCCTTGCACGAGCTGGCAATCATCCCTGCCGGTGATCTCCATGGCCCGTGCGATCGACCATCGGATGGGTCGGCTGCGCACCCGCCCGCTGATGCGCAACCGCTGCTGGAACCCGGGGGCCCGGACTAGCTCACCCGCCGATCTTGGCGTAGCTGCCCTTGAGCGCGCCACCGATCATGATGTTGCCGGCGTGGCACTCGATGGTGTGGGCGTCGCGGACTTCGTTCTTCTTGTAGTAGCTGGCGAGGTCGACGACGGCATTGGCGCCGCGCTGCTTGGCCGATTGCTGGAACGCGAGCAGCGCCGACAGCATCACGTACTTGCAGCCGTATTCGTCGTCCTTACCGACGCCGTTGGTCTTCTTGTTGGCGACGCCGCTGCCGAGCTGGTTCAGCACCTTCGGCGTCGCCTGTCCGGCGAGGTAGAACTTGACCGAGCCATCGAGCTTGCCCTGTGCTTCCGGCATCGCCAGCACGTCGGCGAGGGTGACCTTGACCACGGTGTCGCGGGCCTGCGCGGTGCCGATGCCGGCGAGGGCGATCAGTGCGGCGGACAGCAGATGCTTCATTGGATTCTCCTTGGTGGGTTGGCAGTGGATCAGTGCGGCCAGCGGCGGAAGATCAGCGAGGTATTCAGCCCGCCGAACGCGAAGTTGTTGCTCATCACGACATCGGTGTCGATGCGGCGGCCGTCGCCGCGGACGTAGTCGAGCGCGCCGCAGCGCGGGTCGACGGTGTCGAGGTTGATGGTCGGCGCGAACCAGCCATTGCGCATCATCTCGATGCTCATCCACGCCTCCAGCGCGCCGCAGGCGCCGAGCGTGTGGCCCATGTAGCTCTTCAGCGACGAGATCGCAACGCGTTCGCCGAACACCGCGTGCGTCGCCTGCGTCTCGGCGACGTCGCCCTGGTCGGTCGCGGTGCCGTGGGCGTTGACGTAGGCGATCGCTTCCGGCGCGAGCGCGGCGTCGGCGAGCGCGAGCCGCATCGCCACCGCCATGGTCTCGGGATTGGCGTGGGTGACGTGGCAGCCGTCGCTGTTGGTGCCGAAGCCGATCACCTCGGCGTGGATCTTGGCGCCGCGCGCGCGCGCGTGCTCGTACTCCTCCAGCACCAGGGTGCAGGCGCCTTCGCCGAGCACCAGACCGTCGCGCTCGGCATCGAACGGACGCGGCGTGAACTCGGGTGCGGCGTTGTGCTTGACGCTGGTCGCGAACAGGGTGTCGAACACAGCGGCCTCGGTGGCATCGAGCTCCTCGGCGCCGCCGGCGAGCATCGCCAGCTGGCGACCGCTCTGGATCATTTCGTAGGCATAGCCGATGCCCTGGCTGCCCGAGGTACAGGCGCTCGATGTGGTCACCACGCGCCCGGTGATGCCGAAGAACACGCCGATGTTGACCGCGGCGGTGTGCGCCATCATGCGGATGTAGGTGGTCGCGGTGATGCCTTCGGTCGACTTCTCGGTGATCATGCGACCGAAGTCGCCCATGTTCTCCGGCGTGCCGGACGAGGAACCGTAGGCGATGCCGATGCGACCGCTCTTGAGCAGGGGATCGCCGAGCAGGCCGGCATCGGCGAGCGCGATCTCGCTCGCGCGCGTGGCCATCACCGCGACCCGCCCCATGCTGCGCGTGCTCTTGCGGTTGTAGTGCGGCGGCAGCTCGAACGCTGCCGCCGGCGCACCGACGCGCGTGTTCAGCCCCTCGTACACGTCCCAGTCGTGCATCGTCTGCACCGCATTGCGACGCGAGCGCAGGCGCGCCTCGACCGTCGGCCAGTCATGGCCGAGCGGGCTCAATGCCCCGATTCCGGTGACCACCACGCGCTTCATCCGAACATGCCTCCGTTCACCGAAATCACCTGCCGCGTGATGTACGCGGCGTCTTCGCCCATCAGGAATGCCACCACCGCCGCGACCTCGTCGGGGCGCCCGGCGCGGCGCGCCGGGATGATCTTCAGCGCCTCGTCGAGCAGCTCGGCGGAAATCATGTCGGTCTCGATCAGGCCCGGAGCCACGCAGTTGACCGTGATCTGGCGGCTGGCGAGTTCCACCGCCAGCGCCTTGGTCGCGCCGATGATGCCGGCCTTGGCCGCGCTGTAGTTGACCTGGCCGCGATTGCCGGCAAGCCCGGACACCGACGACAAGGTGACCACGCGCCCCGGCTTGCGCCGGCGCACCAGCGGCATCGTCAACGGATGCAGCACGTTGTAGAAGGCATCGAGGTTGGTGTGGATCACCGCGTCCCAGTCCTCGCCCGGCATCGCCGGAAAGGCATTGTCGCGGGCGATGCCGGCATTGCAGACGACGCCGTAGTAGCAACCGTGCGCCTCGATGTCGGCGAGCAGCGCCGCCGCGGCTGCATCACGATCGGCGACGTCGAACTGCAGCACGCGCGCCTGGCGCCCGAGTGCCGTGATCGCGTCCGCGACCGCCTGCGCTTCGTCGATGCGGCTGCGGCAATGCACGACCACGTCGAAGCCGTCGCGCGCGAGACGCAACGCGATCGCGCGGCCGATGCCGCGACTCGATCCGGTGACCAGGACGGTGTGTTCAGCCATGCGCGCGCGCTCCCAGAAAACTGTCTGCATCCGCGGGTTCGAACACGGTCAGCGCCGCCGAAGCAACGGCATCGCCGTCGATCGCGATCGAACATTCGAAATGGCCGAGACCGTTTTCCGCCTGGAACTCGCGACGCGCCTCGACCAGCAGCACCTCGCCGACCAGGTAACGCGCACGGCGGCTGCTGAAGCGACGACTGCCGAGCAACAGCCCGATCTTCGGCGCGGCGCCGGCCAGGCGCGCACGCCAGCCGGCCCAGGCCGCGACTGCCTGCGCCATGTATTCGATGCCGACCCAGGCGCCGACCGCGCCGTCCTCGTGGAACAGGCTGTCGGCGCGGATCTCGACGCGCGCGAGCAGGCTCTCCGCATCGCCCTCGATCGCCGCATCGAGCAGGCGCATGCGCCCGGCGTGCGGCACCAGCTCGGCCATCGGCAGCGCGATCGGCGTGCGCATCAGCAGCGCTCCAGGATCAGCGTGGCATTGCTGCCGCCGAACGCGAACGAATTGCTGAGCACGTTGCGCAGCGGCCGCCCGAGCTTGCGTCCCGGGACCACGACCTGCAGCGGCGGCAGGCGCGGGTCGATCTCGCCGCTGTGCCAGTGCGGCGGCAGCAGACCTTCGGGGTTGTCGGTCAGCGCCAGATAGGCGAGCGCGGCTTCGAGCGCACCGGCGGCGCCGAGCGTGTGCCCGGTCAGGCGCTTGGTCGAACTCACCGGCACACGCGCACCGAACAGCGTGTGCACGGCGAGGCTTTCCATCGCGTCGTTCTGCTCGGTCGCGGTGCCGTGCAGGTTGATGTAGTCGATCGCGTCGGCCCCGAGCCCGGCCTCGGCGAGCGCCATCTGCATCGCGGCCAGCGCTCCGGAACCATCGGCCAGCGGCGCCGAGATGTGGTGCGCATCGGAGGATTCGCCGTGGCCGGCAACACGCACCGGGCCCGGATCGCGGCTGACCACGAACAGCGCCGCGCCCTCGCCGATGTGGATGCCGTCGCGTCCGGCGGCGAGCGGGTTGGAACCGCTGGCGCTGACCGATTCCAGCGAGGCGAAGCCGGCGACGGTGAAGCCGCACAGCGAATCGGCACCGCCGGCGATGACCACATCGGCGAGGCCGGCGCGCAGCAGCCGCGCGGCGCTCGCGATCGCCTTCGCGCTCGACGAGCACGCGGTCGACACCACATAGGCCGGGCCACTGCTGCCGATCGCGGCGCGCAGCGCCAGCGCCGGCGAACCCATTTCCTGCTGGCGCATGTCGAACCAGGCGGGCACGCCGCCGTCGCGCAGGTGCTCGCCGACCGCGCGTTCGGTCTCGCCGATGCCCGAGGTGCTGGTGCCGAGCACGATCGCCACGCGCGCCGCGCCGTGACGCGCGATCGCGGCATCGACCGCGGGACGGATCTGCGCCAGCGCCGAGAGCAGCAGCGCGTTGTTGCGACTGTGCAGCCAGGTCGGCAATGCGTCCTGCGAGGCCAGCGCCGCGGTGACCGGCGCCGCCGGCACCGACCTTGCACGCAGCAGCTCGGTGCTGCGCGATGGCTCCGGCGCCTGGCCCGAAAACAGCCCGGCGCGCACTTCCTCGGCATTGGCGCCGAGTGCGCAGATCACGCCGAGGGCGTTGAGGTGGATCGCTTCCCGCATCAGTCGGTTTCCCCGTCGGCACGCGCCGATTCGATTTCCAGGCGGTAACCCTCGATGCGGTTGTCGAGCGTCGCCGTGCCCTGCCAGCGCGGCATCGTCGCATAAGCGATGACCATTGCCGAAGTCCCGCGCCAGAGCAGTTCGCGCCGGTCGCCGTCATCGCGCAGCTGCCAGCCCGCCGGCAATGCCGCCTGCAGCGCCGCCGTGGGCGCGTAGGTGAACTGCAGGTCGCGCAGGAACTGCGCCGCGCCGACCGAGTCGGGCAGCTGCGGCGCGCGCTGCTCAGCCAGGTGCACCCCGTCCCAGTCCAGCAACAACACGCGCCGCCCGAGCGCAAACGCGGCCAGGCGCAGGCCGGTGGCGTCGCTTTCCAGCTGCGCTTCCAGCACCTCGTTTCCACCATCGCCGCGGGTGAAGCGCAACCGCTGCACCAGGCTCGCCTCCATCGCCATCGCGGCCGGCGTGAGCTTCGGCTGCGGCAACTGCAGGCGGCGTTGCGGCAGGCTGGCGCAGGCGCCCAGCACCAGCAGCAGCCCCAGCAGCGCAACGCGAAGGGCCGCGTTCATGCAGCCACCTGCGCCGGTTCGGCGTGCGCCGCTGCCGGGCGAAAGCAGGGCGTTACCAACCACACCAGCACCTCGCCGATCAACATGGTCAGGCCGAACGCGCGCAGCGCCGGCGTTGCCGACAGCGCCAGCAGGCCGAACGCCAGCAGCGTGCTGATCCCCGCCAATGCGACCGCGAGCCAGGCCGCGCCATCGCCCGGGTGTTCGAGCAGGAAGATGCCGTAGTCGACCCCCATGCCGAGCAGCAACAGCAAGGCCAGCACGCCGAACAGTTGCAGCGGCCAGCCGGCGAAGCCGAACACCGCCAGCGTCAGCACCGTGCCGATCAGCGTCGGCAGCAGCGCCCGCCACGCGCTGCGGCGATGGCGCAGGCTGAGCAGCAGCAACACGCCGAAGTATCCGGCGACGAGCCAGGCGCCCATGCCAACCCGATAGCGCCCGAGCAGTTCCGAGATGCCGGCGGTGCGATCGACAAAGCGCACGCCCGCGACCGTTGCAGCGCTGGCCGTCAGTGCCGGCAACGCACCGGCGCGCACACCGTGCAGCAAGACGATGCTGCCGCTGCGGCCATCGACCGAACCGAGCCAGGTGCGCGCGAGCCGTTCGCCCGATGCCAGCGCGCGCAGGTCGGCCAGACGTAGCGGCTCGCGCGTGAAGTCCGCGCGTTGCAGCGCATCGCCGGTGGCGGTGGCGACATTCGCGATCACCGCGGTCTCGACCGCGGCGCTCAGGCGCGCGTTGTCGGCCTGGCGCGCAGCCGAAGGCAACCATTGCGACAGCGCCTGGTAGCCGGCGAGATCACCGAGCGCGCGGTGTGCGTCGAGCGCGGCCGCGAGCGCTTCCTCACGCTGCAGCACCTGCTCGACATCATCGCCCTCGACCAGAAAGAACTGCGCCGGACTCGGCAGCCCGAGCAGGCTCCCGATGCGCTCCTGCATCGCCACCAGTTCGGCCGGCGCCGCATGCAACTGGCGCAGGTCGTCGTTGGCCTGCAGCCGCCAGCATCCGGCGACGGCGAAGACGACGCCGAACACGGCAATGCTCCAGCCGATCCGGTTCGATCGCCAACGCGGCCAGTGCGCCAGGCTCGCGGCGCAGGCGTCGGCAAAGCGCGTGCGCGTCGGCGCGCGGGTGTCGAGCAGCGGAAACAGGCAGACCACGGTCAGGAACGCCGCCGTCAATCCGGTGGCCGAGAACACCGCCATCTGCCGCAAGCCCGGAAACGGCGCGAGACCCAACGCGAGATAGGCCACGGCACTGGTCGCGAGCGCGAGCACGAGCCCGGGCAGCAACTGCCGCAGCAACGCCGGTCGCGGCACCTGCGGCTGGCCCTGGCGCGCGGCAAACCAGTGGAACCCATAGTCCTCGGCGACGCCGACCAGGCTGGCGCCAAACACCAGCGTCAGCAGATGCACCTGGCCGAACCACCACGCCGTCACGCTCAACGCCGTCGCGCATCCGACCAGCAGCGACAGCGCGACCAGCGCGATCGGCCGCAGCGAGCGGAAGGTCAGCCACACCAGCAACAGCACGGCGAGGAACGAGCCCCAGCCGATGGTGTTGACCTCGAAGCTGGCCTGGGCCGCGGCGGCCTCGGCATGCAGCGGCACGCCGGCCGCGAGCAGCTCGGCATCGGCGACCTGCGTCCGCGCCGCAGTGCGCGCCGCGACCACGGCGTCGCTGACCGGCGTCGCGCCACTGACCGCGAACGCCGAACGCACCGACTCGAACTCGAGCAACAGCCACTGCCGCCCCTCGCCGGCCAGCGCCAGCACGCCATCGCGCGGCCGCGCCTGCGCGGCAGCGGTGCGCTCCGCCCACCATTGCGGCCACAACGACAAGGCATCGCTGGCGAACGGCAGCAGGCGTGGCGCACCGAAGGGCTGGTACAACTCGGCCAGCACCCGCGCCGACCAGTCCTCGATCCTGCCGCCGGCCAGTTCCGCGCGCTGCGCCGAAGTCAGCAACCGGTCGCGCCACGGCGCCAGCGCCGACACCAGCGCCGCGCTCGCGGCGACATCGCCATCGACGCGGCGCAAGACCGTCGCATCGCGCCCGAGCACGGCCGCCGCGGCATCGGCGGCGACGCGCGCCTTGGCAAAACCAGCCGCACCCACCAGCACCACGACGCGGCCTTCGCCGAGCGCGGCAAGGCGCGCATTCGCGGCCTGCAACAACGCGTCCTGCTCGGCCTGCGGCAGCAATGCCAGCACGTTCGCATCCAGCCGCGACTGCTGCCAGAAGCGCCACTGGTGCATGCCGACGGCGGCGATGGCGAGCAGCCACAGCAGCGCCGCGATGCGCTGAAAGCGCGATTCACTGCGCAAGACGGGCCGCCTCGTCCGCAGTCAATTCCGCGGCTTGGTCAAACTCGCGGAACGCGATCTCGGTGCGATCACCATTGACCTCGAACAGCTGCACGCGCTCGACATGGCGCGCACCTTCGAGCTCGATGCGCGTGAACGCCTGCGCGAACAGACCTGGCTTCGGCTGCAGCTGCAGGCGCCAGCGGTCGGCATCGAGCAGTTGCGCCACGATCGTGAAGTTCGCCTGCAATTTCGCGATATCGCCGCCGAGCAGGTCGAACAGCACCGCATGGATCGCCGCCAGCGCCGGCTCGTCGGCAGCGTCGATGTTGCGCGTGCTTCCGCCGGACTCGACGCTCAGGCTCGCGCCGGTCAGCACCAACTGCGACGCGAACGGCTGCTCGGTCGACCACAGCACGCCGCGCGCCCGTGCCAGCACGAAGCGTCCGCTCGAATGCAAGGGCTTGCGAAAGCCGGCGACCTGCTTGTCCTGCTCGAAGCGGCCGCGCAGCACCTGCGGCTGTTCGATGCGCGCCGCGACTTCTGCCAGTTCGCTCGCCGCCGGCAGCGGCGCTGCGGCCAGGAGCAGCAGCCCGAGCAGCGCCAGCACGCGCATCATGGCTGTACCCCGAGCCGCTGCCACAGCACCGGCGGACACAGGTATTGCATCTCGCGGCTGACGGCATCGACCGCGACCTGGATGGTGTGCGCGCGCGTCAGCCGCTCGCCGCTTCCGGCGTCGTGGATTTCGTAGTCGATGCGCAGGCGGTTTTCCCATTCGACAATGCGCGCGCTCACCCTGAGCTTCTGCGCATACGCGGCCGGGCGCACGTACTTCAGGCGCAAGTCGACGATTGGCCAGAAGTAGCCGGAGGCGTGCATCGCCGGATAGTCGTAGTCGTACTTCTGCAGCAGCGCGCAGCGCGCGAGCTCCAGGTACTTCACGTAGTGGCCGTGCCAGACGATGTTCATCGGGTCGAGGTCGTGGAATGCAGGTGCGACTTCGATGGTGATCGCGAGTTCCGGTTGCATGGCGGCTCCGTGCCGGGTGGCGGCGTCAGCGGGCGGGTTCGGCATCGTGCTGATCCCAGAACGGAAAGAAGTTGAACCAATCGAACGGCGAGCGCGCGAGCAGTCGGGTCAGCGCGTCGGCGTAGATCCGCGCCTGCTCCTGCAACGCTTCGGTTCGGCGCGCGCGCGGCAGCACCACGCGTTCCGCCAGGCACTGCAGCGACACGCAATAGCTGGCGCCCTCGTGGATGCAGCCGAGCAGCAACAGCGGACACTTGAGCAAGCTCGCGAGCACGTAGGGCCCGACCGGAAACGCGGCGGCATGGCCGAGGAAGTCGACGTGCACGGTCTGGCTGGCGCGCACCGGCACGCGGTCGCCGGCGATCACCACGTGTTCGCCGGCATCGATCTTGTCCGCCAGCAGCACCGCGGTCGCGGCGTTCACCTCGCTGACCTCGATCAGGTTTACGTCCGACTCTGGCGCCAGCCGCTTCAGCAGGCGATTGAACTGCGCCGCATGACGGGTATGCACCAGGATGTTGAGGCGAGCCGCGTTGTAGTGGCCGGCGAGCACCCGGCACAGCTCCAGGCAGCCGAGGTGCGCGGTGACGATCACCGCACCGCGACCCGGAGACAGCGTTGCCAGCGCGCGCTCGCGTCCCTCCACCCGCACCTGCGCGAACGGATAGCGACCGGCGACAGCGAGCAGCTTGTCGAGCAGGGTCTCGGCGAACAACGCGACATGGCGCAGGCTGTCGCGACCACGCGGCGGACGACCGAGTGCGCCGGTCGCGGCCTCGATCCGCTGCAGGTACTGCATCGACGCCTGCCGCAGCACCGGGCGCGATGCCCAGTGCAGCAGCACCACCGGATACAGGCAGATGCGAAACGGCCAGCGTCCGAGCAGCCGATGCACGCCATAGAGCAGCCAGATGCCGAACACGAAGGTGCTCTCGCCCATCCCCGCCCAATGCGGCCGCGCCAGCGAAGCACTCATCGCGCCACCTTGCGCCAGAGCAGCAGCGGCAGTCGCAGCAACATGCCGAAGAACAACTTGGCGTGCATGCGCGAAATCATCAGGTTGTCGCGCAAGACGCGAAAATGCGAGACACCGTCGGCCGGATAGTGCACTCGCGTCGGCTGGTTGACGACCTCGACACCGCGCCAATACAGGCGCACCAGGATCTCGACATCGAAATCCATGCGCCGTCCGATCGCGACCGTATCGATCAGCGCCAGCGTCGGCTGCAGCGGATAGACGCGGAAGCCGCACATCGAGTCCTGGATCGCGAACGAGAGCGTGTTGATCCAGACCCAGACATGGGTCGCGTAACGACCATACAGACGACCCTTGGGCACCGATGCGTCATACACCGGGGTGCCGCAGATCACCGCCTGCGGATGCTGCGCGGAGAGCGCGGCGAAGCGTGGCAGGTCGTCGCCGTCGTGCTGGCCGTCGGCATCGATCTGCAGGGCGTGGCTATACCCGAGCCGTCCCGCCTCGCGGAAGCCGGCCAGCATCGCGGCGCCCTTGCCCTGGTTCACGTCGAGACGCAGCGCACGCACGCTTTCGGGATGCGCGGCGGCGAGTTCGCGGATGCGCTCGGCGCAGCCGGGCTCGCTGCCATCGTCAACCATCAGGCAAGGCAGTCCGTGGCGCAGCACCGACGCGACCACGCCGCCGATGGCCTCGCCGTGGTTGTAGACCGGAATGACCACGCACAACTTCATGGCGCCACCGCGAAGCGGACGCGGCCGCTGGCATGCGCGCGCTCGGCCGAGGCGATGCGAAAGCCGATGCCGTCCGCACCGGCGCGCTCCAGCGTCAGCGTGATCTCGGTTCCGGCGCCGATCCAGTCGTGGAACTTGAGGTGTTCGATACGTGCGAACTCCGCCGGCAGCGCGAACAATTCGCGTGCGAAGCGGATCACCCAGTCGATCTGCGTCACCCCCGGCAGGATCGGCGCACCGGCGAAATGTCCGTCGAAGAATGGCGAGGATGCCGCCACTTCGATGCGCAGGGTCGCAGCATCGGCGCCGTGTTCGAGCAGGCGCGCGTGCGGTCGGCGCGGATCGAACAGGCGGCTCAGCGCCGCTTCGCTGGTCTTGCCGGTGGCATTCGTTGGCAGCGCCCACGGGAAGCGCCAATGCCGCGGCAACACCACCGTTTCGAGCGTGCCCACAAGCAGGTTGCGCAGCGCGTTGGCGAGCGCACGACGACCTTCGCGATCGTGCCGCTGCCAGCCGGCCTCGCTCGGCACGACGACGACACCGATGCGCTCGCGCTCGCCGCTGAGCACCAAAGCCCGCACCTCGGCTACCAGGCCGCTGGCGGCAAGCGTGTGCTCGATGCCCTGCAGCGACACCCGCTTCTCCTCGATCTTGACGATGCGATCGCCGCGCCCGAGCAAGTCGAAGCCGCCGTCGCGCGCGGCGACGCGATCGGCGCTGCGCTGCCAGTCGCTGCCCGCGATCCACGGCGCGCGCAACTCCATTTGCTGCTCGGCGATGCGCAGTTCCAGCCCGGGCAAGGGCTGCCACGGCGCATCGAGGGCGGCGCGCCGCTCGCGCCAGGCGACCGCACCGGTCTCCGAGCTGCCGTAGATCTCGATCGGGACGCGTCCGAGCACGCGCGCACACAAGGGCAGCGCCGTCTCCGACAGGGGGCCGCCACTGCTGAACACGGCACTCAAGTGCGACCGCGCCCGCGCCCAATCGATCTGCTCGGGCAGGCGCTTCAGCTGTGCCGGGCTGGTGATCAGCACCGCATCCGGCGTGGCGGCGAGCGCTGCTGCCAAGTCCTCGGGAAACTGCAGGCGCGTCGCGGCGAAGGGCCGCCCCGCGGCCAGCGGCCACAGCAGCCGGAACGCGAGTCCATACAGGTGCTGGTGGGTGACGCTGGCATGCACGCAGCCGCGACCGATGCGCGCCGCGAAGGCGGCATCGAGCGCGCGCGTCTCGGCGTACAGTTGCGCGATGGTCTTGGCGATCAGCGTCGGTGCGCCGGTCGAGCCCGAGGTGAACACATGCACCGCGATCGCCCCGGGATCGAGCATCGTCCACGGCGCAGTCGCGTTCACCAGCGCCCCGGCGTGGAGTCGCGGCAACGCCGCGTCCACCGGGAAGTCGCCGGCCACCGCCGCGACCAACGTGCGCAGCCGATGCCGGGTGTCGGGCAACACGTCGGCAGGCAGCACCGCCTGCTTGCCGGCGTGCCAGGCACCGAACAACGCCGCCGCGAACTCGGCGCTGTCCTCGAAATAGAGCGCGACGCGCTCACCGGCAACGCCCGCGAATGCGTCGCGCCAGGCAGCCGCGGTCAAGGCGAACCAGGAGAAATCGAGCGATCGCCCGGCGCGCCAGGCCAGCGCGGCGTCGGCCACGCGGCCGTGCGCGAGCAGCGCGTTGAGGTCGACGAACTCAGCCATGCGCAACCACCCCGCGCACGCGCCGACGCACCAACCACTCTCCGGCGAACAGCACGCCCATCAGCAGGTACGCGACCAGGCCGTTGTACAGCGCCCAAAGCGCGGCGCTCGCATACAGCGCCGTGTACAGCGCGATCGAACCGTTGAGCACGAAGAACCCGCACCAGACCTGGGTGACGCGGCGCGTGTACGCCACCGCAGCCGGTGGCAGGTCGGGCTGTTGCAGCCGCGCCAGGCGTTCGATCAGGCTGGGTGGATGCAGCAGGCTGGCAGCGAACAACACCAGCAGGCTGGCATTGACCAGCACCGGGTACAGCTTGAGTGCAGTCGCGTCATTCGCAGCTGCGGCGATCAGCGACAGCGCGATGCCGCCGGCAGCCGCCACCATCCAGACGCGCTCGCGCGTCGCCAGCGCACGCAGCAGCGCCACCGCCGCCAGCAGCAGCGCGATCACGCGCGGCTCGAAGCGCGCCAGCCCGAAGTACACCAGCCCCGGGTAGGCAAGCATCAACACCGAGACCAGCACGACGCGCATCGCGCGCTCAACCCGCCGCGGGTTCGTCCAGCAGGCCCTGCAACGCGTTGACGACATCGTCGAGCGTGCGCACCGACTTGAACGCATCCGGTTGCAGGCGCTTGCCGACCAGCGGCTTGAGTTTCACGATCAGGTCCACGGCGTCGATGCTGTCGATGTCCAGATCCTCGAACAGGCGCGACTCGGGCTTGATCCGCTCGGGGCTGATGTCGAAGGTCTGCTGCAGGATCGTGCTGAGCTGGTCGAACAATTCTTGTCGGGTCATGACGGGCTTCCGTGGATCACTTGCTGCGGCCGGCGGCGACGAAGTCGGCGAGCGCACGCACACTGGCGAAATGGCGCCTGGTCTCGGCGGAATCGGCGCTCAGGCTGAGGCCGTAGCGACGCTGCAGCGCGAGCCCAAGTTCGAGCGCGTCGATCGAGTCGAGCCCGAGGCCCTCGCCGAACAGCGGCGCTTCGGTGTCGATGTCGGCTGGGGTGAGGTCTTCGAGGTTCAAGGCCTCGATGATCAGGGATTTGATTTCGTCTTCAAGCGCCGGCATGGGCGGGTTTCTCCGTCTCGAAATAGGATTGCAGGTGGTCGGTCAGGCGCCGTGCCGCGAGTGCGGCTTCGCCCTCGGCCGCGACCAGGAACGGCTGCACGGCGATATCGTCGCGCACTTCGATGCTGAACTGCATGCGCCTTGCCGGCACCCGCCACCACGGCAGGCCCTTGGTCAGGCTGCGCGGGCGGCAGTCGATCAGCACCGGGGTGACATCGATGCCGCCACGCACCGCGACATTCGCGGCGCCGCGCTGCAGGTGCGTACTGCCATCGAGCGGCGTGCGCGTGCCCTCCGGGAAGATCACCAGATTGCTGCCGGCGCGGATCGAGCGGATGCAGTCCTCGATCAGGCCGGCGCCGGAGTCGTTGCAGAGGTAGTTGGTCGCGCGCACCGGGCCGCGCGTGAACGGATTGCGCGCGAGGCGCGACTTGACCACGCAGTCGGCGTTCGGCACCAGCGAAACCAGGAACACGACATCGATCAGGGTCGGATGGTTGGCCAGGATCAGCAGGCCCTCGCGGCGCAGTTTCTCGGCGCCGGTGATGGTGTAGCGCAGGATGCCGAGCACGCGCATCAGCTCGATGTGTCCGGCGAAACTGCGCTTCACCATCGCCCGCGCCAGCCGGGCCTTGCGCGCACGGTCGCGGACCGCGAGATCGAGCAGGGGAAAGTAGACCAGCCGCAGCAGCAAGCCGCCGATGCCAAAGGTCGAGAACGCGATGCCGGTCGCGATCACGCGCCAGCCGCGATCGAACGGCGCGATCACGCGCGCCTCCATAACCACTGGCGGCCCTCGACCACGCGCCGGTGCGATGCCTGCGCTCCGGTGAGAAAGCGCAGCAGTTGCAGGTCGGCGGGGATCGCGGTGGTCGCATCAGCGTCGGCGTCGACATCCGCTGGCGCAACCGGCGCCTGCAACGTGTAGCCGATGCCGGACTCGGTGGCCGGGCCGATGCGGCAGGCCCAGGCACGCAGGAACTCGCCCGGCGGCGAGAAACCCTGCAACGGTTCTGGCAGCGGTTCGTCGTAATAGACCACCAGCACCTCGGGCGCGCCCTCGGCGAGCAGGCCGATGGCCTCGACCAGCGCACATTCCGCGGTCTCGGCACCGGCCGCCACCGCGCTGTAGTTGGAGCGGTCGCCGCGCGCGATCGAGAACAGCGCCGCGAACGCGTTGTGCACCGACATGCTGAACGCGGTCGGCGACACCGCGCCGTCGTTCGCCAGTTGTCGCATCAGGTCGACCGAGCGCTGCATGTCGCCGTAGCGCGACGCGAACACCGCCGGGCAGGCCGGCGCACCCTGCAGCGCCCGATACGCAACCTGCAACGCCGCACGCCCCAAGCGCTCGACCCGACGCCGCATCATCGCCGGCATCTCGCTGAGCACGGGCAGGTCTTCCCCGACCACCGCGCACGGCGCCGCAAACCAGTCCTGCCACGCGGCAGAATCAGTCAGGCCCGGCGCCCAGGCAGCCCATTGGTGGAGGGTGAAGCGAGGATCCATGACGTTCGTGCAGGCTGGGAAAATGGCATGCCCGGCACTCGCGGCGACCTCATGTCACCCCGAACACCTCGATGCAGGCAGCCCCCGGAAGGGCCGGCATGCTAGCAGAACCGCCGCAAACCGGCCGTGGTGGCGTGAGGCACCGGCCCCAGGAACCGGTCGCTACCGTGCGGCCGCCACTCCACTGGCCTCAGCAGCATCGTCCGCCGGTCCGATCAGGCGCGTCGGCGCGAGACATAGCCATTCCAGAAGTGATAGCGCTGCGCATAGGGATCGACAATCTTCGGCGCGCAGACCTGCAACACCTTGGCCGCCACGGCCGGATCGGCCAGCAACGCCCGGTACAACTCCGCCCAATCCGAACGTCGCCCGCGCGCGATCAGATCATCGATCGCGGCGAGGGTGAAATCCTGATGGTTGAGATGGCGATGGATCATGGTACGGCCCGGGAAACTGCCTGCGGCGAAGCCTGCAGCAGAAGATGGCACCGGTCCTCGAAACTCCCGGAAGCCCCGTCGCCGACCACCGCCGCAATTCAACGCGGCGGTGGTCGGAGGCGTCCGGCGGCCAACCGCCGGAGCGCAGGCTCAGCCATCAATCCCGAAGTCGAAGTAGCTGTCGCGGCCGGAGACGAACCAGCCGGCAACCTTGACTTCGCTGTTGTAGAGCACGACCGCATATTCGCCCGGAGCGAGTTCCGCCGCTGGCGCGATTTCGTGCAGTTCGTAGCCCGTGGGCGCGCGCGACTGGTCGTCGAGCGTGCGGTCGCTCATCGCCACCACGCGGTCCTTGTTGATGCCGGTGGAATAGCTCAGATAGCCGCCACCGACCATGACCTCGCGCGTGCCGTTGCGCCGGACCGCCAGGTTCACCAGCGTGACGTAACTTTGCGCCTGCGCATTCTTCGGCACCGCCACCACGAAGCGCGGCTGGTTCGACGCAAGACGCAGAGCCGCGGTCGCTCCGTTCAACGAAGCGTATTGCGCGACGCCGCCATAACCGAAGGCGCGCACCGCCTGGCGCATGTTCGGCGTCAGGTAGCGCATCTGTTGCACGCTGGTGCCATCGTCGACGCTGATCTCCTCGGGCGAGATTCCATCGCCCTGTGCTGCCTGCGCCGTGCCGCCACCCGATGCTGCCTTGATCATCGCCTCGACGATGGCCGTCGGCACCTTGCGCTTCGAGAGTTCGATCAGGCCCGCGGCGCTGGTATCGAAATCGGGTTTCGCTCCCGCCACCGCCAGCACGATCGTCGACTCCGGCAGCTTCGCCTCCACCATCGACAGCACATCGGCATTGGTCATCGGCTTGGCCTCCTCCGCGGCCACGGCCACCGCCGCCCACATCGCCCACGCCAACAGCATGCACTTCATCCAATTCCTGCTCGACAACATCACTGCCCCCAATTGGTTACCCATTCCAGAATTACGCCGGTCTCCCGGCCAGGCGCCCCCGCACCTGACCTGACGACGGACCGGCCCGCCGTCTGCTGATTGTCACGCTGCAGTTCGCAGCATTGGTCCTCCGACATGATCACGCGCCGTCAGGCTTCCGCGCCCGGGCCACCCAGGACGTGGCGTATCGGACAAAATCGGGGAATGCCAGCGCTTGCCGCTCCAGGCCAGACCGTTCACAGAGGCTTGGCAATGCGTCGGTGAATGCCTGGAACTGGGTCTCCAGCCATCGCTGCCCGGGCGTGACTCTGGCGTGTGCTCGCGAACCCAGAAACTCTCGCACGATCTTGAACAGACGCGAGATGCTGTTGCCGTGATCGCGAATGTCCTGCCCAGCGATATCTGACAGGAAAACCTGGTAGCGGTAACGCTCCGAGTCGAGGATCAGGATCTTCTTGCGTCGCTGAGCCTTCGAACCAAATGCTCGGCAGCCCAAGTCCATCCCCAGTTCAAACGGCATGTTGAATCTGGGCAGACCACTGCGATCGTCCAGACCAACCCGGGAAAGATCGTGGATGCCGAATTGCGCGCTTGCGATCAACCGCGCAATCCGTTCGATGCGCGGCGCGCCGCTGTCCCCTTCCTGCAACGCGGAGACCGGCTCGAAGCCACAGCCAACCACACCGAACACGAGCGCCTCCATCAGCGGCCAGTATGCGGAGTCGAATGGGCAATTGATGAATACCCTGCGAGTCCCTCGCGCCACGCGTCACCGGGCCTTGGCGACCCTGAGTGCGCTGGCACCCATCCGGAACTTCACCAAACCACGACCGGATGCGGTGTCAGCGGCGCGAATCGGGCCGGCACTCGCCGGTTTCGGATGGTCGCGAAAATACGCACTGACCGCCTGTTCCGGAGAGAGCACGACCGCGACCCGCTCGCGTGCTGCAGCGGCGGACTTGCGCGCGGGTGCCTTTGCCCGCTTCTTGATCGTTGCCATATACCCTCCGTCTGCTGGGCCCAGACCGGAATTCGCCCGGCACGGCATGGTAACCCGAATACCACGTGCACCGTCGCTCACTTGTCCGCGACCACATACTCCGCGAGCTTGCGTTTGATGAACTTGCGCGGCACGCGCAGGTAGCTCGGGATGCCGCGGGCGTAGGGCGGGCAGGCTTCGCCGGCGATCAGCGGTTCGAGGTAGTTGCGGCAGGCCTTGGTGATGCCGTAGCCATCGGCGCGGATGAAGTTCTTCGGCATCATTTTCTCGTGGTTGGCGATCTTCGCCAGCGGTGCCGGCTCGATCTTCCAGCGGTACGGCGACTGCGCAACGCGGCGGATGATCGGCATCACCGCGTTCATGCCGGCTGCGGCGTACTGCACCGCCGCGACGCCGACGGCGTAGGCCTGCTCGTCGTCGGTCTTCGAGGCGATGTGGCGGGCCGCGCGTTGCAGGTAGTCGGGCACCGCGAAGTGGTACTTGTAGCCATGACGGTCGCGCACGAGTTTGGCGATCAGCTCGCCGGCGCCGCCGAGTTGGGCATGGCCGAACGCATCGCGCGTGCCGGCCTCGGCGAGCAACCTGCCGTCGGCGTAGCGCACGCCTTCGGAGACCGCGATCGAGCAGTAGCCGTTGCGCTCGACACTGCGCTTCACCGCGGCCAGGAACCGGGCTTCGTCGAACGGCACTTCCGGAAACAGGATGATCTGCGGCGGCTCGTCCGCGCTGTTGCCCGCCAACCCGGCCGCAGCGGCAAGCCAGCCGGCGTGGCGGCCCATCACTTCGAGCACGAATACCTTGGTCGAGGAGTCGAACATCGCCTCGACGTCGATGCTGGCTTCGAGCATCGAGATCGCGGTGTATTTCGCCGCCGAACCGAAACCGGGGCAGTTGTCGGTGATGACCAGATCATTGTCGACCGTCTTCGGCACGCCGATGGCATGCAGGCCGTAGCCCAGCTGCTCGGCGATCTGCGAGATCTTGTGGGCGGTGTCGGCCGAGTCGTTGCCACCGTTGTAGAGGAAGTAGCGGATGTCGTGCGCGCGACAGACCGCGATCAGGCGTTCGTAGTGGGCGCGGCTCTCGTCGATGCCCTTGAGCTTGAAGCGACAGGAACCAAAGGCGCTACCCGGTGTGGTGCGCAATTGCCGCGTGCGCGCGGCGTCGAACGCAGACAGATCGTAGAGCTGCTCGCGCAACGCGCCGAGGATGCCGTTGCGCGCGGCGAATACCTTGCCGATCGTCTTGCGCTGCTTGCGCGCGGCGTCGAGCACGCCGGCGGCGGTGGCGTTGATCACAGCAGTCGGGCCGCCCGACTGGGCGTACAGCAGGTTTCCCGCGCCCATGTGTTCCTCCTTGTTGCGGTGTGCGTTGGCTGCGCGCCGGCCTCAGGCGCGCGTGAAACTGAGCAGGCTGTGGCTGAGTCCGATGTCGTCGCGAATGTCGACCAGGCGCAGCCCGGCGGCCGTCGCCAGTTCGATGTACTCCTGCGCCCGGTACATCTTGCTGACGCCGTTGGCGATCGCGGTGAAGTACGGCGAGGTGTTGATGATGCAGTAGGCGGCGATGTCGAAGCGCTGCCGATCCCAGAAGGTGTCGAGCACGAACACGCGCCCGTCCGGATTCAGGCTGGCGGCGGCGCGGCGCAGGATCGTGGCCATGGTCGCGGTGCTGAAGCAGCTCAGGAACTGGCTCATCCAGATCGCGTCCTGGCCGCCCGGGAACGGCGTGGCGGCATCGAGCACGTCGACCTCGCAGTAGTCGACGCGCGGCGCGTGGTCCTGCAGGTTGGCGCGCGCGACACCGATTTGCTCCGGCAGGTCGACCAGGGTCAGGTGCACCGACGCGTCGTATTCCAGGCAATGCCGCGCCCACTTGCCGGTGTTGGCGCCGATGTCCATCAGTCGCGCCGGGCGCTTGGCGAACACGTGCGGAAGCGCCATCGCGAACGCCGAATCGGAGTAGTGGTGATCGAAGTCGAACCAGGCGCGCTTGGCCGCTGCGGGCAGGTCACGCAGGCCCGGATACACCGTCGGCCACGGACCCAGATGGTGCAGACCGGCCGGGCGCGCCTCGATCAGCGCGGCCTCGAGGTCGGCCATGCCGGCGTAGCAGATCTCCTGCACGAACTCGAGATTCACCCGCGTCAGCTCGTCGTGCAGCAGCAGCTGCCCGGTCTTCTCGATGCGGTAGCGGTCGTCGTCGAGGCTGACCACACCGGCGCTCAGACAGGTTTCGAGCAGCACGCTCAGCGCGTATTCGCTGCGCTGCAATTGCTGCGCCAGTTCGGCGATGCTGCAGCCCGCGGCTGCCTGGTCGAGCCGTGCCAGCACGCCCCACTGGCGCGCGATGCGCACGCACTGGAACACCACCGGGCCGAACGCGATCTTCTGTGCCTCGAAGCGGGCCTCCATCGCGGAGAGGGGCTTCACGAACGTCTTGGTGGTCATCGGCTTCGGGCACTGTGGCGGTGGAAGCGCCGCATGATCGCATACCTGCATGCCCGCGGCGGCGGCACTGCGCAGCCACGAATTCGGCCCGCGGAAACGCCCCGGCACGTTCATTGACGCAGGACAGGCCAGCCGCTACGGTGCCGCCATCCCCTTCCACCCGACCCGCGCCCAGCCTCGTTGTTGCGCCTGGTTCGACCGTCCTGGACTACTCATGCGCATCGTGTTTTTCGGCGCGCCCGGCTCCGGCAAGGGCACGCAGGCGACGCTCCTCAAGAGCACCTTCGGCATCCCGCATATCTCCACCGGCGACCTGCTGCGCGGACACGTCGCGCGCGGCACTGCGCTCGGGCTCAAGGCCAAGGCGGTGATGGAAGCCGGGCAACTGGTCTCCGACGAACTCGTGCTCGGCATGCTCGAAGACCGTCTCGCCGAAGCCGATGCCGCGCCCGGCTTCATCCTCGACGGCTACCCGCGCAACCTGGCGCAGGCCGACGCGCTCGGCGCGCTGCTCGCGCGCATCGACCAGCCGCTCGATGTCGTGGTCAAGCTCAACGTGCCGAACGAGGCGATCCTCGAACGCTGTGCCAAGCGCTTCGCCGCCGAGGGCCGCAAGGACGACAATCCCGACGTGGTCCGCGGCCGCCTCGCGGTCTATGCCGAACAAACCGCGCCGGTCGCCGCGTTCTATGCCCGCACGGGCAAGCTGGTCGAGGTCGATGGCGTCGGCGAACTGGCCGAGGTCAGCGCACGCGTGCTGGCGGCGGTGCGGTCCGCTGCCTGATTCACCCGCCGCGCTCGAGCGTGAAGCGCAGATGGTCGCCGCAGCGTTGCTCCTCGACGAATCCATGACCGGCGCGCAAGCAGAACGCGCGCACGTCGACGCTCGCCAGCGGATCGGTCGCGAGCAGCACGATGCGTTCCCCCGGCGCCAGCGAACGCAATCGCGCACGCGCCGCAAGTACCGGATGCGGACAGGCGAGGCCACGCGCATCGACGATGATTTCGGCGGTTTCCATGCGTCGATGATGCCAGCCGCGGGCGCTCGCCATGAATAGCTGGATCGAGGCGACACGCGGGCTGTTCGTGTTCCGTCGCGGCCCGGCAGACCTGCCCTACGCGCCCGGTGTGCTGCTGGCGCTGTTCGTCGCGATGATCGCGCTCGACGCCGCCGCGGCGCGCGCGCTCGCCGGACAGTCGGGCGATCCGCTGCTCGCGGTGCTGAACAATGCCGCCGCGCTCGCGCTGGTGCTCGGCTTGCTGCAGTTCGCCGGCAAGCCGCAGCGTTTCGTGCAGACCGCCACCGCGCTGCTGCTGGTGCGCGGCTCGCTGTCGCTGCTGACCCTGCTGCTGCTCGCCGGCGTGCTGCCGCTGCCGCGCCAGCCCGAGGACCTGAGCCCCGGGCAGGCGCTGCGCATGAGCCTGATGTTCCCGATCTTCGTGTGGTACATCGGGCTGCGCGCGCACGTGCTGCGCCACGCGCTCGAAATCCCGTTGCTGCGCGCGCTCGGCCTGGTGCTGCTGATCGCCGCGGTGGAGTTCTTCATCGCACTCTCTCTTGCCCAGGCCTTCCGATGACCCTCGCGCCTCCCGCCCTGCACATCCTCGGCATCTGCGGCACCTTCATGGGCGGCATCGCCGCGCTCGCGCGCGAACTCGGCGAGAGCGTCGCCGGCTGCGACCAGCACGTCTACCCGCCGATGAGCACGCAGCTGCAGCAACTCGGCATCACCCTGCTGCAGGGCTATCGACCGGAGCACCTGCAGCCTGCGCCCGGCCTGCTCGTGGTCGGCAACGCGATTTCGCGCGGCAATCCGGCGATGGAATACGCACTCGACCAGCGCCTGCGCTACCTCTCCGGGCCGCAGTGGTTAGGCGAACGCGTGCTCGCATCGCGGCGCGTGCTCGCCGTCGCCGGCACCCACGGCAAGACCACCACCACCAGCCTGCTGGCGTGGATTCTCGATGCCTGCGGCGCCCGGCCCGGGTTCCTGGTCGGCGGCGTGCCGGAGAATTTCGGCGTCTCGGCGCGGCTTGGTGACGGCGACGCCTTCGTGGTCGAGGCCGACGAATACGACACCGCGTTCTTCGACAAGCGCTCGAAGTTCGTGCACTACCGGCCCGAGATCGCGGTGCTCAACAACCTCGAGTTCGACCACGCCGACATCTTCGACTCGCTCGCCGACATTGAGCGCCAGTTCCATCATCTGGTGCGCACCGTGCCCGGCAACGGCCGGCTGATCGTCAACGGCGAGGACGATGCGCTCGCGCGCGTGCTCGCGAAGGGCTGCTGGACGCCGGTCGAACGCTTCGCGATCGCGCGCGAGGCCGAATGGCAAGCGCAGTTGCTCGCTGCCGACGGCAGCGCTTTCCGCGTGATCCACCGCGGCGCCGTGGTCGGCGACGCGCACTGGGAAGCACTTGGTCGCCACAACGTGATGAACGCGCTCGCCGCGATCGCCGCTGCATGCGCCTATGGCATCGACGCCGCGCGGGCGGTCGCCGCGCTGTCCGGTTTCCGCAATCCGAAGCGGCGCATGGAGCTGGTCGCCGAACACGACGGCATCCGCATCTACGACGACTTCGCACACCATCCGACCGCGATCGCGACCACCCTCGCCGGCTTGCGCGCCAAGGTCGGCAGCGGTCGCATCGTCGTGGCGCTGGAGCCACGCTCGAACTCGATGCGCATGGGTGCGCACGCCGAGGCGCTGGCGCCCTCGCTGGTCGACGCCGACCTGGTGCTGTTCCTGGCGCGACCGGAGCTGCCCTGGCACGCCGACGCGGTGATTGCGGCGGTGCGCGGTGAAGCGATCGCGGTGTCGAATATCGACGCCCTGCTTGATGCGCTTCGCCAGTACACGCGCGCCGGCGACAGCGTCGTGTTCATGTCCAACGGCGGCTTCGACAACGCGCCGCGGCGCTACGCCGAGCAGATCGCGCCATGAACACCGAAGCGCTGCCGCTGTTCCCGCTGAACTCGGTGCTGCTGCCCGGAGGCTGGCTCGACCTGCGCATCTTCGAGACGCGCTATCTCGACCTGGTGCGCGACTGCACGCGCCACGACACCGGCTTCGGCATCGTGCTGCTGCGCGAGGGCAGCGAAACCGCCGTCGTCGGCGCCGCGCACGAGGTCGGCTGCGAGGCACGCATCATCGACTTCAGCACCCTGCCCGACGGCCTGCTCGGCATCCGCGTCGAAGGTCGGCGCCGCTTCCGCATCCGCAGCGAAAGCGTCGCCGCGCACGCATTGCGCGTCGCGCAAATCGCGTGGTGCGCGGACGCTGCGCCACAACCCGTGCCGGCGCAGTACGCGGTGCTGGTGACCATTCTCGAACGCCTCGCCGAACACGGCGACTCGCAGATCTCCGCCGCCGCGAAGTCCAGCTTCGATGACGCCGACTGGGTCGGCTGGCGCATGCTCGAACGCCTCGCCCTCGATGCCCCCGAGAAGCAGGTCGCGCTGGAACTCGACGACCCGCTGCAACGCCTGCAATGGATCATCGAACAACTGCCGCGGTTTCAGGCGGAGTGAGTGGGCGTCGCAATCAAGCGGCCCAGGGATTCACCAGATCGATCCCGGTGCCTTCGAAGTCATCGGTGTTGCGCGTCGCCAGTGCGCCGTCGTGAACGAGGACAATCGCGGCGATCATCGCGTCCTGTGCCGACATCGCGTGACCGCGCCGCGCCGCCTTTCCCATGATCGTGCCGTAGGCCAACGCAGCTTCCTCGGTGAACCCGAAGATGCGGCCGCCACAACGCTGCCGCCATGCCTCCAACCCGGCAGACAGCCGCTTCGCACGCTGGTCAGGGCGGATCTTTTCGATTCCGAACGCAAGTTCACCGATGACTACCGAACAAAGCGCCAATACGGCATCGTGTTTCTCCAACCATGCAAGCACGCGCGCATCCGGCGCGATTCGCAGAGTCTCCGACACCACATTGGTGTCGACAAAGATCACAACTCAGGCCCCGCATGCACCTTGCGGTGGCCACGGATGACTGCGTCAAGATCGAGATCGACCCCGAACGATCGACTTACGCGCGCATAGAACTTGGCCGCAGGCTCACGCCCGGTCTGCGCGGCCTCGTAGGCCTCAAGCGCACGTTCGACGACTTCGGCCACGGTGCGCTTCTCGCGCTGTGCAAGACGATGCGCAACATCGCGCGCGCGCGCGCTGCGGACAGACAACTGCGGCTCGGTCATGGCGGCATACTCCTGCGAATCGCCAGCAAGACTACGCCCGCAACGCTCTGCCATCAAGATGGCTGCCCCCCCCGCGCACGCGTGGCGCCAGGCGCGCACCCCGGAGCCGGACTCCGAAACCCGTTGCCACCTCTCGCGTCACCGCGCGCCGGCCGACCCACAGGACGCATCGCTCGCTCCGCCCCTAGCACGCGACAACCGCATCGAGAACCTGTCGGTACTGACAGGTTGAGTGTCCGATCGGGCGCCTGTTACAGGTCTGCAGTGTCGGCCCAGGGCCGGAATTGCAAGCTTGTCGAACAGACTGCAGGAGGCAACATGAAATCCATGTGGACGACCCTTCCCTTGGCGGCGGCGACCGCTGCCGCGCTGCTTGCGCCGACCACTGCCCGCGCTGGCTGCGATGGCACCGTATCCGCGACGGCGCTCGGACTCGCCGCGAGCGAGGACGACAAGCTCAAGATCGCGCTCGAGTCCTTCGGCATCGACTCGAGCCTTACCGAACTGTTCCGTCCCGCGTTGCAGACCTCGCTCGCGAACAGCGATGCCGCGGCGATGACGAACCAGTTGCGCGGGCTGTGCCATGCATTCGCCGGAAATGCGCCGGCTGCGACACCGGCCGCTCAGGCTATCGCCAGCAGCGGAACCAGCCAGCCGCCTCCGGCGGCAAGAAGCGAGCAGCGTCGACAGGAACTGAAACGCCTGCAATGCACGCCGTACCTCATCAATCCTTCGGGCAAGCTCGACCGAAGGGACGAGTGCGACCCGCAAGTCGGCACCGATGCCGACCGAAAGATTGTCGCCGATGCGTTGAATCCAGGACACAAGAAGGAAGCCGAGGAGAAGGCCAATGCCGCCGCGAAACGGGCCTTTCCGGCCAGAGAGGACCGCGAGTGGCTGCCGCAGCCCACCAAGACACGCGAAGAGATTGAACGCCGTCTGGCCGAGGCACACCAGGACTACTTGAAGATCTCGCGCGAGGCCGAAACCAACGCAGCGCTCAAGAACGATGCGGAGCAGGCCAAACTCGCGCTCATGCAATCCGAGCGCGACGGCCGTCTGGTACTGCCAAGCTACGGTCTCTATGTCGGACCGAGCTTTCTGCTGAAACCGGGCGGCGGGTTCCAGGAAGCCTTCGAGCTGTCCACGCATTACGACACCGGACGATTCACCTACATGAGCTGTCCCGGTTTCGGCAACCCTCCCAAAGATGGGGCATGCACTGATGGCGAGCGCTTTCCGGGCGGCTGGCTGCGGGGATTTCTCGATCTTACCTACCGCAGCAGCGACATCACCGACGACGAAAGCAACGACCAGACGCCAGACCCGGACGGCTATTTCGGTCGCGATGATGGCCGCGTTCGGGTCAATCTCGGCGGCCAATGGCACTTCATGAACCAATACGCCGACGCCATCGGCGTGGCCGCCGGAGTCGGCTTCACCGCGCCGATCGGCGACCACGACACCGACCCGGCCAACGACTACCAGCGCGGCGCAGCACGCTGGTTTGTCGGGCTGCACTCGCTCACCAACTACCGTGTCGGCGTCGGCGAACTGATGCTCGGCTACGCCAACGACCGCTATTGGGACGTGCGCTGCCCGGCGGCAACGCCGCCTGCCGTGCAACCGGGGTACTGCGGCGATTTTCGCTCGCGCTATTTCGCCGAAGGCCTGTTCACGCTGGCCAAGGAAGATGCGAGCGACTGGAGCGTGATTGGCCGGCTCAGCGCGGACATCCCGACCGACTCCGATGGCCAGGCCGACGTCGCCATCAGCGTGCTCCTGCGCCGAGATCTCGATGCATTCCTGACCGGCTTCAAGAAGGACTAGCTGGCCGTGCCCAATGCGCGCTTGCACGCGATGCTGGCGCCGCCCGGCAGTGTCCGAGTGCGGGTGCTGCTGCGCGGCGCCTGGCCCGCCCCGCGACCGTCACCCCAGCTCGCGGGCGCAGCGATGCAGCCGCTCGGTGATTGGCGTCGGGTCACGCTGACCGACCTGCCCAATCCCGAGCCTGCGTGCTGGATCGCCGACTTCGAGCACGGTGGATTGGCGGCCGGCGTGCACACCGTGACCCTCGGGTTCGCGGACCTGCCCAGCGACGTGCTCAATGTGGTCGTGGCCGACACCGCGTCGACGTCTTCGCGGCTGTTGTACGGGTCCTGCTTTTGGGTCGAGCGCTTCGCCGGTTCGACGCTGGCAGCGATGATCTCCGAAGTGACGCGCAGCGATCCGGAACACAACGAGCCGCGTCCGCTGATGTTCGCGGCGCTGCTCGGCGACCAGGTGTACCTGGACCTGCCCACCGTCCAGTCAATCCTGCCGCGCGACGATCAAGCGCTCGCCAAGCACTGCTACCAGCGCTACCTGCACCAGTGGTTCGACCACGAGGATTTCGCTGCCCTGCTGCGGTCCGCACCCGTGGTCATGGTGCCCGACGACCACGAACTGTGGAACAACGCACCGCGCTCCGCGGTTCATCTGATGGACACTTGGACATCCGGGCAACGCCAGACCTGGCTGCGGATCGGCCGCGAATTGTTCGACCAGTTCCAACGCATCCCGCCGTTGACCGGGGAAGCCGGCCGTTCACGTCTTTGGATCTGCGGCAAGCTGCATGCGCTGTTTCTCGATGCGCGCCTGTCGCGCGATGCGCAGTTCCAGCAGCTGTTCGATGCCGCCGATCGCGCCTTGATCGCGACGTGGCGCGATGGCCTGGCTGCGTCCGGTCACGGCAGTTTCGGCCTGCTCGCCATCGGTCAGCCACTGCTCGACAAGGACCCTGGCTGGTTCAAGCAGCGCCTGGTCGACGCAACTCTTGCCGACTACGCGAATGACTATCGGCGGTTGTTCGATGCCCTGCGTGCCATCCCTCACCCGGTTGCGGTGCGGAGCGGCGACGTTCACTTCGGGCGCGTGAGCCGCATCGACCCCCTGCCCGGGCATCCACAAGGCCCGCTGGTCGAGGCGATCTGCTCGCCGTTCGCACTGATCCCCGACGGCAAACCCGGCAAGCCCTCGTTCGACCTGAACCATGACGCGTTCAAGCAGCACGGTTACACGCCGACCAAACCGCATGGAATCCGCAGCGCTTCCATGATCGGCACCCTTTCGATCGAACTGGCACCCAAGCTTGCGGCGACTGCGGGCTGGACATATGTCGAGCCCGGCGAGGAGGTACGTCGAAGCCACCATCAGCGACTGCTGCCTGCATTCGGCGTCGCACACTGAAGGAGTCACGCATGTTCCCGATCCGCCTGTCCTCGGCAGTGGAGTCCAACCCAGCCTTCACCACCTTGGCGCGCAAAGCGCGCGAATCCAATACCACTTGGCTGGAGCGCGCACGGCAGGCCTGCAACGCCACCGACGGCTGTGGCATCCTCCTGCTCGGTGGCGTGAAAACCCCGCATTTTCTGCTGCGCAGTGCCCAGTCCGTGGCACGCCATGACCGCAGCGGCAGCCACTGGTCGCATTGTGCCTTGATCGAAGATCTGTCCGTGGCCATCGACTCGCACACCGTGTTGTCCGAGGTACCGCTCTGGACGCACCCAGGTGCCGGCTGGCCACCGGAGCGCAACGCGCTCGTCGATGGCAGCATCGGCGAGTACAGCCGTGCGCGACAGTTTCCCAATGTCGCACTGATCCGCGTGCCATGTGCCCGCGACACTGTGCATACTCTGGTGGGGCAAATTTCGCGGCGACCGCTCGAGGTCGATGCCGTGTCGATGCTGCACGATTGGCTCGGCTATCTCTGGGGGGTTCGCGAGACTGGCAATCCGCTGCAACGCGGCGTCGGCCTGCCATCGGCGGTGCTGGTCGAAACCGTGGTCGGCGCCGCGTGGCGTGACCTTACGCCGGGCCTGCCCACCCTCGCCAGTTGTCCCGAAGCCATCTGGCAAGCCGCCAAACACTGGCACCAGTACCACCAGTCCACATCTCCCGCCACCGGGGCTTCGCCGACACAGCAGCGGCAATCGCAAGTGCTGTCGGGTCGATTCTGCATCGACCATCGGCTCGTGCCCGAGGCGCTGCAAGGGGTCAAGAACGGCCGGCGGGTGAAGTGATTTCGGAACTGGCCCGCGCCAGGCTGCAGGTGTGCGGGCACGATTCGCGCACTCGAGCAGCGGCCAAGTTCGGCTTCGAGCCGATCCCGAAACGCGTCGGCGCGGTGGTCACCAATGAACTGATCAACCGGCTGCGAGACGATCTGGGCGAATGAAGTGCGCGCTGGTTGCCGTGACGCTCACCGAGCCGATTCCGCGCAACGGCGTGATCGGCGCGACCGCCGATCAGCTGGTCGTGATCTGACCCCCATCACTCCGGCCGATAGATCTCCGCCCCCGACTCGCGGAACTCGCGGGCTTTCTCGGCCATGCCGGTTTCGAGCGCCTGCGCTTCGTCAACACCGTGTTCGGCGGCGTAGTCGCGTACATCCTGGGTGATCTTCATCGAGCAGAAGTTCGGGCCGCACATGGAGCAGAAATGCGCATGCTTGGCGGCGTCCTTGGGCAGGGTTTCGTCGTGGAATTCCTTGGCCTTCTCGGGATCGAGACCGAGGTTGAACTGGTCTTGCCAGCGGAACTCGAAGCGCGCCTTGCTGAGCGCGTTGTCGCGCGCCTGCGCACCCGGGTGACCCTTGGCGAGATCGGCCGCATGCGCGGCGATCTTGTAGGTGATGATGCCGTCGCGCACGTCCTGCTTGTTCGGCAGGCCGAGATGTTCCTTGGGCGTGACGTAGCAGAGCATGGCGGTGCCGTACCAGCCGATCATCGCCGCGCCGATGGCGCTGGTGATGTGGTCGTAGCCCGGAGCGATGTCGGTGGTCAGCGGCCCGAGCGTGTAGAACGGCGCCTCGCCGCATTCGGCGAGTTGCTTGTCCATGTTCTCCTTGATCAGGTGCATCGGCACGTGACCCGGGCCCTCGATGATGGTTTGCACGTCGTGCCGCCAGGCGACCTTGGTCAGCTCGCCCAGCGTCTCCAGCTCGGCAAACTGGGCGCGATCATTCGCATCCGCAATCGAACCCGGACGCAGGCCGTCGCCGAGCGAAAAGGCGACGTCGTAGGCCTTCATGATTTCGCAGATTTCCTCGAAGTGGGTGTAGAGGAAGCTCTCGCGGTGATGCGCCAGGCACCACTTGGCCATGATTGAACCGCCGCGGCTGACGATGCCGGTGACGCGGCGTGCGGTCAGCGGCACGTAGGCGAGGCGCACGCCGGCATGGATGGTGAAGTAGTCGACGCCCTGCTCGGCCTGTTCGATCAGGGTGTCGCGGAAGATCTCCCAGGTGAGTTCCTCGGCACGACCATCGACTTTTTCCAGCGCCTGGTAGATCGGCACGGTGCCGATCGGCACCGGCGAATTGCGCAGGATCCACTCGCGCGTTTCGTGGATGTGCTTGCCGGTGCTCAGGTCCATCACCGTGTCCGCACCCCAGCGGATCGCCCAGACCATCTTCTCGACTTCCTCGGCGATCGAACTGGTCACTGCCGAATTGCCGATGTTGGCGTTGATCTTCACGCGGAAGTTGCGGCCGATGATCATCGGCTCGGATTCCGGGTGGTTGATGTTGTTCGGGATCACCGCACGCCCGCGTGCCACTTCGTCGCGCACGAACTCGGGCGTGATCAGCGCCGGGATGCTGGCACCGAACGATTCGCCGCCATGCACGCGCCCCTTGCCGCCGCCGGCGTCGCGCAGCGCTTCGATGCGCGCGTTCTCGCGGATTGCGATGTACTCCATCTCCGGCGTGACGATGCCGCGTCGTGCGTAGTGCATCTGCGACACGTTCGACCCGGCTTTCGCGACCCGCGGCGCCTGCACGCGCGGGAAGCGCACCGGCGCGAGTTTCGGGTCGGCCGCGCGCTGGCGGCCGTAGTGCGAGCTCAGGTCTGCCAAGGTCTCGCTGTCACCCCGCGCCGCGATCCAGCCGGCGCGCACTGCCGCCAGTCCCGCAGTCAGGTCAATGCGTTGCGTCGGGTCGGTGTACGGCCCCGAGGTGTCGTAGACCACGAACGGCGGATTCGGCTCGGCGCCGAACAGCTTCGGCGTGTCGGCGAGCGCGATCTCGCGCATCGGCACGCGCAACCCGTTCGCACCCTCGACGTGGATCTTGCGCGAGCCCGGAATCGGCTGCGTCACCGCCTCCGACAATTCGCTGGTTCGACGGATCAGATCGCTAGGCAACGCATTCATGGCAACTCCTCGTGACTGGATGCGGAGTGCCGACGCCGGACGCAAGTCCTCATCGAAGCTTCCCTACGCCGATGCGAATCGGATCAGGTTCAAAGGGTCTCTCTCAGCCGGCCATCGCACGGCACCCCCGCAGGGGCCTATTGAACCACGGAATGTCCGCTGCGGCTTGCCGCGGTGGGTCGCGGGCCGTGACAATGCGCGGACCCATCAGGTGCCACATGTCTGCCATCCCCTGCATCGTTCATGGCAACAGCCTCCTATCTGCGGACGCGGAGGCGTTGGTCAACGCCGTCAACACGGAAGGCACGATGGGCAAGGGCATCGCGCTGCAATTCGCGCGAGCCTTCCCGGAAATCCTGCCGGTCTACGAGGCAGCCTGCCGCAGCGGTGAACTGCGTCCGGGCAAGGTGCAGGTCATCGAACGCGCCAAACTTCTGAATCCACGTTGGATCGTCAACTTCCCGACCAAGCGGCAGTGGCGCCATCAGTCCAGGCTCGAGGATATCGATGCCGGGCTGGCGGACCTGGTGAGCGAAGTGCGCAGACGCGGCATCCGCTCCATCGCCTTGCCCGCACTCGGTTGCGGCCTGGGCGGCTTGTCGTGGGAAGACGTTCGACCTCGCATCGAGGCGGCGTTTGCGCCGTTATCCGACGTGCGTGCCCTGCTCTTCGCCCCATTGGCCAGCGCTGATCCCTGCGCACCATCCTCCCCTCTCCCGCCGGGAGAGGGACCGGGGGTGAGGGTCGTTGCGGAGCGCGACGCTTCGACTGTCCCTCACCCCAACCCCTCTCCCGGCGGGAGAGAGGCTCGTGGCCGCTACGAGCACCTGTCGCGCGACCAACTCGTGCGCCTGCTGGAACGCCGCGATGCCGAACGGCAACTGGGCCTCGTGTGGGAACGTCCGGGCGACGGTGTCGAGGCAGATGCCGCGATCAACGAAGATTTCGTGGCACTGGAGTTCGACGCGGCGCTGAGCCACGGTGAAGCGCCGTATCGGAACCTGATCGTCGAGGGCGACAACTACGATGCACTGCGCTATTTGCGCATGACGCACGCCGGAAAGATCCGCTGCATCTACATCGATCCGCCGTACAACACCGGTAACCGCGATTTCGTCTACAACGACCGCTTCGTGGACAAGTCGCACCGATTCCGCCATTCGCTGTGGCTCGAGTTCATGTACCGCCGCCTCACCCTCGCCCGCGATCTGCTCGCGGACGATGGCGTGATTTTCGTCAGCATCGACGACAACGAACTGTTCCGCCTCGGCATGCTCATGGACCGCGTCTTCGGCGAGCAGAACAAGGTTGCTTGCTTGGTCTGGCAGACGGACGGGAATTTCGACAACCAGGCCAAGATCAAGGTTTGCCACGAATACGTGCTGCTCTATGCACGAAACTCAGACCTGATCGCGATGCCGGCCTTGGTCGATCCCAATGTGGATCGATCCAGCAAGCTATTCCGACAGGAAGTGAGAAACACGATCGTCAAGAATGGCCCGAAAAATCCGGTATCCGAAATCACGCTGCCTACCGGCTTTCCGGCGGATTTCGACTCAGGCATTGTCAGGGCGCGGACAGACAAGTGGCCCCACCTATTGGGTGACGCGGTGGTGAGAAGCGGAGCATTGTGCAACCCAGTAGTTCTGCGGAGCGGCTGGGCGAATCGGCAGCAATGCAAGCAGTTCATCGATGGCGGATTCGCGCCGATCTTGGACTCGAAGAAGCAGTCGACAACATTCGCACTGACGCGCTCTGGCGCCATCGAGAACATCAAGGTTCGCTCTTCGCCATCCCATGTGATATCCGTGCTTCGGAATCTTGGGAGCACGCAGGCAGACGGTGCTTCACTGCAGGACATGAGCATCGCCTTCACCTATCCAAAACCGCTCTCGTTGCTGCAGTACCTGCTGGCTTTCGTCAACGACAAGAACGCGGTGATTCTCGACTTCTTTGCTGGATCAGGCACCACGGCGCAAGCCGTGGAGAAGTTGAATGCGGAGGATGGGGGGAATCGGCGGTTCATTTTGGTGAGCAGCACTGAGCGCACCGACGAAGCGCCCGACAAGAACTTGTGCCGTGACGTCTGCGCCGAGCGCGTGCGTCGCGTGATGCGCGGTTATACGAATGCGAAGGGCGTAGAAATCCAAGGGCTTGGCGGCGGCTTTGCATATCTGCGTGCGCGACGTGTGCCCAAACACCGGCTCGCGCGCCGCCTCGGTCACGACGAGATCTGGAATGCGCTGCAACTGTTGCACGATCTGCCGCTGCAGCCGGAACGCGTCATCCGCCTTGTGCTCCGTGACGACAGGGATCGGGCGCTCGCCTACCTGCCCGAATGGCACGAGGGCGACATGCAAATTCTCCGAGACTGGTGCGCTGCAAACGCCGGCCGCGCGATCGTCGTCTACACCTGGACACCGCCACGTCTCGCCGACCTGCCGGCGCAAGTGGAATGCCGGCCGATTCCCGAATCGCTTCGTCTGCGTTTCGGCGGAGCCAAATCATGAGCGGTCCGTTGTCGCTGCTGAAGTTCCAGGACGACACCGCCCGCGGTGTGCTGCAACGACTCGACGCCACCCGCGCGTTGTATGACGCGCTGCCGCCCGACGCCGATCCGTCGCACGCGGCGACGGTCGCCCGACGCAACGGCACGGTCATGCTGTGTGCCCCAACAGGGGCCGGCAAGACCCTGCTGGCAGCGGAAATTCTCGCTCGCTTCGATCCCGGCGCGCCCACGCTTTGGTTCTGGTTCGCGCCCTTCGCCGGCTTGGTCGAACAAGCTCGCGCTGTCTTGTGTCGGCAGAGCCCGGCGCTGCGCTTGTTGGATCTCGGCAGCGACCGCCGCATCGACGCCGTGGCCAGCGGCGGCATCTTCGTGACGACCTGGCAGAGCGTCGCCACCGCGAATCAAGCGGGGCGCAAGGCGCGCAGCCGCGGCGATGACGGCGCTTCGCTCGATGACTTGCTGACACTCGCCCGTGCCCAAGGCATGCGCATCGGCTGCGTCGTCGACGAAGCCCACCACGGCTTTCACAAGTCGAAGGAGGCACGCGCCTTCTTCACCGACGTGCTGCGGCCGGACTTCACCGTCATGATGACGGCGACGCCGCGCGATGCAGATGCAGTGAAATTCGAACGCGACACCGGCTATCGAGTCGGCGACCCGGAGGAATGGATCACCGTCGCTCGCCGCGACGGCGTTGATGCCGGCCTTCTGAAGCGTGGCGTCAAGCTGGTCCGATTTGTGGCCGCCGATGGCGACCTGGCCACGCTGGTCGACTACGAACGCCTTGCCCTGCACGAATGCACGCAGATGCATCGGCACCTGCAGCAACAGTTGCGGGCCAACGGCATCGTCCTTACGCCGCTGATGCTGGTTCAGGTACCGGACGGCACTCAAGCCATGCGAGAAGCGCAGCGATTGTTGGTGCAGCAACTCGGATTTGCCGAGTCGGCCGTGCGCATCCACACCGCGAACGAACCCGATCCCGACTTGATTGCGCTGGCGAACGACCCGACCGTCGAAGTGCTGCTCTTCAAGATGGCGGTAGCGCTTGGTTTCGACGCGCCGCGAGCGTTCACGCTGGCCGCATTGCGTGGCGCTCGCGATCCCGATTTCGGCGTGCAGGTGATCGGGCGCTTGATGCGTGTGCATCCGCTGCTGCGCCATCGTGAGACCGCACCTGAGCTGGCGCATGGCTACGTTTTTCTCGCCAACGCAGAAACTCAGGAGGGCCTGCTGAGCGCGGGCGAGATGATCGCGAAGCTGTCGACGCAGGCGCCCGAACTCGGAACACAGACCGTCGTCAGCGTCGTCGGCAGCAGTCACACCATCCAAGTGCTTCGCACCGGCGAGACAGCCAGCCTGCTGATCGGTTCGAGCGGAATCTCCCTCGGCGACGATGCCTCCCCGGCCCTACACGAACTTGGGCAGGAGGCGCAGCAACTGGGCGCGACCATGAGCTTGTTCCCCAACCTCGGCGGCCCGACCAATTCGTCTGCTGCCCCGCGCGCATTGCTTCCCGACCTGCTCGCACGCGATGCGGCCCGAAGACTCAGCTACCGACTGCGCGAAGGCGTGCCGCGCGAGCTGATCAGTGAAGCGCTACCAACCATCGACAGCGACCTCGAACAACGGGTAGTCGACCATCTCGACTTCTCGCCCGGCGTACTCGGTTCGATGCACCAGACCCTGACGCGTCTTCTGCGTACCGAGCGCGACGTGTTCGTCGGGGTTGCCGAAGAACGCGAGAGCTATGTCCAGGCCCAGCTCGATGCCGAGCAGGTATCGAACAAGGTACAGCGGCAGCTCGGCCTGTTCGATCTGGACCAGCGCAAGCTGCTGCACCTGATCGATGAGCGCTTCGTGTGCAAACTGGCAGAGGCGGGCATGCCGGCGCCCTCTGACACGGAAGCACTCGACCGCGCTCTCGATTTCGTGTTGGTGCACCACCCGGAATTGCTGCGCAACGCATTCAAGCGCGCACGCATGCCGAACGTCCAACAGCGGCGCGTCGCGCTGCCGCTTGCCCTCAGTTTTGACGAAGGCCGCACGCCGTCACGAAAGAACGCCTACGGCATCCTCCCGGACTTCGACTCCGAAGACGAACGCGAATTCGCGCTGCTGCTCGACCGCTGCGACGACGTGTTGTGGTGGCATCGCAATCCGTCCACCGGGCCGGAACGCCTGCAGTTGTATCGCTGGAACGACGGCGCGCCGTTCCATCCCGATTTCGTCGTCGCACATCGCGGGCGCAACTGCCCCGACCATGTGGCACTGGTCGAGATCAAGGGGCCGCGCGGCTGGGGAGATCCGCTGGACGTGAAGAAGGCGCAGGGCCCGGCACATGACGACTACGGCCGCTGTGTCTTCGTCGGACGCGAGAAGGGAGGCAAGTTCCAGCGGCTGCAGCCACTGGAGGGCCGTCTGACAGCGCACGGCGCGTTCGACCTTGCGCAACTTCGCTGGGTGGAACACTGACCGAGCCCCATCCTCACACGCCCAGCCGCGGTTTTCGTGGACAATGCCGCCATGAGCGACGCATGCGATGTGGTGATCATTGGTGCCGGTCCGGCCGGGTTGAGCCTGGCCGGGGTGCTGGCGCGGCAGGGTTGGTCGGTGACGGTGGTCGATCCGGCCGCGCGCGAGGCGCTGGCGGCGCCGCGCGACGACGGGCGCGAGATCGCGCTGACCTTGTTGTCGCGGCAATTGCTGGAGCAGTGGGGCCAGTGGTCGCGGCTCGGCGAGACCGAATTCGCGCCGCTGCGCGAGGCGCAGGTGTTCGATGGCGATTCCGAATCGCCGATGCGGGTGGCGGCAGCGGACGGCGCCGAGGCGCTGGGCTGGATGGTCAGCAACCACGCGCTGCGTCGCGTCGCCTACGAAAGCGCCGCCGAAGCCGCCGGCATTGTCTGGAAGCTCGGACGCAAGGCGCAGGACATCGCCACCGATGACGACGGCGCGCGCGTCACGCTCGATGATGGCGAGGTGATCACGGCGCGACTGCTGGTCGCGGCCGACAGCCGCTTCTCGGCCAGCCGCAGGCGCATGGGCATCGCCGCGCGCCAGCACGATTTCGGTCGCAACATGCTGGTCTGCCGCATGCGCCTGGAAAAGCCGCAGCCCGGCATCGCCTGGGAATGGCTGGGCTACGGCCAGACGCTGGCACTGCTGCCGCTGCGCGACGATCTCGCTTCGGTGGTGATCACGCTGACGCCCGCCGAGATGGACGCACTGCAGGCGCTGTCGCCGGAGGCCTTTGGCGATGCTGTCGCCGCTCGCTACGGTCAACGCCTCGGCGCGATGCAGCTGGTTGGCGAGCGCCATGTCTATCCGCTGGTCGGGGTCGCGCCCGAGCGCCTGGTCGCGACGCGCTTCGCCTGTCTCGGCGACGCCGCGATCGGCATGCACCCGATCACCGCGCACGGCTACAACCTCGGCCTGCGCGGCATCGCCTTGCTCAGCGATGCGATGATGCTGGCGCGCCGTCGCGGACAGGACATCGCCGACGCCGAACCGCTGGCCGAATACGAGCGCAACCTGCGCGCGATCGCGTTTCCGCTGTACTTGGCGACGCTGTCGGTAGTGCACCTGTATGGCGACGACCGTCCCGGCATGCGCCTGCTGCGTCGTGCACTGCTGCGCATCGCCGAATACGCGCCGCCGTTCCAGCATCTGATGCGCATGGCGCTTTCCGGCAGAGACGCCAAGCCGCCGCTGCCACTGCGACTGCTGGCACGCGCGGTGGCGGCCTTGCCGGGTCGCGCCACGCACTGAGCAGGACTTCGGTCGCGTCACGCCCGAAAGATCTTCCCGCATCGCACGTATGGATGGGCAAAGGAGATTCCAATGCCCAAGTTCCTGCGTCGCTTCCTGCTTGCCCTCCCGGCGTTCCTCGCGCCTGCATTCGTCCACGCGCAGGCGGTGCAGGCGACGCCGAACCTCGGCATCGTTGCCAACGGCTTCGTCTACGCGCTGGCGCCGATGCCGGATGGCGACTGGGTGGTCGGCGGCGAGTTCACGTCGATCAACGGCGTCGCGCGCCGGAACCTGGCGCGACTGAACGCCGATGGCAGCATCGATGCGGCGTGGAATCCGGGTGCGGATGGGATGGTGAATGCGCTGGCCACGAGCGCCGGCGGCGACGTCTTCGTGGCCGGGCAGTTCACCGCCGTGGGCGGCGTCGCGCGCGCGCTGCTGGCCAAGCTCAGCGGCGCGACCGCGACCGTGAGCACGTGGCAGGCAGGCATCGCGCCCGAGGCCGTGAGTTCGCTGGCGCTCGATGCCAGCGGCCGCTTGTTGGTCGGCGGCCGCTTCGGCAGCGGCCCGTCGGCCAGCTATCTGAAGCGCTTCGCGGCCGTTACCGGCGCGGTCGATGCGGGCTTCGCCGCGGTTCCGGACGCGGGAGTGCGCAAGGTCGTGGTCGAGGCCGGCGGCAGCGTGTTGATCGCCGGCGATTTCGTCAACGTCTCGGGTACTGCGCGCCGCGGCATCGCGCGACTCGACGGCAATGGCCAACTGCTCGCGAGCTTCGACGCCGCAAGCAACGGCACCGTCACCGCGATCGCGATCGGCTCCGGCGGCGCGCTCTACGTCGGCGGCTACTTCACCGAGATCGGAGGCGCGCCGCGCTCCGGCCTCGCCAAGCTCGGCACCAGCGGCGGCGCCGACAGCAACTGGAACCCGGGCGGCATCAATGGCCCGGTGAACGCACTCACGCTCGAAGGCGACCGTCTGTACATCGGCGGGCAATTCACCCAGGTCGGGGGCGTTGCCCGCAACAACCTGGCGCGGGTCGATGCACTCGGCAGCGGCACGCTCGACAGCGGATGGAGCCTGCTCGCGGACGGCGAGGTCCGCGCCGTCGGCGCCACCACTTCCGGGGAACTCTGGCTGGGTGGCGCGTTCCGCAACCTCGGCACCAGCCTGCGCATGGGGCTGGCGCGGCTCACCGCCGCGGCAGCGTTGGCGCCGCGCGTCGACGCCGAGATGCCGGGAGATGTGACCTCGATCCAGCCACTGTCCGCGGGCGGCGCGATCATCGCCGGCCGCTTCCTCAAGGTCGACGGCGCCGCGCACCGCCACCTCGCCCGCATCACTGCGGCCGGAGCCGCCGACCATGCCTTCATCCCGCAACCGAATTCGTTGGTCATGGCGCTGGCCGTGGCCGGCAGCAGCCTGTACATCGGCGGCGCATTCACCGACGTCAGCGGCACCGCGCGCAGCCGCCTGGCCAAGCTCGATGCCACCACTGGTGCGATCGATCCAACCTGGACACCGGCAGCGGACAGCATCGTCCAGGCCCTGGTCAACACCGGCACCGAGCTGTTTGTGGGCGGCAGCTTCCAGAACATCGGCGGTGCCGCGCGGCCCGCTCTGGCCAAGCTGGCGCTGAGTGGCAGCGGCAGCGTCGACAGCGGCTTCAATGCACAGCTGACCGGCTCGGTGTTTCGCCTGCACGGTGCCGGCGCCGGGCGGTTGCTGGTGTCCGGCAGTTTCAGCCAGATCGGCGGCGCGACGCGCGCCGGCATCGGCATGGTCGCGACCACGACCGGCACCGCCACGGCGTGGAACGCCGACCTCACCGGCAGCGTCTCGGGCATCGCCACCGACGCGTCCGGACGCGTCTATCTGGCCGGCGAACTGGACGCCGCCCAAGGCACGACGCTGTGCGGCCTGGCGCGATTCGACGGCACCAGCGGCGTGCTCGACACGCGCTGGCGGCCGTTCGCAAACTACGGCGCCGGCGAAGTCGAGGTGATCGGCGGCTCGGTCTATGTCGGCGGCGGTTTCGCCAGCGTCAGCGGACATCCGCGCGCGGGCCTGGCCAAGCTGTCGCTCGGCAGCCCGTTCCCGGAGCGCACCTGGATCGCGAACATCGGCGGCGGCGAATACCCGTGGGCGAGCGTGATCGCAGCGGTCGGATCGACGATCTGGGTCGGCGGCGAGTTCACTCAGGTCGGCGGGCAGTCGCGCGCGTCGCTTGCCGCCCTTGCGCCCGGCACGCAGACCTTATTCGGCGATTCGTTCGAGGAGATTCCGAGCGCCTGCGTGCCGGAGGAGTGACGCTGCGCCACGCAGCGCATCGAAGGTCGACGCATGCACCGCTATGCTCGTGCGCACGCCGCCACCACGCCACGCCACTGCCCATGCCACACCGCATCGTCAAGCCGCTGCTGATTTTCGCGCTCGTCCTCGCCGCTGCGCTGCCCGCGGACGACGCCGAGGCGCGACGCAGCCGCTACCGGCCGATGCCCGGACATCCGTGGCTCGTGGATCGCGAGAGCGGGCGCTATCCGCACGCGCATTGCGAATTGCGGGTGTCGGTCGAACGCCCGCTGCCCGAACCACTGACCAGCGCCGCCACTGGCGATCTGCTGGAGAAGACCGTCATCACCGCGGCGACTCTGGAGAGCGCGGGCATCGTGCTCACCGATGTCGTGGTTGCGGATGGCTGGCGCACCTGGCTGTGGCGCGACCTGCCCGATGCCGCGCGCGTACAGGGCAGCAGCCGACTGGCCATCGCCGTGCGCTGGCCGAACCCCGACGGCACGCTGCGGCGTGAACCGACCGAGTTCTTCGCGCTGCCAGCGCTTGAAGCACATCCGCCCTGGCGCTGGTCACCGTGGCAACGCGCCGCCGACGTGCGCCAGGGCGAACACGTCCTGTTCGAGTCCGCAGCCAGCGCGCGCGCACCCGCGCCGCCGCTGCCCGCGCACCCATTCGAGCTGCGCTGCCGCACCGTGCTGTCCGAGGAACTCGCGGTCCCCGCGCCCGACCAGGACCCGAACATCGGCCGTGACGAGGACGGCAACGCGGCTGCGTCGCCCGCGCACTGAACCGCTGCCGGCACCTCAGCCGCGCTTGCGCTGGGCGGGCCTGCCGTAGGCCCGCAGAAACATGTCGACGACGCTGTCGATGTGTGCGGCCACTTCCTTGCGCGGTACCGGCTTCTGGCAGCCGCACAAAAGCTTGAGGTGGCCGATGCCCTTGAGCAGGCAGAAGAAGTGCTGCGAGGCGCGGACCGGGTCGGGCACGTCGAGCTGACCGGCGGCGATGGCTTCGTCGAGGAAGCGCTCGAATCCATCCAGGGTCATGCGCGGGCCGGCCTCGAAGAACAGCTCGGCGAGGTGCGCGTCCTGGCCGGCGTTGGCGATCATCATGCGATGCAGCGACAGCGATTCCGGACTGTGGATCAGTCCGTGGAAGCCGCGCGCGATCGCGAGCAGCGCATCGCGCAGCGGCGTGCCCGCCGGCACGCGGAACATCGCCGCCGGCATCTGCTCCTCGCACTTGGCCGCGACCGCCGCCTTGAACAGCGCATCCTTGTCGCCGAAATGGCTGTACACGGTGAGCTTGGACACGCCTGCGGTCTGCGCGATCGCGTCCATGCTGGTGCCGTCGAAGCCGTGCGTCGCAAACAGCTGCTTGGCCGCCGCGAGGATGGCGTCGCGCTTGCCGAGATCCTTGGGACGGCCGGGGGCCATGGCTTTCTTTGCGGGTTTCGGCATAACGATACTGGACAGTTCGGTTTAGTAACCATACTCTACCGCCCGGTTCATTAACCCGTCCACCGGAATCCGCCATGCCCCGCCGCTCCCGAACGCTCGCCGCCGTTGCCTTTGTGTCCCTGTTCGCGTTGCTCGCCGCCGGTTGCGGCGGTGGCGGCAAGCCGGTCGAGGCGGTGAAGCCCGCGATCGTGGTGCGACCGGTGCCGCTCGAGGCGATGGCGATCGAGACCTACGCTGGCGACGTGCGTGCACGCGTACACAGCGCGCTCGGGTTCCGCGTCGGCGGCAAGATCGAGCAACGCCTGGTCGATGTCGGCGCGCGCGTGCGCAAGGGCCAGACACTGGCCGAACTGGCGCCCGAGGACCTGGAACTGCAAGCCGGGGCGGCGCAGGCGGCAGTGGCCTCGGCCGAAGCCAACCTGGCGCTGGCCGACGCCGAACTTGAGCGCCACCGCCAGCTGCTCGACAGGAAATACATCAGCCAGGCCTTGTTCGACGCGCGCGCCAACCAGCAGAAGGCCGCGGCCGCGGCGCTGGAGCAGGCGCGCGCGCAACTCGAGGTGGCGCGCAACCAGAGCGCCTACACCACCCTGCTGGCGACCGCGAACGGCGTCATTACCACGATCAGCGCCGAGGTTGGCCAGGTCGTCGCAGCCGGGCAGGCGATCATGACCCTGGCCCATTCCGGGGAACTCGAGGTCGCGATCGACGTGCCCGAGTCGCGCATCGGCGAGTTCAAGCCCGGGCGCACCGTCATCGCCGAGATGTGGGCCGCGAGCGGCAAGCGCTATCCGGCACGCATTCGCGAAGTCTCGCCGCAGGCCGACCCGGCGACGCGCACCAGCGCCGTGCGCGTCGCGCTCGACGCGCCGGATGGCGACGTCCAGCTCGGACGCACCGCGCGCATCTACCTGACCGATGCCGCGCGCGCCTCGTCGCTGCTGCTGCCGCTGTCTTCGATCCACGAGAAGGAAGGCAAGCCGGCGGTTTGGGTGGTCGACCCGGCAACGCGCAAGGTCGCGCTGCGCGAGGTCACGCTCGGCATCTACCGCGAGGACGGCGCCACCGTCACCGCCGGCATCGCCGCCTCCGACTGGGTCGTCGCCAACGGCGTGCACAAGCTGCAGCCCGGGCAGACGATCAAGCCGATCGACCGCGACAACCGTCCGGTGACGCCGTGAGCGGCTTCAACCTGTCCGAGTGGGCGCTGCGCAACCGCTCGCTGGTCCTGTACTTCGCCATCGTGTTCGCGATCGCCGGCGTGTGGTCGTACCTGCGCCTGGGCCAGAGCGAGGACCCGCCGTTCACCTTCAAAGTCATGGTCGTGCGCACGATGTGGCCGGGTGCGACCGCCGAGGAAACCGCACGCCAGGTCACCGAGCGCATCGAGGAGAAGCTGCAGGAACTGCCGCAGCTCGAGTTCATCCGCAGCTATTCGCGCCCGGGCGAGTCGAACGTGTTCGTGATCGGCAAGGACTCGCTGCCGTCGAAGGACATGCCCGACCTGTTCTACCAGGTGCGCAAGAAGGTCAACGACATCCGCCACACGCTGCCGCCGGGAACGCAGGGGCCGTTCGTCAACGACGAGTTCGGCGATACCTTCGGCAACATCTACGCGCTGGTCGGCGACGGCTTCGACTACGCATTGCTCAAGTCCTACGCCGAGCGCGTGCAACTGCAGCTGCTGCGCGTGCCGGACGTGGCCAAGGTCGAACTGGTCGGGCTGCAGGACGAACGCATCTACGTCGAGATCGCGAACGCCAAGATCGCCACCTTCGGCCTCGACTTCAGCGCCGTGGTGCAGCAGCTCGAACAGCAGAACGCGGTTACGCCGGGCGGCAGCTTCGAGACCGACAATGACCGCATCTTCGTGCGCGCCAGCGGCGCCTTCGACTCGGTCGATGCAATCCGCAACATCACCATTCGCGGCAACGGCCGCCTGTTCCGGCTCGGCGATGTCGCCGAGATCCGCCGCGGCTTCGTCGACCCGCCCGCCGCGCGCATGCGCTTCCAGGGCCGCGAGGGCATCGGCCTGGCGGTGGCGATGAAGAAGGGCGGCGACATCGTGCGCCTCGGGCGCGCACTCGATGCGGCCACCGCCAGCATCGAGAAGGACCTGCCGGTGGGGCTCGAATTCGCGCGCGTCGCCGACCAGCCGCGCGCAGTGCGCAACTCGATCGCCGAGTTCGTGCGCACGCTCGCCGAAGCGGTGCTGATCGTGCTCGCGGTCAGCTTCTTCTCGCTCGGCTACCGCACCGGCCTCGTGGTCGCGCTGTCGATCCCGCTGGTGCTGGCGATGACCTTCGCAGCGATGAAGTTCTTCGACATCGGCCTGCACAAGATCTCGCTCGGCGCGCTGGTGCTGGCGCTCGGCCTGCTGGTCGACGACGCGATCATCGCCGTCGAGATGATGGCGGTGAAGCTGGAGCAAGGCTACGACCGCATCCGCGCCGCGGCGTTCGCGTATTCGAGCACGGCGTTCCCGATGCTCACCGGCACCCTGATCACCGCCGCCGGCTTCCTGCCGATCGCCACCGCACAGTCCGGCACCGGCGAGTACACGCGCTCGATCTTTCAGGTGGTGACGATCGCGTTGATCCTGTCGTGGATCGCAGCGGTGGTGTTCATCCCCTACCTCGGCTATCGCCTATTGCCGGACGGCGACAAGCTGCGCGCTGAACACGCCGGCCACGACCTATACGACACCCGCTTCTATCGCCGCTTCCGCGAACTGCTGGAGTGGTGCCTCGACCATCGCCGCAGCGTGATCGCCGCGACCGCGCTCGCCTTCGTGGTTTCGCTCGGGCTGTTCCGCTTCGTGCAGCAGCAGTTCTTCCCGGCCTCGACCCGGCTCGAACTGATGGTCGACCTGAAGCTGCCCGAGGGCAGTTCGTTGCACGCCACCGAGAAGGCGGTGTTGCACCTGGAGCAATTCCTGGAGCGCGAGCGCGGCATCGAGAACTACGTCGCCTACGTCGGCACCGGCTCGCCGCGCTTCTACCTGCCGCTCGACCAGCAACTGCCGCAGGCGAGCTTCGCGCAGTTCGTGGTGCTGACCGAGTCGATCGAAGCGCGCGAGGCGCTGCGGGCGAAGCTGATCCGCCTGTTCGCGGACGAGTTCACCGGCCTGCGCGGGCGCGTGACGCGCCTGGAGAACGGCCCGCCGGTCGGCTTCCCGGTGCAGTTCCGGGTGATGGGCGAAGACATCCCGACGGTGCGCCGCATCGCGCGCGAGGTGGCCACGGTGATGCGCGCGAATCCGGACCTGTCCAACGTGCACCTGGACTGGGAAGAACCGAGCAAGGTGATCCGCCTGAACATCGACCAGGACCGCGCGCGCCAGATCGGCGTCAACTCGCAACAGCTGTCGCAGTTCATCCAGAGTTCGATCAGCGGCTCGCGCATCACCCAGTACCGCGAGGGCGACGAGACCATCGACGTGATGCTGCGCAGCCCGGTCGAGGAGCGCGCGCGGCTGTCGCTGCTCGACTCGCTCGCGGTGCCGACCGAGTCCGGCAAGTCGATACCGCTGGCGCAGATCGCGACCATCGAGTACGGCCTGGAGGAAGGCATCGTCTGGCGCCGCAACCGGCTGCCGACGGTGACCGTGCGCGGCGACGTCTACGGCGACGTGCAGCCACCGACGGTGACCGCGGAAGTCGACCGGCAACTGGCCAAGCTGCGCGCCGAACTGCCGCCCGGCTATCTGCTGCAGCTCGGCGGCACGGTCGAGGACAGCGCCCGCGGCCAGGCCTCGGTGAATGCCGGCGTGCCGCTGTTCATCCTGGTCGTGCTGACCCTGCTCATGTTCCAGCTCAAGAGCTTCTCGCGCACCTTCCTGGTGTTCCTGACCGCACCGCTCGGCATGATCGGCGTGACCTTGTTCCTGCTGCTGTTCAACACGCCGTTCGGCTTCGTCGCGATGCTCGGAACGATCGCGCTGGCCGGCATGATCATGCGCAACTCGGTGATCCTGGTCGACCAGATCGACCACGACATCGGCGAAGGCATGACGCCCTGGGATGCGCTGGTCGGCTCGACCATCCGCCGCTTCCGCCCGATCGTGCTGACCGCGCTCGCCGCGGTGCTGGCGATGATCCCGCTGATGCGCAGCGCCTTCTTCGGCCCGATGGCGGTCGCGATCATGGGTGGCCTGATCGTCGCGACCGCGCTCACGCTGCTGTTCTTGCCGGCGCTGTATGCGCAGTGGTTCAAGGTCGAGCGCCCCGAACGCAAACCCGCGGAACTCGGCGACGACCCGTGGCCCGGGGACGAGATCGAGGCCTGACTCGGGCCGGCGCGGACCGGCCGCGGGCGATCGGGCGCTAACATCGCCGGTCCGGACCGCGATACAGAGCCACCGAATGGAAGCTGGGCCACTGGAATCCGTGCACGTGCCGCGCACGCGCAGCGTCGCACTCGCGGCGGCGCTGTTCGCCGGCGTCCTCTGCCTGGGTCTGGTGCCGGCGCTGTGGGGCGAGACGGCAGCGCTCGCTTCGCCGCTCCGACTGGCCGCGAACCTGCTGCCCTGGCTCGGACCCTGGCTGCTGCTGCTCGGCTGGACACGGCGCCCGCTCGCGGCCACGGCCTGGGTGGTTCTGCTGCAGTCGGTTTTTTTCGGTCTGAACGGTCTCAAGCTTCGCCATCTGGGCCTGCCGCTGGTGCCCGCAGACACCGTCGCCGCCGAGCAGTTCCTATTCAGCCCCGCGCTCTACCTGCGCTATCTCGACCTCTCCTGGCGCTTCGCCGGCGCGGCCGGAGTGGTGGCGATCGCGCTGTTGCACCGAGTCGAGCCACCCGCTGCGGCACTGCGTGGAAGGCTTCGCTGGACGACCTGGGTCGCGGGAGCGGCGATGGTCGCCTCGCTGGCGCTGGCGTTCTTGCCCTGGCGCTGGCTATACGAGCGCGAGCGCCTCGATGTCCAGATCTGGATGCCGGACGAGGCCGCCAAGACCGCAGGCACGACCGCCCATTTCCTGCACCTGTATCTGCACACCTCGTCGAGCCTGCCACCTGCCGACGCGGGCGCGGTGGCGGACGCGACCGCCTGGCTTGCGCGCAACCAGGCGGAATTCGGCGTGACCGCAACCAGCGGGACACCGCCCGACCTGATCGTGGTGCAGAGCGAGTCGTTCATGGACCCGGGTTCGCTGGCTGGCATCGAGACCGCGCAGTTTGCGCCGCAACTGGCGCGGTTGCGCCTGCACCACGCGCACGGCGACCTGCGTGTGCCCGCGTTCGGCGGGCTCACCACGCGCACCGAGTTCGAGTTCCTGACCGCATTCCCGGTGCTCGAAGACGCGCGCATCCAGTACCCGTACCAGGGCCTGGTGCATCGTCCGCTGCCGGCACTGCCCTGGACCCTGGCCAGGCTCGGCTACCGCACTGCCGCGATCCATCCCCACGATCTCCGCTTCTACCGTCGCGACCGCGTGTTTCCGCTGCTCGGCTTCGAGGACCTCCACGGCATCGACGACTTCGATCCGGGCGACGTGTACGGCTACCACGTTTCCGACGCGGCACTGAACCGCCGCATCATCGAGCTGCTCGACGGCGATGCGCCGCAGTTCCTGTTCGCCGTGTCCATGGAGAACCACGGCCCCTGGGACGAAGGCCGCGCGATTCCGCAGCAGGCGCTGCCGGAACTGCCCGCAACCGTGCCGATGCCCGCCGCCCGGGCACGCGAGCTGCGCCGCTTCCTGCACCACACGCAGCGTGCCGACGCTGCCCTCGGCGAACTGGCGCGCTGGGTGATGCAGCGTGAGCGACCGACCCTGCTGCTGTTCTACGGCGACCACCTGCCGGGCCTCGAATCGGCACTCGACCAGTGGGGTTTCGACGACGGGCTGCCAGCCCTGGTGCAGGCGACGCCCTGGCTGCTGGTCGACAATCGCCGCCCGGCCGCGCAGCGCATCGACCTGCATGCGCACGAACTCCCGGGCTGGTTGCTGGCGCGCGCCGGCATCGCCGATGCGGCGCTGTTCGCACCGCTGGAGGCGCTGCGGCGCGCACGTGCGCGATCGGCGCTGCCCGAGTCGGCGCGCGACTGGCACCGGCATCTGGTTGCGGCCGCCCTGCACCAGCCGCCACCGGCGATCTCGGTGGCGCTTGCGGATGCGGAACTGGCCAAGGTCACGGCATGGAGTCCGCAGTCGGCGGAGGCCGAGCGCGACGCGACAACGGCGCTGCTGTTGTGGTTCGAGTTCGAGCAACCCATCGGCCGCGGGTTGCACATCGAAATCGGCCGCGAGCGCCTGCGCATCCTCAGGCACGACGGCCGCCTGGTTGCCGCCGAACTGGCCGGGCGCAGTCACCTGCGCGCCGAACCGGCGACCGTTCCGGTGCGCCTGGTCGATCCGGCCAGCCGCCGCCAGCAAGTCATCGGCACGTTCGTGGTGCGCCCGCGCGCCGAACGTCTGGGCGGGTGGCATGGCATCGGCACCGGACCCTTCTGCGCGGTCGAGACCTTTGGGCCCGCAACGCTCGCCGCCACGGCGACCGCGGGCAGCGAACGCGCCGGCCTGTGGTTGCGTGCCGGCTGCATTCCGGTCGGCGCGCAACTCGTCCTTGACGGGACCGCGCTCGACACCACCGTGGTCGACGACCTGGCCACCGCCTGGGTTCCTCCCGCCCTGCTCGCCACGCCGCGCGCAGTGGCGTTGCAGTTGCGCGCCGGTGACGCCGAACTGGCGGTCGGGCACATCGAGATCCAGCGCTGACGGATCAGCCGTCCTCGTCGGTGAGTCGGCGCAGGTAGTCGTCGACATCGACCTCGACTGGCCGCGGGCGGCGGTGCAGCAGGTCCTGGATGCGTTCGTCGGCACTGGCACGGACTTCGGCGACACTGCCCTCGGCGAGGATGTCGCCCTGGTCGAGCACGGTGATGCGGTCGGCGATGCGGAACGCCGATTCCAGTTCGTGGGTGACCACGACGATGGTCATGCGCAGCGCATCGCGCAGGCGCAGGATCAGTTCGTCGAGCTCGGCCGAGACCACCGGGTCGAGCCCGGCGCTCGGCTCGTCGAAGAACAGCAGTTCCGGATCCATCACGATCGCGCGCGCCAATGCCGCGCGCTTGGTCATGCCACCCGAGAGCTGCGACGGCATCAGGTCGTGGAAGCCGCCGAGATTGACGAACTCGAGCTTGAGCCGCGACATGATGCGGATCGTGGTCTCGTCGAGCGCGGTGTGCTCGCGCAGCGGCAGCGCGACGTTGTCGCCGACCGACATCGAGGTGATCAGCGCGCCGCCCTGGAACGAAACCCCGAGCCGGCGCCGCACCGCGAGCAGCTCGCGCGCGCTGGCACGGCCGGCGTCGACACCGAGGATGCGCACGCTGCCGGCGACCGGGCGCTGCAGGCCGATCAGGTGTCGCAGCAGCGTCGACTTGCCGGAACCCGAGCCGCCCATGATCACGCGGATCTCGCCGCGACGAACGCTGAAGTCGACACCGTGCAGGATGCGCCGGCGACCGTAGAAGGCCTGCAGCCCGACCACCTCGATCAATGGCGCTTCGGCGTCGTTCATCGGTTCAGGAAGAAGCTGAAGACCATGTCGGCGATGACGATGGCGCTGATCGAGACGACCACGGCGCGAGTGGTGGCGCGGCCCACGCCTTCGGCGCCGCCGCTGACCGAGAAACCGGTGGCGACGCCGATCACGGTGATCAGCAGCGCGAACACCACGCTCTTGGCGATGCCCTCGAAGACATCGCGCGGGGTCAGATGGGCGAGCGTCTGCGTCAGGTAGGTCGGCACGCTCATGTCCAGCATCGGCGCCGAGTACAGCGCCGCACCGAGGATCGCGGCGGCGTCGCTGAGCACGGTCAGCACCGGCAGCATCAGCAGCATGGCGAGCAGCGCCGGCGCCACCAGGTAGCGCACCGGGTCGATGCCCATGACGCCGAGCGCATCCACTTCCTGCGATACCGACATCGAGCCGATGCGCGCCGCGAATGCCGAGCCGGAGCGCCCTGCAACGAGGATGCCGGTGATCAGCACGCCGAACTCGCGCGTCACCGATTTCGCGACCGCGAGCACCACCTGGGTCTGCGCGCCGAATTCGCTCAGCGTCGCGATGAACTGGATCGCGAGCATGAGCCCGACGGTGAGCGACAGCAGCGTGACGATCGGAATCGCGTCGAACCCGACCTGGCGCATCTGCTCGACGATCGCGGCCAGGCGCACCGGCTGGCCGCGGCGATGTCCGACGACGGTGAACACCAGCGCTTCCGCGACCAGCCCGGCGCCGTAGCCGACGGCGTCGACCGCGGCGACGCTGCGCCGCCCGATCCGGTTCAGCAGGCGCTGCGCGTTCGCGATCATGCCGCGCGCGCCGCCTCGAGGTCGGCGTAGATCGGGAACACGCGGTCCAGACGCGCCAGCTCCAGCACCGCGCGCACCGGCTCGCTCGGCGCCAGCAGCGCGAAGCGTCCGCCCTTGCCGCGCGCATGCTGGAAGCCCTCGACCAGGGCGGCGATGCCGGAGGAGTCGATGTAGCTGACCGCGTCGAGCTGCACCGCCAGCGCGCGCACCTTGGCAAACGCATCGAGCACCTGGCGGCGCACGTCCTGCGACCACGACAGATCCACCTCGCCCCACACCCGCAGCACCGCCCAGTCGCCGTCGCGGTGCAGCTCGCAGCCCTTGCTCATGGTGCCGTCCTCGCATGCAGATGGCGCATCATCGTCAGCACGTTGCCACAATGACGCTTGAGGGGTCGCAGTCGCCAGGAATCCATGGTCTCGTCGATGATGTGGATGCCGAGCCCGCCCGGGCGGCAGGCGTCCGGGCTGCGCGCGCGCACGCAGCCGGGATCGACCGGCGGGGCGTGGTCGCGCAGGCGGAAGCGCAGGCGGCCGCGGCGGCGTTCGATGCGCAGGCGGATGCGGCCTTCGCCGCAATCCCCGTAAGCGTGGCGGATGATGTTGGCGCAGGCCTCGTCGATCGCCAGCACCAGTTGCGCCAGCTCGCGCGCCGACAGCCCCTGCGCCGACAACGCGCGCTGCACCGCCGCCCGCACCTCCGCCAGTGCCTCGGCGCGCGCCGCGAACTCGATGCAGAGCAATGCCGGTGCGCTCATGCTGCGGCCTCGATCATCAGTAACGTGGTGTCGTCGCCGAGCTGGCGCCGACGCAGGTCGCCGACGATGCGGCGCAAGCGCGTTTCCGGGCGCCACTGCGCGTGGCGTCGCACCAGCGCGACCACGCCGTCGACCCCGAGCGTGCGCCGCGAGGCGTCGCGGGCGTCGGTCACGCCGTCGGAAAACAGGTACAGGCTGCGCCCGTGCAGCGTCGCCTGCTGCTGCGGGAAGTCCATGCCCGGCACGATCCCGAGCGGCGGGCCCTCGGCGCGATGCAGCTGCGTGCCCTGCGGCCCGTGCAGCAGCACCGGCGGAAAGCCGGCATTGGCCCAGACGGCGCTGGCAGTGGCCGGGTCGAAGTAGCCGACCGCGGCGCAGACGAAGGTGCCGCCAGCCACGGTGTCGCAGAGGTCGTCGTTGGCGCGCGCCAACCACTGCGCGGGGGTCAGCCCTTCCTTGCCGATGAAACGCAGCAGACTGGCACAGCGCACCATCAGGAATGCCGCGTCGAGCCCCTTGCCGGCGACATCGCCGATGGCGAAACCGATGCGCCCGTCGGGCAGGTCGAAATGGTCGTAGAAGTCGCCCGAGATCTCGCGTGCCGGTCGGTTGATCGCGAGCACCGGGTAGCCGCCGCGCCGGCGCATCGGCAGCAGCGAACGCTGCATGCGTCGCGCCAGCTGCAACTCGCGACGGATGCGCGCATGTTCGAGCAGGTTCTCGGTCAGCGCCGCGTTGCTTGCCGCCAGCGCCGCGGGTGCGGCGAGCGCCCGCAACAGGTCGCGATCGGCTTCGTCGAACAGCGCGCCGTCGCGCTTGTTGATCACCTGCAGCACGCCGATCGGTCCGTGCGCGGTAAGCAGCGGCGCACCGAGCATGGTGCGCGTCGCAATCCCGGTCACGGCGTCGATCGCGCCGGTGAAGTCGGGGTCGCGCGCGGCGTCGCGCACGAACTGGCATTGCCCGCTGGCCAGCGCCCGCCCGACGATGCCGCGGTCCGCCGGAATGCGCAGGCCGATGATGTCGACCGGACCGGCGCAGGCGCGACAGACCAGTTCGCGCGTCGCCGTGTCGAGCAGGAACACCGCGCCGCCCTGCGCGCCAAGCGCACCGATGATGCGCGCGAGCGCCAGGTTCAGCGACGCACTCAGATCGAGCGCCGAGGCCAATGCCTGGGCCAGGTCGGCGACCAGCGCCAGCGCATTGTCCTCCGCGCGCCGGCCCCTGCCGCGATCCGCCGGTGGCACCGCGTTCATCGGCTCAGGGCGCCGCCGGGCGCTCGCGTCGCTTGCGCATGCCCCACAGCGTCAGCAGCGGTCCGTGCGCCACGTACAGCACGCAGATCGCGAGCAGCAGCCGCGGCGGGTCGATCACCAGCGCCACGATGATGCCGAGCGCGAGCGGGATCCAGATGAACGGCACGCGCTCGGATTCGGGCTTGGCCTTGAAGCTCCAGTAGCGCAGCCGCGACACCATCAGGATGGCCGCGACCAGGGTCACGAACAGCGCCAGGAACGCGACGCGGGTGCCGGGAATGGCGTGGTCGTTCATGGTCCAGACGAAGGACATCATCAGGCCCGCGGAAGCCGGGCTCGCCAACCCCTGGAAGTAGCGCTTGTCGATCACGCCGATCTGGGTGTTGAACCGTGCCAGGCGCATCGCCGCGCAGGCGGTGTACACGAATGCCGCGGCCCAGCCGACCTTGCCGAGCACCGGTCCGTAGCCCTTGAGCGAGGCCAGCGCCCAGGCGTACATCACCACCGCTGGCGCCACGCCGAAGCTGACCAGGTCGGCGAGCGAGTCGTACTGCACGCCGAAGTCGCTCTGGGTATTGGTCATGCGCGCGACGCGGCCGTCCACGCCATCCAGCAGTCCGGCCACGAACACCGCGATCGCGGCCTCGGTGAAGCGGCCATTGAACGCCGAAATGATCGCGAAGAAGCCGGCCATCATGCCGGCGGTGGTGAACAGGTTCGGCAGCAGGTAGATGCCGGGGTGGCGCGCGGGGACGGTCGGGGATTCGCTCATGGGCGCAGTCTAGCGAACGCGGCGGCGGTTCGCGTTACCATCGCGTCCTCGCTGGAGGAAGGCCGATGAAACTGCGTATCGCCATCTGCATGACCGCGCTGCTGCTTTGCGCCCCGCTCGCGCATGCCGAGAAGTTCTACAAGTGGCAAGACGCCGAGGGCGTCTGGCACTACAGCAACAAGCCGCCCAAGGACGTGCAGGCGCAGGCGCTGCGCGTGCACAGCAAGCCGGCCACCGTCAGCGAGGAAGAAGTCGCCGCGGCCGAGGAAGCGGAAAAGGCCGAGACCGCGCGCGAACTCTCCGGTGCCGATTCCGCCAACTGCAAGCGCGTCCAGGAAAACCTGCGCATCCTGCTGAACAACAGCCAGGTCAAGAAGGACAAGGACGGCGACGGCCAGGAAGAAATCCTGAGCGAGGACGAACACCTCGCCGAAGTCTCCGCGACGCGCAAGCAGGTCGAGAAGTTCTGCGGCAAGTAGGCTCGCCGTGGACCTGGACACGCGCCACCTGGTCGCCGGCACCCTGATCGCGCTGGCGATCGGTGCCGGCATCGCCTGGCACCAGCGCAGCCCGCAGCGCGACGCTGCCGCAACGCCTGCTGCCGTGCCGGCCCAAGCCGCCCCCGAGCCCCAGGCGCCGACGCTGTACAAGTGGCAAGACGACCAGGGCGTCTGGAACTACACCGACACTCCACCCCCCGACCGCCCCTACCAAACCATCACCGGCACCCCGAACGTCAACTCCGTCCCGAGCGTGGTGCCGGAGGGCGGCGTCTCCGAACCCGGCGCGCCGCCCGCACCGTAGCGGGTAGAATCGGCGGCTCTGTCTTCTTCGAGCCCGACCGATGCGCCTTTCGCAGTTCCATCTCCACACCACCAAGGAAACCCCGGCCGATGCCGATGTCGTCAGCCAGCAGCTGATGCTGCGCGCGGGGATGATCCGCAAGCTCGGGGCCGGGCTGTACACGTGGACGCCGCTCGGGTTGCGCGTGCTGCGCAAGGTCGAGGCAGTGGTGCGCGAGGAGATGGACGCGGCCGGCGCGCTGGAGCTGCTGATGCCTTCGGTGCAACCGCGCGAACTGTGGGAGGAGACCGGGCGCTGGGAGAAGTTCGGCGGCCAGTTGCTCAAGATCAAGGATCGCAAGGAGGCCGACTACTGCTACGGCCCGACGCACGAGGAAGTGATCACCGACTTCGCACGCAACGAGCTGCGCAGCTACAAGCAGCTGCCGGTGAACTTCTACCAGATCCAGACCAAGTTCCGCGACGAGATCCGCCCGCGTTTCGGCGTGATGCGCGCGCGCGAATTCCTGATGAAGGACGCCTACTCGTTCCACATGACGCCCGAGTGCATGGCGCGCGAATACGCCAACATGTACGCCGCCTACACCCGCATCTTCACCCGCCTCGGATTGAAGTTCCGCGCGGTGAATGCGGATACCGGCGCGATCGGCGGCAGCGCCTCGCATGAGTTCCACGTCCTGGCCGAATCCGGCGAGGACGCGATCGCGTTCTCGACCGCTTCGGACTACGCCGCCAACATCGAGATGGCCGAAGCGCTGGCGCCGGCCGCGCCGCGCGCACAAGCCGGTGGCGCGATGCGCAGGATCGACACGCCGACGCAGAAGACCTGCGAGGAAGTCGCCGCGCTGATCGGCATCGCGCTGACGCGCACGGTCAAGTCGGTGGCGCTGATGACCGCGGACAACCGCTTCGTGCTCGCGCTGGTGCGCGGCGACCATGTCGTCAACGAAATCAAGCTGGCCAAGCTCGACGGCATGGCCGACTACCGACTCGCGAGCGAGGCCGAAATTCTCGACCACCTCGGCTCCGAGCCGGGCTTCCTCGGCCCGGTCGCGCCGCGCCAGCCGGTGCGCGTGATCGCCGACCGCAGCGTGGCCGCGATGTCCGACTTCGTGGTCGGCGCCAACCAGCGCGGCTATCACCTCGCCGACGTGAACTGGGGTCGCGACCTGCCGGAACCGGAGCTGGTGGCCGACATCCGCAACGTCGTCGAGGGCGACCCGTCGCCCGATGGTGCCGGCGAGATCCGCATCGCCCGCGGGATCGAGGTCGGGCACGTGTTCCAGCTCGGCCAGCGCTACGCCGAGGCGATGCACGCGACGGTCGCCGACGAGAGCCAGAAGGCACAGGTGATGTACATGGGTTGCTACGGCATCGGTGTCAGCCGCATCGTGGCCGCTGCGATCGAGCAGAACTTCGACGACAACGGCGTGATCTGGCCCGAGCCGATGGCGCCGTGGCGCGTCGCGGTATGCGTGATCAATCCGAAGAACGACGCCCGCGTCGCGGAAGCGGCGAACGCACTGTATGCGGAGCTGTGCGCACGCGGCATCGAAACCCTGCTCGATGACCGCGGCCTGCGCCCGGGCGCGATGTTCGCCGACATCGAGCTGATCGGCATTCCGCACCGAGTCGTGGTCAGCGAGCGTGGGTTGGCGGCTGGAACCTTCGAGTACCGGGCGCGGCGCGCCAGCGAAGCGGAACCGCTCGACCATGCCGGATTGATGGCGAAGCTGGGCTGAGAAGCATCGCGGCCTCCAGGCCGCGATTCCCAAGCTACTTGTCTTTCTTGCCGAACAGGTTGCCGATCTTCTGGAACAGGCCGCTCGGGGTTTCCGGGCGGGCTCCGGCCGGGGCAGTTGCCGGCTGGGTGACCGCTTTCTGCTGTCCGGTGTTCGGCTTCGGGAACTCGCCGGTGATGGCCTTGAAGCTGCCGGTAATGCGGTTGCCCTGCTGCGCCTTCTTCAGGCGCTCTTCCTCGGCCTTCTGCGCCTCGGAGATCTTCTGTTCCCACTCGCGCCGGGTCTGTTCCTGCTGCAGCTTGGAACGCCACGCCTCGCGGTTCTCGTCGGAGATCGACTCGCGCAGGATGTAGTTCTGCTGCAGCGCGATGTACTTGCCGATGGTGTCGAACAGCTCGTCATTGAGCTCGGCGATGCGCACCGACTGCTTGCGCGTGCCGAACGAGTCGAAGTTGGTGAACTCCATGCGCAGCAGGTCGGAGTTCATCTCGGCGGTGAACACCGCGGTCATCGGCACTTTGCCCCAGGCACGGAAGTGGGCCTTGGTCAGGTCACCCTTCTCGTTCTTCTCGGCGCGCTCCATCGCCTCGAACCCATAGCGGCGGAACAGCTCGATCATCGCCTCGATGCGGCTCGCGCCCTCGACCATGATCGTTGGCGACTGGCTGGCATCGACGATGCCGGTGCAGGTCAGGGTGTAGGTACGGCCGTACATCGGCATCTGCGCCTGCACGTTCATGTCGTTGTCGCAGCGCGTCACGACCTCGCCATAGCCGCTGATCGGATAACGGCCAAGACGCGGAGACTTCAGGAAATTGAGGGACTTGGACAGGCGCGTCAGGTAGTCGTAGAAGTTCTCCATCACCGGCAACGTGGTGTTCTTGAAGAACTCGCGCTTCTGCTTCAGCACTTCTTCCTTGCTGTCGCGTTCCTTCTGAGCCTGTTGTTCAAGATCGTCGAGAAGACCCATGGCGATTCCGGTTCCTGATCTGGATGCTGTCTTTGTGGCGCCGATTGTACGCGCGGTCAAGCGGCGCCGGCCAATCGGAAGGCCCGATCGCGTGGCTGCGCCATCGGCGCGCGGGTGAACCTTGGTCACGCTCCGGCGCGCGGCGGCCGAGCGTGACCGCCGTCACACTTGCCATTTTCCGGATTTTCGCGATGATTCGGGCTCCAACCCGGGGGTAATGAATGGCTATCGATCTGAAGAAACTCACGCAAACCCAACTCAACGACCTGATCGTGCGCGCCGAGCGGCGTAAGGACGAAATCGCCACGGAAAGCGTCGGCCGTCTGCGCGACCGCATCCTGAAACTGATCGCCGACGAAGGTTTCACCTTCGACCAGGTATTCGGCGGCAAGCGCGGCCGCAGCAAGGGCCGCGGCGGCAAGGTCAAGCCGAAGTACCGCAATCCCGCCGATCCGTCGCAGACCTGGGCCGGCCGCGGCAAGCGCCCGCGCTGGTTTGCCGACGCGCTCGCCGCCGGCAAGAAGGAAAAGGACTTGCTGATCGGATAATCCCGGTTCGCGGTTTCCCGAATGGGGCCGGCATTGCCGGCCCCTTCGTTTTCCGGCGCGGCGATTCAGATCGAACGGCGCGGCGGCACCAGCAGGTTTCCAAACAGCAGGCCGGCGACCAGTGCAATCAGGATTGCGAGCAACGAAAACGCGGTATCGAGACTCAGGTAGACATCGCGCTCGAACGCGAAGAACAGGCTGCGAAATCCGACCGACCCGGGCACCAGCAGGATAATCCCGGGCACCCGCACCAGCGCGCCCGGTCGCCGCTGCCAGCGCGCATAGACATTCGCCGCGCTGCCGACCACCAGGCCACCGATGAACACGCCGAACTCCGGCCCGGCCCAGGCCGAACCGACGCGCGTCGCCAGGTAACCGAGCCAGGCCGACAGCATCACCAGCGGATAGTCGCGACTCGCGGCCTGGAACAGCACCGCGAACGAATAGCTGGCCGCGAGCAATGCGATCCACTCCGCCCATGCCGGTACCGCGGGCAGCACGCCGGGCAGCGCCGCCCAACCGAACGCCTTGGCCAATTGCACGCCGGCGACGGTACCGAGCGATAGTTTCAGCAGCACCGCCGCCGCGCCCATCATGCGCACGGTGCCGGCGACCAGATGCTGGGTCGACAGCTCCGACACCGCCGTGGTCAGCGCCAGGCCGGGCATCAGCACGATCAGCGCCGCGATCAGCACCGAGCGCACGTTCAGCGGCTCCAGCGTCGCCGCGATCAGCGAGGCCAGCAGCATCGCGACGCAGGCGGCCACGGCCTCGAACGAGGGTGCGAAGTTCGGGCGGCGTTCCGCGACCAGCGCCAGCAGACCGATGATCAGACCGATCGCGGCGGCGGCCACGACATCGGCCCAGGAGCCGCGGATCATCGCGGCGACGGTGCCGCCGACGATGCCGAAGCTGAGCACCTGCATGCCGACCGCGCGCACCGACATGCCCGAGCGCAGCGCGCGCAACTCCGCGAGCCCCTGCTCGATGTCGAGTTCGTTGTTGAAGACGCGCTCGGCGATCGCGTCGACCTCGCACAGGCGGCGCAGGTTGACGTCGCCCGGATTCACGCGCAGCACCATCGTGCGCCGCGGCAAGGCGTCCTCGCCATCGGCGGGATCCGCGAACGAGAGCGTGATCGAAGTCGGCGTCGACAGCGTGCTCGGCAACAGACCAAGACGCGCGCTCACGGTATCGATCGCCTTCTCCAGCCGAGGCGCCGAGGTGCCGTACTGATGCAGGCGCCGCGCCAGTTCGGCAACGAAGCGGACGCGGGTATCGAAGTCACGGGATTGCATGTCCGTCACTGTCCCCGATGGCCGCCGGGGCCGCAAGCTTCAAACCCGGGCGAGCAGTGACAGGGCGCGGGCACATTGCTCGGCGAACGCGGCGGGTGCCGCTTCAGGCCAATGCAGGCGGCGGCACGGCACCGACTCGGCGAAGCGCGCCATGGCTTCCAGGTGTGCGCGCAGCAGCTGCGGCGGAAACAGCCGCGCCGCGACGGTGTCGCGGATCAGCAGGCGCATCGCCTCGGCAGCAGCCAGCGGCTCAAGCGCCAGCGCCTCGCCGCCGCGCTGCAGGAACACGATCGCACTGACCGCAAGGTCCAGGTCCGGCGTGCGCAGCGGCTCGTCCCACTTCAGTTGCGGAAACCGCGGTCGCAGCCGCAGCACGCCGTCGTGCAACAGCAACGGCGAGATGTCGTCGGTCAACGCCTCGGCCCCCAGCTCCGCAGCCAGTCGCGCAACCGTGGACTTGCCGCTCCCGGAAAGCGCCGGCAACACGAAACAACGGCCATCGACACGGATGGCCGAAGAGTGGATGCCATAGATCCCGCGCGTCGCCAACAGCAACAGCAACCCGGGCCCAAGCAGGATCTCGCGCGCGGCGCGCGGATCGATGTCCTCGTCCACTTCCGCGGATTGCGCCTCCAGATCGAGCCGCAAGCGCCCGAGGCCCGCAAACCGCAATTCCATCTGGGTTCCCTCGGAACGCACGGTCACGTCGCGGATGGCATCGACCAGAACACCCGATTCCGCACGAGCAGCGTCGCCAAACGCCCGCCAATGGACGGGTGGCAGTGCCTGCAGCGATTCGGGCCCCAGCTCGCCGGAAGCAGACGCGGCGAGCACCCCAACCCCGGCGACGCACTCCGTAGCACCAGCCCGGTCTGGCGCGCCCAGATGCAGACGACGCATCGCCTCGATACCGCAGCCGCCTTGGACCCGCAGCAACGCGAACTCAACCGAACGGGTTCTGCGTTCCCGTGGCTCCGGAATCACCACCCCCCGGCGATCCGCCCAGAGTGAGATCCCGCAGTTCGCCAAGTTCGACCAGGCGCGGTGCGGAGTAGGCCAGGCGATGTTCGACCTGCGTGGAACTTCCAGCGATGTCGTTGGATGCTGCGCTCACGGCCTACCCCCTGCAGACGCTATGGCGGAAATCTTAGCAGCGCGCGGTCGGGTTCTGCGTGAAAGAGTCGCCACACTTCGGCCGAAAGCACCGTCCATGCCATGAACTGATCCGAGTCGGAATGCAGTCCGAGGATTTTCCGCAGGGCCGGCGCTGCCACATGCCGCGGCCAGACCGCATCCGGCCGCAACAGCAGCGAATCGACCCAAGCGCGATCAAGCCGCTTGATCGCGGTGCGAAACATCGGCGACAGCAACCCGACTCGCGATCCTCGGCGCACCGCCTCGGGCACGCGTCCCCGCAGGATTTCCCGGCTCAGCCATTTCGACCCGCGCAACGAGTGCCCGTAGTGGGCCGGCAAGGCGATCGCAAAGCGCAGCAGCGCGGGATCACGATAGACGTAGCGCAACTCGAGCCCGAGGCTGTTGGCAAATCGACGCAACAGGTCGCCGCTCTCCGCCGCCTCGCGGCCGTACAGGCGGTGCAGTCGCAGCCCCCACGGGCCCTCCGCACCGCCCGCACGGAGTTGCTGCCGAGACGCCGCGGTGACCCATTTCGGCGGCCTCGCGCGCCGCTGCGGCAGAAGGCAGCGGCGCAACCCCGGGTCCGCCCACAGTGCGCGCGTTCCGCGCTCGTGCCGCTGGCTGGCGAGTTCCCGCAACAGCGCGTTCCAGCCGCGCTCCTGCACCAGCGAGCCCGGCCAATGGCGCGGCGCGACTTGCAGTTCGTCGCCGAAGCAACCATTCAGGAGCACATTCGCACCACACCCGGCCGCGGCCTGCCAGGTCGCCTGCAGCAACAGGCGAAAGACGTTCGCGTAAGGCGCTTCCGGCTCGATCGGCCACGAGTGCAGGTGCGCGTCCGGCAACAGATCGCTGCCCTGGACCAGTCGGTGCGGCAGGCCGAGCAGATTCGCCGTCGCGCCGGCCAGCACCGACTCGTCGCACTCCGGGAACTTGGGAGTGGTCCAGCTCACCGCACAGGCGCGACCAGGATCCAGGAACGCGGCGATCAGGGTCGAATCGATGCCACTGCTCAGGCTGATGGCTGCACGATCCGTATCCGCACACGCCCGCGCCACTGCGCCGGCCACGACTTCTCGCCAGGCTTCGGCGGCTTCGGCGTCGGAGCCAAAGCGCAGCGGTGCAGTCGGGAGATCGGGGGTGAAGCGGCGGTAGCGACGCTGGCCGTCGTCGAACAGCAGCAGGCCGCCGGCCGGCAGTTCCTCGACACCCTGCATCCAGGCCACCTCGTCGGGCGGCGCACGCAGCGCGAAATAGTGCGCCATCGCGACCTCGTTCGGCACCAGCGTCTCGCCGCGCATCGCCACGATCGCGCTGCCGCGGCTCGATACCTGCAGCTGCGTGCCGCGCACGGCATAGCGCAGCCCGCGCTCCCCGAGTACGTCGCGGAACAGGATCACCCGTCGCGCCGGCGCATCCACCAGCAGCAGCGCGATATCGGCATCGAGCGACTCGAACAGCGCCGGCCCGCGCGCGGCGTAGGCGGCCAGGATCAGCGCGGCGTCACTGGCGTCACTGGCAAGCGCGTGGCGCTGCACGAATTCGGCGCGATCACGCAGGCGCCCGTCGATCGCCAGCACGCGGCCATCGGCGGCAGCCAGACCGGCGCCGCGGAAGCTGCGCGCCACCCACAGGCGCAGTGCATCGCTGTCGACTTCATCGGCACCAAAGGGCGCAAAGCCGCCGAGCGAGCGGATGCCCGCCGCAAAGCCGTCCGGAGGATTCGACGTGGTCCCGGCCAGGGCCACGACCGCGAGCATCGCCGTCATGCGCCGAGCATAGCGTCGCCGTTCATTGCCCCGCGATGCCCCGCACCCGGATAATGCCGGCCGGCCTCCAGGAAACCGCCATGAGCGAACGCGAAATCATGCAATACGACGTCTGCGTCGTCGGTGCCGGCCCGGCCGGGCTCGCGTTCGCGATCCGCCTCAAGCAACTCAAGCCCGACACCAGCATCTGCGTGATCGAGAAGGCCTCGGCGGTCGGCGCGCAGATCCTCTCCGGCGCCGTCATCGAGACCGGCCCGCTCGACGCGCTGCTGCCGGAGTGGCGCAAGTCGCCGCCACCGATCTGCGTCGCTGCCGGCGCCGACGACTTCTTCCTGCTCACCGCGAACAAGCACTATCGGCTGCCGACGCCGCCGCAGATGAACAACCACGGCAACGTCATCGTCTCGCTGGGTGCGTTGTGCGCGTGGCTGGCGCCACAGGCGGAAGCACTCGGCGTCGAGATCTTCCCGGGCTTCGCCGCCAGCGAACCGGTGTTCGACACCAAGGGTGCCGTCTGCGGCGTGCGCATCGGCGACATGGGCGTGGCCAAGGACGGCTCGCACAAACCCGGCTACACCCAGGGCGTCGATATCCACGCCGCGATCACCGTGCTCGCCGAGGGCGTGCGCGGGCACCTGTCGAAGCAGCTGATCCAGCGCTTCGAGCTGGACAAGTACAGCGACCCGCAGACCTATTCCGTCGGCATGAAGGAGCTGTGGCAGGTGCCTGCAGGGCGCGCGACGCCAGGGCGCATCATCCACACCGTCGGCTGGCCGGCGGACAGCGCGACCTATGGCGGCAGCTTCATCTACCACCTCGACCAGGATCGCATCGCGATCGGCTACGTCTGCGGGCTCGACTACCGCGACCCGAAGCTGATGCCATTCGAGCTGTTCCAGCAGCTCAAGCACCACCCGCTGGTGAAGCCGATGCTCGAGGGCGGCAGCATCCTCTCCGGTGGTGCACGCGCGATCGCGGCCGGCGGCTTCCAGTCGTTGCCGCAAGTCGAGATGCCGGGGGCGATCCTGATCGGCGACGGCGCCGGCACGCTGAACGTGCCGAAGATCAAGGGCACGCATCAGGCGATGCGCGGCGGCATGCTCGCAGCCGAACACATCGCCCGCACCAACAGCGTGGTCGGCTTCGACGCCGCGTTGCGCGCTTCACCGGTCCTGTCCGAACTGAAAAAGGTGCGCAACATCAAGCCCGGATTCCACGGCGGCCTGTGGCTCGGCATGATCAACGCCGGCTGGGAAACGGTGACCGCGGGCTACTCGCCGTGGACCCTGCGCAATCACGCCGACCATGCGCAGCTGAAGCGCGTGAACGAGATCGGCGCGATCGACCGCCACTGGGTCGAGCGTTCGCTGCCGCCGCGCGACCGCCTCGCCTCGGTCTACTTCGCCGCGACCGAGCATGACGAAGACCAGCCGGTGCACCTGCGCGTCGCCGACACCAACATCTGCATCACCCGCTGCGTCGAGGAGTTCGGCAATCCGTGCACCAAGTTCTGTCCGGCCGGCGTCTACGAGATGGTCCAGGACGAATCCGGTTTGCGCCTGCAGATCAACGCCGCGAACTGCGTGCACTGCAAGACCTGCGACATCAAGGACCCGTACCAGATCATCACCTGGGTGACACCGGAAGGCGGCGCCGGGCCGAACTACCAGAACCTGTGACGACGCCGCGCCCGGCACCGCTGCCGGGCGCGGCGGGTTTCAGGGCATCGGCTCGGCGGGATCGCCGAGCAGGGTCGCCGCGGTCAGGATGTCGCGATAGCGCTCGCCCTGCGCCGCCAGCTGCATCTTCGCCAGCCGCAATGCATCGCCGATGCGTACGCCCGCGACCAGTTCCGGCAGCAACAGGTTGCCGAGCGCCTCGTGCGACTTCAGGTCGGTGAGGCTGGTCACGCCGATCACCGCCGCCGCGCCCGATCCCGGCGTCAGCAGGAAGCCGTGTGCCAGGGTGTTCGCGGTCGGTGCGACGAAGTAGCTGTTCCAGCAACCCCATTGCACGACCAGGTCGGCCAGCCCGCTGCGACCGACCAGGTCCGCGGTACTCAGGATCGGATCGAAGCTCCACTGCGTGGGCGCGGAATGACCGACGAAGCTCAGCACCCCGAGACGCTGGTTCAGCGCACTGGCGAGCGCGGCACGGGTCGGCTCCAGACCGATCTCGTCGACGTAGGCACGATCGAGTGTCCAACCGGCCGGCCAACGCGCCGCGAAGCCCTCGTGCACGGCACGGAACGGTGCGTCGCTTTCATCCACCGGGCTGACCAGCAGCGCACGCCTCGGAGCGGCCGCGGCTGCCGATTTCGCCAGCAGCTGCTGCAGCTCGGCGACGCTGCGCACCGGCAGGCGACCGATCGCGGCTTCGGGCGCGCCGTCGCCATCGCGATCGACGTAGCGGCCATCGGCGGGTGCGTAGTGCACGACGTCGCCGTAGGCCATGTAGCGCGTCGGCACCAGGCTGACCGAGCCGCTGCCGAGGAAGTTCTTGTAGTCGTAGCTGTCGGCACCGACCAGCAGCACGTACTGCACGCCCATCTGCGCCACGGCCTTGTCGATGAAGCGCTGGATCGCCTGCGCTTCCGGCACGTGGTCGTTGAATTGCGCGTAGACCTGCGCGACATCGACCACGCGCACCGAGAGCCCGCGCGCCTGCTGGCGCGCGACCAGCGGTGCCAGGTGCGGCTCGAACAATGCGTGCGTGATCACCAGATAGTCGGCCTGGCCCTGCACCAGCGGCGCCACTTCGCCCAGCGTGTCGACCCGCGGTGCGGCGAGCGCGCTCGGTTCGCCGAGCCAGTAGCGCGCTCCAGCCGCCACCGGCCACATCGAGCCGCCCGCGGTCGCGACAGCACGCAGCGCACGCCAGCTGCGGCCAGTGTCGGCATAGCCCAACGCATCGCCACCGAGTCCTGCGGCAACGAAACCGGGAACCTGGTCCTGGCCCTCGAAGGAGGACGCCAGCAAGGACTCCCCGGCATCGTCATCGCCCGCCATCTCGGCCCAGGCATCACCGGCGGCTTGCAGCGCGGGGATGTCCAACCTGCCGGCTTCGGCGACCATGCGCCGCGGGTAACGCAGGGCCATGCGGTCGAGGTAGACCAGGTCGTAGTCGAAGCCGGTGTCGCCGCTGACGCGCAGTTCGACCGGCAGGTTCCCGGAGGCCGGCAGCGAGGTCTTCGCCGTCAGCCTCTGCGCGCGCAGGCCGTCAAATACGGCGCTGCCGACGCTCACGCCATCGACGCGCAATTCGACGCGATGATCGGGCGCGCTGCCCGGCCAGTTGGTGACGCCGATCAGATCGACCACGAGTTGCGGCGTGGCGCCCTCGACGCTGGCGATGGCGCTGGCAGCGAGCGTGCGCGACAGCTGCGCCGGCTGGTTTGCGTAGGCAAGCACGCGCTCGGCGTACCACGGGTCGTCGGTGGGCGAGGCAAACGTGTAGCGCGCATCCGGCGCGTACTGGGACTCGGCCCAGTACCAGGCGTCCACCGCGTCGGTGGCGGCGAGCGTGTCCTGCGCGATGTCCTCGACGCCAACGCCGTCGACGCGCAGCAGGTACGGGAACTCCTTGGTGTACAGCGAGTACCCGGGATCGGCCGGGAAGTCGATCGCGCTGTCCGCGGCGAACACCGCGCCAGTCGCGTGCACGCGCCGTGGCACCGGCTGGCCGCGGAACGTGAGCCCGATGCGATCGACGGCGACGCCACGCAGGTCGACGCCCGCTGCCAGCAGCATCGCGTGCGTCACGCGCTGGAAGCCCGGCTGCTGCACCCACAGCCGCACCGTGCCGGCGCTGCCTGCGGATTGGCGAAGCCGTGCGAGTTCGGCCAATGCGCCGCGGGTCGCGCCCCAATCGAAGTCCGCGCTCGCGGCGGGCGCGCCATAGTCGCGACCGACCTCGAACGGACCGTGCGCGCTGCGGCGCCCTCGCACATCCTGATCGACGATGTAGAAGCGACCGGAGGCCGGCGCCGCGGCCAGCGTCAACGCATAGCGGCTGACTTCGGCGCTGTCGCTGCGTTCGCTCGCGAGCATGCCCGCATGCAGGGCCAGCTCGCGGCCATCGACGCGCTCGACCAGGCGGAAGCCGACGTTGCCGGTTTCGGTGGCGGTCTCGAACTGCACGCGCACGCCGCCGCCGAGCACCCGCGATGACAAGTGCGACAGGGTGACCGGCAGCGTGCCGGCCGGGACGCGATGGTCCTCGACCTCGCCGTCGCTCGCGAGCCCGGTGGACGGCGGCGGCGGCGAGTCGCTGAAAAACGTGGCGTCGCGGCTCAGGCGCAGGCGCAGATAGGTATCGTTCTGCGTGATCGCGGTCATGCCTCCCCACACCAGCACCACGCTGCCGCTGCTGGCGGCGGGGATGTTCCCGGTGCTGAAGCTCGCATCGCCGGCTCCGCCGCTGCCGTTGCCAAGCGCAGGCAGGCTGCGTTCGTTGGCGTCGTTGAAATCGCCATCGCCATTGGCATCGAACCAGCCGACCAGCTGCGCCGCAGTGCCGGTGCCATTGGCGAGGGCGACCGACACGCAGAACTCGTCGATCGCCGCGGCATAGCTGCCGCACTCGAAATGCGGCGTTGGCGAGGACACCAGCGTCGGCAGGGTCAGCGCGTCTTCGTCGGCGCCATCGCTGTTGGCGGCGACGTCGGGCACGCCATCGGCTTCGCCGTCGGGCCGGGTTCCGAGATACAGGCTGCGCCCAGCCAGACCATGGCGGGCGCCGCCGGCGGCGAAGGCGGTCACGTAGCTCGCCGGCGCATCGCCATAGTCGAGCGCGCAGAAGCGGAAGTCGGAAATGCCGATGTTCTGGAAGCGCGAGTTGGTCTGCGGCTGGTCACCCTGCGCGTACTGCACGCGGATCGACGCCACCGGCCCGTCGAAGGTGTAGGTCACGTTGCCATTCGTCGAATTGCTGTTGACCGAGTCGTCGGCCTCGCTCCAGTCTCCGGCGTGAGCCAGCGTTCCCTGCAGCGCCGCCTGCTTCGGAACCAGCGCGCCATCGGTGTCGAGCGCGTCGATGCGCACGTAGTCCTCGAAGGTGCCGGTGTCGACATCGAGCAGGTCGAAGGTGAGCCCGAGCACCGGTTCGGAAAACGTGAACACGGTGGCTTCGGCCGAGAGCTCGGTGTCGCCGCTGGTATCCATGCCGAGCACGTAGTAGCCGGCGTGCGCGCCCAGCGTGCCGGTGCGCGTCACGAAGCTCGGCAGGCCGCTGCCCGAGTCGGTCGGCGCCTCGCCGCTGGTGGCTCCCTGGCTGAGCGTGATGCCGTTCAACGAGGTGCTGGCGAAGGGGTTGCCGTTGCCGTTGGCACCCCAGTCGTAGCTGAGGCTGGGGCCGCAGGCGGCGGTCAACGTGGTGGTGTCGTCGCGCAGCACCAGTCGCGCGCGCTCGAAGCTGCCGACATCGGCGGCCTCGTCGTCGCAGATGCGCAACTGCCAGGTCCCGGCGGATGAGCCGGCATAGAACCCGGCGAGCGCAGGCACCGACACCAGCCGGCGGTAATGGACATTGGCCGCCGGATCGATGTCGCCATCGTTGAGCGCACCTTCGCCGTTGGTCGACAGCATCACCCGGTAGTGGTCCTGGCCGTCGCTGGCGACGCCATCGGTCAGGGTCACGACGGAGCTGTCGGGGGCGGTCAGCGTCACCACGACATCGCTGCGCCACGGATGCGTGACTTCGAGCCCCAGCGCGACATTACCGACCGGATACGAATCGCCGACCACGAAGCTTCGCACCAGCGGATTGGCGCAGCCGTTGTCGGGAATCGCGACCGCCGCGCCCGGCACGTCGTCATAGGTGTGAATGACCTGGGCTTGCGCAGCCAGCGGCAGCAGCACGCACACAGCCAGCAGCGGCCGCAGCAGGCGGCCGCCCAATGAACCAAGAACCATGGAATCCCCCGGCGGACTCGTTGTTGTGAAACAATATCACAATCGTGTGCTGGGTCACGGAATGTGACTGCAGAGCGGATAGCAAGACTCATGCCGAGACCAGCTCAGAAGTGGCGGCGGGCGTGCGGACGCAACCGCGGCATCGCGCTACGATGCGGCCACATCCTGAAGGAAACCCCGCCATGCATTGCACTCGGTTGGTGGCCACGATCCTGATGATTGGCGCACTCGGCGCCCACGCCGGCGATGCCGAATGGACCAGCGCCGGACCGCTCGGTGGCCGCGTGCACGAGGTGGTGTTCGATCCGACCGACCCGAGCCGCGGCTACGCGACGACCTTCGGTGGCGTCTACCGCTCGATGGATAGCGGGTTCACCTGGGAAGACGCCGGTACCGGCATCGTCGCCGATTCCTCGAACCCGCTGCCGCTCGCGCTCGATGCCGAGCAGCCGACGACGCTCTACACCTTCGATTCCTGGAGCCGCATCTACCGCAGTACCAATCGCGGCAACAACTGGGCGATCCTGCCCGAGAGCCTGCCGAGCAACGTGCACCCGTCCACGATCGTCGATGTGCCCGGCGTCGCCTGCAAGCTGCTGCTCGGCACCGCGACCGACACCGGCGGTAGCGGCACCATGCTGTTCGGATCACCGAACTGCGGCCTCGATTTCATGCAGATCGGCATCGGCCTGCTGCCCGAAGTGGCGGTCAAGGCCATCGCCTTCGATCCCGCGGACGCGAGCCACAACACCGTGCTGGTCGGTCTGGATGGCGACCCGACGACCGAGGGCGATGCAGTCTGGCGCAGCACCAACGGCGGCCTGAGTTTCACGCCGCTGCCAAGCAACTTCACGTCTGGCAGCGGCTATCGACTCGAGGTCACGCAGATCTCGTTTGGCCCTGCGGGCGACATCTGGGCGCTGGTCGGCGGCTACTCGGTATTCCACAGCAATGACGCTGGGGCCACCTGGCGCAACACCGGCGTCAACGGCGCCGGCACCGTGGTGGCGGACCGGGCCGTGGCCGGACGTGCCTGGGCCGGTGGCGGCATCGGCGTGGTCCGCATCGACTACACCATGCCCTCGTACACGCTCACCTCCTTCTCCAACGGCCTCACCCCGAATACGACCTACAGCGGCGGCGGCAGCCCGATCATGGCGGGTGTCGCACGACTGGCGTGGCGCGGCGGCGCGACCCCGCGTCTGTTCGCGAGCACCGAGGGCGCCGGGCTGTACCAGTTCGGCGCGGTCGGGCCCGGCACCTGGAGCGCGATCTCGCGACCACCCGCCGGCGCGGCCATCCGCGCGCTGGCCATCCATCCGCAGCAGTCGCAACAGATCTGGGCCGGGCAGGCGACGTTCTCGGTGTCCTCGCCCGCGCTCTACGCCTCGTCCGATGGCTCCGCCTCGTGGGCGCCGACCAATGCCGGACTCGCCGCCGCCGACATTCAGGCCATCGTGATCGACCCCAACACCACCGGCACCGTGCTCGGCACCACGGTGTACGCCGCCGGACGCGCCTCGAACAGCTTCGGCGACCTCTACCGCAATCACGCGCTGTTTCGCAGCGACAGCGGCGGCCAGACCTGGTCGCTGCTCGAAGGCAACCTGCCGCCGGTGCTGAACTTCGACCTCGGTGCCGTGCGTGGCCTCGCGCTCGACCCGCACACTTGCAGCTCGCCCCCGTGCCTGCTCGGCGGTGGCGGTCCGCTCGATCGGCTCTATGCGGTCGGCTTCGGACGCACCTGGGCCGCGGCGGAGTCGTCCACTACCGGCCATCGCGTGATGCGCAGCGACGACCGCGGCAGCACCTGGACCGCGCTTGATGGCCACCCCGGTTTCCCGCCCAGCAGCCTGGTGTTCATCGGCGGCATCCTCGAAGTGGAGCAGCGCGTCACGCCCACGGTGGTGGCGGTCGACCCGGCCAATGTCGACACCGTGTTCGTCGGCACCGAATCCTCGTTCTTCGATTTCAACACCGGCAACGGCACCGTCGTCGACATCACCCGCGCCAGCGGCCTGTTCTACTCGACCAACGCCGGCGCCACCTGGCAGCGCTTCAACAACCTTCCGGCCAAGCTCGACCCCGACGACCAGCCCTATCCGAACGCATCGCTCGACGTGGTCGACTTCCTGATCGACCCGACCAACCCGAACGTGTTCTGGATCGCGATGTACGACCCCACCCACTCGCAGTCCTCGACCATCCTGCGCAGCGCCAATCGTGGCGTGAGCTGGCAGGCCGCCGACTCCGGCATCAACCCCAGCCTGGAACTGCGCGACCTCGCCTTCGACCCGCAGAACAGCAACGTGCTCTATGCCGCCGCCGGCGGCAATGGCGCCAACCCCGGCGCGGTCTACCGCGGCGTGTTCGACACCGGCACCCAGAGCATGCGCTGGCTGTCGATCAGCGTCGGACTGCCGGCCGAGTCTGCGTACACGGTCGCGGTCGATCCGCACGACCCGAACCAGATCTATGCCGGCACCGATACCGGCGTCCACACCATCACCCGCCGGCCCGACCAGGACGGCGACGGCGTGCCCGACAGCGTCGAGGACCAGGCACCGGACGTGCCGGGCGGCGTCACCGGCCCTGGGGATGGCAACGGCGATGGCTTCATGGATTCGCTGCAGCGCGACGTCGGGTCCACTGGCGTGATATTCCGCGGCTCGGGCCCGAGCGGAATCATCACCAGCAGCATCGTCTCCGGCACCGGACCGGGCGCAAACCCGTGCAGCCAGGCGGTCGACGTGTCCGCGATCGCGCCGGACGAACTCACCATCGATGTCGACCCTGTCACCGGCCTGACCATCGAGCACCCGCTGCCGGCACGCCAGTTCGACATCACCGACTGCGCCACCGCGGTCGTGGACCTCACCTACCACGGTGCCGACTTCAGCCTGCCCGGCTGGAGCTTCCGCCTGTTCGGGCCGGCCGACCCGGGCGATCTGGAACAGGTTGGCTGGTTCGAGCCCGCCAGCATGCAACGCATCGGCAACTCGACCTGGCGCCTGCCGCTGGTCGCACAAGGCCCGGGCAGCTATCGGCCGGAGCCGGACGCGATCCGCTTCGTCGGTGGGCCCGCCTGCATCGACAGCCGCCTGTTTGCCGACGGCTTCGAGGATGCGCCTGTGGTCATCCCCTGGTGCGCCCCGTGACAGTTCCGCGACGCCTTCTCCGTACGCTGTGCAGAGCCTTCCACGCCCACGAGAGTCCCCCATGCCAGCCCTGCGTTTCCTGACCACCATCGCCAGCCTGGCGCTCCTCATCGGCGCGGCCTGGGCAGGCCCCGGCGCCTGGACCAGCAATGGCCCGTTCGGCGGCGTGATCTACGAGGTGCGCTTCGATCCGGCCAACGCATTCACCCTCTACGCCTCCACGCGCGGCGGACTGTTTCGTTCGCTCGATGGCGGCTTGAGCTGGGCGCGGATCGAGAACGGCATCGCCAATTCCGCCATCGGCACGCCGTTCACGCTCGATCCGGACCTGCCGGGAACCCTGTACGCCTTCGACAAGCTCGGCATCCTCTATCGCAGCGCCGATGGCGGCGACAACTGGGCGCCCACCGGATACAGCGTGCCCGCGAACCTGGTCGCCACGCGCATCGAGGATGTTCCGGGAGCGGGCGGCCAGGTGATGCTCGCGCTATCTGCCTTCGACCAGGAAACGTTTCCGAGCGCCGACGTGATGATCCGTCGCAGCACCGATTCCGGTGCCAGCTTCAACGCGGTCGCCGGCATCCCGAACAGCCTGGGTTTCGCCAGCCTCGCCTTCGATCCGGCCAATCCGCTGCTGGTGCTGGCCGGCACCGACTACCTGTATCCGACCCCGGCGCCGCCGGTGTCGCCGAACGTGCTCTTCCGCAGCACCGATGGTGGGCTCAGCTTCGGTCCAGTGTTCGCCCCCGGCGTCAATCCCGGCTACATCCCGAGGGTCGGCGCGATCGCGTTCGGCGCCGGGAGCCGCGTCTATGTCGGCGCCGGCGACCCCGCGGTCGGCAACCTGCGCAGCGACAACGACGGCGGCAGCTGGAACGCCGTCACCGGAAACTCGAATCACCTGATCGCGCACCCGAGCATCGCCGACGAGGTCTATTCCGACGCCAACGGCTTCTCGGTCTCGGTCGACGGCGGCTTGAGCTGGACGCCACGCAACACCGGCCTGAGCCCGAATCCCAGCTATCTCGATCCGGCAACCGCGGCACCGTTGCCGGCGGTGGTGAACGGCCTGACCGCGTCTCCCGGGTTCCCGGCGCCCGGTTCGGGCCTGTGGATCGCAAGCGATGGCGGTGGCGTATTCCGCAGCCTCGATGCCGGCCTGAACTGGAGCAATGCCGGCATCAACGACGGCCTCGCCGCGGTCAATACCCGCGCCGTGCTGGTGCATACCAACCCGGCCACGATCGGCGGCGGCGGTACCGGCCAACGCCTGTACGCGGGCTTCAGCGATGCGTTCTATTCGACCTCCGGCATCTTCGGGTCGAGCAATGGCGGCGCCAGCTGGGCAACGGCCAACAACGGCCTCGAAGCCGCCACCATCCGCGCGCTGACCATCGATCCCTTGCGCGCCGGCACCAGCGCCGGGCAGGTCTCGTCGAGCTACCTCTATGCCAGCGGTCGCTCCAGCCTGGCAACGCTGCGCTCGCGCAACGGCGGCATCTACCGCTCCATCACCGGCGGCCTGAGCTGGGCGAAGCTCGATGGTGACCTGCCACGGCGCGGCACGCCGCCGAACGACTACATCCAGCTCGGCACGGTGCGCGACATCCGCCTCGATCCGCGCTCCTGCACGATCCCGCTCGCGCCCGCCGCCTGCACCAGCGGCACCCTCAAGCGCATGGTGGCGACCACCAACGGCAATCAGTCTGCGGCCGTCGGTGGCGTGGTCACCCTCACCCACCGCATTATCCGCTCGGACAACATCGACACCACCGCCACCCACCCGCTGCGCGGCACGCTTGACGTGAACTGGACCGACATCAGCGGTGACTTGACGCCAAGCACCAACACCCTGGGCGTCCTCGGGCAACTGTTGACGCCGGTAAACGTGCTGATCAGCCCGAGCGACCCGAACGTGATGTACGTCGGCACCTACAAGAGCTTCATCGACTACGACCTCGGCGACGCGATCACCTTTGCTGACATCCACACCGGCGTGTTCAAGACCATCAATGGCGGCGTCAACTGGCTCCCGGTCAATACCGGCCTGCCGCGCAACGCGGGCTTCAGCAATGTCGTGTTCGACGTGCTGGCGCTGGAGATGCACCCAACCAACCACGACATCCTGTGGGCCACGGTCATCGACTTCGAGACGCCGAACTCGGCCTCGATCTACAAGACCACCAACGGCGGCGCGACCTGGGTCGAGTCGGCTGCGGGGATCGCGGCACGCGTGGACATTCGCGATCTCCTGGTCGATCCGGGCGATCCGAACATCGTCTATGCCGCCGGCGCCGGCACGCCCTCGAATCCAGGCTCGGTCTACAAGAGCGACGACGGTGGCGTGAACTGGCACTCGATCAGCATCGGCCTGCCGGCGGATTCGGCCCTGGCCCTCACGCTGGACCCATTCAACCCATCGCTGCTGCATGCCGGCACCAACTCCGGCGTGTGGTCGCTGACCCAGGTGCCGGACGCGGATGGCGATGGCATTCCCGACAGCGAGGAAAACAACGTACTGAATGGCGATGGCAATGGCGACGGACTGCCGGACGCAGCGCAACGCGATGTCGGCTCCACTGGCGTCATCTTCCGCGCGCCCGCTCAGGTCACGAACACCGGACAGGCAACCATCGACGTGCGTGTCGAACTGTCGGTGCCCGCCGGCGCGAACGGCTGCAGCCAGGCAACCGACATGCAGCGTGCGTATTCCGTCCAGCATGGACGCGACTATGTCAGTGGCGGACCGCGCTACTACCGTTACCTGCGCGAGATGGCCCGGTTTGAGGTGCAGCGTTGCAGCCGCGCCATCGTCGATCTGGTCTATCACGGCAGCAATTTCGCCGCCGAGTACGGCTGGAGTTTCCGCTACCGCGGCCCCGGCACGCCTGGAGACGACGCGTCGATCGGCTGGTATGGCTTCGGCCAACGCGCTGCGCTGCTGCCGCCCACCAACAACACCTGGCGCCTGACGCTTGATGCCAACCAGTTCGGCAGCTACCGCCCGGTGAACGATTCGATCCTGTTCATGGGCGGACCCGCCTGCTACGACGACCGCCTGTTCCGCGACAGCCTGGAAACCAACCCGGACACCGGCCCGCCCAGCTGCGATCAATGAGCAGACGCCGGCAGCAATGTCGCGGAAAGGAGCGCAGCCGCTACGGATCGCGGCTCTGCTGACATTGGCCGGACCGGTGCAGCCCGCTCCGAGGGAGAGCGCCGAAGTGCGATTGTGCGCTGGCCGCGTTCGGCACAGCCTGGTTCCAGAAACTGTTCCGGGTGACCGAAAGATCGAACCGCATCCCGCGTATGAACAGGCAAAGGGGAACTGCCCACGGGGGAACTGCATCATGAAGCTCGGAAGATGGTTGCTTGTCTCGTGCGGGCTGCTGGCCAGCATCCATGCTCCGCTGGCCGACGACGGCCGGTGGTCCTCGCACGGCCCCTATGGCGGCAGCACGTTGCAGCTGCACATCGACCCGGACAACCCGTTCACCATGTACACATCGTCCGTGGGTGGACTGTTTCGCACCCAGGACGGCGCCACTTCCTGGGTTCGCATCGAGCACGGCATCCCGAGTGCCGTCAGCGGCCGCGCATTCGCGCTGGACCAGGACGCGCCCGCCAACCTGTATGTGTTCGACGATGCGGGGTTGCTGTACCACTCGGCTGACCGGGGCGACAACTGGACGCCGACCGGATTCCAGGTCCCGGCTTCGCTGCTCGCCTATCACCTGGTAGACGCGCCCGGCAGTGTCGGAACGCTGATGCTGGCGATGACGTCCTACGAGCAATACGTCTTTCCCGACCCGGGCGTGATGGTCCTTCGCAGTACCGACGGCGGCGCCAGCTTCGTCCCGGCAGTCGGGATTCCGCCCGGCAAGGGATTCATCACCATCGCCCATGATCCCGAAGATCCCGCGATCGTGCTCGCCGGGACCGACTACCTTCTGCCCACGCCGGCACCATCGGTTTCGCCGGACGTGGTGTTCCGCAGCAGCGATGGCGGCCAGCACTTCGTTGCGGTGCATGCGCCGGCCGTCAACCCGGGCTACATCCCGATGGCATCGGATTTCGCGTTCGGCGCCGGGAGCCGCGTCTACGCCTGCATTTCCGATGAAGGCCTGGTGCGCAGCGATGACAACGGCCAGACCTGGAGCACGATCGGAACCTATTGCGAGCACCTGGTGACGGACCCAACCCAGGCCGACACCGTGCTCATGACCCAGCCATCGGGCATCGCGTTCTCCGTCGATGGCGGCGCGACTCTGACAATGCGCAACACGGGACTTGCGGCGAATTCGTCGTTCGTCGACCCCGCGACTGGACAGACGCTTCCCAGCCGCGGCATGGACGTGGTGGCGTCCCCCGATTTCCCGGCCGCGGGCAGCAGCCTCTGGTTCGCGAGCTACGGGGGTGGCCTCTACCGCTCGGTGGATCTGGGGATGAACTGGTCCAATGTCAGTCTGCAGCAAGGCTTGGCAGCGGTCGGGCTGCGTGCGATTGCCGTGCATCCCAATCCATCGACGATCGGCGTTGCCGGCAACGGCCAGCGCCTGTACGCGGGCTTCCAGGATGCCTACTACACGACACCCGGCGTATTCGTCTCGCCCGATGGCGGTGTTTCCTGGCTGTCCAGCAACTCCGGGCTGCATCTGCCGACGGTGCGGGCGTTGCGCTTCGATCCGCTGCGCGTCGGCACTACATCGGGCGAGATCGCCAGCAGCGTGCTCTATGCCAGCGGCAGAGCCCCCTCCGGTTCGACACAGGCGCGCCACGCCGGAATTGTGCGTTCGACCAATGGCGGACTGTCCTGGGTTCGGATCGACGGCGATCTGCCGCGACGCGGCAGTCCGCCGAACGACTACCCCGATCTCGGAACCGTGCGGGATATCGAACTCGATCCGCACTCCTGCACCATCCCGCTCTCGCCCGAGCCCTGCACCAGCGGCACGCTGAAGCGCATGGTGGCGACCTCGAATGGCCACCGCATTTCGCTCGGCGGCGGCGCCTACCGCTACACGCACCGCATCATCCGGTCGGACGACATCGATGTGACCGCCCTGAACCCGGTTCGTCTGACACCGGACGTGCACTGGTCGGACATCACCGGAGACCTTCCGGAGAGCACGTATGGGCCCGCCTTGCGGCAAGTACTCACTCCGCTGAGCGTCCGGATCAGCCCGACCGACCCGAACCGTCTCTACGCAGCAACGTACAAGGACTTCGTGGATCTGGACCCGAACGACGCCATCGCCCTGGCCGACCTGCCGACCGGCGTGTTTCGCAGCGACGACGGCGGCGTGAACTGGACCCCCGTGAACACCGGACTGCCACGCCGCCCCGGATTCAGCAACGTGGTCCATGACGTGCTCGCCTTGGAAATGCACCCGACCAACCACGACATCCTCTGGGCGTCGGTACTCGAACCGTCGGTGCCGAACTCCGCATCGATCTACAAGACCACCGATGGTGGCGCCAACTGGGTTGCCGCGTCCGCGGGCATCGGTGCCCGGCTCGACATTCGCACCATCGTCGTCGACCGCGGTGTCCCCAGCATCGTGTACGCGGCCGGCGTCGGCACGGCATCCAACCCTGGATCGGTCTATCGCAGCAATGATGGGGGCATGACCTGGCGGTCGATCAGCATCGGCCTTCCAGCTGCATCGGCGACGGCGCTGGCGATCGATCCGTTCAATCCCTCGGTGCTGCACGCGGCGACCAACACCGGCGTGTGGTCGCTGACGCAGGTGCCCGATGGGGATGGCGACGGCCTTCCGGACTCGGAGGAAAACAACGTGCTCAACGGCGATGGCAACGGCGATGGCTTTCAGGATGCCCTGCAACGCGACGTTGGCTCGACCGGGGTGATCTTCCGCGGCGGGCATCAGGCGACCAACACCGGGCAGATGACGAGCGACATCCGGACGGAACTGTCG
>JACPFU010000006.1 GCA_016182785.1 Lysobacterales bacterium | reverse complement strand
CGGGGAACGTGCGCCCGCAGCGCACTGAAACCGCCGTTCTGCGGCAAAAATTGCCGCGCAAACCTCACTCAAGACACCGCGCAATGCTGTGTCCGGCAAACAATCCGCTCGCAGCGGGGTGTTTTTCAACAGGCTGCTAGCGGCGCGCGCACGCCTGAACGCCGCGTCGGGACGGATCGTGCGCGGCATGCGTCTGGCCGTGGGCGCCGCCGCTCCACGGCAGGACCGGGGCGCGGCCATCGGCCGCGCGCGCAACCTCAGCGCCGCAGCGGTTGCGGCGTTGCCGCGTCTGCGCGCGCCGCATCGGGTGCGTAGCGTGCGATGCGCGCGTGGGCACGTTGCGTGAATTCGTGCGTTGCGCCGAGCGTGGCCTGCAGTCGTTCGGCCGCCTGGCGCATGCGCTCCAGGCCAGCCACCCGGTCGCCTCCGGCGGCCTGCGCGGCGCCGACCAGGCTCAGGCTGTTCAAGCGCACGGGGTGCTCGGCCGGGAGCAACTGTTCACGTTGTGCCAGCGCGCGTTGCAGCAGCGGCAACGCTTCGGCGGCTTGGCCGGATTGCAGCAGCGCTTCGCCGAGCATGGCGTGTGCATAGGCCGAGATCGGATGCGGTGGCGTCAGCGCGGCCGCAGCGGCGACGGCTTCACGTCCGCGTGCGATCGCTTCGTCGAGGCGGCCGGCGCGGATCAGCATGAAGGCATGGCTGGCCAGGGTCTGCGCCAGGTCGGGGTGAGTGTCGCCGTAGTGGCCGCGCTGGATCTGTGCCACTTCGCGGAAGGCGCTGTCGGCGCCCGCGAAGTCGTCCTGCATTTCGCGCACGCTGGCCAGGTTGAACCACACGCGGGCGGTGTGCGGGTGCCGCGGCCCGCGCGTGGCGCGGAAAATCGCGAGTGCCTCCTCGTGCAGCGCCTCGGCCTCGGCCAGCCTCCCGGCACGACCGCGGTTCACGCCGAGGTTGTCGAGCAGTTCGCCGAGCAGGGGAAGCGGTTCGGTTTGCAGCGCCCGCACCTTCGCGATGGCGCTGGCGTAGTGCTGCTCGGCGAGGTCGTAGCGGCCGCCCTGCGAATGCAGTTGCCCGAGCAGGTTGTGGGTGGCGGCCTGTTCAAACGTCGCGTCCGGGCGCGCCGAAAACTCGCGTTGCGCGGCTTCGAGCAGCGGCAAGGCCAGATCCGCTTCGCCGCGTTCGAGGCGGATCTGCCCGAGCAGCAGCGCGGATTCGGCGTGCGCGGCGCCGGCGACCGCAGGCGCGCCATCGTAGGCGGCCTGCGCCTGCTGCAGAGCGGTGTCCAACTGGCCGAGCGCGCGATAGCTCTGCGCCAGCGTGCGTCGGATGGCCAGCGTCACCGCGGCATCTTCTTCGCGCGCCGTGCGCAGCGTGTCCGCGGCAGCGTCGAGCAGGCTGACGACGGTGACCTGGCGGCCGCCGGTCGCCGGATCCGCGGCCCCCAGCATGTCGGTCAGGAACCGGCTGATGCGATTGGCGCGATCGCGCTCGAGCCCGGCGATGCGCGCCTGCTCGCCGGCACGATGCGCCTGCACCAGCGCCAGGCCGGCGCCGGTGAGCAGCGAGATCACGACCGCCAGCGCGGCCAGTACCGCGACGCGGTTGCGGCGGGCGAATTTGAGCGCGACCTCGACCGGCGGCGTCGCGCGCGCCTGCACCGGCCGACCCTCCAGGAAACGCTGCAGATCCTCGGCGAACTGCGCGCACGAGCGGTAGCGTGCGCGCGCCTCCTTGGCCAGCGCCTTGAGCAGCACGTGTTCGAGGTCGCGGTCGATCGCGGGGCGGCCGAGCCGACGCGCGACCAGGCTCGGGCGCGGTGCTTCGGTTTCACAGACGACGCGCTCGACCTCGGCCGGGGAGCGGGTGGCGATCTGGTAGGGGCGGGCTCCGGCCAGCATCTGGAACAGCAGCACGCCGAGCGGGTAGATGTCGCTGGCCACGCCCACGCTGTCGCCGCGGACCTGCTCCGGGCTGGCGTACTCGGGCGTCATCGGCATCAGCCCGGTGCGCGTGACGCCGGCCGCTTCCGGCCCGAGCAACTTGGCGATGCCGAAGTCGAGCAACTTGGGCACGCCGTCGGCACCGACCAGGATGTTTTCCGGCTTGAGGTCGCGGTGCACGACCAGCTGGGCGTGGGCGTGGCCGACGCCGTCGAGCACCTCCAGGAACAGGCGCAGCCGCTCGCGCTGCGACAGGTTCGCGGCGTCCGCATATCGGGTCAGCGAGCGACCGTCGATGTACTCCATCACCACGTAGGGCTGGCCGTGCGCGTCATGGCCGGCGTCGATCAGGCGCGCGATGTTGCGATGATCGAGCGCGGCCAGGATGCGCCGTTCGTTGGCGAAGCGCTCGCGCAGGTCGCCGAAGTCGTGCCGCAGGAACTTGATCGCCACCTGCTTGCGGTACAGCGCGTCGGCGCGCTCGGCCAGGTACACCCGGCCCATGCCGCCTTGACCCAGTTCGCGCAGCAGCCGGTACGGACCCACTTCGCGCGGCAGCGTGGCGGCCGCGGCCGGCGCGGGCTCGAAGTCCAGGAACCCGGTGCTGCGTGCGTCGGCCGCGAGCATCGCATCCAGCGTGCGGCGCAGTTCCGGGTCGTCGCCGCATTCGCGCTCGAGGAAGGCGGCGCGCTCGTCCGAGGCCAGCGCCAGCGCGGCGTCGAGCAGGGCCAGGGTGCGCGCCTGTGCACTCATCGCGGGGTCCCGTCCGGCATGGCCAGCGCGTGGTACAGCCACGCGCGCGCGGTGCGGTAGTCGCGGTCCAGCGTTGCCCGCGACACACCGAGCAGCTCGCCGATCTCGGCAAACTCGAGGCCGGCGAAGATGCGCAGTTCGATCACCCGCGCCTTGCGTGCGTCCAGCGCCTCCAGCTGGGTCAGCGCCTGGTCGAGTGCAAGCAGGTCGAGGCTGTCGCGCGGATCGGGCAGCTCCAGCCCGCCGAGCGTCAGCCGTTCGCCGCCCGCACGCTTTTCGGCCTGGCGTGCCCGCGCATGGTCGACCAGGATCTGGCGCATGGAGCGAGCCGCCGTCGCCAGGAAATGCGAGCGGTCATGCCAGTCGACCTGGCTGGCATCGACCAGCTTCAGGTAGGCCTCGTGCACCAGGGCAGTCGCCTGCAGCGTGACCGGGCCGCTTTCGCGCCGCAGCAGCGCGTCGGCGAGCGCGTGCAACTCGGCGTAGACCAGCGGCAACATGCGGTCCAGCGCCTTGGCGTCGCCCGCGCGCCAGCGCTTCAGCAAACCGGTGACGCTGTCGCCCTCGCCCATCGCCCGCGTCCACGACTACCGGGTGCCGGCCCCGGGGTGCACGTTACGCAGGCCGACGATGCAGTTCAACCGCCGCTGCGCGCAGCGTGCGTCCGGCCGTCATTCGAGGCCGTCGCGGAACACGTGGTCGGTGTAGAGCGCGATCAGGTCGGTCGCGGGCAGTGCGTAGTCGAAGAACAGCACCTCGTCGATGCCGCCGTCGAAATTGGCGCCGTAGACGAGGTTGTGGCCGATCGCCAGTGACTCGCTGCCGGTGAGCGACATGACGCTGCCCGGCACGTCGTTGCGTTCGGCGACGAGCTCGCCGTCGCGATAGACGCGCATGGTGTGCGTGGCGGCGTCGAACGTTGCGGCGATCCAGAACCAGCGATCGAACGGAAATCCCGACGGCGTCAGCAGCGAGAAGCCGCTCGGCGTGCCATCGGTGTTGACCGCGAACAGGAAGCTGCCGGGGGCATTGTAGGCCGGTTCCAGCGTGAACCCGCTGGCATTGGAGAGATTGCGCAGGTTGAACACCGATGCGGTATTCGAGAACGTGTCCTGGTAGACCCACATCGAAACCGTGAAGCCACTTGCCGGCGCGAGGCCATCGGCGGCCGGGTTCGCGATCTCGAGATGGCCGGTGCCGTCGAGATCGAAGCCCTGGCGAAAGTGCCCGGCACGGTAGCCGACCGCTCCGACCATCGCGATCGCGTTGCTCCCGATCTCGTCCTCGCGGTCGCCATCCCCGCTCCAGAACGCGATTGCACCCGGCACCGCGAAGCGCGCCAGTTCTCCGGCGAACACGCCGCCGCTGCGGTAGATCGCGTTGCAGTCGGTCAGCGGACAGCCTGGCGCGCCGCCTTCGCGGACGTGGAACTGGGTGGCGTAGACGCCCGGATGGACGCCATTGAAGGTGTAGCCGGTGGCGGCATTGCCGCTGCCATCGACATCGAGGATGCCAAAGGTGGTGTCGGCGACGGCCGAGGTATTGCCTTCGCGCGTGATCGTCGAGAAGCCCACCCCGGTGCTGGTGCTGCCGCCGCCGAACACGGTGATCGCGGTGACGTCGAAGTGGTGCAGGCCAACCACGTGGTCCCGATTGGCTGCTGCACCGCTCAACGCATAGCTGGCGCTGAAGGTGCGGCTGCCCGGCGCGATGCTCCAGGTGACCGACCCCGAGCCGAGCGCAGGAAAGCCGTCCCAGCCTGGCGTCATGACTTCGGTTCCGCCACCGGCGCGGGTGTTGGCTGCGACGCCGAGCAGCAGCGCGACGGCAAGAAGGTTTCGGCGCATGGTGTTCCCCTCGTGAGTTCCTCAACCCGTCATGCGCGAAACGCAGGGCGGATGCCTCAGGGCTTGCGGATTTCGCGCGCTCAGCCTTCGCCGAGGTACAGGCGCTGCAGCAGCGCCTCGAACGCGACGCGGCGCTCGGGTTCGGTCGCAGCGAGGAAACCGCGCTGCTGCAGGATCGCGATCAGCTTGTCCGGCACGGTGCGGGCGTTGCCGACGATCTCGACGTGCCCGGCCCGCACCTCCTGCACCATGATCGGCGCGCGCCCGTCGATCGCCGGCTGGCGCTGTTCGGCGAGGCTGAACACGTAGTCGTCCTCGCGGCAGTCGCCGTGTTCGTCGTGGCGGCGACAGCTGTCGCGCTCGTCGGTTTCGAGCTTGAGGAATTCGCGCACGCGCGGGCTCAGCGCGGCGGGCTCGCGGATGAAGCGCGAGGCGAAGTGGATCTCGCTCCACTTGGCGCCGGTGACCAGGTGGCAGATCGGCGCGACCAGCCCGAGGCTGGCCACGCGCAGCACTCTGGAGCCGCAGTGGTCGGCGGCCCCGATGCCGGCGTAGGGCGCGGAGATCGTGACCAGGCGCAGGTCGGCGTCGATGGCGTCGGCCGCGGCCCCGGCCAGTGCCCGGCGCGCGACCAGTCCGCCCTGGCTGTGGCCGATCACGGTGAGGTCGCGGCTTTGCGTGTGTTGGCGCAATTGCGCGAGTGCAGCGGTGAGTTGCGCTGCGCTCTTGCTCAGGCGGTCGCGGTCGTCGTAGCTGAAGCAGACCGCCTGCTGGCCCTGGAACGCATAGACCTGCGCCAGCGCACGGAAGCGCCCGGCGGAACTGAAGCAGCCATGCACGAGCACGTTCACCGGCTGTCGCGAATCGAGGTGCAGGGTGCGGTCCGCGGCATCGGTGCAGGGACCGAGGCCGGCGATCGCGAGTTCGACGTCGGGTGCCGGCAGGCGGCGGCCGTCGATCGGCGCGGTGGCCTCGCGTTCGTCGGGCACCGCCGCGCAGCCGGCGAGCCACGCGCAGAACAGGACAGCGGGCAGATGCGGCGTTCTCATCGGGTGGCAGCTCCGGGGTCGTGGGCCGGCGCATCGGTCGGCAGTGCCGCTTCGACCCGATCGCGGCCGGCGGCCTTGGCTCGATACAACGCCGCGTCGGCGCTGGCAAGCAGCGCGTCCAGCGAAGGCTCGCGCCCGCGGTTCGCCGCGGCGACGCCGAAACTCGCGCTGATGTGCAGTTCGTCGGCGCCGCTCGCCACGCGCAGGTCGTGCAACAGCCGGCGCAGCGCCTCGGCGCGCTGCACCGCGGCGGCGGCATCGTGTTGCGGCAGCAGCACCAGGAATTCCTCGCCGCCGAAGCGGCCGAGCGCTTCGGTCGCGCGCAGTACCGGCTTCAGCGCCTGCACCACCGCGCACAGCACGGCGTCGCCGGCGGCATGGCCGTGGCGGTCGTTGACCTGCTTGAAGTGGTCGAGGTCGAACAGCACCAGCGCGAACGGCTCGCCGCGGGCGTCGTAGCCGCGCCAGGCCTGCTCCGCCAGTTCGGCGAGGTGGCGGCGGTTGAACGCGCCGGTCAGCGGGTCGCGGATCGAACGCTCGTACAGCGCCTGGTTGGCCGCCTCAAGCTGGTCGTTCTGCTCGCGGATGCGTTCGGTCTGGCGCGCCACTTCGGCCGCGAGTTCGGCGCGGCTGCGATTCAGTGCCGCGAAGCGCCAGCGCAGCGCCGCCATCGCCAGCAGCAGGAGCAGCGCCGCCGCGCCGATGCGAAACGGCCAGGTTGCCCACAGCGGCGGTGCGATCGCGAGCTCCAGCAGGCGCTCGTCGCCGAATCCGCCGAAGCGGCTGGCGGCGCGCAACCGGAAGCGGTACGGCCCCGGCGCGAGGTTGGTGTAGCCGACGTAGCGGCGCTCTCCCGCGTCGATCCACTCGCGGTCCTTGCCGTCGAGCCGGTACTGGAAGCGGAGTCGTTCCGGCGGGTCTGCGGACAGCGCCGAGAACGCGAAGCCGAGGTCGGCGTCGCGCCAGTCGAGCTCGACGCGCCGGGTGTCGAACAGGCTGGCATGCAGCAGCACGCGGCCGTGGCGTGACTCGCCGACCGCGAGCGGACGATTGCCGATGCTGAGCCCGACCAGCAGCGCGCGCGGCCGGCGCGGGTCTCCGCGCAAGCCGCCCGGGTCGAACCGGCTGATGCCGCCGAGGCCGCCGAAGTAGAGCCGCCCGCGGGCGTCGTGCGTGGCCTGGGCAAAGCCGAACTCGTCGCCCTGCAGGCCGTCGCGGGCGTCGTAGGCGGTGACCTGGCGGCTGCCGAGTTCGAGGCGCGCGAGCCCGCGGTTGGTGCTGAGCCACAGCGCTTCGCGGCCCTCGGGTTCGATCGCGTAGACGACCGGGTTGGGCAGGCCTTCGGCGACGGCGATGCGCTCGATCTCGTCGCCGCCGTTCGCTGCCAGGCGCAGCAGTCCGGCACTGGTGCCAACCCAGAGCGTGCCGTCGTCGTCGACGTGCAGGTCCCAGACCAGTCGCGTCGGGTAGTCGGCGCCGTCGCGGCGCAGGTTCCAGCGCTCGAAGCGCGCGCCGTCGGCGGCGAGCCGGAACAGGCCGGACCAGGTGCCGGCGAGGAGGCGTCCGCGCGGCCACTCGCCGAGCGCGTAGACACGCAGGTCGTCGAGGCCTTCGGCGGGACCGTACCTGCGCAGCGCCTCGCCCTGCAGGCGGTAGACACCGCCGACCGCGCCGACCCAGGTGTCGCCGGCGGTATCGACCAGCAGCGTGCGCAGCAGGTCGGGCTGCTGCGGTTCGAGGTCGATGCGCCCGACGATGCCCTGGTTCCAGCGCAGGATGCCGGCGTCGGTGCCGATCAGGGTTTCGCCGGCCGGGGTCTCGGCGAACGCCCACACCTGGCGGCTGCGCGCATCGCCGGGCGGCGACACGCTTTGCCAGTCCCAGTCGGAGAGCGGCGCATCGAGGATCGGCGCGTGGCGCGCGCCCTGGCCGAAGGTGCCGATCCACAGTTGCCCGGTCCGGTCCACGTGCAGGCTGCGCGGCTGGGCCGGGCGCAGTTCGCTGCCGATCTCGTGCGCCGCGAGCAGGTCGAAGGACGCGGCGCGGGCGTCGAGCCGCAGCAGGCCGCGGTTCCAGGTGCCGGCCCAGACGAAGTCGCCGTCCGCGAGCACGCTCAGGTAGAACGCATCGCCGAGCAAGCGACGCTGGGCACCGCCCGCGGCCGGAGGATCGAGGCAGTCGCAGGACGGGAAGTACTGCAGCAGCCCGTGGTCGCTCGCGACCAGTACGCGGCCATCATGCGTGCGCGCGATGTCGGCCATGCTCGTCGGCGCGGCGTCCGCATCGCGCTGACGGATGGCGCGGAACGCGCCGGCCGCACTGTCGCGCCGGAACAGCCCATGCGAACGCGTCGCCAGCCACAGGCTGCCGTCCGGGTCTTCGACCAGTCCGCCCACGTCCAGCGTGTCGGCGGGCAGGTCGATGCCGGGCAGCGGTTCGTGCTGCACCTGTCCGGAGCCGAGCTGCAGTCGCCGCAATCCGCCGATGCCGCCGAGCCACAGCGCGTCGCCGGTCCGCGTCGGCTCGATCACGCGCACCCAAGCCAGGTCGAGCCGGTGTCGCGCATCGGCAGCGCGGTGCCAGTGCCCGAGCACCCGCGTCGGCGTGCGCCGGTCGAGCTGCAGCAGGCCCTGGTCGCGGGTGCCGACGAACAGCGTGTCGCCGTGCGGCAGCAACGCCCACGGGTTGAGCTGGCGCTGGTCCAGCGGATTGCGCACCGGCACCGGGTCGAAGCGCTCGTCGAGCAGGTCGAAGCGTGCCAGGCCGCCGCTTTCGGCGGCGACCCAGACCGCGTCGTGGTCGGCGGCCAGCGCAACCACATAGTTGCCGGGCAGGGCGCCGCGCGCGGCGGCTTCCGGGAACGCGACGAAGCGCTCGCCGTCGAAGCGCGCGAGCCCGTCCTCGGTGCCGACCCAGAGCAGGCCGAACCGGTCGAGCGCGAGCGCGGTTGCCGAGTTCTGCGGCAGCCCGGCATCGACCTGATAGTGCTGCACCTGCATCGCTGCAGCGGCATCGGCGAGCAGCAGCGACAGCAGCAGGATGTGGATGCGGGTCGGGCACGCCATGGGTCGATGGTAGCGAGTCATCGCATCGTCATCGCGGCTTCATCGGCCCGTCTCGCGCCGCGTCCAGGATGGCGTCGAAACCGGGGAATCGCATGCGCATCGCCGTCGTCACCGAGACCTATCCGCCCGAGATCAACGGCGTCGCGCTGACCGTGCAGAACTTCGTCGAACAGTTCGCCGCGCTCGGCCACGAGGTGCTGCTGACGCGGCCGCGCCAGCTCGCCGCCGACGCGCCGCTGCTGCCGCGCGGCGTGCGCGAGCAGCTGGTACGCGGCGCCAACCTGCCGCGCTATCCCGGGCTGCGGTTCGGCCTGCCGAGCGGCGCCGAGCTGCGCCGCTTCTGGAGCGATCACGCGCCCGAAGCCGTCTACGTCGCGACCGAGGGGCCGCTTGGCTGGTCCGCGGTCGCGGCCGCCAGTGCCCTCGGCATTCCCGCCGCGACCGGCTTCCATACCCGCTTCGACGATTTCGTCGCGCACTATGGTGCCGGCTTCCTGACGCCGCTGGTATTCGCCTGGCTGCGCCGTTTCCACAACCGCGCCGGCGCCACGCTGGTGCCGACGCGCGAGCTGCAGCAGTTTCTGCTCGACAAGGGGTTCCGCCACGTCCACCATCTTGCCCGCGGCGTCGACACCGGCCTGTTTTCGCCGGCGCGGCGCAGCGAGTCCCTGCGCCGCGAATGGGGGTTGGCCGCGGGCCAGCTGGCGGTGATCCACGTCGGCCGCATCGCCGCCGAGAAGAACCTGGGCCTGCTCGCGCGCGCTCTCCATGCGATCCAGGCGGTGCGTCCGGATGCGCGCTGCATCGTCGTCGGCGACGGCCCGGCGCTGCCCGCGTTGCGCGCCGCGCATCCGCAGTTCCACTTCGCCGGGATGCGACGCGGCGATGATCTGGCCACGCATTTCGCCAGCGGCGACCTGTTCCTGTTTCCGAGCCTGAGCGAGACCTTCGGCAACGTCACGCTGGAGGCGATGGCGAGCGGCGTGGCCACGGTCGCGTTCGACTACGGCGCCGCACGCGAACACCTGCAGCACGGCCGCTCCGGCGCCGCGGTCGCGTTCGGCAATGCCGACGCGTTCGTGCATGCCGCGGTCGAGCTGGCGGTGGATGCGGGCTTGCGCCGGCGCTGCGCGCTGGCCGCGCTCGACACCGTGCAGGGACTCGGCCAGCGCGCCGTGGCCGAGGCGCTGGTGCGCCTGCTCGGCGACGCCGCCGCGCCGGCACGCAGGGCCGCCTGATGCGCGCGGCCTCGCTGCTCGACCTGTCGCTCGGTGCACCCGAGCTGCGGCTGTGCCTGCGCATGAACCAACTCGGCACGCGGCCGCGGCTGCGGCGTTTGCTGGTCGTGGTCAGCCGGCTCGGCGACGGCGTCGCCTGGTACGCGCTGATGCTCGCGCTCGCCCTGTTCGGCGGTCGCGCCGGTGCGCAGGCGTGCCTGCATCTGGCGGCGCTCGGGCTGGTCGCGCTCGGGCTCTATCACGGCCTGAAGCGCTGTACCCGACGTCCGCGTCCGTTCGTGCGCCACGGCTCGATCACCGCCCACCTGGCGCCGCTCGACGAGTTCTCGTTCCCGTCCGGCCACACCCTGCACGCGGCCAGCTTCACCCTGGTCGCGGTGCACTACTTCCCGGCCCTGGGTCTGCTGCTGTGGCCGTTCGCGATCCTGGTCGGGCTGTCGCGGGTGGCGCTCGGGCTGCACTACCCGAGCGACGTGCTGGCCGCAAGCGTGATCGCCGTCACGCTCGCCCGGGCCAGCTTCGCGCTCGTCGGCTGAGGCATTCGCGGCCCTTGCGGAGTTGCCGCGCGCGTGCCGATACTCGCGTTCGCCGTGTCCAAGGAACGGGGCCGATGAACTATCGCCACAGCTACCACGCAGGCAATTTCGCCGATGTGCTCAAGCACGTCGTGCTGATTGCGTTGATCGAGGCGCTGAAGGCCAAGCACACGCCGATGGCGGTGCTCGACACGCACGCCGGCGCCGGCGAGTACTCGCTGGCGTCGGAGGAGGCGCTGAAGACCGGCGAATTCCGCGACGGCGTGCTGCGCCTGATGCACGCCGAGCGCCTGCCGACGCTGCTGCATGCCTATCTCAACCTGGTGCGCGTGCACAACGGCGTGCAGACCTATCCGGGCTCGCCGCTGATCGCGGCGCAGTTGCTGCGCGACCACGACCGCCTGGTGCTGTGCGAAATCCAGGACGAGGAAACCGCAGCCCTGCGCCGCTTGTTTTCCCGTGACACCCGCGTCGCGGTGCACCAGCGCGACGGCTACCAGGCGATGGCGGCGCTGTTGCCGCCGAAGGAAAAGCGCGGCCTGGTGCTGATCGACCCGCCGTTCGAGGCGCAGGAACAGGAGTTCCGCTTCATCGAGGAGGCGCTGGTCGCCGCGCACAAGCGCTGGCCGACCGGCGTCTATGCGGTGTGGTATCCGATCAAGCTGCGCCAGTCGCTGCTGCCGTTCCATCGCTGGCTCAAGGAATCCGGGATGCGCAAGGTGCTGGTCGCCGAGATCTGCGTGCATCCGGACAACTCGGCGCTGCGCCTGAACGGCTGCGGCATGGCCATCATCAACGCCCCCTACCGGCTCGATCGCACCCTCGCCGAACTGCTGCCGGTGCTGGCCGGCGCGCTGGCGCAGAGTCGCTACGCGCAACACCGGCTCGAATGGCTGGTCGAGGACTGACGCTGGCGGCGCTGGCCGCACTGCTCGCCGCGTGCGCGACGCCGGCACCGTTCCTGGTCGAAGGCGCACGCCTCGACCTGGCGCCGTACGTTGCCGCAGATCAGGACCTGGGCGATATCGAGGTGATTTGGGGCGGCATGATCGTGGCCCTGCGCGTCGGCGAGGAAGGCAGCGAAATCGAAGTGCTGGCGCATCCGCTCGATCGCCGCCAGCGGCCGTTGACGCGGGCCCCGAGCCAGGGGCGTTTCGTCATCCGGGTGCCGCAGCGGCTTGCGCGCGGCGATGCCCCCGAAGGCCGCTACCTGACCGTGCGCGGTCGCGTTGTCGGTCGCGGCGAAGGCAGCATCGGGAACTCGCCCTATCACTATCCGGTGCTGGGACAGGCGCGCTGGGCGCTGTGGAAATCCGGCTTCCAGTACGAACAGCCGCAATGGTCGTTCGGCGTCGGCGTCGCGCTGTGAGCCGCGCCAGATGAGCACGCCCCGCACGGTCGTGCGGCGATCGAGCATCCACGGCCGCGGCGTGTTCGCGAATGCCGACCTGCCCGCCGCCACGCGCCTGCTCGAATACCGCGGCGAACGCATCGACAGCCGCGAAGCGCACCGTCGCTACGGCGACAACAGCGGCCTCGGTGAAACCTACCTGTTCGCGGTCAACACCCACTGGCTGATCGACGGCAACGTCGGCGGCAGCAGCGCACGCTTCGTCAACCACAGCTGCAACCCGAACTGCGACGCCGTGATCTGGGTCGACATCGACGGCGACGAACGCCGCGACCGCGTCTACCTCGAAACCCGCCGCCGCATCCGCGAGGGCGAAGAACTCAGCTTCGACTACGCCCTCGACCTGAGCCGCGCGCTCACCCCCGCCGAACGCGAACGCTGGCGCTGCCACTGCGGCAGCAAGCATTGCCGCGGCTCGATGTTGGCGCGGTGAGTGGGCTCAATCCCGCGTATCCGGTTCGACGAAGCTGAAGCGGATTTCGGGGTGGGCCTGGCGGATGGCGACTTCGACGCGGTTGATGGCTTCGCAGGCTTCTTCCATGCTGCCGTTGGCGGCGAGTTCGATCTTGGCGGCGAGCATGACGTCGTTGCCGAGTTGCAGCGTGATCAGGTTGAACACGCGCGCCACTTCCGGCTGGCGTTCGATCAGCGCGCGCAGTTCGCGGTTCAGCGCCGGGTCGGCGCTCTGGCCGATCAGCAGGGCCTTGACCTCGACCGAGATGAACACCGCGACCACGATCAGCAGCACGCCGATGCCGAGCGTGCCGTAGGCGTCGTAGATCGGATTGCCGGTGGCCATGGTGACCAGCACCGCAACCAGCGCGAAGGCGAGACCGAGCAGGGCCGCCAGGTCTTCGCCGAAGATCACGATCAGCTCGCTCTGGCGCGAGTCGCGGAACCACTGCCACAGGTTCTGCTGGCCGCGCGACTTGTTCACTTCCTTGAGGCAGCCCCACATCGAGAAACTCTCGGCGATGATGCCGAAGCCGAGCACGCCGACCGCGAGCCAGGGCATCTGCAGCGGTTCCGGGTGCTGCAGCTTGTGCAGGCCTTCGTAGATCGAGAACATGCCGCCGACCGAGAACAGCATCAGCGCCACCAGGAACGACCAGAAGTAGATCGCCTTGCCGAAGCCGAGCGGGAAGTCCGGCGTCGGCGGGCTCTTCGAGCGCTTCAGTCCCCACAGCAGCAGCCCCTGGTTGCCGCAGTCGGCGAGCGAGTGCACGGCTTCGGCCATCATCGCGCCGGATTTGGTCATCACCGCCGCGAACAGCTTGGTCAGGAAGATCGCGAAGTTGGCTCCGAGCGCGTACAGGATCGCCTTGGTCGAATCGCCTTTGCCTGCCATGCCGAAGTCCTGTGGATTGAAGCGGGCCGCGATTATGCCCGAGCGCGGCTCCGGTCGAGCACCTGCTCGCCGGGTGCGGGCGCATAATGCCGCGGCCATGAATGCGCAACCGAAACCCCGCGCCCGGCGCGCGCCGATCCGACGCCAGCGCATCGGCGTCTGGCGCGAGCGGCTGTGGTTGCCGGACGGGCGCGAGGTGCTGTTGCGCCCGATCGAGCCGGTCGATGCGGAACCGCTGCGCCAGAGCTTCGCGCGGCTGTCGCCGGAGGAGGTGCGGCTGCGCTTCCTGCATCCGATCACCGAGCTGACGCCGGCGTTCGCGCAGCAGTTGTGCGAGCTCGACCCGGCGACCGGATTCGCGCTCGTGGTCAGCGAACCGCTGCCCGCCGGCAGCGCGCTGATCGGCGCGGTCGCACGACTTGGCATTGATCGCGAGAGCCGTGCCGCCGATTTCGCGCTGATCGTCGGCCGCGAAATCTCGGGGCAGGGCGTTGGCAGCTTTCTGGTCAGGCGCCTGATCGACTACGCACGGCGGCGGCGCCTGGACGAGATCCGCGGCGACGTGCTCGAAGACAACGCAGCGATGCTCGCGCTGTGCGACCGGCTCGGCTTCAGCCGCAGCCATCTGCCCGATGAACCGGGCATGGTGCGCGTGCGCCGCTCACTGCGGCGCGGCGCCTGAGCCGAGTTCGCGCTGCTGCTTCTTGGTCAGCTTGTTGCGCACCAGTTCGTAGGAATGGCGCACCAGCGTCTTCAGTTCCTCGGCCGGCATCGCCGCCGAGGTCAGCACCGAAACCCAGTGTGCGCGCGCCATGTACGGCGCCGGCACGATGTGCGGGCGGTCGGTGATTTCGAGGAAGCGATCGTCCTCGACCTTGAACGACACCTGGCCGCGGTACTTGCCCTGGAAGCAGTAGACGCAGAACATCTTGCCGGCGACCATGAACACCAGGTCGTCGTGCCACTTGATCTCGTGGCTGACCCCGGGCCATTCGCGCACCCACGATTCGATCGTCGCCTGATCCATCGCACGCTCCCGCATTTCGCCACAGTCTAGCCTGCGCTCCCCGGCTCAGGTGCGGATGCCGAGCAGGTCGAGGAGGCCGCAGACCATGGTCAGTGGATGGGCGGGGCAGCCCGGCACGTACAAGGTCGGCGCGATGCGATCGAGGAAGCTGCGGTCAAGGGTGTCGGCGCCATCGAACGGGCTCCCGGAGATGGCGCAGGCACCGACGGCAACCACGAACTTCGGTTCCGGCATGCCCGCCCAGCACAGTTCCACCGCCTGCGCCATGTTGCGGGTCAGTGGGCCGCTCACGACCAGGCCGTCAGCGTGCCGCGGCGAGGCCACGAAGTCGATGCCGTAGCGTCCGATGTCGAAGTTGACGTTGGCCAGGGCGTTGACCTCGAGTTCGCAGCCGTTGCAGCCACCCGCCGAAACCGAACGCAGCTTGAGCGAGCGACCGAAGCGCGCACGCAACGCGGCCGACACCGTGATCGGGTCCGGTTCCGGGTGGGAGGCGCTCAGCACCAGTTGCGCGCGATCGGTCGCGGCGATGCGGTAGCGGGAGTCGAAGGTGATCCTCTGAGACGGGCACACCGCTGCGCAGTCGCCGCAGAGCATGCAGCGGCCGAGATCGATGCGCAGCGGATCGAGTTCGATGGCTTGCGTCGCGCACGCATCGACGCAGGCGTGGCAGTCGGTGGCGCACTCGCCGGCGGCGATCAGCGGAGCGCCGCGGAAGCCGCGCGGGTCGGCACGCCGCGGATCGGGGATGTACTGGGTGCCTTGCGAAACGCGGACCTGGATCGCCTTCAGCATGTGGGTTCCTAGAGGTCGTTGCCGCAATAGGAGAGATCGAAGCTCTTGTTGCAGATCGGGAAGTCGGAGATGTCGTTGTCGCGCATCGCAAGCGCCAGCCCGAGCCAGTTGCTGGCGGACGGGTCGGCAACCTTGTAGCGCAGCAGCGTCCCGTCGGAAGCGGTCTCCAGCGCGTGCAGCACCTGGCCACGGCAGCCCTCGTGCATGGCGATGGCGATCGCGTCGCCGCGCAGCGGACCGATCGGCGCGAGCGACGCACGATCGGCCAGGACGCCGGCTGGCGCAGCGAGCAGTTGCTGCAGCCAGCGCACGGATTCGTCGATCTCCCGCATGCGCAACCGGGCCCGCGCCAGGCAATCGCCGTCTTCTTCGACCAGCACCGCGAGCGGACGTTCGGCGTACGGCATCGGCGCCAGGTCGGCGCGGGCATCGATCGCGACACCGCTGGCGCGGGCCGCGAGGCCGACCAGTCCGAGTTCGCGCGCCGCCTTGGCGGAGAGCTTGCCGGTGCCACGGAAGCGCGAACGCACGCTGCGCGCGCCGAGCATCAGCGCGTTCACCTCCGCGATGTCGTGCGCGAATGCCGCCAAGGTGTCCAGGAGGTCCTGCCGGCGCAGATCGTCGACGCCGCAGCGAACGCCGCCCGGACGCAACCAGCCGCGGCCGAAGCGGCTGCCGCAGCTGCGCATGCTGGCATTGATGATCGCCGTACGCAGCCGGCCGTAGCTGCTGCCTCCCTGCAGGAAGGCGATGTCGGTTGCGAGGCCGGCGAGCGTGGCCAGATGCATCGCGATGCGTTCCAGCTCCAGCGCGACGCCGCGCACGCGCTCCGCTTCCGGCGCCAGCGTGGCCCCGGACAGCGCCTCGATCGCGGTGCAATGGCCCCACGCGTAGGCGATGCTGGAGTCGCCGGCGATGCATTCGACCAACGGCGTCAGCGACCGCACCGGGCGCTGCAGCAGCAGCGTCTCGACGCCGCGGTGCTGGTAGCCCAACTGGATCTCCAGGTGCAGCACGCGCTCGCCATGGCACATGAAACGGAAGTGGCCCGGCTCGATGACGCCGGCGTGGATCGGGCCAACGCCGACTTCGTGCACGTCGTGGCCGCGCACCGAGAAGAACGGATAGGTATGCATCCGGCCCTGCTGCGCGCCATCGAAGCGCAATGGCTTCAACCACGGATGGCCGTCCGGTGTCAGCCCGGATTGTTCGAATAGTTCGCGCTCGACCAGGTGCGCGGCCGGGAATTGCGGGGTCAGCGACGGATAGCGGGAGCCAGCCGGCGCGCGCCCGCGCAGTACCGCAAAGCCGTGCCGCGACTGCTGCAGGATTGCCGTGACCAGCAGGTCTCCGGCGCATGCGCGGCCGAACAGGCTGCACAGACGATCGCCGCCGGCCATCGCGTTGGCACAGTCCGCGATCATGCGTTCGAGCGGTTGCGCGACGAGGTCGCGGGTCGGCACCAGGCCGCAGGCATCGGCCACGATCACCGGCTGCCTCCGATCGACTGCGCCACCGCCTGCAGCAGATCGCTGATCGGCGCCGGCGTGTACACCCCGAGCAGCACCAGCGCGGTGACGAAGCCGAGCTTGGGCAGCGCCGATCTCCAGGTCTCGCTCACCGGCACGCGCGTTTCGCGCGGTTCGTCCCACAGCATCGGGAAGATCAGCCGCCCGGTGGCGACGAAGATGATCGTCAGCAGCGCGCACATCAGCGTGAACGCGATCAGGTTGCCAGCCTGCACCACACCGGAAAGCACCAGCATTTCCGCCATGAAGCTGCCGAATGGCGGGAAGCCGAGGAGGGCGAAGATGCCGATCGCGAACAGCGCGCCCGAGAACGGCAGCACGCGGATCACGCCGGCGAGGGACTCGCTGCTGTTGCTGCCGTAGACGGCGCGCAGGCGCCCGGAGGTGAGAAACAGCAGCGCCTTCACGTAGGCCGCGCTGACGACATACAGCAGCACGCCATAGGCCGCCGCCGCGCCCACCGACAGGCCGATGGCGATGACGCCCGAGGAGCTGACGCAGGCGTAGGCGATCAGCCGCTTGTAGTTGCGCGCGGCCATCACCTGGATCGCCGCGACCAGCAGCGACAGGCAGCCCATGATCAGCAGTTCATGCAGCACGAACCCGTGGTCCGTGGCGCGGAACACCTGCAGCACTCGCAGCACGGCGACCACGCTGATGTTGAATTGCACCGCCGCCAGCAGCGCGCTGGTACTGGTGGGCGCGGTCTCGTAGGTCTCAGGCAGCCAGCTGTACAGCGGCGCCAGCCCGAGCTTGCTGCCGAGGCCGAACAGCATCAGCGCCAGTCCGAGCCGTTGCCAGCCGTCGCCCGACGACGGCAGCGACGCAGCCATCTGGTCGAAGGCGAAGTCGATGCCCAGGCCCTGCACTTGTGCTGCGCGCTCCAGGCACATGATGCCGAGGAAGGTCAGCGCCAGCGACATGCTCGAGTACAGCAGGTAGTGCCAGGCGACGCGACGCGGCGCCAGCGCCGAGCCCTGAGCGACCAGCGGTGCCGCGCAGACCGTGGTCAGTTCGATGAACGCCCACAGCAGCAGCAGGTTGTTCGCCATCACGCCAAGGTTCATCGCGACCATGAAGGCGAGCGTCAGCGCGGTACGCGAGCGAATGCTGCGGGCAAGCGCCTGCGAAGAGTGGATGCGCGAGGACAGGTAGACGCTGATGCCGAGAAAGACGGTGTTGATCACCAGCAGGAACAGCATCGACGTCGCGTCGAGCACGAAGTAGCGGTCGCCGAAGTAGACCGGCATCGCCGACAGCGGCGTGTACAGGAAGGCGGCGATCACGACCACGACCGCAACCAGCGCCGCCGCGACCAGCGCCGGAGCCGCCCATAGGCCACGCGTGCGCGCGGCTTCGGTGAGCTCGAAGGGGCCGACGCCAACGCTCATTGGCGTGGCTCCCGCGCGGCGTCGCCCGCAGTCGCCATGGCATCCGTTGTGCCGGCATGGTCCGGTTCGCCGATCAGCCAGCTGCCGACTGCGACGGTGGCCACATAGATGATGCCGAGCGCCGCGTGTACGGGCAGCGGCCACGGTTCTGGAAGCAGCGACTCGAACAGCGCCAGCGCGTTTTCCATGAACAGCACCGCGACCAGTTGTGCCGGCGGTGACTCGTTGCTCGCGAGCAGCAGCAGCGACACCACCACGGTGGCCCCGATGGCGCCCAGGGTGATGGCGTTGCGCTCGTCCATCGCTGGCGCGCCGAACTGGAATGCCAGCACGATCAGCGTGATCGCGATCGCCCACACGAACAGGTTCGATGGCATCAGGTCGAGATTGGGCTCGGCACGACCGCGTATGGCCCGGTGCAGCAGGATCGGTGCGATCAGCCCGCGCACGCCGAGGACTTCGATCAGTCTCGGCAGCGTGTGGCCGTTCCAGTCGCCATGGCTGGCCAAACCCGCCCACGCCAGCGCCAGTGCCTGGAATGCCAGCCAGAACGGAGCGGAGCGGTTCTTGGAGAAGAAGACCGGGAGCACGGCCGCGGCCAGGAACAGGATCGCGGCCGTCTTCATCGCGCCTCCGTGAGCCAGCTGGAGACCGCAAGCATCAGCGCCGCCAGCACGGTAGCGGACAGCAGGTAGGCCGGCACCGTGCGCATGCGCAGGCGCGCCACCAGCGACTCCACGCAGCCGACCGCGATCGCGACCGCGATCATCAGTGCGATCGCTGCTGCGGTTGCCGACATCGGCGCCTGCTGCGCGTCGAAGGGATTCAGCAACGCCGCGATCAACCCGGCGTAGATCGTCAGCTTGATCGCCGCCGCGTATTGCATCGCAGCCAGTTCGGGGCCGCTGTGGTCGAGCACCATGACCTCGTGGATCATGGTCAGCTCAAGATGGGTCGCGGGGTCGTCCACCGGCACGCGAGCTGCTTCCGCCTGCAGCAGTACCAGCAGTACCAGCACCGCGGGCACCGCCAGCCAAGGGAAGCTGCTCGCCGCATGCCAGTGGCCGATCGATCCGGCGAGGCTCGCATCGCCGCTGCCGATGGCGGCACTGCCGACGAGCAGGAACAACGCCGGTTCGATGAAGGCGGTGAACGCCGCTTCGCGGGCCGCGCCCATGCCCTCGAAGGCGCTGCCGACATCCATTGCCGAGAGCATCAGGAAGATGCGCGCCAACCCGAGGGTGTACGCAAACAGGATGAAGTCGTGGCGGAACTGCAGCGGTGCCAGTGGACCGATCCACGGGGCGATTTGCGCGGCCAGCAGCGCCGACGCCAACACCACCCACGCACCGGCCCGGAAAAGCGGTGTGGCAGTGGCGCTGACCACGCTGCCTTTGCGCAACAGCCGTGCCAGGTCGCGAAACGACTGCGTGAGCGAAGGGCCCTTGCGCCCGCCCCACCAGGACTTGGTGCGATTGACCACGCCAACCAGCAGGATCGGCAGGCACAGCGTCCCGAGCACGTGCAGCAGAAGCAGCAGCAGCGTCTGTCGCGGGCTCATCCCAGCGCTTCTCCGGACACGGCCACGAGCAGGGCGATGATGACGACCGCGATCAAGCCGGCGGCGAAGGCGAAGCGCGGGCTGTCCTCGCGCAGCAGGCGCGAGAGATCGGTGGCTGACTCGTCACCGTGCTTGATCACCGAGAACAACCGTCGTTCGACGGCGTCGACGCAGTTTCCGACCAGATAGCTGTCCGTGGGGAAGTAGCCATCGGGCGCCTTCTGCCGGCGCAGCAGTACCAGGATGCCGCGGAAGCGCCGGCTGAAGTCCCAGGAGAAGCTCGATCCGGTGTACTGCATGCGCGCATTCGGCTGCGTGTGTCCGCAGCCCCAGGTGACGTGCGTGCTCCGCGCTGGTCCGCCGGCGCGTTCGCGTAGCCACCAGAACAGCGCGATGCTCGCAGTCAGGCCCAGCGCCAGCGCCGAGATCAGCGACAGCGATCCGGCCAGTCCGTGCAAGGGGGCCAATGCAGCGGTGTGGTTGCCGGAAACCAGCGCCAGCGGCAGCCGCACGCTGCCTTCGACCAGCCCCAGTCCCAGCGCCGGCAGCAGCCCCAGCGCGATCACGCCGAGTGCATGCAGCAGCGTCGGCGCCAGCATCCAGCGATTGGCTTCCCGAGGGGTCGCGACAGCGGGGTCGCGGGGGTTGCCCAGGAACACGACGCCGTACGCGCGGGTGATGCTGAGTGCCGACACCGCGCCGACGAAGGCGAGCCCGGCAGCGACCGCAAGCAACGTCGCCTTCGCCCAGGCTGCGGCCGCGGAGCCGTGCAGCAGCGCGGAGTACACGACAAACTCGCTGGCGAAGCCGTTCAGCGGCGGCAGCGCCGAGATGGCGACGCCGCCAAGCAGGAAGCACAGCGCCGTCCACGGCATGAAGCGCGCGAGGCCGCCGAGCCTTTCCATGTCCACCGTGTGCGTGCCGCGGTAGATCGCTCCTGCTGCGTAGAACAGCTGGCACTTGAACAGGGCGTGATTCAGCACGTGCATCATGCCGCCGGCGAAACCCAGCGCGACGAGCGTGCCGTCATTCCAGGAGAGGCCGAGACAGCCGATGCCGAAACCGATGCCGGCGATGCCCACGTTCTCTGTGGACGAATAGCCCAGCATGCGCTTGAGGTCGCGCTGGCTGACCGTGTACAGCCCGCCGATCACGGCCGATAGCAGCGAGAACCCGATCAGCAGCCAGCCCATCCATTCGTCGGGGCGGCCGATCAACAGGATGAAGCGCACCAGCGCATACAGGCCGGCCTTGTGGATCACTCCCGACATCAGCGCGGATACATGCGCGGGCGCTGCGGCATGGGCGCGCGGCAGCCACGAGTGGAACGGGAAGAACGCCGACTTGAGCGCGAAGCTGGCGAGCAGCAGCAGGAACACGATGTTGCGTTCCGAACCCGGGTTGACCTGCATCCAGCGGCCGAAGCCGGCGAGGTACCAGGAACCCGATCGCGTGTAGAGAATCATGAAGGCGGCGACCAGGAAGATCAGCCCGACATGCGTGGACACCAGGTAGTTGAACCCGGCGAAGCGCACCTTCTGGTTGGGGTAGTCCCAGATCACCAGCAGCCATGCCGCGAGCGCAGCGATCTCCCACCCGAGCAGGAACACCAGCGCGTGGTCACCGGTGTAGACCAGCAGGAACGAGAGCGAGGTCAGGTTGAGCAACGCGAAGTGCACGCCGAGGTGGCGGCCGTCGTTGAAGTGACGGTGCAGGTAGCCGACAGCATAGAAACTGCCGAGCAGGGTCATCGGCAGCGACCAGACCAGGAAGAAGGCACCGAGCGCATCGAGGTGCACGCTGAGCATGCCCACCGGGTAGGCCCAGGCCATGTGCGCATCGAGCGTCGGACCGCCGAACGCCACCGGAACCGCGACGCCGAGCACCAGCGCCGTCGCCAAGACCTGCGAAGCCAACCCGATCGCAACCCGCGCCGCGTTGCGCATGGGCAACAGGCACGCGAACGCCCCGGACAGGAGCGCGATCACTGCGGCTGACAACCAGTTCATCGAATCGAGATGCTCTCAGGGCGCGGTCGCTGTTGCTCGACCGCCAGGTGGCATTGACCGGCAATCTTAGCGCAGCCCCACACTGCGAAGCGCCGGCCGCCAATGGCGATGCGAGGGCAGTCGCCGCAACGCCTCGGCCCTGCAGCCGTTGCGACAGGATCGGCGGTAGTCGTCCTCGCGCTGATGGCGCACCGCGATCAGGGTGATGGCCAGCGCATCGGTGATCTTGCAGAGCGCGAGGTACTCGGGCGGCATGCCGAGCGCCGCCCGGCCGCGCAATTCCACGCCGATCACGGCGGGGCCGGGTTCGCCAGTGCGTAGCGATCGCCGCGCAGCGTGACCGCTGGCGGCGTGTGGGTGCGCTCGAACGCGGCGTCGATGGTCGCCAGGTCGCGCCAGAATTCGAGCCAGGGCGATGTCGCGTGGCGGCGTTCCCAGCCGGCGTTGAAGCGGAACGGCAGCGCGTGCACTTGCACGCTGCGCTGGCCGTTCGCGAGCGCTGCGGCGAGCAGCGAGTAGATCTGCTCGATGCCGGCGTCGGTCATGGCGTAGCAGCCGATCGAGACGCAGCTGCCATGCACCATCAGATATCCCCCGGTGCGCCGGTGTGCACGGTCGAATGCGTTCGGATAACCGAGATCGAAACTCAGGTGGTAGCTGCTGTACGGATTCAGCTGACCGCGCGAGACCTGGTACACGCCCTCGGGCGCTTGGCCATCGCCCTCGCGCTGCTTCGGGCCGAGCCCGCCGGAGAAGGTGCAGATCGGCCAGGTGTCGAGCAAGGCATACGCGCCGGTGCCGGTGCGTGCCCACAGCTCCAGTTCGTGCTCCTGCTTGTAGATGCGCACGAACACCGGCGCGCCCCAGTCCGAACCGATCGCGCGCAGCCGCGCCGTCAGATCCTCGCGCACGCGCTGCTCGGCCTCGGTGGCGCGTTGCGAGGAGGCGAGGCCGGTGGCAGCGAGCAGCGATGCACCGGTCAACGGCCACGCGAACAGGGCGAGGCCCAGCAGCGACAGGAGCAGCAGCGGAATCGCCTGGCGAAGGAATCGGCGCATGCGATCAGCGTAGCGTGCGCCGCCGCTCGCGGTCACTCGAAGCCATCGCGAAACAGCAGGCGGGTTTCGGCCGGACAGATGGCAGTGCCGTAGTTGGTGGCAGTGAGGCCGCCGGTTTCCTTGGCACGGATGGTGTACGCGTACTGGAAGCCGAATTCGGGATCGCCCCCGGCGCCTGCGCCACCGCAGCGCACCTTGAATCCGGGCGGGTGCATGCTCGGTGTCACCGTCATCGAGGTCTGGAAGAAACCGCCGTAGTACGCCCGAATCCGGCCATCGATGGTGACGGTCATGCGCTCGATGTACTGCGAAGGCGAAGCGCTCACATCGAGCAGGCCCCACTGCACGTAGCAGACGTCGAGTTCCTCCAGCGGCCCGTAGCATTCGGCGGTCGGGCTGTCGATGAACGAGATCGACGGCGCACCCGGCGACGCGCTGGTCTCGCGGTGTGCGCTGCCGGTGCTCCACGGCATCGTTCCGCGCAGTGCCTCGCTCAGTCGCGGCAGCAGCATGCCGGCCGCGGCCACGAGCAGCAGCAGCGGCAGCCACCGGAAGCGGCCACGGCGATCGCGAGACGAGACGGCGGGCTGTGCCATCGCCGCGTCCTACGGCGTGAACGCGGGACAGTAGACCGTGCCGTAATTGGCAGAGCCGAGGTCGGCACTGTCGCGGGCACGGATGGTGTAGGCGTAGGCATTGCCAAGCTCCACGTCGCCGCCGGCACCGAGCGCGCCGCAGGCAACCTTGAAACCGCGGTCGTGCATGCTGTGCGGCACGTACATCGAGGTCTGGAAGAAGCCCTGGTAGCGGGCCACCTTGCCGAAGACGTTGATCTCCGCCTGCATCCAGATCATGTAGTTGGGATCGGCGGCGACGTTCAGGTAGTACCAGTTGATGTAGCAGACGTTCGCCGCCGGATCGGGCTGGTAGCAGGTGGCGGTTGGCGAATCGATGAAGCCGATGGTCGGAACCCGGGTCGGCGGCGTGCCGATCGGCGCATCGATGGACCTGCGGTTCTCGCCCTGGACTTCGCTGCGAAGTTCCTGCCGATCCAGCGACTTGCCCGCACTGGCGCCACCGGCGGAGGGCGCCGACCCGATCAACAGGAACGTGCACGCGCCGGCCGTGGCCAGCAAGCGGATCAGATGTGCGCGCATGGCGGTTCTCCAATTGCCCGGGATGCCGACAACTACTCCGAACCCGGTATCGGCACAAGTTGCCGCAGCCCGCGCCAGGTCACATCGGTCCATGCATCGACAGGCGCGCGTGCCGCTATCCTTCGCGCCCATTTTTCAGCGGTGCTCGACGTGGCTTCGATTTTCGATCCGGTGCTTCCGGGTGGCGTGCATCTGCGCGCGTACTGGCGTGCGCCGGAGGGCGCGGCGCTGGCGTTGGCGCTCACGCATGCGGCGCGCAAGCACGAGGGGTTGCTGGTCGCGGTGACTGCCGACACCCATGCCGCGCATGCGTTGGAGACGGAACTCGGGGTGTTTGCCGGCAACGAGTTGCCGATCCTGCATCTGCCGGATTGGGAGACCTTGCCCTACGACGTGTTCTCGCCGCATTCGGAAATCGTCGCCTCGCGCATCGGTACGCTGTATCGCCTGCCGGCGGTGACGCGTGGCGTGCTGGTGGTGCCGGTATCGAGCCTGATGCAGCGGGTCACGCCGAAGCGCTGGCTGATGGGCCAGAGCCTGGTGCTCAAGGTCGGCCAGAAGTTCGACCTCGAGGCCGAGAAGCGCGGGCTCGAAGCCGCCGGGTATCGACATGTGCCGCAGGTGCTCGAGCCCGGCGACTATGCGACGCGCGGCGCCCTGCTCGATCTCTACCCCGCCGGTGCCGACGCGCCGTACCGCATCGAACTGCTCGACGACGAGATCGACTCGATCCGCAGTTTCGATCCGGAGACGCAGCGCTCGCAGGACAAGGTCGAACAGGTGTCGATGCTGCCGGCGCGCGAGTTTCCGCTCACCGACGCCGCGACCAAGGCGTTCAAGAACGAACTGCGCGAACGTTTCGACATCGACCCGCGGCGTTCGCCGCTGTACCTGGACTTGCGCGAGGGCGCGGCGCCGGCCGGCATCGAGTCCTACCTGCCGCTGTTCTTCGAGTCGCTCGACACCCTGTTCGACTACCTCGGCGGCACGCCGCTGTTCGCGCTCTCGCCTGGCGCGCTCGAAGCGGCGGAACATTTCTGGGCGCAGACCGGCGAGCGCCATGAATCGCGTCGCCACGACATCGAACGCCCGGTGCTGTCGCCGGGCGAGTTGTTCCTGCCGCCGCAGCAGTTGCGCGAAATCCTGAACCGGCATCCGCGCATCGAACTGCTGGCTGCCGGCAGCGACAAACCGATGGCATTGCTCGGCACGCAGCCGGCGCCGAGCCTGCCGATCGACCGCAAGCACGAGGATCCGGCCGCGGCCCTGCGCCAGTTCCTGAAGAGTTACCGCGGTCGCGTGCTGATCGCCGCCGACTCGCCCGGGCGGCGCGAGGGCATCGCCGACCTGCTCGCCAGTTTCGAGCTGCGCCCGCTCACGCTGGGTTCTTGGCAGAGCTTCCTCGCGTCCGACGCGCGCTTCGCGATCACCGTGGCGCCGCTCGAAGACGGCCTCGCGCTGGACGAGCCGCAGCTGGTCGTGCTCACCGAGCGCCAGCTGTATGGCGAACGCGTGCAGCAGGTGCGTCGGCGCAAGCTCGCCGGGCGTGATCCGGAAACCATCATCCGCGATCTCGGCGAGCTCGCGATCGGTGCGCCGGTGGTGCACGAGGACCACGGTGTCGGCCGCTACCTCGGCCTGATGACGCTCGAGGTCGGCGGCCAGAGTGGCGAGTTCCTCGCGATCGAATATGCCAAGGGCGACAAGCTCTATGTGCCGGTCGCGAACCTGCACCTGGTCGGTCGCTACACCGGCAGCGCCCCGGAACACGCGCCGCTGCATTCGCTCGGCGGCGAGGCCTGGGCGCGCGCCAAGCGCCGCGCCGCCGAGAAGGTGCGCGACGCCGCCGCCGAACTGCTCGAAATCTATGCCCGGCGCGCGGCCAAGCCGGGCATCGAGGTCCACCTCGACAAGCCCGCCTACGAACAGTTCGCGGCGAGTTTCCCGTTCGAGGAAACCCCGGACCAGGCGAGCGCGATCGAAGCCGTGATCGCCGACCTCGGCAAGCCGGCGCCGATGGATCGCGTGGTCTGCGGCGACGTCGGTTTCGGCAAGACCGAGGTCGCGCTGCGTGCCGCCTTCGTTGTCGCTCAGGCCGGCAAGCAGGTCGCGGTGCTGGTGCCGACCACCCTGCTTGCACAGCAGCACTACCAGAACTTCCGCGACCGTTTTGCCGACTGGCCGATCCGCGTCGAGGTGCTGTCGCGCTTCAAGTCGGCGAAGGAAGTGAACGAGGCGTTGAAGCTGCTGGCCGATGGCTTGCTCGATGTCGTGATCGGCACGCACAAGCTGCTCGCGCCGGAAGTGCGCTTCAAGGATCTTGGCCTCGTCATCGTCGACGAGGAGCAGCGCTTCGGCGTGCGCCACAAGGAGATGTTCCGCCGGCTGCGCGCGGAAGTGGACCTCTTGACGCTGACGGCCACGCCGATTCCGCGCACATTGAACATGGCCATGGCCGGGCTGCGTGATCTCAGCATCATCGGCACGCCGCCGGCGCACCGGGTCGCGGTGCAGACCTTCGTCACGCCCTGGGACAACGCGCTGCTGCGCGAAGCGTTCCAGCGCGAGCTCGCGCGTGGCGGGCAGATCTATTTCCTGCACAACGAGGTCGAGAGCATCCAGAAGATGGCGGCGACCCTGGCCGAGCTGGTGCCCGAGGCGCGCGTTCGCATCGCGCACGGTCAGATGGCCGAGCGCGACCTCGAACAGGTCATGCTCGACTTCTATCGCCAGCGCTTCAACGTGCTGCTGTGCACGACCATCATCGAGTCCGGCATCGACGTGCCGAGCGCGAACACCATCATCATCCATCGCGCCGACAAGTTCGGCCTGTCGCAGCTGCACCAGCTGCGCGGCCGCGTCGGCCGCTCGCACCATCGCGCCTATGCCTACCTGGTCACGCCCGACCGCAAGGCGATGACCGCCGACGCCGAGAAGCGCCTGGAGGCGATCGCGTCGCTCGACGAACTCGGCGCCGGCTTCACGCTCGCCACCCACGACCTCGAGATCCGCGGCGCCGGCGAACTGCTCGGCGAGGAACAGAGCGGCCAGATCAGCGAGGTCGGCTTCACCCTGTACACCGAGATGCTCGAGCGCGCGGTCGCCGCGCTCAAGGCCGGCAAGGTGCCCGATCTCGAGAACGCGCACGCCGATCGCGTCGACGTCGAGTTGCGGGTGCCGGCGCTGATCCCGGACGACTATCTGCCTGACGTGCACGAGCGCCTGACCCTGTACAAGCGCATCAGCATGGCCCGCGACGACGACGGCCTGCGCGACCTGCAGGTCGAGATGATCGACCGCTTCGGCCTGCTGCCGCCGCAGGCGCAGTCGCTGTTCGCGATCGCGCGCCTGAAGCTGCAGTGCGAACGCCTCGGCATTCGCAAGCTCGATGTCGACCGCGCCGGCGGCCGCGTCCACTTCCGCGCGCAGCCGAATGTCGAGCCGATGACCATCATCAAGCTGATCCAGGGCCAACCCAAGGTCTACGCGCTCGACGGCCAGGACAAGCTGCGTTTCCGCCAGGAACTGCCGGAGCCGGCGCAGCGCATCGAGTTCGTGCAGAAGTTGCTGGAGCGGCTGTCGGGGCGATGATGTGACCGAAGCGCATCGCGGCCGGAGGCCGCGATTCAATCCGCGACGGTCTCCGCCATCCGCTTCACGTAAGCCACCACATCGCGCAAGGTCGGTGCGAGGTCGGAACGGTCGCGCGCGAGCGCGGTGACGATCTGCGAGTGGCCGACGCCGTGGTAGGTCTTCACCTCGACCGCCACGTCCGCGGCGGCGGCGAGCGCCGCCAGCTGCTCGTTGTGCCGCGGCAGCACGACGATGTCCTGGTCGCCGCGCAGCAGCAGCATCGGCGGCTCGTCGCCATCGACGAAGTGGATCGGCTGGGTGTCGGTCAGGCGGCCGTCGTCGGGAAAGACCTCCTTCATGCGCGGATTCCAGATCGGCAGGAAGTCGTAGGGGCCGGCGACGCCGATGAAGGCGCGGAAGTCGCGCGGCTTCATGCCAACCGCTCCCAGCCAGCGCGCGTCGGTGGCGAGCAGCGCGGCGATATGCGCGCCCGCCGAGTGGCCCATCAGGAACAGCCGCTTCGGATCGGCGCCGAGGCGGGCGGCGTTGTCTCGCGCCCACGCGGCGGCGCGTGCGGCGTCTTCGACGAACGCCGGGAAGGTCACCTGCGGCGCGGTGCGGTAGTCCGGGATCACCACGACGAAGCCGTGGTCGGCCAGCGACTCGCCGACGAAGCGGTACCACTCGCGCTCGCCATAGCGCCAGGTGCCGCCGTAGAAGAACACGATCAGCGGCGCGTTGGCGGGGGCGTCGCTGGCGCGGTAGACATCGAGCGCGAGCCGGTGCTGCGCGTCGTAGCCGTGCGAATGCGACTCGACCAGCGGTGCGTCGGCACCGAGGTTGATGGTGCCGAAGTAGGTGCGGTGGCAGCCGGCGAGCAGGAGCAGCAGGAGCAGGAGCGGACGGGGCATGGACCTTCGGGTTCCGGGGATCGTGTTTCCGCGGCTATGCTAGCGAAGCGCCAGTCGCACGAGGATCGGACCGCCATCATGGAACCCAGCGCACAGCAGTTCGCTTCGGTGCCCGAACGCAACACCGGCGACGTGATCCTGCGCACCGCGCAGCAGCACCACGTGCAGATGAGCGTGATGGCCGACACCAAGGCGAACATCATCATCACCGTGTCCTCGATCGTGCTGACCATGGCGCTCGGCCGTTCGCGCGACGAGCTGCACGGTGCCAGCGCGCTGGTGCTGGCGGTGTTCACCATGCTCGCGCTGATCCTCGCGATCCTCGCCGTGCTGCCCAAGTTCAAGGCGGTGCGGGTCAGCGGCGAGACCCTGCCGGCCGAGTTCAACCTGTTGTTCTTCGGTCACTTCGCGCAGTTGTCGCGCGAGCGCTTCCTGGCCGAGATGGAGAAGGCGCTGGCCGCCGACGGCAGCGTCTATCGCTCCATGGCCAACGACCTCTACGGGCTCGGCTACTACCTCGCCCACTACAAGTACCCGTATCTGCGCTGGGCCTACATCTTCCTGCTCAGCGGTTTTGTCGCGGCGGCGCTGACCGAGGCGGCGATGCTGCTGATCCGCTAACCCCGTCCCCCGCGGCCCGGCGTTGCAGGGCCGCACCCGACCTGGAGACCGACGATGCGCACGATCTTGTACCGGACCGTCCTGCTGGCGAGCCTGGCTTTCCCTGCGCTGGCCGCGGTGCCGGACACGCCGGTGCCGGCGGCACTGCGCGACTGGGTCGGCTGGGCGCTCAAGGGCCACGAGTCGGCGGCCTGCCCGCGCCTGGCCGGCGTCGATGGCGAGGACGCAGAGCACGCTTGCCTGTGGCCGGGCGAGTTGCAGCTCGCGGCACGCGACGATGGCGCCAGCTTCACCTTGCCGGTGACCGTGCATGCGCGGTCGGCGGTGCCGCTGCCGGGCGACATCGATTTCTGGCCGCAGGACGTGAGCAGCGACGGCCGCAACCTGGCCGTGGTCGCGGATGATGACGGCGTACCGGTGGTCTGGCTGGAGCCGGGCAAGTACCGCATCGAGGGGCGCTTCGAGTGGGCCGAGCGCCCGGAGTCGATCGCGTTGCCGGCGTCGATCGCGCGCATCGCGCTCAGCCTCGATGCGGTGGCGCAGCCCTTCGTGCAGCGCGATGACGACGCCTTGTGGCTCGGTCGCGTCAGCGCCGCGGTGGCCGAACGCGACAGCCTCGCGGTCGACGTCTTCCGCCTGCTCGAAGACCGCGTTCCGGCGCGTCTGGAAACGCGCTTCAAGATCACCGTTTCCGGCAAGGGACGCGAGGAGAAACTGGCGCAGGTGTTGCCCGCGGGCTTCGTGCCCGTGGCGCTTTCCGGCGACCTGAACGCGCGTCTCGATGGCGATGGCGTGCTGACGCTGCAGGTGCGCTCGGGCGAGCACTGGCTGTCGCTGGTTGCGCGCGCCGAGGCACCGCTCGCTTCGGTGCAGACGCGCACGCTGCCGGCGCCCTGGCCCGAGGCCGAGATCTGGAGCTATCGCGCACAGACGCAGCTGCGCGTCACCGAGGCCGAAGGCGCGCCGCAGATCGATCCGGCACTGGCCGAAGTGCCGCAGGACTGGCGCGAGCTTCCGGCGTTCGCACTGGAACCGGGCCAGGGCCTGAGCATTGCCGAGCGCTCGCGCGGGCTGTCCGAGCAGGACCAGAACCGCCTGCACCTGAGCCGCACGCTGTGGCTCGACCACGATGGCGATGGCTACACCGCGCGCGACCAGGTCAGCGGGCGCATGCTGCGCGACTGGCGGCTGGACCTGGCGCCGCCGTTCCGGGCGATGCGCGCCTCCGAGAACGGCGAGCCGGTGCTGATCACCGAAGGGCGACATCCGGGCTTCAGCGGCGTCGAACTGCGCTCGCGCGATCTCAACCTCAGCGCCACCGCGCGCCTGGAGCCGAAGGGCAATGTGCTGCCAGCGACTGGCTGGCAGCAGGCATTCGAGTCGGTGCAGACCACGCTCAGCGTGCCCCCCGGGTTCGAGCTGGTCGCCGCCACTGGTGCCGATCGTGCGCCGGCGGCCTGGCTCGATCGCTGGAACCTGATGGACGTGTTCGTCGCGGCACTGATCGTGTTCCTGTTCGTGGTCGGCTTCGGCAAGGTCGCGGCGCTGGTGCCGGCGGCGTTCGTGCTGCTCGCCTGGCACGAGCCGGACATGCCGCAGTGGTCGTTGATGCTGGCCGTGGTCGCGGCCATGCTGCTGTCGCCGCGCTGGCGCGAGAAACTGCCGCGCTGGTCGCAGCGCGTGGCGCAGGTGGTGCTGATCCTGCCGTTGCTGGCCGCTGTTCCGTTCGTCGCGACGCAGCTGCGGCTTGGCTTGCACCCGCAGCTCGAAGCCGAGTACGGCCGCACCTCGTATACCGACTACTACGGCCGCAACACGATGGCGGCGGGCATGAACATGAACATGAACATGAATGCCGCGCCGCAGATGCAGGAAGAGGCGATGTATGACCGGGCTGCGTCGGCGGATATGCCGATGCCGCAATCGGCTCCGGCGCCGATGGAGCAGGAACAGAAGCTGGACAGGATCGAGGTGACTGGCGCGCTCGCGTCCAAGGAATCGTATGCGCCGCGCAAGCTCAAGCGCTATGCCAGCAACACCATGATCCAGGCCGGCGGCGGCGAGCCGTCGTGGAACTGGCGCAGCTATTCGATCGAACTGGCCGGGCCGGTGCTGCCGACGCAGGAAGTCAAGTTGTGGCTGTCGCCGCCGTGGCTGACGCGCCTGGCACGGTTCGCGATCGCGGCGCTGTTCGCGCTGATCGCGCTGCAGCTGGCCCGGGCCGGATTCGGCTGGACGCCGAAGCTGCCGCTGCGACGCGCGCCGGCGGCGGCGCTCGCACTCGCGCTGCTTGGCCTCGGTGGCACGGTGCAGGCGCAGAGCCTGCCCGATGCCGAGCTGATCAAGGAACTGCGCGAGCGCCTGCTCAAGGCGCCGGACTGCATGCCCACTTGCGGCTCGGTGGCGAATGCCGAAGTGGTCGCGGCGGGCAATCGCATCGAGGTCGCGCTGACCCTGCATGCCGCAGAACGCATCGGCCTGCCGCTGCCCGGCAATGCGCAGTTGCTTGCGCTCGATGGCGTGCAGCTCGATGCCGATGCGGTGACCGCGCTGTATCGCGATGACGAAGGTCGGGTGTGGATCGACGTGCCGCGTGGCGTGCACCGGGCTTCGCTCGGCTTCGCCGCCGCCGCCGCCGACCAGATCTCGCTTGCATTCCCGATGCCGCCGGCGCTGGTGCATTTCCGCGGCGACGGCTGGGAAGCGGCCGGCATCGAACAGGGGCGGCTGCCGAACGCGACGCTGGAGCTGACGCGGCTTTCCGGTGGCGGCGACGCACCGAGCGCGGGCGTGGCGCAGCGGTTCGATCCCTATGTCGTCGTCACCCGTGAACTGCGCTTCGACCTCGACTGGGAAGTCGCGACCACCGTGCAACGCATCGCGCCGGAAGGCGCCGCCTTCTCGATCGCGGTGCCGCTGCTCACCGGCGAGCGCGTGACCAGCGAGGACTTCGAGGTCGTCGATGGTGCGGTGCAGGTGCGCTTCGCCGAGAACGATGGCGCGCTCAGCTGGATGTCGCGGCTGGAGGCGGTCGATGCCCTGCAACTGGTCGCGCCCGAACTCGGCCAGCGCGCCGAGATCTGGAAGCTGGTCGCGAGCCCGACCTGGAACGTGCGCGCCGAGGGCGTGCCCGGCGTGCATCCCGAAGACGATGCCACCCTGCAGCAGTTCCATCCGTTGCCGGGCGAAACCTTGCGGCTCGATGTCTCGCGCCCCGAAGCGGTGGTCGGGCGCGTGGCTGCGATCGACCAGGCGGCGTTGTCGAGCAATATCAGCAAGCGCTCCAGCGAGCACACGCTGACGCTGTCGCTGCGCGCGACCCAGGGCGGCCAACATGCATTGACGCTGCCGGCCGAGGCCGAGGTGCTGCGCGTACTGGTGCGCGGCGAACTGCTCAACCTGCGGCCCGAGAAGGGCGTGCTGCGGCTGCCGCTGCGGCCGGGCGTGAATGCGGTCGAGATCGGGCTGCGCATCAACGGCGAGCCGGGACTGCATCCGCGTCTGCCGGCGCTCGATCTCGGCACCCATGCCTCGAACATCGAGCTGTCGATGCAGTTGCCGGCGGACCGCTGGCTGCTGCTGACCGATGGCCCGCGCATCGGCCCGGCGGTGCTGTACTGGGGCGAGCTGATCGTGATGCTGCTGGTCGCCTTCGCGATCGCACGTGCGCGCGTGCTGCCGTTGCGGTTGCATGAGGCGTTCCTGCTCGGCATCGGTTTCTCGACCGTGTCGTGGTGGTCGCTGGTGGTGTTCACCGCCGTGCTCGGTGCCTTCGCCTGGCGTGCGCGCTGGAGCGAAACGGGTCGCAACTGGCGCTTCAACCTGACGCAACTGGCACTGGTGGTGGCGGCCCTGATCGGCGCCGGTGTGCTGCTCGCAGCGCTGAACGGTGGACTGCTCGGCTACCCGAACCTGCATGTCACCGGACATGGTTCGAGCGCGACGCAACTGCGCTGGTTCGCCGACCAGACCGAAGGCGCGCTGCCGGCGGCGAGTGCCTGGGTGCTGCCGATGTGGGCCTACCGCGCGCTGATGCTGGCGTGGGCGTTCTGGATGGCGTGGTTCCTGATCCGCATCGGCCGCTTCGCGTTCGAGAGCTGGACCGCGGGCGGCGCCTGGGCGAAGTGGGCGCAGCCGAAGCCGGTCGCGGCGCCGGTCGAGCCGCCGCCACTGGAACCGGTCGCGCCCCCCGAGCCCGCCGCGGAATGACCATCGACGCCTGGCTGCGTGCAGCCGCGGCGCGCCTGAACAGCGAGTCGGCGCGACTCGATGCCGAGCTGTTGCTGACGCACCTGCTCGGCATCAGTCGCGCGGCGCTGTATGCGCGGCTGCGCGACACGCTGGCAGAGGACATCGTCGCGAGTGCCGACGCACTGCTGGCACGGCGCGCACGCGGCGAGCCGATCGCCTACATCACCGGTGTGCGCGAGTTCTGGTTCCTGCCGCTGAAGATCACCTCGGCAGTGCTGGTGCCGCGCGCCGAGACCGAAGTGCTGGTCGAGCAGGCATTGGCACGATTGCCGACCGATCGCGACCTGCGCCTGCTCGATCTCGGTACCGGCAGCGGCGCGATCGCACTCGCACTCGCCAAGGAGCGGCCGCGTGCGCTGGTGCATGCCGTCGATGCCAGCGCCGCGGCACTCGCGATCGCGCAGGAAAATGCCGAGCGCCTTGGCCTCGGCAATGTCCGCTGCGCGCTCGGCGACTGGTTCCGCGCGTTGCCCGACGCGCCCGAACGCGCGCTGCCGCCGGGCCTGCGCTTCGACCTGATCGCCGCGAACCCGCCCTATGTCGCCGGCGACGATCCGCACCTGCTGCAAGGCGACCTGCGCTACGAACCGCGCCTCGCGCTGACGCCAGAAGGCGACGGCCTGTCCGCGATCCGCCGCATCAGCGCCGACGCCCGTGCGCACCTGCAAGCAGGCGGCTGGCTGCTGCTCGAACACGGCCACGACCAGGGCGCCGCCGTCCGCCAGATCCTGAGCCGCGACGCCTACGCCAACATCGAAACCATCCCCGACATGGAAGACCGCGATCGCGTCACGTTGGGGCGGTGGCAGGGCTGATGCCCACGCATCGCCGCCGCACGCCAACGCCAGCACTCGAACGCCCCGCCCGCGTTTCCCCTCTCCCTCGATGGGAGAGGGGCAGGGGAGAGGGTGATTCCGAAGCGGCGTCGCCGCTGGCCCCGCCCGCGAGCACGTCCGGCATGACGACGCCCAATCCCGAGCCCGCAGGCCGACGAGTCCCGCACTCCCATGCATCACGCCAACCACCAACCGGCAGCATGCACTTGGCGGAGCAGACGGAGTGGCGCAACATCAGTCCTGCACTCAAGGACGAGCTATCGAAGGCAGTGGGCTATGGCGCCTGAGCATCCGTCCAAGCCGATCCTGCTTCGCGGGCTGGCTTGATTCGGGCGAGGGTCGACAGAGAAGCACATGCAGGGAACGATCGCACAAGTCATCAGCCTGACAACGCACGGCAGTGCCTTTCTCACAGGGCGCCCTCTCGATGGCTACTATCCGAACAACAGCACATTCGGTTTCTGCGAATACGTACGGTTCGTGGATCTCAAGAGAAATGATGCCGAACGGGACGCGCTGCCCTATGCAGAGGATCCTCGTTCATGGTTTGAGCGCCTGAAGAACGAAGGGGCCCGCGCCGTCCGGCTGCTTGACGTCTTTGCCGGTGGCCAGCAGGCTGGAGACAGCAAGACTCCCGACAGAATGCTTGTCGGCTTCGTTGGCGGAGGCGGTCGATGGATTCTGGAGGTCGTGAAGAACGGCGGTTCTGATTTCTGGGAAGGGGTCTGGGAAGTCGGGGACGAGGACCGAAAAGACCGCAGGATTTGGCGCGTAACGTACGGAAGGATCGCCGCAAATCAACCTCCGGCAGACAATCCATCGAGTGATCTTGCGGGCCTGAAGCGTCGGCTGGGCGAGAATCTCCGTGCCCTCGGAGCTTTTGCCAGGGACCACAAGCTTGATGGCTTTGCCCAGGCGTTCGAGAGAGGCTCGGCTCAGCTCGACGCTACTGAACCGGCTGGCCCCTATCACACTGATCTCGCTCCAGCCTCGGTTCTGCCCCTGCCGGCCTTGCAGCTGCTGGCAGCTGCGCAGTCGGCTTGGGTATTTGGCGGAATGGGTTCCTGGAACGACCTGTGGTTTGAAGATGCAGACCAAGCAACCTACGAACGACTCTCGGAGGAACTGTACGAACTGCTGAACGCGGCCATCGTCGCGGCTGCGAACGCGGGCACTTAGACGACTGCACAGCCAAGTCCAAGACCAAGGTGGAGATTCCGGAACCGGGGCTGGCGACGGCCAGCAGCAGGTAGGCGAAGTCGCAGGTGTTGCGCCTCAGGGCCGCTCCACGCGCCGGTCCGTGTGCTTCCTGGCGTTCTTGATGAAATCGGCGTCGAAGGTCTTGAGCGTGTCTTGATCTTTGCTGAGCGCGAGATGGAACGCATCGGCGAAGTCGAAGCCGGCTTCGTGCCAGTCAATCACTTGCGCTACGAGTTGCCCATCGCTGACGGTCACGTTGTGCAAGCCGCAGAGTCGTCGGAAGGCGGTGCAGATGTCGGCGCGGGTCAGGTCGAATGCGGCGCGCAAGACCCACTCGGTTTCGAGCAGCACCGTGTCCGGGATGAAGACGTCCTCGCAAGCGAAAAGTCTATGGCTGGCCCTGCCCTGTGCCGGGTTGTCGCTCACCAGCAGTCGCACCAGCACGTTGGTGTCAACCGCGATCACGCCACTTTCTCCGCAGGTCCTTGGCCAGCGCAGCCTTGATCTCGTCGTCGGTTCGGGCAGCGACCTTGCCTTTGAACATGCCCTGGACCGTGGCAAGGTCCGATGGCGCGAAGGGGGCCTTGGGCTTCAGCAGCAGCCCATCCCCGGTGTCGATCACCATGAGTTCGAGGCCTGGTTCCCAGTGGTGGGTACTGCGGAAGGCCTTGGGGATGATCACCTGGCCCTTGCTGGACAGCCTGGTGGTTTCCATGGGGCGCTCCGTGAGTAAGACGAAGGTAAGACTATGTTTGCCGGGCGGGCCGGTCAAATCGAGCGCGCGCTCCTGACCCTCTCCGTCGCCGGGAGACGGGCAGGGGGGAGGGCGCTTTCGAAGCGGTGTCGCCGCTGCGATCGCCCGCAAGCACGTCCCGCGTGTCGCCGCCCGATCCCGAAAGAGCAGTCGCGCGATCGCCGCAATCCCGCACGTCGCGCCAACCACCAGCAGGAATCCTTGACCGCCTCAGTACAGCCAGCCCAGACTCGCCCCATGGCCCGACTCCCCGGTCGGGGAATGGTCGTTAGACCCCGGAGGAAGCGTCATGGCAACGCTGTTGGTGCTTCTTGCTCCTGGGGTTCTGGTGGCGTTGGCGTCCTTCCTTGTTTCAAGGTCGAAGCGACGTGCGGTCCGTCTTGCCGGCACGATCTTGCTAGCTGCCGCTTTGCTCATTATCGCCGCCGTCAACCTCGGTTGGGTTTCGCCCTAGCTTGTCGCGGCAAGAGGCTTGCCCCGCGGCAGCTGTCGACGCGAACGCTGCATCGCACCATTTGTCTGAGGACTCCTCAGCCACGTCGAGCTGATTTGCATCCATCGCCCTTAGGGTGCGTGCATCACGCCACCGCCGCAGCCCGCGCCCTGAACGCCACCGGTGCGAAGACGCAGGCGACGAGGAGGGCGACGCCTAGGTAGAACATCGGGGTCAGTTCGCGTTGTTCGTTGAGCAGGACGATGGCGAGCAGGACGGTGTAGACCGGTTCCAGGTTGATCACGAGTTGGGCGTTGAAGGCGCTCATGTGGCGCAGCGCTACCAGCGACAGGGCGAACGGCAGCAGCGTGCAGGCGACGGCGAGCAGCAGCAGGTAGGCGAAGTCGCGGGCGTCGGGGGCGACCAGCAGCGGCGTGTCGAACAGCGGGATGGCGCCGCCGAGCAGCGGCGTCGCGAGGCTGAGCAGCAGCACGCCGGCGGCCATCTCGATGAAGGTGATGGCGAGCGGGTCGGAGCTGGCGACGAAGCGCTTGTTGAGCGAGCCGAACGTCGCGGCGAACAGCGCCGACAGCACACCGACGGCGATGCCGGTCCACATGCCCGCGGGAACGCCGCCGACCACGAGCACGACGCCCGGGATCGCGGCGATGCCGAGCAGCACTTCGCCGAACGCGAAACGGCGGCGCGCCGCGAACGGTTCGATCAGCGCGGTGAACACCGACCCGAGCGCCATGCAGGTCGCGGCCACCGAGGCATTCGACAGCTTGATCGAGGCGTAGAAGGTGAGCCAGTGCAGTGCCACGACCACGCCGACGGCGGCGATCGCGGCGATATCGCGCGCACCCATCACGCGCAACGAGCGCCACACCCGCGGCACCAGCATCAGCATCACCGCCACCAGCGCCATGCGCCACCACACCAGCGGCAGCGCCGCCAGGCTGATCAGCTTGCCGAGGATCGCGGTGAAGCCCCAGAGCAGCACGCACAGGTGGATCTGCCATTGGGCACGGGCGGCATCGGAGATCGGCACGAAGGCGCGCTCAACCGATCGCGTCGAGCACGGCGAGCGTGGTCTTGGCGCGGTTCAGCGTGTAGAAGTGCAGCGACTCCGCACCGCCGGCGAGCAGTTGCCGGCACAGGTTCGCGACCACTTCGATGCCGAACGCGCGCACCGATTCGGCATCATCACCATAGGCGAGCATGCGTTTGCTGATCCAGCGCGGGATCTCGGCGCCGCACATTTCGGAGAAGCGCTTCAGTTGCGAGAAATTCCCGATCGGCATGATGCCCGGCACGATCGGCTGGGTGATGCCGATGCGGCACGCGTCGGCGACGAAGCGGAAATAGGCGTCGGCATTGAAGAAGTACTGCGTGATCGCGCCGTCGGCACCGGCCTCGAACTTGCGCCGGAGGTTGGCGAGGTCGCTGAACGCATCGCTGGCCTGCGGGTGGGTTTCCGGATAGCAGCCGACCTCGATGCGGAACCAGTCGCCGCTCTCGCGCCGGATGAACTCGACCAGTTCGTTGGCGTAGCGGAAGTCGCCGAACGCGGCCATGCCCGAGGGCATGTCGCCGCGCAGCGCCACCAACCGCCGGCAGCCGAGCGCGCGGTACAGCTGCAGCAGACTCGCGATCTCGGCGCGGGTGCCGCCGACGCAGGACAGGTGCGGGGCGACGTCGAGCCCGTGCTCCTGGCGCAGACGGCGCACCGTTTCCGGGGTGTAGGACAGCGTCGAGCCGCCGGCGCCGAAGGTCACCGAGACGTATTCCGGGCCGCGCTGCTTGAGTTTCTGCACGCTGCGTTCCAGCTGCTCGCGCTGCTCGTCGGTCTTGGGCGGGAAGAACTCGAAGCTGATCGCTGTCATGGGCGCGGCCGTAGGGAAAGCCGAAGTATATCTTTCTGTCCGAATGAAGCGATGAAAGAGCGATGGCAACGGCGCCAGCCGCTCGTCCCCGACCGGCGGTGGGGTGGCGCCGGTCTCCGGCGTTGACGCATCGTGACAGTTGGAGGAACTTCCCGACGATCGTCGATTGCTCCGGCGGGCGGGCTGCGCGCGGATGGAACGGGACTTGGAAACAGTGGGCGCCGACCTGCGCCGCCTTGCACACGAGGTCGCCGAGACGCGCCAGCGCATGGTCATCGGCGGCTCGTTCTACGTGCTCGGTTGGGTGCTGGTATGCCTGTTCACTCCGGTGCTGCGCGCGCACACGTTGGCGTCGTTGCTGCTGGCCGTGCTGTTCATCGGGCTCGCGCTGGCGCGCGTGCTGCTGCGGCCGCCGCTCGCGGGCGGCGCCGACGCGATGGTGCGCTGGCTCGACCTGCAGTGGATCATCATCCAGGTGTCCGCGGCGACCTGGGGCGGCGTGGTGCTGTGGACGCTGATGGACCCGGTGCTGGTCGATGCCCGCGTCGCGTTGATCGTCGGTGCCGCCGGTTTCGCGACCGCGATCGCCAACACCTACTGCATGCGCTTCTGGCCGTCGCTGCTCGCGATCATGGCGATCTACCTGCCGAGCACGATGTACCTGTGGATGCCCGGGCAGGACCGCGCGGTGGCGTTCAGCCTGTCGGTGTACCTGCTGTACGTGATCAGTTCACTGGTGCGCAGCCACCGCGACTTTCACCACCGCCTCGACTTCGAGGAAGAACTGCGGCGCCAGCGCGACCGCTTCGAGCAGATGAGCCGCACCGACGACCTGACCGGCCTCGCCAACCGGCGCCAGTTCGTGGCTGCGCTCGAACGCTGCATCGGCGAATGCCAGCGCGAGCACTGCCAGCTGTCGCTGCTGGTGCTCGACATCGACCACTTCAAGCAGATCAACGACGCCTACGGCCACAGCGTCGGCGACCGCTGCCTGGTCGCGTTCGCCGCGCAGTTGCGCCAGGTCTTCGCCGGACAGCACGAACTGTGCGCGCGCCTCGGCGGCGAGGAGTTCGCGGTGATCATCCCGCACCATGACGAGGCCCAGGCAGCCGCACGTGCGGATGCGTTCCGCATCGGGCTCGGCGCGGTCGCGGTGGTGTCGGAGCTGGCCGAGCTGCGCGTTCGCGTCAGCATCGGCGTCGGCGAATTCAGCCGCGGCCGCCACGGCAATGCCGACCATTTCCTGAGCGAAGTGGATGGCGCGCTGTATCGCGCCAAGGGCGGCGGTCGCGACCGGGTCTGCCGCGCCGCGTTCGCTCCCTCACTCGTCGTCGACCAGATCCTCGGCCAGCATCGCTAGCTGGGTGCGCACCTTGCCGCCGAAACGCTCGTGCTGGGCACCCAGCAGGCGCTTCAGTTCGGCTTCGGTGATGTAGCCGATCGAGGTGCGGTAGTCGCACTTCACCCGCTGGCCTTCGCGCCAGCGCAGCTCGACGCCTTCCAGGTCGTCGGCGACCATCGCGACATTGGCCGGGTGGCGCAGCTTGAACTGCGCCACGCGCGCGATGTGGCGGGCGACCAGGTCGCGCACCGGCGTGCGTCGCGGCATGCGCTCGATGTCGATGCGGTCGCCATACTCGAACGGCGACGGGTTCTCGTACTGCGTGGACAGGTGCGTGCCGTCGTCGAACTGGGAGACGCACTCGACCATCGTCGTCGTCTTCCAGCGGCCGCGCAGCCACAGCCACAGGAAACCGAGCAGCCCCGGCCACTTCGGCTTCATCGCGAAGCTGGCGACGCCGATTTCGCCGCTGTCGTCGGCGAAGAAGCGCAGCAGCACGCGCTGCCCGAGGATCAGGAACATGCCCTTGGCTTCGGCGTCGCCGATCTGGCGCAGGCCGAATGCGGTCGCCTCGCGCGCGACCTGGTCGACGAAGCGCCGCTGGTAGGCCGGGTAGTCGGTGGCAACCACGGCTTCGAGTCGTGGCGGCGGTTCGTGCGCGACGTTGAGGATCTGTTGCGCGATGCTGGCCGCGAGCAGCGTGTCCGGGTCCGCGCCGATACGGGCGTCGAGCGCGCTGTCGACGCTGCGCCCTGCGCGGATCGCGTTGGCCGCACCGAGCAGCGCCTGTGCGGCGACTTCCTCGCCGACGCCGCGATCGCGGCCATCGCCGACCACCGCCGACTCGATCAGCCGCGCCATCTGCTCGCGTTCGCCCGCACCCTGGTTTTCCGAGCGCGCGCGCATTTCGAGGATCAGCGCGCGCTTCGGGTCGTCTGCGTCGAGCTTGGCCAGTGCCATGTCGTAGTGCTGCAGCGCCTCGTCGTAGCGGCCGAGGTCGTGCAGCAGCGTGCCCATGCGCAGCGCATACGAGTATTCGCCGCTGAGTGCATAGCAGGTGTCGTAATCGTCGAGCGCGGCGTCGAGCTTGCTGCGCGAGAAGCGCATGCCGCTGAAGGTCTTGACCGTGTCGGCATCGTCGGGGCCGTCGTCGCGCCGCAGCGCCGAACTGCGCAGCAAGGTGGCGCGGGCATCGAGCAGTTCGACGCGCATCGGCGCGATCGCGATCGCGCGCTCGAGCAGTGCGTCGGCCTCGGCATGCTCGCTGCGGCCGGGTTCGCGATAGCGCAGCACGTTGGACAGCAGGTGCAGTGCCTCGACGTGATTCGGATCGATCTCCAGCGCGCGCCGCAGTTCCGCTTCGTTGCGCCTGGAGTGCGCATGGGCGCGTGCCGCGTGGTCGCGGTCGCGGCGCGCCCGCTCGCTGCTCGACAGGTCGTCGCCGCCGGCGTCGAACTCGTCGCCGCCGATGTCGGCAAAGCGCACGCGCTTGACGATCGCCGGCACGTAGTCCGGCTGCAGCGCGAGCAGGCGGTCGAGCGCCGGCGCGATCTCGGCGTAGCGTTCGAGTGCCTCCAGGCAGCTGGCGCGGTGCCAGTGCAGTGCCGCAGCCGCCGGATGGGCCGCAATCAATGCGTCGATGCAGGCCAGCGCGTCGTCGAAGCGGCCGTGCTTGAAGGCGGAGGCGAAGCGGGCGAACTCGGCGGGCAGGCGCATGTTCTGTGTCGGATTGTGACCAGAGCGCAAACGTAACCGAAATTCACATGAATGCGGGGCCCGGTTCCGGACCAGCGGCAGGTTTTTCTGCTTCAGCGGTTGGCGAGGGGGTCGGCCGGGCTCAGGAACCCGCGATCGCGCGCCAGACGCGGTCGCAGTCGGCCAGGCTTTGCAGCGGCAGCAGGCGCAGGCCGGGGGTGGAGCGCAGCCGGGTCGCGCGCTGGCCGGCGTGGCGCGTGAGCAGTTCGGCGAGGCTGGCGCGCTGGGCCAGCCGGCAGACCGCCACCTGTCCGCTCGATTCGATCGCCAGTTCGCCGTCGCGGTGGGTGAGCACGAACGAACCGTCGGTGAACGCCGAGACGCAAGCCAGGAGCCGCACCGGCAACTGGCGCAGGACCGCGGCGAAGCACACCACCACGCAGTCGCCGGAATCGTCGCCGTAGAAGCGGATCAGCACCGGTGCCCGGCTCTGCTTCGAGAACGCCGGGGATGCGGCGTCCAGGCGCGGCACCAGGCCCAGCGCCCGCAACTCGGCGGCCGCGGCGTTGCAGTACATCTGCTGCTCCAGATCGAACAGCGCCGCCTCCACGCGGATCAGCTCGGGGGCCTCGATCGCCGCAGCCAGCGCCTGCGCCTCGCGCTCCGCGTCGCACGCCAGCGCCGCTTCGCACTGCGCCCGCTGCCGACGCAGGCTGGTCGACTCCGGCATCTGCCGAAGCAGCGCGTCGATCAACGCCAGCGCCTCGCCAAAGCGCGCGTGGTGCATGGCACGAGCCAGATCGTTGAACGCCTGCGGCGAAGCCATCGCATCTCCCCGACGATGCCACGCCGACGATAACCGAGCCCGGCCCAAACGAAAACGCTGCGAGCGCGGCGACTTGCGATCATGATGCGCCCACCAGTATTCAGAGGAGAGATTCCCATGGAAGGCCGTCGACTCGTGGTTCTCTGTGCCGCGGTATCCGTGTTCGCGAGTGTGGTCGCCAACTTGTTCGTGTGGGCGCTTCTGGTTGCTCCGCTGCTCGGCACCGATTCCCAGTACCGCCAGATGATCGATAGAGAGCGTGGCGAGATCGCAAGCCAGCGCAAGGAGTTCGCAGACTGGATGCGCGAGGAGTTCGCGCGCCAAGACCGGGCGGCTCTGGCGAGATTCGACGACCAGCTTGCCGCCAGCGAGCAACGCATCGCGGAGAGGATCGACAACACGATGAAACGAATCGAACGAGATGCGCAGTCACTGCAGCGGACAGACCCGGCTGCGCCATCGCGGACAAGAGACGTTGCGTCGGAGGCGTCCGCCATTCCAATGGGCGAGTGAGCCATGGAATGGCTGTTGATGCCCTTGCTTTGCGGACTGGCCTTGTTTGCTCTCGCAGCGCCAATCTACCTAGGAGTACGCGTGCTGAGCCGTCGGCGCCAAGGCGTGAGCCAGGAATTCGCGATGGCGTATTGGCTGCTGTCCAGCGCTACGCAACTGCTGTTGGCTGCGCTTCTCTTGATTTCTGCGATGCTGCCGGTCGAGCTGCCGTTGTTGTTGTTCCTGGGCGGTTGTCTCCTTGGCACCGCGCTGAGCTTCACCGTCACGTGGCTTCAGCCTGAGGGCTGGAACTGGCGTGACTTCGGTGTGTCGATCGGCGCGAACTTGGGCGCGTTGTCGGTGATGCTTGTCTTGCTGGGCTTCGCGGCGTCGATGGGCGGTGGCCATTGAGCCCGGCCCAAACGAAAACGCCGCGCCCTGGGGCGCGGCGTTGTGCTTCGACCGGACTGCAGTCGATCAGTAGCGGTAGTGCTCGGGCTTGTATGGGCCCTCGACATCGACGCCGAGGTAGGCGGCCTGTTCGGCGGTGAGCTTGGTCAGCTTCACGCCGATCTTCTCCAGATGCAGGCGCGCGACTTCCTCGTCGAGCTTCTTCGGCAGGATGTAGACCTTGGCCTGGTACTTGTCCTTGTTCGCCCACAGGTCGATCTGCGCCAGCGTCTGGTTGCTGAAGCTGTTCGACATGACGAAGCTCGGGTGGCCGGTGGCGCAACCGAGGTTGACCAGACGGCCTTCGGCGAGCAGGAAGATCGAGTTGCCGTTCGCGAACGTGTACTTGTCGACCTGCGGCTTGATGTTGAGCTTGGTCGCGCCCGACGCATTCAGCTTGTCGACCTGGATCTCGTTGTCGAAGTGACCGATGTTGCAGACGATCGCCTGGTCTTTCATCTGCTGCATGTGCGCGAGCGTCAGCACGTCCTTGTTGCCGGTGGTGGTGACGTAGATGTCGCCACGGCCGAGGGTCGACTCGACGGTGTTGACCTCGAAGCCTTCCATCGCCGCCTGCAGCGCATTGATCGGGTCGATCTCGGTGACGACCACGCGGCAGCCATAGGCACGGAGCGAATGCGCCGAACCCTTGCCGACGTCGCCGTAACCGCAGACGACCGCGACCTTGCCGGCCAGCATCACGTCCATCGCGCGCTTCAGGCCGTCGGCCAGCGATTCGCGGCAGCCGTACAGGTTGTCGAACTTGGACTTGGTGACCGAGTCATTGACGTTGATCGCCGGCACCAGCAGCTTGCCCGCCTCCAGCATCTGGTAGAGACGATGCACGCCGGTGGTGGTCTCTTCCGAGACGCCCTTCCAATCCTTCACGACCTTGGTCCAGAAACCCGGGCGCTCCTTGGCAACGCGCTTCAGCAGGTTCTTGATGATCTGCTCTTCGTGCGAGCCGCTGGCGCTGTTGACCCAGTCCGAACCCTGTTCCAGTTCGTAGCCCTTGTGGATCAGCAGGGTCACGTCGCCGCCGTCGTCGACCACCAGCTCCGGCCCGGTCATGCCCGGGTGCGTCACCGCGTCGAGCGTGCAGTCCCAATATTCTTCGAGCGACTCGCCCTTCCACGCGAACACCGGCACCTTGGCCGCGGCGATCGCGGCGGCGGCGTGGTCCTGGGTCGAGAAGATGTTGCAGCTGGCCCAGCGCACCGAGGCGCCGAGGTCGACCAGGGTCTCGATCAGCACCGCGGTCTGGATCGTCATGTGCAGCGAACCGGTCACGCGCACGCCCTTCAGCGGCTTGCTGGCGGCGTACTTGCGGCGGATCGACATCAGCCCCGGCATTTCGTGCTCGGCGATGTCGATTTCCTTGCGGCCCCAATCGGCCAGGCCCATGTCACGGACCTTGAAATCGGAAAACGGCAGGGTTTGAACGACGGCGTTCATCGGGTTTGGACTCCATTGGATGAGCGGGCGCCGTTTGGATCGTCGTCCGTCGAGCCTGATCCCGGGCCATCGGCCGGTCTTGCAGCGCCCCTCGACGGGAAGTGCGGCGCGGATTCTAGCGGCGAACGCCCGGCGCCGGGTGAACCGGCGGTTCAGCGGACACGCGCCGTGCACGCCCTGCTCGGCAACCTGTCCGTTCTGGCAGGTGTTTCACGGATGTGGAATCGTGGCATCCTGATGCCGTCCACGAGACGCCTGCGGCTGGCGGCGTGCCGCGGCGGCGATCCCCCTGGAGGTGGGGCGACGCATGGAACTCGAAGAACGGCAGGTGCACGTCGACCATCTGAAGGCGGACATGTTTGTCTACCGTCTGGATCGGCCGTGGCTCGGCCTGCCGTTCTCGCTCGAAGGCTTCCTGGTGCAGAACGCGAAGCAGATCGAGGTGCTGCGCCAGCATTGCGACCACGTCTTCGTCGATGTGCAGCGCAGTCGCACGCCGATCCGCGCCTACATGGCGCATCCGCGCCAGCACGAGAAGCAGCGCACCGTGGTGAAGCATGTCGACACCGCGACCCTGCACGAGGAACTGCCGCGGGCACGCGAGGCGCATGCGCAGGCATCGCAGCTGGCCGCAAAGATCCTCGACGATGTCCGCGCCGGCCGCCGCGTTGCGGTCGAGGACGTGCGCAACGCGGTGGTGCCGGTGGTGAAGTCGGTGCTGCGCAACGCCGACGCGTACTTCTGGGTAACGAGCCTGCGCAAGCGCGACGCCTACGAATACAGCCACGCCATCCACTGCAGCCTGCTCGCGGCGGCGTTTGGCCGGCACATGGGCTTCACCGAGGACGTGCTGGTCAACCTCGCCACCGGCGGGCTGCTGATGGATGTCGGCAAGACCGGAGTCGACGAATCCCTGCTGAGCAAGCCCGGTGCGTTGACCGCGGAGGAGACCGAACAGGTGCGCAAGCACGTCGAGCACAGCCTGCAGATCATCGAGGAGGCCGGCATCCATCATGCCGACGTGCGCGAGATGGTGCTGACTCACCACGAACGCCACGACGGCAGCGGCTATCCGGACCGCCTGATGCGCAACCAGATTCCGCTGTTCGGACGCATGGCCGGACTGATCGACTCCTACGACGCGATGACCAGCACGCGCGTGTTCCGCAAGGCGGCGTCTGCGCACCACGCGCTGCAACAGCTCTATCGCCACGGCGACCAGTTGTTCCAGCGCGAAGTCGTCGAGCAGCTGATGCAGTGCCTGAGCGTCTATCCGACCGGGTCGCTGGTCGAGCTGAACAGCGGCGAGGTGGCGATCGTGATGGCGCAGAACCACGCCCGTCGGCTGCGCCCGCGGGTGATGCTGCTGATGACCGCGGAGAAGGTGCTGCGCGAGAACTTCATCGAGTTCGACCTGATGCACCAGGCCGACGAGGCCGGCGTTGCACGCGAGATCGTGACCACGCTCGAACCCGGTGCCTACGGCCTCGATCCGACCGAACTCTACCTGGGCTGACGCGGATGGCGCAGGGATGTTGAACCGTACCGACGTGCTGCGCGAGATCGACGCCGAGGCCGCGCGCGCGCGCGATGCCGGCGAACGCTTCGCGCTGCTGCTGTTGCGCGTGCAGCGCCACCGCGAGGAACACCTGCTGTTCGGCGACTTCCTGAGCACCGCGGCGCGCACCCGCATCCGCGCCGCGCTGCGGCCGCAGGACCGCATCTTGCCGATCGGCGACAACGTCTTCGCCTTGCTGCTGCCGGCGTTGCGCGACAGTGGCCACGCGCTGCTCGCGGCAAACCGGCTGGTGCGGGCGTTCCGCGAGCCGCTGCTCGTTGGCGATCGCTTGCAGCAGGCACTGCCGACGCTCGGCATCGCGATGTACCCGGAGCATGGCACCGTCGCAGAGCCGCTGTGCCGGGCCGCCGAGTCCGCGTTCGCGCAGGCGCTCACCTCTCGCGACCGCTACCAGCTGCACCGGCCGGCGAACCAGCGCAGCGAGCCGCCCTACGTCGATCTGCGCGAGGCCATCCTCAACAACCGCCTGGAAGTGTTCTTCCAGCCGCTGTGGGACATCCGCGGCGCCTGCGTGATCGGTGCCGAGTCGCTGGCGCGCTGGAACAGCGAAGTGCACGGCGCGATCAGCCCGACCGACTTCGTTCTGGTCGCCGAGCAGACCGGGTTGATCGAGTCGCTGACGCGCTGGAGCGTCAACACCACCATGCGCCACTGCGCCAGTGCGCGCGCCGCTGGGCATCGCCTGCGCTTCTCGATCAACGTCTCGCCGCGCGTGTTCCACGAGCCCGGGCTGGTCGAGCAGTTCCAGAACTCGCTCGCGATCTGGGACGTGCCGGCCGCGGACGTGGTGCTGGAAGTCACCGAGAGTGCGGTGATGGAAGACCCGAGCCTGAGCGCGGTCGTGCTCGGCCAGCTGCGCGACCACGGCTTCGGCATCTCGATCGACGACTTCGGCATCGGCTACTCGTCGTTCGCCTACCTCAAGCGCTTTCCGGCCACCGAGCTGAAGATCGACCAGGAATTCGTGTTCGACATCTGCCGCAGCCCGCGCTCGGCACGGCTGGTGCATTCGATGATCGACCTCGCGCACCACCTCGACCTGATCGCCGTCGCCGAAGGCGTCGAGGACCAGGCGACACTTGACCGCCTCACCGCCATGGGCTGCGACCTCGCCCAGGGTTTCTTCTTCGGCCGCCCGAAGCCGGCGGCGGAGTTCATCGGCGGGTTGTAGCCGCCTCAATGCCCGATGCGGCGGACGCGGAAGCTGCGGCCCTTGATCTTGCCGTCGCGCAGGCGGTGCAGCGCGCTGTCGGCGTGGCTGCGGGCGATCGCGACGTAGCTGCGGGTCGGGAAGATGTCGATCTTGCCGACCGCATCCGCAGGCAGGCCGGCGTCGCCGGTGAGCGCGCCGAGCAGGTCGCCGGGGCGCAGCTTGTCGGCGCGTCCGCCGTCGACGGCGATGGTCAGGTGGGTGCTGAGCAGTGGCCGCGGTTTGCCCTGCACGCGCGGCAGCGGCACCTTGGGCAAGCTGCGCCCGAGGCTGGCCTCGATGGTGTTGATGCGGCCCGCCTCGCGCGGCGTGAACAGCGTCAACGCCAGGCCCCGCGCGCCGGCGCGGCCGGTGCGGCCGATGCGGTGGGTGTGTGCATCGGCGTCGCTCGCGACCTCGAAGTTCACCACCAGCGGCAACTCCTTGATGTCGAGCCCGCGAGCGGCGACATCGGTCGCGACCAGCACCGTGCAACTGTGGTTGGCGAAGCGCACCAGCATCTCGTCGCGTTCGCGCTGCTCCAGATCGCCGTGCAGGGCCAGCACCGAGAACCCGCAGCGTTCCAGCGACTCGGCGACATCGCGCGTGGCATTGCGCGTGTTGCAGAACACCAGTGCCGACTCCGGCCGGTGCGTGACCAGCAGGTCGATCAGCGCATCGAGCTTGCGCTCGTCGCTGGCGACCTCGACGCATTGCTGGGTGATGTCGCTGTGCGCCGGCTCGGCGTCGACGGTGATCGTCTCCGGGTCGCGCTGGAAGCGCTTGGAGATCTCGCGGATCGCATCCGGGTAGGTCGCCGAGAACAGCAAGGTCTGCCGCTCCCGCGGCGCCGCCTTCAGGATCGCCGCGATGTCGTCGGCGAAGCCCATGTCGAGCATGCGGTCGGCCTCGTCCAGCACCAGCATCTGCAGCGCCTTCAGCGGCAGCGCCTGTTTCTGGATCAGTTCGAGAATGCGCCCGGGCGTACCGACCACGATGTGCGGCTCGTGCGCCAGCGAAGCGAGGTGCGGGCGCAGCGGCACACCGCCGCACAGCGTCAGCACCTTGACGTTCGGCAGCGGCCGCGCGATGCGGCGGATCTCCTTGCTGACCTGGTCGGCGAGTTCGCGCGTCGGGCACAGCACCAGCCCCTGCAACTGCACCGACCCGACATCGAGCAACTGCAGCAACCCGAGCGCAAACGCCGCGGTCTTGCCGCTGCCGGTACGTGCCTGCGCGATCACGTCGTGCCCGGCCAGGATCAACGGCAACGCCGCCGCCTGGATCGGCGTCATCTCAAGGTAGTCGATCGACGCCAGCCCCTTGACCAGGGCCTCGCCCAGGTTCAGTTCGGAAAATTGATTCATGCCGACATGATCGCATGGCCGGGCGTTGCGTACCTCCAGCGTCGCGGCCTGATCCGTAAGCCTGTTCCGACGGCTCGTTCGCGGTTATACGCACGTTTGCGTTGATTGCGTATAACCGATGCGATAGATTCGAAACAGGTTGATCGAGCCGGGGCCGACATGATCTTGTACACGGCACTCACCAGTTCCGCACAAACTGCCTATGCACAACTGTTCGACGCTGCACAGGCTGCCGAATTGTCGCGCACGGTCGCGGACTTGCCGGGGACGTTCACGCGCAAAACCGTCAAAGGCAAGGACTACTGGTACTACCAGTTCCTTGATGTTTCGGGCAGCAAGCGGCAAGTCTATGTGGGGCCCGAAAGCGACCGAGTCCACGCATTGATCAATGTCCGCGCCCAGACCGGAATGCGCGAGGCGTTGACGCCTCTGGCTCAATCAGCGGAAGCCCTGGGGAATGCACCAATACTGGCGCGCCACTTCAAGGTGGCGCAACGTCTCTCGGACTATGGCTTCTTCCGAGCGGGGGGTGTGCTCGTTGGTACGCATGCATTTCTGTCCTTTGGCAACATGCTTGGAATGCATTGGAGCGACGGGCAGAGAACTCAGGACGTCGACTTCGCGCACGCAGGCAGATCGATGTCGATCGCGCTTCCGGTTGATGCCGACATCGACGTGCACGCAGCAATCGAGTCACTGCAAATGGGGCTGTTGCCGATCCGCCATTCCGACGGCGCCGTCGGCGCCAGCTACATCGATCCGCGCGAGCCCGATTTCCAGATCGATTTCCTGACGCCGGTGTATCGCGGCGGCCACGAACCCTACCTTCACCCGAAGTTGGGCATTCGCCTGCAACCGCTGAAGTTCATGGAATACCTGCTGGAGGACTTGCAGCAGGCGGTTCTGTTCTGCAAGTCGGGTGCCTGCATCGTCAACGTGCCGCATCCTGCCCGCTACGCGTTGCACAAGCTGATCGTTGCCGGTGAGCGGCCTGTAAGCCGGATTGCGAAATCGAACAAAGACATCCTGCAGGCTGCGACGGCGCTCAGTGTGCTGAAAGAACTCGCCCCGGGCCAGGTGGAAGATGCCTGGAAGGACATGCTCGGGCGCGGGCCGGGCTGGGTCAGCCGCGTTTTGCGTGGGCGCGCGGCGTTGCAACGTGTCGCGCCGGAACTTGAACCGCTGAAGTGGCTGAAAGCGGCCGGTGAATAGCTGGATGACGAGCTTTGGCGGCACAGACCTGTGTACGTTGGTTCATGCCTGGGCGGCGAGCACTCTGCCGGCGAACTCCGCAAACAGGTTCTTGATGCTGGTGCTTGGAGACAGGGCGCGGGAGGCAGCGCTGCCTCGTGAAGAAAGTTCCAGTGCCGCAGCGCTATAGAGTTGGCGTTCGACCAGTCGCTCGCAAAGAATCTGGTATCGCCGCGCGTACGAGGCCGACTTGAATTCCTCGAACACCGGGAAGTTCGGTTCGTCGCAACGCACCGAGCGCTGCGATGCAGCGCATTCCTCCAGCAACATCAGCCAGGCGAGAAAGGGTGGACGCGGGTCGGACTGGATCGCCGGATTCAATAGCGCGGGCTGGTAGTCGGCCACCAAGTTGCGGCTGCGGTGCGGGCCAGATCCATAGGCGCCGTGGTGGTGGGCAACCCAGAGATCCGCAGCCGATCCGATCACTTCTTCACTGCGATTGTTGAAGTTGTTGCCGAACGATCCGACCTGGGACTTGAACTCGAACACCGCCACCAGTCGGTCCTCGTGGATCACGAGCACGTCCCAGTTTTTCGTCGCCCGGAAGAACCCCGGCAGCACCAGATCGGACTTGCGGGTGCGAACGGCTGCGGCGTCCAGTCCGCAATGCACTGCGACTTGCACGACGAGTTCGACGAAGCCGTCCAGGTTCTTGCCGGCGAGCACGCCATCGCGCGAGCCGCCCTGGGACTTTCCGATGGCGGAGGCCCGGCCACGCCAGAACGCCGCAACCGCCCGGTTGACGCACTCGTCGAAGTCGGGCGGCAGCAGGCGGCTCAAGCGCGGAGCTTCCTGCGCGCGGTGGTGACCTGGGCCACGTCGGCCTCGGTGCGGACCAGGTTCTGTTCTGCCGGTGTGAGGCCGAACAGTGCGAACACGGGCGCGTCGATGTCGTACTGATTTAGCGATGCCGACGCGGCAACGAGTTCGCTGCGGAGCGACAGCGGAACCTGCTGCCACCGTGGAACCCGTATGCGGCGCAGGTATTGCGCCTGGAACCGCAGGAAGCCGCCGGCCATGCGCGTGCAGTAACTCGCCACGGTCAGGATGCTGACGGAAGACCGCAACACCGTCTGCAATGCGCGGATGTCCCAATCCTCGGCGGTCACGAAATAGAGGTTGTGGTGCGGGTAGTAGTGACCTTCATCGAGCACCACCGTCGACGCGCCCTTGATGTCGGGAATCAGCAGCTTGGGGCGCTGCACCAGTTCCGCGTAGACGCGATCGATGGTTCGGTACCAGCGGTCACCGCTGCGCGCCGCGACATGACGTCCGGCGACGGCCTCGCGATGCCGGTCGATGTAGGCCGCGAACTTCGGATAGGCAGCGAGCGGGGCAAGTCGGCCGTCCGTTTCGAATGGATTGACCAGGCCCTTTCCACCCCACTGAATGCGGTCATCGACCAGATCTCGGGCCATCACCAGCGGCAGCTTGCGCGCCGATTCAATATCCAGCGCCTCGAAGTCGCCGATAAACACGCGGTCGCAACCGGTGGCGACGCCGATGCCGACCTTGCACCCCGCCTGCTCAATGGTGGGAAAGCGCGCTTCGATCTTTCGCAACAGGGCAAGGCGAGGCTCATCGTCGAACAGCCACGGCGCGTCACCGTATCCACCGAGCATGACCTGTTGCACCGCGTCGTCGTTGGCTGCCGGCGACGCGAGCCGTTCCGACAGTTCACCCAGCGCCATGGCCGATGCAGCGCCACGGGCGGCGATGCGCGTCGGCAGCGCGCTGACGCCGGGGAGGGCTGGGCGGCGAATGATGGTGATGGCCGGATAGGCGATGACATCGGCATGGAACGCATCGACGCCCTCCATGTCGATGAAGTGCGTTACATGGAAGCCGGAAGCGATCTTGTTTCGCAACGGACCCCCGTACTTGTTCTTGAGCCAACGGTTCGCGCAGATGAAGCCGAGGGTGCCGTCGGACTTCAACAGATCGAGCGCGCGCTCGTAGAACGGCACATACAAATCGGCGCGATCGTACAGCGTGTGGAAGCGGGCTCGATACTCGCTGAGCAGAGCTGCGGGAATCCGCTCCTGCCGCACATACGGCGGATTGCCGACCACGAAGTCGAATTCGGTGCCAAGCTCGCAGAGCAGAAAGTCGTCGCAGAGCAGCCAGGTCTTGCAGAGCGAATGGGCCTCGGCATCGGTGAGCCCGTTATCGCAGAGCAATGCAACCAATCGCCGGGTAGTGCGCACGTGGTGCTCGCGGCTGAGTTCGACCCCGCGCACGGCCATGCTCAATGCGTCGACGGATCGTGCCGGTTCCAGCCCCGAGCGCTCCATCGACGCCAGCAAGCGGGAAACCACCGGGACAAGAAAATCGCCGTCGCCGAACGATGGCTCCAGCAGTCGGTAGCTGATCAACGGGCGGTCCGTGGTGTAGCCGCACAGGTCCAGAATGGCGTCGACGATTTCCGCGCGCGTGAACACGGCACCGCGCTCGGTCGCATCCCCCTCGGCCATGCTGCGCACGGCTTCGATCACATCGGGTGCGCGCCATTCCGGGCCGAGACTGTCGAACAGCGAAGCCATCTGGCGTGATTCCATTCCGGTATTGCCACGGGGTGTGAGCAGGATATCAGTCAGGCAACCGGGTAACGCAGGCGGAGTACCCCGCTCGAATCACGGCCCCCCGCTGCAGGCGCCGGGGCGAGCATAGAACTGGACACCGCTGCGCCCTGCGTACGGCCGCGCCAGTTCGCCTGGGTCGAACTGGTAGTCGAGCGTTGCGTGCTCGCAGTCGACCAGGGTCCAGGTCGCGGTGCCGATACGATGGGTATCGCTTGGTCGCACCGATCCGTACGATCCCGCGGTTGCGCGGTAGATGGTCAGTGCGGCGCTGCCGTTGCTGGCCGGCGTCAGGGCGCCTTGCAGGACCAGCCAGTGACGGTTCGCCGTGCCGGGGTTCGCGCCGGCGTCGGTCCAGTAGGTGAACCACGGCGCGAAGAACACGCCATCGCCGTCGGCGGTCGCGGGCAACACGGCTGCGAGCAGGCCTTGGTCGCTGGCGCCGGCGGCGACCCAGGCGCCGGACTGGCGCGTGTCGAAACCGCCGCGTGCCGGCCGCGTCGCCTGTGCCGCGATCTGGGTGCCATCGAGCAGGGCACAGGGCACCATGCGCGGACCGCTGCGAAGCAGCTGCACGACTTCCGTGACGGGCTGTGCACCGGAGGTGTCGGTGAGCACCAACTCGGCGGCGTCGCAGCCGTCGAAGCGGAAGGTTGCACTGCCAACGTGCGTGGTCGTTGCATCGTCCGCTGCGGCGAAGCGACCGTCGGCAGTGCGATATCGCGACAGGGTGATTTCGCTCGCGCCAGCGGACACCGTGCCCTGCATCGTCTCCCAATCGAGCAGCTCGCGTCGCGTCGCATTCGAGGTGTCACCGGCGAAGCGTGCGACGAACAGCGTGCGCGATGACGGCAGCCAGTCGATCACATAACCGCGATTGGTCTCGTTCGCGGCGGTGAACACACCGGCAATCGCGCCGTCGTCGCCGTGTGGTGCGCGGCGTGGCGCGAAGGCGTCTTCGAGCGTCAACGCGGACGTTCCGTTGAGTCCACTGGTGAACCCATAGAGTCGCCCGCCGTCGGTGGTCGCGGCGCCCGATCCGCAGTCTTTCGGGCACCGCCAAGCATGAGCCCCCAGTTCGCGACCGAGTGCGTCCCAGGTGCGCCAGACGATCGTTCCCCGGTCCCCGTACATCATGCCGAAGGCGCCCGCGGGACCGCGCAGCATGACGCCCAAATTCGGCATCGCGAGGGCGGGAGCGACAGGCTCTCCGGTCGTCGCGCTCAGGAACTGCATCTGGCGGGCACCGGTGGAATCTCGCAGCATCAACTTGACGTACTCGGCGTCGGTCGACACCAGCGTCAGCGCGCCGGGCGCGACGGGGAAGTCGCGCAACCAGATCTGCCTGAAGCTCGCGTCATGGACGCGTACCTGCACGGAAGTGGCACCCGACGTAGCCGGGGAGCCGAGTGACAACCAGGTGCTACGGTCGATGCGGTTGACGATCTGTTCGGTGCGCAATGGTGAGTCCGCGGGCAAGGGGTGCACCACCGGCGCTGCGGCTTCGAGGTCCGATGTGATCAAGGCACCGTCCTGCTGGCGTTGTGCCAAAGCGCCGTCGGCATCGAGCCAAACCGTCGTGCCGGCACCGAGGTCGCGGCTCATCAGCAATTCGCCACCCAGGCTCAGCAACCAATGCTGCACATGCGACCAAGCATCGCGAAACAATAGTTCCAGTGCACCGTTGCGAGCGATCACCCAGACCTTCTCGGTCGCCGTGCCGCTCAACAGGCGCGACAGCGACTGGTTGCCGGTGTCTTGTTGGTAACAGAGCACGCGCCGTTGCGGGTCGCTGCGGACGAGGCAGACTTGGTCTGCAACCAGCAGCAATTGCGGCTGGTCCCCGGCGATCAGGCCCCCGCGCACGTTTGTGCCGTAGGTATTGGGCAGCGGTCGGGTCCAGAGCACGTCACCGGCGCGGTTGACGCGGCTGAGCCCATCAAGCAACAGCAGCAGCTGGTCGCCGTTTGCCAGAGCGCGATTGGCCATCGGTGACGCAAGGGAGTCGCCCATTCCATTCGGGTTGGTGAAATCGATCATTGTCGATGCGTTCGACCCGTCGAAGACCTCGGCAGTGAATGGCGGTGTTGATTTCTCGAAGATGAGCGCAGAGCCATCGGTTCGGCGAACGAGATGCTCGATCCCAATCGATGTCAGAACACGACTGCTGCCGCCATCGAGCGAGATCGCTTTGTTCAGCCGAAAGTAGTCAGTGCAGATCGCCCAGTGGCGGCCGCGCGGCGCGACGAAGTGGCACCCGCCCCAGCTCATCTCTCCGTCGGTGTGATCCGTGAGCAAGCTGCCATCGGCTGCGAACAGACGCATGCGCAGGCCAGGTAGGGTCATCACGGCCAGCGTGCCGTCGTCGAACAGGTGCTGGGCGACAGGCCATGTCCAGCTATCTTCGTTGGCATCGCGGCGCCAGATCAAACGGCCGGACGAGTCGAGCACGGCGATGTGAACGCCAAGCGTTTCGAAGGAGTAACTCATGATATCGTTGTCGTACCACTGCCCGACGAAGTCGGTGAGTGCGACTGCGCCAGATCGATTGCTGGTCGCAAAAAGTTCATGCCGGAGCTCCCATTCGGCATTGGTCGCGCTGGGAGCAGGCAGCTGATGGCGCCAGAGCACGCTGCCAGTTGCGTCGATCGCCGCGAACTGCGGCGCCGACGCGCTGCCCGCGGCCAACACTGCGCCGCTGCGGCTTGGCCAGGCAAACAGGCGCAGCTCGGTGGTGTCGGCCGCGACGGTCTGGGCGAAGTCGAGATGCCCGACCTGGCCGGATTCGGCGTGGACCGTGCCGGCGGTCCTGTGTCGCCCGACCCAGAGGCGTCCGTCGCGGTCGATACCGGTTTGCCACTGGGGTTCGATCCAGTCGCAGTCGAGACGCCAGGCCGTGGGCACGAAGCGCCAGCGCAGTTGGCCGTCGGCGGAATGCTCGCTGATGTCTCTTGAGTTGCAGACGGCGCTGACCAGACCGTTCGCGTTGCTGGTCCCGAGCACGAAACGTTCATCCCGAAACGAGGTGGCGCCCTGGATGCGGCCACTCGCATCGAAGCGCGAATATCGAGAAATGTGCTGCGCGCTGCTTTCGTGCAGCACGATGTCGCCATTGTCGAGCGCGATCGCCTGGTTCAATTCGGCGACCGGAACCCCCGTCCCCGTATGCGCCAGTGTCCATGTGTCGAACTCATGTGCCCTGGCCAGCGTTGCAGCCGCCAGCAACACGGCGCAGCACAAACCGGATGAAACGATGCGTGCTGTTGGCGGGGGAGCGTCGACAGGTTCAAAGCAACGGGGCGGGGGGATCGTCATACAGGTGCGGAGCTCGTCGTGGTGTGCTTTTCACGACGCAGTTGCCGGCGCCTTCCCCCAGCAGCGGATGATGCGATGGGCGCGCGACGGCCGCGGCAGTCACGGGCGGATCGGATGCACGCGATTCCGGACCGAGACTGGCGAGCCGAAAGCATCCCCGCTCAGGGGCGACAACCGCCGAGCCGTTGCAGCGGGATGGCGCGCGTGCGCAGCGCGAAGCTGTTGGCGATGAGGGTGTCGTCGAAGCGGTAGCTGAGTGTTGCCGAGTCGCAGTCGATGCGCTCCAGCGTGGCTTCGCCGACGCGGTGCGTGTTCTGCGTCGCGGTCGTGTCGCGATCGCCGCCGGTGGTGCGGTAGAGCGTCAGTGCGGCGCGCTGCTCGCTGGCGTCGTCGAAGCTGCCGGAGGCGGTGAACCAATGCTGCTGCGTGCTCTCGTCGGCTGCGCCGGCCGGGTCGTAGGTGAACCAGCCGAGCCCGACGGTTTCGGTCGCGCCCGCGCTGCCGGGTGGATAGATCGCGATGTGCAGGCCCTGGCCCGAGGTGCGTGGCTCGAACCAAGCTCCGCCGAGATCGGAGCGCGGCGTGTAGGTTGCAGGCATCACGATACCGTCCTGCGTCGCGCACGTCTGCGTGCGCGGCGATGCACGCGTCAATGCCACCGTGCGAGGCGGCACGCGCGCATCGCTGAATGCGTAACGCAGCGTGGCGTGGTCGCAACTGGATACGGTCAGCGTTGCGCTGCCGACGACCACGGACGTGGTCACCGGTTCGGCGTCGAAGGCGCCGCCGTGGTTTTCGTGGATGGTCATCGGCACCGACGTGGTAGGGGACGCGACGTTGCCGACCAACGTGTTCCAGCGCAGGTTTTCGTGTCTCGGGTAGGGCTGGCCATCGTGCGTGAACCAGGCAGCGGACAGGGTTCGACTCGCGGCGTGATAGTCGAGCACCAGCCCCTGGCCGCCAAGATCGTCAAGTTGCCAGGCTCCGGTCAGGGCGGGACCGAGGCTGGTCAAATCCATTGGCGCCGCGATGCCGGCGTCCCCCAGCACGACGCGCCCCGGCTTGCGGTGCACGGTCGATACGTGGTCGAGCGCATCCAGCGCTACGGTCGGAAACACGCTGCTGCCGTATCGATCGCGAGTGGTGGGCAGGGGCAGGTCGATACGTCGAATGGTCAGGCCACTGGCGAGATCGAGTTCATCGAGATAGGCGGTCGTGTTGCTCCGCACCAGCAACTGCAGGCGCTCGCCGGCCAGGACCATGGCATCGATGCGTTCCTGCGCACTGGCCGCGTGCTGCCAGCGCAGCGCGCCCTCGTCGCTCACCAGCAGTGCACTGGTCGGGGCTGGATCGCCCGAGAAATCCATGCCTCGCGTACCCATCCGGATCAGACGGCCGTGGGGTGTGGCGACCACCTGCTCGACGCGCGTGCCCATCACTGCGGGATGGAATGCGTCGATGAACTGCGCGTCGTTTCCGATCCGCGCGATACGCGGGCCGGCCTCGTTGTGGTGGGCGAAGTTCATCCACAAGTCGCCTTCGGCCCCGAATGCGAGGCTATGCACACGCTGGATCGAGGTTGGCAGCGCTTGCGCCGCGCCGGGGTTGCCGCTGGCATCGACCAGCAACAGTTGCTTCGCTCCCTCGGCTCCGTAGGCCAGGGCCAGACGGCCGTCGGCGCCGAGGCCATGCGTGGCGTCGAGGTCGGTGACCACCATCTCGCGTGATGGGGTGTCGCCTTCCAGCAACATCAGCTTCGCCAGTTCGGGTGTACTGCCGGCGGCGTTGGCACGCTGGTTCAGAAACAGCTTGCCTGGCGTGCCGGTGACGATGGTCGGCAAGTTGGGCACGATCGTGCCTTCGATGGTGCGGTCCATCACCAGTGCGCCGTCCGCTACCGCGAGACAACGCAAGCGACCGCCTGCATCATTCGGTTCCGCTACGGTGCCATGCACGCGCGCGCAAACCTGGGTGGCGCTGGTGCCGAATTCGAAGTAGTAGCCGTCATCGGTGTAGGACCTCTGCCACAACACCTGGCCGTCGGCGTCAATGCGGCGAATCGACCACGGCCGCAGCCGCGAGGTCGCGAGGAGCGAATAGTCGACATGGCCCTGCGCCACTTCCAGCACATCGCCGCCTTCGAGATGCAGGTACTGGGCGTAGACCGGTTCGACGCCGCCGGCGAGGGCCAGCGGTGAATGCGTGGTGATGCCACCGGTTGGCGCTGTGCCGATGCGAATGATCTGGCGGTTCGGCGCGTGATCGAAGCTGCTGTATCGGCCGGTGGCATCGCCGGTGATCACGACGATGCTGCCATCGGCGCCGAACGCGATGTTCCCGACCGGTTGTTGGCTCTGCCAAGCAAGCTGCGGCTCGCCGTTGCCCGTCACGCGGTACAACCGCGCGCGGCCGTCGTCGTCGTGTTCGACCCAATAGGTGTGTTCGCCGACGCTGGTCAGCGCGCAGCCGTACATCGTGAATTGGAAATACGCGCAATCGAGGTCGCGTCCCGAGCGCAGCGTTTGCACCGTGTCATCGGTGTCGAATCGCTGCAAGCGCAGATTGCCGGCAGCGTCCCCGGCCAACGCGGTCACCCGTCCATCGTCATCCATGGCAATGGCCACGAGGTAGCTTCCCAAGTTTCCCTGACTTGCGGGGATCGCGGCCGCATCGCCGGTTTCCGGATCGATGCGCAATGCCGTCAAGGTCTCCGAGTTTCCGGCGACGAGCACCAGATGCCCGGGTGCAGAGGCCCAGTGGGCGTAATTCCCGTGTCGGGGAAGACTCTGCAGTGATTTGCGCCAGCGCAGGTCCAGCGTTGGACCGTAGGCGGAGATTTGCGACGGTTCCTCGCCGTGGTCGATGTAGACGTAGGCGCCACCCGCGGGCGCGGCATGCGTCCAGTCGCCCGGAAATGCATCTCCACTCGTCGGATCGAGAAGAACCGCCCGCCCGTCGGCGGCTACTGCGCGGGTTCCAAAATAGTCCGTTGCGAACAGGGTGCCGAAGCGGTCGAAGCTCGCGGCTTCGCAACCCGCCTCGATGAAATGCGCGGACCACGTCTGCTCGCCATGTGCCGTGCCCGCATAGAGATCGCAGTAGGGATCAGGCGGCTGATTCAAGGACACCATCGCATCGTTCGGCAGCAGCGCGATGCGTTGCCAGGAACTCACCGGAAGGTGGTTGCGCGCCTGCCGCAGCGGCGTCAGGTTTGCGTCGGCGTAGACACGGCGGTCGCGATCGACGAGCACGTAGCCGCCACCATCACGCAGCACTTGCACCGGATCGAAGGTGCCGGCTTCGCTCAGCCCATCGACCAGCGCACGCGGGTGCCAATAGGACGAGGCGGTCGGAGCCCAGGCCTGCGCCATGGTCGACGCATCGAACCCCTGCGCCCTGCCCAGCATCGAAACCGCCAGCAGCACGGCGCAGCAGAAACCGGTCGAAATGATGCGTGCTGTTGGCGTTGGGGCGTCGACAGGTTCAAAGCGCAAGTTCGGGCGGATCGCCATCTGGATGCGGAGCTCGTGGTGGAGTGTTTTTCACGACGGGGTTGCAGACGCGTTCCCCCAGCAGCTGGCGGTGCAATGGGCGCGCGACGGCCGCGGCAGTCACGGGCGGATCGGATGCACGCGATTCCGGACCGAGACTGGCGAGCCGAAAGCATCCCCCGCTCAGGGGCGACAGCCGCCGAGCCGTTGCAGCGGGATGGCGCGGGTGCCCAGCGCGAAGCTGTTGGCGATGAGGGTGTCGTCGAAGCGGTAGCTGAGCGTTGCCGAGTCGCAGTCGATGCGTTCCAGCGTGGCTTCGCCGACGCGGTGCGTGTTCTGCGTCGCGGTCGTGTCGCGATCGCCGCCGGTGGTGCGGTAGATCGTCAGTGCGGCGCGCTGCTCGCTGGCGTCGTCGAAGCTGCCGGAGGCGGTGAACCAATGCTGCTGCGTGCTCTCGTCGGCCGCGCCGGCCGGGTCGTAGGTGAACCAGCCGAGCCCGACGGTTTCGGTCGCGCCCGCGCTGCCGGGTGGATAGATCGCGATGTGCAGGCCCTGGCCCGAGGTGCGTGGCTCGAACCACACACCGCCGAGATCGGACGTCGGGGTGTAGGCGGGTGGCGTCGTTGTGGTGCCCGGCGTGCCGGGAATGCGCAGGCTGCAGGTGCTGGTGCGCGGTGAAGCACGCAGCAGCGCGACCGTGCGCGGCACCACGCGCCCGTCGTCGAAGCGGTAGCTGAGCGTCGCGTGGTCGCAATCGACCATGCTGACCATGGCCTGGCCAACGGCGATCGCCGTGGTGGCAGGGGCGTCATCGAAGACCCCACCGTGGTTCTCGTAGATCGAGAGTGTCTGGGTCATGCTGTCGCCTTGGACGATCTGGCCGGCGAGCGTATTCCAGCGCAGGGCCGAATGCGCGTAGTCGCAACAGGCTTCGGCACCATCGTGCGAGTACCACGCCGCCGAGAGCACGCCGGCAGCGGCGTTGTGCTCGAACACGAAACCTTGGCCACCCAGGCCCGGGATCATCCACACGCCCGTGAGGGCGGGAGCGGCTTCGGCGATCGCGGCCGATGCGGCCAGGCCAATATCTCCGACCAGTACGCGTTGATCCGCAGTGCGGCCTGCGAACACGGCGGTATCGGCATCGCGCAGCTGCGCTTGCGTCATTCCGTCATTGATTTCGTCCGGCCCAGGCAGCGCCCATGCGTTGCGAACGTTGCCGCTGGATGGGTCGAACTCGATCAGGCGCCATTGCTGCGCTGCGAAGTGAACGAACTCGAGCGCACGGATGCGGTCGGCTTCGACGCGCGTATCGAGCAGGGTCGACATCGCGGGTCCCGTGGCGTATTGCCAGCGCAGCCGTCCCTGGGTATCGATGGACTGCAGTGCGGAGTTGGGCATGTCGCTTGGAACCGGGTACTCACTGCGATTCATGCGCACGATGACGCCATCGCCGGACGTGGCGATGTCCATGATCCGCTGGCCGAAGACTTGCGCTGGTGCGCCATCGGCGAAGGCGCCTTGGGCGTTGATTCGTGCCAGCAGCGTGGACTGTGGTTCGCTTCCCGTGAAGCTGATCCACAGTCGATCGAGCGGGTCGAACATCGCGCTGTGCAGGCTGACCACCGCTGCCGGCAAGCTGAGGCTGGCGACGTTGTTGCCGTCCGCATCGAAGCGGTCGAGCCGTATCGGTTCACCCTGACGGCGGTCGAACACCACCAGTTGGTCATGGTGGTCGAGTACCGCCAACGGCGAACGATAGCCTTCGGCCAGCGTGCGCGGAGCGGTGTCCGCGCGCAGTTCCACCAGCCGGATGCCGCTGGCGCCGCCGTTCGGCCTCACCAGCGTCAGCGCCCGTCCCGGTTGTTCGGTCGCCAGCAGGTCTTCGGAGCTGAGTTGCACGTCCGCGATGACCGCGCCGAGAGTCGGCGCGCCGTTGTCCAGTCGATAGCATTCGACGGTCGCTTGCACGGGTGTGCCGAGCGGGGTCCAGTGGCCGTTCGACACGCAGGCCTGTGTGCCGCTGACGTCACCGAGCTTGCGATTCGCGCCCAGCGGTTGACGCCACAGCAGTTGTCCGTCCGCATCGAAGCGCCGCAACAGCACGCCGGTCTGATCCTGCAGGTCCTCGACCAGCAGGCCGTCGTCGAGCAGGACCGGCGTTGGCGCATTGGCGGATTCGGGGAGCGGAGTGACGGAGGCCGGGTCGTGGACTTGATCGGGTGTCGCTTCGACCAGGACCAGGCGTTGTGTGCTGGCGAGACCACCGCTGCCGTCTTCGACCAGGAGCAGGCTGGAGCCGTTGTCGGACAAGGCCATCGACCTCACGAAGTCGCCGGACGCCCAGCGCTCGATGGCGTCGTCGCTTCCGGCGGCCTTGTACAGCCTCGTGATGCCCGCATCGTAAGCAAGCCAGTGCGTGAATGGTCCGCGGCTGACGGGCTCGCACAGTGGCGACGCGATCGGCTGGTCGCTGGTCAGGCCCATGTCGCAGTACATCTCCGCGCGCAGGCTGATCGATCCGGTGGCGTCGACGCGCAGCAATTCGCTCGGGCCCTCACCGATTCCGGTGTTGGTCAACCGAACGAACACATTGCCCGATGCATCCAGCGTTGCTCTCTCGAGCCTGCGGTCGGGCGCCAGTGTCAGGCTGGCTTTTGGTGTCAGTGCGCCGTCGTCTTGCGCCACGCCGTCGATCAGCAGTTGCGCGTCGATCTGGCGCAGCAGCACGATGTCCGGGCCCTGCTGGGCCAGCCGGACAACGGCGCCGTCCGGGAATTCGCCGAGGTCGCGCTGCCACAACACGCGCAAGCGCGCATCGACGCCGAGCAGCCGCAGTTCGCCCGCATCCGCGGGAACGGCGAACACGGCTCCGCCCGCACTTCGCGCTGCGGACACGGCGACCCAGGGGCGCGCATCGAAGCCGAGTGCGCGCACGTGGCGCCACCCATCCAGGGATTGGCCGACGATTTCGTCCAGATCGCCTTCGACGAAGAAGCTGGTGCCATTCGAATCGCTGCTGATGTTCCGGCACAACACCTGATTGCTGGCGCCCGGAATGGGTCCGGGCAGCGGCTCCGCATCGATCTCCGTTCGACAGGTCGGCGCGTCCCCGCTGGGCGGCTGCGAGGTGGCGACGACCGAGAGATCAGCGTCGGTGCTCACCCGAATCGAGTTGTAGTTGAGGTAGTCGATGAAGCCCACGGCGAATCCGTCAGCGGTCACGTCCACCCACTGGGGCAGGAGCCCGCCGCCGGTCGAGGCTTCGCCCGCGACGCTCCAGTGCTGCTGCAGGTAGGGCGTGGTGGCACCGGCCTCGCTGCCTTGGTTGTCGCTGGTGGAGGACGCCGACGCGTGATGCGGCCGATCGAAGGTCTGCGCGCTGCCCGCGTTGGTGGCAAGGGCGAGCAGGGTGGCGAGCAGGACGCGCTTCATCGACGGATTTCCTTGTCTGTGGTCGCGCCGTGCGGTGGGCTCTTCAATACCAGAACGGCCCGCTCGCGCGGGCCGTCTGTTGCAGGCAATCGCGGCTTGGAAGCCGCTCCCACTATTTCTCCGAACAACGCTTGAAGGGCGACAGTGGGAGCGGCTTCCAAGCCGCGATGACTGACAGCCGCTTCCACCGGGGGTTTTCAGGCCTTGAGGCCGGCGGCCTTGCGCAGGGCTTCGGCGCGGTCGGTCTTCTCCCACGAGAACGCGGTGGCCTTGACCTTCTTGCCGTTCTTGTCGGTGTACTCGTGCTCGTAGGGCTTGCGGCCGAAGTGGCCGTAGCTCGCGGTGGCCTGGTAGACCGGGTGGATCAGATCCAGCATCTGGATGATGCCGTACGGGCGCAGGTCGAAATGCGCGCGGATCAGCTTCTCGATCTTGTCGTCGCTGATCTTGCCGGTGCCAAACGTCGTGACCGAGATCGAGGTCGGTTCGGCCACGCCGATCGCGTAGCTGACCTGCACTTCGCACTTGTCGGCGAGGCCGGCGGCGACCAGGTTCTTCGCGACGTAGCGTGCGGCATAGGCCGCCGAGCGGTCGACCTTCGACGGATCCTTGCCCGAGAACGCGCCGCCGCCGTGGCGGGCCATGCCGCCGTAGCTGTCGACGATGATCTTGCGGCCGGTCAGGCCGCAGTCGCCGACCGGGCCGCCGATCACGAACTTGCCGGTCGGGTTGATGTGGAACTTGGTCTTCTTGTCGATCAGCTTGCCCGGCAGCACCGGTTTGATGATCTCTTCCATCACCGCTTCGACCAGGTGCTTCTGCTTGACGTCCTCATCGTGCTGCGTGGAGAGCACGACGGCGTCGATGCCGGCGATCTTGTTGCCGTCATAGCGCAGCGTGACCTGCGACTTCGCATCCGGGCGCAGCCACGGCAGCGGCGAGTTCTTCTTCTTGCGCACTTTCGCCTGCTGCTCGACCAGACGGTGCGAGTAGTAGATCGGCGCCGGCATGTATTCCGGGGCCTCGTTGCAGGCGTAGCCGAACATCAGGCCCTGGTCGCCCGCGCCCTGTTCTTCCGGCTTCTTGCGGTCGACGCCCTGGTTGATGTCGGGCGACTGCTTGCCGATCATGTTGATGATCGCGCAGGTGTGGCCGTCGAAGCCGACCTTCGAGGTGTTGTAGCCGATGTCGTTGATGACCTTGCGCGCCAGCGCTTCGATGTCGACCCAGGCGTCGGTGGTGATCTCGCCGGCGACGATCGCGGCGCCGGTCTTCACCATCGTTTCGCAGGCAACACGGGCGCGCTTGTCCTGCGCCAGGATCGCGTCCAGCACCGCGTCGGAAATCTGGTCGGCGATCTTGTCCGGATGGCCTTCGGAAACGGATTCGGAGGTGAAGAGATAGCTGCTCATCGAGGCAAATATCCTTTGATTCGGATGGAGGGATAAAAAATGGGCCGGCACGATAGCAGCAACCGGTTCTGGCTGCAGCATCCGGCGCTGAACGTCGCGAAGTGCGTGGCGCGGTGTCGAGGCGGTAGCGTCGGTCCTACTCGAAGCCGTTGGCGAAGATCAGCCCGATCGAAGGCGAGACGTTGATCGTCCACGAGCGCGTGTGTTCGAGCACGCCGCCGGCCATCGCGGTCGGCAGGGTGCCGGTGCTGTCGGTGACGCGAAGTTGCAGCGTGCGTGTGGCGGGCGTGGTGCTGGCCTGGTTGAACACGTGGCTGCTGCCGGTGGCGCCCGGGATCTCGATGCCGTCGAGCAGCCATTGCCGCGACACCGAGCCGAGCGTCGGGACCAGCACCGTCGCGCCAACGGTGAGGTTGTCGCCGGCGGTGTAGGCCACCGGCGCGGTCGCTGGTGGCGATTCGGTGCCGGGTTCGATCAGGTCGATGCCGGCCGATGGCACGCCGAAGCCGCCGCTGTAGAGACGTTTGACGTAGGCGGCAGCGCAGACCGAACAGAAGGTGCTGCCGAGCGAGCGCATCAGGCAGGTAGAGGAAGTCGGCCGGTACATGCCGGTGGTCAGATAGCGCGCGCCCTCGAACAGGCCGGTGCCAGGTGTTCCCGGCGGCGTCGGAATGGGAATCGCCGGGGTCAGCAGAGGCGCCCACTTGATCAGCGCCGGTGTGGTCTGGTTGGTGACATTGGCTTCGCAGGGGGGCGAGGTGATGTCGCTGCAGGCCGGGAAGCCGGGGTAGGCCGAGGTGTACTCGTCGGCGAGTTTGCTGAAACTGTGGCCGTACTCGTGGATCACCACCAGTGGCCCCGACGCATTCGCCGAAGTCACCGCATAGCTGCCGCCGGCGCCGCCGTACACGGTGTCGTTCACGGTCACCAGGATGTGGTCCCAGTTCGCGTACGCAGCGGCCGCCGCCATGGTCTTGCTGGAACTGGTCGTCAGCAGGCGGTGGATGTTGCTGGTGCAAAAGCGCGCGTCGAGCGCGGTGTCGCTGAACTGTCCGGCGAAGGGATCGGAACTGGCGCTGCTGTCGGCGCAGCAGGCGAGGGTGCCGCATCCGGCCTGGTAGGGCGGATGGTCGGCGCCGGACTGGTTCGAGGTCACGAAGCCGGTGGTCCAGTTCACCAGGTTGGCGTAGTCCTCGTACGGACTGACATTGAACATCGCGTCGTAGAGGTTCTGGGCGTGGGTCGCGAAGGTCGCGGTCTGTGCCGCGGTGTAGCCATCGCCGAGCACCAGGATGTCGACGCGGTTGGCCGGAGGTCCCGAGTCCGGTGCGCGTTGCAGGGCGACCTGCGCCTCGATGCCGGCGAGCGGCAGTCGCGCCGCATCGCGTGCGAGCGCTTCGAGATCGAACACGCGGCCATCGTTCAATTCGATCGCATCGGCCGCTGCCACCGGCACGCGCAGCAGAAAACTGTTCTCGGCCGGCGCCGGAAGCGGCCGCATGTCGAGGTGCAGATCGCCGTGCTCGGGATCGCGCGCGAACTCGGCACGCAGCAGCGGGCGTTCGACCTGGCGCTTCGCACCGGCGACGCCGGCACGCAGCGGGCGGTAACTCGGATCGGTGGCATCGTCGCTTGGTTCCGGCGCGGCGTCGGCGGCACGCTCGACGCGCGCGTAGAACACCGGTTGCGCGGGTTGTCCCGGCTCGCCGGCGAACACGATGTAATGGGTCGGCTCGGCGCTGACGCCACCACTGAACAACGTGGCAAGGACAGCGGCGGCAGTGCCGGCGATGCGCAGGTTCATGGCGCGGGCTCCTTTCGGTCGGAAGCCGTAGCCTAGCGGAGGATCAGAGCAGCGGAACGCCGGTCTTCCCGCGCAATTCCTCGATGCTGACGCCGGGCGCGGTCTCGACCAGCTTCAGGCCCTGTGGGGTCACGTCCATCACCGCGAGTTCGGTGATGATGCGATTGACCACGCCGACGCCGGTCAGCGGCAGCGTGCATTGCGGCAGGATCTTGTGCTCGCCGCCCTTGGCGGTGTGTTCCATCAGCACCACGACGCGGTTCACGCCGGCGACCAGGTCCATCGCGCCGCCCATGCCCTTGACCATCTTGCCCGGAACCATCCAGTTGGCGAGGTCGCCCTGATGCGTCACCTGCATCGCGCCGAGGATGGCGAGATCGATGTGGCCGCCGCGGATCATCGCGAACGAGTCATGGCTGCCGAAGTAGCTCGCGCCTTCGCGCGCGGTGACGGTCTGCTTGCCGGCGTTGATCAGGTCGGCATCGACTTCCGCCTCGGTCGGGAACGGGCCGATGCCGAGCAGCCCGTTCTCGCTCTGCAGCCACACATCCATGCCCTCGGGAATGAAGTTCGCGACCAGCGTCGGCAGGCCGATGCCGAGGTTCACATACGCACCGTCGGACAGTTCCTTCGCGGCGCGCTGCGCCATTTCATCGCGGGTCCAGGGCATCACTTGTCTCCTTGTCGCACGGTGCGCTGCTCGATGCGCTTCTCCGGCGTCGCATTCAGCACGATGCGATCGACGTAGATACCGGGCAGGTGGACGTGGTCGGGGTCGATCGCGCCGGTTTCGACGATCTGCTCGACCTCGGCGACGCAAACCCTTCCCGCCATCGCGCAGGCCGGGTTGAAGTTGCGCGCGGTCTTGCGGAACACCAGGTTGCCGCAGCGGTCGGCCTTCCAGGCCTTGACCAGCGAGACATCGGCCTTGAGCGCGGTTTCGAGCACGTACCAGTGACCGTCCGGGAACTGCCGCGTTTCCTTGCCGTCGGCAACGATGGTGCCGTAGCCGGTGCGGGTGAAGAAGGCCGGGATGCCGGCGCCGCCGGCGCGCAGGCGTTCGGCCAGCGTGCCTTGCGGGTTGAACTCGAGTTCGAGTTCGCCGGAGAGGTACTGGCGCTCGAACTCCTTGTTCTCGCCGACGTAGGACGAAATCATCTTGCGGATCTGCCGCGTGCTGAGCAGTTGCCCGAGCCCGAAGCCATCGACGCCAGCGTTGTTCGAGATCGCGGTCAGGCCCTTGACGCCGGTATCGCGCAGGGCAGCGATCAGTGCCTCGGGGATGCCGCACAGGCCGAAGCCGCCGACCGCGAGCGTCTGACCGTCCGCCACCAGATCGCGCAGTGCGGTGGCGGCATCCGGATACACCTTCGATTTGCCGCGCGTTGGCGCAGCCTGCGTCGCTTCCGACATCGCATCCTCCGTCTTGAGGGCGCGATCTTACCCGGTCGCCCGCAAATTCCAGTCGTACCTACGGGCAGAGTGCGGTCGCGCAAAGCAAAAAGGCCCGGCACGGCGCCAGCGGGCGCGGTGCCGGGCCTCGAAGCGGCGATCAGTACTTGTATTCCAGCGACAGCCAGATCTTGTCGGCGTCGGTCGAGTAGCCGTCGGCGTCGTAGCTGGCGAACTTCGCGAGCGCGGTGAAGCGCTGCAGGAAGGCGTAGCTGAGCGAGGCATCCCATTCCGAGCCGTAGTCGGCGTGACCGTGGTCGGCGTCGTACTGGTGGTAGGACGCGACCCACTGCAGCTTGCCGATCGGGCCGTTGAACGCGACGTAGCTATCGACCAGGCCGTTCACCGGGGTGACCAGGAACTTGTCGGCCCAGCCATTGAACGCATGCAGCGTCGCGAACGGCGTCTGGAAGCCGTAGTGGCCGTCACCGCCGAGCTGCTCGCGGCCGAACTTGCCGGTGTAGGCGCCGCGCGAGGCGCCGAATTCGGTCAGGTAGTAGTCGGCATCGATGATGTCGGCGCCGTTGCGCCAGTCACGCTGCTGCGCGAACTCCAGCGCGTACACCAGCTTCCAGGGTTCCGACAGCGGGTGCGCTCCGGCGAAGCGCACGCCGAGCGTCTTGTTCGAGGTTAGCGGCAGGTCGGCGTTGTCGACCAGGTAGCCGTACGCGGTGAGCGTGCCGGAGGCGTAGGTCTGCGAAGCATTCAGCAGGTGCCCGGCGACGTTGTACTCGGCCGCCAGCGGGTTCGGATGCTCGTTGCCGAACACGCGGTGCACGTCGTCGATGAAGCTGTAGCGGAACATGGCGCTGCTGCCGATCTTCTGGTTCAGCGTGAACGCATCGAAGGTCTGTTCGTTCTGGCGCCAGCCGACGTTGCCGATGAAGCGCTGGTTGTCGAGCAGGATGCGCTGGCGACCGACGATGAACTGGGTGCCCTTGCCGGAATCCCAGCCGATGCCGGCCTGGTTCCACTCGCTGCCTTCCGGGTCGGCGACGACCGGGTACTGGGTGCGGCCGTTCCCGGTCGAGTTGTAGCTCTCGTCGAGCGCGCGCACGTCTTCCAGTTCGGCGAACAGGGTGAAGCCGTGCCACGGGGCGGTCTTGTAGCCGAGGCGATTGCGCAGGGTCACGGCGCTGGCGTCGCGTGTGATGGCGTCGTCGTCGACGCCCTCGTAGCGGATGCGCGAGTCGATGTTGATCTTGCCGCCAGTGAAGGCGTCGGCGAGCGAGGTGGTTTCTTCGGCGTGGGCACAGGCAGCGGCCATGGCCAGCGGCAGCAGGGCCAGTCGGAACGTACGCATGTTGCAATCCTCAAGGTGGAAACGGTTCGGCTTGCGCCTTTCCTGAAGCGCGTCGCGACGCGACTCAGGAAAGGCGCCGTTCTGCCCCTCGCCGTTGCGGGCGAGGGGAGAACGGCGTTCATCCGATCAGTAGATGTCGTTCGCGGTGTTGAACACGTTGAACTTGCCGGTCGGCGTGATCAGGTTCGGTCCCTTGATCACCTTCTTCAGCTTCAGCGTCTTGTCGTTGATCACGACGATCGCCGATTCTTCCTTCGATCCGCTCCACACCGAGAACCACACTTCATCGCCAGCCTTGTTGTATTCCGGCTGCACGACGCGCTTCGGGCCCGGGCCGAGCTTCGCCCACTCGGCGATCGGCAGCACCTTGTAGCCGGCGGCGAGGTTGTTGATGTCGAACACGGCGATGCTCTGGCTGGCCTTCGGGTCGGGGTTCAGCGGCGTGTCGGCGTACAGGTGTGTCGACTTCGGATGGGTCTTGACGAACAGCGAACCGCCGCCCTGGCCCTTCAGCACTTCGACCGCCTTCCAAGCGAAGTCCGGGTGATGTTCCGGGTCGGTGCCGATCAGCGTGATCTTCTCGTTGCCGAGCGCCGAGGTGGCCCAGACCGGACCGAAGGTCGGATGGTTGAAGTTGGCACCGCGACCCGGATGCGGGATCTTGTCGGCGTCGACCAGCGCGACCATCTTGCGTTCTTTCGAGTCGACCACGGCGATCTTGTTCGACTGGTTCGCAGCGGTGATGAAGTAGCGGTGCGTGACATCCCAGCCACCGTCATGCAGGAAGCGCGCGGCGTCGAGCGTGGTCACCGACAGGTTGTCGATGTCTTCGTAGTTCACCAGCAGGATGCGGCCGGTTTCCTTGACGTTGACGATGAACTCCGGGTGCTCGTGGCTGGCGACGATCGCCGCGACGCGCGGTTCCGGGTGGTATTCCTGGGTGTCGACGGTCATGCCGCGGGTCGAGACGATCTTCTTCGGCTCCAGCGTCGGGCCGTCCATGATCACGTACTGCGGCGGCCAGTAGGCGCCGGCGATCGCGAGCTTGTCCTCGAAACCCTTGTACTTCGAGGTCTCGACCGAACGCGCTTCCAGGCCGATCTTGATCTCGGCGACGATCTGCGGCGGGTTCATCCACAGGTCGATCAGGTCGATCTTGGCATCACGGCCGATGGTGTAGGCGTAGCGCTGGGAGTGCGACGGACGCGTGATGTGCACGGCGTAGCCGGTCTTCAGGGTGTTGACGATTTCCTTGGTGTCGCCGTCGATGATGGCGATCTCGCCGGCATCACGCAGCGTGACGACGAAGAAGTTGTCGATGTTGCGATCGTGCATCGGCTTGGTCGGGCGTTCCGCGACCGGCACCAGCACCTTCCAGCTCTCCTTCATCTCCTTCATGCCCCACTCCGGCGGTGCCGGCGGATCGTGCTGGAGGAAGCGGGCCATGATGTCGACCTCGGCCGCGGTCAGCGCACCCGAGGTGCCCCAGTTCGGCATGCCGGCCGGCGAGCCGAAGTTGATCAGCGCCTTCAGGTAGTCGGTGCCCTTGGCGCGGGTGATGTCCGGGGTCAGCGGCTTGCCGGTGGCGCCCTTGCGCAGCACGCCGTGGCAGCCGGCGCAACGCTCGAAGAAGATCTCGGTGGCGCGGTTGAACTCGGTCTCGCTCAGCGAGGGCGCGCCCGGGCTGACGATCATCTTGACGTCCTTCGACTTCACCGCCGAAGGCGCGCCCTGGTAGCCCTGTTCGCTCTGCTTGGTGCCGACGTGGCGTTCGCCCTGGGCCGGGTCGCTGGAGACCGCGAGGGTCTTGCGTGCCGCGGCCACGTCCTTCGCCGTCACCGTGCCGCCCGGGTTGCCCCAGCTGGCGTAGATGAAGGTGGCGATGTTGGCGACCTCGGCATCGGTCAGGTGGCTCATCGCCGGCATCACGCCGTTGAACTTGTTGCCGTTGACGGTGATCTCGCCGCTGATGCCCTTGAGCACCGAAGCGAGCACGGTCTGCTTGGTGTTCTTGGTCAGGAAGTCGGAACCCGCGAGCGGCGGGAAGGCGCCGGCCATGCCGGTTCCCTCGGGCTGGTGGCAGGCTGCGCAGTTGGCGAGGAAGGCGGCTTTGCCGGCATCCAGGCCCTGCTTGGGCAGCCGCTCGTTGGCGACGTCATCCGCTGCAACCGCGCCGCTCAGAGCGAGCGCGAGCCACAGCAGGGGGGTGGTTTTACGCATGGCGTTCTCCTAGTTTTGGTGAATCGGGGCGGCTCAATTCCGCATGCGCGCAGGTTCCCTTGCGTGGACCTTCGGCACATTGACGTGAGTCAAGTTGCCGGTCGGTCCAAACTGACCGTGGTCAACTGCCTGTTCGCGATGCCCGCGTATGGTTCGCGCATCCCTTTGGAGAAACAAGAATGCGTCGCAATTCACTGGCTTTCGCCATCGCCCTGGGCATCACTCAAACCACGCTGGCTGCGGATCCGGCGGCGTCGCCCAAGCCGCGCACGATGCAGTCGGTGGTCGTGGTCGCGAGCCGCGTCGAGCAGCCGGTCGGCGAGATCGCCGGCTCGGTCGCGCTGATCGAGCGCGGCCGCATCGAAACCCGGCTGATCCGCGACATCCGCGACCTCGCTCGCTACGACGCCAGCCTCAGCGTCAACGAGGACGCCAGCCGCTTCGGCGCGCAGGGCTTTTCGATCCGCGGGCTGGAAGGCAACCGCGTCGCGGTCGAACTCGATGGCGTGCCGCTCGGTGACGGCTTCTCGGTCGGCAGCTTCTCGCGCGCCGGGCGCAACCTGGTCGATCCGGAACTGCTGGAACGGGTCGAGTTCCTGCGCGGTCCGGCGTCGAGCCTGTACGGGTCGGACGCGCTCGCCGGCGTGGTGGCGATGCGCACGCGTGATCCGGTCGACCTGCTGGCCGAGGGCAGCGGCGACGTCTTCGTCGGTTCGCGCATCACCCACGACTCGCGTGACGCCTCGACCGCGGTGAGCGCGTCGACCGCGACCGATCTCGGCGGCTGGCAGATGCTGCTGAGCGCGAACCAGCGCCAGGAGCACGAGCGCGACAACCTGCCGCGCAGCGGCGGCCTGCAGTCGAACCCGGCGCAGGGCGACGAGCGCTTCGTGCTGGCCAAGCTGGTCCACGACGATCTGGTGCCCGGACGCCTGAGCCTCGGCATCGACGCCTATCGCGCCGAAGTCGAGACCGACGTGCGCTCGCTGGTCAACGGCCCGGGCCAGTACGCGACCACGACCGCGATGCAGGCCGATGACCGCGAGACGCGCGGCCGCGCTTCGCTGGCCTGGAGCGGCGAATCCGACGGCACCCTGTTCAGCAGCTGGAACCTGATGAGCTACGTGCAGCGTTCCGAGGTCGAGCAGGACACGCTGCAGGACCGCCGTGGCGCGACGCCGACTGCGGCCGCCACCCGGCGCCTGCGCGAATTCCGCTTCGACACGCAGCAGGTCGGCCTCGAAGGCCTGGTCGCGGGCGAGGCGCAGACCGCCGCGCTCGCGCACCGCTACGTGCTTGGCTTCGATTTCGCGCGGACCGCGCTGGAGGAGTCGCGCACGGGTTCGGAGACCAACCTCGCGACCGGCGTCAGCTCGCCGGTCATCCTCGGCGAGCGCCTGCCGGTGCGCGACTTTCCGCAGTCGACGGTGCAGGAGCTCGGCGTCTACGCGCAAGACGAGATCGGCCTAGGCGAGCGCTGGTTCCTGATCCCGGCGCTGCGCCTGGACCGCTACCGCACCGACGCCGACCCGGACGCGATGTGGCTGGCCGACAACCCGAGCACTGCGGTCGTGGACAGCACCGAACACAGCGTCACGCCGAAGCTTGGTCTGCGCTACGCCGCGAGCGAGTCGCTCGGCCTGTTCGCGCAATACGCGCGTGGTTTCCGCGCGCCGCCGTTCTCCGACGTCAACATCGGCCTGAACATTCCCGCGTTTGGCTACAGCGCCATTCCGAATCCGCAGCTGCGCCCCGAGCGCAGCCACGGGTTCGAGATCGGCGCGCGCTGGTCCGGCGAACAGGTCAACGCCGAACTCGCGCTGTATGACAACCGCTATCGCGACCTGATCGAGTCGCGCGTCAACCTCGGCCGCGATCCGCAGAGTGGCTTGCTGGTCTTCCAGTCGCAGAACCGCGATCGCGCGCGCATCCACGGCATTGAGCTGTCGGGCGAGGCCAGCCTCGCCGGGTTCGGGCTCGATGCCTTCAGCACTAGCTGGTCCGCGAGTTGGTCGAAGGGCGAGGACACGCAGCGCAACCTGCCGCTGAACACGATCGACCCGGCGCGTCTGGTGCTCGGGCTCGCACGCGACAGTGGCGATGGCCGTCACCGCGTCGAACTGCTCGGACGCTTCGCCGCGGCCAAGGACGACCTCGACGAGTCGCGCGGCGCGCTGTTCGCGACGCCGGGCTACGGCGTGTTCGACCTGTTCTGGCACTTTGATGCGACCGACTGGATGCGCGTCGATGCCGGCATCAGCAACCTCGGCGATCGTCGCTACTGGCAGTGGAGCTCGGTGCGCGGGTTCACCCCCGAGGCGCGCGAGGTCGACCTGGCGACGCAGTCCGGGCGCTCGTTCATGGTCTCGTTCCGGATCGGAGGTTGATCGAAGGCGTCGCGGTATTGGGCTTGGGTCGCCGTGATGGATCGCGCCGTTGCGGGTGTGTCGCGGTGATGGATCGCGCCGTTGCCGGCGTGTCGCGGTGATGGATCGCGCCGTTGCGGGCGTGTCGCGGTGATGGATCGCGCCGTTGTGGGCGTGTCGCGGTGATGGATCGCGCCGTTGTGGGCGTGTCGCGGTGATGGATCGCGCCGTTGCCGGCGCTCCTACAAACAGCCTCGAACCCCCGCGCCGTTTGTAGGAGCGCCGGCCACGGCGCGATGCTTCAACGCAGCCACAACACACCCGCGAATGCGAGCAGCATCGCGACGTGGCTCGGCAGCAGGCGCAGGCCGAAGCTGCGGCCGCCGGCGACGAAGGCGATGGTGGTCTTGCTGACGGTATTGGTGGCGAAACCGATCAGCACGCCGATGCCGGCCACGTCGGGATCGACCTGGCCGGCATTGAACACCTGCGCGATCGAGGCGGCGGAGGCGTGGGCGTCGGCAAAGCCGGAGACACCGGCAGCGGCCAGCGCGCCGGCGTCGCCGAACCAGTGCTGCAGGATCGCCGCGACCAGCAGGATTGCCGAGACCAGGGCCACGAACAGCAGCGCGTGGGTTGGATGGAACGGCCGGCCCTTGAGCGGTTCGATGCCGTTGCGACCGTCGCGCCAGGCGGCGAGGCCGGAGAAGCTGGCCGCAACCAGCGTTGCCAGCCCGGCGGCGGTGAGCGGCCAAGCCAGCGCCTGCAGCAGCGGCCGCGACAGCGCGCCGAGCACCAGGGCCAGCTGCAGGATGGTGGCGACGTTGGCCAGCGTCGCCGCAGCGACGCAGGACGGACGCCGGTCGGGCTGGGTGCGTGCGCGCGCCGCCATCGCCCCGATGGTCGCGGTGGCCGACACGAAGCCGCTGGCGAACCCCGAAAGCGGCAGCCCGAGCCGCGCGCCGAGCGCGCGCTGGGCGACGTAACCGAGCGCGTTGATCGACATCACCAGCACCACCAGCCGCCACAGCCGGTGCGGGTTGAACACCTGCCACGGGTCGATGGCGCGGTCCGGCAGCAGCGGCAGCACGATCAGCGCCGAGGCGATCAGCAGCAGGCCATCGTGCAGTTCCTGCGGCGTCAGCACCTCGCGCGTGAATGCGTGCAGACGCGACTTCAGCGCCAGGATCAGCGCCACGCCGACGCCGAGGCCAGCGGCCAGCTCGCGCTGCGACATCGCCAGCACGCCGAGCAGGAACGCGACGAACATCGCCACCTCGGTGGTCAGGCCGGGGTCGGCCTCGCGCGAGCGGTGGTAGCTGAGCAGTGCGGCCAGGCCGACGAAGGCCGCGGCGACTGCAATCAGCGCGGTGCCGATCAAGGTGCTGACGGCGCCGGCAAGCGCGATCAGCGCGAAGGTACGCACCCCGGCAACGATGTGCGCCGGGTCTTCGCCCTTGCGTTGTTCGCGTTCGACGCCGATCAGCAGCCCGACGCCGAGCGCGACCGCAAGGCCGATCAGCAGGTCAGATTCGCCGGATTCGATGGACATGGCGCGAGCCTGCGCAATTCGCGCCGCCCGCGCAAGTCGCGCGGGCTCGGCTCAGCGCTGCAGTGCCGCGAACGGGCCGGCCCAGTGGTGGGCACGGGCCACGGCGTAGATCATCGCGAAGGTCAGGCACGCAGCGAGGAAGGCGAGGATCTGCGCCTGGCGCGTGCGTGCGCGGCGCAGCGCCAGCACCCCGAGCACGATGTAGGCGAGCAGCAGCACCACCTTGGCCGTGAGCCAGGCGTGCACGAACGGGTATTGCCGCAGCATCGCCGCCAGCACCAGCGCCGCCGCCAGCAGCACGGTGTCGACGACATAGCTGGTGTAGCGCAGTGCGGCGTGGTTGCAGTACTTCGAGCGCGCCAGCATCAACAGGCCGCGCAGGAAGAAGATCGCGAACGACACGCCGATCGCATGCACGTGCACGGCCTTGACCAGCGGGTACGCGGACGACATCGGGACGCGGCTACTGCTGCAGCACGCAACGCGCCAGGTGCTTCAGGCGATCCATGCTGGTGATCGTGACCTCGCGCTTGTCGACCGCGATCAAGCCGTCGTCCTGGAAGCGGCGCAACACCCGGCTCACCGTCTCCGGCGCCAGGCGCAGGTAGTTGGCGATGTCGGCGCGCGGCATCATCAGGTGCAGGCGCGTGGCCGAGTAGCCGCGGTCGGCAAAGCGTTCCGAGAGGTTGAGCAGGAACGCCGCCAGGCGCTCATCGGCGCTGTAGTCGCCGCCGAGCAGGGCGGCATTGACGATGTCCTTGCTCATCAGCTTGAACAGCGTTTCCTGGATGCCGGGCAGCCGCGTCGCCAGCACGCTCAGTTGCGGGAACGAGAATCGACACAGGGTGACGGTATCGAGCGCGATCGCGTCGCACGGATAGCGCGCGGTGTACAGGCCGTTGAGTCCGATCAGTTCGCCGGGCAGGAAGAAGCCGAGGATCTGCTCGCGTCCCTGCTCGTCGATGCGGCGGGTCTTGACCATGCCGGCACGCACCGCGTAGATCGCCGCGAACGGCTCGCCGTAACGGAATGCCTCCTCGCCGGCGTGGATCGGCGCGGTGTGCTCGACCAGGCAGTGCAATTCCTCGAGCGCGCGCTTGTCGTAGCCGCCGACCATGCACACGCGGCCGAACGCGCAGGTGCTGCAGAAGCGCTGATCGTCGCCGTCGCCCGGGTCCTGCGGGCTTGGCCAGCGCAGGATGTTGCCCGGCGCGCTCATGCCTCACACCACGCGCGAGAACTTGTGCGGCACGACCTGCGGCTGGTGCAGATGACGGTCGAAACACATGGCGACGACGCGCATGAGCAGACGCCCGCGCGCGGTGATTTCGATGCAGGCGGGTTTGAGGTTGACGAGTCCATCGGCGGCCAGGGGGGCAAGACGCGTCAATTCTGACGCGAAATACTCGTCGAATACGAGATCATGGCGACGCGCGAAGGTATTTTTTACCAGCCGGCAATGGCACATCAGGCTCTGGATGGCGTCGGCGATGATGCGGTCCTGGGCGGTCATTTCGTAGCCGCGCACGATCGGCAGGTGCCCGGCGAGCAGCGGCGTGTAGTAGCCGGGCAGGTCCTTGGCGTTCTGCACGTAGGCATGGCCGATCTTGCCGATCGAGCTCATGCCGAGCCCGATCAGGTCGCATTCGGCGCGGGTCGAATAGCCCTGGAAGTTGCGGTGCAGGCCGCCGCGCTCCTGTGCCAGCACCAGTTCGTCGTCGGGCAGCGCGAAGTGGTCCATGCCGATGTAGACATAGCCGGCGCCGCACAGGCGGTCGATCGCGAGCCCGAGCAGGCCGAGCTTTTCCTCGGCGCTCGGCAGGTCTTCGGCCTGGATCTGGTTCTGCGCCTTGAAGTGGTTCGGCAGGTGCGCGTAGCTGTAGGTGGCGATGCGGTCCGGGCGCATGCCGATGACGGTGTCGAGTGTCTGCCCGAAGGCGCGCTCGTTCTGCTTCGGCAGGCCGTAGATCAGGTCGACATTGGTCGAACGCATGCCGTTGGCGCGCGCGGCCTCGATCAGCGCCGCGGTCTGCTCCACCGACTGGATGCGGTTCACCGCCTTCTGCACGTCCGGATCGAAGTCCTGGATGCCGAGGCTGATGCGGTTGATGCCGGCGCTGGCGATTTCGGCCACCAGCTTCGCATCGGCGTGGCGCGGGTCGAGCTCGACCGAGTATTCGCGGCTGGATTCGGGATCGAAGCTGAACGCCGACTCGAGCCGCGCCATCACCGCGAGGATGCCCTCGGCGCCGAGGAAGTTCGGCGTGCCGCCGCCGAAGTGGATCTGGGTGAGCAGACGGTCGCGGTCGAACAGCGCGGCCTGCAGGTCGATCTCGAGCCCGAGGCGCTCGATGTATTCGCGACCGCGTTCCGGGTTGCGCGCGATGATCCGCGTGCAGCCGCAGTAGTAGCAGGCGCTGTGGCAGAACGGCACGTGCACGTAGGCCGAGAGCGGGCTCGGCACCGGATCGTCGTTGGAGGCGCGGGCGTGGCGGCGGTAGTCGCCCTCGCCAAAGCGCGCGTCGAAATGCGGCGCGGTCGGGTACGAGGTGTAGCGCGGACCGGGTACGTCGTAGCGGCGCAACAGGTCTGGATCGAATACGGGCAAAACGGACAAGGGCACCTCCGCGAGTGCCGCAAGCCTACGCATTTGGTGCCGCCGGCGTTTTGATCCGGGTCAAGTGGTCCCGTGGCGCCGGCCGCGGCCCGGCACATTGCAGCGCCCGGCCGATGCGGCTGTAATGCGCGGCTTGCAACGCGATCCGGAGTGGAAACATGGCTGTGCTGCGCTTTGCCGATCTCGACGTGCACGGGCGTCGGGTGCTGATCCGTCAGGATTTGAACGTGCCGGTCGAAGCCGGCCGCGTCACCTCCGACCAGCGCATCGTGGCGTCGATCCCGACCCTGAAGATGGCGCTGAAGAAAGGTGCCGCGGTGATGGTGATGTCGCACCTCGGCCGCCCCAAGGAAGGGCAGTGGAGCGAAGCCGATTCGCTGGCGCCGGTCGCGACGCGGCTGTCCGAACTGCTCGGCATGGACGTGCCGCTGCTGCGCGACTGGGTCGATGGCGTGAGCGTGCAGCCGGGGCAACTGGTCCTGCTCGAGAACTGCCGCATGAATGTCGGCGAAGGCAAGGACGACGAGGCGCTGTCGCGCAAGTACGCGGCGTTGTGCGACGTGTTCGTGATGGACGCGTTCGGCACCGCGCATCGCGCCCAGGCCTCGACCCATGGCGTGATCCGCTTCGCACACACCGCCTGTGCCGGCCCGCTGCTGAGCGCGGAACTGGATGCGCTGGCGAAGGCGCTGGAACATCCGGCGCGGCCGCTGCTCGCGATCGTTGCCGGCTCCAAGGTCTCGACCAAGCTGGAACTGCTGTCCAGCCTGATCAGCAAGGTCGACCAGCTGATCGTCGGCGGCGGCATCGCCAACACCTTCCTCGCCGCCAGCGGCTACCCGGTCGGCAAGTCGCTGTACGAACCCGACCTGGTCGACACCGCGAAGCAGATCATGGCCGCAGCCAAGGCGCGCGGCGCCGAGATCCCGCTGCCGGTCGACGTCGTGGTCGCGCCCGAGTTCAGTGCGTCGGCAGCGGCGGCGGTGAAGCGCGTCGCCGATGTGTCCGCGGCCGACATGATCCTCGACATCGGACCGGAAACCGCGAAGGCCTATGCCGCGCGCATCCTGCAGGTCGGCACCGTGGTCTGGAACGGCCCGGTCGGCGTGTTCGAGTTCGACGCCTTCGGCCATGGCACCGAGGCGTTGGCGAAGGCGATCGCCGCCTCGAACGCGTTCTCGATCGCCGGTGGTGGCGACACCCTGGCCGCGATCGACAAGTACGGCGTGGTCGACCGGGTCAGCTACATCTCGACCGGCGGCGGTGCCTTCCTCGAATTCCTCGAAGGCAAGGAACTGCCGGCGGTGACCGCGTTGAAGGCGCGCGCCGCGTGAGCGGGCCGCTGGTCTGGCGCGCGCTTGCGGCTGGCGCCGGGTTCAATGTCGCAATCTCGCTGCTGATGAGCTTCGGCAGCGGGTTCCTGTTTGGCCTGGTCGGAGCGTCGTGGTTCGCGCTGCTGGCATTCGTGCTGCGCGTGGTGTCGGCGCTGGCCGACATCGGCAGCGGCGCCATCGCCGGCTACATCGCCAACCGCGACGGCCCGCTGCATGGCGCGCTGGCGTCGTTGATCGCCTCGCTGCTGATGCTGCCGATCAGCTTCGTGCGCATGTGGGTTGCGTCCGCGGACGTGTTCTCCGCGCTCGGTGCCGCGTACTGGATCGACTTCGGCCTGTGGACCGCGGTCGGACTGGTGCTGGCGGCGATCGCCGGGTTCCTCGTGGTCGAGTTGCGCCGCGCGCGCGGAGCCTGAAATGAAGCCGACCCTGTTCTTCGACCTCGACGGCACCCTGATCGACTCCGCCGATGCCATCACCCGCTGCGTCGCCTACGCGTTCGAGCGCATCGACGAACCGCTGCCGGATGCGGCCGAACTGCGCCGCTGGCTGGGTCCGCCGCTGCGCGACAGCTTCCGCACGGTGCTGCACGACGAGGCGCGGGTCGAGCGCGCGATCGCCTTCTACCGCGAGCGCTTCGACGCCGTCGGCTGCACCGAGCACCGTCTCTACGATGGCGTCGGCGCCGTGATCGAGGCGCTGTCCGAGCGCGGCCATCGGGTTGCGGTGGTGACCGCGAAGAACGAACCGCACGCGCGCCGCATCGTCGGCGGCTTCGACTTCGCCCACCACTTCGACACCATTGTCGGTGCCACCGTCGATGGCCGCGTCAGCCACAAGCCCGAGCTGATCGGCGAGGCCATGGCCCGGCTCGCGCTGCACGCGCACGAGTGCGTGATGATCGGCGACCGCCACCTCGACATCGACGGCGCCCGCCACCACCGCATGCGCGCGATCGGCGTGCTCTGGGGCTTTGGCTCGCGCGAGGAACTCGCGCACGCGGACGCGCTGGTCGCCACCCCGCAGGAGCTGGTCGCGGTCGTGTGATCGAGGCGGCGTCTCGGCGTGACCCGCAGGCGCTGACGCGCCGGCGCCGGTTCAGACCACCACCGGCTCCGGTTGCAGTTCGATCGCGAAACGTTCGCGCACCGTGGCCTGCACATGCTGCGCCACACGCCAGAGATCGGCACCGCTTGCAGCGACGAATTCGCCGTCCTCGATCATCGGGTTCCGAGACTGGTTCGAGTAGTCCCTTCAGTCCTGACGCTCGGCTTGACGATGTCGCAAGTCAAGGCAGTGCTATAGCGCCGCTGAGGCAAGCCAGATTTGTTCGTAGGCGTCTCGCTTGGCGTCAGCGACGTCTGCGTCGGCTCGCTGCAAGCTTGCCGGAGATCGTGCAGCCAAGTCCTTGAACGACTGCGTGAGTATCCAGACAGCTGAGCGGTCCACTGAGATCAGACGATCGTGCAGCACCTTTGGAGGTGTGGCGCGAGCATCTATCGGTCGAGTCGGGCCGAATTGTGACCGCCACTTGGCGATCCCAGGTTGCAAAGCTGCGGTCAATTTCGAATGAGAGCTGTCGACGAGTATTCGAACCCGTGTGTTGTCGGGAATGCAGGAACAGAACTCGAACAGTGCTTTCACATCAAAGTACGGGTCGACGATAAGCAGGTCGCTTGCCGCAGTCGCAAAAACCTTCGATACGGCTTGGAAAGCATCAAAGTCCGCTCCAATGTTGATGAACGCCCCGCGCGCGGACGCTGGAGCCTCAAGTTCCGCTCTTGCCTGGCATCGAAACAACACTGTGAAGATCTTGCTGACAGACATTTCGCGAGCTCCGGTGGTTAGGCCGGCGATCGCGGTTCGCATTTCAACGATGTCGGATATTTGGCCGGACGCCTCCACCAGCACTGCAGCGCGGCCGACCCACTGGTGTTGTTCGTCACCGTACGCGCCGCGACTAGTGAGCGGGGGTCTATTGCTGAGAAGGTGCCCGATTTGCCTGTAGAGCGACTCAGCAGAGATTCCCATGGGAAACATCCTCTTCATTGACGTTGAGCAGCCAATTCTACGGGCCCATCGTCCATCAAGGTGATTCGGCCGACAAGGATGCCCGGCCAGCCGTCCGAACGTGAGTGTGGAGGCGCTGACGCGCCGGTGCTGGTTCAGACCACCACCGGCTCCGGTTGCAGTTCGATCGCGAAACGTTCGCGCACCGTGGCCTGCACATGCTGCGCCACACGCCAGAGATCGGCACCGCTGGCAGCGCCGTGGTTGACCAGCACCAGCGCGTGCTGTGCCGATACGCCGGCGTCGCCATCGCGATAGCCCTTCAAACCGCATTGGTCGATCAACCAGGCGGCGCTGAGCTTGCGCCGGCCGGCGCCGGCGTCGAAGGTCGGCGCGCCCGGATGCTTCGCGAGCAAGGCCTGCGCGATCTCGGCGGCGACGATCGGGTTCTTGAAGAAGCTGCCGGCATTGCCGATCACCGCGGGGTCGGGCAGCTTGCGCCGGCGGATGGCGCAGACCGCGTCGAACACGTCGCGCGCGTTCGGTGCCGCGATGCCCATCGTCGCCAGTTCCTCGCGGATGCCGGGATAGTCGAGCTGGAGCTCGCCCTGGCGTGGCAGGCGCAAGCGCACGTTCACGACGATGTGGCGGTCGCGTTCGCCGTCGCGCTTGAAGCGGCTCCAGCGATAGTCGAACCCGCAGGCGTCGTGCTTGTGGATCGTCGTGCAACCGCGCTCGCGATCGAACACCTCGACGGCGTTGATGAAGCGCTCCACTTCGACGCCATAGGCGCCGATGTTCTGGATCGGCGCGGCGCCGACCGTGCCCGGGATCAGCGCCAGGTTCTCCAGCCCGACGTAGCCGTGCGCGAGCGACCAGTCGACAAAGGCGTGCCAGTTCATGCCGGCGCCGACTTCGATCAGGTGCGAATCGCGACCGCGGGCGATCGCGCGGATGTGGTCGTCGGTGTAGCGCAGCACCAGGCCATCGAAGTCGCGCGTCAGCAGCAGGTTGCTGCCACCGCCGAGCACCAGCAGCGGCAGATCGGCGACACGCGGATCGGCGAGCAGTTGCGCCAGTTCGGCAGGCGAGGCCGCTTCGCCGTACCAGCGCGCCGTGGCCGCGACGCCGAAGGTGTTCAGCGCCTGCAGCGACACCTGTTCGCGCAGCATCAGAAGCCTCGACCGCGGCGGATCGCTTCGACGCTCTCGCCGATCAGGTCGGGGCCGCGGTAGATCATGCCGGTGTAGAACTGCACCAGGGTCGCGCCCGCGGCGACCTTGGCCTGTGCATCGGCACCACCGAGGATGCCGCCGACACCGATGATCGGCAGCTTGCCGCCGGTGCGCCTGGCCATGCCGGCGAGCACCGCGGTCGACTTCGCGAACACCGGCGCGCCGCTGAGCCCGCCAGTCTCGTGGCCGTAGCGATGCTTGGCGACAGCGGCGCGATCAATGGTGGTGTTGGTGCAGATCAGCCCGTCGATGCCGGAGGCGAGCAGCACCTCGGCGATCGCGTCCATCTCGGTTTCGCCGAGGTCGGGTGCGATCTTCAGCAGCATCGGCTTGCGCCGCCCGTTGGCGCCGAGCTTGTCCTGTTCCTCGCGCAGCGTGCCGATGAAGCGGCGCAGCGTTTCTTCTTCCTGCAGGTCGCGCAGACCCTGCGTGTTCGGCGAGGAGATGTTGACGGTGATGTAGCTCGCGCGTTCGTACACTGCGCGCAGGCCGATCAGGTAGTCATCGACCGCGCGCTCGTTCGGTGTGTCCTTGTTCTTGCCGATGTTGATGCCGAGCACGCCGCGGTAGCGGGTGGCGTCGAGGTTGCGCAGCAGTGCCTCGACACCCTGGTTGTTGAAGCCAAGGCGATTGATCACCGCCTGGTGTTCCGGCAAGCGGAACATGCGCGGCTTGGCGTTGCCCGGCTGCGGCTTGGGCGTGACCGTGCCGACCTCGATGAAGCCGAAACCGAGCGAGGCGAGCGCATCGACATACTCGGCATTCTTGTCGAGCCCGGCCGCAAGTCCGACCGGATTCGGAAACTCGATCCCGAACGCCGGCGTCGGCAGCGGCTTCGGCTTGCTCGCCAGCAGCGGGTTCAGCCCGGTTCGATAGGCCAGTTCGATCGCACGCAGCCCGGCGCCATGCGCGGTCTCAGCGTCGAGCGCGAACAGGAAGGGGCGGGTGAGGGCGTAGATGGACATGGTTCGCTCAGCTTGGGTTGACCCAGTTCTGCACGCGCAGGCCGGGCACGCGCTTGAATTCGCGTTCGTTGTTGGTGACCAGCGTCAGTTCGGATGCCAACGCGTGTGCGGCGATCCACAGGTCGTTGCCGCCGATGGGCTTGCCGGCAGCCTCGGCTTCCGCACGCAGCGTCGCATAGTGCAGCGACGCGCCCTCCGGGAGCACCAGTGCCGGCACCCAGAGGATCAACTCGGCGATCTCGGCCAACACACGCTCTCGTTGGCGACTTTTCATCGCGCCGAACAGCAGCTCTCCATGCGTGATCGCCGAGATGCCGGCCTCCCCCTGGCGCAACTTCCTGAATCGAGCGAGCACTTCGGCCGGTTTGTGGCGCTGGATGTAGATGCAGATGTTGGTATCGAGCAGATAGCGCATGCTCAGAGCGGGCAGCGCTTCTGCGGAAGCGGGTCTACGCGTTCCAGCATGAAATCGTCGGGCATGTTCGAGAGTATTTCGAAGGCGCGCTCAATGCCCCGATACGGCTCGCGCAGCAGGATGCCGTCGTCACGCCGGACGATTTCGAGGACTTTGGACTTGACCCGGAACTCTTTCGGTAGCCGCACGGCTTGCGAATTGCCGGACTTGAAGACCTTGGCAGTGGCCATGGCGGCCTCCTTACGTATCTACTTCTGGCGACGAAAAGTATACACGCAAGGGTGGGTCAGGGAATACGCGAATCGCCCGTCTGCGCGATAATGCGCGGCCCGACTGGGCCCTGCCGTGAAGAAATCCGATTTCCACTTCGATCTGCCGACCGAACTGATCGCGCAGTCGCCGCTGTCCGAGCGCTCGGCCAGCCGGTTGCTGGTGCTCGATGCCGCGGCAGAGCATTGCGTCGATGGCCAGTTCCGCGATCTGGTGCAGATGCTGCAACCCGGCGACCTGCTGGTGCTGAACGACACCCGCGTGATTCCGGCACGGCTGCATGGCCGCAAGAGCACCGGTGGCGAGGTCGAGGTGCTGATCGAGCGCGTGCTCGGTACACACGAGGTGCGTGCGCAGATGCGCGCCAGCAAGACCCCGAAGGAGGGCACGCGGCTCGAACTCGGCGACGGCGTGCCGGCGACCGTGCTCGGCCGCGATGGCGAGTTCTTTCGCATCCGCTTCGACACCCCCGAGCCGCTGGATGCAGTGCTGCACCGGATCGGCCAGATGCCGTTGCCGCCCTACATCCGCGGCTACGACGCGGAGCGCGATCGCAGCCGCTACCAGACGGTGTTCGCGCGCGAGCCGGGCGCGGTCGCCGCACCCACCGCCGGTCTGCACTTCGATGCGCCGCTGCTCGATGCGTTGCGCGCACGCGGCGTGAAGTTCGGCCACGTCACGCTGCATGTCGGAGCCGGCACCTTTCAGCCGATGCGGGTCGAATCGGTGCACGAACACCGCATGCACGCCGAGTGGCTGAACGTCGGCGCCGAACTGTGCGAACAGATCCGCGCCACGCGTGCGGCCGGCCATCGCGTCGTCGCGGTCGGCACCACGGTCGTGCGTGCCCTCGAATCGGCGTCGCGCGACGGGATCGTGCAACCGTTCGCGGGCGAGACGCAGATCTTCATCTTCCCCGGTTATCGCATCCGCTCGGTCGATGCGCTGATCACCAATTTCCATCTGCCGGAATCGACCCTGCTGATGCTGGTCTCGGCCTTCGCCGGGCGCGAGCGCGTGCTCGCGGCCTATGCGCATGCGGTGCGCCAGCGTTACCGCTTCTTCTCGTATGGCGACGCCATGTTCATCACGCCGCCCAAGGACTCCTGATGCAGTTCACGCTCCACACCACGGATGGGCGCGCGCGGCGCGGCCAGTTGCAGTTCGACAAGGGCACGGTCGAGACCCCGGCGTTCATGCCGGTCGGCACCTACGGCTCGGTCAAGGGCATGACGCCGCAGCAGGTGCTCGACATCGGCGCCGAGATCATCCTCGGCAATACCTTCCACCTGTGGCTGCGGCCGGGCACGGAAGTGATCGAGGCGCATGGCGGCCTGCATGGCTTCATCGGCTGGGACAAGCCGATCCTGACCGATTCCGGCGGCTTCCAGGTGTGGTCGCTGGCCGAACGTCGCAAGATCACCAAGGAAGGCGTGCACTTCGCGTCGCCGGTCGACGGCGCCAAGGTGTTCCTGTCGCCCGAGGAGTCGATGCGCATCCAGCGTGCGCTGAACTCGGACATCGTGATGATCTTCGACGAGTGCACGCCGGATCCGGCGACCGAGGCGCAGGCGCGTGATTCGATGGAGTTGTCGCTGGCCTGGGCCGAACGCAGCAAGATCGCGTTCGACAAGCTGCACAATCCAAACGCACTGTTCGGCATCGTCCAGGGCGGCATGTACGAGTCCTTGCGCGCGCGTTCGGCCGGTGGGCTCACCGCGATCGGTTTCGACGGGTTTGCGATCGGTGGCCTCAGCGTCGGCGAGCCGGCACCCGAGCGCGAACACGTGCTCGACGTGACCCTGCCGCATCTGCCGAACGACAGGCCACGCTACCTGATGGGCGTCGGGCGGCCCGAGGACATCGTCGAGGGCGTGCGTCGCGGCGTCGACATGTTCGACTGCGTGATGCCGACCCGCAATGCACGCAACGGCCACCTGTTCACGCGCTTTGGCAACGTCCGCATCCGCAACGCCAAGTACGAGCGCGACACCGCCCCGGTCGACAAGGACTGCACCTGCTACTGCTGCCAGAACTTCAGCCGCGCCTACCTGCGCCATCTCGACAAGTGCGGCGAGATGCTGTTCTCGACGCTCGCGACCATCCACAACCTGCACTACTACCAGGAGCTGATGCAGGGCATCCGCGCCGCCGTCGCCGAGCACCGCTTCGAGGCCTTCGCCGAGGCGTTCTATGCGGCGCGAAGGGACACGGTCTAGCGTGGTAGCATGCCGATACACATCCGAGGTGTAGAGGGGCTGCGATGGACGCGAAGAAGGCCGCTGCGACCAAGTCGCGCAATCGCCCGGTGCTGGTGCGCACCAATATCGTGCTCGACCGCGCGCTGGTCGAGGAAGTGAAGCGTCGTACCGGCGCAAAGAGCGCGCGTGAAGCCGTGCAAGTCGCGCTCGAGCGCGTCGGCGGCAAGCCGGACTACAGCGGCTTGCTGGAATTGTGGAAGCTCGATCCGATCCGCCCATCTTACGATCCGGAAGACCCGATGGCCGAGGAGCGGGCCGAGGCGGTGGGACGAGCGCAGGTGGCCATGGTTCGCGAGACGCGCGCGCACTATGCGGCGTCCGGCGCGAAGTCCAAGCGGGAGCCAAGACGGCGATGATTGTCGACACGTCGGCATGGATTGATTTGTTTCGACGCAAGCCGACTCCAGCCGCAGCGCGCCTGACAATGGCGATGGCAATGGGCGAGGCGCTGTTTCTGATTCCTTGCGTGCTGCAGGAGATCCTGCAGGGGAGTCGCGACGGCGACGCCTTTCGTGCGCTTGACCGGCACCTGCGCGAAGTGCCGATGCTGCCGGTCGATGATCCGACGGCCACCGCGCGCTTGGCTGCAGAGATTTACGCGCGCAGCCGCTGGTCCGGAGTCACGCCGCGCAGTCCCATCGATTGCCTGATTGCGGCGACAGCGATCGCTGCCGATCTTCCGCTGCTCCATCGCGATCGAGACTTCGAGCAGATCGCCCGAATCGACCCGCGGCTGACCTTCGTCGCGCTCTGAGTCACCGCATTCGGCTCCGGTTCGGCCGCGCTTGCTAGACTTCGCGCCTTGTTCCGGAAGCCTGCCCGATGACCTATCGCACCCGCTTTGCCCCGAGTCCCACCGGCCTGCTGCATCTGGGCGGCGCGCGCACCGCGCTGTATTGCTACCTGGAGGCGCGCAAGCAGCAGGGCACCTTCATCCTGCGCATCGAGGACACCGACCGCGAGCGTTCGACCCAGGAGTCGGTGAACGCGATCCTGGACGCGATGGAGTGGCTCGGACTCGACTACGACGAGGGCCCGTTCTACCAGACCGAACGCCTGGATCGGTACCGACACGTCGCGCAGCAGTTGCTGGCCGAGGGCAAGGCCTACCAGTGCTGGTGCAGCAAGGAGCGGCTGGAGTCGCTGCGCGAGCAGCAGATGGCGAGCAACGAGAAGCCGCGCTACGACGGCAAGTGCCGGCACGGCGGCGAGGCGATCGCCGGCGTGGTGCCGGTGATCCGCTTCAAGAATCCGCAGTCGGGCACAGTGGTGTTCGAGGACAAGGTGCGCGGTCGCATCGAGATCTCGAACGACGAACTCGACGACCTGATCATCTGGCGCTCGGACGATTTCCCGACCTACAACTTCGCGGTCGTGGTCGACGACATCGACATGCGCATCACCGAGGTGATCCGCGGCGACGACCACATCAACAACACGCCGCGCCAGATCAACATCTACTACGCGATGGGCCACGAGCCGCCGGTGTTCGCGCACCTGCCGATGATCCTCGGCCAGGATGGCGCGCGCCTGTCCAAGCGCCACGGCGCGGTCAACGTGATGAACTATCGCGACGACGGCTTCCTGCCGCACGCGCTGCTGAACTACCTGGTGCGCCTCGGCTGGTCGCACGGCGACCAGGAGGTGTTCTCGCGCGAGGAGTTGATCCGCCTGTTCGACGTGCGCGACGTGAACCGCGCGCCGGCGCGCTTCGACATGGACAAGCTGCACTGGCTGAACCAGCACTACCTCAAGACCGACCCGCCGGAGAAGGTCGCCGCGCATCTGGTGCCGCACCTGGAGGAATTGCACTACGCGATGGCGCATGGTCCGAAGCCGGCCGAGATCGTGGTCGCACTGCGCGACCGCGTGAAGACGCTGAAGGAAATGGCCGAGAAGGCACGCTGCTGGTACGAGGAGTTCGAGAGCTACGACGCCGAGTCGGCGGCCAAGCACCTGGTGGCCGGGGCGGCGCCGGGCTTGCAGGCTGCGCATGACGCGCTGGCGGCCGTCGCCGAGGGCGAGTGGTCGCCGGGTGCGGTGGACGCGGCACTGCGCGCCGCTGCCGAGAAGATCGGCGTCGGTCTCGGCAAGGTGGCGCAGCCGTTGCGCGTCGCGATCACCGGTTCGCAGGTGTCGCCCTCGATCGACCAGACCGTGTACCTGACCGGGCAGAAGCGGGCGCTTGCGCGCATCGAGGCCGCGCTGCGCCACTGCCAGCGCCAGCAGGCGGCCTGAGATGAGCCCGCTGCGGCACGGAGGGCACCAGCACGCGCATGCGCCGGTGTCGTTCGTGCACGCGGTGGAGGCGGCCTGCGATGCGCGCAGCCTCAAGCTGACGCCGATGCGTCGGCGCGTGCTGGAGCTGATCGCGGCGGCCGATCGCCCGGTCAAGGCCTACGAACTGCTCGACCAGTTGCGCCCGGACGTGGCGCGCGCGGCGCCGACCCAGGTCTACCGCGCGCTCGATTTCCTGATCGAGCATGGCTTCATCCACAAGCTCGAATCGATCAACGCCTTCACCAGTTGCCACCACCCGGCCGAACGCCACACGGTGCCATTCTTCATCTGCGACCGTTGCGGCGTGGCGACCGAGTTCTGCGATTCCAAGGTGGCGTCGATGCTGGTGGCGCACGCCGACTCGCTCGGCTTCACGCCGCACGCGCAGACGCTGGAAGTGCACGGCGTCTGCGCGCACTGCCGGGAGTCGGGCGAATGAGGCGGCTGCTGCCCGGCGTGCTGCTGTGCGCGGGCCTGGCCGTGTGCGCACAGGATTTCCCGGTCGACGCCAAGCCCAAGCCTGCGGCAAGCGCCGGCGAGCCGGCCCGAACCACCCCGGCGTCGCCGGAACCGGAGCCGGCTTCCGGCAAGCCCGCGCCCGCGCCGTTGCCGAAGACCCCGATGGCGGTGGTGGCGCCGACGCTGGATGCGGTCGCGGTGACACCCTTGCCGATCATGGCCGAAGGGGCGGAGACCACGCCGCTGTCGCTGCTTGGCCAGTCGGTGCGGCCGGGGACGCGCGCCGAACTGCGCTGGGCATCGGGTCAGAGTTTCGATGGCACCGTGGTGACCACGCCGGTCATCGTCGCGCACGGGGCCACGGCCGGGCCGCGCATCTGCCTGACCGCGGCGGTGCATGGCGACGAACTCAACGGCATCGAGATCGTGCGCCGGCTGATGAACGAGCTCGACCCGGCGAGCCTGTCCGGCACCGTGGTCGGCGTGCCGATCGTGAACTACCTCGGCTACGCGCGTGGCTCGCGCTACCTGCCGGACCGGCGTGACCTCAATCGCTACTTCCCGGGCACGACCAGCGGCAGTTCCGCGTCGCGCATCGCGCACAGTTTTTTCTCCGAGGTGGCGCTGAACTGCCAGGCGCTGGTGGACTTCCACACCGGCTCGTTCGATCGCAAGAACCTGCCGCAGGTGCGCGGCGACCTGCGCATCCCTGCGGTGCTCGAGTTCTCGCGCGGGTTCGGTGCCACCGCGGTGCTGCATTCGCCCGGGTCGCGCGGCATGCTGCGGCACGCCGCGGTTGCGGCCGGCATCCCGGCGATCACCTTCGAGGTCGGCTCGCCGATGCGGCTGGAGCCGGCCGAGATCGACCACGCGGTGCAGGCGCTGCACACGCTGTTGCACAAGATGGGCATGACCCGCAGCTTCCGCATGTGGGCCGAACCGCAAGCGCTGTTCTACGCCGCCAAGTGGGTGCGCGCAGATGCCGGCGGCATGCTGTTCTCGGAAGTGGCGCTTGGCGACCGCGTGCGCGTCGGCCAGCGCCTCGGCAAGGTCATCGACCCGGTGCAAAACAGCGAGCGCGCGATCGTGTCGCCGGTTCAGGGCAAGGTCATCGGCATGGCCGTGAACCAGATCGTGCTGCCCGGTTTCGCGGCCTATCACATCGGCGTGCAGACCGACGAACAGCAGGTGCGCGAGGCCGCCGCGAACGATCCGCAGAACGCCGAAGCCGCCGCCGCGGCCAGCGACGAATCGGCGGAAATCGAGGACGGCGATGCCTCGCCGATCGAAGCCCCGCGCGACGACGAGGACGGCGAGCGCTAGCTAGCCGGCTTCCTGCGCGAACTGCGCGAAAGTGACGTAGTGGCCGCCGGGTTCGATGAAGCCGGTTTCCTGCGAGCCGTAGAAGGTCTCGCGCCGCGACATGAAGATCGGGTGCCCGGCCAGCGCAGCCTCGACCGCGGCGAGATCGGGCACTTCGACGAACAGGAAGCTCCTGCCGCGCGCCGCCTCGGACAGCTGCGGCATGTCCTCGGCGAGCGAATCGTGGGACTGCAGCATCAGCTCGGTCTTGCCGTCGTTCAGGATGCAGAAGCCGATGTGCTCGCCGTGCGGCACTTCCATCACCTTGGCGAAACCGATCGCCGCGAAGAACGGCAGCGAGCTTTCAATGCGCTCGACGAACAGGACGGGCGTGGCCTTGTTGACCGTGGCGGGCATTGCTGTGCTCCGAGACGTGGGGTGTGGATGATGCCAGGGTGGGTTCGGCTACGGTGCGGTCGGCGCGACGGCAGGCAGCGAACGCAGGTAGGCCCAGAGCGCGCGCAGCTCGATGTCGTCCATCTGCCTCAGGTCGCGCCAGGGCATGAACGGATTGATCGGGCTGGCGTCGGGCCGAACGCCTTCGCGCATGGCGCGCAGGAAGTCCGCTTCGCTCCAGCGTCCGAGCGCGTCCGCGTGTGGAGTCAGGTTCGCCGCCGCGACGAAGTCGGGCGGTGTACCCGGGATGTGGCCGCCGGCCAAGGTCGCGCCATGGCAGCCGATGCAGCCTTGCGCGACGTAGGCGCCGTAGGCGACGTCCGCCCGCGCCGGTGGCGCCGGCGCGCCGCGGCTGGCGAGCGCGTGGTCGACGCTCTCCGCTTTCCATACCGGCAGTTGTCCGAACAGGTACAGCACGCGGCCCAGCGGTCCGATGTGGCTCGCGGGCTGCGTCGCCGACGCGGGCGCGAGTTGTTTCAGGTACACGAACAGCGCGATCACGTCCTCGTTCGAGAGCAGCGCGAAATCCTCGGCGGGCATCACCAGCAGGGGACGCCCGTCGCGAGCCACGGCATGGCGCAGCGCGTGCTCGAAGCTGGCGAGGTCGTGCGCGGCCAGCACGCCGCCCGGAGTCAGGTTCGGCGTGTAGACCTGCATTACCGGGCCGGCATCGATCATGCGTTCGCCGAGCAGGCTTGGCCCGTGGCAACCGGTGCAGCCGCGCGTGCGCGCCAGATGCTCGCCGCGGGCGATGCGTGCGGGCGTGGCGGTGGCTTCGAGCGTGAGCCGCGGCAATTCGTACTTCCGGTTGCGCGCCTGCTCGGAGCGAAACCACGCGAGCCCGAAGACGAGCACGGCCAACACCAGGAGCAGCGCAGCCAGTCGGGTCAACAGACGCAATGCAGTTTTCATGGCGGCCGTCCGATGCAGAGAATACGCGACGGCATCACTCGAACCCATCGAAGTGGATCAGTTCGGCGAGGTCGTCGTCGAGGATGGTCGCGGTGCCGCTCAGCGAAGCGGGGCTGGCGTTGACGACGCCGGTGACGCTGAGGGCAAAGGTCTCATCCCGCTCCTCGACGCTGTCGCCGAGCACCGGCACGTTGACGGTGAGTGTGCTCGAGCCGACGGCGATGCTGCGTGCGGTCGTCGCGTGTGCGGTGTAGTCGCTGCCGGCGGTGGCGGTTCCGTTCGCGGTCGCGGTGTTGAAGGTCACGGTCCTGCCGCTGGCGGCCGAGAGACGCAGCACGAAGGCGCAGTTCACCGATCCGCCATCGCCCTCGATCACGCTGCAGCCGCCAGCGTCGATCGACAGCGTCGGCGGGTTGTCGTTGTCGGTGATGGTAGCGGTGGCCTGGGTGTCGTTGCCGCTGGCGGCGGCGTTGGTCAGGCCGGCGAGGTTGACCAGGAACGTTTCGTTCGGCTCGTCGAGGGTGTCGCCCAGCGTGGAAACCGCGACCGTGGCGCTGGTGCTTCCCGCGGCGATGCTCCAGGGCGTCGCGCCGACGGCGGTGTAGTCGACACCGGCGGTGGCGGGCGTGGCGCCGCCGGTGGCGGTGGCATAGGTGCCGCTGACGGCCCGGCCCGAGACGGCGCCGAGGCTGATGGTGAAGCTGCAGGTGCCGCTGCCCACGTTCACTTCCACGCAGGACTTGTCGGCGATGCTGACCGTGGGCGGGTTGTCGTCGTCGGTGATGGTGGCGGTGGCCTGGGTGTCGTTGCCGCTGGCGGCGGCGTTGGTTAGGCCGGCGAGGTTGACCAGGAACGTCTCGTTCGCTTCGTCGAGGGTGTCGCTGAGCACGACCACGTCCAAGGTAGTGCTGGTGTCGCCCGCGGGAACGATCCAGGAGGCCGCGGCCACCGGGTCGAAATCGACGCCGGCCATGGCCGTTGCGGGACTCCCCTCCGTGGCCGCCAAGGTTCCGCGAACTGACTGGCTCGACGCTGCGCTCAGGCTGATGGTGAAAGAGCAATAGCTGAAGCCGATGTTCCCCTCCACGCAAGACCGATCGGCGACACTCACCGTCGGTGCGGCGTCGTCGTCAACGATGGTGCCGGTGCCGGTCATTTCTCCGGGCGATGCGTTATAGATGTTGGTGACCCGTATCGTGAAGGTCTCATTGGCCTCGTCCAGTGTGTCGCCGATCACCTCGATCGGAACCGTGACTGTCGTGGCACCCTCGGCCATGGAGACATTCAGGCTGTTCTGTTCCATGAAGTCGATGCCGGAGTACGCCGTGTCACCCCATGCCGAGACCTGGAATCCCACGCCCAGATGGGTCGGATTGGACAAGCGGAAGACGATGTTGCATGGGCGGTTGCCGGTGTGGCCTTCATTGACGCTGCATCCGCCACCATCCATCGACAGCGTCGGAACCGGATCGTTGTCGGTGATGGTCAACAGGTGACGGGTACGCACGCCCAGTTCGACGTTCGGCGAGGGGTTGGACAGGTCCAGAGCCAGGATTTCGCCAGGGTCATGCATGGTGTCGTCGATCAAGGTCAGGCTGATGGTTCGCGATGTCTGGCCGGGGGCGAACGTGACGGTGAGCGGAGCGAACGCCTGATAGTCCGCGCCCACCGTTGTGGACCAGTCGGTGCCGTCGACGCGCACGCTCGCGGTATTCGTCGTGTTGCCGCTCCGCGTCAGCGTGATCGTCGCGGTGCCGGCGGTCTCGGGGGTCGTGGACGTATCGGCGGCGAACTGAATGGTCGCGGGATACGTCTGGGATGTCATGCAGGGTGAGAATTCCGATGTGCTGGATGCACCGACGGCGCGGGAGGCGGTGGCACTGAACACGGTGCCCACCGGGTATCCGGACACCGGTAGCGAGAAGCCGGCATCGCCGCTGCTGTTTGTCGTGACATTGACGTTGCCAACGAAGCTGGCGCCTTCGCCATGGCCGGAGGCATCGCAGGTGCTGCTGGCAAAGAACTCGATACTGAAAGCGGTAGTTGGTGTCGAGTTGAGCGTGCCGGTAAGGGTCGTCGTGCCCTCGGACTCGAAGGCGCTGCCGATGATCGGATAGTTCTGCAATCCGTTCACGCCAGAATCGCCATCACCGACATCATTCGCCAGCACGCCGGTCGAACCCAGGTCGATTCCCAGTCCTCCGTTGCCGCCGATCCGGTTTTCCTGCAGACGCACGCCGCCGCCATTGCCGGTCACGAGAATGCCAGCGCCGGCGTTGCCAAGGCTCGCACCGCTGGTGGTCAGGCCGACGATGTTGCGAACCACGGGTGACGCGACATTGGTGTTCCAGGCACTGATCAGTATGCCGTCGCCGCCGTTTCCGGATACCAGATTGCCGGCCCCCGCGTCCGTGCCGCCAATGCTCAGTGCGTTGAAGCCGATGGCGAAGATTCCGCGACCGCCATTGGCTACGGCCGCGGTGCCGGCCGCGTTGGTGCCGATGCGATTGCCTCGGATGGTGATGGACTCGATGTCCGAGCTCGAATCGATCTCGATGCCGTGGCCGCTGTTGCCGGAGATGGTGTTGCCGACGCCGGCCGTGCCGATGGCTGTGCGATGACCGCCATCCCCTACACGGATGCCAGCCGAATTGGGCAGTGCCGCTGCGCCAGCGAGATCGGTGCCAATGCGGTTGCCATCGATCACGTTGTCAGTGGCACCGCCTTCTCCAATGAAGATGCCATAGCCGGAATTGCCGGAGATCAGATTGCCGCCAGCACCGACCTGTCCGGTGCCGATCCGGTTGTTGCCGGAACGGGCGTTGACGCCGTGCAGCGCATTTCCGCGATCCAGCGTGCCGAACAGGTCGGAGCCGATGATGTTGCGCTGGATGATGTTGCCATCAGCTGCGCCGCCGACGAGTTCGATGCCGCTCCATCCATTGGCCGAGATGATGTTCCAGGTGCCGGCGACATCGCCGCCGATCCGATTTGCCGGGGAGTTGATCACGTACACGCCGTTCCAGCCGTTGCCGAGTGCGGTGGCGCCGTCGGCGGCGAGGCCGATGTAGTTGCGCTGAATCAGGTTGCCGCTGGCGCCCGCGCCGATGCCGATGCCGCTTCTGGTGTTGCCTGAAATCACGTTGAGATCGGCCGACGTGGTGCCGCCGATGCGGTTGTTGATGCTCGCGGTGATGACCACGCCGTTGTAGCCGTTGGGAATGGCCGCGGTGCCGGCCGGGTTGGTGCCGATGCGGTTGCCGGCAACGACGTTGGAGTTGGACGAGGCCAAGTCGATGCGCACGCCATCGACGACGTTGCCGGAAATCACATTGCCCGGGCCGATGACGTTGGTTGTGCCGTCGCTGATGAATACGCCGGTGCCGCCATTGGCGGCCGCGGCGCCGGCGCTGTTCAGGCCGACGTAGCAGGCCGTCACCGTGTTGTTGCTGCTGAAGCTGTCGATGCGGATGCCGTGGCCGTAGAAGCGCATGATGGACAGCGCCCGGATGGTGCTGCCGCTGGTCGCGAGGTGAAGGCCGTCGGAACTGGTGCCGGCGTTGACGCCATCGATCTGGATCAGCGGCGTGCCGGCGTAGCCCGGTTGCGTGGCGCCATCGATGGTCACCGGGTGCGTGAACGTCGGCAGGGCGCTGGTCGGGCCGATGATCGGGGCGCCACCGCCCGGAATGTTGAAGGCGATGGTGTCGGAGTCGGCGGTGGCGTTGGCCTGGGTGATGGCCCAGCGCAGCGAGCCCGAGCCGCTGTCGTTGGTGTTGGTCACGGTGTAGGTCGCGGCGTCGGCGATGGCGGGCAGTGCGGCGAACAGCAGGATGGCGAGGCGATGGACAGACATGGTTTTCCCCAGGACTGCCCATCCATACGCGCCGCGGCGGGATTTCTTTCGCGCCGAACTACTCGAACGAGTTGCCGAAGATCTCGATCGGCAGGTCGTCGTTGACGATGGTGCCGGTCGCGGCCGTCACCGTGCCGAGGTTGGAGGTGGAGATGGCCACGATGCGAAAGCGTTCGTCGGGTTCATGCTCGGTGTCGGGGATCACGTCGAACAGGATCGGATCGGAAACCGTCGTGCCGGGGGCGATGGCGATCTCGTAGGGTGCGAAGCCGACATCGACATTGGGCATGGCGTTGCCGCGGACGAGCACGGCGATCTGGTCCAGGGTGATGCCGCAACTTCCGGCGTTCAACCCGGCGAAACGCAGCGAGCGCAGGGCGCCGCTGCCGGTCACGGTGAAGCGCTCGAAGGCCCAGCCGAGATCGCTGTGGTTCGGCGGTGCGAAGGCCTCGTGCAGGATCTCGCCGAGCACCTGGTTGCCGAGCAGCGCCTGCGCCTGCTTGACGCCGGCGCCGCAGTCGGGGTTCGCGGCCTTGGCGAACCAGATCTCGTGGACGACGCCGCTGGCCAGGGTCAGGTCGCGACGCAGCGTGCCGGGCGCGCTGCCGTTGAGGTCGATCGACTGGCGGCCTTCGACGGTGAGCCAGAGCGCGTCGCTCGCCAGGTCGATGCTGGCGCCTTCCACGCTCCAGCCGTCCACCGTCTGGCCGCTGGGAATCGTCTGGTACTGGCCCGCGACCGCCGGGGTCTCGAAGCCGCTGTACGCCAGCGCGGAATACGGCGCCACCTGGAACCTCCCGCTGACCTCGCGCCCGGACGGGCCGGACAGGCGCAGGCGCGTCTGGCACAGCGGCGGCGTACCGCCGCTGCCCTCGACCACGGTGCAGGGATCGAGCGTCGCGGTCGGCGGCGCGTCGTCGTCGGCGATCGCGACCGTGGTGGTCAGGTCGTTGCCGCTGGCGGCGGCGTTGACCAGGTCGCCGAGCCCGACGTAGAAGGTCTCGTTGTCCTCGTCGAGCACATCGCCGATCACGCGGATGGTCACCGTGGTCGTGGTCTGGCCGGCGGGAATGCTCCAGTTCGGGTTCGCCGGCGTCGGCTCGAAGTCGACGTAGGGCTCCGCGAAATCGGTGTTGTCGACCCACGCGCCGAACACGCCGCTGACCGCCTGCGCCCAGGTCTGGCTGAGGCGAATGGTGAAGCTGCAGTTGCTGTAGCCGGTATGGCCCTCGCTGCACGGAGCCCGGTCCTCGATGCGCACGGTCGGTGCCGCTGCCGCCGCGCCGGCCAGCAGCGCGTACAGGGCGGCAGCCCGCACGGCGGCGCCGAAACGGAGGGTGTCTGGGGTCGGCATGGCGGATTTCCTCGAAAGCTCATCCAGCCATACGTCGCCGCAGCAACAATTTTTCGCGGGATGGTCAGCCCGCGTCCTCGAAGCCGTCGGCGAACAGGGGGCCACAGTTCGGGAAGCGGAAGCTGACGATCCGCGTCTGCCAGCACCGGTAGTTGCTCGCGGTGCACACCGGCGGCGTGTTCGTGTAGTACTCCTGCGTGTACCAGAACGTGCACTGGTCCAGCGGATCGGTGGACAGCGCGCTGTAGTCGCCCCAGCGGTAGGCCGAGGTTGTCTGCGAGTTGGAGCCGGCGATGGCGATGGCCTCGCCCTGGGCGAGGCCGCTGCCCGGAGCGTCGCTGACCAGCCGACCCGCGTAGTCGATCGACGGGTAAACGGTGGTGGCGTTCGAGGCGCTGTAACCCACCGCCAGATTGCCGACGGCGTCGATGGCGGCGCTCGCCATCCAGCGGTGGGTGGCATTGGGCGAGTGTGTCCCCTGGTCGTACAGGGCGAAGGGCCCCGGCACCGGCGTGAGCGGGCGCCGCAGTTCATACCAGCGCACGGCGGCGTGATCGCCACCGGCGTCGACGGTGTGGGTGACCACCATCGAAGCGTGCGTTCCGAAGTTGCGATAGGCGAGTCGGCGCATGAGGCGGTCCGACAATGCGTCGACCGGCTGCGTCGGGCCTGTTGCCGGCGGCACGGCCGGGGGCTGGGGGATGCAGTTCTTGGCGTAGCCGCACATGTCCGGGTCGAAGGCCGCGGTCGGTATGTCGGCGTGGGGCGAGAACGTGGAATTCGCGGGAGTCACCCAGTCGGGCTGGAACACGAAGATGCGCAAGCCGTCCATGGCGTCGCCCCAGACCGTCGACAGCGGGTAGGCGAAGTAGCCGGGGGTACCGGCCGCGGGTGGCGGGCCGTCCAGATCGGCCGGGAGCAGGCCGGCGATCGAAGGGTTCAGCGAGTTGAGGTTGAAGTAGATGTAGCTCGCCGACGGATTGCCGAGCAGCATCTGCGCGCGGTCGAAGGCAAAGGCGCCGCTGCCGGCCCAGGTGCCGGCCGGCATTTGCATTTGCCGATCGGTCATGAAGTAGGCGCTCGGCCAGACGCCAAACTGCGGGTAGTCGTTCAGCACGCCGGTGCCGGGCAGGTTGAACTCGTAGACCCAGTAGCTGCCCGTCGCGTCGCCGGTCTGTGAGACGGCGATGCACTGGTAGAAGGGGCCGCTCGGGTAGTTCGGGAGTGCGAACTGCGACAGCAGCCAGCGGTCGGCCAGATGGTCGTAGAGGACGGTCGGGTCGCCGTCGTTCACGGCCGAGCAGATGCCCTCGGACCAGAGCGAAGAAAACGCAACCGGGCCCACGAGGACGGTGCCGTTCTTGGCCCAGACCTTGAGCAACCCCGGGTTGACGATCTGGACATACTGGGTGCGACCGACGTCGCCGATCGCAGATGGGGGCACGACGGCGCCGAACCCGGACTGGACCTCGGCCGCCGCCACGCCCTCGAACGAGGTCAGCACCGGAGGCATGGCGGTGGGAGCACGACCGCCGCGCTCCACCAGCGGATCCACGAAGCCCTCGGGCCGCGGCTTCACGATGGGGCGCGCCGGCGGACTGCCGCGCTCGACCGGCGGGTCGGGGTCAGGCACGGCGGCGCGGGCGATCGGGGCGGATGCAAGGCTGCGCAGTTCGGGCGATAGGCCGAAGCGGCTGGCCGAAACGACGATCGGCTGGAAGGTCCGGTGCGCGGGCGGAGTCGATGCGGCCGCCGGCGCGTCCGCCTCCACGCCGTGCAGACCGCTGGCGAGGGCCAGCAAGACCAACGCTGCCGTGACCACCATCACCTTCCGACTCATCTGCGATCCCCTTCCGGTTCCCGACCAGCTGAAGCCCCTGCATTTCAACGATACATCTGTTCACATTGCACCGAGAAGTTCACCGCACGCGCCGTACCCGCATCGTTCGGCTGGCGAGGGGATGGCGGGGTTGGCCTCCGCATGTCGTGGACCGCGATGAAGGCCGACCGCATCGGCCATTGCGATCGACGGAGTCCCGCCATGCACGCGCTGTCTTCCCTCAGTTCCCGGCGCCGTGGCGCGTCGCGGGTTCCGTTCCTGCTGCTGGCTTTGTTGCTGGGTTGGGTCGGGCCGGTGCTGGGTTCATCTTCGTCCGCCGCCATGAGTGCCGGCGGCGCGCACACCTGCGCGTTGGCCGGTTCGGGAACGGTGAAGTGCTGGGGCAGCGGCGGTCAGGGCCAGATCGGGCGCTGGGGCGCGAGCCTGCGGCCGGTCGCGGTGTCGGGTATCAGCACCGCGGCATCGCTGGCAGCGGGCTATGCGCACCAGTGCGTGCTGCTTGGCGACACCACGGTGCGCTGCTTCGGTGCCAATGACAAGGGCCAGCTCGGCGATGGCAACACCAGCTACGGCAGCGCGACGCCGCTGACGGTGCAGGGGCTCGGCAACGTGGTCGCACTGGCCGCCGGGCGAGAACACAGCTGTGCCCTGCTCGGCAATGGCCTGGTGCAATGCTGGGGCGGCAATGGCCGCGGCCAGTTGGGTGATGGCACCGGCACCGACAGCGCGGTCCCGGTCACCGTCAGCGGCGTCACCGTAGCCAGTGCGATCAGCGTCGGCAGCGACCACACCTGTGCTCTGGTCGGCATCGGCGGCGTGCGCTGCTGGGGTGCCAATGACGAGGGACAGCTGGGCGACGGGACGCGCGTCGACCGAAACACGGCCGTGACACTGGTCGTACCGAACGACGCCGTGGCCATCGCCGCCGGTGGCCTGCACACCTGCGCAGTGCGCAGCGATGGATCGCTGAGCTGCTGGGGCAATGGCGAAGGCGGGGCGCTCGGCAACGGCAGCTGGGACGACGCGCTCGCACCGGTCGCGGTGCCCGGCCTGAGCGGCGTGGCCCGGGTCGTTGCGGGTGGCAACCAGACTTGCGTCGGCCTTGCCGACGGCAGCGTCCAGTGCTTCGGTGGCAACGAGGTCGGTCAGCTCGGCAACGGCAGCACGGCTCCGAGCAACGTGCCGTTCCCGGTCGGCGGTCTCAGCGACGTGCAGGCACTCACGACCGACGGCGGTCATGTCTGTGCCCTGCGCAGCAACAACGCGCTCTGGTGCTGGGGCTCGAACATCCACGGTGAACTCGGCAACGGCTTCGCGCATTCTGTGCCGCATCCGGTGCCGGTCACTCAGCCCAATGCTTCGCCGCCGCCCGATGGTGGCGAGGCGCATGCGTGCAGCGTCGGCCTTGGCCTGGTGTGGTGCTGGGGCGACAACTTCTACGGCCAGCTCGGCGATGGCACCCAGACCGCGCGCCCCACCGCGGCCCTGGTGAGTGGCATCAGCACCGCCACGCAAGTGGTGAGCGGCAAGTCGCATGCCTGTGCCTTGCTCGCCGACCAGACCGTGCGCTGCTGGGGGCGTGGCGATTCCGGCGAACTTGGCAATGGCCTGCACAGCCACAGCAACCTGCCGGTGGTGGTGAGCGGGCTTGGACAGGTCACCGAGCTCGCCGCCGGCCTCCACCACACCTGCGCACGCCGCAGCGACGGCAGCCTGCGCTGCTGGGGCGCCAATTGGTACGGCCAGGCCGGCAACGGCAACAGCGGCGTGGCCGAGAGCACGCCGGTGGCGGTGAGCGGCATCAGCACTGCGCTGCAGGTGGTGGCGGGCGAACACCACACCTGCGCCGTGCTCGCCAACGGCAGCCTGCGCTGCTTCGGCCGCAACGGCGACGGCCAGCTCGGCGACGGCAGCGTGATCGACCGCAGCACGCCGGTTGCCGTGTCCGGCCTGACCGTGCCCACCGCGGGTGTGGTGCTCGCGGTCGGCTCCGAGCACACCTGCGCCATCGCCGTCGGCGGTGGCGTGCGCTGCTGGGGCTGGGACGGCTACGGTCAGCTCGGGCAGGGAGCCGCGGTCGGCAGCAGCCCGCTGCCGCTCGTCGTGAGCGACGTCCCGGCTGCCACCGCGCTGGCCGCCGGGCAGCGCCACACCTGCGCTGCGCGCAGCGACGGTCGCGTCGCCTGCTGGGGCGAGAACGCGAATGGCCAATTGGGCGACGATACCCAAAGCAGCAGCAACTTCCCGCGCACGGTGGTCGGCATCGGCCAGGTGACGATGCTGTCCGCCGGCCTCAAACACAGCTGTGGCGGGCTCGATATCGGTTCGACGCTGTGCTGGGGCATGAACAGCGCTGGCCAGCTCGGTGGCGAGCACGGCCGCTTCGAGACCACGCCGCAGGCGGTGTTCGGGACGCCCTTCGCCACCCACCACAGCATCGGCGGCGTACTCACCGGGCTCGCGCCCGGCAACAGCGTCATCCTGCGCAACAACGGCGGCGACGACCTGCTGCTGGCCGCGGACGGCGCCTTCGCATTCTCGATTCCGGTCGCCGATGGCAACCCGTACGCGGTCATCGTGTTCGCGCCACCGACGTTCCCGAACCAGAACTGCGTCGTCAGCAACGGCAGCGGCACGGTCGCCGGACTCGATATCGGCAACATCGGCGTGACCTGCACCACCCTGACCTACAGCGTGGGCGGCACGCTCTCCGGGCTCGCCGCGGGGACCTCGGTGGTGCTGCAGAACAACGGCGGCGACGATCGGAGCCTGGGTGCGAACGGCAGCTTCGTGTTCGCGACCGCACTCGTCGATGGCAGCAGCTACAGCGTCAGCGTGCGCACCCAGCCCGCAAACCAGGCCTGCACCGTGGGCAGCGGCAACGGGACCCTGAACGGATCGAATGTCGCCGACGTCAGCGTCACTTGCGTCGCCGGCACGCCCACGCACACGGTGACGCCGAGCGCCGGTGCGCACGGCAGCATCGCGCCCGGCACGCCGCAGAGCGTGGCCGCGAATGCGGTCGCCACCTTCACCCTGAGCCCGGACGCTGGCTATGGCGTGAGCGTCGGCGGTACCTGCGGTGGCAACCTGTCCGGCAACCAGTACACGACCGCGCAGGTCACCGCGGACTGCACGGTCGCAGCGACGTTCCCGGCCCTGACCACGACCACGCTCGACGTTCCCGCGCCGGTGCGCGTCGGCCAGAGCACCGCATTCGCCGCGCGCGTGACCGCGACCGGCGGCGCCCCGGCAGCGGGCGCGCTGCGCATCGACGCCAGCAGCGGCGAGACCTGCACCGACAACACCGCGACCATCGACGGCAGCAACGCCGTGTTCGCCTGCGACCTCAGCTTCGCGAGCCTCGGGCCGCGTTCATTGAGCGCGAGCTACCTCGGCGCCAGCGGCTACCAGGCCAGCAGTTCGGCCGGCCAGAGCGTGACCGTGTCGCGCTTCGCCGACCTCGCGGTTGCTGGCGGCGACGGCGGCATCAGCATCGTCCACGGCGGTCAGCACGTCAGTTACACGATGACGGTGCAGAACACCGGGCCCGATCCGGCCCCGGGCACCGCGTTGCTCGCGGAGTTGAACGCGACGCTTTCGGGCATCGCCTGGACCTGCAGCGTGCCCGCGGGCAGCAGTGCCGTCTGCCCGCCACTGAACGTTCCGGCCAGTGCCACCCTGGTCGGCGCTACCGTCGACCTGCCGGCGGGGTCCTCGCTGCAATTCGCGTGGCAGGGCGACCTGCCGGCGGTGCTCGACCCGACGTTGGACCTGCAGTGGTCCGCCGCGCCAGCGACCGCCGCCCCGCACCACGTGCACGACCCGGCCTACACGAACAACGCCGCCTACGACCACAACCTCAACGACGGCATCTTCGCCTCCGGCTTCGAGTGAACGGCGAAGCGGTGCTCAGCGGCGCAGCGAAGGCACCGCGGCTTCGGGCCTGCGGCCGAGCCGTGCAGCCAGCGCGTAGTGGGTACGCAGCCGCTGGTAGTGCTCGCGGTTCTCGGCCGGGGGCGCGACCAGCGCGCTGTCCATGTGCGCGACTGCGGCGGCGAAGTCGCCGTGCTCGAAGGCCAGGCGCGCGCGCAGGCGTGCGAACTCGCTGTGCGTTCGGATCCACGAGTCCGAGGCCTCGATCTCGGCGATCAGTGGCGATGCGTCTGCAACCCGGTCCGACTCCACCAGCAGATCGGCGAGGTTGAAGCTGGCCATCAGGCGCGTGTCGCCGAGCTGCGCGGCCTGGGCCAGTGCGATGACGCGGCGAAAGCCGGCCTCGGCCTCCTGCTTGCGACCGAGTTCGGCCAGCACCAGCGCGTCGGTTTGCAGGGCAGAGGCGGCGCTGCCGGTGTCGCCGCTGTGCTCGAAGAAGGTCGCGACCGCGGGCAGCAGCGCGTGCGCCTGTTCGAGGTCGCCACGGTAGAACGCGATGTGTGCCAGGTTGCCGGTGGCCAGCTGCCGCTGGCGCTCCAGACCGTGGCTGCGCGCGAGTTCGACCAGGCGTTCGAATGCGGCACGGGCATCGTCGAAGTGGTTCTGCTGCATCGCGAGCAGGCCGCGCTCGTTGTGGGCGTCGCATTCCAGCAGCAGGTCGCCGGCGCTGCGGGCCGTGCTCAGGGCCTGGTCGATGTCTGCGGCCACGCCCTCGTACTGTCCGGCCTTGCGCAGCGCTCCGGCGCGCAGCAGCAGCGCCTGCGCGAGCGCGGATGGGTCGAGCGCGCGCGCGGTCGCGATGGCCTGGTCGAACACTGTCGCCGCGTCGCTCGGGTGGGCGTCCTGGACCAACGCGCGTCCGCGCAGCAGCAGCGCTTCGAGTTCCAGTCGGGCGTCGTTGGATGTCCGCGCCGCTTCGAGCAGTTGTGCGGCGACGCGTGCGGCGTCGGCGGCGCGGCCGGCGCGCAGGTCGACGCGCGCCGCCAGCGCGCGACCGGGCAGGAAGTCCGGCGCCTGGTCGGCGAGTACGCGGGCATAGGCGGCGGCCAGGTCCGGTCCTTGCGCAAGGTCGGCCTGCACACCGGTGGCATACAGGCGGTTGATCAGCGGGTCCGCGGCGAACACGCGGCGCAGGTCGGCATCGCGCAGCTGCGGTCGCGTGCGCCGCAGCAGGCGGTCAACCAGCCGCTCCATGGTGGTGCTCGGGTCGGCCGTCTCGGCCTCGATCACGCCCTGGCTGCCGTTGACGTTGACCACACGCGCGGTGATGCGTGCGCGGCCCTCGTGCAACTCCAGACGCGGCGACACCACCAGGCTGGCGCCGAGGGTGCGGGCAGCGCCGGCCAGCCAGGTCGGATCGTCGCGTCGCCATGGCGCCAGTTCGCGCATGCGCGCCACCGGCAACGCGCGCACGCCGTGCGCGCCTTCGATCGCGCGCGTGGCGAGTTCCACCAGTCCGGTCTCGGCCCAGGCATAGGCGCTGCTGCCGGTGGCGTTCTCGATCGGCAGCAGCGCGATGGTCGCCGGTTGTTCCGGGTCGAGCAGTGGCGCGTCGCCGAGCAGTCGCGGCGACAGCCAGGCCGATAACGCGACCAGTGCTGCCACCGCCGTGGCGGTGATCCAGCCGAGCCGGCGTCGGCGTGCGCGCTCCGGCCACTGCGCGATGGCCTCCAGGCGCCGCCGTACCGCCTCGGCCGGCGGGCGATGCTCCGGTTGCAGCGCGAGCATGTCGGCGATCAGTGGTGCCACGTCCTTCGGCAGCGACGGCGCCGGCTCCAGTTCGGCGGCGCGCACGCGCTCGATCAGCTGGGGCAGCGGGAGTTCGGGGTAGGCGCGCTCGCCGCCGAACAGTTCGCGCAGCACCAGGCCAAGCGCGTAGATGTCGCTCGCCGGCGTCAGTGCTTCGCCGCTCGCCTGCTCCGGGCTCATGTAGCCGAGCGTGCCCACGATCGCTCCGGCGCGCGTGGCAATCGCGCTCAGTTCGTGTTGCGGATCGGGCGCATCGGCCGGCGCGGATTCGGCGGCGGCGTCGACCAGCGTCAGCGAGATGCCGAAGTCGAGCACCTTGATCGCGCCCTCGGCGGTGACCATCACGTTGTCGGGCTTGAGGTCGCGGTGCACGACGCCGCGGCGGTGCGCAGCGGCGACGGCGTCGACAAGGTCGTGCGCCAGACGCAGGCGTCCGGCGGCGTCGGGCGGCGCCTGTTCCAGATGCTGGCGCAGGGTGCGGCCATCGACGAACTCGAGCAGCAGGCAGTCCTGATCGCCGCCTTCGACTAGGTCGTAGATCTGGCAGATGCCGGGATGATTGAGCCGCGACAGGATCCGCGCCTCGCTGCGGAAGCGCTCCTTGGCGGCGGCGTCGAGCCGCCAGCGCGGGTGGATGGTCTTGATCGCCACCGCGCGTTCGAGCTTGTGGTCGAAGCCCCGATAGACGCTGCCCATGCCGCCGCCGCCAAGCGGAGCGACCACGGTCACGGCGCCAACACGGTCGCCCGGGGCGAGACCGCTGCCGGCGAGCTTGCCGAGCGCCTGCTGCAGCAGCGGGCTCCCCGCCAGGGCATCGCTGGCCAGCGCCTGCGGCAGGGTGGCGGCATCGTCGAGCAGCGCGGCAAGGCTGGCGCACAGCTCGGGCGAGGTTGCTGCGATCAGGCGTTCGCGCTCGCACGCCGGCAGCGTGCGCAGGCTGGCCAGTCGATCGCGGTCGCTGTTCATGGCGGCGTCGCGGCTTCGCCTTCCGGGGACAGTTCGCGCGCCAACCAGCGCGAGGCCGCCTGCCAGTCGCGCTGCACGGTGCGCAGCGAGAGATCGAGCGCGGACGCGGTTTCGGTCTCGGACAGGCCGAGCAGGTGGCGGCATTCGGTGACGCGTACCAGCCGCGGTTCCAGGGCTTCGAGTTTCTCCAGCGCCCGGTGCAGGTCGAGAATGTGCTCGGCTTCGTTGTGCAGCGCGATCTCGGCGGCGCTCAGCGACACGCGTTCGAGCCCGCCGCCGCGCTTGTCACGATTCAGGCTGCGCGCGTGGTCGACCAGCAGCTGGCGCATGGCGCGCGCGGCGATGGCAAGGAAGTGCTCGCGGTGGCGACCGGCTTCGCCGTCGCTGTCGGCGAGCTTGAGGTACAGCTCGTTGACCAGCGCCGTGGTGTTCAGCGTTTCGCCGGCATGCGCGCGGCGGCGCTGCCCGCTGGCCAGGTGCTTGAGCTCGCCATAGATCAGCTCGAACACCTGCGCCATGGCCTCGGGCTCGCCGCGTTCATGGGCGACCAGCAGCGCCGTGATGTTTGCCTGCGACACGCACCGAACCCTCGTCCGCGATACGGCGCCCGGGAGCGGGCGCCGTTGTCGCGTCAAGGGTAGGTGAATGCCGCGTGCGCGTCATCCGTGATCCGTGCGCCCTCAGCGGTTGGCAGCGTCGGCCAGTGCCGCGGGTGCGGTGAGCGCGGCCAGGCGGGATTCCAGATCGGCGATGCGCGCCTGCTGTGCTTCGAGTTGCGCGACGCGTTCGCGCAGCGTGGCGTTGTCCCGCGCCAGGTGGCCGAGCAGGGCCTCCTGGCCGAGGCCGATCAGGGTGCGGACCGGCCTGCGTTCGCGGGCGTTCGAGGATTCCAGCGCGCGGCCGACGATCAACGCGTGCTGGTCTGGCCCCAGCATTGCGCCGGGCACGGCGACGCCGCTGCCATCGTCGCGCCCGGAGGCGATGATCCAGTCGCCGGCCGTGACCGGACCAATCACGTTCACGGGCGCCTGTCCGACGAAGGCGACCGGCGCGTGGCCGCTGCGGTCCTCGCCCATCGGTGCGTTGCCGGCGACGATCGGCTGGGTGCTGACCACCATCAGCCGCAGCGCGCCTTGGGTGCGCAGGCGGATGCCCTCGGGCGTCCAGCCGACGATCTGCCCGGGACCGATCGCCTCGCTGCGGTCGGCGAGCGGCAGCCACTCGGCGTAGTCGTTGCCGGGCCCGGCGAAGGTCACGCCACCGGCGCCGTCTCCCTCGATCGTGCCGAGGCTGGTGTCGTCGCCGCGGATGAAGGTGATGAAGTTGACCGATCCGGCCGGATTGCCGAGCGTGCCGATCTTCAGCGCCAGCACGTCGGGGCTGCTGCCGGTCGAGGTGTTCTGGATCTGCGCGACGTGGTTGAACGCCGCCGCCCAGTCGTTGACGTCCTCGGCCACGTGCAGCTGGTTCTGCGGTGCGTTGGTGCCCAGCCCGACACCGCCCTGGGCGCGCACCAGGAACTGGTTGGAGCCGGTCGATACGAAATCGGCGTTCTGGCTGTCGGCCCAGACGAAGGTGCCGAGATCGCCGTCGCCGCCGGGGTAGTTGGGAAGTCCGGCGCAGACGCTGCCGTCCATGGGGTTGCTGCCCGGTCTGACCTTGGCTCTGCGGCCAGCGGCCAGGGCAAGGTCGGCGCCGGCGCAGTTCTGGTGGCCGCCCACCGTGGCGCTGTATTGGCCGTGGGCGCGGTTGTATTCGCCTGCGGCGGTGATGCTGGACCTGCCCTTGGCCTCATTCCAGAAGCCACCCGCGATGCCGCTTGCGAATCCGCTGGCGATGTTGCCGTGTCCACCCATGATCGCGCTGCCGTTGCCGGTGGCACTGTTGGAGGTCCCGCCGGCGACCGTCGCGTACATGTGCTGGGCCTTGTTGTTGGTGCCGCCAGAGACGGTGCTGGCTTCCCAGTTGGCCTGGTTTTTCTGCCCGCCGCCAACGGTCGCGAACGGTGCAGCGGGGTCGGTCGGGTCCAGACGACCGGCGTGGTTCGAATAGCCGCCACCGACGGTGCCGTAGTTGTCCCAGACGCGATTCGGCACGCCGCTGCCATAGCTCGGGTCACTGTCGGGCACGCCGCCACCACTGATCGTCGCGCCGCGCACGCCGGCGCTGAGCCGTTGGCCCGACTGCCGGCGATCACGTTGGCGGTGATCGGCTGTCCGGCGGACAACTCCGCGGACGGTTCGACGCGCAGGCTCTGGACGTTGTGGGTACGAATCACGAACGGTTGCGCGTCGGTGGTGCCGAGGAAATTGGTGCCCGGGTTGCTGCCGGCGTCGCCGGTGCTGCTCCAGCAGGCGCCGATCAGCGGCGCGGACACCGCCTTGCTGCGTCCGGGCAGCAGGCTGAATACCTGCGCGCCGACATCGCGTACGGCCACTTCGAGCCATGCCTCGTTCGACTTCGCCAGCGGCGCCTCGAAGCGCGCCTCGAAGCGGCCGTCGCGCACCGCGACGTCCGGCAGGACCAGCGCCGCCATCAGCGGCGGTCCGGCCTGCTCGCCGGCATAGGCGATGATGCGCAGGTCGTAGCGACCGTCGGCGGGTCGGCCGCGGTCCTCCAGTTGTCCGTGGTAGACGAATTCTGCGGCGCCCACCGGTGCGGACAGGGCGATGGCGAGTGCGGCGGCGAGGGTGCGGGTCGGCAGGGGGCGGTCCATGGTGGTCTCCGGTACGTGATCGGGGTTCATTCGAAGCCGTTGGCGAACAGGGCGTCGGTCAGCGGCGTGCAGTCGGCGCGCGTGGCCTTGAGGTGGAAGCGGCGGTCGTTCGACTCGGTCGCGGCGGTGAAGCGCGCGTCGGCGCGCAACGCCAAGCGACCATCGTCGCTCTGCATCAGCGGTTGCAGCTCGGCCCGCAGCCGAAAGCGAGGCGGGTTCGATGCGGCTTGGGCAGCAGGTGCCAACGCCAGCAGTGCGGCAAGGACGAGCGGGGTTTTCGGCATGGCGAGGCTCCGGTTGTGTTGCGGGTTCGACCGGGTCCACGGCATCCGGCGCAAGAACCCGCCAGCGTCGCCGCGGTCAGTGCGCGTCGCGGTCGCGTGGGTCGTTGTCACGCGCTGCGCGAAGTTGGCGCATCGCTTCGCGCAGTTCGGCGGCGTCGCTGGCCAGCGATGTACGCAGCGCTGTCAGCGCCGCGCGCTCGGCCTCGAGCTCGCTTCGCAGCTTCGCGAGCGCGGCGCGCTCCGCCTGCCATCGCGCGTGCAGCCCCTGGATCGCGGCAAGCGCGACGCCGTCGGCGTCCACGGTGCCGATGCTGCGGCCGTCTCCGAGCCCGAAGCGGGACTCGAAGTCCTCGGCCATCGGACCCAGATGCTCGCCTTCATCGGGCGCGGCGCGGTAGTGCCAGCGCGTGATCGGCAGGCTGAGGACCTGATCGAGGATTGCGTCCGTGTCTACCGGAGCAAGACCGTCCTTGAGCGCACGACTCGACGCATTGGTCCAGACGCCGCCGTTGCTCAGGTATGCGCCGATGCCGGTGTTGAGATAGCGATCGGTATCGGAGTCGGCACCGAACGCGAAGCGGGCAGCGGTGAATACCAATTCGCCGGCGCTGTCCTTCGCGTAGATCGCGGCCAACTTGTTGGACCGCGTGCGCAATTGCAGATCGGCATCGGCGTCGCCACCGGCGCGCGCGCCGATGATCAAGTCGGCGGTGGATGAGGGCGCGGCGCTGTAATTGAAGACGACACCGCCACCGGCTCGCACCAGGAACTGGTTGGGGCCGGTGGATACGAGGTCGTCACCCTGGCTGTCTGCCCAGACGAAGGTGCCGTTGTCACCAGCGCCCCCGGGGTAGGTGCCGAGGTCGTCGCACACGCTGTCATCTGCCGGTGCGGCCGCGGGACGCACCTTGGCCGATCGGCCGCCGGCCCAGGCGAAGTCGCCGCCGGCGCAGTTGTCGGAGCCTCCGCCAACCGCGGCGGCCGAGCCGGAAGCCGCGTTGAGGCTGCCGCCGACGATCGCGGCGTAGGACCCGATCGCAGCATTGCCCCAGCCGCCGCCGACCGTTGCGTTGCTGCCTTCGGCCTTGTTCCCGGAGCCTCCGCCGATCGCTGAGAATGCGCCGCGCGCCGCGTTGCCCTGTCCGCCGGACACCGAACTGCCGGTCGCGCGGGCCTGGTTGAGTACACCGCCGGAAACGGTGGCGGAGGCGGCATCCAGCAAGTCACCGGTGCCGTCGCCGGCGGTATTCCCGAAGCCGCCGCCCACGCTGCCGAAGTGGTCGGTGACGCGGTTCGGTGCCTCGAAGAGTGCGTCCGGATCGGAATCACCGGAGGGCAAGCCGCCACCTGCAACGGTCGCACCCCGTACGCCCGTGGCGACGCTGTTGGCGCCGCTGCCGCCGATGATGTTTGCGGTGCTCGACAGGCCACCAAACATCGTGCTGCTGGGCTCGATGCGCAGGCTCTGCGCGTTGTGCGTGCGTATCACGAAGGCCTGCGCGTCGGTGGTGCCGATGAAGTTCGTACTCGGATTCGTCCCCGCATTGCCGAGGCGACCCCAGGCGTCGGCGGAGCCGGGAGTGCCTTGCGGGCCTTGGGGACCCTGCGGGCCTTGGGGACCCTGCGGGCCCGTGGCTCCCGTAGCGCCTGTGGCTCCGGCTGCACCCGTCGCGCCCTGAGGTCCCTGCGGACCGGCGGGCCCGGTGGCGCCTTGCGGTCCTGTCGCTCCCGTTGCGCCGGCTTCGCCTTGCGGGCCTTGTGCGCCGGTTGCACCAGTGGCGCCCGCGGGTCCCTGCGGGCCGGTGGGTCCGGGGTCGCCTTGCGCTCCTGCGGGGCCTTGCAGTCCGGCTTCGCAGCTGACGCTGCCGTCGCTGTTGACCAGGCGGATGGCGCTGCCGCTGGCGCAGGTGGCGCCGATGCGGCGTTGCACTTCGGCGGGCTTGATCTGCGTGGCGCCGACGCTGCCGGCGGCGACCAGTGCCGCGAAGTCGGCGTCGTTGGCGTGTTGCGCGTAGGGCGCGGCATGCAGCGCCTGGCGCGGAGCCAGCTCGGTGTAGGCACCGGTCTCGGCGCCGCCGCGCACGCGCAGCACCAGCCAGCGGTCGGCGCCAGTGAACACGCTTGGGCCGGGATCGAGCAGCAGCCGGAACAGGCCATTGCCGACGGCGATATCGTCGAACTGCAACGGCAACGGATTGAGCGGACTGCCGCCGCTCGCCGCGGCATACAGATCGACCTGGAAATCGAAGCTGCCATTGACCGGCGTGCCGCTCTGCTCGAGCAGACCCTGGTAGCTGAAGCTGCTGTCGACGGCGAGGGCAGGACTGCCGGCCACCGCGAGCAGCACGGCGAGTGCGAGACGGTTCATGGACGCGAGACCCCCGATGCATCGGACGCGCCCACGCGCGCCCTTCGCTGCGGTCCACGACATTCGGCCGCAACGCCCGCCACGGCAGCGGCGTGGGCGCGATTGCGGACGTGTCGCGTAGCGGGGCGTCAGACCAGCGGGTTGCGGGTGCGCAGCCCGGCGTAGCGGCTGAAGTCGCGGTCGGCGGACCAGAGTTCGCGTACGCCGTGGCTGAGGCAAAGTGCCGCGATGCGGGCGTCGTGCACCATCGGCCCCTGCAGCCGGGATTTCTCGATCAGGCCGCGGAGTTGCGGCCAGTGCTCGTCATTCTCGGCCAGCAGCACCAGCGAGGGTGAACTCAGCCATGCATCGATCTGCAGGACCGCTTGTGCGGGTGTGCTCGGCGGCGCGTAGATGCGCGGGTGGGTAGTGATCGAAAAGAACTCGTGCAGGCAGGGCCAGGCGATGGCCCAACTCGCTCGGCCCTCGGCCAGCGTGGCAACGGCCTGCCGGGCTGCTTCGTGGAACGGGCTGTCGTGGCGATGGGCGTAGACCAGCACGTTGGTGTCGAGCGCGATCATCCGCCGTGCCCCTCGTAGGCGGCGGCGCGGATGTGGTTCCAGTCCGCGTCGCGGAACTCCGGCGACAGGCCGTCGCCGCCGACGCTGGCGTCGGGCAACTGGAACGCAACCTGCTGGCGCGCTTCCGCCAACACCGTGCGCAGCCCCTGTTCGACCAGCGCCTTCAACGTCGTGCGCCGCGCCTCGGCATGGCGCCTGGCCTTGCGAAACAGCGCGTCCGGAATCTCGATCGTCGTCTTCATAGGGGCACCCATATCGCACTATATGGGTGCCCATACTACTGTTGCCAATGGCGAACGCCAACCCTGCGCAAGCCATCGATCACTCGAAACCGTTCGAGAAGATCGCCACGTTGACGATCGGATCCCAGTCGCTGGCGGTGTTGTTCGACAGGTCGCCGTCGTTGATGCCGGCCGGGGGCGTTGCGCTGACCTGGAACCAGACGTGCTCGCCGACGCTGCCGGTGACGGTCGCGGTCAATCCGTAACGCAGGTGGGTGCCGCCGCCGAGGTTCACGACCAGGTCGAAGTCGCCGCTGCCGCTGCCATTCGGGCCGGTCGGGCAGGTCGCGGTGGAGAAGGCGGGCAGGCAGGTCCAGGTCGCGGGGCCGAGTTGCGGCGGAATCAGGCCGTGGATGCTGGCGCCGCTCACTGCGCTGGTGCCGGCGTTGGCGATAGTGATGCCGTAGCCCAGGGTTTCCCCGGGCTGCACCGAGTCGCGGCCGTTGCTGACCGTGACCTGCAGATCGACCGTGGCATTGCTGAACTGCGCGGTGACCGAGAGCGCGCTCGCCACTTGGTTGTCGGTGCGCGGGTTGTCGGTGCGGCCGTCGCTCCATTGTACGAACTGGTAGCCGATGTCGGGCACGGCCGTGACTGCCAGGCCGTTCTGCCCATAGTCGACCATCTGGTGCGCCGGGCCATCGATGTGGCCGCCGGCAGTCGTGTAGTAGTCGAGCGTGTACTGGTCGATGCTGAAACTGATGTTGACCGAGCACGCCGACTGCACCGATGCGGCCTGCCAGACGTCGCCACCCAGCGGTGACACGGTGCAGCCGGAACCGGCCGTGGAGCCGACGTGGTGGTGCGCGCCCGCGGTCACCGTGAACGTGGCCGCGGCGCCGTGGTCCACGGTCTGCGCGGCGGGCGCGACGCTGCCGTTTCCCGAGGCGCTGGCGGTGACCGGCCAGGTGTGGAAGGGTGAGCCGACCACGGCCTGTGGCAGTGTTTCGTAGGCGAGGTGGCCCAGGCCCAGTTGACCGCTCTGGTTGCTGCCGAAGCAACGCACAAGGCCGCCATAGACGCGCACGCAGCTTTGGTCGTAGCCGGCGACGATCCAGGACGGGACTGCGCCGTCCATCCCTTGCACCAGGTGGATCGAAGCGTAGGTATCGAAGTTGCCGGCAGCGGTTTGTCCGAACTGGTTCTTGCCCCAGCAGTAAGCGGGGTAATTGTTGACGTAGGCAAGCATGCAGGTGTGATCGGCACCGGCATCGACCAGCGCCGTCTCGGGAATGCCGGCCACCAGCAGTGGCGTCATCACGGTGTTCGACGGTATGTGGCTGACGCCACTGACCTGGCCGTAGCCATTGGCGCCCCAGCAGTAGAGATCGCGGTTCGCGCGCATCGCGCAGGTATGGAAGTCGCCGGTGGTGATCCAGATGACGTCATCGATGCCGGACACCGCGATCGGCGTATAGGCGATGCCGACCGTGTCGTTGCCGACCTGTCCCATCGAGTTGTAGCCCCAGCAGAGAACGGTGCGATCCGCGAGCAGGGCGCAGGTATGTTCCTCACCAGCCGCGACCTGGGTCGCCGTGGTGATGCCCGGCACCTGGACCGGCGTCAGGCGGTTCTGCCAGGTGCCATCGCCGATCTGGTAGTTCGAGTTGCGTCCCCAGCAGAACACGCGCCCATCGGTGCGTGCCGCGCAGCTGTGGTAGGCGCCGGCAGCAATGCCCGAGATGCTGAACAGTCCGCTGACGGTTGCCGGTGTGCTGCTGTTGATGTCGGTGCCATTGCCGAGCGCGCCTTCGCCGTTGCGGCCCCAGCAGCGCACCGAACCATCGCCGAGGCGGGCACAGGTGTGCGAGCGACCGGTGGCCACGGCTTGTGCAGTGCTCAATCCGCCCACCGTGACCGGCGCGCTGCGATCAGTCGTACTGCCATCGCCGAGTTGGCCGACCTGGTTGTTGCCCCAGCAGCGAGCGGTCTGGTCGTAGAGGGTGGCGCAGACGTGCTGCCCGCCGCTGTCGATCGTGGTGGCGGTCGCAAGACCGTAGACCTCGACCGCGGTGGCGCTGCGTTCGAGGCCGATGGAACCGATGCCGAGCTGGCCCTGTCGGTTGTTGCCCCAGCAGGTGATGGTTTGATCGCTGCCGCGCGCGCAGGTGGTGTCGTATCCAGCGACGATGGCGGCGCTATTGGACAGCCCCGTTACCGCGACTGCGCTCGAACGATCGCTCAGGCTGCCGTCGCCGAGTTGCCCGTGGCCGTTGGTGCCCCAGCAGCGGGCACCGCCGGTGTTCAGCGCGGCGCAGGCGAAGTCCACGCCGGAGGACATCCCGGTGACGCCGGCGAGTCCCGACACGGTCACCGGTGTCGGCGAGCCGAAGTTGGTGCCGTCGCCGAGTTGCCCGTAGCTGTTGCTGCCCCAGCAGCGAGCAGTGTTGTCCGAAATGCGGGCGCAGGTGGAGGCGTTTCCGGCGGTCACCGAAATCGCGAAGGGCAGTCCCGCGACTTCGACCGGAACGCTGGAGTCGACGTAGCTGCCGTTGCCAAGTTGCCCGTAGGCATTCGCGCCCCAGCAACGCACCGTGCCGCTGCTGAGGCGCGTGCAGCTGTGTCGCTGGCCGGCCGTGATCCAGCGCGCCGAGTTGATGCCGCTGACCTCGACCGGCGCCGCGCTGTTGGTGGTGCTGCCGTTCCCGAGCTGCCCGTAGTCGTTGAGGCCCCAGCAACGCAGCGAGTCATCGAGCAGGCGGGCGCAGTTGTGGTGGCGGCCGGCAGCGATCTCGTAGACGCCGGTCAAGGGGATTTCCACCGGGTCCGAACTGGTTCCGTTCAGCGCTATGGCGGTACCGAGCACGCCATAGACGTTCCATCCCCAGCAGCGCACGGTGTTGTTCGCGAGCAGGGCGCAGGTGTGGTGCTCGCCGGCGGCGAGCGCCACCGCGGTGGTGATGCCCTTGACCAACAGCGGCGTGGCGGTGCGGTTGGTGCTGTCGTTGCCGAGCTGGCCGTGGGGACCGTATCCCCAGCACTTGACGCCGCCGCTGTCGGTCAGCGCGCAGGCATGGGTGACGCCGATGGCGATGGATTGCGGTCCGATCGGGTTCGCCCGCGCCGTCTCGCCGGTGCACAGGCCGACGATCAGCAGGAGCAGCAGATGGCGCAGCCAGTGCGCGATGGATCGGTGGGTGGACATGGCGAGCGGGTCTCCGGTTGGTTGCGCTTTGGCGGGTTGCGGAAATCGAAGGCCCGACATCGGCTTTTCGATCTCCGCTTGTCCCGGTCCACGACAAACACCGAAGAAACCCGCCACGGCGTCAGCGCGGGTTCGCAGCGGTGTCGCAGAATGCCCCTCTCTCCCGGCCTCTCTCCCGCGAGGGGAGAGAGGAGAAGTGCGGGACGGCGGCGGGAGTCCGCCTCAGTTCTCGAAGCCGTCGGCGAACAGGGGGTCGGGTGCGCTGGTGGGCGGCGGGGCGGGCCAGAAGCCGCCCTGCACGCGGAAGTCGCCGCCGGCGAGGGTGCCGGGTTCGGGCTGGCCGGCGGTGGCGCTGGCGCGGTAGGTACCGGCCTGGAGCGTCGCGCTGCCCGCGGCGATGACCGACTTGCGTAGGCGGTAATTGCCACCGGCCGACTGTGCGATGGCACCGAGCGAGGCCAGCGCGATCGCGGCGAGCAGCAGCAGGCGGCGCAGTCGCCGCTGGCGACACCGGCTCATGGCGCGCTCCCGTCGGGGCGTTGGCTCAGCGCATCGAGTCGTGCGCGCAGGCTGTCGAGTTCCGCGCGCAGCACGGCGTTGTCTTCGGCCAGTTGGCCGAGCAGGGCCTCCTGGCCGAGGCCGATCAGGGTGCGGATCGGTTTGCGCTCGGGGGCGGTCGAGGATTCCAGCGCGCGTCCGACGATCAACGCGTGCTGACCAGCGCCAAGCTTCGCTCCGGGCACCGCGATGCCGGTGCCGTCGTCGCGTCCGGAGGCGATGATCCAGTCGCCGGCTGCGACCGGTCCGATCACATCCACCGGCGCCTGTCCGACGAAGGCAACCGGGGCGTGGCCGCTGCGGTCGCCGGACATGGGCGCGTTGCCGGCGACGATCGGTTCGCTGCTGACGACCATCGCGCGCAGCGCGCCGGCCATGTTGCGGCTGATGCCCTGCGCTGTCCAGGCTACGACCTGGCCGGGGGCGATCGGTTCGGCCTTGTCCACCTTGGGCAGCCATTCGGCGTAGTCGTTGCCCGGGCCGGCGAAGGTGACGCCGCCGAGCCCGTTGCCCTCGATGGCGCCGAGGCTGGTGTCGTCGCCGCGGATGAAGGTGATGAAGTTGACCGAGCCGCCGGGGTTGCCGAGCGTGCCGATCTTCAGCGCCAGCACGTCGGGGCTGCTGCCGGTCGAGGTGTTCTGGATCTGCGCGACGTGGTTGAACGCCGCCGCCCAGTCGTTGACGTCCTCGGCCACGTGCAGCTGGTTCTGCGGTGCATTGGTGCCCAGCCCGACACCGCCCTGGGCGCGGACCAGGAACTGGTTGGAGCCGGTCGATACGAAATCGGCGTTCTGGCTGTCGGCCCAGACGAAGGTGCCGAGATCGCCGTCGCCGCCGGGGTAGTTGGGAAGTCTGTCGCAAGAGTCGCCGTCGTTGGGATCAAGGCTGGGCCTGACCTTGGCCCTCCGGCCGGCTGCGAAACTGTAGTCGGCGCCGGCGCAGTTCCATGTTCCGCCGGGAATGGTTGCATAGGAACCGCTCAGGACATTGGAATAGCCGCCGCCCACGGTGCTAGCTAGACCTGCGGCTCTATTGAAGGCGCCTCCGCCCACTGATGCGAAAATGGCAGCCGCACGGTTGCTTTGGCCTCCGGACACGGTGCTCCCGCGCATGAATGCATAGTTTGCTGCACCGCCGCCGACGGTGGCATGCGTCAGCTCGCTAACCGAGCCAACACCGCCCCCAGCCTGGTTGTTATAGCCGCCGCCAACCGTGCCGTAGTGGTCCGCCACGCGGTTCGGCCCTTCGACATCCACATCGGGATCCGTGTCGCCGAGCCGTTGGCCCGACTGCCGGCGATCACGTTGGCGGTGATCGGCTGTCCGGCGGACAACTCCGCGGACGGTTCGACGCGCAGGCTCTGGACGTTGTGGGTACGAATCACGAACGGTTGCGCGTCGGTGGTGCCGAGGAAATTCGTGTACGGATCGGTCCCGGCATTGCCGAGGCGACCCCAGGCGTCAGCGGAACCGGGCGCGCCTTGCGGGCCCTGAGGGCCGGCGGGGCCGGTGGCACCCGTGGCGCCCGTTGCGCCCTGTGGTCCTTGTGCGCCGGTGGGACCGGTGACGCCGGTGTCGCCTTGCGGACCCTGCGGTCCCGCGGGACCCGCGGGGCCGGTGGCTCCGGTGGCGCCCTGCGGTCCCGCGGGGCCCGCGGGCCCTGTGGCCCCGGTTGCGCCCGCGGCGCCGGTGTCGCCCTGCAGTCCCTGCGGTCCTGGTGCCCCGGCCGGGCCGGTCGCGCCGGTTTCGCCTTGCGGGCCTTGCGGTCCTGCCGGTCCGGCAGGGCCTGCGGGTCCCGCAGGTCCGGTGGCGCCCGTGGTTCCCGTCGCACCCGTGGCGCCGATTTCACCCTGCGGGCCTTGCTGGCCCTGCGGTCCGGCGGGGCCAGCGGGGCCGGTGGCGCCGGTTGCGCCTGGCGATCCTTGCTGTCCTGCCGCTCCAGCCGCTCCAGCCGGTCCGGCGGGGCCGGTGGGTCCGGGGTCGCCCTGCGGGCCTTGCGGACCCGCTGGGCCCTGCAGGCCGGCTTCGCAGCTGACGCTGCCGTCGCTGTTGATGAGGCGGATGGCGCTGCCGCTGGCGCAGGTTGCGGCGATGCGTCGCTGCACTTCGGCGGGCTTGATCTGGGTGGCGCCAACGCTGCCCGCGGCGACCAGCGCCGCGAAGTCGGCATCGTTGGCGTGCTCCGCGTAGGGCGCGGCATACAGCGCCTGGCGCGGGGTCAGTTCGGTGTAGGCACCGGTCTCGGTGCCGCCGCGCACGCGCAGCACCAGCCAGCGGTTGGCGCCGGTGAAGATGGTCGGGCCTGGATCGAGCAAGAGGCGAAACAGCCCGTTGCCGACGGCGACGTCGTCGAACTGCAACGGTACGGGATTGAGCGGCATGCCGCCGCTCGCCGCGTCGTACAGATCGACCTGAAAGTCGAACGCGCCACTTGCAGGGTTGCCCGCCTGCTCCAGCAGTCCCTGGTAGGTGAAGGCACTGTCGACGGCGAAGGCTGGACTGCTGCCGAGCGCGAGCAGCACGGCGAGTGCGAGACGGTTCATGGACGCGGGACTCCTCAAGCATGGGACGCGCCCACGCGCGCCCTTCGCTGCGGTCCACGACATCGGGCGGGGAAACCCGCCACCCACCTCACCCCGGCACGAACCCTCGCAGCCCGCGCTCGGTGTCGCTCAAACCGGGCTGGCTGCGGCCAGCGCCAGGCGCAGCGCTTCCTTCACCTCGTCCTGGGTGCCGCGCTTGATCGGCTGCCCGGCGCGCATCAGCTCGAAGCAAACCAGGTCCTGGCGGCCGTCGGGGTGCTCGCGCACGAGCTTGTTGAGGACGTAGTCGCCCTTGCTGCCGAGCGTGATGCGCAGGTTCCTGGTGGCTGCTGGCGCCGGCGCAGGCGATGTGGTCGGCGCGGGTGGTGCGTGCGTCGATGCGGACGTTGCGGCGACCGCGCGCGGCTCGGCCGGCGGCGGCGGAGGTGGGGGCATCGGCGGCGGCGTGGCGACGGGTGGCATGGGCATCCGGGACTCGTCTGCACGAGCGTTGCGCCCGGTGGCATTGCGCTTCCACTTGCGGATGGCGAAGACCGTCGCGCCGACGATGGCGAGCAACAGCAGCCCGGCGATCCAGGGCCGCGCCGCCAGCCAGCCGACGACGATCGTCACCAGCCCGGCCATCAGGCCGAACAGTCCGCCGGCGACGGCGAGCGACATCGACACCAGCCGGCCGACCACGGGGATCGCCATGAGGAAGCCGCCGAGCCAGCGCGCGACGCCTGCCGCGCCAAGCACGGCCGCGGCCAGCCCGACCAGGCGCAGCAGGCTGGTGAAGCCGGCTTGCCGCGATTCGGCGATCTGGACCACGGTCTTCGCGTCGAGCGCGCCAGCGGCCGCGAGCAGCATTTCCTCGCCGTTGCTGGCGCGCCACGGGGTGAGTCGATCACCTTCCTGGCGTCCGATCATGCTCAGCGGGTAGTCGTTGGAGAACGGGTAGAAGGCGACGCGCAGGTCGCCGAGTTCGGCCTCCTCGGACTTGGCATCGCCGCGGTAGTAGACCCCGGCTTCGAGTTCGTACCAGCGCATTGCGGCAAGTTCGTCGCTGACCTTCGGCAGGGTTTCGAGGAACTGCGGCCAGCGCCCGAGGCTGCCGAGGCCATCGGCGTTTTCCATCTCGGCCAGCGCCCGGTGCGCCACCACGGTGTGGTCGAAGCGGTACGGGCCGAGGTGTGCGTCGGTGGCGATGAAGGTCTCGCTTTCCAGTGCCGGCTTCGGATTCTCGTGGCCCTTCGGCTCGTGGAACCGGCTGGAGTCGTGGTGCTCGCTGTCCCAGTCCTGCGCGTAGCTGTAGTGCGTGCGCTTCTTGCTGCCGCGCCCGGTGGTTTCGCGGTACTCGATCCACTGGAACATCTCGACTTCGCGATACAGCACCGCGCCCTCGGCGCCCACGCCGAAGAACGGATCGCGGGTGCCGGTGTCGCTGTGTACGCGCGCGCTCAGATGCACCGGACGGCCATCGAGTGCCGCATCGGGTGCACTCGCCGCGCCGGGCTGCACCTGTGCAGCGATCTCGGCCAGCCCATCGGCCTGGTGCTTGGACGACGTCTCGTTCCAGAACAACAGGCACAGCGCGGCGAGGAAGATCAGTCCGGCACCGGCCCGATGCGTTCCGCTGCGGATGCGGCTGGACCAGCTCAGGCTCGCGTCGTCGCCGGCGTTGTCCTCGGCCTCGATTTCTTCTTCGTCCAGCATGTCGGTCTCTCGTTTGCAGTCCACGCAACCGGCAGATGCTAGCGGTCGATGCCGCGGCGTGGACAGCCTTTCCGGCGCCGTGCGTGGCGTCGCGCATCGTGCCGCTTTCCCTCGGCCTATCCGGCGGCGCAGAATCGGGCGGTCGCGGATCGGCCTTGGGGGCTGTCTTGGCGCAGGATGATGGGAAGGATGCGGACCTGACCGGCTGGCTGGCGGCGTGGCACGGTGGCGACCGGGTCGCGGCCGAGCGGCTGTTCTCTAGGGTCTATCGCGAGCTGCGGCAGATGGCTGCGGGGCTGCTCTCGGGCGGCGCGCCGGCGCGCACCTTGCAGCCGACTGCGCTGGTCAACGAGGCGATGATCAAGCTGATCGGGGGCGCGCCGGACTTCGAGAACCGCGCGCACTTCTTCGGCGCCGCCGCGCGCGCGATGCGACAGGTGCTGGTCGACCACGCGCGTCGCCATCATGCCGACAAGCGCGGCGGCGGCCAGACGCTGGAAGCACTCGAAGCCGCCGCCGGTGTCGCCATCGACGACAGCGCCGAACTGATCGCGCTCGATGCCGCGCTGTCGCGGCTCGACACGCTCGATCCGGAAGCCGCGCGCGTGGTCGAGCTGCGCTACTTCGCCGGGCTCTCGATCGAGGAGACCGCAGTGGTGATGGGCCAGCATCCGTCCACCACCTACCGCGAGTGGCAGCACGCCAAGGCCTGGCTCAAGCGCGAGCTGTCGGCATGAGCGAGGCGGCCGCGCGCTACCGCCAGGCGAAGGCGATCTTCCTGCTCGCGCAGCAGCGTCCGGCGGAAGCGCGCGACGGGTTCCTGGGCGAGGCCTGCGCCAACGACGCTGCCCTGCGCGAGGAAGTCGAGGCACTGCTCGCCGAGGACCAGCGCAGCGGCGCGACGCTCGATGTCATCGACCGCGCCCACGCGCTGCCGAAGCTGCCACCCGACTACGGCGATTTCAAGCAGCGCGTGGCGCTGAAGCTGCTCGGCTTCGACGCCTTGCGCGACCCGGACCGGCGCGCGCGTTTCCGCGCCGAACGACGCATCCTCGCGAGCCTCGAACATCCGCACATCGCGCGCCTGATCGACGGCTGCACGCTCGCCGACGGCACGCCATTCCTGGCGATGGAGTTCGTCGATGGCGAACGCCTCGACGCCTGGGCCGAACGCGCGCGGCCGCTGCTGCGCGATCTGCTCAAGCTGTTCGTGGCGATCTGCCGCGCGGTGCAGGCCGCACACCAGCGACTGATCGTGCATCGTGACCTGAAGCCGGCGAACATCCTGGTCGATGGCTATGGCGCGCCGAAGCTGCTCGACTTCGGCATCGCCAAGCTGCTCGACGACAGCGTCGAGGTCGAGGTCGCGACCGGCACCGGCATGCAGCTGCTGACGCCACGCTACGCCGCACCCGAGCA